>CAUAFT010000033.1 GCA_958428365.1 uncultured Lachnospiraceae bacterium | reverse complement strand
ATTTATTGGTTTTCCAGAAATAATCATTGGAAACTTTACTGTTTTCTACTGCTATGTTGTTATCAGTGGGTAAACCTTTTTTCTTAAAATCATATCCCACCAGCTGCGCATGCATCTCTACTGTGCGGGTTATTACCTTCTTTTCATTCTCCTTGCGTACAATTTTCCATATGTACTATTTGTCAGATTTTCGTATCAAGCGTTGCCTGTGCAGGTGATTTCCCAGACTCTGCTGTTTCTCTTGTAACACTATCTAATGCGCCATCTTTGATTGGCTTACCAATTTCCCAGTTAGGATCAGCCTTTTTTGCGGCATCATAAAATGCCTGTCTGTAAATTCTCTCATGTTTTTCAAGAGTGTATCTGGCAGCCAGCCTGTCCTTTTTGGACATTTTACGATATAAATTGTTATATACGTCTGTGCGTTTTGTTGTATCTCCATTGTGGACACCGTTTTCACGCAGGAACTCTTTTTTTGTCAGTTCATACATTTCTTCTTTGCTACTATCCGGAATTGATATGATCCTTTTTCTCGAACTTTCATTTTCATCTGTCACTAAAAGTCCTGCCAGTCCATTTACAGGGTTGATATAATCTCCATCCTTGTCATAATGACTCATCAGATTTTTTATTCCCTGAATATTGCCATACATTGCACCATTTCCAGCAGACATCATTTGTTTTACTGCGGCTTTATATTGTTTGCTGTTTGTGTTAATCCCGGCAGCTTTTAACTTGGACTGAACAGAACTGCTGTTCAACTGGGACAACTGAAAACTGCCTATTGCATTTACTCCTGATGTCCCAAATGATTTTTGAAACAAAAAAGCATAATCCGTTATTTTTGACATAAAACATCCTCCCATATTAAACCTGTTATCTTACCTATATCCTTACGCTTTCCTATCAAAAGACGTTTTCTCTTCCAAATAGTTCGGCAGTTCTTTCAATTCTGAGCTTTGGGCATTCTTTTGCGTATGGTATTCATTGAAGTAAATTCCGTAAAATTCTCTTTCCTTTTCCCGCTCAGCCGGAGTTCTTTCGCATCCCCATCCATAACTATCTCCCAGATAGGTCAACACTTTTGTTCCTTGATAAGAAATGTCGGCACCATATCCTTCGCCTGTCAGAATCGGACATTCCAGTGTGCCTCCTCCCGCCAGAGCAAACTTCTTTTGCGCAAGGTTGTTATTTTTCCCCTCTGCCCTCTCCAGAAAATCGAGCAATGATAATTCTCCGATTCCTTTGCATTTCGGATTACCATTTTGACTTTTTACCGCATTTTTAGCCTGCTGATATAATGCCTTTCTGTCAGGGGATACATCGGATATGTATTCTGCACATAACCTTGTTCTCTGCCTGTGAATAGATTCTAATTCCGTTTTACTCGTAGTGTTGGCAGCTCTCTGAGCCAGTTCCTTAATCTCAGAGACAAACTCTGCCTGTGACTTATTGCTTTTCCCTGCACTTGGAATCATAGACCAATCAGGTTCTCCACTTCTCAGCGATACACTATATTTTGTAATGGCAGAACTCGTTGCATTTGAAATCGAAATTCCCATGAATTCACCTCATATTTTCTACCTTCTCTGCATATATTTTAACCTCTATATATACTTATCCATTTATCATATTCATTCTTTAAAATTCTCATAACATACTTATTTCCTCTATTTTTTTATCGGATAAAATAACCTGTTCTCCTAGTCCCATATCATCAAACGACCATATTACGCACACAAAGACCATCTCTTTACAAGATGACCACTGCCTTAAATTCATTTTCATCGCAGGAAAGCACCATATCACCGCCATATTTATCCACAACTGCTTTTACATTTAACAGCCCAATGCCGTGATGTTCCCCTCTTTTGCTTTTTATCGCGTCGTTTTGAATTTCTACTTTTTCTGTTACCGGATTTCTTACCGCAAATATCAGTTTATGATCTTCGCACTCTAATTTCAGATGAATGACCGCTTTTCCGGTATTTTTC
Organism: uncultured Lachnospiraceae bacterium; assembly: GCA_958428365.1. Lineage (GTDB taxonomy): Bacteria > Bacillota > Clostridia > Lachnospirales > Lachnospiraceae > Maccoyibacter. The sequence continues at coordinate 546 of CAUAFT010000033.1, read as the reverse complement.
AGTACCTTTTCACTCTCCCGGATTGCATTATCCAGTAAATTGGAGAGCAGGATCACAATCTCTTCCTCTTCCAGACAGATCTCCTGCAAATCCCCTACTTTCAGGATAACCGCTATGTGTTTCTCCTGCATGCTGCGGTACTTCTGGTTTAAAACAGCATTGACCACCGGATGATTTGTGTTGATTGCCGACATCTCGACAGCTATGCTCTCTGTCAGCTTCTGCGTAAAGGAAAGTGCCTCATCTGTGTGTCCATTCTTTATCAATGTCTGGATCGTGGAAAGCTGATTTTTATAATCGTGCATTTTTCTTCGCTGACGCTCATAGATTTCTTCCCGGTCCTGATAATCTGCAATACGATTTTTCTGATTTTGTTCCGTAAGTACCGCAATTTTTATTCTCTCTTCTTTTTCAATGGTATTCTGCATGAACTCCATAAGGATAAGGTTAATCGCAACCAGTCCCACCGAAAGAAATAAAAATACATTCTGCATGTCAATACATCCCGGCATACTCATATCAGTTTCTATGCCAGCACATCAAATG
>CAUAFT010000032.1 GCA_958428365.1 uncultured Lachnospiraceae bacterium | reverse complement strand
TAAAACGGGCACGCGTCTATGCCACATGCCACGGAGCATATCAGCTCAGCGTGAACGGAATACGTCCGGACGACAGAGAGTTTGCTCCGGAATTTACCGTCTATTCTAAATATCTGTGTTACCAGACTTATGATGTGACTCCATTCTTGAGAGAGGGAAGAAATGTCATAGGAATGTTAGTGGGGGACGGCTGGTATGACAGTGCGAACTTTAAACCGAGAAGCAGGAAGTTTAAAGCCGAACATTCTGTGTTATTTCAGATAAAGATTGATTATGAAGACGGAACGAGTGAAATTGTTCTGTCCGATGATGCTGTGAAGGTTTCGGAAAGTCCGGTCCGGTCTTCCGATTTGTTTGCAGGCGAACTCTATGACGCACGGATGGAACAGGAAAACTGGAACTGCTGCGGATTCGATGACAGCAGCTGGAAAGCAGGTATCCCATGCGGAAAATCTTACGCGAACCTGGTAGCTCAGTACGGGGAACCGGTGCGCCCGGTAAAGGAAGTACCGGCAGTCGGAATGACAGTCAGCCCGAAAGACGAGACGATCATTGACTTCGGGCAGAATCTGGCGGGGGTTCTGCGCGTAAAAGCGAAACTGCCTGCCGGAACAAAAATGGTATTAGATCATTTTGAAACTCTGGATCAATATGGAAACTATTTCAATAATATTTTCATGTCAGAGAAAACAGGACACAAACAAAGCGATATTTATATTTCAAACGGGAAATTTACAGAATATATACCGCATTTTACATATCACGGTTTCCGCTATGTGAGAGTGACATGCAATCAGCCGGTGAGTCCGGAGGATTTCACAGCGATTGTCCTGTCTTCTGACAATGAGGATCTGGGAACTTTTGAGACGTCCAACGAAGATATAAACCGGCTTTACGAAAATACAAGATGGTCTCAGCGGTCGAATCTGTTCTCAATCCCCACGGACTGTCCGCAGAGAGAAAAAGGCGGATGGACCGGAGATATCCAGATTTATGCAAGAACAGCCATGCTCAACGAAAATGTAACCCCGTTTCTGACAAGATGGCTGCGTAATATGACCTGCAGCCAGCAGAAAAACGGAGCGATTCCCAATGTGATCCCCCTTACCGGAATCTATGAATTACTGGAGAAACTGAATCGGATCGTATACCGCAATTTTGAACCGGTGGGAGAAGCGGGATGGGGAGATGCCGCTTGTATCGTACCGTGGAGCATGTATCAGCTTACAGGAAATATCAGGATACTGAGAGAGCAGTATGACACAATGAAAAAGTGGTGCGACTATATCATCAACACTGCAAAGAAGCGTAGAGGCAAGATGAAACATCCAAAAGAAATTGACCAGTATCTGTGGAATACAGGACATCAGTACGGGGAGTGGCTCATACCGAGCCAGACAGTAGACGGAGCAGACCAAAGCGCTGCAAAACCTATCAATACTTCTGTATACTGCGCGCCAATCTTTGGATGGAATTCCTGTCGGATCATGGCAGATACAGCAGCACTCCTCGGGCATACATCAGACGAATTATACTATGATGACATTGCGTCCAGAATGAAATCTGCCATTCAAAAAGGACTGATCGATGATGATGGGAAGATGCCTCTTGATTTTATGGGCAGTTATGTGCTGGCAATCGCATTTGATCTTGCTCCTGAAAGGAAGAAAAAAAGTATCGCCGGACATTTGATCCGCAAGATAGAAGAAAACGGGGATTGTCTGGATACAGGATTCCTGACGACACCGTATCTGCTGGATGCACTCTGTAAGATCGGCAGGATGGACAAGGCATATAAAATCCTGCTCCAGACAAAGTGCCCGTCATGGCTTTATGAGGTGAAGCAGGGAGCGACAACAATCTGGGAAAATTACATTTCTTACAAGGAGGACGGGTCTCCGGTTATGACAAGCCTGAACCATTATGCCTTTGGATGCGTGGACGACTGGATGTTCCGGAAGATAAGCGGCATTGATATGGCTGCTTCCGGATTTAAGAAGATTGTGATTGCGCCGGAGCCGAATAATGCGTTTACAAGTGCAAAACGTACCTATATGAGTGAGTACGGTAAAGTAGGGGCAGAGTGGAGTATGGAAGAGGGGAAATTTAAATTGAAAGTGGAGATTCCCTGTAACACAACTGCCACTGTAAAACTGCCGGATGGCAGATTGTATGAGGTGGGGAGCGGAATATATCAGTTTGAATAAAAGTATCAAAGGAAATAAAATGACAGTATTTGTGAGAACTGACCGGCAAAAGCAGACGGTCAGTTTTTCTTAATACGAAAGTTGAAAATAATACGAGGAGTTTAGGATTATGAAAAAGAAAATATTGAAGATTACCTTAAGTGTCGTTTTAATTTTGATTCTGGCTGTGGGTATAGGTCTGGCATATTTAGTAGGGGCGGCAGGCGGTGGTGGACCGTTTGATTTTGTTTGGAAGAACAAACTGAAAAAAATGCCAGGAAACGCAGAAAAATATAGTCTGGAAAATGTAGAACCCTTAGAAAACAGTCCGCTTGAAGGAAAGCGTATTTGCTATCTTGGATCGTCTGTAACTTTAGGGCTGTACTCAATGGATGTTTCCTTTGTAGATTATATCTCTTATAGAAATGGCTGTGAGTATGTAAAAGAGGCCGTAAGTGGTACTACTTTAGTGGATAACGGAAAGACGTCTTATATCCAGAGGATGAAAAATAATATCGGTACAGATGAGAAATTCGATGCATTTGTCTGCCAGCTTTCCACGAATGACGCGTCGAAGGAAATGCCGATAGGAGAACTCAGCCGTTCAGAAAATTTGGAAGATTTTGATACACAGACGATAACAGGAGCAATGGAATATATCATTGTATATGCAAAGCAGACATGGAATTGTCCCGTGATCTTTTATACTGGAACAAAATATGACAGTAAACAGTATCAGCAGATGGTAGATGTATTATTTGAGCTTCAGGATAAATATGGAATAGGCGTGATCGACCTTTGGAATGACGAGGAGATGAATGACGTTTCTGAAAAAGAATATGAAGTTTATATGGCAGATCCGGTTCATCCGACGCAGGCAGGATATCTGGAATGGTGGACGCCTAAGATGGAAGAATA
>CAUAFT010000031.1 GCA_958428365.1 uncultured Lachnospiraceae bacterium | reverse complement strand
GGTTCTTGCAGGATAATCCGGATTGTTTTGACCTGGTGGAATGGGTGCTATTTGATACTCATACTGAATCAGTGTATGAAGATGAGGTTGATAAGATATATTAAAAGATTAATCGGTTTAAGATTGGTTTGATTTACTCTGCTTAAACCGATTATTTAACCAATCAAGACTCCAAACTGCTATAAAATAGGGCTTATGATTGGTTTAATAGGGTCAAATTTAACTGATTTAAAAAGTTGCAATCTATTTACGGATGAAATAGGACATTTCTTCCTAAAAATAGTATGTTTATGGTATACTAGTATAATCCATTTTAGATAACAAACTATTTTAATACATATTCCTATTATGGTACAATTGAACCATCGGAGGTGCCAATTATGCCACATATCACATATTTGGCGTATCAGAAGCATGAAGCATGTTTCGATATTCCATAGGCGTACATCCGTATTTCTTGCGGAATAGCTGAAAGAAAAAGCTGGTATTCTGATATCCGACGGCAAGGCTGATATCATTTGTGGAAAGTGCGGTGCTCCTTAACAGTTTTGTCGCCTGAGAAAGCCGCTGTGTCTGGACCAGCTCTTTGTAAGTGGTTCCGGTATGCTGGCGTATGTAGGAAGAGAGATAGTTTGGGTGCATATTAAAAAACTCAGCTGTAGAAGAAAGGGTACAGTCCGCAAAGTTTGTTTCGATATATCGGAGTATGGTATAAATCTGATCCACAGAGGCGTGATCCAGAACCATATCGTGCTGGAAAAGATTAATCATCTCGCAGGTAATCAGCGTAAAAAGACTGTCTAAAAAAGGTCCGGATGTTACGGACGGAGAATAAAATTCACAGAGAAACTGGTTGGCAAGATCTGCCAGCCGGTTTTGTTTTTGTTCCGGGGAAAAGACAATATACCTGCTTTCCTGCATCGTGGTGTTCAGAGCCTCAATGAAAAAGTGTGTAAGGTAATTATCCTGAGACAGGCGTTCAAAAAAAGTACCGTTCAGATATTCGCGCGTCAGCAGAAAATTGATGATAATATCATTTTCTGAACATCTTTTGACAGAATGAGGGGCATTCTGGCTGATCAGAACCATCTGCCCGGCTTTTAGCCTGAATGTAGTCTTATTTATCGTCATTGTGCAGGAACCAGAATAAATATAACTCAACTCCAGCCACTCATGGATATGCAGAGGTACGTTTTCAAAACGATCCTGTTTTACAACAGCGAAGTTGTAATAACTCGGAAGAACTTTCTTTGAAAGAAATAAAGAACGCAGATCTTCAAGGTTCGTATCAAAACGGTAACAGGGTGTATCAAACTTACCGCTGGCAACAGGAAATTGTGAATAATCTTTCTTTACACCGTTCAGACGATGGGTTTCTTCGGGAGTGTGCTGCTTCAGAAATTGATTCAATGTAGATAATGTCATCATATATATTCTCTCCTTTTCGAGATATGAATGAACTGTGATTATGGTCATCAGCAGTTTATTTAACCTGTCTAAAATATACCATATTGGGGGCAAAGGTGTACAGAGTAATCTCGGATATTTATTAAGTTTGGTCGGTAAATCACTTATGTTTCGTTGATGTAATTTTAGTCTGTATAAAGTAAGATATCAGTAAGAAAAGGAGGCATAGGTTAGGATGAAGATATTTTTTGCAGTAGTGGTGATTGTTTTATTATTTGTAATCGGTGCGACATTATATGTCTACAAAAAAAGTGCCATGTTTTTGCCGGCACTTCTTGGCATCTGCGGATTTCCAAAAATAAAGGAAAGCAGCTATTACGATGAAAACGGACATTTCCGTCCAGGAACGGGGGAGGACAAAGTTGGATTTTTCATGCAGCATCCGGTATTCGGCGGTTTTAAACATATGTTTTTCAATGTGGAGGACAACGTGCTGAAAGCTATTGCGCCTGTAAAGTATAAGGATTTTTTAAAGGCGCAGGGTCGTGAGGAACAATTGGATGCAGCCTTGGAATCTTTCCATTATCTAACCGGACTTGTTGAGAAAGGTCAGGCAAGGCTGGTGCCGGATCTGTATCCTGCGGAAGCAGTGAATAGTCATCCGTACAGGTCACATCTGACGGGAATGTTTTATCAGGGACAACAGGGAAAACCACTTGCCATTGTAGTTCCGGGAGGCGGATTTATCAGTAATGTAACTGATTGCGAGGGGTATCCTGCGGCGATGAAGCTGCATAAAATGGGATATTCTGTTTTCGTCATAAGTTATCCGGTCGGCAGGCAGCTGGGTGAGACAGAACAGGTGAAGCAGGGACAGGCTGCCGCGAGGGAACTGACACAAGTGATCCGATATCTGACGGAGCATCAAAAACAGTTTTATGTAAACATGGATGATTATGCCATCTTTGGTTTTTCAGCAGGAGGACTTATGACCACGGCGTATTCATTTGCAAATTATGAGGACTGCTGCCACAAGAATCATCTGCCAAGACCGAAGGTGATCTTCCCTATGTATGGTCTGGACTGGAATATCAAAGCTTTGCCGGAGGACAAAGGACTGGCGGTATTTTCTATCGTAGGGCGGGGTGATGAGTTCGGTTTTGCAAATGTGGAAGATAAACTGCCGGAATTAGAGAAGGTACTGGGCAAAGAAAATGTGTCAGTTAAAATCATTGACGGTCTGGGACATGGATTTGGCATTGGATATGAAACAAAAGTGAAAAACTGGCTTCAGGAAGCGGTATCCTTCTGGGAAGCCCACAGATAACAGAGGGTAAGATTTATTTAAGGAGGATTTCATAATGAGTAGAAACTTGAAAGAATTAATCAGAGAGATGACGCTGGAGGAAAAAGCAGGACTTTGTTCGGGCGCGGATTTCTGGAACACAATGGGAATCGAAAGATTAGGGATTCCGTCCGCTATGATGACAGACGGCCCGCATGGTCTGCGCAAACAGGAAGGAGCGGCGGATCATCTCGGCCTGAATAAAAGTGTGAATGCAGTATGCTTCCCGGCAGCCTGCGCCACGGCATCCAGTTTTGACGTGGAACTGATGGAACGTATGGGACAGATCCTTGGTGATGAGTGTCAGGCTGAGAACGTGAGCATGCTCCTCGGTCCTGCGGTTAATATCAAACGAAGTCCTCTCTGCGGAAGGAATTTTGAATATATGTCCGAAGATCCTTATCTGACAGGTAAGATGGCGTCAGCATATATCCGGGGCGTACAGTCGAAAGGCATCGGAACCAGTATGAAACATTTCGCCGTGAATAATCAGGAAACAGACCGTATGCAGATATCGTCGGAAGTATCGGAACGGGCTTTCCGGGAAATTTATCTGCCGGCTTTTGAGGAGGCGGTGAAGAAAGCGCAGCCAAAGACTGTGATGTGCAGCTACAATAAGATCAACGGAGTATTTTCTTCAGAGAATAAGAAGCTTCTGACAGATATCCTGCGAGATGAGTGGGGATTTGAAGGATATGTGGTCAGTGACTGGGGAGCTGTAAATGACCGGGTGAAAGGGCTGAAAGCCGGTCTTGATCTGGAGATGCCGGGATCAGAGGGATATAATACAAGAAAGATTATCCGGGCAGTGGAGAATGGAGAGCTGGAGGAGGAGATTCTTGACAGAACGGTAGAGCGCATACTGAAAGTAGTCTTCTCCTACGCAGATAACCGGAAAGCAGAGACTGTATTTGATAGGGAAAAGGATCACAAGGCAGCGGCAGATATCGAAACAGAGTGTGCCGTACTTCTGGAAAATAAGGGGGCGCTGCCGCTGAGAAAAGAACAGAAAATAGTCTATATCGGGGAATTTGCAAAGAAACCGCGCTACCAGGGCGGGGGATCGAGCCACATCAATACGGACAGCGTAGTGTCAGCTCTGGAAACTGCGGTGAGAAAAGGCAGGGCAGTGGAGTATGTGAAGGGCTTCTCGTCAGAGCGTGACGAAATGACAGAAGAAGAACTGAAACAGGCGTGTGAAGCGGCTGCGGGAGCAGATGCAGTTGTAATCTTTGCCGGACTGCCGGACAGCTTTGAATCGGAAGGATATGACAGAACATCCATGGAACTGCCAAAGTGTCAGAATCGTCTTATAGAGGTTGTGGCTGAGATACAGAAGAATGTGGTGGTGGTCCTACATAACGGAAGTCCCGTAGAAACTCCGTGGGCTGAGTCTGTAAATGCCATTCTGGAGATGTATCTGGGAGGAGAAGGCATCGGGGAGGCCAGCGACCGGCTGTTATTCGGGGAGGCGAACCCGGGGGGACGTCTGGCGGAGACTTTCCCATATCGTTTGGAAGACAATCCGAGTTACCTGAATTTCCCCGGAGACGGCAGGACTGTTCTCTATGGAGAAGATATCTTTGTCGGATACCG
>CAUAFT010000030.1 GCA_958428365.1 uncultured Lachnospiraceae bacterium | reverse complement strand
TAACCGAAATGGAGGGCAGCCGGGGAGAAAAAGAGAGCTATCAGTATGATGCTGCTGGAAATCTGACCGCAGTGACAGATGCTTTAGGAAACCTTACCAGTTATCAATACGATGCGAATGGAAACCTGACCGGGGTCCTGGACGCGCAGGGAAACCAGACCTCCTATACTTACGATAGTAGGAACCGTCTTCTGACCGTTAGGAGGGGAGAGACCCTCCAGGCCGCATATGAAAGAGACGCTGTGGGAAACATCCTCATAGAAAGAGATGCCCTTGGGGCAAAGAACCACTATGCCTATGACAGCCTTGGACATCTTATCTGGAAAAAAGACCGTGACGGCTACGAGACAAGCTATGCCTATGACAGCAGGGGAAGATTCAGCGGGGTCCGGTATGGAGATGGAAAAGAAGCCTTGTACCGGTACGACCCTTGCGGAAACCTCATCCAGATGCAGGACTGGAACGGGGTAACGGAGATAGAGAATGATGCATTAGGACGTGCCATAAAAGTTACAAATCCAAACGGGAAGGTTCTTTCCTATGGATATGGACCTTCCGGGGAACGAAACAGCATCGTGTATCCGGATGGAAATAGAATTACATATGAATACGATGAAGCGTTACGGTTAAAGAAGCTGATGCAGGGGGAGAGTACGGTAAAATATGAGTATGATGAAGCAGGCCGCCTGGTAGAAAAAATACTGCCGGGAGACGTGCTATTTCGTTATGCCTATACATCCAATGGAGAACTGGAAATGCTGCAGAGCAGAAACAAAGAAGGAATATTGGATTGTTACCGTTACAGCTATGACAAAACAGGACGGGTAGTCGGGATGGTGAGACAGACAAAGGATTGCAACGAAGAAAATGGAGACTACATTTATGGATATGATTCTCTGGGACGTCTCACACAGGTACAGAAAAATGGAAGTCCATGTCGGAGCTATGCCTATGACCAAGTTGGAAACCGTATTTGGAAAGAGGAAATTGGAACGAAGGGAAGAGTAGAAACTCACTATACCTACAGTGAGACTGGACAACTTCTTCTGGAAAGCCGGAACGGTCAGGAGACATCTTATCAATATGATGGAAGGGGAAACCTGATAGAAATCCTGGAAAACGGAATCCCGAAATTCAGTTATCAGTACGGAGCAACGAACCGAATGGAAAAAGCCAGTCGTTATCAGAAAGCACAGGCGATTTATCAATATGACGGTCTTGGTAATAGAATCGGCAGGACTCAGGATGGAATTCTAGAGCAGTATATTCTGGATTATGCGGGGGAAGACAAAAACCTTCTTGAGATTCAAAAAGAAGGGAGAACGGAAAATTTTATCTGGGACCATGGAATTGTCCTTTCAAAAACGGGCAAGGAGGAAAAAGGATATCTTACGGATGAGCTTGGAAGTCCTCTGGGTCTTTTTGATGGAAAAGGCACACTTTTAGAGAGCTATGCTTTTGATGAATTTGGAATGGATTTGTATGGGAACACAGGAATTTTACAGCCATTTGGTTTTACCGGATATCAGACAGACCGAATAGCGGGAAGTGTCCATGCAAAAGCGAGGGAGTATTTTCCGGAGATTGGGCGTTTTGCGGCCGAAGATCTTATTCTGGGAGTAGTTGAGGTGCCGATGAGCCAGAACCGTTACACGTATTGTTTCAATAGTCCATTGATGTTTGTGGATCGGGATGGGATGTGGCCGGAATGGAAAGATATAAACAAAAAAATTAGCAATATTATACGAAAGCTCAAGGATAATATTTACACGAAATTTGTAGGAACTGATAGGATTTTAGATAGAAGAGACTTTTCAGGAGGAAAATATACAGTCGTTGAGCATGAGGGAGGAAATTTTATTGTTAACACCAAAAGTAAAAAAGGAGATTGGGAGAGTTGGACTGTAAATATAAGCAGTAAAGGTGTAGTTAAAATTTCACTTAGTGGAACTGGGAAAAATCCCTCTACCTGGAAAATTTCCATAACAAATAGTGTAAATCAGGAAGTGGGCAATAACGGTAAATATACCATAAGAGGTGGTGTTTTTGCCAATGGTGAAGGGACTGGCGTTTTTGCAACAGCATCAGGAAGTTATGAGAATATCCCATTTGATTTACCAGATGGTACACAGATTGAAGATTATGCATCTATTCGTTGGTCATATACAATGGAAGAGCAAAATCATAATTGGGATGAATGGAGACAAATGTTTGATGCAGTGGTAGGATTAGGAGTAATTGTGGCATTAGTAGTGGATAATGGTTCAATAGCAGGTGCTTTGGATGATGGTTTAATTATAATGATTTTGGCATACCTAAAGAAAGAGGCACCGTATGCATATGATTATATATTAAAAGCATTTCCTGAGTTAACTAAATTTGCATCAGTGTCTGATTCGTCTTGCCCATTAAATTCATAAGGAGGCAGTATGGGAGATATTTTTAAATTCATAAAGAAAATATTGTGTGTGATAGGAATTATTGTTTTATTCATTCTTATTTACATGATCAGTATATTAGTAAATGATTTAAAAAGTGGGGAAAGTGCGGATAGTTCCCAGGAAACGACAGTCGAATTTTCAGGGCAGGTACCATTTTCTAATATTAATGAAGATGAGATACCGGATGAAAAATATTATTCTACAGTAGAAGAAGCATTGAAATATACAGAAGTTGCGAAGGAGGATGATGAAGATTACCAAAAGAAGATGGACCATGTTATTGCAGTTTTTAAAAATGAGAAATATTGTTCCATATATTTTCAATCTTATAAAAATGAAGATGAATTGTGTAATTCATTTGCTAAGTTTAAGATTAAAGAAATTGATGGAAAAGAGAAGTATTATCATTTAGAGTCTACAGTGGATGAGGCAGTCATAAATCGAGATGGTTATCGTTTTGAGGTTACGCAAGATGAACTTATGAGAAGTCAATTACACGTAATGCCTCTCAGGCAAAGTCTGAACATTGAACCAGAAAATACACAGTTTGTCTGGGGATGGTTACAAGCAAATAAATTTGAAAATGGGGAAAGCATTGAAAAATTCAGAATAGAAGGGCGAAAACCGGATGGGATTATAGAATATGAGGAGCATGGAGAAATATGGTACTTCTGGTATTACAAAGATTTAAAGAGCGAAGACGGAGGAGAACTGGAATATACGTTTAGTGACGAGGACACGGAGTAAAAAGATGAAGAAGAAAAAGGCAAAAAAGATTATAGAAAATATTTTATGCGTCCTGGGTACGATTCCATTTATAATATGGGCTGTGGCTTACGTTATCTTGGAAACCAACTATAAATACAAAGAGGTAGAGGTGGAGGAGGAATTCTCTGGTAGATACCCTACTTATATCAATGAGATTGATGACAGTGAAATAGCTGACTGTGACTATTACACAAGTCCTGAAGAGGCATTATCAAATGCAGAAATTTATTATGACGAATATGAAACTTACCAAAAGACGATGGATTATGTCATTATGAGATTTGAAAATGAGAACTACATATCAATTTATTATCAGTCTTATAATGGAAAAGAAGAAATATGTAATACTTTTGCGAAATTTAAAGTCAAAGAGAAAGATGGGAACAAAGAATATGCTTATGTTGAATCCTATCCGTTTTTAATTCAAAAAAATGATTCACAAAAAGAAACAGCATTTGATGCAATAGAAAGTCAATTATCTATCAGTGATTATAGGCAGGGAATTAATATAGAAACTGAAAATACAAGATTTGTTTGGGGCAATACGAACGAAAGCAGTCTGGAAAAATCGCAGAAGATGGAAAATTTTCAGGTGGAGGGACAGAATCCCGATGGCATCATAGAATATGAAGCTTTTGGAGAAACATGGTATTTTTGGTATTTTAATGATTTAAACAGCGATAAGGCAGGATACGAATTAGAGTATACTTTTTAAAATATTTTATGTTTTGTTATCTGCTGTAAAATAAACTGACAGATGTAATCTGGCAGGGAGGAGAAAACATTACGGTTAAAAACACTTGGTATCAAATTTGAAAGAAAGAAGTTGAATAATTATGAAAAAATATCTCATACGAATATTGACTGTTTTATGGATGACAGTGATTTTCTCCTTCTCAGCAAAAACAGCAGATGTATCTACCCAAGACAGCCTTTTTGTCGGAAAAAAAATCGGACAGCTCTTCATCACAGATTTTGAAGAGTGGAGCAATGAAGAACAGACAGCCTTCGCCGAAAGAATTGAATATCCAGTCAGAAAAGGCGCTCATATGACAGAATATGCGATATTGGGCATTCTCATTCTATGCAGTTGGGATTTTAACAAACATTCTTTCAAAAAGATGTCATCGTGTTCCTGGCTTCTGGGAACCTTATATGCCGCAAGTGATGAATTTCATCAGTTATTCGTAGAAGGCAGAAGCGGGCAGTTGACGGATGTAATAATAGACAGTATTGGGGTTATGATTGGAGTACTGTTCATAGCTTTCATATACAGAAAAAAGAGGAAAAGAAAATTCGTATATGAATTTTTTTTGTAAAAAAACTTGTAATTTTCAAGGAGAATACAGATAATGGGAATCGCAAAAAACAGAGTTTTTGATGCGGGGGAGATAAAAAAGCTGGCAAAATATACAGAGACCCTCCTGAAGGAAGCAGATCAGGTTCTTGCTTCACTGAAGACCGAGAGTGACAAATTACATACCACCGTGGGCAGTATCAGCGCAGACCTGCGCAATCAGGGACTTCTTAGCATGGCGGCCAGTCTTAAGGGAACATTTAACGGGAATGGTTATGCCGGTTATCAGGAAAAACTAAAAACAGGATTAAAAAAGCAGCATACGGATATACCAGGCCAGGATAGAAAAATTGCCACAAATACAAAGACAGCAGCTGCAAAAGTAGCAAAGATGACCAAACGTATCCAAAACCTGGAGGAACTCATACCAAAGGGAAGCGATACGGGGAGCTATAAGGACTTTGAAAAAGCCCTGGACGCCTGCAAATCAGACTGGAGACGTTCAGACCTGGAGATCGATCGACAGATGGACGAGGCTCTGGCATCGTTAAAAGGAGGAGACCAGGAAGCCAACAACTACAGCAAAGACCCCGTAAACCTGAATACCGGAAATTTCATCTATCAGAAGAAAGATCTTAGGGTCGAGGGCGTTCCGGCTCTTGAATTTCAGCGCCATTACAACAGCATAGACAGAAGAAGCAGCGGTTTTGGAAAAGGCTGGAGCCACAGCTACGGGGAACGTCTTTTCATTGAGAAAGAG
>CAUAFT010000029.1 GCA_958428365.1 uncultured Lachnospiraceae bacterium | reverse complement strand
GCATGTTCGGGACTTTCACCCGTTAGAGCGCGCCCATGGCGCGCAAACTGAAAAAGGACATCCCTGAGATTGGGATGTCCTTTTTGAGTATACTACCTAGTTATCATTTTCATCGTCCGCAGACATGGAGTAGACCTGACGTTTTCTCGCCATCTCGTCGCTTTCGAGGTATTCGTCGTAGGTGGTGATCTTATCGATCATGGTTCCGTTTGGCAGGATCTCCATAATACGGTTTGCCGTGGTCTGGACGATCTGGTGATCCCTGGAGGCAAAGAGCAGAACTCCCTGGAATTTTATCAGACCGTTGTTCAATGCCGTGATGGATTCCATATCCAGATGGTCTGTCGGCTCATCCAGGATCAGAACGTTGGAGGCCTCGATCATCATGCGGGAGAGCAGGACGCGGACCTTTTCTCCTCCTGAGAGAACCTTCATCTTCTTCATGCCGTCGTCTCCGGCAAAGAGCATTCTTCCAAGGAATCCCCGGACATAGGTTGCGTCCTTGATCTCGGAGAACTGGGTCAGCCAGTCCACGATGGTCAGATCTGTGTCAAAGATTTCCGTGTTATCCTTCGGAAAATAAGACTGGGAGGTGGTAACGCCCCATTTGTAGGTTCCCTCGTCCGGTTCCATCTCTCCGGTTAGGATCTTGAATAAAACGGTCTTGGCTAATTCGTTTCCGCCTACGAAGGCGATCTTGTCGTCGTGTCCCACAATGAAAGAGATGTTGTCTAAGACCTTAACGCCGTCGATGGTCTTGCTGATACCCTCTACGGACAGGACTTCGTTTCCAATCTCACGTTCCGGCCGGAAGTCGATATAAGGATATTTTCGGCTGGATGGCTTGATCTCGTCCAACTGAATCTTTTCCAGCGCTTTTTTACGGGAGGTCGCCTGTTTGGACTTGGAAGCGTTGGCGGAGAAACGGGAGATGAACTCCTGCAATTCCTTGATCTTTTCTTCCTTTTTCTTGTTGGCTTCCTTCATCTGTTTCATCAAAAGCTGGCTGGACTCGTACCAGAAATCATAGTTGCCGGCGTAGAGCTGGATCTTGCCATAGTCGATGTCGGCGGTGTGGGTACAGACCTTGTTCAGGAAGTAGCGGTCATGGGAGACCACGATGACCGTATTGTCGAAGTTGATCAGGAACTCCTCCAGCCATGCGATGGCGTCCAGATCCAAATGGTTGGTTGGTTCGTCCAAAAGCAGAATATCCGGATTTCCAAAAAGAGCCTGGGCGAGGAGTACCTTCACCTTCATGGCGCCCGGCAGCTCTGACATGACGGAATAGTGGTTCTCAGTAGGAATACCAAGTCCGTTTAAGAGCATAGCGGCATCAGACTCCGCATTCCAGCCGTCCATCTCGGCAAATTCCGCTTCCAGCTCGCTGGCTTTGATGCCGTCCTCGTCGGAAAAATCTTCCTTGGCGTAGATCGCGTCTTTTTCCTTCATGATATCATAGAGACGTTTGTTTCCCATGATGACCGTGTCCAAAACCGTAAATTCGTCATATTTGAAGTGATCCTGCTGTAAGAAGCTCAGGCGCTGTCCCGGAGTGATGACAATGTCGCCGTTGGTGGCTTCTAACTGTCCCGATAAAATTTTTAAGAAGGTGGATTTTCCGGCTCCATTGGCTCCGATCAATCCATAGCAGTTTCCCTCGGTGAATTTAATATTGACATCTTCAAATAAGGCTTTTTTTCCAAGCCTCAGAGTAATGTTATTTGCACTTATCATAATTACTGACCTTTCTATCTGATTCTTGTTAGTGGCAATCCTTTAATATTGTATCGTAAAATCCATATTTTGCAAGTTTTTTATATGAAAACAGCTGGTTTTCTGCTATAATAAAACTAATTGAAATAATTTATCCGGCAGGAGATTTGTAAAGATGAGGGAAGAAAAACACAAAAGAATGACTGAAGATCTCAAGACCTATATTATGGAAAATAAGGAGTTGTTTGACTCCCTTCCTTTTGGTATGGCGATACTGAGGGGAAACGAAGGATTTTATATTGAGATGGTGAATGCTGAGTTTTTCCGTTCTGTTGGATATACCATGGAGGAATTGCTGGAGGGAGACCGGGATTTTTATCAGTTCTGCTATGAGGACGACCGGGAACTGTTAAAAGAGATGCAAAAGGAGAGCTTGCAGGATGGAATTTCGGAGAAGAAGGAACTGCGTTTTTGTGACCATGACGGAGAGATCCACTGGTTACAGCTCTGTATCCGTTTTCATGAATACCGGGATGGGGTTCCCTATTTTCTGGCAGCCAGTTGGGATATCAATGACCGGAAGCAGATGGAGGATGAGTTAAGGCTTCAGATGGAACGTTATAAGCTGTTGGAGGAGGCCGCAAATGATTTCCCTTTGGACTATGACGTGGAGAAAGACTGCCTGAAGATCAGCCGGGCGATGAAAGAATTATACGGAACCTCCAGGGATGAGATTCGGGAAGGTGAGATAGAAAATGTTGTATACAGAGGGGATCAGGAAAAATTCCGGAAAGTTCTGAGAGAGGCAAGAGAAAAGGAGATGGAGGGAAGCCTTGAATACCGGGTCATCATACGGGAACAGGATGGAACGCCGCGTATTATCTGGCATCGGACCAAGTATAAGAGCGTTGCGGGAAGCAGCGGCAGGATCATCCGCATTATTGGAAGGATCTATAATATAGATAAGGAAAAAAAGATCCGCAGCCAGCTTGAGGAGAAGGCGAGAAGAGACCCGATGACAAGGCTTTTGAATAAACAGGCGTTTCGGGAGGATGTGGAGGAGTTTTTTGCGGAAAAGCCGGAGGGAGTCCAGGCTTTTATGGTGATCGATATTGATAATTTCAAGAAAGTCAATGATACGTTTGGACACTTTTTCGGAGATGCTATCATAAAGGAATTTTCAGAAAAGATTTCAGAAAAATTCCGTGGAATGGATATTATTGGACGCGTGGGCGGCGATGAGTTTGTGGTCTGTATGAAATATACGACAGTGGAACATGCCAAAGCGAAAGCGAAAAGCCTCTGCGAATCCGTGGAAAAAACATATGTTGGAAACCGTGCGGAACACACGGTAACCTGCAGTGTGGGGATCGCTTTTTATGGAGAGGACGGCAGGGATTATGAGACGCTTTTCAGAAAAGCGGACATGGCGATGTATCAGGCGAAGGTCAGTGGAAAGAACGGTTATCAGGTGGCGGACAAGAAGATCGTTCTGAGGGAGATACAGACTGTGGGAGAGCAGGAAGAGCGGGGAGAGAATTATCAGATCGTGGAGGGGCAGGATCAGGATTTCCTCACCTTTACCTTTGAGCTGCTTTCCAAGGCAAAGGATATCGACGGTTCCATCAATGTTCTGCTGGAACGGATCGGCAAACGATATCATTTGAATATGGTTCTCATTCATGAATTTAAAAAGTCAGGAAGCGAGCTGGTGGTAACGAACCGCTGGGACAGCAATGAAGCATATCGGCAGACGGATATCTCAGATCATAGACTGGAGCTCTGGAAGGAGCATATCCGGGATGGAAAGGTGCTGGTATCCAATTGCGGCGATGAGAAGCTTTCAGAGAAGGACCGGCAGATCTTCCGGGAGGTTCGGGCGAAGTCCTATGCGGGATACAGCTATGGAGAGAGGGGCAAGCTGAAAGGGTTTATCACCTTTTGCGACTGCGAGGAATACAGGACCTGGACAGATTTTGAGGAAAAGACGTTTTCTGAGATCGTGCGGATGATATCCGTCTTTGTCGCATTGAGATCCCAGAGGGAAGAAGATCAGGAAGAGATACGGTGTCTGCAGGATCAGGACCCGCTGACAGGATTGTATAATGTGGAGACGTTTCGGAGGAAGGCGGAACAGATCCTGCGGCTCTCGGATCAGGATGACATCTACGCCTTTATCTGTGCGGATATGAGCGGTTTTTCTTATATTAACGAGAATTTTGGATACAGTGAGGGAGATCAGGTCTTAAAGCGGGTCGCGGAATATATCCGGGAGATTCCGGGAGTTCTGTTAGCCTGCAGACGTTATGCGGATCTGTTTTTAATGATGTCAAAGGTGGAGTCCAGGGATCAGTGTGTGGAGAACACCATCATACAGAATCATCAGTTCCGCCAGTTTCTGAAGGATAAATATCCAAGCGGTAACCTCTATGAGTCCATCGGGATCTATTTCTGGGATGCGGAGAGTTACGATGTGGAGGAATTTATCGAGAACGCCAATCTGGCGAGAAAGGTAGCGAAAAAGGATCAGGAATTTTGGCTGACGGTCTACTCCGATACCATGAAGGAGGAGAAGAACCGGGAGCGTATCATTGCCGCAAGTTTTTATCCGGCGTTGAACAACGAGGAATTTGAAGTCTATTTACAGCCGAAGTTTTATTTGGATGAATGGAAGGTCTACGGGGCGGAGGCTCTGGCAAGATGGAGGAGACTGGATGGCTGTTATCACAATCCCAATGATTTTATCCCGGTACTGGAAAAACTGGGATATATCAACGACCTGGATTTTTACATATTTGAGGAGGCAGTCCGCTGTCTGAAGAAGTGGAATGACGATGGCAAGGAGAGACTGATCATTTCCACGAATTTTTCGGGACAGCATTTTAAGGATCTGGGAGTGGATTTTGTGGAGAAGATCTGCGAGATCACTGAGCGCTATGGGGTGCCCAATGATCAGCTTGAGATCGAGATCACCGAGAGTGTGGCGGTTCAGGAGCTGGACAAGCTGCAAGAGATCCTGGAGAGACTGAGGAAAAAAGGATTCCGCATCGCCATTGACGATTTCGGGACCGGATATTCTTCGCTGAATATTCTGTTTGATATTCCGGTGGATGTGGTGAAGATCGATAAGAGTTTTTTGAATACGGAGAACTTCCAGAGACGCAAGCAGCTCATCATGCATATCGGGGAGATGGTAAGGCTGGCTGATGAGGATATTATCTTCGAGGGAGTGGAGGAACAGCAGCAGGTGGATTTCCTGTTGGAATGCGGCTATCGCCATGGTCAGGGATATATTTTTGACAAACCGATTCGTGTTCTCGATTTTGAACAAAAATATCTCTACTAATTCCGGGAAAACTATTGATTTTTTGCCCGTTTTTCTTTATATTACTATATTAGAGACATTGTGAAAACATTGTCAAGAATTTATTTCCATGTAGCATCCAAAAACTGGAGATTCAGGAGTATTTTTGATTTTCCGGTTGCTCAATGAGGATACACAAAAATAGGAGGAAAAAACATGAAACGATCAATGAAAACCATGGATGGAAACCATGCAGCAGCTCATGCGTCATACGCATACACTGACGTTGCAGCAATCTATCCGATCACACCATCTTCCGTTATGGCTGAAGCTACGGACGAATGGGCAACACAGGGAAGAAAGAACATCTTCGGACAGACCGTACAGGTTACGGAAATGCAGTCTGAGGCAGGTGCTGCAGGTACCGTACACGGTTCTCTGACAGCAGGCGCTCTGACAACTACTTACACAGCATCCCAGGGATTATTACTGATGATTCCGAACCTTTACAAAATCGCTGGTGAGGGTCTTCCGGGCGTATTCAACGTATCCGCACGTTGTGTTGCAACTCATGCTTTAAATATTTTCGGTGATCACTCTGATGTTTACGCCTGTCGTCAGACCGGTGCTGCAATGCTCTGTGAATCATCCGTACAGGAGGTTATGGACTTAACACCTGTTGCTCACTGCGCAGCATTAGAAGGAAAACTTCCTTTCATCAACTTCTTCGACGGATTCCGTACATCTCACGAGATCCAGAAGATCGAGACATGGGATTATGAAGATTTAAAAGATATGGTAGATATGGATGCCATTGACGAGTTCAGAAAGAACGCTTTAAATCCGAATCATCCATGCCAGTTAGGTTCCGCTCAGAACCCGGACATCTTCTTCCAGACCAGAGAGTCATGTAACTCCACCTACGATGCTATGCCGGCTATCGTTCAGAAGTACATGGACAAGGTAAACGAGAAGATCGGTACAGATTATAAATTATTCAACTACTACGGAGCTGCTGATGCAGAGAAGATCATCATCGCTATGGGTTCCGTATGTGACACCATCGACGAGACCATCGACTACTTAATGGCCAGAGGCGAGAAAGTCGGCGTTGTAAAAGTTCGTCTTTACAGACCATTCTGCAAAGAAGCTCTGATCGAGGTTATTCCTGATACAGTAAAGAGCATCGCTGTATTAGACAGAACAAAAGAGCCTGGTTCTCTTGGCGAGCCATTATACTTAGACGTTGTTGCAGCTTTAAGAGGAAGCAAATTCGAGTCCTGCAAGATTACAAGCGGACGTTACGGCTTAGGTTCCAAGGATACTACACCTGGACAGATCATCGCTGTATACAACAATACAGAAAAAGAGAAATTCACCATCGGTATCTACGATGATGTTACCAACCTTTCTCTTGAAGTAAAAGAAGACCCGGTAACCACACCGGAAGGAACCATCAACTGTAAGTTCTGGGGACTTGGTGCTGACGGTACTGTTGGTGCAAACAAGAACTCCATCAAGATCATCGGTGACAACACAGATATGTTCGCACAGGCATATTTCGATTATGACTCCAAGAAGTCCGGCGGTGTTACCATGTCTCACTTACGTTTTGGTAAGAAGGCAATCAAGTCTACCTACTTAATCAAGCAGGCAAACTTCGTAGCATGCCATAACCCATCTTATGTTCGTAAGTACAACATGGTTCAGGAATTAGTACCTGGCGGAACATTCTTATTGAACTGTTCCTGGTCACCGGAAGAGTTAGAGACTCACTTACCTGGACAGGTGAAGAGATATATCGCTGAGAACGACATCCAGTTCTACACCATCGACGGTATCAAGATCGGTAAAGAGATCGGACTTGGCGGACGTATCAATACCGTACTTCAGTCTGCATTCTTCAAATTAGCAGCAATCATTCCGGAAGAGACTGCTATCGAATTAATGAAAGCAGCAGCAAAAGCTACTTACGGTAAAAAAGGTGATAAGATCGTACAGATGAACTACGACGCAATCGATGCCGGAGCAACAGGCGTTGTTAAGATTGACGTACCTGCAAGCTGGAAAGATGCAAAAGACGAAAGCTTTGCACAGGTTGCAACAGGCGACAGAAAAGACGTTGTAGACTTCGTTAACAATATCCAGATTCCTGTAAACGCTCAGGAAGGAAATAACATTCCTGTATCTGTAGTAAAAGAGTACGAGCATGGACAGACTCCATCCGGTGCCGCTGCATTCGAGAAACGTGGTATCGCAGTAGACGTTCCTGTATGGAATTCCGCTAACTGTATCCAGTGTAACATCTGTTCTTATGTATGTCCTCACGCAGTTATCCGTCCGGTAGCTATGACAGAGGAAGAAGCTGCGAAAGCTCCAGAAGGAATGCAGTTAAAAGACATGAACGGAATGCCGGGATACAAATTCGCCATCACTGTATCAGCTCTTGACTGTACAGGATGTGGTTCCTGTGTAAACGTATGTCCAGGAATGAAGGGCGAGAAAGCTATCACAATGCAGAACTGTGAAGCGAACGTTGGAGAGCAGGAATTCTTCGACTTTGGTTTAACTGTATCCAAGAAACCGGAAGTTGTTGAGAAATTCAAAGAGACAACCGTTAAAGGTTCTCAGTTCAAACAGCCATTACTTGAGTTCTCCGGAGCTTGTGGTGGATGTGGAGAGACACCTTACGCTAAATTAATCACACAGTTATTCGGTGATAGAATGTACATTGCAAACGCAACAGGATGTTCTTCCATCTGGGGTAACTCCTCACCTTCTACACCATACACTGTAAACGAAAAGGGACAGGGTCCTGCATGGTCCAACTCCTTATTCGAGGATGCTGCTGAGTTCGGTTATGGTATGTTATTAGGACATAAGGCAGTAAGAGCTAAATTACAGAGAAAAGTAGAAGCATTAGTAGCAGAAGGCAAAAATGCTGACGTAAAAGCTGCCGGACAGGAATGGTTAGATACCTTCGACAGCGGTGTAACAAACGGAACTGCTACAGATAAATTAATTGCTGCTTTAGAGGCATGTGGATGTGACGAAAGCAAAGACATCCTTGCTGAGAAAGACTTCCTTGCTAAGAAATCCCAGTGGATCTTCGGTGGTGACGGATGGGCATACGACATCGGATTCGGTGGTGTTGACCATGTATTAGCATCTGGTAAGGATATCAACGTAATGGTATTCGATACTGAGGTTTACTCAAATACAGGTGGACAGTCTTCTAAGTCTACTCCTACAGGTGCGATCGCACAGTTCGCTGCCGGTGGTAAAGAGACAAAGAAGAAGGATCTTGCTGGTATCGCTATGAGCTATGGTTATGTATATGTAGCACACATCTCTATGGGTGCTGATATGAATCAGTGTGTTAAGGCTCTTGCAGAGGCAGAGGCTTATCCGGGACCATCACTGATCATCGCTTACGCTCCATGTATCAACCATGGTATCAAGAAGGGTATGAGCAAGGCTCAGACCGAGGAGAAGTTAGCAGTTGAGTCTGGATACTGGTTCAACTTCCGTTACAACCCAACACTTGCTGCAGAAGGCAAAGATGCATTCTCATTAGACAGCAAGGAGCCAACAGGTGATTATCAGGCATTCTTAAAGGGTGAGAACCGTTATGCATCTCTTGCGAAGTTCAACCCGGAGAGAGCTGCTGAGTTATTTGCAAAGGCTGAGAAGAACTCTAAGGATGAGTATGACCACTTAAAGAAGTTAGTAACTCTTTACGCTGGTAAATAATTGATCCGGAAACAGAGGAATACAGATAAACCGCAGGGACGAATGTCCCTGCGGTTTTTAATTTCAGGCATAAAAAAATCTATGCCGTACATACTATCTCCAGAAACCATTTCTGCAAAAATGCATATGGTAAAAGGGGAGGAAGAGGCATGTTGGAAAATAGTTATCCGATCCGCACGGATCTGGCACTCGAATCACAGGAGCGGCTGCAGGAAGACCAGGCAGATATGCGCGGCATCCGTGTTCTGGAAGAACGGCGGGAAAATGGAGTGATTGTCAGTACCGTGATGATCGAGACCGAGAATGCATCCGTTGCGATGGGAAGGCCAAAGGGGACGTACATTACGATCGAGGCGCCGGAGATGATCGAGGAAGATGCCGGATACCACAGGGATATTTCTTTGGAGCTGGCAAAGATCATGCGGAATCTTCTGCCGGG
>CAUAFT010000028.1 GCA_958428365.1 uncultured Lachnospiraceae bacterium | reverse complement strand
GTAGGCAATCAAGGGGCGACAGCAAGGAGTGCTGCCGCCCCTCACATTATTCAGAAAGGGGGATTTTCCATGACCGAATTTGAAGAATACCAAGAGAATATGTGGTGTGTATAGTGTGCCAGATGTAAAACTGAATACGGATATTATAAAGAGCCTTGCAAGGTTTTTTGTTGTGTCCGTATGCCTTGCAAGTATGGTTATTGTGGAGCATATGCAAAATAGACCTTTACGAACACGAAAACATATAAGCCGATTTAAGGCGGCTTTGTGGGTGTGGTGGTACTGGACTACATACACGAAAAAGAACGCCTTAAAATTGATTTTAAAGCGTGTAGGGGTGTTTTGTGTGGGTGGATTGTTAGCCCCCAAAACGGCGAGCCGCCCTTATCTATACCAATTTTTTTACACCGACAAAATTTTGGTATTGTGATATAATTAGTCTGAAAGAAGGTGGATTAATGTTATATGATATTTCAACATTTGATAAATGCTTTGAAACTATGGAATACATGACAGATTTTAAATATTGGAGGAATCTGTTTGATGTATATTTGTACAGATATGTAGATGAGCCAGAACGCATGAAAACGGAAATGATGGATAAATACAATATAAGATTAAAGAAAATACCATACGAAGAAATTAGTTTTGTATTGCAACATGTTACCACAAGTGCAGATAATTGTGAAAGCATACGGAAAAATGGAATACATGATTTGGGATGGACATACTCGCATAGAACTGAACTGAGAGAGTTTTTAGATAAGCATGATATTATATTAGATGTGGAAGGAAAACACTTATATCAACATGGCGAAGAAAAGCAAACACAAATACTCAAAAAGAATTCTATGGTTTGGTATAAATTTTTTGATGATCCGTTTGTGTGTGGGAATTTTCAAATTGATAAAGAGCATCCCTACGGTGGAAACGTGCATTTAAGACCTGAAATTATATATAATATTGATTCGGTAATAGATGGAAATATTGAATATGAATGGATAGAGACACATAAGGCTTATATTGTATTTACTAAAGCTTCATTAATAAAAATGAAAGTGTTTTTATGCATGAATCCTAACGAAAATAATCTTCTTGATAAGTTATTTTCATATGCATTTAATTCAATATTCTATAATGACATTTCTTCTGACCGCATTGGTATTTTAGAACGTAATGAATTTATACCGCCAAGTGATATATTAAGAATAGAGTCATGGTAGGAAAAGTAGAGACGAGATAGGTTTACGGTAAAATGCCGTAGACCTTTTATTCAATTTAATAAAGATGAACATTGAGGATTTGCTAATACGGCAAGTCCTTTTTTATTGCAAAAATTTAAACAAAGGAAGGATGATTTTTATAAGTATGACAGAAAGTTTCATGATAAATGATAAGAGTTTTGTTCCAATTTGGGAGAAGTTCACATTAACAGTTAATGAAGCTGCACAGTATTTTAATTTGGGTGAAAAGAAGATACGAAAATTAGCGGATGATTACGAAGATTATGGATTTGTATTACAGAATGGAAACAAAACATTGATTAAACGTAGCAAGTTTGAAGAGTTTATAAATGAGACAAATGCGGTATAACCGTTAAAATAGATAGATTTTGAGCCTTGATTATGGTATGATACTCATATCGTGACAAGGCTCTTTTTCGTATGAAAGGAGTAAAACGATGAGTGTAAAAAGACGAGATAATAAAAATCGAATTTTACGCAACGGAGAGAGCCAACGTACAGATGGAAGATATGCGTATGTTTATGTCGATGGTAATGGAAAACAAAAATTTCTTTACAGTTGGAAATTAGAGAGTACGGACAGATTACCACAGGGAAAACGTGATTGCATAGCATTACGTGACAAAATAAAAATGCTCAACAAAGACTTGAGCGATGGTATAACCCCGAATGGTGGTGATATGACCGTATTACAGCTTGTACAGAAGTATGTGGGACAGAAAACGGGTGTACGCCATAACACAGAAGCCAATTACAATTTTGTAATCAATGTTATCAAAAAGGAACCATTTGGAGCGAAACGAATTGATAAGGTAAAGTTATCAGATGCTAAAGAGTGGCTTATCAAGATGCAGAAAACGGACGGTAGAGGTTATAGTTCAATTCATACCATCCGCGGAGTAGTTCGTCCGGCTTTTCAAATGGCAGTAGATGATGATTTAATACGCAAAAATCCATTTGAATTTCAATTAGCAACAGTAGTTGTAAATGACAGCGTGACCAGAGAGGCAATTACACGTAAGCAAGAAAGGGCATTTTTGGAGTTTGTTAAAAGTGACAAACACTTTTGTAGATACTATGATGGGATTTATATCCTGTTTAAAACAGGACTTCGTATATCAGAATTTGTTGGTCTAACGAAAAGTGACATTGAGTTTGAAAATCACAGAATAAAAGTAGATCATCAGTTACAGAGAAAAAGGAATATGGAATACATCATAGAAGATACAAAAACTCCAAGCGGAATCAGATATGTTCCTATGAAAGATGATGTTGAAGAATGTTTCAGACGTATTATTGATGAAAGACCAAAGCCAAAAGTAGAACCTATGATTGACGGGTATGCAGGATTTCTTTATTTAGACAAGAATGGTATGCCTATGGTAGCTTTACACTGGGAAAAGTATTTTCAACATATCTGCCAGAAATATAATAGTATTTACAAGGTACAAATGCCCAAAGTAACCCCTCATGTGTGTAGACACACTTTTTGTAGTAATATGGCTAAGTCTGGTATGAATCCAAAAACACTACAGTACATTATGGGGCATAGTGATATTGGAGTGACTCTTAATACATATACTCATGTAGGATTTGAGGATGCACAAGAGGAGATGAAAAAGATTCGTGAAGCCTGAAAAATGGATTAGTAAATTAGTAAAAATAAGGTCAATTTACTAAGATTTGTACTAATTTTGAAGGCTAAGATATGCTAACTTATGCCAAGATATGCAAAAATAAGGGTAAGTTCACTTTGTCAAAGCAATGCCGAGAATGGTTTAAAATCAAGGAAAATCCAGTATTTACAAGGAGAAATCGTTTATGATAAAAGTATTATTCGTCTGCCACGGCAACATCTGCCGTTCCCCCATGGCACAAAGCATCCTAACCCATCTGGCCGCACGTGACGGCCTAGCACACCAACTCCACATCAACTCCGCAGCCACCAGCCGCGAAGAGATCGGCAACCCACCCCACTACGGCACCGTATCCAAGCTAAACCAGGTCGGAATCCCCGTCATCCCCCACAGAGCCGTTCAAATGACGGCTGAGGACTACGACAACTACGACTATCTCATCGGCATGGACGACGCCAACATCCGCAGCATGAAGCGGATCTGCGACGGCAGAAGCGAAAAAATTCACAAAATCCTGGAATTTTCCAATTCCAACGCATCTGTAGCAGACCCATGGTATACCGGAAACTTCAACCAGACCTATGAAGATCTAATGCGCGGCTGTAAAGCATTTTTAAATTTTCTGAAAGAAAACAAAGAATTATGAACACAGAGAACAACATCCTATACGATAAAGACATCCGCGAACCCCTCTACGATTTTTTGGAAGAAACCTACGGAAAAATCCGCATTATCGAAGAAAAGCAAATGGGCAAATCCCGTGCCGACGCTGTCATGGTCACAGAGGATGCCCTCTACGGCATCGAGATCAAAAGCGACGCCGATACCTATGCAAGACTGGAGCGTCAGGTCAGAGACTACGACCGGTTTTACGATTATAATTATGCCGTTGTAGGTACAAGCCACGCCATACATATCAGAGAACATGTGCCGAAATGCTGGGGAATCATCACAGTGGAACTGGTAGATCAAACGACAGACTTTTACATCCTGCGAAATCCCGCGCCCAATCCCAAAATCGACTGGAAACGAAAGCTCAGCCTGCTCTGGCGTCCGGAACTGGCACATATTCAGGAATTGAATCAGATGCCCCGCTATAAAGAAAAGAGCAAGCAATTTGTGGCGGAAAAGATCCTTCAAAACGTCCCGTTAGAGACCCTGCGCTTCCAGATCAGCGAAGAGCTGTTCCAACGCGACTACAATGAAATTGCCGAGATCATTCAGGAATACCGGGTACAAAAGAAAAAACCAACCCCAGGAAGAAATAAAAAATAAACCGCTATATCCGAAGAAAAGAGGCCTTTATAAAATGGAATTTTATTGACGGATACCTGGTCTTTCTATAAAATAATAGTGGTTACTGACAAAATCTGCAAATCGAAGGATCTGCAGGAGAGTCAAAGACCCCGATGTAAGCATACGGGGCATCAAACTAGTAGCGATGCAGGCATCGAGGTATTAGACCCTCGCGGCAGTCGCCAAATGGACATGCAAGCATGTCCGCTTGGCTCGTTGCTCGCGGGAATAAACAGAAGAATATTGCAGCAGAAGAGAGTTAAAAATGAGATTACAGGAATATTTAAAAGACCACCGTCTAATCACAGACGGCGCTATGGGAACTTATTATGAAAAAAAATATACGGTAAAAAGCGGACTTGCCGAGTTGGAGAATCTGAATGCGCCGGATAAGATCAAACAGATTCACTTAGATTACATCCACAGCGGGGCAAGGCTGATCCGTACCAACACCTTTGCCTGTAATACCACATTTTTAGATAATATCGAGGAAGTAAAAGCCTGTGTGAAGGCGGGATACCGGGCAGCAGTGGAAGCCGTGGAGGTTTCCGGCGAGGACGTGGTCATCGCCGCCGATCTGGGTCCCATCCCGGAGATGGATTTTGAGGAAGAAGAACATATTTTAGAGGAATACAAGATCATCTGCGACACCTTTCTGGAACAGGGGGCGGACTGTTTTGTCTTTGAGACCCAGTCGGATTTCCACTATCTGGAACCAGTGACAGCCTATCTTAAGAAAAAGGCGGATGTTTTTATCATAGTGCAATTTTCCTGCGATAAGAGCGGTTACACCAAGTCGGGACTGAGCATGGAGCGGATCATTCAGACTGCGGCTTATATGGAGCAGATCGACGCCTATGGATTCAACTGCGGCGTGGAAGCGGCGCATCTCTATCAGATGTTAAAAGACGTTACCTTCCCAAATGAGAAATATGTCACTGCGTTACCAAATGCGGGATATCCATACACCCTGAGGGGAAAGACCATCTACTCAAGCAACGAGGAATATTATGTGGAGATGATGGAAAAAATCGCTGTACTTGGAATTAATATCTTAGGAGGCTGCTGCGGGACGACCCCATCCCACATTGAAAAAATATCCGGTCATCTGGAAAAGATCCCCCTTGCAAAAAAGAAGATCGGCAAAGTCGCGACGGAGGAAAGCAGAGGAAAAAAATCGGAATTTGAGCGCAAACTGAGCCGCGGTGAGAAGGCGTTTATTGTAGAACTGGATCCGCCTTTTGGAATTAATACAGACAAAGTGATGGAGGGAAGCAGACGTTTAAAAAGAGCAGGCGTGGATCTGATCACTCTTGCGGATTCCCCTATGGCAAGACCCCGCATGGACGCCATGCAGCTTGCAGCCGTCGTTCAGAGGGAAACGGGGGTTGCGGTGATGCCCCACATCTGTTGTCGGGATAAAAATGTAATTGCTCTGCGCTCCGTCATGCTTGGAGCATACATGAATGAAATCCGTCATTTTCTCCTGGTGACGGGAGATCCCATACCGAGGGAGGCCAGAGGGCATATCAAAGGAGTGTTTGATTTCAATTCCATTCGTTTTATGGAATATGTCAGGGAGATGAACCGGGACGTATTTCAGGAGGAACCGGTGCTTTACGGAGGAGCGCTGAATTACCATGGTGCGAATCCGGACGCCATTATCCGTCGTATGCAGCAGAAGACACAGAGCGGCTGCTTTTGCTTTTTGACCCAGCCGGTATACTCGAAGGAGGATATCGAGCGGCTTGCCTATATCAAGGAACACATTGACACAAAACTGATCTGTGGGATCATGCCGTTGGTCAGCTATAAAAATGCCAGGTTTGTGGCAAACGAGATGCCCGGTATTTTCGTTCCGGAAGAGATCGTCGCCAGATATCGTGAAGATATGAGTCGTGCGGAAGCCGAGGCTGTGGCAGCGGAGATATCTCTGGAATTGGCAGAGGAGCTAAAAGATGTGGCGGACGGCTATTATTTTATGACGCCTTTTAACAGGGCGGGGCTCATTGCAGGTATCATAGAGAAAATCAAGGAAACAATATAGGACAGGGTGAGAGGATGACAAAGACGGAATTTAGAGAGCGGATAGAAAAATATCCTGTTTTTTTGGATGGGGCAACGGGATCAAATCTGATGGCGGCAGGCATGCCTATGGGCTGCTGCCCGGAAACGTGGATCTTGGAACATGCCGGGGTTTTGTTTGAACTTCAAAGAGCTTATGTGGAGGCGGGAACGGATATTTTATACGCTCCGACTTTTACGGCGAACAGGATCAAATTAGAAGAATACGGTCTGCAGGATCAGGTGGAAGAGATCAACATGGCTCTGGTGGAGCTTTCCAGACAGGCAGCTGATGGAAAAGCCCTGGTCGCCGGAGATCTGACCATGTGCGGAAAACAGCTCTATCCCATGGGAGATCTGGAGTTTGAAGAACTGGTGGAGGTCTATAAGGAACAGATCCGGGCGATTGAAAAAGCCGGGGTAGATCTGTATGTGGTGGAGACCATGATGAGCCTTCAGGAGAGCCGTGCCGCCCTGATCGCCCTGAAAGAGACGACGGAGAAACCGGTGATGGTGAGCATGACCTATAACGAAGACGGAAGGACGCTCTATGGAACGGATCCGGTCACGGCAATCGTCGTTCTCCAGAGCCTGGGCGCCGACGCGGTGGGACTCAACTGCTCGACCGGACCGGAGGGTATGATCCCCCTTATTCAACAGATGGCGGAGGTGGCGCAGGTTCCGATCCTGGCAAAGCCGAATGCCGGAATGCCGGAGCTGGAGGACGGAGTGACTGTTTACCGGATGGGACCGGAGGAATTTGCAGAAACGGCGAAAGAGCTGGTGGAAGCAGGAGCCTCGATTTTAGGAGGCTGTTGCGGAACCACTCCGGCACATATCCGGGCTTTGGTGGACGCAGTTGGAAAAATGGAGGTTTCAAAACGGTCGTCAGAACCGCAGCGTATCCTGACCTCAGAGCGAAAGTCCGTTAAGATCGAGCTGGAGGGTTCTTTTCTGGTCATCGGAGAGCGTATTAATCCAACGGGAAAGAAAAAACTACAGGCTGAGTTAAAAGAAGGGAATCTGGATCTGGTACGCACCATGGCAAGGGAGCAGGAGGAAAACGGAGCTTCCATCCTGGATATCAACATGGGCATGAACGGAATTGATGAAAAAGCCATGATGTTGGAAGTAGTTCAGGAAGTGGCGTCCATTGTGGACTGTCCGCTCTGTATTGATTCCAGTCATGTGGACATCATTGAGGCGGCTCTTCGTATCTATCCGGGACGGGCGTTGATCAACTCCATCTCCCTGGAAAGCGAGAAGTTTGAAAAGCTCATACCCATCGCAAAAAAATATGGAGCTATGTTCATCCTCCTTCCGCTGTCCGACGCGGGACTTCCAAAGGATGCAAAGGAAAAACATCAGATCATCCATAAGATAACAGACGCGGCATTGGAAGCAGGGATGAAAAAAGAGGACATTGTGGTGGACGGACTTGTGGCGACGGTGGGCGCCAATCCAAACGCGGCGCTGGAATGCTACGAGACCATCGCCTATTGTAAGGACAGTCTAGGGCTTGCTACGGTCTGCGGTCTTTCCAATATTTCCTTTGGACTCCCGGAGAGAACCTATGTCAATGCGGCGTTTTTGACCATGGCGATCGCAAAGGGACTGACTATGGCGATTGCCAATCCGTCCCAACAGCTTTTGATGAACGCGGCCTTTGCCTCCGATATGCTTTTGCATAAGAAGGGCGGCGATCTGCGTTATATCCAGCATGTAAATCACATAGAGTTTCAAAAGACAGATGGAACTTCTTTGAAAAAGGAGGCGGCGGGAAGCAGCGGGCAGGAGCATTCTCCGGTTTTTGAAGCAGTTTTACAGGGAAGTAAGGGAAGTATTTTAAAAGAAGTGGATCTGGCATTGGAGGAGGGCATCAAACCCTCCGCCATCATAGACGAGCACTTGATTCCGGCTATTAACGAAGTGGGAACGCTCTTTGATAAAAAGATTTATTTTCTGCCGCAGTTGATTTCTTCCGCCCAGACCATGGAGCAGGCGATCAATTATTTGGAGCCGATGTTGGAACAGGATCGGGATGGAGAGCAGAAGGCAACCATCGTGATGGCGACGGTGGAGGGAGACATCCATGATATCGGAAAAAATCTGGTAGTCTTGATGCTGAAAAACTATGGCTACCATGTCGTCGATCTGGGAAAAGACGTGGCGGCGGACCGGATCCTGGATGCGGCATTCGCAGAACACGCACAGATCATCGGACTTTCCGCTCTTATGACCACCACAATGATGCGGATGAAGGATGTTGTGGATCTGGCAAAGGAAAAGGGATACAAAGGCAAGATCATTGTGGGAGGAGCAGTCATCACTCCGAGCTTTGCGGAGGAGATCGGGGCGGACGGTTATTCCACCGATGCAGCGGATTGCGTAAAGCTAGTAGGACGATTATTAGGTGAGTAAAAAATTTTTGCGAGACAGAATGAATACTAAGAAGTGAATCAATGAATAGTAGATTCAGATATAGGATGATATAGATTCCCGGAATCATAGAATCATGGAGGAAGAAAAATGAGAGTTGGAATGGGATATGACGTCCATAAATTAGTGCCGGAGCGGGATTTAATATTAGGCGGAGTGAAGATTCCCCACACCTTAGGGCTGCTGGGTCACTCCGATGCGGACGTTCTGCTTCATGCCATTATGGACGCGCTTTTGGGGGCGGCGGCGCTTGGCGATATCGGGAAACATTTTCCAGATACTGATGAGCAGTACAAAGGCATTTCCAGTATGAAATTGTTAGAACATGTGGGCGGGCTTCTGGAAGAGGCGGGCTATGTGATCGAGAATATCGACGCTACGGTGATTGCTCAGAGACCGAAGCTTCGTCCTTATATTGAGCAGATGGAAGAGAATATTGCAAAAGTATTGAAAATAGAAAAAGATCAGATCAATGTAAAAGCGACTACAGAGGAACGACTTGGCTTTACCGGAAGGGAAGAGGGAATTGCCGCACAGGCGATCTGCTCTTTGACGGGTATCTACGAGGGCAGCTTTGCCGTGGCGGACAGCGAGGCTAAGTGTGCAGGCTGCAGCGGGTGTAAAAAGAATTAGCAAAATCCAAGCAATTGAATTATTAAAAATATAGTTATATAGCAGAAAAATATAATGCAGAAAGAGCTATTTCACAATGATTTAAAAATCAAAAGTGGGATAGCTTTTACTATTATGTGTAAATAATGATTCTTGCAATATTTAAACGAAAATATCACCTTTAATGAAATAAAAAAGGACAATAATTTAAATATTAATGTTGATAAAAGTGAAAATATCACATATAATAAAGAGGCAAGGAGGACGAAAAGATGCTTATCAGATTCAATGTCAGAAATTTTTTATCATTTGCATCAAGAGAAGACGGACAAACACAAGAGTTTTCCATGATTGCAGGAAAAATGCGTAGTAAAAAAGAACATATATACGATGATGGGAAGATGAAACTTTTAAAATTTTCGGCTGTATACGGTGCAAATGCATCAGGAAAGTCAAATTTGGTTAAGGCTATGCAATTTATGAAAAGAATTGTATTAAAAGGATTGCCGGAGGGACATACCAATAAATATTGCAAAACCAATCCTGAAAATAGGGATAAACCAAGTTATTTTGAAATGGAATTATTGTTAGATGGAAAATATTATGCCTATGGATTTGAAGTGATCTTAAGTCAGAGCAGGTTTATTTCTGAATGGTTGGTAGAACTACATTCTGATAACTCTGAGACGATATTGTTTCAAAGAGATGTAGTAACTGGAACATATGAAATAGGTGGTACACTCAGGAAAAAAGGTGTTTTGGAAAAGTTAGATGTCTATGCAGATGATATTAGAAATGATGAAACAGTATTATTTTTGACGATTATGAATCAAAATAAAAAAGATTTCTATAGAGATAAAACAGATGCGGCGGTTTTAAAGGATGTATATTTATGGATTCAAAAGAAGTTGGATATTAACTATCCGGATCAGCCTATTTCTGATTATTCTTATATGTCCCAGACAGATAAAGTAGAAGAGGTATGCAGGATTATTTCGGCTTTTGGAACTGGCATTACCAATTTTGAAATTGTAGATGTTCCGATTGAAAAGGTTATGAGTAAACTGCCAACAAAAATAAGAAAAAAAATATTAGCAGAAGTGGAGCAGAAGCAGGCGGAAATCAGAAATATTGAAAGTCGAATAGCTGCTGGAATAATCATGCGGAGCAATCGGGAATTCTTTATTATTCAGATAGGGGAGGAAACAGTAGCATGTCAAACGATTGAATTCTGTCATGGGGAAAAAGAGATATTATTCAGTCTGGCGGAAGAATCAGACGGTACGGTACGGATTCTGGACTTATTAGAGGTATTATTAGCAGGGGAAGGAAAAACCTATGTAATTGATGAGTTGGATAGATGTCTGCATCCAAGTTTAACATATAAATTTGTTGATACATTTTTGCAGATAGCAAAAGAAAAGGATATTCAGCTTATTGTGACTACCCATGAGTCAAGATTATTAGATTTTGATTTATTGAGAAGAGATGAGATATGGTTCATAAATAAAAACAGAAACGGGGAATCAGATATATATTCTTTAGAAGAGTATAATGCACGATTCGATCAGAAAATTGATAAAGCTTATTTAGAAGGACGGTATGGAGGAGTGCCTGTTTTTAATACGGTGTTTCCATTAAAGGGGGAGTAATTACATGAGGGAGAAAAGAAGTTTTGCAGAGCGTGCAAAAGTACGCAGTTCTGATGAGGTTATGAGTAAATATTTTCTTGTATATGAGGGAAAAGAAACAGAACAGATCTATTTTGATGCGGTAGAAAATTTGCGTGGGGAGATTGAGATTAATCCTTTGATTGAATTAGTACCGGTGATTCGTAGTTATAGTGAAGAAGGTTGGAGCAACCCGAAGAAAATGGTTGATCGGATGATTAAAAATCTTGAAGAAAATAAAACGGGTTGTTTCTCCTATGAAACGTTATGTAACTGGATTGTGGATTACTTGATTGATGAAGGGATTATCACAGTTAAAATGGCAAGGAAAACAAAAATATGGCAAATATTAGAAGAGATATGTAATGAGGATTTGGACATCCATATCAAATTGGATGTAGATAATCTGGAAATGAGATGTACGCAGATTCTATCTTTATTAAAGGAGAAAGCAGATATTAAAAATCAGATAGAAGATATTCCAAAGATTATTAAAAATGGAAGCATTACATATTCAGATGAGGTAGATAAAATCTGCTTTATAGTAGACAGAGATAAGAAGAGTTTTCTTTCCAAACCAGGGAATAATCAGTATGAATATGTGTTGAAAAAGTGTCAGGAAAAGAAGTTTGGTTTTTACGTTACGAATCCATGTTTTGAGCTTTGGCTGCTGATGCATTTTGATGAAGTGGTGGAATTGGATAAGGAGAAACTGTTAGAGAATCTGTACGTATCTTCTGATAAAAGATATACAGAGTATGAGTTGAGAAGAATGTTTGCAGGATTCGAAAAAGCAAATTATGATGCAGAGTTTTTGGTGAGAAATATAGATAAAGCAATAAAAAATGAAGCAATGTTTTGTGAGGATATAGAGTTGCTTGAAAGTCAGATTGGCAGTAATCTTGGAAGATTATTTGAGGAATTGAGAAACTAAAAAGGGGAGATAAATTTTGATAAATAATATTATATTAATTCACCAGAAAGAAAAATGCTTAAAGATATGGGAATATATGATAGAGATATTGAGTGGATAATAAGTAATATTGGAGAAGGATTTCAGACAGTGGAAGAACTACGGATCCGAATGATAGAGAAAAGAGAATTGCGAAGATCTGTTAGTTTTGTTTCACAATATGTTATAGACAGATTTATTCGATAATATACACATAAAGAATATGCAAAATCTATAGAAAAGAGAGAGGGAATGTGAACAAAAAACGGGACTAAATTAGGCAATCAATCCGAGTTTTTGTGCTACTTCCCTCCCTGTTGTAGATTCGGATACAGAGTATTCAGTAATTTGGGAGTATCCCAAAGTTTGTGTAAACCTTCAAACTGATGTAAGATAAAATTA
>CAUAFT010000027.1 GCA_958428365.1 uncultured Lachnospiraceae bacterium | reverse complement strand
CATCTGCCTTACAAGCAGAGGGTCACAGGTTCGAGCCCTGTAGGTCCCATTTAAATGTCAAATAGGCATTATGCCGGCGTGGCGGAACTGGCAGACGCGCAGGACTTAAAATCCTGTTGTGGAAACACAGTATCGGTTCGATTCCGATCGCCGGCATTTAAAAATGAATATGTGTGTGTAGCTCAGCTGGATAGAGCACTTGGCTACGGACCAAGGTGTCGGGGGTTCGAATCCTCTCACGCACGTCAATGAAAAAGAGACAGGAAGATATCCTGTCTCTTTTTTCGACTCCGGTGGGACTCAAACGGGGTTGGGGCTTCGCTTCGATCGGCGCTGCCTCAACTCTTTTGTAGTACGGTGGAAATAAATCGATGAATGATCGGATTTTTCGGAGACTTCTTATAGAAGATGCCATGTGATATAGGAGTGCTCCCGGATAGTGGAATATAAGTGATCTCGGAGTCGATGGAAGTTCCTTCCGGCAATATGGCAAATCCATAACCGGCTTTCACAAATGTGAGCATAACCTGTAAATTTTCACAATAGTAAGTGGATTCCGGTAAAAATTGGTGTTCCAGACGATTTTGAATATTAGCCACTTTGGAAGGGACTTCATAGGAATTGCAGATAATGATATTTTCTGCATATAGATCCCTTTCAGAAATCTCTTCTCTCTGTGAGAATGGATGTTCAGTTGGAACAGCGCAGCAGATTCTGATTTTATTGAGCTCTCTATAAGAAATGTCATTACGAACAGGAATATCGTCTTTAAATCCGAAGAGGATATCGATTTCACCGTGAATAAAAAGATTCACGATGGATCTGTGTGGAATGATTCTCAAGAAGGGATGCAGTTCGGGAATCTGCAGCCTGCATCTGGAAAGGGTCTTGGATAGATAAATCAGATTTGATTCATTGCTGCATCCAATGGAGATGATCTGAATATTGGATTTTTCATGATCATGTATTTTCAAAGAAGCCGTCTGCAGTCTTGCGAGAACATCTTTTGCATCCTCCAGAAAACTAATTCCTGCCGGAGTTAAGGACACGCTTCGGGTTGAACGATTAAATAATTTAGTTCCCAGCTCTGTTTCCAGGGAATTGATCTGGCGTGAAACTGCTGATTGTGTGATATTTAAAACTTCGGCGGCTCTTGCAAAATTAAGGTTTTCTGCTACTTGAATAAAACTTTCCAGTTGCTGTGTATTCATGTATTTATCCTCCGTTATGATCTCTATATCATTAATGATACGTCTGTTTTGTTTCCTTTTCAAGAAAATTATTGCGTTTTAATCATTAATAATGCTATTATTTCGATTCACTTTAAGGATTATTTATGATTTAATATAATCTCAGGCACTAAACATGACCTGAAAAAGTTCCTTAAAAAGTAAAACTAATCCAAAGTATCTATAATAGTGTAGTATACAGTCCTTAGAGAGGGACTATAAACACTAACGTTTTATAATACGAGGAAATCAATATCATGGAGGTAATACATGGATAAAATATGGAATAAAAAGTTTATATTGCTCTTTATCACAAATTTGTTGATGATGGCTACGTTTTATGCCTCAGTTCCGATTTTGCCGATTTATTGTCAGCAGAATGGGATTACAGGTTCTAAGATCGGGATTGTCTTGACGGCAATGTCGGTAACCACTGTATTATTCAGACCTGTTGCTGGATATATTCTGGATAACTTTAACCGCTATCATGTGTATATGCTGTTTTTGGCATTGTTCTGTCTGCCGTTTTTAGGATTTGCAGCCTTCCCAATTTATGGGGTGATGGTGCTGTTACGTCTTTATATGGGAGTTGTATATTCCGTGTGCGGTTCCGCTACGACTACGCTGGCGGGAGACGTTCTCCCACAGAGCAAGGTAAGGGAGGGAGTGAACCGCTTTGCACTGACGATCTCTCTGGGTATGGCGGCAGGACCTTTTATTGGAATCCAGGTTCAGAATCATATGAGCAGTAAGGCATCTTTTTTTGTACTGTTTGTTTTGACAGTGATCGCTTTGATCTGTGTATCATTTTGCAGGATCCAGTATCCAAAAGTAGAGAGGAAAAAGTTTGTCCTGGCAGATGCTTTTTATAAGCCTGCCCTGCCGTTTATGTTCAATATGATGTTTATCATGGTACCTTTTGGGGCTGTGATCGCATATTCATCCATATTTGCACAGGAAAAAGGATTATCGGCAGTCATTCCCTATTTCTATATTTTTCTGGTAGCAGGAATGTTGATTGCAAAATTTTCCACGCAGAAGATGATAGATGCCGGAAAGCATAGGATTTTGGTGGTGATCAGTCTATTTGTTTTACTGGTTACAATGGGAAGCTATTTCTTTATGGAGACAGGATTTCACCTGTTATTGGCGGGATTTTTGTTAGGACTTGGTTATGGTGTCTTACAGCCTCTGTTTCAGTCGTTTGTAACCGGGACAAGCCCGGCGCCAAAGCGTGGAAGCGCAAATGCTACATATCTATTATCATATGATATCGGAATTGGAATTGGATCTTTTCTTATGGGAATGTTTCAGGAAAGCATCGGACTGTCCACTGGTTTTGCAGTCACGGCTGTGTCCTATATGATAGGAGGGATTATTTATGCAGCTTATGTTGACCGGTATTATTCAAGGTTATTAAAAAAGCAGGAAGTAAGTTATCGCTAATATAATAAGAGCAGTAAATAGAATCAGATAAGAAAGCGTATTGAGGAATGGCATTTTCACCTTTTAAGTGGGAATGCTATTTCTATTGTAAATCATGGAAAGAAATGCTACACTTTTTTAAGTTATGAACTACAGAGTATCTGAGTTCACAAGGAACATGGTATAGCAGATTGCGGTGATGCAGATATTATAGAAGATACAAACGGCCCTGATCTCTGTGTTTTCGAAGTGATATCAGCGATAAGGGAAATGTGATGGAGGAAAAAGAATGAGTGCGATGATCGTTTTACAACAGATGTTGGTACTGTTTGCCATGATGGCGATCGGTATGTTTTTATGGAAAAAGCAGTGGATCGATGAAAAGGGACAGAAGAGTATCTCAAAGCTGGTGGTGAATATCTTCAATCCATTACTGCTGATTAACAGTATTGCGGGGTATGATTTTGCAAATGCTACCGTGGATATTGGGCAGAATCTGATCTTTGTGGGAGTTTATTTTTTGATGCTCTTTGCGGCAGGATTTGTAATCACGGTTCTTTTGCGTTTAAAAAGACCGCAGAAGCAATTTTATCAGATGATGATGCTTTTTTCTAATATCGGTTTTATTGGGATCCCGCTGGTGACGGCATTGCTGGGAAAAGAATATGTCCTGTATGTGGCGTTCTATATCCTGGTCTATAATGTGTTGCTCTATACCTATGGAATCTATCTGGCGATCAAAAGCAACGGGGGCGGAGAAGGAAAAAGTGTGGAATTTCCGGTGAAAAAAATTCTGAATCCGGGGGTATTTGGCTGTGTGGCGGCGATACTGATCTTTGTATGTAAAATAGAACTGCCGGGAGCGGTGGTGAGCTTTGTGGAGTATATGGGAAATACCTGTATTCCGCTGTCTATGATCCTGATCGGGGTCTCCGTGGCGCAGATGGATGCCAGACAGCTCTTTTCTAACTGGAAGATGTATCTGTTTTTGGCGGTGAAGCTGTTGGTGATCCCAATCTGTGCCGCCCTCGTCTGCCGGCAGCTTCCGGTGGATCGGGGAATCTATCAGGTCTTTATTCTGGAATGCGCGGTGCCGATCGGAAGTATCATCTCCCTGGTGGCACAGGAGTACGGAGCGGAGGATAACAGTACCACCATCGGAGTCGTACTCAGCACGCTTTTATCTGTAATTACCATTCCTGTGGTGGCGCTATTCTTGTGATGGAAATGTCTTTGACTTGTCACAGGATGTTTTTTCCTTTATAATTTAAGACAGGATTAGACTTGAGATGAGGAAGTGAAGAGTATGGCAGCGGTGAAAGTTGAAAAGGGGAAGCATTTTATCAAGAGAGGTGGAAAACAAAAAGAGCTATATGTCATAGTACGGGGACGGGTGAATATGTTGACGAAAAACGATATTCTGCCCCTGGATGCAGGAAATATTATCGGGTTAGTGGCTTGTGAAAATCAGGAATATCAGTGCGATTATGTTGCGGCGGAGGACACGGTGCTGATGTCCTATCCGTTTAAAAAGACAGAGGATATGAAAAGTATCTTTAAAGCTCAGCCCAAATATGCCCATGTCTTCACGGTAGCGGCTGTAAAGCAGGCAAATTCCGTTTTGCAGCATTATAAAAAACTGCGTTTTTTGGCGCATAAGCTCTATACCTTCAGTCTGGAGGCTTATCGGGATTATCGGTTCCTCTGTGCAAAATATGAGGTTCCGGAGAGACAGCTGGGGCGGATGGAGCATTTTGTACCTCTGGACCGGACCCATGTACTGGAAAGCTGGAGGATCGATTATTATCAGTCTTTTGCAAAAAAAGATATGGCAGGAGTCGAGACTTTTTATGGAAATGACTGGGATATGAATCTGGGAGAGATCTTCGGCGCCAGCGAGACTATGCGGGCAGCCATTGAAAAAATGGAGGCGATCTGGGATTACCTGCGCTACTGGCAGGATCTTTTGTTGGACGAGGGAAAAAATGATCTGTTCCAGCTCTATTTTGATCTGGAAGCCCGTGCATCCAGAGTCAATACGGAGATCTCGGAATTGTCTGCCTATGTGGAAAAGCTAATGGTATTTATCCGGGATACGGGATTGTACCCGGAGGAACAGATCCGTGAACGCTTTGCGGAATATGAGACGTATGATTTTACTACGATCTCTCAGGAAGATCTGGAGAAACCGGTCCTGTTTGAGGATGAGAACGGGGAAGTGGTTTCGGAGGAAGCGGAGGAGCAGGATTGTCTGGAATCTATTTTAAGCTATGCTTCCTGTACGCCGGAGCAGATCGAACAGGTTCGCAAATCCATTGCCAGCTACCGGGAGCTGCCGGATCTCTATTCCACGGAGGATCATGTCAGAAGGCTGCGCAAGACTCTGGCAAATACATATTACGAGATCTATAAGGCTGCCATGAAGCGGGCGCTGACGGAGCCGCAGGTGCCCCAGATCTTAAAGATGTTCTTCAACTTTGGATTTATGGATGTGAAGCTGGCGGGGGAGGACAACGCCAATGAGCTGTACGATCTGGTAGATAAGCTCTCTCTTTGCAATTCCGATCATGTATTCACGATGTTTGAATGGCTCAAGAGCATTTACGAGGGAAAAAAAGAGCCGTCCAGAAATGAGTTTGATCTGGATTATGTGGGGTATCTGGCGGACATGCGCCGAAATGGAAGGATTACCGAGAAGGAGCAGAAAGCCTGGAAGGATGACCGATGGAAAAAGGTGGAGTTTGAGATTGAAAATATGTTTACCTCCGCAAACCGCGCGGTCTACGGTAAGATATCCACCTTCATACCGCTTCTGAGCGAGAACGATATTATGAATTCGGCAGAGTCTATGCTGGTGACGGCGCAGCGGATCGATGAACTGTTGTATGATATTAAAAAGGTGGATTATTCCATCTTCTATCGGGAGACTACGTTCTCGGATCCGGCTCACGATATCACCAGGGAGTTTTTGAAAAAGGAAGTGCTTCCAGATGTGATCCTCATGCCAAATGCAGGATGCAATGCTATGATGTGGCAGGAGACTGCGGGAAGTAAGAGGGATACGCCTGCCCGGTTCCTGTTTCCGATCCTCACAGCGGCAAACTTGGAGGAGCTGATGGTGGAGACTGCGGGAAGATTCCGCTGGGAGATCTGCCGGAAGGAGCAGGGAGCGAGATGGAATGATATCCGGGAGCTGTCCCTGACCTCGGAGTATTACGATTATGTACAGTATTACAGGAAGAACCACGAGCTGTCCCCGGAGGCGAAGGAGAAGATGAAAAACGCCCTTTGGAAGGCGAAGAACAACTATCGGGAAGTCTTTATCAAGGATTACCAGATTTGGATGAAATACGAGTCGAAAGGCAGCTTCCGTATGAACAAGGTGGCAAGGGGAATCCTGTTCCGCTATTGTCCGTTTTCCAAGGATATGCGGGAGTCGTTAAAAAACAGTCCGATGTATCAGGAGCTGATCTCAAAATACAATATTTTGGAGGGCAGAAAGAAGCGCCATATGGAAGTATTTATGGACAGATACCAGAAAGCGGGAGGCGAGATGACGCCGGAGCTGCTTGAAAATAAAGAATTTTATGATCTTTAAACGAATATAAGGATGTAGAAAAGACCGATGG
This sequence comes from uncultured Lachnospiraceae bacterium, assembly GCA_958428365.1. GTDB lineage: Bacteria > Bacillota > Clostridia > Lachnospirales > Lachnospiraceae > Maccoyibacter. The sequence continues at coordinate 6,186 of CAUAFT010000027.1, read as the reverse complement.
GGAGCCATCGGTCTTTTCTGTGAGGGGAGTATAAATAATTAATAAGGGGTATAACTATAAAAGCGCATACGCTTTTACAGTAGAATTGTAATATAAAAGTTTTTCAAATACAATGTACATATATGAATAATTGTACGAATTTTATAGATACTAATTAGGCAATGAAAAAGCAACTAAGGAGGTAGCAATCATGGCAAAAAATGCAGAAAATGCAACAAACAGAGGAACAAACGCAACAAATTCTCAGGGTACAAACAGTACTAATTCTACAAACTGTGGAAGAAACAAAGCAGGCAACAACAAGGCAAGCAACAAGGCGAACAACAAGTCTACTAATTCTGCCAGTGATGCAAATAACTGCTACTAAGCCGTTAGCACAAATCATTCAAAACGGAATAGTATAATGTAAGAACAGATTACAAAGAAATCTTTGTAATCTGTTTTTCTATAAAGAGAGGGGAAGCTGCGTATGACACCAAGAGAAATAAAGACAATCGGCGTAAGAGACATTCAGACCTATCAGGAACGTGAGAATGTGGAGTTCATCGACGTTCGGGAAAAAGAGGACTATGAGCTCTATCATATTCAAGGGGCAAAAAATCTTCCATATGACGATATGGAGTGGTGGGCGCCCCGGCTGGATCGCACAAAGATTTATGTTTTGTACTGTGAACGGGGAAGTCTGAGTATGATGGCTGCCAAAAAGCTGCAGGAAATGGGATATTCGGTATCCACTCTGGTGGGAGGAATCCGGGCGGTTCAGGAGCGGAATCTGGATTAAAAATGGAAAAGAAAAAAGATTGACAGCGGAAAAACGAACAGATAGTATAATAGTAGATTATCAGAGTATTTTTAGAAAGAGAACGGATATGGAAAATTACCAATTGACGGCGCCCTGCCATTTTGGTCTGGAGGCAGTGTGCAAAAGAGAAATTTATGATCTGGGATATGAGATTACGAAAGTGGAGGACGGCAGAGTGACCTTTGCTGCGGACGCAGAGGGAATCTGCCGGGCGAATATTTTTTTAAGGACGGCGGAACGGGTTCTTCTGGAGGTGGGAAGGTTCCATGCCCGGACCTTTGACGAGCTGTTTGAGGGAATCAAAGCCCTGCCATGGGAGAGATACATACCGAAGGACGGAAAGTTCTGGGTGACCAAGGCGACTTCCATCAAGAGTAAACTTTTTTCCCCTTCCGATATCCAGTCCATTGTCAAAAAGGCGATGGTGGAGAGGATGAAGCAGAGATACCATGTGGACTGGTTTTCCGAGGACGGAGCGGCGTATCCGGTGAGAATCTTCCTTATGAAAGATGAAGTGATCGTGACCCTGGATACCACCGGGGAATCCTTACATAAGAGGGGATACCGTACCATGACCAGCAAGGCGCCCATCTCTGAGACGCTGGCAGCGGCGTTGATTATGCTGACACCCTGGCATAAGGATCGGATCTTAGTGGATCCTTTTTGCGGAAGTGGGACATTTCCCATTGAGGCGGCGATGATGGCTGCCAATATGGCGCCTGGATTAAACCGGGAATTTATCGCAGAAAAGTGGACAAACCTGATTCCAAAGCGGCTTTGGTATGAAGTGATCGAGGAAGCTGGCGAAATGGTGGATACAGACATCAAAGTGGACATCCAGGGATATGATATAGATGGGGAGGTTGTGAAAGCTGCCAGGGAGAATGCCAAAAGAGCGGGAGTGGATCACCTGATCCATTTCCAGCAGCGGGAAGTCTCTAAGATGCATCATCCGAAAAAGTATGGGTTTATTATATCAAATCCTCCTTATGGAGAGCGATTGGAGGAGAAGGAGGACCTGCCGGAGCTTTACAGACAGATCGGCGAGATGTATCGGGGGCTGGATTCCTGGTCCATGTTCCTGATTACCAGCTATGAGCAGGCGCAGCAGCATATTGGAAGGAAGGCGGACAAGAACCGGAAGATCTATAACGGTATGTTAAAGACCTATTTTTATCAGTTTTTGGGACCGAAACCGCCCAAGAGAAGAAGTGGTGAGGAGTTGCATTGAAGTATTCAAAACGATATATCTGCCTGACAGTAATCCTACTGTTGGTGATGATGATAAAATTTAGCAGGATAGGCGCCGGCAACGAGCAGGTGGAGACGTTTCGCGGGGCGCAGATCGACCGCGAGATCTGGAATCCTCTGATCGCGGAGAGCGTCAATGAGAATCCGCTCTCTTTGGTGGTGGACAATCGGATCTACAGCAATGAGGACACGGGAATCTATATGGACGACGATCTGGAGATCATGGTTCCGGTCTCTTTGATCCGGGACAGTTTTAATTGCAGCGCAGGGCTTTATGAGAAGGAGAGGCTCGTGGTGGAAAAACACGAGGAGAGCGCGGATTTTTCCGTGGAGGATGAAGATCTTCTCCGGGAGGGAGATGAGTATTATGTCTCCGCGTCCAAACTTTCCGAATCTCTTGCCTATGACTATACCTGGAATATAGAGAAGAATATGGCGACTGCCACGGACATCTCCGGGGCGGCTTCTATCTATCCCGTGAAATACGATCTAAGGGATAAGGGACGCACCACGGCGGTGAAAAATCAGGGAAGCCTGGGAACCTGCTGGGCGTCTGCAGCAGTGGGAGCCTTAGAGACTTCTCTGCTGCCGGAGGAACATCTGCAGTTCTCCGTGGATCATATGTCCTTAAAGAACAGTTTCAGCCAGACCCAGAACGACGGAGGGGAATATACCATGGGGATGGCATATCTCACAGCCTGGCAGGGTCCGGTCTATGAGGCGGACGATCCCTACGGAGACGGGGAATCTCCGGATGGGCTGGAAGCGGTGAAGCATGTACAGGAGATCCAGGTCATTGAGGGAAAGGATTTTGAGAAGATCAAGGAGGCGGTGTTCAAATACGGAGGGGTTCAGACTTCCATTTACAGTGCCCTTCGCAGTTCCCAGAGTCAGTCCTCCTTTTACAACAGCAGCAAGAACGCCTACTGCTACATCGGTACGGAAAAGCCAAATCACGACGTTATGATCATCGGATGGGATGACAATTATCCAAAGGAGAATTTTTCTATGGAATTGGAGGGAGACGGAGCCTTTATCTGCCAGAACAGCTGGGGAGCGGATTTTGGAGACAATGGAGTCTTTTACATTTCCTATCACGATACCAATATCGGAGTCCACAATGTGGTGTACACTGATGTGGAGAGCACGGACAATTACGACAGTATCTATCAGTCGGATCTGTGCGGCTGGGTAGGCCAGCTGGGTTATAATAAGGATTCGGTCTACGGAGCCAATATATTTGAGGCGGGACAGAAAGAAAAGCTGCAGGCGGCGGGATTTTATGCCACGGGAAAGGACACCTCTTACCGGGTCTATGTGGTGAGAAACTTTCAGGGCATAGAGTCCTTTGAAAAAAAGGAACTGGTGGCAGAGGGAAAACTGGACAATGCCGGGTATTACACCATTCCATTTGAAAAGCAGATCCCGGTCAAAAGCGGGGAGAGATTTGCGGTGGTAGTATATCTGAGTACGCCGGATGCAGTGCATCCGCTCGCCATCGAGTATGCGGCGGACGCCACCACGGCAAACGTGGATCTGTCGGACGGAGAGGGCTATATCAGCCCTGATGGACAAAGCTGGGAGCATGTGGAAGACACCCAGGCGTGCAATCTCTGCATTAAGGCATATGCAGGGAAGTAGGAGGAAGTATGCAGGAGAAAGTACTAAAGATATCCGCGTGTTTTTGTGTCATTCTCTCCATTATTGCCTGCGCCGCCTTTTCCTATCTGCCAAAGCTGCATGGGATTTCCCTTGCCTTTGGGAGGGAGGAGTTCGAGGACCTGCTGCTGGCGGGTGGCGAGAGAGTGGGCATCAGCGCTATCAACACGGATGAGGAGATCAATTTTCCCCAACAGCTTCGGGTGGAACTTCCGGAGGGCTGTGACGCCAGCGAAGTGGAGGTGGAACAGAATTACCTGACTCAGACGGTTGAGCTGGTGATCCCAACGGACAGCCCGGATTTTTTATATGATAATTCCCTTGTGGGAAGCAGCAGGAACATTAGCGATGTGGTTATGGATTATGCCGGGGGAAAGGCAGTGATCGAGATCGTACTGGACAAGGTGCTGGAGACGGAAAAGACCTGTTCGGGGAAATATCTCTATCTGGATTTTACCTCTCCCCATGAGATCTATGATAAGGTGATCGTTATTGATGCAGGACACGGCGGAAATGCGCCGGGGGCGGCGAAGCAGGGAATCTGCGAGAAGGATATTGATCTTGGGATCGTTCTGGAATTGCAAAAGCTGTTAGAGGAAAATGAAAGGATCGGCGTGTATTATACGAGGCTGGATGACAGCAATCCCTCTTTTTCGGAGCGCGTGGAGCTTGCCAACAGGGCGGAGGCGGATCTGTTCATCAGCATTCACAACAATTCCATGTCGGGTTCCCAATACAGCAAAATTCACGGAACCCAGGTGATGTATGATGAGAAGAAATCAGACCGGGAATCTAAGGATCTTGCCCAGATCTGTCTGGAAGAAGTGACCAGTACCTGCGGCAGCGCCGATATGGGACTGGTGGCAGGAAACGATATTTTTATCATCCGGTCTGCAAAGGTTCCGGTGGCGCTGATTGAGGTGGGCTTTATGACAAATCCGGAGGAATTGGAAAAATTAAATTCAAAAGAGTATCAGAAGACGGTGGCAGAGGGTATCTACCAGTCTGTTCTGCGGGCTTTTGACGAGGGATATTAAGGAGATGGGAAGCATGAAAAAGAGAATTATTTTTGCAACGGGAAACGCCGGGAAGATGAAGGAGATCAAGGCGATCATGGAGGACATGGGATTGGAGATCCTGTCCATGAAGGAAGCGGGAATTAAGACCGATATCGTGGAGGATGGAAAGACCTTTGAGGAGAATGCCGTGATCAAGGCAAAAGCCATTGCAAGGCATACAGATGATATCGTGCTGGCAGATGATTCCGGACTGGAGATCGACTATCTGAACGGGGAGCCGGGGGTCTATTCTGCAAGATATATGGGGGAGGATACCTCTTATGAGATCAAGAACGCCAATCTCTTAGAGCGGCTTGCAGGAGTGGAAAAGAGCAAAAGGACGGCGCGGTTTGTCTGTGCTATTGCAGCAGTTTTACCGGATAAGGAGGTATTGGTCTTACGAAGAGCCATGGAGGGCTATATCGGAGAGGATCCGGCAGGAGAGAATGGGTTTGGCTACGATCCGATTTTTTATGTGGAGGAATACGGCTGTTCCACGGCGCAGCTTTCCATGGATCAGAAAAATGAGCTGAGTCACAGGGGAAAGGCGCTGCGGGCGATGAAAGAGGAATTGAAGCACAGAGGATTTTAATGCTGTAGAGGTGGAAAAGATGAAAATAATGATTGTAAGCGATACGCACAGGCGCCATGAGAATCTTCAGAGGGCGTTGGAAAAGATGGGCAGGATCGACCTTTTGATCCACCTGGGAGACGCCGAAGGTTATGAGGACTACATAGCCGCGATGGCGGGATGTCCGGTGGAGATCGTTGCGGGCAATAATGATTTCTTTTCCATGCTGGAGAAGGAAAAGGAGATTTGTATTGGGAATTATAAGGCGCTGATCACTCATGGACATTACTACTATGTTACGGCGGGGCTGGAAAATCTGAGAAAAGAAGCCTATGGAAGGAGCATGGACATCGCCATGTTCGGACATACCCACAGACCTGTGATCGAGCATGAAAAGGGAGTTACGCTGCTAAATCCGGGCAGCATTTCCTATCCGAGACAGCCGGGAAGACAGCCGTCTTTTATTATGATGGAGATCGACCGGGAAGGGGAAGCCCACTATACGATTCATTATTTGTAAAAAAGTCAAAAAAATCGAAATTTTTTATTGACATTTGAATTTTACTATTATATAATATGTCTTGCGTCACGAGTGAACGACTTGAATATTGCAAAACACGGGGTGTGGCTCAGCTTGGCTAGAGCGCCTGGTTTGGGACCAGGAGGCCGCAGGTTCGAATCCTGTCACCCCGACTCCGCGGGTGTAGTTCAATGGTAGAACACCAGCCTTCCAAGCTGGATACGTGGGTTCGATTCCCATCACCCGCTTTGTATTTGCAAAATTCTCGATTATGTGTTCGTAGCTCAGCTGGATAGAGCAACGGCCTTCTAAGCCGTGGGTCGGG
>CAUAFT010000026.1 GCA_958428365.1 uncultured Lachnospiraceae bacterium | reverse complement strand
ATTCACAAATCTTATATCAGTTTTTGACGTTTACACAAAACTTGAAACGGTCTCCTTATTGGTGTGCTGGATCATCTCCTGAACCTGCTCCGCCATGTTGGTCACGTCGGTCATGGAGGCGGCGATCGTCTCACTGTTGGTGCAGGTCTGCTTCACATCCTGCATGGTATGGTTGACGTTATTCAGAAGAGTAGTGATGGCGCTTTTGAACTCCGTGAGTACTTCCTCTACGTTGCCGATGGAGCTGTGCACTGCGGCGTCGTTTTCCTTGGCGGAACCTACGGCATTCTTGGAATTGGCGGACAATTCCCGAATGCTTGTGGCGACAACGGCGAAGCCTCGACCTGCGTCTCCCGCCTTGGCTGCCTCAATGGCAGCGTTTAAGGAGAGAAGGTTGATCCTTGCGGCGATCTTTTCCACATCCACAGTCATCTGGTTATAGCTTGTGACGCTCTCGGTGATGTTATCCAGGGCGGAGGAAATGGTGGCTGTCAGTTCATGGAGGTTATTCATCTCCGTAACGACGGTATTCATTTCCTGTTCATTGCTTGCGCCCAGGGCGCTGATCTGGTCAGCGTTTTGCTTTGCCTGACGGATGTCCTCGGTTAAGACTTCAAAGAGTTCGGTTAAAGTTTCGTTGATCTCTAAAACATCCCGGTTGATTTCATTGACGTGCTGACGCTCGTCGCGGATCACGTTCATCATGTACTGGTGGCAGTTCTGTTTCTCATTGATACCAAGGGCGAGGGCGGTCGCCATCTCACGACAGCTTGCATAACCGCAGGCATGACAGTCGAAATTGCGCTCCGTCTCGGTATTCTTTCCAAGAGCTTTGAAGGCCTCTGCCAGCTCCAGTTCGGAGACGCTGTGTTTTGTCCTGCTCTCGGAGCGGTAGGTGCGCTGGTAATCCCGTGGGTTTAAGTTTTTATCAAAGAAGGCGAACTGCTGATCCACGCCATTTTTTGTATGGGACTTACGGACCTTTCGAGCCTCACGTTCGAGAGAGTGCATGATCTCGTTGATCTCAAATGGATGCTTATCCACACCGACGGCAGGTCCGGCATTGCATCCCATTCCACAATTCAGGACGTCGAATACCTGCGGGCGCCGGCTGACGGGCTGGGAGAGATAGCTGTCCAGTTCCCTATAAACCTTATCCGTACCCTCCGAGGTGACGACCCTCAGCTCCGGGTGGTGGATGAGGAGGTTTTTCATCAGACCGCCGGGGCGGGGATAGATCGCTCCCTCCAATCCGGGATAGGCGTCAAATTCAAATCTTTCTTTCGTGCGGGGAAGCTCTACATGTCTGCGCTGCAGCTCCTCTTTGAAATGCTGGATCGTGACATTCATGTCAATGTATCCGGTCTGTTGGAACTCATCGATCTTGGCAATGCAGGGAGAGAGAGCTGCGATTTTTCCCTTAAATCCATCCTGGTTCCTGATATAGGAAGCAAGGCAGGTCATAGGGCTGTGTATCGGTGAAAGGCTTGGAATCAGATTTGGCTGATGACGAAGCACATAATTCACGATGGCAGGACAGGGCTGGGAGATCAGTTTCAGATCAGGGTTTTCCTCCAATGCTCTCACATGCGCCCAGGTACAGATGTCTGCGCCGAAAGAGACGTCATAGATCTTGGCGCCTTTGCTGCGCAGCCAGAAAAGGACCCGTTCCCAGTTCTCTGAAAAAGCGACGCGGAAAGCCGGAGCCATGATGATGGCAAGTTCTTGGCCGGAATCCAGACATTTAAAGAAGGCGTCCGTGTCGTCGATAAAATACCGGGCATGGTGGGAGCAGGATGCGATACAGGCTCCGCATTTGATGCAACGGTCATCGTCGATGTGGATGATCAAGTTGCCGTTTTCGTCAGTTTTCGCAATATTGGCGTCGTCTACCGGACAGGCTCTGACGCATGCGTTGCAGCCGACACATTTATCGCTGTCAAGTTGAATTATGCTCATTTAGTATACCTCGTCTTTTGGAAATCTGTTATTTACTATAATATTATTGTACATAAAATAGTACCTTGGTACAATAAGAAAAGACATAAAATAACAAAAATTTACACGATAAGGAGAAAAAAGACATGGAAAAAGAATCCATTACTCATACCTTTGAACCGATTTATGATCAGGAATCGAAGATTCTGATCCTTGGAACGTTTCCTTCTGTAAAATCCAGGGAGCAAAACTTTTACTACGGTCATCCTCAGAACCGCTTCTGGAAGCTGTTGGCGGCGTTGACGAAGGAGGAAGTTCCGGTTACGATTCCGGAGAAAAAGGAATTTTTGCTGAGAAATGGGATCGCTGTCTGGGATGTGGTGCATAGCTGTAGAATTGAGGGATCCAGTGACAGTTCCATCCAGGATGTGGTGGCGAATGATATTTCCGATATTCTGGGATCTACGGGAATTACCGCAGTTTTTACCAACGGAGGAAAGGCGCACAGCCTTTATCAGAAATATCTCTATCCGCTGTGCGGCGTGGAGGATATCAAGCTGCCATCCACCAGCCCGGCAAATGCGGCGTATTCCCTGGAACGATTGATTCAGGAGTGGGAGATCGTGAGACGGGAGTTGGGATGAAGTTCCTAAGATGGGGGATGTATGACAATTCCCGGACAGGATCTGGAAAAAGTGTAAAGTGTTGAAATCGCTTTGACAAGGGGAGAGTGAGAACGTATAATAGAAGCTAAATGTGAAATGTTTTCATGATATATTTTCATTACTTAAGAAGGAGGACGTTGTCTTGAAGAGAGAAACCGTCATCGTAATAGATTTCGGAGGGCAGTACAACCAGCTCGTGGCACGGCGTGTCAGGGAATGTAATGTCTACTGTGAGATCTATTCCTATAAAACCGATATTACACAGATCAAAGCGATGAACCCGAAGGGGATCATCCTGACCGGCGGACCGAATAGCTGCTATGAAGAGGATTCTCCGACTTATACAAAGGAATTGTTTGAGCTGGGGATCCCGGTGTTAGGACTCTGCTACGGCGCTCAGCTGATGATGCATATTCTGGGAGGAAAGGTGGAGAAGGCGGCGGTCCGTGAGTATGGTAAAACGGACGTCTGTGTGGACACGAAATCTCCGCTGTTTACGGATGTCTCCGAGGAGACGGTCTGCTGGATGAGCCATTTTGACTATATCTCAAAGACGGCGCCGGGATTCGAGATCGTGGCGCACACGGCGGATTGTCCGGTGGCGGCAGCACAGGATCTGTCCCGGAATCTGTATGCGATCCAGTTCCACCCGGAGGTGCTTCATACCGCAGAGGGAACGAAGATGCTTTCTAATTATGTGCGGAATATCTGCGGATGTGCCGGGGATTGGAAGATGGATTCCTTCGTGGAGCAGTCGATCCAGGCGATCCGTGAAAAGGTGGGCGACGGCAGGGTGCTGTGCGCACTTTCCGGCGGCGTGGATTCTTCCGTGGCGGCGGTCCTGTTGTCCAAGGCAGTGGGAGAGCAGCTGACCTGTGTGTTTGTGGATCACGGTCTGCTTCGAAAAAATGAAGGGGACGAGGTGGAAGCCGTGTTCGGACCGGATGGAAATTATGATCTGAATTTTATCCGGGTCAATGCCCAGGAGCGATTCTATGAAAAATTAAAGGGCGTGGAGGAGCCGGAGAAAAAGAGGAAGATCATCGGTGAGGAGTTCATCCGCGTCTTTGAGGAAGAGGCGAAGAAGATCGGAGCCGTGGACTTCCTGGTACAGGGAACGATCTACCCGGATGTGGTGGAGAGTGGTCTGGGCGGGGAATCCGCTGTGATCAAGTCACACCACAATGTGGGCGGACTGCCGGACTATGTGGACTTTAAGGAGATCATTGAGCCGCTGCGGGATCTGTTCAAGGATGAGGTGCGTAAGGCTGGGCTGGAACTTGGCATTCCGGAATATCTGGTGTTCCGCCAGCCGTTTCCGGGACCGGGACTTGGAATCCGGATCATCGGCGAGGTGACCGGGGAGAAGGTGAAGATCGTTCAGGATGCGGATGCGATCTATAGAGAGGAGATTGCAAAGGCCGGACTGGACAAGACGATCGGGCAGTATTTTGCGGCATTGACGAATATGAGGTCGGTAGGAGTTATGGGGGATGAGAGAACTTATGATTACGCGGTGGCGCTGCGTGCGGTGAATACGATCGACTTTATGACTGCCGAGGCGGCGGAGATTCCGTGGGAGGTGCTGCAGGTGGTGATGAGCAGGATTATTAATGAGGTGAGAGGGGTTAATCGAGTGGTGTATGATTTGACGAGTAAGCCGCCGGGGACGATTGAGTTCGAGTAACGGACAGAACGCCGGAAATGCTGATAAAATGGGCATTTCCGGCGTTGTTTTATGGCGTTTGGCTCTAAAATGGCTCTATTTTATTGTGGGAATACTTTAACAGATATTCCAGTGCTTCCTTTTTTCACAATCATATTATCATCAAGCAGATGATTTTTAATTTCTTCCATATCGCTCTCGAATGACTGGTAGGCTTCATCCTGTTGTTCTTCTGTAAAATTGTATTTGTTATTCTTGATATTTTCCTGTAATTGTTTGGCTTTCAAATAAGTGCATAATTTTTTGTTGAGTGCCGGGTGGGTAAAGGAAATCTTTAAAGTGGCAGGAATATAGTTGCCATTTTCGTCTTTTTCTGCTTCAAAGTTCATACCTACCTGCTCGTCCATTTTAAACAGCAGGGATAGCACATCTGATACTGTTTCTATATCAAAATCCATGAAAATATTGATGCTGATGCCTAACGCATTTGCAATCTTTAGTAACTGGTCGGGTTTGGGATTGCGTATGCCATATTCATATTTCTTTATGGTGGCAGGGTTAATGCCGGATAGCTGTCCCAACATTTCTTGTGATATACCACGCATATTTCTAAAGTATTTTATTTTCTCTCCGGTTGTCATGCCGATACCTCCATAATCTCTTGATAGTTCAATTCTATCACAATGGAACACATTTGTGTATAAAAATTTAAAATAAATACTTGACGTTCACAAAAGTGTACTATATAATATGATTATAAGGACACAAAAGTGTACCGAAAAATAATAAGAGAAAGGATAGGACAATATGGAGAAAAAGAAAAAAATGTATGTAACAGCAGAGGAAGCGGCAGAAATGCTTGGTGTGTCAACGGGCTATGCCTACAAGATTATTCGGGGACTGAATGAAGAATTGAAAGCAAAAGGTTATCGGACGATCTGCGGCAAGGTTCCGACAAAATACTTTGAGGAAAAATTCTACGGTCTGACCGTAGCTATGTAGGAGAGGAGGGCTTTTATGTCGGCAACGAGAGACGGAAAAATGTGGCGTTGCCAGTTTTACTATAAGGACTGGCAGGGCGTGAGCCACAAGAAAAATAAGAGAGGTTTTAAAACAAAGACGGAAGCGGAGCAATGGGAGCGGGATTTCCTGCAACAACGGCAGAAAGATTTGAATATCAAATTTGAGAATTTCGTTCAAATTTACTATGAGGATATGGAGCACCGTCTGCGTGAGAATACCATGCGGACAAAAAAATTTATCATTGATTTGAAAATCATTCCGTATTTCAAGAAAAAGAGCATAAGTGAGATTAAGGCTTCCGACATTCGGGCGTGGCAAAATGCGCTGATGAAAAAGGGCTATTCCCAAACGTATCTGAAAACGGTCAACAACCAGTTATCGGCAATTTTCAATTATGCAGTTCGGTACTATGACCTGAAAGACAATCCTTGCCGGAAAGCCGGGAGCATTGGAAAAAGTCATGCCGGGGAAAAGGAATTTTGGACAAAACAGGAGTTCAAGCAGTTCCTCGTGACTGTAGAGGATAAGCCGGAAACAAAGATGGCGTTTCTGCTTCTCTACTGGACGGGCATGAGAATAGGGGAATTGCTGGCGTTGACTTACAATGATATTGATTTGGAAAAGCGAACAATTTCAATCAATAAATCCTATCAGCGTTTGGACGGGAGAGATATTATCACGCCGCCGAAAACGCCTAAGAGCAAACGGACTGTGACGATACCGCCATTTCTTGCAGAAGAATTGCGGGAGTATCTCTCCCACTTGTACGGGATTATGGCAGATGAAAGAATGTTCCGGTTTACAAAATCCTATATGGAGCATGAAATCATCAGAGGAATCAAGGCTTCCGGGGTAAAAAGGATACGTCTGCATGATTTGAGGCACTCTCACGCTTCTCTACTCGTGGAAATGGGTTTCACGCCGCTTGCGATTGCGGAGCGTCTGGGGCATGAAAAAATCGAAACGACACTGAACACTTATTCGCATTTATACCCGAACAAACAGGGAGAGCTTGCGGACAGGTTGGAAATGGAGAATAACAGGGAGGACGAAGAATGAGCGGTACACATAAATATCCCACAATCAGCTTCCGAATTTCGCCCAGAGAGAGGGAAGAAATCGAAGCAAAGATTTTAGCAAGCGGAATGTCAAAGAAGGACTACTTTGTGCGCTCCTGTATTTATAACCGGGTATGCGTGGTCGGCAGGAAAGAACTGATTTATCAGTTGGTGGAGGAATTGAAAATCATGCGGACAAATATCCGGGAAGTGACAGAACAGTTTGAACAGGCAGAAGTCACATTATCTGCGGAGGGATTGCAGGATATGAGGAATGACTGTCTGGATATGCTGAAAGCAATTCTCTGGATGCTGGACGGTGCAAAGTATCTGTGGCAAGGCGAAGAAAAAAGCCCCGACAGCGGCAACTGTTAGGGCTGTGATAACTGGAAAACCTCTGTTATCAACAATCACAATTCAAGTATAGCAGAGGTTTCTTCCAGTGACAATGAAATTTTTTAGAAATGGAGGACTTTATGGAGGGAACCAGAACAGAATTACAGATGATTAAAATGTCGGAGATACAGTCGCAGGAGGTGGCGTGGCTGTGGTATCCGTTTATCCCCTATGGAAAACTGACGATTGTGCAGGGCGATCCGGGAGACGGTAAGACAACGCTGGTGCTGAATATAGCGGCGAAGCTGTCAAAAGGTGAGGGCATAGACAGCGAGATGAAGCTGACAGAGCCGCTGACTGTGATTTATCAGAGCGCGGAGGACGGGCTTGCCGATACGGTGAAGCCCCGGCTGGAAGCGGCAGGAGCGAACTGTGAAAATATTTCCGTCATTGACGAGAGCATAAAATCACTTTCCATGATAGATGAACGTCTGGAAGAAGCGGTTATAAGGACAAAGGCGAAGCTGCTGATTTTAGACCCGATACAGGCGTATCTCGGCGGCGGTATGGATATGAACCGGGCAAATGAAGCGAGGGATATGACAAAGAAGCTGGCGGCTCTGGCGGAGAAATATCAGTGTGCCATTGTACTTGTAGGGCACATGAACAAAGCGGCTGGAAATAAGGCGGCATACCGGGGTATGGGTTCCATTGATTTCTTTGCGGTGGCAAGGAGCGTCCTGCTGGTCGGCAGAGTGGAGGGCGAAGCAAATATAAGGGCGGTAGTCCAGATAAAAAACAATCTGGCGGCGTTCGGACACCCGAAAGCCTTTGAGTTGTCGGAGGACGGTTTTCGCTGGCTCGGAGATTATGAAATTACCGCTGATGAAGTGCTGGGCGGTATCGCACCGAAAGCGAATAAGCTGGAACAGGCGAAGCGTCTGCTCCGAGAAATAGCGGAAACAAACAATGCCATGCAGAGCAATGAGATTTTCAATCTGGCGGAGGAACAGGGCATATCCAGACGGACGCTTGAAAATGCAAAAAAGGAATTGGGTATCAGAGCAAAGCGGATAAACAATTCATGGTATTGGGAACTGGATAAAATCAAGCCGGAATAAGGCAACAGCGCAACAATGCAGAATATATAGAATTTGCGGGCTTGGTGTCTGCAAGGTTGCAAAAGATATAGACCTTGCGTTGTTGCGGTCTTGAAAAGGAGGGCGAATATGATACGACAGCCGGAATGGGGAACCCGGAATGTGAACAAATATTTTTACGAGAGCGAAGCTAGGAGGATTGACGCACTCAATGAGATATTCGGAGATGTGGAATTGACTGCGGCAGAAATGCGGACGCTGGTATGGCTGTGTGGGTGGGAGGAATGTACGGTAAAAAACGTACTTTCGGCTATCCGAAAAGCTATGGCGGCGGAAGCAAAGCGGCGGGAACAGCCGCCCCGTCCGTAGGACGGAAAAGCCCCCGGCAGGGCGCAAAGGCAGCTTTTGATAGAGCGGAGCCTGTCAAAAGTGCTTTTGCGTTACTTTCGGCGAAAGTAACAAAGGAGGGGCTTCGCCCCGATACTTCACGGACTGCTAATGTTCGGGAAGGTTCCTCCATTATGCGCCGTATCCGGCGCTGATTACCCGGACAGGGAGAAAGGATATTGATTGAAGCGAACAATCAGCTTTATGACAGGAAAAGGCTCAGTCAACCATAACAGCAGAAAATTCCATGCAAAGAATACAGACCCGGAGAGAAGCTGTCTGAACGTGGAATATTGCAACGAAAATGTTAAGGACGTATATCACGAATTATTTGATGAAGCACTCGCCCGGTACAATGAGAAACAGACCAGAAGTGACCGTCGGATTGACGATTATTATGAGAAAATTCGTTCCGGCAAGCAGGAGAAGCCGTTCCATGAGATTATTCTGCAAATCGGGGATAAGGACAATATGGGAGCAAAAACGGAGAATGGGCGGCTTGCGGCAAAGGTGCTTGATAAATATATGCAGTATTTCCAGCGGCGAAATCCTACGCTAAGAGTATTTAGTGCCTACCTCCATATGGACGAAGCTACCCCGCATCTCCATATTGATTTTGTACCGTATACGACAGGAAGCAAGCGGGGGCTTGATACAAGAGTATCTTTGAAACAGGCGCTAGCGGCTCTTGGCTTTAAAGGCGGTACGAGACGGGAAACGGAATTAAATCAGTGGGTGGCTTATGAGAAAGAACAGCTTGCCGCTGTCATGCTGGAGCATGGAATTGAGTGGGAGAAGAAAGGTACACATGAGAAGCATTTATCCGTTCTGGATTTTGAGAAAAAGGAGAGGGCAAAGGAAGTTGCGGAACTGGAACAATCTATTTCTGACGGGAAAGAGCGATTATCAAATATTCAGATTCAGCAGAGGAAAGCGGAGCAGAAAACAGAACAGATACGACAGGAGGGCGAAGCAATCCGGCAGGAAGTAGCGGAACTTTCTGAAACAAATGATTTGCTGAAGGAGCAGACGGCAACGCTTGCAGGGGATAAGGAAAAGCTGCTATCTGACAATGAGAAATTAGAGAAACAACAGAAAAAATTACAACAGGAGATTGAGAAAATGGTTCAGTCTAAGGCGGTCATGGAACGAAATATACACGCCTATGACGAGGACGAGAAGTGGCAGTTGCCTGAACCGGCGGCGTTGATGTCTGCAAAGGCTTATAAGGATAAAAAAGCCTCTCCACTTGTGGAGAAATTGAAAGAGACGATAAAAGCATTGACGATTAAATGCGTCCAGCTTGCGGAACAGGGGAAGAAACTGAAAGATAAAGTTACCTGGCAGGAACAGCAGATCAGCCGCCTGACAGATAAGGTCATGGAGCAGAGCGACACTATTGACCGATTGCAGGAGAAAGCGGCGGATTTGGGGCGTTTAGAGGGTTATTTTGGCAGAGAACAGGTGCAGTCGATAGTTGAGCGGTCTAAGGCTCTGGAACGGGCAGAAAAGGTAAATAAGCACCCAAAACGTGCATTTGAAATGAGCAGATAGGGGGATTGATACAGTGACAGATATGGAGAAAAAAGTCATGGTCCGGCTGTGTGCGAAAATCCTTTCGGAAACAGATTTGTATGACACGGATACGGAAGTACGCAATCTGATTGACTGGATATGTGTGTCGGAGCAAATAAAATCAAATAATAATGAGATACGCAGTCTGACCGGGGAATATAAGCGGATAGAGCCGGATTGCCGGGAGGGAGTGAGGGCGCAGTTGGAGCGCATGAAATCACTCTGTAAAGAACGTGACAGCTTGTATGAGAAGCAGAATGATTTGAAAGGGCAGAAACAAAAAATCGAGAGAGCGTTGGAATGGTAGGAAATCGGGGCATGGCGGCGGCTGTGCCCTTTATTTCTTGAAGCCGTACTTGGAGCAATGTAGAATGAAATTATTGTTGTTCTTGTTAATACAAAGCCCTTGACAATGTACGCTAACGTACATATAATGTACTTGGGCGTACATAAATAAAGAGTTAAATTCAATTAAAGGAGCGAACATGAAAGAACTTAGGATAGCTGATGGAGTAATTAACGGTTGCTATCATGAAGCAGCATTAAAGCTGGGAATATCGGATGCGGAAATGAACGTGCTTTATGTACTCAGTTATGAGGGAAGCGGCTGTTATCAGAGTTTACTATACAAAAACACAGGAATGACACGTTCTACAGTGAACACGATTATTCGGCGGTTTGAAAAAGAAGAATTATTGTATTTGAAAAGCGGAAAAGGACGGAATACCCGTGTTTTTCTGACAGAAAAGGGACAAAAACATTTGGAAGATACGGTTCAAAAAATCGTAGACATAGAGAATAGAATATTTATGGGCTGGTCTGATAAGGACAGAACACTATTTTTGAATCTTAATCAAAAATATGCGGCTGAACTTAAAAGCGAAATTGAAAAAATGGAGGGAGTTGGAAAAAATGGATAAGAAAATAAAATATATATGTCCGATTTGTCGCTGGACTCCTGCGGAATACGAACCGATACATGATTGGGAACATTGTCCGAACTGTCTTTCCAGTATTCACGAACAGGATGAGGATGGAAATGAGTGCGGAGGAATTTATGAGCCTGTTGGGATATGGGTCATAGATGATAGCCGGTGGGAAATTATACAACGTTGTGCATGGTGCGGCGCTATGAAATCTACACCTTTGCATGGAGATGATAACCCTTTAGTTGTTTTGTCTGTTGCCTCAAAGCCCTTGGCTAATCCGCCATTTCCTGTTGAAAAAACGGAAGAACTGACACGGATAATGGGCGGCAAAGGAGATATTGGAGGATATTATACATGAACAGAGAGAATAAAAAAAGAAAATACGATAAAAAATATTTTATGAAACACCCGTGTACGGATTCTTTTACCTGTAAAGTATGTGGATGGCCGGTGGTTTCAAATGGAGCTGGAAGCAATCATAGAAATCATTGTCCGAACTGTTTATCAAGCATTCATTTGGATAATAAACCTGGAGATCGTTCTTCTGAATGTCATGGTGTCATGGAACCTGTTGGCGTTTGGGTTAGAACGGGCGGTGAGTGGGCTGTGATTCATAGGTGCAGAATTTGTGGAAAAATTGTTTCAAATAGAGTTGCGGCAGATGACAATCCGATGAAACTAATGGCTTTAGCGATGAAGCCATTTGGAAGTGAAAGAATTTCACAAAAAAGTATCAATAAACTTACAATATCTATGGAGGGTTAGATTTGAAGATATGGTTGTGAAGCAATGTTACGCTTTAGAACATCTGAAACGCTTATTTTACAAAGGTTTGAAATGCCCCAAAAGATGTTTGAGATAGTTTATACCTTTATCGTCTAAATGGGAGTTTTGTTGCGTAACGGGAGCGACTGCATATTTTCTTGTTGGATATAATTACATGGTGCTAGCACCATGTAGAATAGGGCAGACAAGGAGAAAATGGCGATTCCGGCTGGCTCTATTTTGGCTCTAAAAATTTGGACTGGCACAAGTACGAGAGCATTTTTTGAAGAATACGGATAATAAATCCGCTAAAAATCAGAGGAAAACAGCCAGTTCAAGTTATCCGCCGAGGAGTTTGAATAATGTACATGAGCCAAGAAATGCCGAATTTACGGCGTTTCTTGGCTCGTTTTATGTCGTGTGACAATTAAATGACAATAAAAAAATGATGTATAATATAAATAAAAAGCTTTTACGGAGGATGATATGAGTGATTTTTTGAAAAATTGTACTAAAAGTGTGTTAGAGAAAATGAATCTGTTTGTTGTTTTGCAAATTGTGTGGATAATAGAATTTCACATTTTAGCTATTTTTGCAGCAAAAGATTTGCTTTATAGTGTGATAGAGGAGAAAATAAAGGAACCACCAGTAATTGAAGAATATAGCCAAATGATTGCAGATTGGATGGACACATATAAAGAATATATTTTCTTTATGGGAATTATTTTAATCGTTGTGGGGATATCGGGAACATTTTTTAAGCATATACCAGTTTTGAATAGATATAAAATAATATATGCATATTCAGATTTTGGCTTGTATGCAGGTGGATGGTTTCTTTTGATATTTTACACATATAGCATATATATGAGTATGGGAAAAACTTTTTTGTTAGCGCCGATTATAGCATTTATATTGTATTTGCTCATAAAGAAAATAAAAGAGTGGTTAGAATCACAGGGGATAACATTTGGTGGATAAAGTATTGTTAATAGAATAGGTATAAAAATACATCCTTGATAATAAGATTAAAATAAATTTTAAGTTATAGTTAAGGCTTATGAGCTTTGGGACGGGTTTATTTATTAATTGCTTTTTATGAAAATATAAAAATATTATTCATAAAAAGCAATTGGAAGAACAATATATAAATTGTTAAATGGAGCCTGTGAAAAAATCTCTGTAAATTAAACAATACAACGGTCTTCTATGATAAAATATTAAAATCATAGGAGGCCTTTTATTATGGCAAACAGAAAAAAAGAAGTTTACAAACCAAAACCAATAACTGAAGGAAAGAGAAATTTGATTCAGGGCTTGCTCCAAGAGTATAATATCCAGTCCGCTGATGACATCCAGGAGGCCTTAAAGGATCTTCTGTCTGGCACAATTCAAGATATGCTTGAAACAGAAATGGATAATCATCTTGGTTATGACCGCTATGAAAGATCCGGTGAGCCTAACTATCGCAATGGAACAAAGCCTAAGACGGTTCGAAGCAAATAAAATATGGTGAATTTGAGGTTAATGTTCCTCAGGATCGACAGAGTTCCTTTGAGCCGCAGGTACTTCCAAAACGCCAGAAAGACATCTCTTCGATCTATGACAAGATTATTTCCATGTATGCAAAAGGAATGACCACTCGACAGATTTCAGAAGCGATAGAAGATATTTATGGATTTGAAGTAAGTGAAGGAATGGTATCCGATATCACAGATAAGCTTCTTCCCAGAATAGAAGAATGGCAAAATCGCCCATTGTCATCGGTATATCCAATCGTTTTTATTGATGCTGTACATTTTTCTGTGCGTGACGATGGCGTGATCAGAAAGCTTGCAGCATATGTCGTCCTTGGAATTAACGAAGACGGAATGAAAGAAGTATTAAGCATTGTTGTAGGAGAAAATGAAAGCAGCAAGTATTGGCTGTCAGTGCTGAACAGTCTGAAAAACCGTGGTGTTCAAGACATTCTTATTCTCTGCTCTGATGGCCTGACAGGAATCAAGGATGCAATCTCTGCCGCATTTCCTGAAACGGAACAACAGCGCTGCATCGTACATATGGTGAGAAATACGCTCAAATACGTTGCAAACAAGGATATGAAGTCTTTTGCGAAAGACTTAAAGACAATCTATACAGCTGCTGATGAAGAAGCTGCCAGAAAACAGTTAAAGACTGTTACCGAAAAATGGTCAGGACAATATCCGAGCGCCATGAACCGCTGGCATGATAACTGGGATGCAATCTCCCCGATTTTTAAATTTTCCAAAGAGGTTCGTACTGCGTTTTATACTACAAATGCCATTGAATCGTTAAACTCCTGTTTGTAAGCTTCCATTCTGCTGTTTCCTCCTTATTTTAAGCCATTTCCGGGATTTTTCTTTTACAAAATCTGTGTTTTAATTGCAAGTTTCTTAATAATAAAACTTTTGCACAGATATAGATTAAGTATACTATGCAGTTGT
>CAUAFT010000025.1 GCA_958428365.1 uncultured Lachnospiraceae bacterium | reverse complement strand
CAAATATAACAGTTATTAAATTTCCTAAAATATGTGAAATATCAACTGGAATTTTTACAGGAAAATAACCAGAAGATGTTGAAGAATATTGACAACATCCAAGAGATCATCCGGGCGCTGGATGAAAAGACCAGACATATTAGCGAGATCATGAATACCATCAACAATATCTCAGAGCAGACCTCCCTTCTGGCGCTGAATGCCTCTATTGAAGCCGCCAGGGCAGGGGAACACGGAAAGGGATTCAGCGTGGTTGCGGATGAGATCGGCAAGCTGGCGGAGAGTTCGGGAAATGCTTCCATGGATGTGGCGTCCATACTGGATGGAATCCGAAGCGAGACCGAGAGTACGGTGGAGATGATGGAACAGATCTATGAGAAATTCAGAGAACAGATCCGTTTTATTGAACAGGTGGGAGACTCTTTTGCAGAGCTAAACCAGTCTTCCGTAAGGATCTCGGAGGACATCAGCCGTATGGAACCGTTGATCGACGGCATGAAGCAGCTGAGCCGGGAGGTGGTATCCTCCACAGAGCAGATCGCCAATATTTCCAGGAATACGGTGGACAGTTCCCAGGAGATTTATGAGGCTTTGAATAAGGAGCGCAGACTGGTGGAAGAATTTTCCGGAAAAGTGGAGGATCTGACAGAGGTTTCCAGGAATTTAAAAACAGAAATGATTCGCTTTAAATGATTGACGATACCCTGAAATGTTAATATAATAGGAATGATAAGGAGTCCGTATTTAGAAGAACAGAAGAAGAGATTCAGGAGGTAAATGATATGGATGGAAAAG
Source organism: uncultured Lachnospiraceae bacterium (assembly GCA_958428365.1). GTDB lineage: Bacteria > Bacillota > Clostridia > Lachnospirales > Lachnospiraceae > Maccoyibacter. The sequence continues at coordinate 14,087 of CAUAFT010000025.1, read as the reverse complement.
ACTGTCAGATCACAGTAGAGCAGTTATGTGAAATGGTGGATTTATTGTATCCATGCATGGATGATTTTCTTTATGTCTATGATTTAAAAAAAGATTACTATTTTATTTCGCCTCACGCAAAAGAGAGATTCTGTCTGCCGGATAATGAATTTCATGATGTGGCGAAAAATCATGAAAAGTTCGTTCATCCTGATGATCTGGACATGTTGGTAAAAGATCTGGATATGATGGCGAAGGGGGTTAAGCGTTTTCATAACCTGCAGTACCGTTGGCTGGGACTGGACGGAGAACCGATCTGGATCAACTGCCGCGGTCGTTCCATCTGTGACAGCGAGGGAAATCCGGCAATTATGATCGGATGTATCAATGAGATCGGAGCGAAACAGAAGGCGGATAATGTCAGCGGTCTTCTGGGAGAATCCAGTCTGCGCAGCCACCTTCAGACGCTGGGAGGAATTTTCCCGGACGGTTTCATACTGCGCATTGGGATCGATGACTTTAAGGATATCAACGAGAATCTGGGAATATCCTACGGGGATATGATCCTGCGGGAGACAGCGAATTGTATTGCGTCCTGTATCTTGCCGGGACAGCAGCTTTACCGGCTGGTGGCAGACGAATTTGCCGTTGTGGACTTCCTGGGTGGAACGGTGGAGGAAGCTCACGACCTGTATAAAAAGATTCGGCAGGAAATTGACGATTTTATTGAAAGAAACCGCTATGAGGCAGTCTACACGATTTCCGGCGGTGTGCTGAAAAATGCAAACATGGAGGATACCTCTTTTGATAACCTGATGAAGTTATCGGAGTTTGCTTTGAGCGAGGCAAAACGGAACGGAAAGAATCGCTGCTATATTTTTGAGAGTGATGATTACCAGAAGTTTTTGCGGAAAAAAGAACTGGTGAGAGAACTGCGCCACTCCGTACACCATGATTTCCGTGGATTTGAGACACATTTTCAACCCATTGTGAATCCAACCGGAAATGAGCTGATCGGGGCGGAGACATTGCTTCGTTTTCATTCGGAGAATACGGGAGCGGTGTCCCCGGTAGAATTTATTCCAATCCTGGAGGAGACGGGGCTGATCATTCCGGTGGGAAAATGGGTCTTACACAGGGCCTTTTCCGTGTGTCGGGAATGGCAGAAATATATTCCTGATTTTAAGATCAGCGTGAACGTTTCCTACGTTCAGGTTATGAAGAGTCCGATCCTGACCGAGGTGCTTACCTGTGTGAAGGAGTATGGGCTGAAGCCTCAGGATGTTATCGTGGAGCTGACCGAGAGCGGATTTTTGGAGTCGAATTGTCGTTGTATCGACCTTTGGAACCGTCTCCGTAAGCATGGGATCACCCTTGCGCTGGATGATTTTGGAACAGGTTATTCCAATTTCCATTATCTCTATGATCTTAGCCCGAACATTATTAAGATTGACCGGTCTTTTACGAATAAGGCGCTGCACAGTGAATATGAGTACAACCTGTTGGAGCATATTGTGGATATGGTGCGCAGTGTCAATCTGAAACTTTGCATTGAGGGGATTGAGACGGACAATGAACTGAACAATATCAATCGGCTGAAACCGGATTATATACAGGGGTATTATTTCGGAAGACCGTGTTCCTACGATCATTTCTGTGATACTTATATTGAACCATATAAAAAGAAAGAGTGATCCTGTAGCAGAGAGAATAGAAAAAAAGACAGTCAGAATTTTCAAAAAGAGAAGATTCTGACTGTTGTTTTATTCTATAAGAAATTCTTTATCGTTCATATATGGGGAAATGATTTTTTTGTGTCATCCTGTATCACAAAATGGAAATACTATTCCGTTCCAGAAGCCGGGGTGAGTAATTTTTCCAGGGTTGTAAATAGCAGACCGGCGTCAATGGGTTTGGAGAGGTGGGCGTTCATGCCTGCCTCTGTGGTGCGGACAATATCCTCTGCGAAGGCGTTGGCGGTCAATGCAATGATCGGAACCGTCTTTGCGTCCGCCCGGTCCAGGCTGCGGATGGATCTGGCGGAAGTACAGCCGTCCATTTCCGGCATCTGCATATCCATGAGGATGGCGTCGAAGGAGAATGGTTCGGAAGTTCGGAACAGATCCAGAGCTTCCTGTCCGTTTTCCGCCGGGGTGGTCTGGATCTCCTGCGATTGCAGCAGTGCAATGGCGATCTCCATGTTCAGCGGGTTGTCCTCTGCAATGAGGATCCGTTTTCCGCTCAATCCCTCAAAGGAGGTGGGGGTCTGAGCCTCCGGCAGGGCACAGGAGCTGACGGTAAATGGAAGAGCAACGCAGAAGCGGGAGCCCTCTCCCAGGACGCTGTGTACCGTAATCTGACCGCCCATCTGGGAAATCAGATTTTTTACGATGGGCATACCAAGACCTGTGCCCAGGACGTTTTTCGCACCGAAGCGGATCTCCCGCTCGTAAGGCTCGAACAGATGCGGAAGAAACTCTTCGGACATACCGGCTCCGGTATCTTCAATGGTGAACAGATATTTGTTATGTTCCAGAGCCTTGGTCTGCCGCAGGGAGACGGTGATGCGGTCTCCTGGCTGGGTGAATTTGACGGCGTTGGAGATCAGGTTGTTGAGGATCTGGGTCAGACGGAAAGGGTCTCCGCAGACCACTGGATTTTTTACATCCATGTGTAGTTCAAAAATTTTATTATTATCCTGAGCCTGGGTCTGGAAAGGAGCGATGCAGCTTTCCAGCGTTTCACAGATGTTGAAGGTGCTGTTGTCCAGATCTACCCGCCCCTGTTCTAAGCGGGAGATCTCCAGGATGTCGTTGATCAGAGCCAGAAGCTGTTTGCCGGAGACGCTGATCTTGTTCAGGTAATCTATCATCTGATCCTGGGTACAGTCCGGGCGCAGCGCCAAGTCTGCCATTCCAATAATTACATTGAGCGGAGTGCGCATATCGTGACTCATGTTGGAAAAGAACTGTTTTTGGGATTTCTCGCTGGATTCAGCAGCGGCCAGAGCGTCCTCCATGAGAGTGATATGCTTTAGCTGGCGCTGTTTTTCTTCTTCGATCTCCCGGAAGCAGAGGATCGCCTCGCCGGAGTGCAAAGAAGAATCCAAAAGCAGCCGCACGTTTACCCAACGGTAGGTGTCGCCGAAGATCCGCCGAAAATCTCCGCCAAAATCTTTGGTTTGCCGTGTGCGTAAAAGTCGGATATTTTCCAGAGAAAAGCTTTTGGCAAATTCCTGTCCGGTTTTTTCATCCATGACCTCTGTCAGCACGGTTAACAGTTTCTGATAATCTCCCTCGTAGGGCAGATGTTCTCTGGCATAATCGGAACCTTTGATCATTTCATAGACACCGTCGATGGTGTTAATACGGTAAATCGCATAGTAGGAGTTGCCAAGTACATGGAGAGTGTCGTTTGTGCGGTCCACATTCTGTCTTAAACGGTTGCTGCGCAGTACCAAAAATATGGTGACGATCAGAAGAAGCACCAGGATGATACCGCACCAGATGGAGATTCCCCACAGACCCTGGAGCAGGGTGGCATATGGCAGGGTGAGGATGCACAGCCAGCCATTGGGAGCCTGGTAGTAGTAGATGCCCCGCTTATTTCCATTCAGATCCCGGATCACATTATTGCTGCCGTCCAGGGAACCGGAGTGGATACGGTCGCACAGGTCTTTTGCATATTCCTTCAGTTCGTCCTCTGAGGCTTCAAAGGAAATATGATGGTAGAGCAGGGTTCCCTTCGTGTCGCAGACGTAATAGGAATTATTTTCGGATAGAATCAGATTGCTGTGGTGTGCCTGGAAGTTCTCCGGGAACAGGTCGAAGGCAATGGCATTTCCGTTTTCCGGAAAAGCGGCGGCTATGGTGACGACCTGACGGTGATAAACGGAATCGGTGTAGGCGTCTGTAAAGATGATCTCGCCTTTGGCTGCCATTGCCTGTTGGTACCAGGATGTACTTGCGGCGTCGTATTCTTCTATGCCGGGCCAGGGATTAGGGGAGATTACCTGACCGTTGACGATGGCGTAGCATTCGATGGCGTCGTCTTCTGCGATTTTCGCAGCTTTATGGAAGAAGTCGATGAGCCAGTCTTCTATTTCTTCCTGGGAGGTATCGGTCTTGGTCTGGTCGTTCAGGTAGTCCATGCCCAGGGTGATCAGATTTTCGTAGATTTCGAGATTACGTACTTCATCCGTGGCGTAGCTTTTGATTAGGTCACGGCTGATGTAGCGTGCATTGTCCAGGAGAACACGGCGGGCGCCCAGCAGGCTGGCAACTACGAAAGCTGTCAGAATCAGCAGAAAGCAGAAGATGCGCCGGCTTGGTTTCTGAAATCTGAAGGCGGGTCTTTCGTGCTGTTTCATGGTATTCCTCCTTTGAGCGGTTCTTTTGTAGGGGTCTTGCATTGTATGATTTACTTATATTATAAAAAGAAGTTTGGGGGATGACAAGATAAAAGATGTCATAAAAAGAACGGCTCCCGTTTGGGTGACAGGTTTTTATTGTGTGACTTGTCTGTCTGGAAGGGAGCGTATTTATATAATTGTGGAAATGTTATTTTTTAGAAGCGGAGACGGCGGGATTCGAACCCGCGTGCCCGAAAAGGGCAAACGCATTTCGAGTGCGCCTCGTTATGACCACTTCGATACGTCTCCGGATGTATGGTGTGTTGGGAAGTTTAAGTTTGCCGTGCTATTCGGAAGCGGAGCTTCCTCATATACCGGGCTTTGCGTAATATAATACTGTTCCCGGTAGTCCGCCGTGTCATTCGGAAGCGGAGCTTCCTCATTCGCGGGCTTCGCCCTATAAAATCACTGATTGTCAAATTCGCCAGCGAGCTGTCGATTTGCCATTCATTGATTTTGCACGGCTCATTGCCAACGCGTACATTATACCATAAAAATTTTGGTTTGCAAGGTTCAGTATTGTTATGAGGAAAAAAATATATTATAATAACGATGATTGTACATAATAGAATAGGATAAAAATTTGAAAAACTGGAGATGTGGAGAGGATGAAAGCCATGAAAAGGATAGGTATGTTAACAAGTGGCGGCGATTGCCAGGCGTTAAATGCGGCAATGCGTGGTGTGGTGAAAGGATTGAGCGAGAGCTGTGACGAGCTGGAGGTCTATGGTTTTTTTGATGGGTACAAGGGACTTATTTATGGAAATTACCGTCTGCTGACAGCGGCAGATTTTTCAGGTATCCTGACTAAGGGAGGAACGATTCTGGGATCTTCCCGTCAGCCTTTTAAGCAGATGCGGGTGCCGGATGAGAACGGACTTGACAAGGTGGAGGCGATGAAACAGACTTATTACAAGCTGAATCTGGATTGTCTGGTGATCCTGGGAGGAAACGGAACACAGAAAACAGCGAACCTTCTGCGGGAGGAAGGGCTGAATGTGGTTCATCTGCCAAAGACCATCGACAACGACATCTATGGTACGGATGTGACCTTTGGATTCCAGAGCGCCATCAATATTGCCACCGACGCCATCGACTGTATTCATACAACGGCGGCTTCCCATAACCGCATCTTCATCGTAGAAGTCATGGGGCATAAGGTTGGGTGGCTGACTCTGTATGCGGGAGTTGCCAGCGGGGCGGATATCATCCTCCTGCCTGAGATCCCATATGATATGGACAGCATTACCGAGGCGATTGAAAAAAGAAGCAGAGCGGGAAAGGGCTTTACCATCCTTGCCGTAGCGGAGGGCGCCATTTCCAGAGAGGATGCAAAGCTGTCCAAAAAGGAATATAAGGAGAAGCTGAAAAACTATAAGTTCCCGTCCGTATCCTACGAGATCGCAGATATGATCGAGAAAAAGACCGGAGCGGAAGTCCGGGTCGTAGTTCCTGGACACACCCAGAGAGGCGGAAGCCCGTGTCCGTATGACCGTGTACTCTGCAGCCGTCTCGGTGCGGCGGCAGCCCAGGCAATCATGGATGAAGACTATGGCAACATGATTGGGCTGGTGAACGGAAAGACGAAGCGCGTACCATTAAAAGACGTAGCCGGAAAACTCAAAACCGTAGATCCGGACTGCCAGATGATAAAGGAAGCAAAGAGCATGGGAATCAGCTTCGGAGACTAAATGTAAATTTTAGAAATGAGGGCCATAAATGTCTTACACAGCGCTGTACCGGAAGTTCCGTCCCCAGGAATTTGAAGATGTCAAGGGACAGGAGCACATCGTTACAACATTGAAAAACCAAATAAAGGCGGACAGAATCGGACATGCATATCTCTTTTGCGGAACCAGAGGAACCGGAAAGACCACGGTGGCGAAGATTTTTGCAAAAGCAGTCAACTGCGAACATCCGATAGATGGTAGTCCGTGCGGAACCTGTGAAGCCTGCCGTATGATTGCGGCAGGCACTTCCATGAATGTCATTGAGATCGATGCCGCGTCCAACAACGGCGTGGAAAATATCCGGCAGATCAGGGAAGAAGTGGAGTACGCTCCCACGGAGGGAAAATATAAGGTGTATATCATCGACGAGGTGCATATGCTGTCCATAGGCGCCTTTAATGCCCTTTTAAAAACATTGGAAGAACCGCCAGGTTATGTTATATTTATTCTTGCGACTACGGAGGTACATAAGATACCGATTACGATTTTGTCCCGTTGTCAGAGATATGACTTTCATCGGATATCCATAGATACCATATCCGCAAGGATGTCAGAACTGTTGAAGGAAGAACAGGTGGAGGCGGAAGAAAAGGCGGTCCGCTATATCGCCAAGGCGGCAGACGGTTCCATGAGGGATGCCTTAAGCCTTTTAGACCAGTGCATCGCCTTCTATCTGGGAGAAAAACTCACCTATGACCATGTGCTGGAAGTGCTCGGAGCCGTGGATACAGAAGTATTCAGCAGATTGCTCCGTCAGATTCTGGACAGAAACATCTTAGGTGTGGTAGAACAATTAGAGGAAATCGTTATCCAGGGACGGGAGCTGGGACAGTTCGTCACGGACTTTACCTGGTATCTGCGCAATCTGCTCTTAGTACAGAGCTCCGACGAGATGGAGGACGTGCTGGACATCTCCACAGAAAATCTTGCGCTTTTAAAAGAGGAAGCCGGGATGGTGGAGGCGGAACAGTTGATCCGCTACATCCGTATCTTTTCCGAGCTCTCCAATCAGGTCAAATATTCCAGCCAGAAAAGGGTACTCATAGAGATCGCGTTGATTAAGCTATGCAGACCTCAGATGGAAAAAGATGAGACCTCCATATTGGAAAGAATCCGTCAGATTGAAAAACAGCTGGAACAGGGAATCCCCATGACAGCGGCGCCGGATTTCCCGCAGCAGACAACAGAGATAAGGGACAATGTTCCTGAGGTCAGGAAAAAAGAAATTCCAAAAGCCATTCCAGAGGACGTACAAAAAGCCATTCAGAACTGGAACAGCATCCTACAGGGACTGCCGGGAGGAATGCGGACCTATCTGAAATCGGCGGTTCCAAGTCTGGCAGGCGATAACATTCTGCTGATCGTTCTGGACGACGAGGTGGCGGCGGCGTATCTGGGCAGAGAGGAACATAAAAAAGAACTGGAGGAAGTGATCGCAGAGCGGATCGAAAGCCAGGTAGAGGTACGGATCCAGCTAAACGAGACCAACCGTCCGGCGGGAGAGGTTTATCCCGATTTAAGATCCGTCATCAATATGGAAGTTGTCATCGAGGACGATGAATAAACAGTATCTATAGAAAACATAATTAACAGGAGGAAGAAAAATGGGAAAAAAAGGTGGATTTCCGGGAGGAATGCCGGGTAATATGAACAATATCATGAAACAGGCTCAGAAGATGCAAAGACAGATGGAGGAGGCGACAAAAGAACTTCAGGAAAAAGAGATCACCTCTTCAGCCGGAGGCGGCGTGGTGGAAGTGACCGTATCCGGAAAGAGAGAGATCACAAAGATTAAAATTGATCCGGAAGCAGTCGACCCGGATGATGTGGAGATGTTAGAGGATCTGATCATGGCAGCCACCAACGAGGCGCTTCGGGAAATCGACGAGATCTCCACACAGTCCATGTCCAAGATTACAGGAGGACTTGGAGGAATGGGAGGCGGCTTCCCGTTCTAAGCCGTTAAGGAGAAGTCATGGATTACTATAGCAGTCAGATTAACAAGTTAATAGAACAGCTTTCGGGGCTTCCGGGCATCGGGGCTAAGTCGGCGCAGCGCCTGGCGTTCCATATTCTGAATATGCCCATGGAGAATGTCAGGGAACTGTCGGCCTCCATTCTGGAAGCAAAGGAAAATGTCCGCTACTGTAAAAAATGCTTTACTTTAACAGATCAGGAGATCTGTCCTATCTGCAGCAATCCGAAACGGGATCAAAAACAGATCATGGTAGTGGAGAATACCAGAGATTTGGCAGCTTACGAAAAAACCGGGAAATATGAAGGCGTTTATCATGTCCTGCATGGTGCAATTTCGCCGATGTTGGGGATCGGTCCCAATGATATCCGGTTAAAAGAATTGATGCAGAGGTTGCAGGATGACGTAGAAGAGGTTATAATAGCAACGAATTCCAGCTTGGAAGGCGAGACCACCGCCATGTATATCAGCAAGCTCATCAAGCCCACCGGAATCACAGTCTCGCGGATAGCCAGCGGTGTTCCTGTGGGAGGAGATTTAGAATATATAGATGAAGTTACCTTGCTCAGAGCCTTAGAAGGGCGCACCGCATTGTAGTAAGGTCAGGAAGAGGAGAGAAGAATGAACACACTAGAATTGCAAAAACAGGCAAATGAAATCCGAAAAGGGATCGTTGCTTCCGTGCACAGTGCAAAATCGGGACATCCGGGCGGATCTCTGTCAGCGGCAGAGATATTTACCTATCTCTATTTTGAAGAGATGAATATAGACCCGAAGAATCCGAAGATGGAAGACAGAGACCGGTTTGTATTATCCAAAGGCCACGTTGCGCCGGGACTCTATGCGGCATTGGCGCACAAAGGATTCTTTCCGGTGGAGGATTTGATAACCCTCCGTCATGTGGGTTCTTATTTACAGGGACATCCGGATATGAAAGGCATTCCGGGCGTGGACATGTCCAGCGGTTCTCTGGGACAGGGCCTGTCCGCAGCAGTTGGAATGGCGATCGCAGGAAAAATGGATCAGAAGGATTACCGCGTCTATGCGCTCTGCGGAGACGGTGAGATCCAGGAGGGACAGATCTGGGAAGCCGCTATGATGGCGGGACACCGCAAGCTCGACAATCTGGTGGTCATTGTAGATTACAATGGATTACAGATCGACGGATCCGTGACGGATATCTGCGACCCGAATCCCATCGACAAAAAATTCGAAGCATTCCGCTTCCATACCATTACCATTGATGGAAATGATTTTGAACAGATAGATAAGGCGTTTAAGGAGGCGAGAGCCACCAAGGGAATGCCGACGGCAATCATTGCAAATACCGTAAAAGGAAAAGGAATCTCCTTTATGGAACACGCAGTGAACTGGCATGGTGTTGCGCCAAATGACGAAGAGTTCGCAGCCGCCATGGAAGAATTGGAGAAAGCAGGTGAAGCATTATGTCAGAAGTAAAGAAGATTGCAACAAGAGTCGGATACGGCGAGGCTTTGGTGGAACTTGGAAAAGAACATGAGGAATTGGTGGTTTTGGACGCAGACCTTGCGGCAGCGACTCAGACCAAAAAATTCCGCGATGTATTTCCGGAGCGCCACATCGACTGTGGGATCGCAGAAGCCAATATGACAGGAATCGCAGCGGGACTTGCCACCTGCGGAAAGATCCCGTTCATGAGTTCTTTTGCCATGTTTGCGGCAGGACGTGCTTACGAACAGGTTCGTAACTCCATTGGTTATCCTCATTTGAATGTAAAAATCGGAGCAAGTCATGCCGGAATCTCTGTGGGAGAGGACGGAGCGACCCACCAGTGTAACGAGGACATTGCCTTAATGCGCAACATTCCGGGAATGGTGGTCATCAATCCCTGCGATTATATAGAAGCGAAAGCAGCCGTAAAAGCGGCATTTGAATATGTGGGACCGGTCTATATGAGATTTGGACGTCTTGCAATTCCGGTATTCAACGACGAAGAAAGCTATAAATTTGAGCTGGGAAAAGGTATCGTCTTAAAAGAGGGAAGCGACGTTACCATCTTCGCTACCGGACTCTGCGTCAATGAGAGTATGGAGGCGGCAAAATTATTAGAAGCTGATGGAATCCATGCGGAAGTCATCAACATCCATACCATAAAACCATTAGATGAAGAACTGGTCATTGCCTCTGCGAAAAAGACAGGAAAAGTCGTAACCGTAGAAGAACACTCCGTCATTGGAGGACTGGGAAGTGCGGTGGCTGACGTATTATCCGAAAAAGAGCCTACGAAAATGCTGAAGATCGGAATCAACGACGTATTTGGCGAATCAGGTCCGGCGTTGGAGCTGATTAAAAAATACGGACTGGATGCGGAAAGCATTTACAAAAAAGTAAAGGAATTTACAAAATAATAAAAAATCAAGCGGATCAAAAGAACTGTCCTGTAGTATGGGCAGTTTTTTTGTATTTTTCTGTAAAAAGAAAATTTTTCCCACCGACACAAGTTGTCAAAAACTGAAAAGAGAATGTGATATGATACCCCTAAAATTACTGCCACAGGCAAAGGGGGTCACCATGATAGAGATCATACAGGAAGGACAAGCAAAACCAAGGATAAAACTTCCGAGAAACTTAAGACAAATCGGCAGCCCGAACGGCGGGCACAGGATCTATGTGGAAGATTTCGTCTATACCTTTTTGCATCCCAGCAGTCAGGAGGAGACGGGGAACGCCAAAATTGCAATACTGGTGGGAAGGCAGGAGGAAGAGGATTCCGTATGCTACTATTTCATCAAGGGAGCATTTTACATAGAAGAGATTGGTTTTGAAAAAGGACTTCCCCAGTTCACCGAGGAGATCTGGGGCTATGCCTATAAGCAGATGAAAAAATATTTCGACGACGAGGACCCGGACAGATCCCTGCAGATCCTGGGATGGACCTTTGTCATGGGTGGAATGCCTCCAAGGCTGACCACAGACATTGAGCGGATTCACCGCATGAATTTCAAAGATGAGAATACCCTTCTTCTGCTTTTGGACGACATCGAGCGGGAAGAAAATTTCTATGTCTATGAAAAGGGAAGTCTTCGGAAAAAAGAAGGCTACTATATTTTTTATGAGCAGAATCCCAAGATGCAGGAATATATGGTACAGTACCGTGAGAAAAAGAATCCCGACGGTGCTGTGGAGGTGGTGACGGATGAGGCGGCCGCAAGTTACCGTGAAAAGATCAGCGAACAGGAGCATTCCCGCAAGAAGCACTGGAGTATGGTGGGATATGCGGCGTGTTTTATCCTGGTCTTAAGCACTCTGGTCATGGGAGTCAACAGCATCGGCAGTTACGAGAAAATGAATCAGCTCCAGGAAGCGGTTTCTCTTATTGCAGGTAATTTTACACAAAAAGATCAGGCGAAGGACAGCGACGATATGGTGGTGACCACCGTGGACGGCGACGTAGAGCCTGTGGATGAGACAGTGGAAGCGTCTGCGGACAGCAAGGATTCCGACAACAAGGAAAAGGAGGACGCTAAGAGTAAAGATACCGGAGAGGAGAACGAGGCAGAGGGCAAAGATTCCGGGGATGAGAACGAGGCAGACAGCGAAGCCTCCGGGGATAAAAAAGACGAGAGCAGTAAAGACACCGAAGCCTCAGCCCAGGCACAGTCCGAGTCGGATAAGATTCTGGCACAGGGCTATTATATTGTAGAAAACGGCGATTCCCTGGAATCCATCAGCACAAAAATCTATGGAGATACCTCCGGCGTTTCGAAAATAAAGGAAGCCAACGACATCGAAAATGCCGACGCCATCTTTGCCGGTCAGAAATTAATTCTGCCATAAACCGAAAAATTAGTGTCATGAAAACTGATATTTGTTATAATGGACAGGAAAACAAAAAGAGGTGACATGATACAATGGCAACAATCAGAAAGTATCCCTTCCAGACCGTTTCGAATGATATCCACCCGGACATGGAAGAGTTAGATAGAAAAATCAGAGAGCATCGGCTGAAAATTGTAAAGAGAGTTGGATTGGCGGCAGGAATCCTCCTCCTTCTCCTCTTATTGATCTACATTATCAGTCAGGTGCGGACCTATGACAGCCACGAAGTGAAATCCTCCTTCGAGAGGCAGGATACGGCGGCGACCACCTTCATGACGTTTCAGGGAAATATTTTAAAATACAGCAACGACGGAGCATTTTATACCGACGCTTCCAACAATCTGATCTGGAACCAGACCTATGAGATGTCAAATCCCATCGTGGTGACATCGGGAAAATATGTGGCGATCGCAGATCAAAAGGGAAGCATGGTTTATATTCTGGACGAGGAGGGACTCTGTGGAAAGATCGAGACCACAAAACCCATTATGCGCATCAAGCTCGCCGATCAGGGAACCGTTGCGATCCTGATGGAGGACAGCGGAGTCGGTTATCTGCGGGTCTGCGACAGATCCGGAAAAGATCTGGCTGAGGGAGAGCTTCACGCCCAGAACAGCGGTTATCCTCTGGATATCGCCCTGTCGCGGGACGGCAAAAAACTGGCGGTTTCCATGCTGGACATCAAGGAGGGAACGGTAAAGACCACCATATCTTTTTATAACTTCGACTCGGCAGGTCAGAAAAAAATCGACAATGTGGTTGCCGCCTGCGATTATGATGACATGGTGATCCCGCAGATCGAATATATTAGTAATGACAGAATGATTGCCGTAAGCGACAAGAAAATGATCATCTTTGAAGGCTCTCAGAAACCAAAAGAGAAAAAGAGCGTCAAATTTGACAGCCGCCTGCGGACTTTCTTCTATAATGAAAAGTACATCGGGATGATCCTTGACAATGAGAGCAGCGCCGATAAAGAAGAGAATGACGTCTATTGTCTGAAGATTTATGACGGCAGGGGAAGTCTTGTCAGGGAAAAATCATTTACCAGAACCTACCGTAAGGCAGAATTTTTGGACAACAATGAGATCTGCCTTCTCAATGATAACGAGTGTACGATCTTTACGCTTCGCGGCGTTGAGAAATATCATGAAGCTCTGGATAAAAGCATCTACAAAGTACTGCCCGGAAAAACTTCCGGCAGATATACCTTCATCTTAGATGGAGAGACCGCCCAGGTCAAATTGAAGTAGAGAGGAAATAAAAAATGAATTGGCTGTTAATTGTCGTACTTCTGGTTCTGATCGCATATACGGTCCGGGGTTACCGGAGAGGAATGCTCAGAGTGCTGTACTCCCTGTTTTCTCTGGTGGTCACCATCCTGTTCGTTGCGTGGACCACACCGTATATCAGCAGGATCATCAAGGAGAATACGCAGATCTATCAGAAAATAGAGGAAAAATGCGAGGAGAGCATCCGGGAGAAAACCCAGACGCAGATTACCGAAGAAACAGAACAGGACGCAGACATTCTGGAGGAATACGGCATCAAATTGCCGGAAGCTCTGGAAAATATGCTTTCGGATAAAATACAGGAGGGATCGGATGATCTTTTGGAATCCAGCGGAGCCTATACCGCCATGGCAGAACATCTGGCGCAGCTTGCCGTGGATGGAATCGCCTTCTTCACGGCGCTGATCATCTGTGCCATTCTACTCCATATTCTGGGTGGATTGATCGACGTAGTTTCCATGATACCGGTTCTCAAGGGAATCAACCGGATCCTGGGACTGGCGGCGGGACTCTTGCAGGGACTCATTATGGTCTGGCTTTTCCTGTATCTGGTGACAGTCATCCAGGCATTCCCCGTCGGACAGGAGCTGTTGGCGCTTGTACAGGAAAGTACCTTCCTGACAAGGCTGTATCAGAACAACCTGGTGGTATATTTTGTGGGATTATTTTTGTAAAATAAAACAGTATTAGAAAGCATAGATGTTGGGGTTATTAATCCGATAGCCACAACATCTATTTTTATATAGGAAAGAAGATTCTTTTCTGCAAAAATTTGCTCAAAAAAGTGTTGACAATGAAAATAATTGATGCTAAGATAAATAACGCCGCTGAAACAGGCGGCA
>CAUAFT010000024.1 GCA_958428365.1 uncultured Lachnospiraceae bacterium | reverse complement strand
CAACAGCTTCCCCGTATCCATCCCGATTGCGCCAGCCTGGGACATGGTCCTTTAATGTAATGACTAAATTCCCATCACCGTTAGTTTTGAACCCGCAATATCCATCCAACCCAATTTTCTGGTGATTTATCAGGATATCTACAATATCTTTTACCTTGTACATTTTTATTCTTTCAGGCTGATCTGAGTTGTCAAAAATATTTCCAACTACAGTACAATCTCGCAGTACCTCATAGGATTCTGCCGCAAGTCTCTCTGTTACATAAAAGCACAATTCTTCATCATCCCACCCTACTATTCCAATGCAATCTTCTTCTGCATATCCGCTCTCTGTGGAATGTATATCCAGAAACGAAACAATATCATTCTCCCAAATCTTCCTGCCTTTCTTGTCGGTCAATCCGGTATACTGGCAGATGGTTTCTGGATCTACCCGAAAACAATCATGCCCTATCTCTGACACTAAGCCACCATGATAACCAAAATTCAAAACACTTAATTGCTGGTATATGTCCTGTACAATATGCGTCTCAAAAACTTCATCTGTCCCTGCATATCTTCTCTGTGTAAGGCATCCCTCCACCCATTCTTCGTTATCAATCCGCTTTCCACGGAATAAAATTTCTCTACTCATTTGTTCCACCTGCTTTCACAATCTCCATCATCTGTGTTTTACCGAAAACATCTTCTTTCCAAAGTTCTTCTAATTGCTCCACAACCTTGCCCACGTCATAGGCGGTAGGCTGGCAACCAATTAAATCCTGCATTGCCATTTTTATATCAGTGGCAAATTCCGAATTTTCTCCTATAACATCGTTCGGATTTATCTTATCTGCATCGATCAGTCTCATTCTATCCCTCCATTTACGCCAGGGCTTTCTCGGCTTCTTCCTGTGTGAGGAATACAGTTTTTCCAAAATCAGATAAATCAATAATATCTTCTTCATCTGGTTCAATATAAACTGTATAGCACATTGATTTTATTGAATCACACTCTGTAAATCCTGTTATTTGACAAGAATCAATATAGACTTCATGTGGGCTAACTCTATATATCGTGTCCCCCACCTTACACGGAAGTTTCAACAGCAGCCCCTGTTCCTCTGCTTTCTTGTATTTACCGAGTTCTGTCGCAAGTTCTCGGTACATCTCGCTTATCTCACGCATCTGCTCCGGTATTATCCCCAGGCTTCTAAATTCCTTTAATTCTTCTAACATTTTAACTGCCGAATCATATATAAGAGATAGGTTTGTAAGTGTTCTTTTTTCGTGTTCATTTAATGTAAGTACTTTTATCACTTCGTCAATATCCAAATCTTCTGAATTGACCGGCTGTATATTCTCTACACATCTATCCAGTAATCCCATACTTTCACATCTCTCTTTCCACTGTTTTCGTAATATCAACCTGCTTCCCGCAGAATTTGCACATTACTCCCTTTTCCTCAAAGTTCAACTTGAATCCGCCCATCAAATCGTTTTGACAATAGGGACAGATTACATAGCTGTGCTTCGTATCGCCCCAGGTGATGAACTTTGGTTTGTCCTCTAGGTTCGCTGTCGGCTCTTCTGTGAGCTTTTCTCTGCTATCCTGGGATTCTCCTTTTGATTTCTCACTTAAAAGGTCAAATAGGTCTATCTGACCGATACAGCAACCGCTTTCCCTCTTCACTTCTTCCCCTTCCTCTGGATACAGGTTCCCGCATACCTGCATTAGTCTGTACACTGTTTGTTCTCATATGGACATTTCATCCGCTACACCTCCTCACAATATTTCCCGATATCCCTCTTTACACACCACATCGGGCTTGACAAGCAACTGCGGCTTACTGCTTTCCACATTTCCGTACAAACCCGAATGGTTCCTGTTTCAGTTGTATTTGTCACAAGCTTACAGGAATCGCATTCATTGCAGTTTGGAATCTCTATCCTCCCGTCCCGGCATCCCTGGGTGACCAGACTTCTCAGACCCCGATTTTTACAGAAATATGCTAAAGAACTTGCATTGACCGCATCACCGAAATGATCTCCCAGCCTGTCCGCGATCTGCTGATAAGTGCATCCGCCGTCTAACAGCTCTTTGATCTGTACAGTGTAGGGATCAAACATACTCCGCCTGCTTCTTCCTCTCTTCATGCTATCCACTCCCTTTCTTCCTGCTTCGTCTATCAACGTCGTCTACATGCGCCATTAACAAGTTTTTTACGAATATTTCAATCTCTGTTCCTTTGTACTTGTTAAAAATCCTATCCACTTCCTTGGTTAATTTTTCAAACCATTCATCCTCGCTATCAGCTTCATAATACTTTTGTCGGAATCCATAGTAGTCCTGAAAAAACTGCCATTCTTCCGAACCCTTCTCAATTTTCTTCCCTGCCATAATTAGCCCCAGCTTTCAAATGGTGTGTCCGATGCATCTACTTCGCTAAATCCAGCTCCCTTGTCCATGTTTCTCATAAAAGACAGAAATTTATCAAAAGATTCCTGCCGTTCCTCGAATCTCATGTGGTCACCGTCAAACTTTAATCCCTCTCGCATGGTTTCACCCTGTCGTTGTTTCTCCACTTTTAATCCCTTATATGCTCTGTTTTTCTCTGACACATTCCACATCAAAATAATGTTTGATGCGTCCTGCTCAATATCGCCAGATTCCCTAAGTTCTGCCATAGTCGGTTCCTTGGTCTCTTTCGATTCAGAAACACGGTTCAGCTGCGACAAAATGATTACTGGTACTTTCAATTCGCTAGCAAGTGCCTTAGTCCCCTTAGATATATCCCCGACCTCACTTGCACGGTTCGTATAATGCCTATCCGCCTTTATCAGCTGTAAATAATCAATGATAATCACATCAAATCTCTGGTGCCGACTTTCTGCCCTGATCTCGCCAATTGACTTGGAACCTGTAGAAATAATCACATCGTAGCCCGACATTTCCTCATTTGCTTTGTTAAATGCTTCTTCCTCGCCGCCAAGAAATGACTTTGCCCGGCGAACCCTTGTAAGGCTCAACTCTGCCAATCTGGAAACGAAACGCTCGTATACTTGACTCTCATTCATCTCTAGGTTGAAATATCCCACCCTATAGCCGTTTTTCGCCATGTTGCCGATTATCTGTGTAACCAATGCAGATTTACCGATTCCCGGTCTCGCACCGATAACGGTTACATCTCCGCCCTCCAGACCACCAAGGCAATCATCCAACTTGTAAAATCCGGTCTTAACGAGGTTCTCTCCCACGTGTTCATTGAAATAATTCCCCCTGTTTTCCTCAACAATCTGCTTAAGCGACTTTGAACGGACGTCCATATTTCCCTGCAATTCTTCAAATCGTACCAAAACCTCGGCTATGGCATTGTCAATGTTCTTCGATGCGAAACTGATATGCTCAAACAATTCTTTGGCTGTTCTGGCCTTATATTCTTTCATGACAATATCCGCATAGCTTTTTATCATTGTAGATGCCGGGGCCGATGCTACGCATTCCGCCAGCTCAGTACTTATATGCCCTACATCCCACTTATGATTTTCCAAGTGCTGTGACAACGCCACGATGCTAATTGCCTGTCCGGTATCATACATTGCAAGCATTTCCGTGTAGCAATCTTGGCAGAATTCCGAGACAAACATCTCCGGCTTTAGTTCGTTGTACACGTCGTACAAACTGTTGCTGTCAATCAGTACGCACCCAATTACGCCCTGTTCTGCTTCTATCAACTACCATCACCTCGCTGTCTTTTCTCGACTTCTGAAATCCAATAATCGCAGTCATTAACAAGCCAATCTGAATATTTCGGTATATATCTGTGGACCACATCATCTGGATTTTTCTCTTCGTAATCATCCAGATACATCTTCGTAGCCAGATAGATTAGCTGCGCCACATCTTGCCTATTTGATTCGATCACATCTAGGAGTTTGTCCATCCAAACCTGTTTTGCCATTACAGCAGCGGATTTTTTCGGATAGAGCGCAAAGGTGTCAATCCACGCCTGCTCCGCATTGAACGATGTCAGAAGAGCGTCTGCGCTATTTTCATTTCCTTTTGTTTTATTTTTTTTTATTTCTTTTGTATGGTTTTTCTCGGATTTACTCTCATTTCTCCCGGATTTATCAATGTTTTTCTCGGATTTACTCTCATTTTTGGTGAACTTAATACAAGTAGCAGTTTCTTCCTTATTTAATAGCCATATCTGTTCATCAACGAAAACATCTCTTTTCAATGACTTTACTGCTTCTTGATAGCGTTTCTGTATTCCCGGCGCAGTAATGATAGTGTCCGAATTAACAAGTATACTTGTAAGTAGTGACCGATTAATCAAGAATGTCAAAATCTGCTTTATAAGCCCTTCCGTGAGATTGAGGTCTGCGATCACATTATCCTCACTTTCCTCGTTCCACCTTAAGTAATATCCGTTTCGATAAATTTCCGTCAGCAGATATATGTAGAAAATCAAGCCGTCAGAACCAAACTTGGCTCGTAAGGTCCTTATTCTATTGTCTGCATAGAAGAAATCCGTATCGAATGAAAAATAGAGCAATCCGTCCCTTTTAGGACGCGCCATCTGCTGCCTCCACTCCTAACAATTCCAAAATCTTCGCCCCGGATTCCTCCGGTCTGCAGAATAAAAATTCCACTCCATACTTCATCTGCATTGTCAAAAGAGCTTTTGCAAGTATCTTCCCGTTTGTTGCATACGGATATTTCCGCACCCTCTTGTACCGAGGTTTACCGTTTTCCCAGCGACCAATAACTTCATCTGTATTCTTCCAGATATTCAATCTTGGGTTCTTCCATTGAAAAAGGTCACGGACTTCTTTCACGTCATTCTCATTCTCTACAAGAACAATCAACTTGATATTACTCTCCTGCGCACGAATCAATTCATCCCGGAAACGTTCGTGAGATTTTCCACAAATATCCCCTATCAACTCTTGAATGTCTCTCTTAGTATCAATACACACGCTTTGATCTGCCGGCAGCGTATAATCCCCGGTGTAAAGTTTTGTCCGACGAACCTCAATCCCATGTTCAGTAAAATACTGATTTTTCGCATCATGCTTACCCGGCTGATTTCTTGTATCTTCTAAAATAATCAATTCAGCTTCCTCCTTTCTGGCGGTCACACATGGCGACCGCCTTTTGGTATCTCATGGCTTTCAATAGATTTCGTGATATATTAAATTCCTTACCAAAGAGCCATGTTCGCATGAATGGTTTCTTTTGCCTTGTGGCAGGTGTCGCAACCTATGAAATAACTGTAAACTGCGGCAAATCTGCAAGCTCCACTTCCAGATGGGCTTTAATATTCTTCATGGCTTCACGCTTCCATGCTCCGCCGTCAGCTTCAAAAATAGCGCATGCAACGGAACTGTCATAATCTTTCATACGAAATACAAATTCTGATTCTGGCTGCTGAACTTCTGTAAAAGTACGATATGGCCGAAGTTTTACCGGATTTGGAACCAGCTCTTTTCCCTTTCCTGCAATGCCTTTACTTACAGTCGCAGACTGCGAAATGCCATCATCGCCATACTTCGCTACCGTACCGCTTTCAACGGTTCCTGCAAAACGCAGGATAGCTTCTGCCCCATCATTTTGAATGAACTTTGACCGGATTCCAATAAGAAACGCTTCGGAATCAATGAATTTTCCGTATGCAAACTCTGGAATATCCGCACGAACCTCTACCATGCACTCGCGTTTGCGGTCATTATCAAGCTGTGAAATGAGTCGAACTTCCGTCGGCGATACAACTTGCACAAGCATATGTTCTGCCATGCTGTCAATGTCAGCCTTGATGTAATCTACAAGACCGGATAACGTTGTCATCTGAATAGCGTCCGCTCTCAACTCATCATCCAGCCGCTTCAGACTTGCGTCCGTATAACGGTATTTTCCGCTGTCGACAACCTTTGGCTGCTGTGATTTTACGATATACTCTAATGCTTCTTTAATCATGATATTTTCCTCCATATTCTTAATTTGCTTAATTCAAAACCTCTCCAGTAGATTCATCTACCTTTTTGCCGTCAATGAGAATGTTCCCTGCGCCGTCATTTGGATAATCCTCCAAAGAAACCTGGCCTTTGATTCCTCGACCATATTCCTGTACATACAAGTCATTAGTTCTCAAATCCTTGCCAATAGCAAGATTGGTTTTCATTGGCGTTCTCGGCGCCAACTTCGACTCCACGGCAACTCCGACAACAACGTCGTTACGCTCCTCATTCTGTTCAAATGTGAGCTTAATCGTGATTCCACGCTTATTCTTATAAGGTGTGTTCGGGTCAAGAAGATTTTCAACCACTTTCTTAGCTGCCGCCTGGAACTGAACCCCCAGTTCACCACCAGCTAAGTCATCTAAGTTAATTTCAAACATAATAGAATAGTTCCTTTCTGTGTGCTTATTAATAGTTTCTATAATAAAATTGACCGGTCAAAATTGTTGTTTTAAAACGGACAAAGGTTTAAATCGACCTCTAAACCCTTTTCTGCTATGTAGCAATCTGCGCCGTATTTCACGGTTTCTTTAGTCTTTCGTAGGAATTCTGCCGAATCGGCATTTTTATCTGATAGGTGAATTAGGACGACATTTCGCAATGCCGGGTTATCGTTAGTAGAAATGAAGTCCAAAGCCGTTTGCAGGCTCATATGACCTCGTAAAACATGTGAATAGTTACTTGCTTCATTATCAACCAAATCGTCGCTGTAATTGGCTTCTACGAGGATGTGATTAACATTTGAAAACCGCCATCGTACACACTCGGTATCTGTCACATAGACAAGATTTCCAATGTCTGGATGCTCAATGTAAAATCCATAGCAAGGACACTCCGTACCATCGTTATTTCCATGAAACCAATGACCGTCTTTGGACTTATTTGGAAAAGCCCTTATTCTGAACTGCGAATTGCCAAATCTGAGGCTTTGTCCGTCATTTCTGAACGGCTCAAATACAGGTATTCCGGCTCTTGCATATTCATACCAATAAAAATGGTGATCTGAATGGATATGTGTTATGATTACCGCCTTAATCTTTCTCACATTGAAATTCAAGGCTTTCTTGACTTCCATAAAATGCAATCCGGCTTCGATTATCAAGGCTTCGGTGTCGGATTCCAGGATATAGCAGTTGCCGGACGAACCTGAGCCTAAGACTTTAAGAACCATACTTTCTTCGCACTCCTTTTATAATTCTTGAAATATAGGATTGCGACAGTCCCGTTATTGAGGAAATTTCGCACTGCGACTTGCCATGAACAAAAAACAAAATCATGATGTTACGTTCTCTATCTGATAATTTGTGCAGCATTTCTTCATACTGAACCATTGCAATAATCTCGTCCTCAAATCGCTCGCCAGATGAAATCATGTTTTCATAAGGTACTTCTTCCCCATTTTCGAGGTTTACAGTGTCATCAAGAGAAAACGCAACATCTACATGTTTCTTTCGGAATGTCATAAGTATTTCATTCCGTATCACACGAGTTGCATAGGTCGAAAATTTAAAGCCTATCCCTGCATCAAAGGTGTTTACAGCCTTAACCAATCCGACAATACCAATGGAATACAAATCTTCATCCTGATTGGGTAAATTCAACGATTTTAAGACTATTCCAACCATGCCGATATTGGCTAGGACAAGTTGTTCTTTTGCATATTCTGAATGTTCCGCCTGCCATAATCGAATTGCTGTATCCCGTTCAATTTCTGCTTTAGGTAGATTCATAGGCTACTCCTCAAACGGCGCTTTCTCTTCTACGACCTCGCCCTGCGCTTTTTCCGACTCTGCTGGTTGCGGATTCTCTACGGTTTCGGCTACTTCCGGCTCGTCGATGATGAAATCCTCGGAATTAGCGTTCTCAGCGATATCTTCCTGCATCTGCTTGTAGGTTTCATCCATCTGCATAAGCGACCGCGAGGCAATGGCATTAAAATTTTTCGGATATTTCTTGATTGCATTGTTGCGCATCTTACGGACAATCATGGATTCCGGCGTATCAAGCCACGCAGCACTTATGTAGGGCTTTGCAATCTCGCAAGAAAGCATTTCTTCCAACGTCTGGCAGTTTCGCAGGGCAGAATAGATTTCCTCTTTCTTGGTTTCAATCTGTTTCTTTTCCTCCGGTGTCGCATCATAGCGTGTTCTCTGAACTTCCTTCCCGTACTGCTTTTTCGTGCCTTTCACAAGCCCAAATGTTTCATTCATCAGATTGTTGCGGACATGGGCAAAAAGGTTTGTTCTGACACTATCCCGCTCTGAAATCAAATACTCAACATGTCCATCCTCCATTTCCACCGGATAGACAACTCTAACAACTTTCTGCGATTCGCCTTTCTCCTCCCATTCCGGCGGCGTCATTTCCATTCCTTTGTGTTTGGGATAAACAAAAATGTCCCCCTCTTTAACCATCCAAACCGGATGAACTTTCTTCACCCCTACGCCGAACTGCCGGAGAATTGCATCGTTTCCGTCTCCCTCAATACCAAGTTCGACCTCCTTATGCCAATTTCCACTTGCATCCTGTTTGCTCCTTAACTGGAAATAACATTCCCGCGGTACTGCATTAGCATTGAGCTTAAGGCTCGCCACCTGTCCGATAACCTGCCGAAGATTGGAACCTTGCAAATTCTCCATTGCTTCTTTACTTGATGTTACCAAGCCGTAAATCGCGCTCATAGAAGCCATAACGCATTGCTTTGAATAATCATCAAACTGCAAGCCATGTTCCGCGAAATCACGCTCCATAAGTCCGGTATACTGATTTGCGTAATACGACAACTTCGTGTTCATTTCCTGCCTTGCTACTTCATTCGCCATAATCAACTCCTCCTACTCTTCAAACACAACTCCCATGTCCGATAAGAATTCGTAAATCTTATCTTCAAGGGTTACTTTATTCTGCATAGCTGCCTGGTCGTTCTCTTCCTCTTTTTCTTTCTCTTCCACAACAAAACCTTTTTTCTTCAAACATTTCTGGCATACGTCAATCTTGATGCCGTTATATCCAACACCTTTCATGCGTATACCATCGGGCTGAATCGTAATCTTCGCCAAATCATCCTTGCTTTTGCTCTGTTTGTAAATATCGCAAGTATAAACTGTTGTCTGTGCCATAATCATTCCTCACTTTCTGCCTGTTCCGGCTCTTCATGTTTCTTCACGACACCAACCTTATCCGCTCCATATGCCATAATCCAAGCGGCATCTACCGGCTCGTCCACGACCTGTAATTTACTGCCTTTGGCATCTGTGACAATATCGCCGGGCTTTACATCGTCCTCGGTCTGATATGTATAGGCACGTCCGGTCGGCTTGTCCTGTTTCAGAAATTTTGCTTTGATGTACTGCATTATCTCACCTCACCCCTTTTGACTAAATCCAAACCGTCCATAGCATATCCGCCAGAATAGCCTTTTAATTTAACAACCATTGTTCCACAAAGATTCCAAGGCTCGCTGACAACCTCAAACTCTTTGCCTTTGTTCTTTTCCAAAACATGATATTTCCCATTCATAACGACAATATCGCCAATTCTTGAATCAAGCATCTACTTCACCTCAACTTTCAGCTCTGCATCCTCTGACACCGCCAAGGTAATCAACTGCGTGTCCATCTTCGGCATGTAGCACTCATTCAAGGACTCTGCTCCATCAAGAAATACTGGGATCTGCATACCAAAAAACTTCTGAAAACTGTTGCAAATATCCAACTTGGCTTCAATCTCCCTGCCAGTATTTGTGGAATCCCCGAACCGCTTTCCATCTACCGTAGGAATGCAAACCTCTTTGTATTCGCCATTCTTCTGAAAATCAAACAGCAGCCACTTCACGATTCCAAAATGATTGTTGATCTCTTCAACAAGCAGCTCATTTTTTTTCTTGCTGATAAGCGATAACTGATACAAAATCTTCTCTGCATCTGCCTTTACCTGCTCATAATCGCGCTGCTTTTCCTGCAATTCAGCGATTTTCTCATCAATGCGGACATCGTTAGCAACCTGGGCGATTTTCTCTTTGGCGGCATCCAATTCAGTAACCAAGGCTTTTCGCTCTTCCTTAAAAGCATCTACGGCATTGAAAGAATCCTTGAGGTTAGCAATCTGCTTCTCCAACTCATCATATCTAGCTTTCTTCTGCTGATACTCGTCATTACCAGACATATCCGGTTTCTCCGGCAGTTCTGCAAGTTGCTTCTCAATTTGATTTTTCTTAGCCAGAGCATCTGTTTCAGCCTTGCGGTTAAGTTCAATTTGCTCCTGCAAAGAAGTGTTCTGATTAGTCAATTCCTCAATTTTCGCCTTGATTGTGGCAGCCTCGGCATTGATAGATTCTTTAATGGAGTTCTTGCCTGCATTGAATTCGTCTCTGGCATCAACAAGCTTTTTCTTCGCTTCATTCTTGGCATTTGTCTTTCTCCGCTCAAATTCTTCCATAAGCGTTGCGATTTTATCCTCTGGCAACTTCTGACCGCACAGGCTACAAATCGTACTGTTTTCGTCAAATACCCACTTGGATTCATCAAACAGATACGGCGCTTCATCGAATACCCGCGCTATATTCTCCTTAAATCTCTTGTCAATGTCCGGCTTTTTCTGTTCTTCCGATTCGAGCAGGCGATCATTTTCCTCAATCTGCTTCTGCGCATCCGAAATCGCATTGTGAGCTTCTTTAAAAGCTCCCTGTGCTTCATCCCTGGCATTTTCCAACTCCCTGCGCTCATGAATCAGCTTGTCGTTTGCTGCTGTATACAGAGCGTTAATATCAAACTGCAATTGCATACTCTCCCCACACAGTCCATCCACAGCTTTACCAGAATCCTCAATCTTGGTGTCAATCTCCGCAATGCGCCGTTCCAGATCGTTCTTGGCAAGTTCCTGCTCTGCAACGTCAATATCAGCCTTTGCCTTTTCCAGACCAATGATCTGATTAGGAATAGCATCAACCTGCTCCGTGGCTTTTTTCTTGGACGCTTTCTGCATGTTTTCGATTTCTTCACATTTGTAATCCGCGAGCAGTTTCGCTACATCTGCGGTTTCATCACTCATAGAAGCAATGTCATAATCTGATTTTTCACTTGCCATCTTGAAAAGCACTTTTCGCATATCTGCAGTTTTCTGCCCGGTAAACACTGCCGGATGACTGCATACAAGGAAATTGTCAAAGGACAGCCCGCAATCTTCCAGATAAGCCTTGAAATCACGTTCTGTTTTCGGCACTTCATTGATTGTATATGTATTCGTCAAAGTCACCTTACTAATTCCCTTATCATTCGGCTTAGAAACAGTACGTTTTTGCATTTTTGCAATAGTTACTTCTTTGCCGCCAATATCCAAAACAGCGGTAACGGTCGGGATGCACTCCTCTACATCATCCGGTCTAATATTCGGATTGCTATGTAATTCATAATCCTTATCTGCCAGCAGCCAATACCACGCCGTTGCAATCGTGGTCTTTCCAAGACGATTCATGCCCATAATCCTCGTCAAATCTCCAAAGGTATATATTTTATCCGTTATACCCTTAAATTGCTCCAAGTGAAGCGATTTTAATTTAATCTGCATATCTGTTCCTCCGTTTTCTTCATATTATTTAATATTTCTGTAACTTCATACATCCTTTTTTGTTCTGCATTCTGACTGCTCAATTCAATTGCTGCGTCTATCGCCATCTTTACAACATCAACAGCGCGTTCATCTGCCATATTCTGTTGCATAATAGTAATAACGCTGTATGTAAGCAAACCTAACTCCGATAGAACATCTATCCCGTTTCCTGTAATTTGAACTGAAACATTATCACATTTAATCATTAGCATTTTCCTCCGTCGACTCAATTCTATTTGCCGATACCTCATAAGCTATTCTCGTTTCTGATTCTTCCTCGGACAGCTTTTTGATATATTCGCGACTCTGTATCCTGCCCTCAACACATACATGAGTCCCAATCTCAAAGTTGGATGCATAACAGGCGTTTCTGCCCCAGCAGATACATGGAATATAATCTGCTTTTCCATAGGATCGGTTGACCGCCACCAGAAGATCCGCGATCTCCCTTCCCAGAGGCGTCTTTCTGTAGATCGGTTCCTTGCAGATATAACCGTCCAGAAAAATCTCATTTTCCTGAGCAATAAAGAAATCATCATCAATATGCGCTATCTCCTTCACGAATACATTAAGTTGCAATTTACTCTTCTCAGTACTTATCATCTTATTGAATGAGCGGAAATCACCATTAATCTCAACATGTTTTCCTACAAGTCCCGAAATGTCGCATATTCTCTCCGATACAAGAATCGGAACAATATCAATGCGTCCGCTGGTTCTTTCAGCCTCTACGAATGCCTGATAAAATCTTTCTTTAAGGGTTTCGTGGCTATATGTAATATCTTCAAGGATAGTTCCAATTATATGTACTTTATTATTTTCATTTATCATATTTGCATTTCTCCTGACTTTTCTATATAATCAATTTGTATTCTATTTTTTATGGGACGTAGTCGAGTTGTCACTCTCTATGTCCTTATCTTTTTACACCAATTTCCCTCGCCTCCTGCATAAACCTCATTATTTGGATCTCTGTTGGACGCTCCATCATCATTCCCGTAATCCTGCCATTATTAAGTTCAATCGCCAGACCTGCCATTCTGAGCTTGCATATCATTTCTAAATCCGCATCATTCAAATCTGAACTGTTCATTTTTGTCTCTCCTCAAAAATTGATTTTCTTTATCATTTTGCTCATAATCTCAAAACAAATATGTTCCATTTGCGATTTCTTCTCCATGTAGAGAAATGAAATCGCATAAGTATGCAATAAACTCTGAATTTGTAGGCTTTCCCCTGTCACTATTAATGGTGTAACCAAACAATCTTGAAACCATATCAACATTTCCGCGTTTCCATGAAACTTCTATCGCATATCTTAAAGACCGTTCTACCCTCATCGCGGTATCTCCATTTTCTTCCGCAATCTCTGCATATAGCCCCTTAATAATGCCATTCAGCTTTTTTCTATCATCGATACATTTCTCGATAGCAGAAACCAGATATAGATATCCTTTTATATTATGTGGCGTTCCAATCTGGCTTAATGTCTTCTGTATTGCTATGTTCATTTGTTTCTCCATGTTTTCCTCCTAAATATTAATCTGTGCACTTCGATACTCTTCATTGGTATTTTCCATGGTACCCTTTTCCTTTCTTCCTACTCTTTATCCACTTTCTTATAGAATGGTTTTAAAACTTCCGGTAAATCCGGCGCAATAATTCCATCAATCGCCATATCTGTTGCAAGAAATTCCAACTGTAACACCGGTATGCAATTTGTACATTCATACTCAAAGTTGATTTTTCTCACACCATTAACTTTCTGTCCATCAATAAAAACATTTGCTGTCATTCCTTCCTGTTTGATTTCAATATGTGGTGCATTGCTTGGTTTTTGCTCACAATTCACATTTATCGTTAATTCATCAATTTTACTCACTTTCTTCTACTTCCTTCCTGTGATATAATCCCCCTAAGAAGGGAGGTGGATTAATGCCAAATTTAATTACGGATGTAAAGAAAATTGTAAAAATCGACGATATCGATGAAGTTAATGAAAAATTGGATTCTGGCGAGTGGATTTTGATAGACACTCAGCACTTTGTTCCAAATTTCCAAGTTCCAGATGATTACGTTGT
This sequence comes from uncultured Lachnospiraceae bacterium, assembly GCA_958428365.1. Taxonomy (GTDB): domain Bacteria; phylum Bacillota; class Clostridia; order Lachnospirales; family Lachnospiraceae; genus Maccoyibacter. The sequence continues at coordinate 2,474 of CAUAFT010000024.1, read as the reverse complement.
GCTTTACATATTAGGCAAAATCTCTTGATTCTGTTCTAACCATAATGTAAACGATTTTTTTGCCCGTGGTCGCTATGTCGCGTAACGACCATGAGCAATCCTCCAGAAGTTCGTTTGCCATTTTATAATCTGTCACTTCCTTGATCTCCACAACTCTTCCGATTATCCTCATATTTTCATCTCCTTTCCTACGTTTTCGCCAACCGCTTGTCACAATCACTTATCTCTTTGTCCATATTCTGTCTTGCCGCCAAGAGTTTCGCACCGCTATCAACTAACAGTAAGCTCTTTTCATCTAACTGCATTAAAATCTGAACGGTCTTTTCAATATTGCTTTCTCTTTCTTTTTCCATAGATCCCACTTCCTTTCTGTGATATACTCCCTTTAAGATGGGAGGTGTAAATTATGGATGGTCTTTTTCCAGATATGGGATATCCGACTACTGGGCAAGAAGTTGAGCCTGGAATATATGCTTGCATCGTGTGTCCTCACGAAACAACCGATGACAAAGCAGTAGTGGTATTTGATAAAAAATCTAAACTTCCGAAATGTCCTGTTTGCGGAAATCCCACTGGATGGATGAAAATATAATCATCCTTTTGGCTAGGTATTTCGCCTAGCCAATTTCTTTCAGTGTCTTTGCAGCATTGCACAAAGCATTTAAAGCCATAATTTCGGCGCCCATAAGCTGCTCCGGGTTGCTCTTCCTTAAGTTCTCAATATCTTTTTCAATATCTGCAGCCATTTTTAACATCTTTTCTTTGATTTCTTCCATTTTCTCACCTCCACTTTTAACTTGGTTTAAGTATATATCAACTAAGTTTAAATGTCAATCAGTTTTTTAAACTGGGTTTAAATTTGTGTTGCTTTTTATTTAATAGTCTGGTATTATAATTACGACAAGGAGGTAAACATATGGAAAGTATGCTAACGAGATTAAGAAAGGTTTTTTTAGATTCTGGCGAAAGTCAAACATCTATTGCAAAAAAAACAAATGTCACTTCTGCATATATTTGGAAAATTTTAAATAACGATAGCGTTCGCCCAAGAGATTTATTTATTGATTCTGTTTGCCGAGAGTTTAATGTAAATGAGGAATGGCTTAGAACCGGCGAAGGAGAAATGTATGAAATTCCAGAGGATGAAACTGCCGCCATAGTCTCTGATTTATTAGAAGAAGATAATCCATTTTACGATATTATTAAAGGAATAATGAAAACTTATCAAAAATTGGATGATAAATCGCAGGATGTCTTATTGGAATTTAGCAAAGAGTTATTAGAAAATTTAAAAAAAGGAGGGGATTAACCCTCCTTTTTTATATGTCTATGCATAATTGTATATATTTGACATAAAAATTTATTATCAGTTTTACCTATTTTATATACCATCTCAATTATCAACTCCCCATAATCCGGAGAACTGACCCGATATTCCTCATTCGTCATTTTCGTACTAGATCTTTTGTACATATAATTTTTCTCCTTTCCTCCCCTAATCATGAAAATATTTTAACACAATTATAGAAAAATGGAATATATATACAAAAAACATCCACAAACGTGGATATTATTTATAATCAGAGTCAAACAGGTCAGTGATCTTCACCCCCAGGACTTTCGCAATCGCCTCCATCTGATCCATTCTTGGGTAGCGTTTTTCTATTTCGTAGTTATGTAGTGCACCATGGCTAATTCCAGTTGATATTTCACATATTTTAGGAAATTTAATAACTGTTATATTTGATTATCAAATTCTTCGCAAACCCTTGAAAATACTAAGTTTGTAGCAAGTGAACTTTCCCTTACTCTTTCCCTTGTGTTACATTTTCCCATTGCTTTTCATGAACCTTAATATGGGAAAAATTAAGGGAAAGAAAATTTCATAACACAATATAACATATAACAATAACGACATGGTGAACTGATTGAAATGTTTTCGATATTTAACTCTATAACTGATTATTAAAAGAAAATGGAGATAAGATACGATGAGAACAATTTATGCAGAATACAACATAAATCACGATAGTATTGATGTTTACACAAGTGCTGGATATATGCTTCGCATTGACTGCTGGGAAGCTGAAAAAGATTTAAAAACCACATATGGATCAGAATGTGCACTTACTTCATTAGCTGTGGATGAGCCTTTGGAATATGCAAGATTATATCTTGAGGGCAATTTACAGATGTGGGTGGATGCAGAAGATTCATTAGAACTTTATTAAGTGAAAGAGGGATAGTGTTCATTAAGAGTGCTATCCCTCTTTAAAGAATGTGCGAAATGCAATAATTACATATTTTCTATGGATTAACAGAGCGCCTAAAAATAATCCATGTACTTATGAAGTAACAAATCAATAAAATTACCAAAATCCCCATTGTTGCCCCTATTTGTAACATCAATGTACTAAACCCAATATAGGCTGAAATTTCTGCTGATATGGTTTGGATAAAGTAAGCTATTACAA
>CAUAFT010000023.1 GCA_958428365.1 uncultured Lachnospiraceae bacterium | reverse complement strand
ATTCACAAATCTTATATCAGTTTTTGACGTTTACACAAAACTTGAAACGGTCTCCGTAACGGCAGAAAAAAAGAGAGGCGCTTTTTCTTTTCCGTCTCTCTTTTACGCCTCTCTTTTTCTGTCTGAATATAGTTTAATATTCTCCGGCTCTGTATTTTTTGAGCAGGTTGTGGATCCTGTCGGACGGATCCAGCAGATCGCTGATGGTGGTGTCGTGATTGAGAGTATCCACCAGATATGCGATATATTTACTCATATCGCAGTTGATATAATAAGGTCTCTCCAACAGTTCCGGGGTCTGATAGGTCAGGTTCGTGGTCACCACGCGGTAGATGATTCCGTCCTCCACCGCCTTATCGAATTTATCCAGACCGCTTGTGAACAGACCGAAGGTGGCAACGGCGAAGATCCGGTTTGCCTTGCGTTTTTTCAATTCAGTGGCAACGTCGATCATACTCTCGCCGGAGGAGATCATATCGTCGATGATGACCACGTCCTTGCCCTCCACGGAGGAGCCTAAGAACTCGTGGGCTACGATCGGGTTGCGTCCGTCTACGATCTTACTGTAATCCCGGCGTTTGTAGAACATACCCATGTCCAGTCCCAGGACATTGGCAAGATATACGGCACGGTTGGTACCGCCCTCATCCGGGCTGATAACCATCATGTGGTCGGAGTCGATCTGCAAGTCCTTGACATGCTTACAGATTCCCTTAATGAACTGGTAAGCCGGCTGTACGGTCTCGAATCCTTTTAATGGAATGGAGTTTTGAACTCTCGGATCATGGGCGTCAAAGGTGATGATGTTGTCCACTCCCATGGCGGTCAGCTCCTGCAATGCAATGGCGCAGTCTAAGGATTCCCTGGAGCTTCTCTTATGCTGACGGCTCTCATACAGGAAAGGCATGATCACGGTAATGCGGCGGGCTTTGCCGCCCACTGCGGCGATGATGCGCTTTACATCGGAATAGTGGTCGTCAGGAGACATGTGGTTGGTCTGTCCGCAGAGAGAATAGGTCAGGCTGTAATTGGTAACGTCCACCATAATGTAGAGGTCGTAACCCCGGACAGACTGTTTGATGACTCCCTTCGCCTCTCCGGAGCCGAATCTCGGAGTCAGGGCTTCCACAATGTAGGAATCACGCTGATAGCCGTTGAACGCAAGGTTGTCCTTATGCGCATTGTGTCTCGTCTCTCTCCATTTTACAAGATACTGATCCACTTTCTGTCCCAGCTCTGCGCAGCTGTCCAGTGCCACGAGTCCAAGGGTGCCGGCTGGAATAGTTTCCAAATTTCTTTCATCATTTGCCATGATTGAGTTCCTCCATATTGTTCACTTGTTGAATAGATAATATTTCCAAATAGCCACAAAGAATTATAGCAGAGAAAAAGTCTTATTGCAATTTCTTTTTGATGCGGATGTCGTCTCCGAAGAGCTTGATCATCGTATAGTTGGAAGAGATCCTGGAGAAGGTGCGTTCCGAATAGATCTCCGCCAGCTGGTTCAGTCCCAGATTCGTGGAAATGATCGTGGACTTTTTCCGCAGGATCCGCTCATTGAGACAGAGAAAGAGCTGGGAGACCGTAAAGGAATTGGACATCTCCGTTCCCAGGTCGTCGATGATCAGCAGGTCGCAGTCAAAAATATTCTGATAAGGCTCCCTCATGTCCCGGTCTCTCTCAAAGACATTTTTTTCAAAAATGTGAAAAAGCTCAAAGGAGGTAAAATAGATCACCGAATGCCCCTGATCCAAAAGCTCCTTTGCTACGCAGTTGGAGAGGAAGGTCTTGCCCACTCCCGTATCTCCGTAGAGAAAGAGGTTGGCAAATTCTTCATCAAACTGTGCGATAAAATGCCGACATTCTCTGACGGCGTTTTTCGCTGTCTCCAGAGCCGACAGGTTCGTTGCCGGATTGATCTGATCCGGGGAATAGTAGGAAAAAGAAAAGGTGGAAAAATTCTCTTTTTCCAGGATCGTTTTGAGGTTGGACTGGGTGTAGACCAGATCGATGGCTGCCTGTTTGAAGCAGTGGCAGCGTTTCCGGTCAATGTATCCGGTGTCCCGGCAGTCGGGACAGGTGTAATCCGGTTCCAGATAATCTGCCGGATAGCCCAGAGAGAGGATGTATTCCTCTTTCTTCTTTTGTAAAGCGGCAATGCGCTGATGCAGCTTTGAAAGAGCGGTCTCGTCCCCCGAAAACATCTGCCTTGCGCAGGCGAGGGAGGAAGAGGAGATCTCTTCGTCGATCTCATGTAATGCGGGTATTTTTTCATACAGCTCCCCGCGGCGCTTCTCCAATCTGTGGCGGCTCTCGGTCTGCCGCAGCTCATAGCCCCGCATGATCTCATCGTATTGGGCGTTTGTCAATGCCATAACTTCTCCTTTTTACTGTATCGAACGGTTCAGAAGCTGACGTTCTAACTGATCGTAATTGTAATTTCTCTGAGAGAAATTGTTGAATTTGCTTCCGGCGGACTTCGGCGCGGCAGGATGCTTTTTCGTCTTTTTGTAGGCAGCATCCAAAACAGCGATATCCTCTAAGTGGTGGATCTTATTGTCCTTCCAGCTATGTAAGATGGTATCGGCGTACTCGAAGCTGGGCTGATGGATCGCCTGGATCGTGCGCTTACACGCCTCGGTAATGATATCCAGGGAGAAGCCGTATTCTTTCATCCATTTCTCGATGAAATCCATCTCATAGGGCACCAGACTCCGGTTGTTGATCCCCAGGGACTTTACCACGGCGTAATATGCCTGGTTGTGGACGCTGGAAGCCTGTTTCGCCTGCTGTGCGGTTCGGATGTTCATATCCGCCCAGGAGAGGGCCACCTTGTCCATATAACGGGTATTGGAATGCCCCTTCTCCACACAGTATTCGATGAGATACTCGATCAGCTCGGAAGAAAATCCCAGGGTGTCATACCAGTACAGGATCGTCTGGACGTCCGTGGCGGTGAGGGGATGACACATATATTTTTCCGCTACAAAAAACAGGGTCTTTACCTCCTCCTTGCTGCGGAACTGGTCGATCTCATCCACGGAATAGGTCTTCCGGTCAGAAGCTGACGGGGGCGTTACATCAGAAGGGGGTGCGGGATCGGCTGCTGCGGCATCCTCTTTCGGATTCGCTGTCTCATAAACAGTATCCTCGCAGACCTGATAATCCAGGAAGTTGATACTGGACAGTTCCCCTTCTTTGTCATATTCTAAGCGGAGCAGGTTCATCTTTTCCCAGTATTTTAACGCCCGCTTGATATCCTTTTCCGTATGCTCGAATTTATCCGCCATTTTGGATATGGACAGTTCGCTCCTGTTGCCGCTGATACAGCGCAGCAGGTAGAGATAGATCTTAACGTATTCCCCGCTGGCATGACTCATGTAATGGTCGATAAATGAATTAGGGACGCAGGTCGTGGTAACGGGACTGTCCGTATGTAATGTGATTTTTGACATGAAAACTCCCTCTTTCGTTTCCTTTTTACGAAATGATATGTTGTGAATTATAGCACAAGTTTCCGGAATTGAGAAGAGCACGATCATCGCCGAACCCTCTGATTATCAGGGGATTCGGCGATTGTGGATAACGTGGATAACTTTGTGCAAAACAATTATGGTAACTATCTGATCCTGATTTTTTCTGAAAAACAGGACAAACTAAAGAAAATAAAAAAGTTATTATGTAAATAAAAAAATCCACACAGAGAGGCGGAGAGATTTCCGACTGCTCTATGTGGATAATGTGGATAACTAAAGTCCCAGTAAATGTTCTCCCACATTTACAATGTCTCCAGCTCCCATAGTTATCAACAGGTCTCCGTTCATACATTTTTTTAATAAAAAATTCTCAATTTCATCAAAAGAATGGAAATAATAAGCAGTGGTTCCCGCCTGGGTCAGCCTGGTCTGGATGTCCGCGGAGCTGATTCCCAGAGTATCCGTCTCCCTTGCGGCATAGATATCGGCAAGGACGACGATGTCCGCTAAGGAGAGGGCGTCGGCAAATTCCTCTAAAAATGCTTTCGTCCTGGTATAGGTATGGGGCTGGAAAACGCACACGATCCGTTCGTGGGGATAGTTCTTTGCCGCCTGTAAGGTTGCTAAGATCTCCGTCGGATGATGGGCGTAGTCGTCAATGATCGTGACGCCCCCTAAGGTTCCCTTTTTTTCAAAACGCCGTTTGGTTCCGTGGAAGGAGGACAGTCCCTTGGCAATGGAAGAAAAAGGGATCTCCATTTCTACCGAAAGGGCGATGGCGGCAAGGGCATTTAAGACATTGTGTTCTCCGGGAATGGAGAGCTGAACCCTTCCAAGGGAAGTTCCCCCGTGAAAGACCTCAAAGGAGGCGCAGCCCTTATCGTAGGCGAGGGAGGCGGCGTAAAAGTCGTCAGTTTTATCAAGACCGTAGGTCACGACCCTGGCAGGCAGCCCCCCAGTGATCTCCTCCCGGCGCTCAATATCGCCGTGAAGGATGATCACGCCGTCCTCTGCCGTATTTTTTGCAAAAAGGCGGAAGGAATGGCGGATATCCTCAATATCTTTGAAAAAATCCAGATGATCTTCTTCTATATTTAATATGAGAGAATATTTTGGATGGAAATTCAAAAAGCTGTTGGTGTATTCGCAGGCCTCGGTGACAAACAGATCGGATTTGCCCACCCGGATGTTTCCTCCGATGGCGTCTAACATTCCTCCCACGGAAATCGTAGGATCCATTTCTGCGGCGAGGAGGATCTCGGAGACCATGGAAGTGGTGGTGGTCTTTCCATGGGTTCCCGCAATGGCGATGGAGCGGGAATAGTTATCCATGATCTGTCCTAAGAGCTCCGCCCTGGTGAGAGTCGGGATATCTGCGGCTCTTGCGGCGGCAAGCTCTGTGTTATCTTCGTGTATGGCGGCGGTATAGACCACCAGCTCTGTGCCAGCTTCGATGTTGGAAGCGCGCTGTCCGTAGAAGATCTTTGCTCCGGCACGCTCTAATTGCTCCGTCAGCGGAGACTTTTTCGCGTCAGAGCCGGATACCGTAAAATGTGCTTCTAATAAAATTTCGGCAAGGCCGCTCATGCTGATACCGCCGATGCCGATAAAGTGAATATGAATTGGGGTTTTAAAATTAATCTGATACATTTTTTACCTGTCCATTCTAACTAAAAAATTTCATGCATATTTTATCTAATATATTATAACCCTATCTGTAAAAATTGCAAACGAATTTGAGGGAAGTTCAAAAACCAGTAAAAAAATAAAAAAAGTGACAAAACATTCCATGTTTCTGTAAAATTTCACAAAAACTGGTAGAAAATAGAAAGAATATTGTGAAAGTTGTTGAAATATTTAGAGGGAATATGCTATAATTAACAAAATGATTGCACAGCAATATAAAGAGGTGATAGATTTGACAAATAAAGAAATGATTGCAATGCTCTTAGCGGGGGGTCAGGGAAGCAGATTAGGAGTCTTGACCTCAAAGGTTGCCAAGCCGGCTGTTACCTTTGGAGGTAAGTACCGTATCATAGATTTTCCTTTGAGTAACTGCATTAATTCAGGAATTGATACCGTGGGCGTACTGACCCAGTATCAGCCGTTGCGTTTGAACACCCATATCGGAATTGGGATTCCGTGGGATTTAGACCGCAACAACGGAGGAGTTACCGTACTTCCGCCTTATGAAAAGAGCGACAACAGCGAATGGTATACCGGAACAGCCAATGCCATCTACCAGAACATGAATTACATTGATACCTACAATCCGGAGTATGTATTGATCCTGTCGGGAGACCACATCTACAAGATGGATTATGAGGTGATGTTAGACTTCCACAAGGAGCACAATGCGGATGTGACCATTGCGGCAATGCCGGTGCCGATTGAGGAGGCGAGCCGTTTTGGAATCGTTATCACGGATGACGAGAAGAGGATCACGGAATTTGAGGAAAAACCGGAGCATCCAAGGAGCAATTTAGCATCCATGGGAATCTATATCTTTACATGGAAGGTATTAAAAGAGGCTTTGATCTCCATGAAAGATCAGAGTAACTGCGACTTCGGAAAACATATTATTCCGTATTGCCATGAAAAGAAGCAGCGCTTGTTTGCCTATGAGTATAACGGCTACTGGAAAGACGTGGGAACCTTAGGTTCTTATTGGGAAGCTAATATGGAATTGATCGATCTGATCCCGGAGTTTAATCTCTATGAAGAATACTGGAGGATCTATACGAAGAGCGAGATGATCGAGCCGCAATATCTGTCCGCAGACGCAGTGGTGGAGAAGAGTATTGTGGGTGAGGGCAGCGAGATCTACGGAGAGATCCACAGCTCTGTCATCGGGGCAGGCGTGAAGATTGGAAAAGGCAGCGTTGTCCGGGATTCCATCATCATGGCGAATACAGAGATCGGCGAGAATGTGACGATCGACAAATCCATCGTTGCAGAGAATACGAAGATCGAGGATGGAGCCATCCTTGGAATCGGAGCAGAGGCGCCGAGTAAGCTGAACGAGAGTATTTATGCATTTGGTCTTGTGACGGTAGGGGAAAATTCCCACATACCGGCAGGCGTGAAGATAGGTAAGAACACCGTCATTTCCGGGGTTACGGAGAGCTCCGATTACCCGAACGGAGAGCTGGGTGCCGGTGAATACATCATTAAGGCAGGTGACGTAGAATGAAAGCATTAGGATTGATTTTAGCAGGCGGCAACAACAATCGGATGAGAGAGCTTTCCAATAAACGGGCAATCGCGGCAATGCCGGTGGGAGGCAGTTTCCGCAGCATTGATTTTGTGCTGAGCAACATGTCCAACTCTCATATTCAGAGAGTGGCGGTTCTGACACAGTACAATGCCAGGTCCTTAAATGAGCATCTGAGTTCCTCGAAGTGGTGGGATTTTGGAAGAAAGCAGGGGGGACTCTATGTGTTCACTCCTACGGTGACCGCAGGTAACAGCTGGTGGTATCGCGGAACAGCGGACGCCATCTATCAGAATATTGAATTTTTAAAAAGAAGCCATGAACCATATGTCATCATCACAAATGGTGACTGTATCTATAAGATGGACTACAATGAGGTTCTGGATTATCATATCTCGAAAAAAGCAGATATTACAGTGGTGTGCAAGGACATCGTACCGGAGGATGACGATGTGTGCCGCTTTGGAACGGTCCGCATGAACGAGGATTCCAGGATCGTGGATTTTGAGGAGAAGCCGATGGTGGCACAGTCTCATACGATCTCAGCCGGAATCTACGTCATCCGCAGAAGAGCGTTGATCGAGATGCTGGAGAAATGCGCGGATGAGAACCGTTTCGATTTTGTAACGGATATTTTGATCCGCTATAAGAATCTCAAGAGAATCTATGGCTATAAGATGGAGGGATACTGGAGCAATATCGCCACCGTGGAGTCCTACTATAAGACGAATATGGATTTCCTGAACAGGGATGTCCGCAGTTACTTTAGCTCGGAGCCGAAGATTTATTCCAAAGTAGATGATCTTCCGCCGGCGAAATACAATACCGGATCCGACGTCAGAAACAGTCTGGTATCCAGCGGATGTATCCTGAACAGTAAGGTGGAAAATTCCATCCTGTTTAAGAATGTATTCGTAGGTAAGAACTGCGTAATAAAAAATTCCATTATCTTGAATGATGTGTATATCGGCGATAACACACATATTGAGAACTGCATTGTGGAGAGTAGAGGGACTCTGAATGCAAACACCTATTACAGTGGTGAAAATGGAGTGAAAGTGGTAGTAGAGCACAACGATAGATATCTGTTCTAGCTGCCTTTGGAAAAAAGAGTAGAGATGCATATGAAAGGGGAACGGGAAATGGAAATAACAGATGTACGCCTGAGAAAAATGGAAAAAGAAGGAAAGCTCAAGGCAGTCGCTTCCATTACAATTGACGATGTATTTGTAGTGCATGATATCAAAGTGATTGAGGGAGATAAGGGCTTGTTCATTGCAATGCCAAGCAGGAGGTCTCTGGATGGAAATTACAGGGATATCGCTCATCCGATCAATTCGGATATGAGAGAGGGACTCTCGAAATTGATTCTCGGAAGATATGAGGATCTGATACAGGAAGGAGCATAGATATTCCTGTATCTTAAGAATTTAAAAGAAACAGAGCATGTCGGAGAAAGACATGCTCTGTTTGCTTGGAGTGTGTATTCGCGTAGTGTGCGGAGCACACGTTGTTCTATTGTGTTTAAAAGTAAACCTATCTTTGGAACCATGCCTTCATGGTGTCCAGGATCTGAATCAGTTCCTCTTCCTTTATGATATAAGGAACCATAGCGTACATATAGGAGAGGAACGGACGGCTGAAGACGCCGCGGCGGTAAGCAAATTCCTGAAATCCCTCCAGTACTGCCGGGTCAAATACCTCGATGCATACGCAGCCGCCCATCATGCGAACCTCTTTGATCCGTGGATCCCCAAATCCCTCCATCTCGCGCCGGGTGATGGCCTCAATGTTCTGGATCTTATCCATATAATGTTCATTTTCAAAAAGCGCAATGGATTTTAAAGCGGCGCTGCATGCCAGAGGATTGCCCATAAAGGTCGGTCCGTGCATAAGGGCGAGTCGGTCGTCATCCCCGTAAAAACCATGAAAGACCCTGTGGTTTGCAACCGTCACGGCATGTCCGATATAACCTCCGGTCAGAGCCTTGCCCAATACCAGAATATCCGGGCATACCAGATCTGCCACAAAGCGGTGTCCGGTACGTCCGAATCCCGTCGCAACCTCGTCAAAGATAAGAAGCACGTCATATTCATCGCACAGCTCTCTGGCTCGTTGCAAAAAGGAAATATCATACATCCGCATTCCCCCGGCGCCCTGCAAAAGAGGTTCCACAATAAAGCAGGTAAGCCTATCGTGGTATTTTAAGAAAGCGTCCTCCAAGGCAGGAATCTCTGTGGGAATATGTACCACGCCCTTTTTCTCCTCGAAGGCAAAGTGATAGTCCTCGTCATCTCCTACTTCCATTGCCTTGAACGTATCTCCGTGGTAGGCGTGCTCTAACGCCAATACCGTATCGCGGGAACTTCCCCGGTTCGTATTAAATTGAAGTGCCATCTTCAATGCAACCTCCACCGCAACACTGCCGGAATCAGAAAAAAAGCAGTAATCCAGATCCCCCGGAAGCCAGCTCTCCAGTTTTTCAGAGAGCTTCAACGCCGGATCGTGGGTAAGTCCCCCAAGCATTACATGAGAAAATTTCTCTGCCTGTTCCCTGATCGCAGCTGTGATCACCGGATGCTTATATCCGTGGATCATACACCACCAGGAGGAAACAGAGTCGATCAGCTTTGCATCCTCTGTGTAGAGATAGACGCCGTTGGCATCTATGATCTTGTAGGGCGGTTTCATCGTTTTCATTTGTTCATATGGATACCAAATCATAGTTGTGTGTTCCTTTCTGTTAAATACTACTCATAGAGCGAAGCTAAAACCTCAACATCTATATCCAATTCCGTATCGCCATCTTTCACGCAGGCGATGACCGGAATACCGGTCATATATTCACACATGTTCAGATTATCCTCTTCCATAATATCTCCCGGATGAAAGTGGTTGAAAATAATTCCCTTGACAGGGAGGTCTTTACTGCGCATATATTCCACGGTTAAAACCACGCTGTTAATGGTGCCAAGCCCTGCGTCGGCGACGAGCAGGCAGGATAGGTTCAACTCCCTGATCGCATCCTCCAACCAGATCTTCTCCTCATCGAAGCAGATTGGACAGAGGATGCCGCCGCTTCCCTCCACAGTGACATAGTCGTATGTTTTCGTTACTTTTTGGAAGGCAGCTTTGACAGTCTCCATGCGGACGTGATTTCCCTCCAGCCGGGAGGCAAGATGAGGGGAATAAGCGTTTTCATAGACATAGGGACACATTTCTTCCAGCGGCTGTGAGATCCCGGAGACCTTCTGGACCCAGAGGGCGTCTCCGGGGATCAGACTGCCGTTTGCCCTGCGCTGGTTTCCGCTCATGGCAGCTTTGTAGTATCCCGGATTTTTGCGGCTTTCGGCAAGCTTTTTCACGATCAGCCCGGTGACGAAGGTCTTTCCCACGTCGGTTCCCGTGCCTGTGATAAATAGATTTTTACTCATGGGTTATCTTCACCTCGTATCCTAATTTTTTTAATAAGCGCATATCGGTTTCAATGGTGATGCCGGAGGTGGTGAGCATATCGCCGGAGATGGCGGCGTTGGCTCCGCTGCGAAAACAGCGTTCTCCCTTATCCTCCAGCAACCCTCTTCCCCCTGCCAGGCGGATCATGCCCTCCGGGATCAGGAAGCGGAAAATGGCGACGATCCGGCAGAGTTCCTCATTAGTGAGAACAGGGTTCTTCTCATAAGGGGTTCCGGGGATCGGGTTTAAGAGATTGACGGGGATGGAGGTGACGCCCAGCTCTCTGGCAGTCAGCGCCATGTCGATACGATCCGCCATGGTCTCTCCAAGTCCCATGATCCCGCCGGAACAGATGGAGAGTCCGGCGCGCTTTGCCGCCTTTAAGGTCTCTACTTTTTCCTCAAAGCTGTGGGTGGTACAGACCTCCGGAAAAAATCTGGCGGAGGATTCCAGGTTACAGTGAACGCGGGATACTCCGGCTTCTTTGAGTCTGCGAAACTGCGTTTCGTTCAGGAGACCGAAGGAGACGCAGACCCGGATGCCCGTCTCTTTTCGGATGGTGCGGATACTCTCGCAGACCTGATCCACCTCCCTGTCGGAGAGAGATCTTCCTGAGGTGACGATGGAGTAGCGCAGGACGCCCCGGTCGTCGTTGTACTTTGCCTGAGCCAATAGCTCTTCGGTGGGGAGGAGGGGGTAGGACTCCTGGCAGGAGGTGTGGTAGTGGACGCTCTGGGCGCAGTACTTACAGTCCTCGGAACATCTGCCGCATTTTCCGTTGATAATGGTACAGATGTCAAAGGCGCTGCCGCAAAAATGTGCGCGGATCTCGTCTGCCGCCGCCGTTACTTCCTCCAAAGGCGCCTCTGTCAGAAGGAGGGCGTCCTCCCGGCTTAAGCGTTCCCCCTGTAAGACTCTTGTTTTTAATTCTGTGATAAGATTCATATTACCAGCCCTCTTTTCTTATGATCGGTCTTAGACGCTTCGTCAAAAAGGCGGCGAGAATACATAGACAGATATCTCCCGGAACGGCCAAGAGGAAGCAGTATAAAAAGAGCGGCCAGAGTCCGATGGGGGTGTTGATGACGTAGTTACAGATGATGTAGTAATAGATCATACCCACGCCATAGACGATGAAAAGTCCGATGAAGTTTGCCAGGAGACATTTTGGGATGGTGAATTTCTGCATTTTTTCCACCATCTTTCCCGTGACATAGCTGGCGATGCAAAAGCCGATGATATAGCCGAAGCTCGGCTTAAAGACATACCAGATCCCGCCGCCCTCGGAAAAGATCGGCAGTCCCACAAGTCCTAAAAGCATATAGACGCCGACGCTGATGGCGCCGAGACGGCCGCCTAAGAGTAGTCCCGCCAGCATGGTGAATAAAAACTGCAGGGTGAATGGCACCACCGGGATCGGAATTTTGATAAAGGCGCCAACGGCGATCAGAACGGTGAACATGGCGCAGTAGACCAGGGTGCGGGTCTTGCCATTCGCTTTTGGCTGCGGGTGTTTTGTCTCCAGGGAGGAGAAAGATTCGTTGCTCATAGGTAGATTTCCTTTCGTTTGTTTTATAGTAAGTTATGTAATGATTTTTCGTTCTTAATTGTAAATACTCACCCGATAAATGTCAACCAAAATATTTTTAATGGTTAACAATGAAATTGCTGTGAAAATACTTTGTAAAATGCTCCGGATTGTAATATAATGGGAAAAGCAAAAAAAGGGGGACAGATCATGGAACAGTTGAGAGCGGTCATTTTGGCGGCAGGAAAAGGAACGAGAATGAAATCGGAGCTGCCAAAGGTAGTTCACAGGATTGACGGACAGTGCCTGGTGGATTATGTCATTGAAGCGGCGAGAGGAGCAGGGGCAGAGGAGGTCTGTCTTGTGGTGGGCTATAAACATGAGGTGGTGGAGGAGAACATCAGCCATGAGGATGTCAGCTACGCTTTACAGACAGAGCAGCTTGGAACCGGACATGCGGTAAAATGTGCGGGAGAGTTTTTAGAGGGCGGGGGAGAGACCCTGATCCTGTTTGGCGATACTCCGTTGATCACTGCAGAGACACTGAAACGTCTGACAGACCATCACAGAGAGAACCACAATACGGTCACCGTGCTCTCCGCCATGGTGGAGGACCCCACGGGATACGGAAGAATTATCCGGGATGAAGAGGGCAGGTTTGTAAAGAGCGTGGAACATAAGGACGCCAGCGAGGCAGAACTTGCCTCCCACGAGATCAATTCCGGAATGTATATTTTTGACACCGAGGAGCTTAGGGAAGCACTGCAGCTTCTGACGCCAAATAACGCCCAGGGAGAATATTATCTGCCGGATACGTTAACGATTATTAAGGAAAAGGGACTTCGGGCGGATGCTTTTGCGCTGGAAGATGCGGAGGATATCACCGGAGTCAACGATCAGGAGCAGTTAGCGGAGGCGGCGAAGATCATCGAGAGAAGAAAGCATGTTCATTTTTAACAGGAGAGGAAAGCGGAAAATGTACTTGATTGCAGGTTTGGGAAATCCTACAAAACAATACGAGCATACGAGACACAATATCGGATTTGAAGTCATTGATGCGCTGGCAGAAAAATATAATATTACCATCAGGGAGAAAAAGCACAGAGCCCTGATTGGAAAAGGCACGATCGAAGGGCAGAAAGTGATTCTGGCAAAACCTCAGACCTATATGAACTTAAGCGGTGAGAGTATCGCGGAACTGGTACGTTATTACAAGCTGAATGCGGAGGATGAACTGATCGTCATCTATGACGACATCAGCTTTGCACCGGGCAACCTGCGGATCAGGGAGAGCGGCAGCGCGGGAGGACACAACGGGGTGAAGAGCATTATCAAATGTCTCGACACCCAGAAGTTTATGCGGATCAAGGTCGGCGTGGGAGAAAAGCCAAAAGACTGGGATCTGGCGGATTTCGTGCTGGGACATTTTTCAAAGGAAGAGCAGGAAGATTTGAACGGAGCCATCGGGCGCGCCATGGAAGCCGTGGGGCTTATGGTCAACGGAGGAGTGGCGAAGGCAATGAATGAATATAATAAAAAAGTAACGAAGTAGACGGGTAGGAAGATGAGAGCACTAGGAGAGATCTTAACCGACTGGGGGGACTATGAGAGCATACGGTCCTTTTTGAAAAAAGACCGGGGGATCCTGCAGATTTCAGGCTGTGTGGATGCCGGAAAAGCACATATGGTATACGGACTTGGCAATGGTTTTTGTAAGAAGATCATTGCTACTTTTAGCGAACAAAAAGCCAGGGAACTCTACGAGGACTGTCGTTTTTTTGATAAAAATACCGTATATTATCCGGCGAAGGATATTCTGTTTTACCAATCGGATCTAAGGGGAAACCAGCTTACGAAAGAGCGGATGAACGCCATTAAGGTACTTTTGGAAGAAGAGGAGATGACATTAGTTACCACCTTTGACGGTCTTATGAACCGCATTATGCGGTTGGAATATCTGGAGGAATTTATTCTCACCTTTCATCCGGGAGATACGCTGGATCTGGAGGAGTTCTCAAAAAAACTGGTGGCAATGGGATATGAGAAGAGCTATCAGGTGGAGAACGGAGGACAGTTCGCTGTGAGGGGCGGTATTCTGGACATCTATCCCCTCACGGAGGAAAACCCATACCGGATCGAGTTGTGGGGAGATGAGATCGACTCCATCCGCAGTTTTGCCGTGGACAGTCAAAGATCCATTGAGAATCTGGAAGAGATCCGTATCTATCCGGCGTCGGAGCTGATCTTTGACGAGGAAAAAAAACAAAAGGGATTAGAAAAGATCCGAAGGGACGCTGAGAAGCTCTATGAGACCTATCGAAGTGAGATGAAGACCGAGGAGGCGCATCGGGTGAAGACTCTGGCGCAGACGGTAGAGGAAAATCTGACGGAGCTTGGAATGCTGGAGGGCATGGACGCCTATCTGAATTATTTTGAGGAGGAGACCGTGTCCCTTTTGGATTATTTTTCCAAAGAGAACTCTCTGGTGTTTTTGGATGAGCCGATCCGGGCGGCGGAGAAGGGCAGGGTGATCGAGAAGGAATTTCAGGAGAGCATGAAGCAGCGTCTGGAAAAGGGCTATCTTCTGCCGGGGCAGATGGACGCCCTCTATTCCTACGAAGAGGTGGCGGCAAAACTTATGAGCAGGAAGGTCATAGGACTTGCAGCGCTGGAGATGAAGGAAAAGACCCTTCCCGCAGAGGGATATTTTTCCATACACATGAAGACGGTCAATCCCTATAATAATAGTTTTGAACTGCTGTTAAAGGATCTGAACCGCTATAAGAAGAACGGTTACCGGGTGGCGCTGCTCTCCGGTTCCAGAACCAGGGCGAACCGTCTGGCGCAGGATCTTTCAGCGGAGGGGCTGAATGCCTTTTATACCCAGGAGCAGGATCACGAGGTGAAGCCCGGAGAGGTTATGGTGGCTTACGGGAAGATCAAGAAGGGATACGAGTATCCCGATCTGCGCTTTGTGGTGATCTCCGAGAGCGATATTTTTGGCAGGGAGCGAAAGAAGAAGAAAAAGCGCCGTACCTACGAGGGAGAGAAGATCCAGAGCTTTTCTGATCTGAACGTGGGAGATTATGTGGTACATGAAAACCATGGTCTTGGAATCTACCGGGGCATTGAAAAGGTGGAAGTGGATAAGGTGGTCAAGGACTATATTAAAATCGAGTATGCCAAGGGAGGAAACCTTTACATTCTTGCCACCCAGTTGGAGCTGATCCAAAAATACGCGGGTTCCGACGCGAAAAAACCGAAGTTGAATCGTCTTGGAACCCAGGAATGGAATAAGACGAAGACGAAGGTTCACAGGGCGGTTGCCGATATCGCCCAGGATCTGGTGGAACTCTATGCAAAACGTCAGAACAGAGAGGGATTTGCCTACGGGGAGGATACGGTCTGGCAAAAGGAGTTCGAGGAGATGTTTCCCTTCGAGGAGACGGAGGATCAGGAGCTTGCCATTGAAGCCACCAAACGGGACATGGAGAGTAAAAAGATCATGGACCGCCTCATCTGCGGGGATGTGGGCTATGGCAAGACGGAGATCGCCATAAGAGCTGCCTTTAAAGCAGTCCAGGAGGGAAAGCAGGTGGTCTATCTGGTGCCCACTACCATCTTGGCGCAGCAGCATTACAATACCTTTGCGTCGAGGATGAAGGATTTTCCGGTGCGGGTGGATCTGCTCTGCCGTTTCCGCACCTCTGCCCAGCAGAAAAAAACGGTGGAGGATCTGAAAAAGGGCATGGTGGACATCGTGATCGGAACCCACAGAGTACTCTCAAAGGACGTGGTGTTTAAAGATCTGGGACTTCTGATCATTGACGAGGAACAGCGTTTTGGGGTGACTCATAAGGAAAAGATCAAACAGATGAAGGAAGATATCGACGTGCTGACCCTGACGGCAACGCCGATTCCCAGAACCCTGCATATGAGCCTGATCGGGATACGGGATATGAGCGTTTTGGAGGAGCCGCCGATGGACCGGATGCCGATCCAGACCTATGTCATGGAATACAACGAAGAGCTGGTGCGGGAGGCGATCGTAAGAGAACTTTCCAGGGACGGACAGGTCTATTATGTGTTTAACCGCGTCAACCAGATCGAGGATGTGACTGCAAAGATCGCTTCCCTGGTGCCGGAGGCTTCCGTGGCGTTCGCCCACGGTCAGATGAGGGAGCGGGAGCTGGAGGATATCATGTACAGCTTTATCAACGGGGAGATCGACGTCTTAGTTTCCACCACCATCATTGAGACGGGACTGGACATCTCCAACGTCAACACCATGATCATCCACGATGC
Source organism: uncultured Lachnospiraceae bacterium (assembly GCA_958428365.1). Classification (GTDB taxonomy): domain Bacteria; phylum Bacillota; class Clostridia; order Lachnospirales; family Lachnospiraceae; genus Maccoyibacter. Next base: position 2,095 of record CAUAFT010000023.1, on the reverse strand, counting down.
GGACAATATGGGACTCTCCCAGCTCTATCAGCTCAGAGGAAGGGTGGGAAGATCCAATAAGACGGCCTATGCCTTTTTGCTCTACCGACGGGATAAGATGCTAAAAGAGATTGCGGAAAAGCGTCTTGCGGCAATTAAGGAGTTCACGGATCTGGGAAGCGGGTTCAAGATCGCCATGCGGGATCTGGAGATCCGGGGAGCCGGGAACCTTCTGGGAGCGGAGCAGCACGGTCATATGGAAGCCGTGGGATATGATCTCTACTGTAAGATGCTCAACGAGGCGGTGAAGAAGCTCAAGGGAGAAAAGCAGGAGGAGTCCTTTGACACCTCTTTGGAGATCGACATTGACGCTTATATCCCTGCCGCCTATATTCCAAATGAGTTTCAGAAGCTGGATATCTACAAGCGGATTGCCGGCATCGAGGATGAGGAGGAGAGCGAGGAGATGTTGGAGGAGCTGATCGACCGCTTCGGGGATCCGCCGAGATCCGTGGAAAATCTTCTCTGGATCGCAAAGGCGAAGGCGAAGGCACATGGCTGTTACTTTACGGAGGTATCCCAGAAAGGGGAACAGATCCGTTTCGTATTTTTGGAGCGCGCAGCTATTGATCCGGCGAAGATTCCGGAGCTGTTGGAACGCTACGACCATGCCCTGGGCTTTACGCCGGAGCAGAAGGGACCGTATTTTACCTATTATTTTAATAAAAATTCCAGACAGGAGAAGCTCTCTCCTATGGAAGTTATCCAGCGGGTGCTGCAGGATGTGGAGGAGCTGCTTCTTATAAACATCGAAAAAAGCAGAAAAATGTTGTAACCATTCCGAAAAAGCCCTATAATGTAACAAGCAGATTGGATTTTTAGGAGGAACAGATAGATGAAAGCAAAGAAAGTTACGGCGCTGGCTTTAGCGGCGGTTATGGGAACCGCTGTTTTGACAGGATGCGGTTCGAAATCCGTGGATGCGGACGCCATCGTTGCCAAGATGGACGACGGCGAGGTGGTGAGACTTGGAGTTGCCAATTTTATGGCGAGATATACCCAGAGCAGCTACGACAGTATTTATGTCTCCTATTTTGGGGAAGATTACTGGTCACAGGATATGTCCGGCGAGGGCAGTACCATGGAAGCTGAGGTAAAAGACCAGATCTTGGATCAGTTAAAAACCTATTACGCGCTGGCGGCTCATATAGAGGACTACGGTGTGGAGATCACCGAGGAGGACACCAAGGCGATGGAAAAGGCGGCGAAGCAGTTTATCGAGGACAATGACGGGGAAACGGTGGACGCCATGAGCGCGACCCAGCGGGATGTGGCAGAATATCTTCGTCTGATCACCATTCAGCAGAGAATGCAGGAAAAGATCGAGGCGGATGTGGATACGGAAGTCAGCGATGAGGAAGCGGCTCAGAGAACCTTCAGCTATGTGGAGATCTCCACCGCCGGAACCACCGACGAGAACGGAGAGACCCAGGCATACTCAGAAGAAGAGCTTGCTGCATTGAAGGAACAGGCGCAGGCATTGGCAGATGGAGGTGCAGAAGCCTTTGAGACTACAGCAGAGGCGCAGGAGCTTACGGTGGAGAGCTTTTCCTACACAGCGGGAGCTGAGGACGAGGAAATGGATCAGGCGGTCTTAACGGAGGCGGATAAGCTGAAAGAGGGAGAGATGTCCGGCGTCATTGAGGCGGAGGACGCCTACTATGTGATCCGTCTTGACAGTGAGTTCGATCAGAAGGCGACGGACGAAAAGAAGGATGAGATCATTGGGGAACGCCAGGAGGAACTTTATCAGAGCGTTTGCGACGAATATACGGAGGACTTCAAGTTTCAGGTGGATAAGGATGTGTGGAAACAGGTATCCTTTGAGGAATTATTTACCATAAAAGAAACGGAAGAGGAGGCCGAAGACAGTACGCAAGAGGAAACCGAAGACAGTACGGAAGAAGAAATTACAGATAATGCGGAAGAGCAGGAGGAATGATTTTACTCTGATAAAATATCTGAAAGAGAATTTTGACAGGACATGCTGGGCATGTCCTGTTTTCAGTTTGCGCGCCATGGGCGCGCTCTAACGGGTGAAAGTCCCGAACATGCC
>CAUAFT010000022.1 GCA_958428365.1 uncultured Lachnospiraceae bacterium | reverse complement strand
TCTGAATAATGTGAGGGGCGGCAGCACTCCTTGCTGTCGCCCCTTGATTGCCTACTAGCAACGGTGGGCGCAGCCCGTTCATCTTGACGTTGACTGGTTCGGCTGGTTTTGCTATTTTTTAAGTGTTACGTTGTCCCAGATGTTTAAAATTATAAATAACCATTGAAATCGCCAGCACACCAGCAATAGCATCCGAAGTCGGTCCAGCATATAGAACCCCGTTTATCCCGCCAAAAATCTTCGGGAAAATAATCAACATAGGTAATAGTAAAAATCCTTGTCTTGAAAGGGAAATCAATACGCCTTGCCGCATATTTCCAATTCCTGTAAAATAATTGACTGACAATGGTTGGATTGTTTGAGCAAAGACAAACATTAAATAGATGCGCATATACTTCGTGGCAAATTCATAATACAATGCCTCCCCACTGCCAAAAATGCTGACAATCTGTGTGGGGAATAATTGAAAAGCTGCAAATACGACAAAACCTACGCTGAGCGCAACCACAAGTGCTTTTTTGTATGTTTCTTTTACACGCTCATACTTCTTTGCGCCGAGATTAAAACCCCAAATCGGTTGACATCCTTGCGCAAGACCAACAGAGAATGAAGATACGATACTGTTAAGTTTTGCTACAACACCCGAAACAGCCAGAGGAATATCCTCGCCATAAATAGAAACGGCACCATATGTTTTCAACATATTGTTTAATGTGATGTTGACTATCATCATTATAATTTGGTTGATAAAGTTGGACAGCCCCAGTTTCATAATCTGCATCAGATAACGGGTTCGGATTCCCAAAATTTGGATAGAAAAATGGAACGACTTCATGCGCGGGAAATATGCCACACAAAGAATAAAAGAAAATATCTGTCCCGTAATCGTTGCCAAAGCTGCCCCTTGTATTCCCCAGCTGAAGCCATACATAAACAAAGCATCCAAAAAAACATTCAGTAAAGCGCCGCTGACATTACAAAACATAGAGTACGTCGGGCTACCGTCTGCGCGTATCATGTGACAACCACCATTTGAGAAAAGGAAAAAGGGCAGTCCAATGTTCGTGATTGTAAGGTATGACATCGCCAAAGGCATAGAAGCCTCCGTTGCTCCGCATATAAGCAGGATCTGTCGTTTAAACAAAAATACAATCAGCATAATAAGAACACCCAGAATACCCATAAAGGTAATTCCTGTTCCGATATATCGTTTTGCTTCCTCCTCCTCTTTTTTACCCATATAGATATTAAAATTAGCTGCTGTTCCGATTCCCGCCATTTGTGCAAACGCAGTTGTTAATGTTACCGTAGGAAACACAATATTTGTCGCCTCATTACCATGCATCCCGACAACGTTTCCGATAAAAATTTGGTCGGTTATATTATAAGCTGCTGTTACCAGCATACTCAAAATTGCCGGAATAGCATATTTTGCAATTAACTTTTCAACAGGCGCATATCCCAATGGGTTATCATGGGACTGTACCTGACTATTTGCTGTTTGCATTTTTCTGCCTCGCTTTCTATTGTTTTTTACTATCTAACATTTCTTCAAGATTCTCGTCCATTTTCAGTAACGCCATGTATACTTCCTCTGCTGTTTGCGGTAAAATCCCTTGTATCATTAAGCCATTAAAATGTGAAAGTTCCTGTTTCACACTTCCACTTATCCGCTTTGCCTTATCAGTCGGATAAATCCGATTCTGACGACGATTATTTTTATCTTGTACCCGGATTAGAAATCCTTTTTCTTCTAAGGATTTTACTGCGCGTGCTGTCGCAGACTTATCCACACACACCATTGCGGTTAGTTCGTCTTGCGTAATACCTTCGCAATTCTGTAAAGCCATAAAAAAGGGCTGTTCTGCTGCTGTTAGGTTATATTTGCTCAACGCCCGGCTTAAATAACTTTGACACTTTCTTGAAAGAAGTGTAATCATACGTCCTATGCTTTTATCCATTTTTTTACCTCCTGCCTTTGATATTATAATTTATATTTGTTGAGTAGTCAACTGTTGATTTCGCAACAAAAATGAGGTGAGAACGTTAACCATAATTTAACTCGCTGATAGTGCTTTCATTTTTGAATTACAATCACGAAATAGTGTGTTGGTGTCTTTTTATTGAACATTAACACAAGGGACATAATCTCTCGATACATAAAGCAAGCGGTAGCTTCCTTGTTCTTAGAAAGCTACCGCCTATCATATCTCTATATTTTTCTGTCATTTCAAGGCTCTTTCAAAAATGGTGTAGTAGTGGTGTAGTAAGCGCCTATTTGAGCCGTGAAATTATTGATTTTACTGGCTTTTTCGGGACATTTCAAGATACTGCCATGGCAGACGAATAATACTTTTATCATATATCTAAACTCCTTTGATTGTAGGTTTTTCCTTGATTTTTCAGTGTTTTTACAACATTTCATTTTCTTTGTTACTGGCATATCCCAGTATAATTTGGCATAAGTTTTCGCCCAAAAGTTGTAAAACTATGTGTCATATACAACTTTACAACTCGCTATCACATACCTGTTTCATTTCTTTTTGAATATCCTCAAAATCTAAATGTGTATAAGTATTCAGTGTTACACCAATATCGGAATGTCCCATTATTTTTTGCAGTGTTTTTGGATTCATTCCCGATTTCGCCATGTTGGAACAAAAGGTATGTCTGCATACATGAGGTGTAATCTTTGGTAGTTCTTCTTTGTAAATCTTGTTGAACTTTTCACATATATGCTGGAAATACTTTTCCCAATGGAGAATAACCATTCAAGGGTATAAAATATTATTGAATAAATATATATTTTTGACAATAGCAGTTTTACTAAGAACTGTGTTTTACAATGTTTTATCAAAGCGACCACCTCCAAGAGCCGCCAAAATAAAACCTGTATTATTTATAAAATTAGAAAAAGAAAAACGACAGCCCTTCAACCGTCGTCCAAAATTTTTCGTATGTAAAAAAGATACTGTCGGCAACGGTTTTTTTATTTACGCGAGCAACGAGCCAAACGAATATGCTTGCATATACACTTGGCGATTGCCGCGATAACCAGCGAAATTCGCAAAGCGTGTTTCGTCTAGTTTATACCAACAGCAATAGAATTGTATCGATTTTACAGGTTATCGTATATCCAACTTTTTATCACCTCATTATCTCCATTTCCCATAAAAGAATGTTCACTCTGCTCTGATATAGTCAATGACACGGGATTGGACTTTGCAAAATTTTCTATAACCTGTAAAGATTGCAAATTGTCCTTACATCCATAAAGTATATAGGTTGAACTATTCCATCTTGTTACGGGATTTTCCTTTATATACTGGTAGCAATCCCAAGACAAAGTATCAATCGGTGTCGGAATTTCTCTTAGATTACTTTTATTATACCTATTTTATATCGTTTAATCTGTTTAGGTTTTCATCTATAGCAACATCTGTCCAACACGAACTAATGTTATTCAATTTACAAATTTTTGCCTTTTCATCTCCAAATGCACTCCTCGTTTTTTCAAGATTTTCTGGTCTTACTCTTTTTCCTACAGGGTTTGAATACCAACCACAAAAATATATTTTATCTATTTCTTCAATATTTCTTCTTTTTGCTGCTACCATTAATACATCTTTATAGTTTGGTCTGTTAGTAAATTGCACCGGAATATTTCTGTTTAAAACCTCAAAAAAATCATTCGGTTTAAATTTATGGTTGGGGTCATATTTTAACTCTAAATATGTAATCAATTTATTATAATCGTCCAAATAACTTTTTACTTTGTATCCTCTTTCTATTTGCAATTCAAACACTATAGGTTTAATTCCAAATGTTGTTAAATATAATCTGTACGGAATAATATCAACCAAAAATATGCAACTAAATAATTTTTGATTATATTCAAATAGAAAAGTTGCTCTCAATTCTCCAACCTTTTTCATATCTTGGTGTAAAGTTTTCAAACCAGTAAATTCAAACATTTAAGTCACCTCTTTATAATACATTTTATCATATCGGAACATCTTTCAAACATTGTAAATCGGTTGTAAAAAATTGACCACCTAATCTCATAATCCACCTAAATCAGAGGAATCCCATCAAACTGCCACCTCCTGCCGTGGCAAACCATGAGGATTTCTATTTTATCTCGCATATCTTAGTATAACCTCGATTTTCCTTTTCTCGGGTTCCAAGCATTTTCCCTTAGATCCCTATCATGGTATATCTTATCATATTTCACCCTATCTTGGTAGGCAAAAAAGGTACAAACAGAGGTATCTTTTACCACTTATACCTCTGCCTTTTTTCCTACCGCCTACCCTTAAACACTACTTGATATCCATTTTTACTTACTATCACTTATTACGTCCTATTTCAAAATAAAAAAAGCAGTATGCTATCCCGGGTATCCAATAGCATACTACCCATATGTTCTAATTTTCTTCTAGCTTTTCATCTATATCTTCCGATATATTCTTTTTTCGATGTCGATACCTTTGCAATAACTCGGGATGCTTTTGCACAATCCTATATATTAACTCTTTAGAGTATCTATATTGCTTATCAGATTTCAATTGCTTTTTAGTTACTGCACATCGTCTCTTTCCATTTTTCAACACGATTATCAAACTTCTATCAGCACGCATTAACTCATCTTGTACAAAGCTCAATAACTCATTACGATAAAAGTCTTGACTATCTAACATCAATTTATCTGTTACAATTTTCTTTGGAACCAATATCATCGGTTTATTATCATAAATAGGTAACTCTGCTTCTATTTCCACCCAATATTCTTGCTTTTCATCCCATATCTTACCTACTTTGGCTTGACTCATTGGTACTTGATATTTTTTACATTGAGCCTGCGTAAATTCTATCAAATACTTCTTCGTTATCATAACCGTCATGTCCGAAATAATATCCCTATTAATTCCCTCTACCAATAATGCACTTTCTTCCAAATCTTTTAGAAGTCCTGTCTTTACAGCATTACTCTCAGACAATTTTCTATAAATCTTTTCTCCCTTTATTCCACCTACTGCATTACCAGTATACCCATTTGTAGCATATCCTAAATGAATTTCTTTAGGTTCTTTCAATTCACTTAATAACTTCAAACTATTAAATTCATCTTGTTTTCTTATGAATTGTAAGAGCTTTTCAAAATATTTTATAATAACATTATTCATCTGAATGCTCATTGCATCATCAAAATCAAGTAACTTAGCTGGGTCTAGGAAAAATTTTTTATCTGCATTGACATAAATATTTACAAATTCTAAATCTTTCTGTTCCCTATTCACTCCAAAATATTCTGTAAATAGTACCTTATTCAGTTTTTCTTCTTTAACCATCAATTTCGTCAATATAATACCTCCATTTTTTTCTGATAATTAATTCTGTTTGATTCAACATTTCTTTGTCCTCCAAATTTTTTTATCTATAAATGAACGTTGATAATAATTAAATTTCTGTTACCCGGTAATACTCTTTTAATTACTCAACGGGAATCAATTGTTAGCACTCATTATTTTCGAGTGCTAACAATATTATATTTCCTTTTCTATTATTTGTCAACCGTATGTTCGAATAAATTTCTTAAAGATGAACTGGAGATGACAAAAATAGATTATTCATCTAGTGTGTACTTTTATCTCCCGCTTCTAAACTCCACTTACTCTTTTAATTCTCGCTTGGCATATTCCATATCCACCAATGCCATCTCTTTTTTACCTGCTCTCTCACTTTTAGCTTTTCCAATTCGTCCTTTGCGACTGTTAATTTTAAATGTGTATACACATTCATTGTAACGCTGATGTCAGAATGTCCCATGAGGTATTGTAATGTTTTTATGAGTATTCCCGACTTCGCCATGTTTGTACAATAAGTATATCCGCATATGTGGGGCGTAATCTTTAGAAGTTCCACCTTATAAATTTTATTATATTTCTCAACAGAACGCTGAAATTTTTTCTCCCACCGATACGCTAACATTGGCTTTCCCCTATCATCCAAGAACAGAAAAAAACGGCTGACCCCATTTTGTTCTACCTTTGGCTTTTTTCTGCTGAAAATGACATGCTTGAACGCTTTGTACACTTCGTCACTCATTAGAAGTACCCTTGAGGGGGGTGAGTAGAGAATGTGAAGAATAAAGGCAGCGTCTCAAAACCGCTGCCCCTGTAATTTCAACCAACTATACATTATTTACTTCATTTCTTTTTCAAATCTAAAAAAGTAATTGTTTTCTACCGGAATATTTCCAGCAGTATCACTTGTTTGATGCGGATCTTTATGCTTTGGATTAAAAAATTCTACAATCTTGAAGCCACAACGATTTACATAAAAATGAATGTTTCGTTTATCATAATACGGTGTATGCGTTTCCCATATCTTTGTCTCAGGATGTAACTCTTCGATTGCTTTCCATATCTTAAACCCATTTCCAGCATCTTGTGAGCCTGACTTCACATATAAAAGATGGAGTGAATTGTACCCAGTTTCATCATCTATTACTATTATTGTACCACCGACTCTTACACCATCAATTTCTACAATATAGGCTTCAGAACCTTTCGCTTCAAATGATTCTTCAATATCTTTCATTGGAAGAATTGTTTTTTCAAATTCTCCAAACTCTTCCTCATAAGCTTTTTAAAAAGCTTCTTGAATTTCACTTATAAATGTGTATTTATTCTCATCAACCTCAGTTCGAGATGGTCATAATACACACATCATTTATCTTATTCTCCCATAGAAAGCATTATCCAAAAACCAAACAAATGCCAATTTCTTAAACAAACAGATTACTCCACTTTCATCATCCGATACCCCACCCCAATATGTGTCTGAATGTACTGCGGCGAATCCGCCTCCGGCTCCAGCTTTTTCCGAAGGGTTGCCATAAAAACACGCAGGGAAGCAACATCATTATCCCAGCTTCTTCCCCAAATATGCTGTGTAATAAAAGTATGCGTCAGCACCTTACCCACATTTTTAGAAAGCAGACAAAGGAGTTTGTATTCAATCGGCGTCAAATGCAGTTCCTGGTCATTTAAATAAGCACATCCGCCCGCATAATCCACACGAAGTCCTCCATTCACAAATACGGAACTTGCCGCCAGCATCTCAGCCGTCATAAAGGAAAGCCTGCGCTGGGTCACCCGAAGCCTCGCCAGCAACTCTTCTACAGAAAAAGGCTTTGTCAGATAATCATCCGCCCCAGCATCCAATGCTTCAATCTTATCATTGTCCTCGCTTCTGGCGCTGATGACAATGATCGGCAGATTCGACCATGAACGGATATTCCGAATGACCTCCACTCCATCCATGTCCGGCAGTCCCAGATCTAACAGGATAATATCCGGATTATGAGAAGACGCTTCCAAAATCGCCGTCTTTCCATTTGGCGCCGACAGATAACGGTAATCATTGGTTTTTAGTGTCGTCGTAATCAGGTTGCGTACCGGAAGATCATCCTCCACAACCAAGATCAAAGGTTTATTCACGCAGTTCCACCTCCCCTGATGGTAATGTAAATGTAAAAATAGTACCTGACGGCAGATTGTCCGATACGGAAATCTCCCCGCCATGGGCTGTAACAATGGACTTGCACAGAGACAACCCCAGTCCCAAACTCCTGCGGCTGTCCCCGATCTTATTTGCCCCGCTGTAAAACATATCAAAAACATGTGGTTTTTGTTCATTCGGTATTCCCGGTCCATTATCGGAAACAGATACCGAAATCCATTTTCCTTCTGTTTTCATACCAATCTCTATCTCGGAACCGGACGGCGTATATTTAATGGCGTTATCCACCAGATTGATGATGACCTGTACGATCAGCTTTGCATCAATATTTGCCAGCAGAAGCTCCTGAGAGGGTCGGATACGGATGGTATGCTCGCTGCGCTTCCGGTTGATATGCCGCATTGCTTCTGCAACCACCTCATCCATCAGTTCCACAGACCGATTCAGATTTACCTGTCCTCCCTCTATCCTGGTAACCGCCAGCAGATTTTCCACCAGATTAATCAGCCACATGGAATCATCATAAATATCCGTAAAGGTCTGTACCCGTGTGGCATCATCCATTTTCTGATAATTCGCCATCAGATTCCCGGCGCTCCCCGATATAGAAGTTAAGGGCGTCCTTAGGTCATGGGAAATAGCGCGAAGCAGATTTGCCCGAAGCTGTTCATTCTTTGCCAGAACCGCTGTTTCTTCTTTTTCTCTGGCATTTTTCATATTTTCCAACGCCAGAGCGCATTCTCCCAGAATAGACAACATAACACTATTTCGGGAGGAATCTAACGGAATTTCGTCCATACGGATCCCGACCACTCCGTACACTCTGCTGCCTGACCGGATGGCAAGATACAGACACCTTGCATTTGCAAGGGTATCGGTAGTAGCTCCTGCATGCTTATTGTTTCTGAATACCCACTGAGCAACTGCTTTTTCATTTTTCGTGACCAGTTCAGACTTCTCACCGTCCTCCACCTGATAGACACTGGGATCCCCCAATTCCTCTTCAGCTGAAGGATAGATCACAATATCCCGTTTCAACAGCTTTGTGAGCTGCCCGGCAGTAACCCGCAAAATCGCATTTTCATCCGCCTCCTTTTGCAGAAGCTGATTTGTTTCCAACAAGATCTTGGTTCGAAACGCCGCCTGGGCAGACTGCCTTGCATTTTCTTTTAGTTTTGTTGCCAGAGAGCCGCTCAAAAATACCACCATGAACATGATGGGAAAGGTAACCCAATAATCCGGGTCATTAAAATGAAATGTAAAGCGAGGAATGGTAAAAAAGAAATTAAATACCAACACACTCACAATGGAAGCTACAAGGCTGCACAACCGGTTTGTTGTAATAATGGATGTCACAAGGACTCCGAAGATATAGACCGCTATAATATTCGCTTCCGTAAATCCCAGGGCATAGAACGCATAGCCGATCAGGGTTGTGGTCAAAAGAACCAGAATACTCTTTCCAATATCCCGTACCGGCATCGCCTTCGGGATTCTTTTTTTCGCGGGACGATATTCAGATGCCTCGGCATCCGGAATCACATGAATATCCAAGTTGGGAGCTGTGGCAATCAACCGTTCCGTTAAAGTCGGCTTGCTGAATATACTTTTTCTTGTTACCGTGCTTTGCCCGATCACAATTTTGGAAATACCGGAAAGCCTTGCAAACTCTGCGATCTGATAAGACACATCATCGCCATAAGTAGTTTCAATGACCGCTCCAAGCTGCCCCGCAAGCCTTATGTTTTGCCGAAGACGTTTTTTATCTGCCTCGTTCATGGCTGCCGTACCCGGTGTTTCTACGAAAAGAGCCGTAAAGCTCCCCTTAAATGCCCGTGCCATTCTTGCCGCCGTACGGATAATTTTGGCATTGGACGGTGAAGAAGAAAGACATACCAGTATATGCTCATCTGTATGGTAATCGCTCCGGCTCTGAATCCTGGCGCTCTCCGTCAGCAGATTCACCCGGTCAGCACAGCGGCGCAGGGCAATCTCCCGCAAGGCGGTCAGGTTTTCGATGGTAAAAAAATTGGCCGCCGCACGTTTCGCCTGATCTTCCCGGTAAATATTCCCATCCGACATCCGCATAAGCAGCTCCGCCGGTTCAATATCCACCAGTTCTACCTGATCCGCCTCATCAAACAGAGAATCCGGAATACGCTCTCTGACCAGGATCCCGGTAATGGAGCCTACCGTATCGTTCAGGCTTTCAATATGTTGAACGTTCACAGTCGTATACACATCGATCCCTGCGCTTAACAGTTCCTGAACATCCTGATAGCGTTTTGCATGACGGCTCCCTTGCGCATTTGTATGTGCAAACTCATCTACAAGAATCAACTGCGGCTTTCTGCCCAGGGCAGCGTCAAGATCAAATTCCCGCAGCATCATTCCTTCATAGGAAACCTGTTTTACAGGAAGCTGTTCCAGACCGTCTACCAGAGCGGCTGTCTGCGGACGGGCGTGGGGTTCAATATATCCCGCCACAACATCAACGCCCTGTTTTTTCGCCTGATGAGCCGCCTCTAGCATCGCATAGGTTTTCCCTACGCCTGCAGCATAGCCAAAAAAAATCTTCAATTTTCCTTTTGATGTATCTGATAGATCGTTATGAATCGCACGCAATAACTCATCCGGATCCTGTCTTGGCAATTCCATCTAATTCCCTCCCATCTCTACCATTCTGTTTCATAATACCCTCCCCTGCAAATTTACCTGCTTTGATTTATGCAGGGCTTCCCATCCTCCATACATTTTATAAAGTATTCCACAACAGACACTTTATTTTGCTCCATCCACACAATATTTTGCAAAATATTTTCATGGGCTATCGGCTCTATCGGCAGTCCTCCATATTTCATGATCACAGGAGTGGATGCCAATATCACTTTCCTTCTGTTATAATCCTTATCCGTCGGAATATCAACCTGCTCCGGTAAAAAAATAATGTCCAGTTTATGAAACGCCAATTTTTTTAATAGCTCCTCCACATCACCCTGAAACAGGAATACGGAATACTCAGGATATTGTCTGGAAAACTGTTCCAGAATATCGGAAATGCCATCAGCAACAAGTGGATTTGCAAAACCGATCCTTAAAGCATTCTCTCCTTTTTCTGGCTGTCCCTCCTGTGCTTTTTGGTTTTCATCCAGAAAAACATCCAGTTTTTTCATAAAAAACCAGCCGAAAATAAACATCACCAGTACCGGCACCAGTAACAGAATATCCCGCATAACCTCACCTCCGGTTCCACCGTACTCTACGCCTTATATACGAAAGCATTTTTGAACATCTTTATTCCCGCCCAGCACCAGCATCGTATCCATGGTGTCCATCTTCATATCGGGGGAAATAGAAAGCTCCAGTTTTCCGTTTTTTCGGATCCCCATAATATTGATATTGTATTTTTTACGAATATCGATCTCCCCAATGGTTCTTCCCGCCCAATCCTTTGGAACAGGAATTTCAAATATAGCATGATCTTCGTCCAATTCTATGTAATCCAGAATGTGGTCGGCGCTGTAGCGGATCGCGGTCCATTTCGCAAGTTGTTTTTCCGGGTATACCACCTCATCCGCTCCGTTGCGCAGGAGGAATTTTGCCTGCACATCTCTCGCCGCTCTGGATACTACCATTTTTGCGCCAAGCTCCTTTAACAGAGAGGTCGTCTCCAAGGAACTTTGAAAATCATTTCCTATGGCGACAATACAAACATCATAATTGCGGACACCAAGAGATTCCAAAAAAGCCGCATTGGTGCTGTCTCCAATCTGCGCATTGGTCACAAAAGGCAGCACAGCATCCACCCGTTCCTCTGTCTGGTCCACTGCCATGACCTGATGTTTCAACTGATTTAAGTGCTGGGCAATATGCTTGCCAAACCGGCCCAGACCGATTAAAAGTATTGATTTCATCTTGATATCATCCTCCTTATCCCACTGTAATTTTCTCCTGCGGCAGCTTCGATGCAGTATTCTTTACTCCGGACGTAGCCGCAAAAATCAATGTCAGACCCCCGACTCTTCCAAAGAACATCAGTAAAATCAGGATCATCCGCGATAATACTCCCAGCTGCGTCGTAACTCCAAGAGACAGACCTACCGTTCCGATCGCAGAAGCCGTTTCAAACAGACAGGCGAGCATGGGAAGCCCTTCTGTAATACTGATCGTCAACCCACCGAAGAAGAACAGAACAAGGTACATCAGCAAGATCGTCGCTGCATTTTTAAGGGCGCTGCCGTCGACCCGTCGTCCGAAAAAATGAATATCTTCTTTCCGGCGGAAGGTAGAGAGCGCCGTAGCAAGCAGCACCGCAATCGTAGTCGTTTTCATACCACCCGCAGTAGAACCGGGACTGCCGCCGATCAGCATCAGCACAAGGATGATCCATTGCCCCGCTTCGCTGATTCCTGTCAGATCCACCGTATTAAAGCCTGCCGTTCTAGGCGTCACTGACTGAAAAAGAGCGCTGAAGATTCTCTCCTCCGGTTCAAGAGACACAAACTCAAAAAAATAAAAATAAAGCGTCGGCAAAGCCAGCAAAATGGCAGTTGTCAATAAAATAACCTTGCTCTGCATCCTGTATTTATGAAAATGCAGACGGTTCGTTCGGACATCATCCCATGTCAAAAAACCGATACCGCCCACAATAATCAGCGTCATTACCGTCAAATTAATGACGGGCTGCGCCGCATACCCGGTCAGCGAAGAAAAGGAAGCTTTCACGCCCATCAGGTCGAACCCGGCATTGCAAAAAGCGGACACTGAATGGAACAGCGCCATCCAGAGTCCTTTTATTCCAAAGTCACGGCAGAATACCGGAGCCATGACTGCTGCTCCCGACAATTCGATCAGCATGGTGGTTTTTACAATAAAATTCGTCAGACGGACAATACCGCCCACCTTCGGAGCTGCAATCGCCTCCTGCATCGTGCTTCGCTGCATCAGGGAGATCCTTCTGCCGGAAATCATCGCAAAGGCAGCCGCCACAGTAATCACTCCCATGCCCCCGATCTGAATCAGAAGCAGTATCACAAACTGCCCAAACAACGACCAATAGGCGGCCGTATCATGCACTACAAGACCTGTGACACACACAGCGGAGGTGGATGTAAACAATGCGTCAAAAAATGGCGTCCTTATTTCCTCCCGACTGGCTATGGGCAGCATCAGTAAAAATGTTCCCAATAAGATCACGCTGAAAAATCCAAGAATAATCACCTGAAATGAGGTTAATTTTTTCTTTTTATGAATCAATGCGCCCATACGCATCCTGCTCCTTTATATCTCTTTATCTTATCTTAATCATAAAGCAGATTGCATAAAGAGCGCAAAAAAATATCAGTGTTCGTATTAAGACCGTATAAAGATCGATCCCCGCTGTGTTCCAATCATTCCTTTAGAATGCCATCCAGCATTAAGTTTACTTTAAGGACATTCACGGTTTCTTCTCCGAATACGCCTAAGAATCTGCCGTCTGTACATTTAGCAATGATCTCCCGGACGGCCTCCTCTGTCATATCGCTTGCCTTTGCGATTCTTGCCACCTGATACTCCGCCGCTGCTGGCGAGATATGCGGATCAAGTCCGCTGCCGGAACATGTCACCAGATCTACCGGAATCGACGCCTCGTCCATCTCCGGATTCGCTGCCCGTATTTTTTCCACCCGTTCTGCCACCAGGGCTTCGTATTCCTCACTTGCAGGAGACAAATTGGACGGAGCAGCATACAGCAGAGTATTTCCGTTTTCATCCTGATAGGTGGAAACATCCAGATTCATAATGCGCCCCCACATATGGGCATCATCTGTATATTGCTGTCCAAGCAGCTCACAACCATATTTTTTTCCATCCACTTCTATAATGCTGCCGTTAGCCTTGTCAGGAAAAAGCAGCCTGGCCAATCCGGTAACAATACCGGTATATAAAATTCCGCATACCACTGTAAAAATCAAAAAAATCATGAGCGCTTTCGGCAGCGTTGTTTTTAATCCTTTCATCGTCATAACCTCCTTTACACCAGTCCGGTCATAGTAAGCAGAACGTCGATCAGCTTCACAAAGACAAACGGAGCCGCCAGACCGCCCAGACCATAGATCAAAAGATTTCGGGAGAGCAGCTTTCCTGCGGAAACCTCCCTGTATTTCACGCCTTTCAGTGCCAGCGGAATCAGGGCAATGATAATCAGCGCATTATAAATGATAGCAGACAGGACAGCGCTCTGCGGGGAATGAAGCCCCATAATGTTCAATGCAGAAAGCCCCGGATAAAGTCCCATAAACAAAGCCGGAATAATGGCAAAATATTTTGCCACGTCGTTGGCAATTGAAAAAGTTGTCAAACTGCCCCGCGTCATCAGAAGTTGTTTGCCGATACGGACAATCTCAATGAGCTTTGTAGGCGAAGAATCCAGATCCACCATATTACCGGCTTCCTTTGCCGCCTGCGTTCCGCTGTTCATGGCAACCGCAACATCCGCCTGTGCCAGCGCCGGTGCATCGTTCGTACCGTCTCCGGTCATCGCTACCAGATGCCCCTTTGCCTGAAAATCCCGAATCATGGAGAGTTTGCCCTCCGGCGTTGCTTCCGCAAGAAAATCATCAACGCCTGCCTCCGCAGCAATCGCCGCAGCCGTCACCGGATTATCTCCGGTGATCATAATCGTTTTGATTCCCATTTTCCGAAGGTCAGCAAACTTTTCCCTGACACCCTGTTTGATAATATCCTTCAGGTAGATCACTCCGAGAATACGGCGATTTTTCGCCACAACTAACGGCGTGCCGCCCTTCTGTGCAATTTCTTTGACAACCTGAGCGCATTCTTCCGAATAGATTCCCCCCGCAGCCGTAACATAAGACTGCATGGCATCCGCCGCGCCTTTGCGTATTTCATTCCCGTCAAAATCCACTCCGCTCATCCGGGTCACTGCCGTAAAGGGAATAAATTTCATCCCTTTGTCGCTAAGACTCCGTGCGCGGATCCCGAACTTCTCCTTTGCCAGAATGACAACGCTTCTTCCCTCCGGCGTCTCATCCGCTAAAGAGGATAACTGCGCTGCGTCCGCAAGTTCCTTGATATCCGCACCGTCCACCGGGATAAATTCAGACGCCTGACGGTTTCCCAGCGTAATCGTACCTGTTTTATCCAGCATCAGAATGTCAACATCCCCCGCCGCCTCAATTGCCCGACCGCTCATAGCAAGAACATTTGCCTGATTCAGCCGACTCATGCCTGCGATACCAATCGCGGAAAGCAGTGCGCCGATCGTCGTAGGAGCAAGACATACAAGCAGCGCAACCAGCGTCGTTACAGAAGTCGGGTTCTCTATTCCAGCCAGCTTCGCGGAAAAGGCTGAATAAGTATAAAGAGACATGGTAACCAAAAGAAAGATAATGGATAATGCTACCAAAAATATTTGTAGAGCAATTTCATTGGGAGTCTTTTTTCTCGCCGCTCCCTCCACCATAGCGATCATCTTATCCAAAAAGCTCTCCCCTGCCTCGTTTGTCACCCGGACTACGATCCAGTCAGATAAAACTGTCGTGCCGCCGGTGACAGCGCTGCGGTCTCCCCCCGCTTCCCGGATCACCGGAGCAGATTCTCCGGTGATCGCGCTTTCATCCACAGAGGCGGCTCCTTCCACCACTTCTCCGTCAGCCGGGATCTGCTCGCCCGCCTTGACGATTACAAATTCTCCTTTTTTCAGTGCAGCGGAAGGAACCACTGTAATACTGTCCTTCTTGTCGGCAGATGGGATTTTATGAGCGTCCACATCCTTCCTTGACGCTCGAAGGGAATCCGCCTGCGCTTTGCCTCTGCCCTCTGCGATTGCCTCAGCAAAATTGGCAAACAGAACCGTGAACCACAGGATTACCGCGATCGCCAGCGTATAACCGCTGGAAGCGTCTTTCATGCCAAAGAGCGATACCAGCCAAAGAACGCTGGTAAGGATCGCTGAAACAAACACCAGAAACATCACCGGATTTTCCGCCTGTGTCTTAGGTTTTAACTTAATAAAAGAATCTTTTACCGCCCTGCCGAACATTTTTTTATCGGCAAAGGTACTTTTTTGCTTTGTCGTCATAGAATAAACGCCTCCTTTATGCAATACTGCCGAAGAACTCAGCCAATGGTCCAAGCGCCAACGCCGGGAAGAAACTGAGTGCGCCGATCAGCAGTACAATGAAGATCAGCAGAAATACAAACATGGCATTTGATGTAGACAGTGTACCTGCAGTTGCTGCAATCTTCTTTTTCTGCGCCAGGCTTCCGGCAATTGCCAACGTGCCGATCACCGGCAGGAACCGGACAAACAGCATGACCAGACCAATGCTTACATTCAGGAATACCGTATTTGCATTGAATCCAGCGAAAGCAGAACCATTGTTGCCGCCTGCGGAGCTGTACGCATACAGCATTTCTGAAAAACCATGGGCGCCACCGTTATTCAGGCTGTCTAAGACAGACGGAACAACCGCCGCAATACCGCTGCCGACCAGAATGCCAATGGGCGTTGCAAGGCAGACAAGCACCGCCCATTTCATTTCATACGGCTCAATCTTCTTTCCCAAGAACTCCGGCGTTCTGCCCACCATCAGACCTGCGATAAATACCGTCAGGATCGCAAAAGCAAGCATACCGTAAAGTCCGCAGCCGGTACCTCCGAAGATGACTTCGCCAAGCTGCATCAACAGCATGGTTACCATACCGCCAAGCGGCGTATAGCTGTCATGCATGGAATTGACCGAACCGTTGGAGGCTGCCGTAGTAAACGCAGCCCATGTGGAAGACGCTGCAATGCCAAACCGGGTTTCTTTCCCTTCCATGTTACCGCCAGCCTGATCCGTCATGGAAATATTTACATTGCCCCCTTGTGCAAGCTGGGGCGTGGCTCCTTGTTCATTGACCGCAATGGTACCCAGTGCAATCACCAGACAGATAAACATCGCCATAAAAATTGCGATTCCCTGTTTCTTATTTTTCACAGACTTTCCAAAGGTAAAGCACAGGGCAGCGGGAATCAGCAAAATAGAAATCATTTCGATCAGGTTTGTGAACGCATTGGGATTTTCCAATGGATGTGCTGAGTTTACGCCCATAAAGCCTCCGCCGTTTGTACCCGATTGCTTGATGGCAACCTGACTTGCTGCAGGTCCCATTGGGACAAACTGTTCGGTTATGATCTCTGCATCCGGTACAAGCGCGCCGTCTACGGTAACCGTTCCTGCTTCCGCATCAATCACCGCATCCTCCAGGATCTCTCCTTTTGCACTGACTGCAACAGGCTCCACCAGCGACACCGTTTCCGCCCCCTTCAGGTTTTGGATCACGCCGCCTCCCACAAGAAATAAGGCGATTACAAGGTTAAGCGGAATCAAAATATGAATCACAATACGGGTCATGTCCACCCAAAAACTTCCAAGCCCTTTTTCTTTTACTTTTACAAAACCGCGAATCAGCGCAAACAAAACGGCGATACCGGTAGCCGCTGAAACAAAATTCTGAACCGTAAGCCCTAACGCCTGCGTCAGGTAGCTCAATGTGGATTCCCCAGAGTATGCCTGCCAGTTGGTATTCGTCACAAAACTGGCAGAAGTGTTAAACGCCAGATCCCATTTCACGCCGGACAACCCCTGGGGATTTCCCGGAAGCACCCCCTGCAGAAGCTGAAGCAGGAACAGGAAAATCAGCCCAATACCGGAAAAGATCAATACGCTTACCGTATATTTTTTCCATGTCATCTGCTCTTCCTTATCCACCCGCATCACCTTATAAACTAAGTTTTCACACGGCAGCAGGATTTTGGATAAAAATGTTTTTTCGCCATTCATGACCTTCTTTATGTAAGTGCCCAGCGGCACTGCCAGTAAAATCAGAATGGCAAGATAGAGAACATACTGTATCACAGTCATCATGCCTGTTCATCCCCCTTCATTAAAATGTAGACATACCACAGCAGCATCGCCGCCGCGCATATGCCGAGAATTGCAATCATAATCTGCATATTTTTTTCCTCCTTTGCTGGAAATATGATAATCTCTTCTCTCTAAAAATGGTGTTAATCATTGAACGGCAGTCTTAAAATCGTATAAAGATTAAAGCCACCCAAAAAGCCACGACATTGGAAAAGCAATTGCAACGGTACTTATACACACGCAGATCAGCACAAAAATTGGCATCCCAACAAAGATGGAAAGAAATCCCCAAATCGGATGTTTCCAAAAAAACCGTTCTGCTTTTAAATCAAATTCATGTTCAAATTTTTGGATTGATCTTGTGATACGCATAACCTTTCACTTCCTTTTTTATCTCTGTGCCACAAGCATACACCACAGAAAATTAAAAGAGTAAAAGGGTATGGAGATTGAAGTTAAGATATTATAAAAATGAGCTGTGATAATTGCCTGCATGTAAATTTTCGTAAAAAAAAGACAACTAATTTCTTAACTGAAATCAACTGTCTTTCCTGCTTCCATATTCAATTTTTGATAGTAATATTGACACTATTTATCTCACACCCTGTAAAATGCAGATCTCACAAACCAGCAATCTTTAAAAGCAGTCGTTTTAACCCACAGCCAGCGCCACAATACCAATGGCAGCTAAATGGGCTGGATAAAACCAATAGAAAAATGCTTTCATATTCATCGAACCGCGTCTGCCATTATACACAACCAGCAGAGGAATCGCCAACAGGCTAAAATACTGAATCCCGCCCATCTGTATCGATAGAATTATCACACCTGCCAAAAAACCTGTTAATGCCATATACCGGTTTCTTTTTCCCTTCCATTCACTCGTAAGTTCTGCAAAAACTGGCAGAAGTACACCCCAGAAACCATAGTCTACGGGCATCCATGTGCAAATAAAATAGACAGAAAATAAGCAACCGCATATGAACACAAAACCGTACAGTTTATCTTTTATACTTCCTGTCATTCTCTGCCTGAATATCGAAAGACCATACAGCACAATCATTGACGCAGAAAACGTCATAAGTACGTTCCCATATATCTCACCGGAATAGAGATCATAGACAACTACACACGCAATTCCCATCAGGAGAATTTTAAGTAAGTAACCTTTTTTATCATGCGTGTAGTAAAACCCCTCATATATAAAATACGAAAAAATAGGAAACGCCAACCGTCCAATGATACGCAGTATGATGATCTGGGGAAAAAATTCTGCGCCGATATGATCAATAAGCATAGCTATAGCCGCTGCTATTTTCAGTTGATTTTGCGTGAGTCCTTTAAATAACTTTGTCAATCTTTCTTCTGTTTTACGATTCATTTGTTAGCTCACTCTTTTTTTGCTTTTTTACTGTAACAGTTCTATAATTCGTCTATTCCCATCGGTTTATACCACTTTATTATATAATGCGGTTGTTACTACCGGTCAAGTATTTTTCCAAAAATAGCACGTAAAATGTAAAATTAAATTCGTGTTTTACCAACTAAATTCGTGATAGATGATT
>CAUAFT010000021.1 GCA_958428365.1 uncultured Lachnospiraceae bacterium | reverse complement strand
GAACAGGCGGGAAAGCCTGTAAAATAGGGAAAGTTAGAGGAATAATTATATAAATGCCAGTTTGTTTTTCTAATTTTTCTAACGACCATCCCCTTTTCGTACGTTGTTCCCATATTTTTATCTTCATATAGATATTGTAGAATCATGCCCTCTCGATTTCTACTGGTAATATTTGGAAATTCTTCCGATTTTGTATTGGCTTATAAGCTCATTTCGTGTATAATAGATACTGTTATTTGGGGAATGAGTTATGCACTTCTATACATATCGTAAATTCCTTCCCCTTATTTAAAAATTCATAAGCAAAGAGAGGTAAGATACTATGGAGAAAAAAGGTAAGAAAAAATGGATTGTTATTGCCATCATTATTGTTCTTGTATTTGTAGGGATAGGATCCTGCGGTGGTAATGATAATACGGACAACAAAAACAAATCAGAGGACACTAAAAAAGATTCTTCCAAAGAAGATGCTTCCTCTAAAGAGGATAATACTTCCTTAAAAGTTGGAGATACATTCGAAAATTCAGGGCTTAAGGTGACTTTAAATTCTTACAATCCTGAATTTACAGATTACAGCGAATACACCCCTCCAAAAGATGGAAACAAGTTCATAGAAGTAAACTTTACATATGAAAACACATCTGATTCAGGAACCAGCTATGTATCTATTTACGATTGTGACTGCTATGCAGACGATACGTTATGCGAACAAGCCTATATCGGAAATGATGATTTTGTCAATGCAAACTTATCTTCTGGAAGAAATGTGACTTTTTCAACCTATTACGAAGTCCCGGCTAATGCACAAAGCATCGAGCTTGAATATAATGACAACAGCTTCTGGTCTGATAAAAATGTCACTTTTACATTACAATAAAAATAAATGCAAATCAAAGAGCAACGGGAATCCCCATTTTTGAGGATTCCCAATATTTTTTTTCTAATAATGTACAATGGCTCATCTTTTTATCGTTTAACTGTAAACTAAAGGAAGCCGGGATCTCTCCCGGCTCTGTCCTACTGAATCTTGATCTTCTGTCCCACATAGATCTTATTCACGTCTTTGATTCCGTTGATACTCTGCAACCTGGCCACGGTGGTTTTGTACTTTTTGGCGATCTTGCTCAGGGTATCACCGGACTTCACCGTATACACGGATCCACCGGAGGACTGCTTCACTGTCCCGGTTCCGCGGATATCCCCGTCATTGACCCAGCAGGTGCCACCACCGATAAGGTACGGATTCCTTGTACCCTCTTTAATCTTTGTAATTGTGCCTGTTTTCCACGGGTTCACGTCAATGGCTTTAGAGACCGGATCCGTGGACGCTTTGTAGCAGGAGCTGTAGGTAACGGTCTCGCCTACGCCGTGGGCATAAGAAGCCTGGGTTGCTTCCGCCGCCTGGAGAGTTGTCTGGCCAGATACCGGGGTGTTGAATAAAGCCTGTTCCTCAGCGCGTCTTTTTATGAGTCCGTTTAAGGTCTTACCGCCGGATTTGCAGTATGCCGGAATCTTCTCCGCTATCTGAACAATGGTCCTTGTACCGTTTGCGGTAAGCTGATTGATGGAACCCAGGTTATAGGCAAAGGATACCAGGGCATCAAACTGGTTCTGGTTCCAATGGTATGTAGGATCGAAGCTGTTCACGTTTTTCTCTGCCTGTGCTACGTCCTGCTTTAAGTACGCTTCTGCCTGCGCCTGGGTAATGGTCATCCCTGCGGTGACGTCGGCGCCGTAATGGCCGTAGCCGATGGTGTAGTACTTTTCAGTCGGCACACACTTATAAGCCGTGAGTTTCAGCCCTTCGTATTTCTCAATTAATTTTAAGCCTGTCTGTGAAATTTTCATATTATTTTCCCTCGCTTTCTTCTGATCCTGTGTTTGCTTCCTCATCTGTAGTTACTTCCGGCAGTCCTACGGCTGCCGATGTCAGCAGAGATGCGAACCCCGCAAGTGCCGCAGTCCCCAAAACAATTGACCAGTCCACCTGCTGGATCGTGGCTGCCGCCGGCAATAGTGCCGCTGCTGTCTGTGCCGCGGTCTTTCCTGCCCGGATCCCTGCTGCTTTTAACCATTCTTTTGCTTTTTTACTCATTCTGTTTCCTCCTTTAAATTAGATAAATTGTGAAATTAAAACTATCAGCCCGGTAGCCAGTGCCCCGGCAACGGTGCTGATGATCGCTGTTACCGCAGTCCGCTTGTAGGTATTGAGACTGTCCGCGGGAGCACGCTCCATCTCGTCGATCCGGCCGTCCATCTGCTCAACTCTGCCGTCCAGGGAGCTGACTGTCTCGTTGATGTGTTTTACCTCCTCTACCAGCTGGACCATTGTGTTTGCCATCGTGTGTATCTCGTTGACGATCGGTTCCAGCTTGTCCAGGCGGTGCGTGTTGGATTTGGAGCGCTCCTCTGTCTTGGTCAGTCTTTCGATGATCTCTTTTTCTTCCATGTGTTCACCCCCTTTCTTTAGGATTTCTATACAGGAAAAGAGCCCTATATCTTCGTTGATATATGGCTCTTGGACTCTGTTATATATATTCAATTTTATTACAGCCTTCCTCCCTTATCTTAATAAGCCATTATAAATGTGACAGTTACACTTCCTGTGAATGCACTCCCATCAGATATTTTTAAACATCTAGCTGTGATTATGCCTGTCGAATTTGAATATGATAAAGAATTAATAACATAAGTAGATGACCCTGAGTCTATGAAAGCACTTAATACATTCGCAATCGTATGTGATTCCGGTTTCAGCGAAGAGATGTTCCATGTAGCTGTCCCGCTTGAAAATGTCAGCGTTTTTGTTGCATATAAGAGACCATTTATTTTTACCAGCGTCCCTCCCGAACTACTATATGCATAAATATTTGGAAAACCCGAAATCAAATTATTAATTTCTGTTTCTGTATAATATCTGCCATCATGCGTATGTGTTGCCTCAGCTTTATTATTTAAAATTGTAATTAATTCTTTAACTGCCAATGCTCCAGCCATATATCCGCTCTGCGTATTGACCGAAATGGCACTTGAAGAATCAAGAATCTTATTTTTATCTGCGCTCTCATTGACAGCCATATTTGTCGCATTAATCTGGGCTTGTCCAAAATCACTTCCAACCTGATCATATTCAGTAACATCCTCAAGAGATATCGTTCCGTCTGGATTATTAATAACATTGTATCTCCTTTTTCCTCCCATAGAAGAATTTAGGATGTCATCTTGAAAATTGACTGGTAATACATTTTTTGCCATATAAACCTCTCTTTCTAATCTACCTGATATGTCAAAAGCTCTTCCTCTAACCGATTTATCTCGTCCCTAATCCCTTGCCGTTCTGTATGGAGAGACTCAAAGTCGTATTCTGTCGGAGTTTCGCCGATAAGAGACATTTCATAACTTTTTACAAATATATAGTCTGTCTCCTGCAACTCCGCCTTTAAAGCAGCTATTTTTGATTTGAGCTCCGCTATTTCTTTCTGTCTCTCAATCTCTGCTTTTTCCTCTTCCGTTAATTTTGGATCGGCTTGCTGCAATGTCCCTTCGTTCACTTCCTCATTATAGATACTGCCATTATTAGAGAGTTGATAGCCATTGTATTTCGCTGTAGAATCATCATTTCTGTAAATTGTCTTGAATCCATGATAGAATTCTCCTCCGATGTTATACTCCCCTTCCGTATCAAGGAAAACATCAAAGCCACTTGTGTCCACAACAACATTCTCTTCAAAACGAAGTATCACCACATTTCCGCTCGGAATAACCTCGCACGGTATGATTGATTTAGAATCCAAAAATCTAATA
Organism: uncultured Lachnospiraceae bacterium; assembly: GCA_958428365.1. Lineage (GTDB taxonomy): Bacteria > Bacillota > Clostridia > Lachnospirales > Lachnospiraceae > Maccoyibacter. The sequence goes on along the minus strand of CAUAFT010000021.1, from coordinate 32,145 downwards.
AACACTATTTAAGACCTCCCTTACTTTCTCCCAATTTAAAAGGCAAGCGGTACATATTCGGCTCTTGTACTGTCTCTTTGACTGATACCGAAATTTTGAACTGCTCACCTGTATTTACCGGGTTTTTACCAAGTTTTACGTTTGTTATTATTACTCCCATAATCCACCGCCTAATCTGTCACTTTGACCGATACTGTGATAAGCTCCCCTGTGCTGACAGGATTCGGGGTAATTGTTATTTCATTAATAATAGGAGCCTGCGTATCTAGCGTTACTGTTCTCGTAACCGAAGATGATTTGCCAGCGCTGTCTGTTGCGGTAATTACAATCGTATTGGCGCCTTCTATAAGGGACAAGGTCGTACTAAATGCCCCGTTACTTCCCACTGTTACGGATTCTGCAAGTTCATCATTATGCTTGACAGTCAATGTGACTGGACTAGAGGTTACATCATTTGTTATTCCGGCAACCGTTACCATGGAGTTGTTTGTCACTAAGTTGTTGGCCGGAGAAGATATCGTCAAAGTTGGCGGCACTGTGTCCACCACAAAAGTAATACTTCTCTGAACCGCTGCGTTTCCGTCATAATCAGACCCGTCTATCTTAATCGTATTATTTCCGTCCGGTAATGCGGTCGAAATGGTATAGGTACATTGATAACCGCCAGTGATTGCTATTTTGGTAATTCCTGACGTGATCTTGTTTCCTGAATTTATGGTAATTCCAATTGTATCCGGATCCACACCAGAATCATCATCTGTAATCTTCCATGAAATTTTCGGTTTGTTATTCGTAATCCTTGCACTTTCTGTCGGACTTGTAATTGTAATAGCCGGCTTCGTGATTTCTTTTACCTGGAGTTTCAAATCACTCCCCAGCACCGAATCAGAATCATTTACAATCGTTGTATTTCCGGCCGTATCTGTTGCCTTTACTGTTACCGGATAATAATGATCATTATTTACATTGTACGACGACATGCTTGGCGCCGTTATGGTTTTCTCATAACACCCTGTACTGAGATTCAATGTAAGGGTGTGAGTTTGTTCACCTATAATGACTTGCACTGAATTAATTGCCACTAAATTCTTACCTCCTTATACCTTCCTAGTGTAAATGGGACTTTTCGAACACTTAACTTATGTCTGTCTAAAATATCCTTCATGGATAACATTGCAGATTCTATTCTGTTCAACTCATTATATTTAATAAATGGACCATTTTCAAAAAAAGTTTGGGAATATCCGTAATCTTTTTTGAAGATATTCTGGTTGATAGTCTCTAGATTCCTCTCAAACAAATTGAAGATATCCACATCCCAACCTGCTGTATATACCTCAATATCTGCTCCCATATCCTCAATTGAAAAATCTCGCCAAAGCTCAACTGCTCTGTCATGCAGATAAACAAGATTATTCTTTATTCTGTTATAATCCACAAAGTTAAACCTGTCCGTGGGCTTCCAATCTGTTTTGGGAGGCTTCCAAAGCGTCACATCAATAAGAAGCTCTGAATCAGTCGAAGAATTCGCCACCGCCACATTCCCGGCATCGTCATAAGCCAAAACCTCTGCTTCGTATTCGCCCGACACCTTAGGTGCACCAAGCTCTCCGGAATATGTGTTATTGCCATTTTCATTAAGAATTTCTGTATCATCCGCTATCGCAGCCGTCACCTGTGTTACCGCCATCAAAGCACCACCTTTCTTGCACTTATCTTTCCGCTCCATGCTCCGTTAAAATCTAGCGTATTTTCATATCCCCGGATTGTTACGTCATCTCTATCTTTCAATTCAAGATAAAATAAGTCATTCGCATCTGTCCTTGGGTCTCCGCGCCAATCAATCTGATATTCCACATCTCCCAGAAGATAGGATGCTAACCATGCTTCTAGCTCTCTTGCCTGCGTCTCTGTATTGATTAACGGATTGTCCCATGATTTATTCTCTCCATTATTATTATGTTGGACTGAATATGTTCTGTTTTCTATTTCATATTGGTAACCCTTTATTGAATATTTAATAACAGACCCCTTCGGCATTATTCCATTCAAGCGTCCAAAGCTAAGAACTACATAATATGCACCTTGATGCTCCGATTTCTGTACGACAAACAAATCTGAAAAATCGCTTGTAATTTCAATGTCGTATCCTGTAGATTTTTCTGCGTAGCATGGATTGTCGAAATAAATAACCTCGCTATAGGCATTCGTTTCCTCCTCTATAACAATCTCCCCATTTGCTATTTCAGACTCCTCTTCTGCATTTTTTTTATAAATATTTCTCGTTATGCTGATTGACTTCACTTTACTTTGTCTTTCCGCCGCCGGAGAGGCTGTCAAATCACTTCTTGATAGCCTGTAATCTGTAATGTCTCCCATTTTTACGTTGTCAACAACGACTCTTGAATTTGGGTAACCCTTCGTAAATGTAATTTCCATCTTATCAAACAACTCAAACTGACTATTATCAAAATAATCCATATCGGGATTTAACACTGTTTCTTCATATACCTTCACCTCTTCCAAATATGTAGTAATCTTAAACTCGGCTGGCGCAATATTCCTAAATTTTATCATAAGCCCAAATGCCACAAAAGAAGCTGCCAAATTTATCGTAATCTGAGGATTCTCGGTGAAATTCCCATCTGAATCTGCTATCTGTTCACTCACATATCCTGTGTTTAAAAAGTTCTGCCCTTTTGGTAAGAAACGCAAAGAACCATCCGCAACAGAAAAATCATTACTTGCGATTGCGTAGCCTTCCTTTTTCTCATCTCCAATAATGCTCGAAACATGACTATATTCCATCTCGCCATTACATATGGCGGTCATATCCGGCACAAACTGCGATTGTATGCAAACCCTTCCGTTCCTATCTTCCCTCAAGGAACAATGCCCAGCATTTGCGATAATCTGTAATGCTTCTGCATGGGTTACGAGAGGAATCGGATTTTGAACAAAAACACCTTTCAGGTACGGATCAATAAAATAGTTTGTCTCTCCCATGTCATTAAACACAGATTCTGCCAAAGCATATAATGAAACACCATACGGATGCGCTGGATGATATGTTGGGAATATACCCTTATAGTAAATTTCATTCATATATGCCATTCTGTCAGTTGCTGTAAATTTCGCTTCCGTATCCGTAGCTGACCAGCTCTTAAGATAGGTTACAGTCTCCGGCAACCATTCAATATCTTCATTTCCTGTCACATCATATCCAAAAGAAAACCTTAATTCCTGCCCTACATCCATATATGCAAGTGCGCTATCTGGATTATCTGGGCTATAATATAAATTCTGATTATCAACAGTAAGACTCAAATCCTTGCTAGGTATTGTTTCTGTTATTGGCGATGCAAATTCTTTAAAACTGAAACTCTTGACTTCGTCATTCGTAAATGTATTCGTGATTCCGCAGGAAAAACTATATATCCGAAGTCTGCCCTGTCCGTTTACCATTCTGGATGGTCGAACAATAAAAAAAGATGTTCCTTCAAAAACCTCCTCCGTAGTCCAGTACCTTTTATCATTATCATTGTAAGAATATATTCCATTGTCATTCTCTATTGTGAAATCCACAGGATAACAGTCCCCAAAGTCTATCGTAAGTCCCTTAATATCAAATCCTGTTTTCCCGCCAAAGTTAATATATATGGTTCCAAGGATGTCATTCGTGACAATTCCATTGTTGTATTTTACATTCTTCTTATCTTTTGGCAAAAAATACATACTACCGTCCACCTTAGAAAAATCCTGCTCGGAAGTCGCATATATATTTTTTACTCCGCCCCCAATAAATAGCTGCTTTGTATCTGAAAAATACACCAAATCATTTCTGCTATCACTTGCAGTCACGTTACTCTGTGCTTCGGAATTGACAATCCCAATCGTGACCTTTATATATGCCCTGTTTCTGACAGGGTAACTCATAGATTCTTTATACGCTCTACTTGCATTCTGCATATCTACCACCCCGCATCAATCAGATTAAATTGGCAACTCTCATATCTTGTTATGATATGACTATTTTTATTAACAAATAATGGCTTAGCTGTCCTATCTCCAGGATACATGATAATGGTCGTTGGTTTCCCCGTCCTATAATCTTCGAAAGTAACAGGTATATAGAATGGCTCCACCGCCTGCAACATCATCTGCCAAATCGCTGGGGCAAGCCCATTCCATTGCATAGAGTCCAACTTGAATAAATCCCTGCCGATTCTCTGACCGATAACTGCATTATTCGCATTCCTTCCTGCATTTACTGTCGTGGAAATCGTATATTGAAATCCATGCATGGGACAGGGAAAATTATATCCGTTTACATTTAAAAAAGCGGATAATGCCATGTAATCACGCTCCTTCCAGTAATTTTTTTCTGTTTAGCGGCTATCTCTGATTGATAACCGGATTTCCATATAAAAGACACCCATGAAGAGTGTCTATGTAAACGCAAATCCATTCCTCTTCTTTCTCTCATCGTAAGCCGATACAAGCTCCCTGCCATCAATATTGACAGTGGCGCTAAAACCGCCAGACGTATTATTTGCGGTTGCTTGTGTATTCTGTGCTATTGTTCCCAAATAAGGAGCGAGTACCTTTTCTACGGCAGCTTCTACACCGCTTTGAATACCAAGTACAATCTGGTCATTATTTGCAACTGTATTTCTGTTGCCAATGCGCCCAACCATCTCGTTAATGCCATTTTCACGTGCAATAAACATTTCGCCTGTATTTGGGAAACCACCCGTAGCATATGCTGAAATTTTGGATAAGTTTACTTCCGGAACAGGATCAACTCCGCCCCAATCTGTATCTGCCACTTTAGCTGCCCACGATACTACCTTATTGAATCCACCTATTATCTTATTTATTCCGTCAACAATCCAGTTAATTGCAGTTTCAATTGCTCCTATTACCGCATTCATCGCTCCTACTACGCCACCCTTAATGGCTTTCCAGACACCATCAAAAGCGCCTGAAATTGTGCTCGTGACACTATCGAATATGTTTCCGAGCGGCTCTGTGACATTCTTTTGAAACCAATCACTCACATTTTTCCAAACCTTCTTTATTCCTTCCCAAAGACTGGAAAAATATCCTGATACTTTTGTCCAAACACCTTTAAAAAATCCTGTGATTGGAGTAATTACATTTACATTGAACCAACTAGATACACTCGTCCAAACTTTTTTTATATCTCCCCAAAGACTGGAAAAATATCCTGACACTTTCGTCCAAACGCCTTTGAAAAATTTAACTATCGGCGTTATAACATATTGGTTAAACCAATTCGACGCCACAATCCAAACAGCTTTTACAATGATCCATAATCCTTCAAAAATTTGCTTTACTCTAGTCCATAATCCCTGGAAAAATTCTACTATTGGTTCTATCACACTTTCACTGAACCATGTTGATACAGTAATCCATACCTTCTTTATATCAGACCATAAGTCGGAAAAGAATCCTGATACACTTTTCCATAGACCCTTAAAAAAGCTGCATATTGGAGTGATAACATTCACATTAAACCATTCTGCGGCATCAGCAAACCATCCCTTTATTGCACCCCAGTTTTCTTTCACAACAACTACTATGGTTGCCAAAGTGGCAACGATTGCCGCCACCACTGCGGCAACTGCCGCCGGCACACCCAGGATAACTGCTCCAACTGCCGCTAATGCAACTCCAATAATCATTAGGATTTCGTTAAACCAACTAAATCCTTCTTTCAGCATATTTACAAAATTGGATATTGCAAGAATCACTCCGCTAATTATTGCAACCACACCAGTAACATAAGGTATGATCGGCGCCAAGAATGTTTTTATTTCTCCTATGATTACAGATAACTCAGGAATCTTTATTCCTAATCCATCAAACAAAAGACCAATCGCTTTTTCTGCAAGTTCCAGCACCCCTTTTTCTAATATCCAACTTCCAATTTCTTTTATTGTTATAGCACCTATTATTATTGCAACTGTTTCCAAATCGATGTTTTCAAAAAAATCATCAATTCCTTCAAATATCTTCCCCCAATCTATATTAGTAATTAAGGCTTTTATCGTATCCCAAATTCCCTGTACCCAGATATTAATCGTATCCGCAAGCGCAGCAAAATCAAATGTTTCAAAGAAATTGTTAATTCCACTCGCAATAGATTCTTCAAGATTTGACCAGTCAAATTCTTTTCCAAAAGCAAGGGCTGTGTATATAACCGTATTCAATGTCGACGCAATCGTTTTTCCTACTGCCCCGAATAGTTCCGGTGTAATAAGACCGTTCATAAACTGTGCGAGTCCCGTGCCAAATTTATCGGCAACTTTATAGACAGATTCCCAATTTATGCTTTCAAGTCCTTTTGTGATTCCATCGCTGATATATCTTCCAATTCCTTCATAATCTCCGCGCTTAAATGCATCTACGATTCTATCGGATATATCCTGTGCCTTATTTTCCATCTTAGCAAACGCATCATCCCATGCTTTTTGATACTCGGCAAGTGCTTTTGCAATCTCCTCGTCTAGGAGGGCTGACCCGCCTCCGCCAGCGCTACCACCTCCACCTCCAGAACCGTTTCCATCGGAGCCTGTATCTGGATCATTTATATTTAACTCATCTATTCCAAGTACAGTAGTTTTTAACTTTTTAGCCGCTTGGTTGGCACTGTCAACGGCATCTGTATAATCATCTGCATCATCCACTAAATCGCTCATAGAATCAGACAGCCCACCCATAGATGAGTTAATGGATTCGAATTTTATTCCAAGGAGTCCTCCAATCCATGCAAATAACCTTTGCAGTGCCATAATCATACCGTTGATATAAGGCAATACCTGGGAAACGATAGGCAAAAATAAATTTCCGATAGTACGTGCTAAATTCGCAAAATTCTGTTTCAACATACGGAGCTGATTTGAAGGAGACTGCATGGTATTAGCCAGATCTCCATAAGCAACCTCTGATTGATCGAGGATCGCCAATAGTCGCAACTGTGCTTTTGTTGCTTGATTCATTTCCGCAATATTCTGTGTAAGCCCATATTTATACGCATATTCCTGCAATGTGGCATTTGTAATATCAATACCAAAGGCACGTACCGCTCTTGACTGTCCAGCTAAGGCAGAAGCAAATTTTTCCCACGCCTGTTCAAATGTTGTATTTCGTAAGGATGCCCAATCCGCTCCAAGCATCGTAAGAGCATCTGAAAAATTAAGCGCACTTTCTTCCGCAACTCCAATAGATTCTGAAACCTGCGCAAACATAGCTTGATAATTCATGACTACATCAGGATCAATTCCAAGATTTTTTACACCTGTATAAGTCGCATTACCTTCAACGTCTACTTCGTATCCGGTCATTTTGGTCGTAAGCTGTTTCGCTCTTTCAGAAAAAGACTGTGCGTATGTTTCTGCTGAATCATATCCAGCACTTTTCCAATTGGCTGCCGCATCATCACCAAGTTTTCGCATTGCTACTTCAAAGTAGTTTACGGTCTCCAAAAAGTCCATGGAACTCTCCACCGAACTCCACATTGCCTTAAAACCACGGATTACCCAGAAGAAATTTGCATACAAAGAACCAAAAACGCTGGCTAATGATTTCGTGCTTTTTGTCGCTCTTTTGGCACGACTCGAATAATTGAGTATGCTTTTTCCAAGCGAATTTGAAGAACTGCCCATCCTGTTTCCTTGGGATGCCAGTTGTGCCAAAGCATTTGTCATTCTGATTAAATTATTGCTTACTTGTGGCGCAGTAGATAAAGTCTGCATCATGCTCTTTAATGCAGAAGCTAACTGTGGAATAGTGGTAACTGCATTCTGAACATTCTTTCCACCTAGCTTCGCAATATTCTTCGACACCTCCCCTATCTGAACTGCATTGTCTGATGCTTTGCCAAGGCTGTTCAAAGAACTCCCAACCTGATTCATAGAACTTGCTGCGCGATTAAGACTTGCTGTGTCAATAGAGCTAAGTTTCTTGATGTTCTTTGCGAGATGCGTGAAATCAGAAGTACCAATGTTTTTCATTCCTTGCATTGAAGCGGTGAGTTTGCCAACACCATTCGCAAGACCAGACAATCCGCCCGCATTAATTCCATTCAAAGCCGATGAAACGCGTTCCAGATTCTTTACCAGTTTATCTAACTGTGAATTTGCTCCGCGCGCCTGGGCTTCAATTTTTACTTCGAGTGTATCGACTGTTCCTGCTCCCATGATTCCAACGCCCTCCAACAACTGTTTTTGGTTAGCGACTATCTTCCTCATTTGATAGCCGGTTATGTGCATAAGAAAAGCACCTGGCACGATTGATAATCTGCCGGGTGCGTAATCATTACATTAAAAATAGAGCGGATAAACCGCTCTATTCCAATCTCTATATTTATCTTCTTCCTAAAATCTTCGATATAAGACTCATTTTATAACCTTCATCCTCTGGATGTAAGCCAAGTGCTAAAATTTCCTCATCTGCAAACACAGGCTCTTTCCTGCGTCTCTTTTTTCTGTCTCTTTGGGATAACATACGTTCCGCCCTCCGAACATCTCCGGTCGTCGGATAATACTCGTCATGCTCGCCAAATTGATGATAACCACAATTTGAGCATACCTTATCCCAGTGTCCAATCGGCTCTCCGCAAATTATGCATATCCATTTATCTGCCATAGACATCACCTCATCTTATGAGGTTATTATAACATCATTCGCTTACATTTGGAAGAGAAAAAGACTAAACGCTGTGACACGCCTAGTCCTTGCTTTTTTCATCAAATCTTCTGTTATACTCTGCTACCCAAAGTTTAAACTGTTCTTCACCCGTCAATGGTTTTTCTTTCTGCATCAATGACAGTGGTTGCTTTGGATATCTTACTTTTTTGTCGAAACAAGATGCGATTGCTTGTTGCACGTAAATACCATTGTAATAAGCTGACACATCCAATAGCTTTATTTGCTCTTCTTTTTCTTTTATATACTCCTTCTGGTAAATATCCATATACCTTGGATTCAAGCCCCAGAACACATCCACAGGGATTCCATACCGTACAGCCGCAGGAAGCCATATTTCATAGATTAGCTCCGTGAATGACTTCCTTTTCTCCGTTACAACCTCTATTCCGTCGTCTGTTCTGATTTCTTCAATGTGGGTTTCTTGGTCTCCTCCTCTATCCCAAGGAGCTTCTTGAAAAAAGTTGACTCATTTACTGCATCAACAAATGCCTTGTAGATTTCGCTGATATCTCCACCGCCAAGTATATGCTGTTCTAAGAGTCGGTCTGCTTCATCAGCTCCGCATCCCACTACTGCTCCTACAAATGCTTCTGCAATCAAGAAAATCTGCTCTTTTTGGAATACTTCAATAATGGATTCACCTGTAATCTTCTCCATTGCTTTCATGTGTCCAAATGATAACTCCGGAACATCGTAGTTTTTGTTATTAATCTTCACTGCTGCCATCTTCATTCTCTCCTTCTTCATCATTCATATTTTCTTTAACTGCCATTTCAGACAGATCAGAGACGATATTAACCGTCTCCGTTGTTCAACTAGCTTCTGCAAGTTCAATTTTCGTGGATGCTGATACGGAAATCGTCATTTCACGAACACCATTCACTTCACCTTCATTTGCATACACAGAGTGCTGTCCATCCCATGTTGCTACGCCATCTTTTCCACCTTCGCCCATTTTCAAACGATAATGCAAATCTTTCATAGCCTTTGCCTTTACCGCTTTGTACGCTTCGAGAGTGTAATTTGCGGTAAATTCCATTGCATCCATAGATTGGACGCCAAGAATAAATGTCTGAGATTCATCTTCCAAATCTGTTGTTTCCAACTGATCCGGTGCGCCACCTAATGCCGGATAAGACTTAATCTTACACAATTTGCTCCACGTTGTTCCATCTTCGCTTACTTCCAAAACAGTATTAATCGTACTTACCGCTTTTGCTAATACTTCTGGCATATTCATCATCCTTTCTACCGCATAACTGTGAGCGGTCAGCGAATACCTCATGTTCTGGTATCCGGTGCATAAAAATAAGAGCCTTTCGGCTCCAAGTTACATGTGTTCTATATCGCCTGCCCCGACAACCCGCCGGAACCGGGCAACCATAATAAAAATACTCCCAGAAGAAATATCCTCCGGTCCGTAGATCAGCGAATACCCCATTGACAACATCACATCTCCGGCTTTATCCATAAGGTTCCGGGCATCTGCCAGTGTTGTCGTGGTGTACGCTTTCAGTTCGATCGTAGAAATAATCGCGTTCTGTATACGCTCCATATCGTCCTCGGTGGACGGCTCTCCAAGGGAATCCACATTTAGGGTCGGGAACTTCGCCGGAGTGCTGTTCCGGGTGGAGGTCATATTCAATGTTGATACTGAATACGGAGCGTTTTCATCTTTCCGTAGTCGTTTGCTTAGTCTGGAGTTTACCAGAGTTCTTACCGAGAGCAATTTACATCACCTGCCTAACTTCCGAAAACTTCTTTTGCTATTTTTCTAATGTTCAGTAACATTTCTGTAAATGCACCGTACATCGGCATTGTTGCCTTAGTACCATGCGTATAATGCCATTCACCATCATCACCCGGATACCACCACCCATCCTCAAATGCATGTGTCTGTCCGGGGAATGTACCAACACCGAAACCAAGTTCTCCGGCTTTGGGATTGTCTACCGGATTGTAATGGATTCCTGCGCCAAATTCAATCAGTAATAAGGTATTTACATCCCCGTAATCCGTGGATTTTGTAGCTCCTGTCGCAATCAGCATAGCCTTACATCCAGTTTTCTCCGGTTGGATATTTGTTGTGACCGTAACATATTTCCCTAATGGGCTTTCATTGATACGTGCTTCCGCAGTAGTCTGCCCGAGTTCTGTAAGTCTCAGGCAGAACAACTCGCACTTCCGGTTCAAATCCTGCTGATACTGCCGGAGTTCTTTGATTGCGTTCTGGATGCTACTCTGGCTTAATTCAATTTTTATCTGCTTCACATGCAACCACCCCCCTTATAATAAGGAAAGAAGCCTACCATTTCTGATAGACTTCCTAATTACTATGCACAATATGACATTGCATATCTTCTGACAATTCCCTCAAATATTGCTTTCAACTGTGGCTTGCCCTCGATAATCGCAATCTTGGTCGTTTCATTCTTAATACAGGTCTTTGTATTTCCTGCTTTCTCCATGCGATCGCGCTTGTTATCACACAAACGTTTCAGACTGCAATGTGCTGTCTGTTCCAACTCTCCATACATCTGTGTGAAAAGAGCCTGATAATCAATGCCACTCTTTATGGAGATTTCCCGTACCTTTGAATTGATTTCTGACCGCCAATCTCCAATCGGCTCCGTCAACTCTTTCTTAATGTTATTAACAGTCTGTTCAATTTGCTTTATCTGCTCGGCTTGTCGTTTCTGCTCCAATTCCTGCCTTGCCTGTCCCTCTACAAGGCTCATTAAAGCCTGTGTCTGCGGAGATAACTGCGAGCGGTCAATTGCTAACTGCTTTGTGCGTTCCTCAACTGTGGTAAAATACTCTCTAGCAAGTTCCGCTTTTGCGCCATTACCTTTTTGGGAGAGTTTCTTTGCAAAGTGGGCAGTCAGCTTGTAATCCTCTGTATTTCCCCTTCCAGTTAAACTCTTCATTGAAGAAGAGTTTTCTCGTGAACCCTCGACATCAATGTCGAACCTCCAATAATCAACATTTTCCTCGGCAAATTCATTTTCGGTAATGTTGCTCTTACACCATCTTGCATAATTCCCGGGATTGAGTTCAAGAAAATCATACAGCCTTTTAGCTGTAGTCATGCTGTTTTCATCAACTCCGAGTGCAATCTCAATCGGTGTCTGCATAGTGGTATTCATAATGTCATTCATTTTCCTTCACCGCCTTTCAGCCGTTCTGCCCGAACCTTTGCAACAGTATAAATACACGCCAATGTGTGGTTGTCCTCTATTTCGTCAACAAGCCTTCTGATAACTTCTCGGTACTGTTCGTTGGGTGTTACCTCTTTCCAATCTTCTTTACTCATGCGGCGCGCTCCTTTTCATCCTGCAATTTCTCCAAAGATACTTTTGCATTAAAAACATAATCAAGTGCGATATGTAACAATGCTCCTATTGTGTCCTGCTGACTTGCAAAATACATAGCTTCGTCCGGTGTACTCACACCTTTACCATCTACCATGTTTATCAGCACTCCTAGTAATTCCTGTGTAAGCTCCAAATTGTGTTAGATACTTTGAATGTTTCGTTTAAAATCTCGTCCATAATACAAAAATCTCCTTCCAAATTTTCTTGAAAGAGATTTCCCTTTATGATAGAATATTTCATAGAGAGAAATCTCGGTTGAAAGAACTCGTTTAATCCTTGTCCAGAGGGGAACGGGTTCTTTACTTTTCTAGTTCTTCGTCGATTTTTTCATCTAGCCATTCTTTCTTGCTTTTATTACGCTTTGCAAGTTTTTCTTCAAATTTTTCCATCTTCTTTCTTTCCACTTCAACATGAAACGCTTTGAAGTTTTCTCTACGCTCTTTGAAATAATCGGCTCTACTTTTATCTGCCAGTATTCTCACCTCCCTTGTTGCATGTAACAATAATAGCATGTTGCACGCAACAAGTCAAGAGATATTTTGCAGAATAAAAAAGAACTGCATTTCTGCAATTCTCTTTTTTCTGGTAATCATATTTTCTTTTCAAAAACTTTGCCGCATTTAGAACATACAAATGTTGTTTTTCCGTTCTTTCCCTTGATTCCGGTAGCAGCTCCAACAATACCTCCTAATGGTCCTCCAAGCGCGAAACCAACAGTATTACCCACTATCGATTTTCCAAATGAAAATTTTTTCTTCGTATCTACTGGCATTCCAACTCCGCCACATCCCCAATTTGGACATTTAATTGTTTTTGCCATTTGCGAACCCACCTTTCGTAATACATATTCATATTCTACTACAAAAGAATGTGTTTGTCGAATAAAAGCCAAGAGTTATTATTGTATTTTAGCACTCTGCTCCATCCTTTCCTAAAATCCATCATCTTCCCCATTATCAGAGCCACTATCGCCCGAATCCGGCTCGTTTTCGTCAGTACCCGCGGAATCCTCAACAATCGACTTTGTCCGCTTCTTTATGGCTATACGCAGGCTATTCAGCCCATCCAGAGGAAGCGCGGCTACCTCGTAATCTGCGCTGTCCGGATTAACAGTACCATCAGCATTGAATACCGGCTTATTCTTTACCCAGATAAGGGTATTTTCATCAATCGGTAGGGATGTGTCGCATGTGCTGATAACACGGTCATAGGACACATTTTTACCGAATGGGGATTCTTCCGCGTCACTCTGCCCGGTAGACAGGGAAGCATAAAAAAGAACCGGCTTCTTGTAACCGGCTCTCGTCTCTAATTCCTCATTACCATTTTCATCGTAAATCGGAATCTCGTTATCAAACAGCGCATAGTGCATTGGACGCTGATTCTTTTTTAGATTTCTCATAATTATTTGCCCATTTCCTTTGCTCGTTCAATATATGTTCTCCATTCGCTTGTTTCTTCCAACATAAGAGATTCGCACTTTTGAACAAACTCTTTTTCCCTTATTTTTTCATCAGCATATACACCTGCTTTCATTGCGAAATAACGCTGTTCAATCCACAATGAATTACAAGTATCCCTATATTTAGTCCATTTTTCATACGCTCTTGTCACATTCACATATGCTTCCGATATGGTAATTAAACAAGCAAGTATAGAAACACATATTGTGCTCCAATTTACTACGGTTGCCAATGAAATAACAGGTATTATTGCAGAAGCAACTATGCGGACAAAACAGCAAAAATAAAACCTTTTCTTATACTTTTCGCAGCTTTCATAATAATACTAGGTAATATCATTTATGCGTTTCAAATACTCATCAATGCTCATATTATCTTTTTCTGTACCAAAGAAAAACTTATCGTCTTTTGCGCTCATCCAATCACTCTCCTTTCACCGCCATTATACGACAAAAGGAGATGTTTTCCAACTGAATTTTAGCACTCTGCCCTCCGCCGCTTTATGAGTGCCGCCCTGCGGATTTCTCCACGCACAATCTTCTATACCGCTTAACCCTGCGGCAGGGAGATAACTGGATTGCCGCCTTTCTATAAAACATTAGCAAAGCCAATAACATCTTTGTATGCCATAATTCCCTCATAGTAACTACGAGATGTTCCGTTTTCGCTATGGCTTAGTTGATTTTCTGCGCCATCCTTGGAATCAATCTCAATCGCCGCCATAGCAATCTTAGACTTATTCTTTTCCATATCTGCAAGCTTCTTGCTTTCATCCCAAGACGCCGGATAATTGCGAACAGTCTCAAACTGCTCGATGGCAAGGCTGACAACCAAATCGGATGTTTCTACACCATATTCGGCTACCATATCTTTGATTTTTTTCTCAAATTTCTCCATCGGAGTAAGAGTTTCCTCCGGCTCCGTTGGTGTTGTCTCGATCTCTGCCATCTTGCCACCTCACATCATTCTTATTCTTTTACAGTTACCGCTACGCTGCCTGCCTTAACCGCCTTGTAGGAACCGTCACACTCAACAAGCGTAAGGATCTTCCCTGTTTCCGCAGTGATATCGGATGTTCCATCCCATGCCGTCCATGTCTGTACGCTCTTGCCATAGGTTACACTCTGCGCCGCATCGCCTACTTTGTATTTGTAGGAATTGCCGCTTGTCAAAGCAGGAGACACGTTAATTGCAGTATCGCCGCTTACTGCTCCTGCTGCGCTTGTTACAGTCAACTCTGCAAGCTCGCCATCGCCGCCATCATCAATTGTTCCGGTAGCCAGAAGATATACAGAATCCATTCGTTCATAAGAAGGAAGCAGCGTCTCGGCAACGGTCGTTGTCGTCTGCATCGTCGTGTCATAAGTCGTCTGAACAGCAACAGCTACACCAGACGGAAGAACCGTAATGTCAACATCCCTGGCTTCCATCTGCGCCAATTCCTCCGGTGTCATACCGAACCATGTGTTTCCGAGCTTTCCTTCCGGTACAAACGCAACAAATCCATCCGGTACAAATGCATGTGTGTCTCCGACTTCATCCTTATATTTCTTTTTGTATACCAGAACCTCGACGTCCGGAAAGGTATTGGAAATAAGTTTTTTTGCCACATCAGCCGTCATCATGACATGAGCGGTTGTATTCTGTGCGAGCAGCGCTTCTTTAACGGAATCACACGCCATGAACAGATTTAACTCTGCCTGTGACATAACGAGATATTTAATCGGCTCATCTGCATTCTCGATGATCTGGCGGATATCCTCAAGGGGCTGCGCTGTCTTGGTATTTGCCCACAGTTTCGGACCGGATAATGTCTTTCTGTTGTTTGCAGCCCATTTGCCGTCGGTATCATAGTTATACTGATATACAACGCCGTCTGCCGCAATATAGATTGACGGACCTCCCGTCTCCGGGAAAAGCAGTTGCATTCTCATGCGCTCTGGTACGACATCAGCGCCATCAACCAACGTCTTTGTGTCGTTGAAAATATTTGCTACAACATCCTTGACAAATGGAGATGTGCAATCGCTTAACTTTGCCAATTCAATCCGATCATGCTCGGAAATCACCATAGATTCGCGGAAGAAAGCCATTTCCTCTTTGTTGATGCCGAATCCTTTTCTTGCCCGGATGGTTGCCTTGGCATCAAAATTGCTCGGTGCCAGAGATACCGGCAAGCCGTTTGCAGTCTTAATCCACTTCAATTCGATAGACGCCCTTCTCTCGTTTGGCCAGAAAGCCTGCCCAAGATACGGAATCGCGTTGCTCTTATCATTCTTTACATGAACCGCAATCGCCGCGGAATCATACACTTCATTAATTTTAATCATTTTCTTCCCCCTCCTATTCAAACACGATCATCGGAAGCGCCGCCTTCGCCTCATCTGAAATAGCAGTGCCGTAATGTTCTGTAATTACGTCATTACGGACATACGCCTTCTTCAAAATCGTTCCCTGCGGTCTGGTCTGTGGAACATCTTCTTTTAAGATTCCGAGACAATTCCCATTGTTCATAATAACGCCGCCTTCGCCGATCGGCGCTCCTGCCTTACATACACCATCTGTAAACGCCGAAGAATCAAGCGTAATAGGGATTGCTTCAAATCCCGGTCGCTTCAAAATCTGTACTTCATCAGCAATCGTGGTTGCTGATACTTTCATTTCCTGAATAGCCATAATTCTTTAACCTCCTACTTATAATTTCCAATAATGGAATCAGCGGCTTTTGTATCTGCTTCCGATTCCTTTACCATACTTTCGGCAAATTTCTCTGCCTCTGTCTTCTTTTCATCCGAGTTGTCTCCATTCCCGCCCGGCGTCCCCGTATCATCAAGAGCCTGTCTATCGTGCTCTTTGATCGCATTGTCGCGGAATTTATTCATGGCAGATACATAGGCGTTTGCTCTCGCCTGCGTGTTTTCCACGGTATCAGCTACCATTCCAGGCAATAATGCCTCGATATCCTCATCAGCGATGCCGGCGCCCTTTAAAATTGCCTTTGCTTCGGACTTGAAATTATTGGCTGTAAGGGCTGCATTCTGGCTCTGCAAATCATCAATCTGCTTCTGGAGCTTCTCTGCATCCGTAAGATTCTGATTCTGTAAATCATCAAGCTGCTGCTGCAAATCCTTTGCTTTCCCGGCATCTGCCTTGTAACGCTCCGCCCGATCATGCTCCGATTTGGTTTCTGCGGTTACGGAATCCAGAAGAGAGCTGATCTGCTCCTCTGTCGGCTCCGCAATTCCAAGTTCGATTAATTTCTTTTTCGCTTCTTCTCTTTTCATGAATAAATCCTTTCTCACATCCACACACTTTTTTTACGACTGTTCGCTCAACATTTGGATATGTCCCATTTTTCCGCATGGGTGCGAAGTTGATAAAATATAAAAAGACCGGGATTTCCGGTCTAATTAACTGTTACTGGCTGATTTTGATTGTTCTGGTTATCTGTATTATCTGCTGCTTTTTCTCCTTTTACATATTTAGTGTCCAAATACGGCTTACTTTGCAAGTAAACTTCCTCCGGATCAGAAAACAGATTGCAGACCTTGATAGCCACTTTGGGATCAATTCCAGATTGTACAAGCATCTGAAATACCTGTGCCTTGACAGACATATTGTCCATCTTGGAGCGGGTAATCTTAATCTCAATATCTTTCAGCGTCAAGGTAGTTAAGCCCTTGATACGCAGGATATTGAGCACGATCTTGATGCTCTCCCGCTCTGATTTCTTATAAATCGGCTCCGAGATTTCCGCCCGCTTCTCCGAAAAATAGAACCCATTTCGCATTACTACCGCCTGTCCGGTATCTCCGCCGGAGTTTTCCTGCCTGTCCGGCATCCCCTCAACAATAAGCATGTTCTCATACAAATCATCCTTGGCAGTCTGCGTCTGCTGTTGGTCGAGTTCATCGCTCATGATTACCGCATCCGCCTTGCCATTACTTCCATTGGTTTTTATCTTTAATGCTCCAGACTGACGCATCTTTTCAAATTCTGCATCGTCGATATCGCAATTAATAAATTTGATGAACGATTGAATAAACTGCTCAATTCCATTCATGCGATCAGACTGCATTCTATTGATAGCATCCAACACTGTAATAACAATTTCTATATCGGATAACCGATAAAAATTATTCGGATACTCCACAACAGGAATCATTTTAATTCCATTTTTGCCGGAATCAGTCACCTTTCCATTCTTTACCTCAAACCACATTTTTGTGGTATAAATAAAATAATAGGTCTGGTTGTCCTTATCCTTGCGTATTTGGCACGAAAACAATGCTTTCTTGCCCGGTCCCGAATTATATACAACAAACGTGTCCTTCGGGTCCTCCCGCTCAATTCCATACGGTGATTCATCTTCTGTAAAATGCTTCCGGCTATAATGAAATTTATAGGAAGTGCCGCCCATACTGCGGTCCCTTGCCATCTCAATATCGATCTCGCCCTTGCTTTCCAACTCGTTATAGTCGTTTAAATCATTAAGCTCTACAGATTTCTTTTCCTTGGTGCTCTCGTCAGTACCTTTCAGTACATACTGGACTGGCTCGCCAAAATTCTCCGCCGCCTTATGCTCGACAATCTCCAACGCGTGATTTTCAACGACTTTGTTATTAATCTCTGGTCGCACCTTTTTCGATCGGTACAAAATCGGCTGATCGCCTTTATAGTATCTCTCCAGATAATCAATTTCCGTTCTATTGCGC
This sequence comes from uncultured Lachnospiraceae bacterium, assembly GCA_958428365.1. GTDB lineage: Bacteria > Bacillota > Clostridia > Lachnospirales > Lachnospiraceae > Maccoyibacter. The sequence continues at coordinate 13,857 of CAUAFT010000021.1, read as the reverse complement.
CAATGAATAGATAATGCCTTACCCAACTCCTCAACAACATTTCCCTTTGTTATTTCGGTTGCGCCGCTATAAATGACCTGCCTGCCGTATGAATTTGAACAAATCTTAGAAAACGGCATTCTGTTTCTGGAAAACCCAAGCACTATCATCACTTCCTTTGCAATAAAATAGTCCAGAGCGATCTCGTTCTGGACTTCATTTTACATTTTTGCTTATTATAACTATAACATATTTTTTAAGAACAAAACGAACAAACTTATTTTTTCTCCATAAATCTGTTAAATTCCATTCGCACACTATCAGCCGTTGACTTTCCTCCAAGTCTTTCGGCAACCCCGAACCACGACAAATTATCATTAAATCGCAATGTAATGATCCGGCGCATCCGGCTATCATCTACGCTCGCGATAAACTCCTCTACTCGGTTCAATGTCTCCATAAGCTCCATTTCAAGGCTCGCAAGTGTTGCTTTCCGCGCATATAAAAGCGTTTTCTTCCTGCTGTATTCCGGATAAGGGAATCCTTCAATCTTGAAATGCTGAATGCCACCGTCTCCTCCGCTGACAGTGTCAATAACGTTTCCCTCTTCTTCGATTTTAGCAATCTGCTTTTCTGTTTTCTCAATTCGCTTGCGAACTTCTTTGACTTCCTCCTGTAAATCGCTATATTGGATTAAGATTTCTTTTGATACCACTAAACCACCTCCCCATATGTCGTCTGATTCGCTCCTCTACCGCATGACTTTGTTGTTACAGCTTTGTCAAAATCCCAGCCGAGTTTATGTATTCTGTCGTGCGCCGTTCCCGGATTTACACCGTTTTCTCTGCATATTTGAGCGAACGACTTTCCATCTGTTGGCTTTTCAAAAGCATCTCTCACGCTCCATCCATGGGTAATTCTGTGATGCACAGTATCGTATTTTAGCCCCAATTCATTACACCACAACATCAAATCTTTCTTTTCTCCGTTATATTCAACAATAATTGATTCCCTCTTGTTGTATGCCTGCTCTTTTCTCGTTATCCAACAACAATTACTCGGCTCGTAATTTCCATTTACATCATTTCTCTCGATTGTCAATCCTTGTTCGTACCCATTTGAATACGCCCAATATGCAAAATAATCAAATCCTTTTAACCATTCGTCACAAATGGTAATTCCCCTTCCTCCATAATCTTTATATCTTGCGCAGTTCGGATTAAGACACCGCTTTTTCATTCCATGATATATGTACCATAAACTTAGATTTTCTTTTTTGCTGTATCTATTTCTCATGAAAGCATCCTCCTTTACGAAAATGGATTACTTGTCGCAGTCGCCTTTGCCATCATTCCGCCTGTAACATATAACGCAAAACTTGCCAATCCATCCGGCACATCATCGTGCGGATTTTTACCAACTACCGAATAACTCAATAGCCACGACATCATCACGCCGTATTCATCTTTAGGCTTATACAATTCCTTATCTTTGAAAAGAACATGTTTCTTTACCCAATCAGCATTTACAATGATCTTTGTTTCCTTGTTTGAAGTCGTTGTTTTCTCTGTTATATTGCATCTTCCGCCTCTTTCGTCGACGAGCTTTGATACTTCATATGCAACCCTTGTACCTCCATTATTTGACTCAAATTCGCATTGTTGCATATTGTTGTCAATAATGATATTTGCAGAACGCTCATACTGCATACCGTAATCTGCGCTATCATTGCATATACAATCAACCAGATAGAAGTCGTTTCCATACTGCTTGAAGCATGGAAGGAAATAGAAATCACTTCCCCTGTCCTTTGTATCGCAAATTCCAAGAATCGCGTCAGGCTCTCCAAGCGGCAAAGACTGAAATCTTCTCAAATCTTCCTCGTGATATAACAATCCTTCGCGCTCAATCGGTTCATTCTTATACAGGCACTTGTATGAAATATCATCCATCGTGAGGGCTTGGTCGTTAAAGAATTTCACAGACATGCCATTATATTCGTAATCGAAGTTGCTTTCTCCTGTTTCCGGGTCAATGTCTGGAACAGAAATAAATTTTACACGGTCATTACCATCATACAAAGCTTTCAATCTGCCGATCACATCATGAACCGACCAACGGGTTGCGATATGTATTTCCTTTACTTGTTCATTTAACTTTCTCTGCTTTGCATCCGTTCCGTAGATTCTCCATAATTTATCAAGGATATTTTTATTCAAAGCTTCCTCAATGCCGCCGATAAGGTCGTCACAGTACAGATAACGGTTACATCGAACTTTACCGGCATTCTTGGAACCAACAGAAGTACATTGTAAGTTTGCAAACGGCTTGTACTTATTAAAATTGACGGTTTCTCTCTTTGCATCCGTAGCTTGCAAATGCACATTCGGGAAAATTTCATTCCAGCAATATTCATCAGAATTGGTCGTAATATCAATCACGCCATCATAAAACATCCGGGTAATATCTCCGCTATGCGAAAAGAACAGGCTGTAATCATCTGGATGCCGACCGATGATCCATGATGCAAAGAACTTCTCCAATGTGGTCTTTTGTGTTCCAGGCGGCATTGAAATGCTCAAAATATCAAGCTTATCATCCTCTAAGTCCTGCATTGCCTGTATAAGCCCATGCTTATTGAGTTGCTTTTTCTTAGGCTCGTAGAATTTATCTTTCGGTTCCCGCTTTCTTTCCAGATAAATCAAATACGAATCAAAAAGATATGGTGCTTCAACTTTCAGCGTTTTCCATTCCAGATCATCAAGCTGCAGAATGTCAATCCGGTTCGCAATGCCATACTCGCAGCACTCTTTGATGTACTTCGTGACGGTCAACGCCCACTTGACATCATCTTCGTTCTCAATGGCGTATACGGCTATGTCAAGTAAATCCTGCAAATCTTTGGCATTGACACCATATTCCTTTATGCTGTTTTTGCAATCGTTGGCTAACCGCCGTGTATGTTCTGAAACCAAAAAAGAGCCTCCTTTCCCTGTTATTTTCTGGAAATTTGGCTCTCTAAGGTGCTCTATTCCATATTTACTTTAAGTCATTGATAGAAAAGACAATTCCACGACAATAAGCCTCGTCATCTTCGTAAATCATGAATGTTTCATGCGGAATATCCGTCTTATAAGTCCATGTGATAACATTTCCATTTTCGTCCAACGCTTCTCTGTCACACCATAAAGCTTCAATCACATTTGCCCTCTTTGTTCCGTCTTGCGGCACTCCGTTGCAGTCAAAATAAACCTTTCCACCGTCATAGCAACCACCCTCATCTCTGATTGCTCCCTCAAATTCCATAAGGTCATCAGAAGCACCGCAGACAATTATAAAACCATTAACCTTTGCCATTGCGATTTCTTCATCTGAAAACTGTGGATAACCGTAATGTATTCCATTTAATTTACTTGCAAATTCTTTAATTTCCATGATTCTCAACTCCAATCACATTCATTTTCCCGCATTTCGGGCATTTTACCTCGGCTTGTCCGCTGAATCTGCCAAGAAGCCGCCCGCAGGAACAACGGCGTTCCTCTAATTTCTCTGTATGGCTCACACTCCGCTTAAACATTTCACGCTCTATGCTTCCGATCACTTCTGACATGCTCATACCTTTCCCTCCAAATTTTCGCATAAAAAAATACCAACCATCGAATATTGACGGTTGGTATTTTTAATAGTCTTTGCAGTTAAAATAACTTTTCACCATAATGTTTTTCAAATTGATACTCAAAAACAGTTGCTATGCACACTTTTTCTCCATTTTCTACAGAAATTGCATTTCCTTCTTTTATAGTATAATTTCCATTCGCTGGTGAATATTTTATTGCTGTACCAACAGAAATCACACCTTTGCTAACTAAATCGGAAACAGCATCTTTCACTTCTTCATCTGAATACCCCTTTATTTGCGTAGGCGTTTTTAAATTTCCCATTGTATATTGCGCAACTTTTCTTAATAACTCAATATCCATTGGACATTTCTCCTTTGCGAATTTATATCCGAATTATACCACTACAACCGCCAATATTCAATTATCAATGTTCAAAATCAGCAATCACGGAATCGAACCGCTCTTTTATGTACAGTGGGATAAGTACACAACGTGCGCCATTACACTAATTGCCAACGCCCGGACACCAGGCAGGCTCTGACTCATTCAGAGTCGAAAACCTCCCAAGCCTTGTGACGGCTCTTAACAGCATTCCGCTAGGAGGTATTGTTAGGAGGAACCTCACCAATGCCCAAATGAGGTTCAATGGAATGTGCCGGAATCGAACCGACCTCACGGATTATTGGTGCACCACACCGTAATTGCAGCCTTGCGATATACCATTCCAAATTTTACGCCCACATGCAGATCAGACTAAACACATAAACGGCTTCCATGAAGCTGAATCCGATAATTGTTGCTTTATCCTTCTGCCAATACAATCCTCTGGCGAATAGCAGGATCATCAGCATCAGCAACCCAACGAATACCGTTGTAACAATTTTCAAAGCATACATTCTTCTTACACCTCCGGCATGTAATAAATAATCGAATCGTATGTTGTGACATTACAATCCATGTCATCCATCTTAATCACAGGCATTCTAACGTTCTTTGAACCAACGAACGCTTGAATCTGATCTTCTGACAGTTTATCGCAAATCAATCCGTATGGACTGTATGCCTTATGTATATCCTCAAATACCTCTGCCGCACGTTTCGGTGTTGCATAGATACCAATAACCTTGCTATCAGTCCCAATTCGCCGATAAATAACGTTATCCTGGATCCAAATTTCGCATCGGTCAAAGTTAACTGATAAATCCCGGTTTTGTGATACTATTCGCATTTGTCATCCTCCCCGTCTCCCTCGTAATCACAACAGCAATGATCCGGTTCAACGAAATCTCCCAGATATTCACTCTGATTATTTACGCAAACCAAATCTTCGCCGTTTTCTACACAGTAATTACAATTTCCGCAATTTTTATCTTCCATCTTGATACCTCTTTTTTCAAATTTTGAATTTTCAAAGCCCGATTATCCGGTCAACTATCCTCTCCGCTGCATCGTACAAACCAGTTTCCTTCGGCAGCTCTTTTAATGCACTTGCGATTGATTCGACCAAAGCCTTATACATTCCAGAATCCTTGTCCGAAAAGACTTTCTGAATAATAGATGCTGCGTATTGAACATCTAATTTCACAAGCTCAATTTTTGAAATATTTTCAAATTCAAAATCTCTTTGGATGCTTTCATATTCCTTTGACATATCCAACCGTAAATTATTTCCGCCTATGCTGCTTATTCTTCCTGTATATTCATTTCCGGTTCTAAATGTTACTACGGTCACAATGTCTCCCGGTTTAAAATATGTTCCGTTATAGAGAACGACATTTACATTCTTGAATTTATACATAATCGCTCCTCTTACAAAGATCTTTTTTTATTTTTAAAAAAATTTTGAAATACCGTTATCGAACGTAACTTTTGAATTTTATCTGATGTGTGTTTTAAAGATATCTGAAATACAGTGCATATAATGCCTGCTGATAATCTAAATTTTTAAGAAGATTTTTAAAGTCTCTTTCCGGCATTATTTTTATCTTAACCCTTAGCAATAAGATAAATAGATAAATATTTGTAATGGTTTCACATATATCATTCATGGTCATATACTCCACAGGAAATGCTTTTTTATTTTTTGAATGGTTGGGGGGACTCAATGGCGTCGGTGCCAATCCCTACCAGACCCCCACCCCTATCCCTTAGCCCTGGACGTTTCCGTGCTCTCCTTGCACGCCTTTCACTCGCTCTTCAATTTGTGTCGATTTCAAAAACAATTCAAACAACTTCGCTTCGCTTATTTTAACTATTCGCAATAGTCTACTTTAACGAATAGTTCAGCCATCCTCGAACCTCGGGAACCCTTGAATTTACTGGATTTCTAAATTGTATTGAATTGTGTCTAGAAATGTTTGGCTTTTCAACCCCAAATTGTTTCCCGTTTTTGCACAATTACAAGCCTAAAAATCCGCATCCGGCATCGTCATTTTATCCGGCAATCGCCCGACTCTCTCCTGCTCGATCTGCTCCAAAGTGCGGCGCTGTGCTTGGTTCTCTACCTGGACCGGCGCGGTCTCGACCATGCCATCAACAGCCTTGCAGAGGAAGATGCCGCCGACGTTCCCAGAAGCCGCGCTTTTGTAGCGTCCGAGCCTGCATTCTTCTTGCCATTTTTTAATCGTGTCCGACCTTGATGAGCTGGGTTCCTGCGTGTACGGCTCCCCTCTGTGGTTGCTCTGCCATGTAAAGAAGTCGTCTATGACATTGCCGTCTTTGTCTCTGTATATACTCCCTCTTGATGTTCCATTAAGCCATTGGTATATAGTGTCTCTCGATACTCCAATGAGTAAAGCATATTCTTCTATGGTTGGTTTCTGGTTGTATTTATAAACAAGTTCTGTATACACTTCCCAGATATTATTTAATATATTTATATCTGCATATATGTCTTTCGTAAATTCCATATGACGATTAATATATTTAATCATTCCGGTAAATGTATGCCCCGTAGAATTATATATACTGTCTTTATCATGCAGAGTGTCTATATACCCATCAGCATACACAAACATATCGTCTGTATATACTTCTGTGTTGTTCTCTGCCTTCACTGTGTTAGCCATGATATACGCTCACCTCCTCTGTTCCTGATTCGTTTGCTAAAAAACAAAAAACCACCGAAAGCTAGTAGCCTTCAAGCGGTTCAATTCTCTAACTCGCCGGGTGTCCTTGTTTCCCGACTTGCCCGGACTGTTTCACCGGGATATTTAATTTCAGTGATTCTCTATCTGGTAATTATAATAATCTCATAATTTGGTTTCTGTCAATACCCAAATTTAAAAATCTTCACGCATTGGCTATATATAATATATATCCGCGCGTATGCGCGCACGCGGGCGCGTTTTATTTCTTTTTATTTCCTTTAGTTCCGTTTCTTTTTCTCTTTGGTTCTTTCTCTTTTGTAAAATCTGGGAAAAACTGCAATAAATCCGAGATTTACTAGGGTTTTCCCGGGAGAAATGTTTTTTGATCTAAAATTAATGCAAAAGAAAACCGCCATTTCTGGCGGTCCTCCTTGTGTCCTCTACGCAACTTTTGAATAATCAATGACGGCAACTTCCTGCATCAATTTCTTCGCAGCGTCAACCATAATTTCCAGTTGTTCTGCCACCTCATCTGTATAAAATTTCTCTCCGCACTGCTCGCATTCTTCGCACGGCACATTTTTAATAACAATAATGCATCCGCCATAATTAACAACATGCGTTGTGGTGCTTTCTTTCACAGTATCGCATTTACAAAACATACACATAATCAACGCCCCTTTCTGGTTTTTAAATCAGTTTCAAATTTTTCAGTGTTCGGAAAATATGCTGTTATTATACAGACATATTCACCATCGGTTCCAACTACCACATGGATAACTTTATTTTTTACTGTATAACCAAAAATCAAACAACTTGGATGTGGAAAATCGTCCGGGTAATCCTCGATGATTTCGCCTTTAGAAATACAATTCTTTACATCTGCCCGGCTTATGTCACGCTCTTGCATACGCTCTAAACAATGGGTCGACCATTTAATTCTTGATTGATTACAAAGCGTTTGTATTGTTTCAATCTGCATCTTTGACATCTCCTTTCCTTTGATACCTATATTCTTGATTTATTTTTCTGTTCTTGCTATAATTTTTTCTGATGGGGAGCGGTGGCAAGCCCGGCTATATTTTACGCTGTTTTCTTTTCAAGTTCTTCAACTCGTTTTGATAATCCATCAACCATTTTTAACAATAACGCCGTGTTATCATTCTCAAGCTTTGTAATCCGGTAATACTGGTTAAGTTCCTCCATGTTTTTCCGCACCTGCTCAATCTGTTTTTCAAGAGTCTTTCTAGTATCATCCACGTACTTCAAAATCAAATTCTCACTCTCAGTAATCCTTTTGTCAACTACATCTTCTACGATCGTTTTAATCGCTTGTAAGTCTTTTTCTTCCAACATGTTTTTCTCCTTTCCATTCGTTAAGGTCTTGCCCTTCCTCAACTGTCCTTATTATATATTATGTGTGCCTAATCCGTCAAGTAATTCCTTTATATAATGTGTGCTTTATCTTTTCGCATACTTCTCTATCTTATCCAGTTCCTGCAAAACGCATTCTTTTATAAATGCGTTGCAACTCATTCCGGTTTTAGCAATTCTTTCTTTCGTTCCCTTTGGAAACATACAATTAACACGATCAACCGTTCCTTGATAACGTTCAACGGCTTTTCTCCGCTGTTCCATTTGCTTTTCTGTGTATTCAGCCATCTCAAAGCCTCCTTTCTTTCTTCTTATCATATCTAATGTGTGCTTTATAGTCAATGAAAATGTGTGCTTTATACATTTTAAACAAAATCCAACGTCTATGTGTGCTACATATTTGTTAATTATCCCATATTGTATGTGTGCCTAATATTTGCTATTATAATTACATCAAAGGAAATCAAAAACAATTTCAAATACAGGAGGAAAGCAAATATGTTAATCAAGGCAAAAGATATTAAAGTAGGTACAAAGCTGGCAGAGGCAGACGGTTTCATGTGGGATGTCGCAGAAATCGTAAAGGAAACAGAAAAATCAATTACTGTTAGATTATGTAGCGATTATTCCAGTTTTAAAAATCACTGGACAATTAAGCCAGATGGCACACCGGGCGGAGTAATCAAGACTTTTAGAAAGTCTACTACTCTTTACGGTATCGCATAAGCCGAAACGCCTTCGGGCGTCTTGGACAGGGTGGCAACCTTCCAACTGATGAGGCAAGCCAAATAAACCAAGTGGAGGTACAAAGTATGACGGTTAATTATAAAGGATTCGATGATAATTTCAAATACAGGTTGGCAGAAATAAATTTTGAAGAAATGGAAGAAAAGTTATATAGCAAGATCGAAAAAGCTATGAACATTAAAGGCTGGAATCTCCAACAAGTAACGGACGGCTACGCTTCGTGCGAAGTTGACAGCTATGCCGAATATAGAGAATTTGTAAAAGATTATAAAGAAGTTAAGAAATCCGCTAAATTATGGATGCGATTTGGATTTTAAGCCGAAACGGTCAGCAATGACCGTCAGCCGAGGGATAGCCGCCCGGCTCTGATGATGGCAGGCTACAATACAAAGAAAGGTTAAAGGTGGAGAATATGACAAGAGGAGTATTGGCTAAATTAAACGAAAAACAGACGATATATTGTAATACATTATCTGTCTTGATTGCGAAAGACAGAGAGAATGGAGCGAAAGAACAATATGAAAAGGATAGTGGAATGTTAAGAGGATATTTAGAATGCCTCGAAGATATGGAAGTTCTCACAAATTTTGAAATGAGAGCATTATATCTTTGGTTCTTTTCGGAGAATAGAAAAGAAATTGCGGTTTAATATCGCAACTGTAATACAGCCCGGCAAACTGTGAATGTTCTAAACATTAATGCAGAGGACAGAAAATATTGAAAGGCGGTTTTGATTATGGCAGCAAGCGCGAAATCATCGCCAAAACATTTTAAAGGAGGAAGAAAAATGAGTTTAACAAAAATGGAACAGTTAGAACAGCAGATGGAAAAGTTGAAGGAAGAGGTCGCCAAAGCCAAGAATAGGATTAAAGATATGAGTGTTTACGATGTTTTGAGCAACTGTCATGAGTTATGCATACATGACGTCGAATATCGTTTTTTAAACAAGGCACATTCAAATAGTGATCGCGAATTCTCAAAAACTCCAAGCATAACACTTCTTTTAAACTTTGAAGATGGGTCGTATCTGAATTTAAACGTATCCTTGAAAGATGCGTATATTGGCTAAAGCCGTTCAGGCGGCTTGTCTGCCCTCTTTGGCTTTTCTGGTCCTTGACAACCGACAATCATAATGATATCCTTGGAATCAATCAAAACTGACCTCGTATTTTCAATTTTAAGCCGCTTTAACCCAAAAATGGACAGATGATCATTTTGAACTGTTTCGCCCGGATTTCGGCAAAATAGGTATGTAGAAAGGGTATTTCCTGAACGCGGTTCTTTTGGATTCAACAACATAAAGAAACCAACCACTTTTTCACGGCAAAGTTTTACGTCACGAAATCAGAGCAAATCTGCTCAAAATCCACTCTAAATTTGAGAAAAAAATTTTTTAGGGAATTTTACTGGAAATTGCAAGGTAGGGGTGGACCAAAATCGTTTACCTATATTTTTTTGAAGAGGAATACATAAAGGAACATTTTGACGATCCAAACAATATCGTCAACTATTTAAATAATATAAGACCACGGTGAAATATCCGTGGTATTTTTATGAAAAAAAATAAACCGATTTATGGTCGATTTATCTTAAGTAAGCACTTGTACAGGAATCTTCTTTCCTGTATGATTTTTATTCGAACATATGTCTGATTACCTTTTTGATTACCTAACTGTTTTTACAATCGCAATCATGAGTACTAACAAGCAAAATAGAAAATGCTACAAACCGCTTAAAATCAAGGTCTCTAGCACTTAAAGGGTTGGGCTATTCAATTTCATGAATAAACAGTTCGTAGGGGAATCGAACCCCTGATTCCGCCGTGAGAGGGCGGCGTCTTAACCGCTTGACCAACGAACCATTTTTGTTAACTCGTGTCAACAAATGCTATTATATATGAGGACGACAAAAAATGCAAGTACTTTTTTAAATTTTTTTAATTTTTTCAAAAATATCGTGTTTTTGCGTATATCTAAGGGCGGTTTTATCTGTTCGGTTTTTGTTTTTCAATACATGGATTTTCCTGTATTGTCGTATTTCTGAAAAATTTAATCCTCTTGTTTTAATTTATTTATAGCTACTACGGTTCTTTCTTTTTTTACTTTTTTATCGCCGTAAAGTACAAGTCTCTGTTCCTCAGGAGTAAGTTTCTTGAAGTAATAGTAGACGATCCATCCATCAAAATTCGCCACCAAATATATGAACGCCGCAAAGATAAAACCTATTCCAACTACATAAAATGCAGCATTATTTGACAAATACGATCCCCAGATTCTCCCTATTCCCAGACCTATCATCGGAGATGCCAACAACCAATGATTCCTTTTTGCTTTTTTATAATGCAGCTTTGCATATCCGCCTTTATTTATAAATATTATTCTATAAATAACATATATCATATGTAAAATAAATACTGATATAAAAATTGCACACAATCTCCCTCCCTCTTCAACATAAGTAAGGGATCCTAAACCAACTGATAAAAAAGTATACCAATAAAACACATTTTCACCGGTTACAAATAATACATTTCCATATGGTTCATCAAACTTTTTTCGGCATATCAACAAAAAAGATATATTCCCAATTGCTGCGATAGTTGGTAGCACAAACATGCCAAAAAAATATTGTAAAAGTGAAAAAAAAGCAAGAACTACCATATATTCCATCATAGTTGCGCTATTAGCCTGTTCACATTTTCTTCCCAGTCTTAAATATTCTAAGAAATCTTCATCTAATTTCATATTCTCTCCTCCTTTATCCAAAAATACATTCAAATTCATCATTCATTTCCCTTGTCCACTCTTTAATATATTCCCTAACTGATTTTCCATTTATTTTAATTACATCGGTGGCTACATACAACGATGTTGATACAATAATCCCCACTAGAGCACCTGCCAAATTTCCAGCTCCAGGACAAATGGATCCTGCTAATGCACCTAGTTTTCCACCTGCCGCCGCTTCTGCTATCACTACACTTAAAATATCCAGACTCGCATCTACAGCTGCGTCCGATACTACATCAATTCCTTCCTCGCCATTCTGAATATTTGTGTAGGCATTAGATCCCACATCAATAAGTACAATTCCTTTTCCTAATATACTACTTGTTTTTGATAGGCCATCAGCCCCTTTTCCAACCGTTTTCATATCTTCCAATACAATTTTCTTCCAGGTTCCTTTTCCAATATTATTAGGTCTCTCTTTCATAAAACTTTCATATACTTTCGGATTGATGGATACATCTTTAAGTGCTCCACTACTTACATCTACACCTTCTTGAACATGAGTCAGTATTCCACTCGTTGTCTCTTCCCCTGAAAAATCAAAGGTTACCTCTGGCAAAAGTCCGTTCCTATCCACATATGCCAATGGATTGTTTAAGCAATAAGCATAATGGTTTAACGTACAAGGCAGTACAAGCGCTCCCCTAATGATATCTTCACTCAGGAATCTTCCGGTCAAACTATCATATTCCCTGGCCTGCGCATAATAACTTTCCGCTTCGCTATCGTAATAGTATCCTGTATATCCAAATGGCTGCACCCTTTCGCAATCTCCATATAAATCATTTCCAAATTCATCATAGCCGTATGTTTCTTCCGATTCCTCAGTGAAATATTGCGTAATACTGCCTAATTCATCCATTAGATAGCATCCCCATCTGCCTTCCATAGTGGATGCCAGAAGATTTTCATCCCATAATAAATTCTGCGTTTTTCCATTTTTCTCTATGTTTAACAAATTGTGATAATCTTTTGTATAATCCAGTATGTACTCTGTCCTTTGTCCCTCAAATCCCTCAAAAACTCTCTGTCCAAATCCATCATAGCCATACTTTTTCACAGCTCCGTTTTGGAGTTTCACACTCTCTAAGCGGTTCTTGGCATCAAATATATAGCTCTTTCGTATCTCCCCATTTTGTATAACCGTCTTTCGATTTCCTCTGTTATCGTAATCATACTCTATCTTTTGGCTTTCATTATTTGTCCCCTCTTTCAAAATCCAACGCAATCGGTCTGCCTCATCGTAATGATATTGTTCCCTGACCCCCATCGCATCTTTATATTCCACACGATTTCCACGAGCATCATAACTGTACTCTCTTAATAAAGTACCGTCTTTTTCTACACGTTCCAGCTGCCCCAGACTATCATAATAAAACTGGTATTTTCCGTTTTCTTCCGGCAGATTTCTCCTTCGCTTGATAATCTCATTCTTATTTCCCTGGGAGTCATATCCATAAATATAGGTGTCCAATACTCCTGTTTTGTCTATCTGAATCAAGCTCTCCAAGAATCCGTTTTCCATGTAAGTGTATTTCGTTTTGATATCATTCGGAAATACTTTCTCAATAAGCTGTCCTTTATCATTGTAGGTATAATTTATCGTTCCGATTCCAGAGACAACTTGTTTTAGGCGTAACGCTTCATCGTATTCATATGTAATTCTATTTCCATCCGGATACACGACGCTGTTTCTTTCCCCGGAAGGTCCATATCCATAGGAAAGAACCTTTCCGTTTGGATCTGTAACTTTTATGGCACGTCCTAATGCATCATTCTCTATCTCCGTTACCCCATTCCAGTCCTGCATCTGAATCAGGTTTCCACAAGGATCATATTGATACACAGCTTCCTTTCCATCTCCATAGCGGACTCCGCTGAACCTTCCTCTGCTGTCATAGGTATAGCCTGTCTCATATCCATCACGGTCTTTTTTCCAGATAAGATGTCCAAGTCTGTCATAGGCATAATGGTTCTTTGCTCCCAGGGCATCACCCTCCAGCAGGATATTCCCGGCAGCGTCTCTTTCATAAAAGGACTGCCGTACTTCTCCCCTCGTAACGGACAGCAGACGGTTCCTCACATCGTAAGTATAGGAGGTTCGGTTTCCCAGAGCGTCTATGACCCCGGTCAGGTTCCCATTTGCATCGTATTGATAACTGGTAAGGTTTCCCAAAGCATCTGTCACTGCGGTCAGATTCCCGGCAGCATCATACTGATAGCTCTCTTTTTCTCCCCGGCTGCCCTCCATTTCGGTTA
>CAUAFT010000020.1 GCA_958428365.1 uncultured Lachnospiraceae bacterium | reverse complement strand
AAGACATCGCCCTTTCACGGCGGTAACACGGGTTCGATTCCCGTAGGAGTCATTTTTTTAGAAAAGATGCATATATTATAGTATGGCGCCATAGCCAAGTGGTAAGGCAAAGGTCTGCAACACCTCTATCACCAGTTCGAATCTGGTTGGCGCCTTTTATAAAGACTTGAAACTTGTGTTTCAGGTCTTTTTTATATATAGAGAAGGAATAAAATTACTTGACCTGTCGTAGTAATCATGTTATAGTAAAATTACTACGACAGACATAATACGTCTGTCGTAGGAGTTACAGGAAATAGAACAGAGGTGATATGATTGATCAGCAGTGATGTTATCCGTGGCTATAATGATTTGATGATATTGAATCTTTTGTGGAAAAAAGATTCTTACGGATATGAGATTTCAAAAAACATCAGGCAGATTTCCAATGAAAAGTATATTATAAAAGAGACAACACTTTATTCTGCTTTTACCAGATTGGAGAAAAACGGTTATATTTCTTCTTATTATGGAAAAGAGACAAATGGAAAGAGAAGAACTTATTACCACATTACCGATATAGGAAAACAATATTATCTGGAAAAATGTGAAGAGTGGAATCTTGTGAAAGAAGTGGTAGATAAATTTGCACAGTAAAAGGAGGTTATATGGATACAATTAAAAATTATCTGGAAAATATGTTTTTGCACCTTCCTAGAACGGAGGATGTCCTGCGGGCAAAGGCGGAGCTTGCTGACATGATGGAAGATAAGTATTATGAACTGTTAAAAGAAGGAAAAAGCGACAATGAAGCCGTTGGAATTGTAATCTCGGAGTTTGGCAATTTAAAGGAGCTGTCAAAGGAGTTGGGAATTGATGAAATTGTAAAACAGGAAGAATATAAAAAAGAAAGTATCTATGAAAAAGTTGTAGGGAGGGAGGAAGCAAGGGGATATTTAAAAGAAGCAAAGAAGTTCTTTAAATTTATAGGAATTGGAACAATGCTTTGTATCTATTCCCCGATCATGCTGATTCTTCTGGATGCTTTTATGGAGGCAGGTCTTTATGGAGAGAAATATCTTGAGAAATTAGAGGTCTGCATTGGAATTCCATTTTTATTTATTTTGGTTGCCATAGCTGTTGGGATTTTTATTTATTTTGAGATGAAATTGGAAAAGTATGATTATTTAAAAAAAGAAATTTTTTCTCTGGATGTAGGTTTGCAAAAAGAATTGAGGCTGGAGTTAGAGGAAAAGAAATCAACTTGTATCATTAAGATCATCGTAGGCGTTGTCCTATGTATTCTCAGCGTTCTTCCAATTATCATATTAGATGAGGTTGCAAATGGATCGGAATTTGTATCTGTGTTATCTGTGGTTCTTTTATTGTTGATGATCGGCATTGCAGTATATCTATTTATTACAGGCGGCGGAGAACAGAGTTCTTATCAGGTGCTTTTACAGGAGGGAGATTATACTGTATCCGGGAAAAAAGGAAGTAAACTGGCAGACAAAATTGGTACGGTATATTGGCCTGTGATTACCTGTATTTATCTTGCCTGGAGCTTTATATCAATGAACTGGGGATTTACCTGGATTGTCTGGCCGATAGCCGGAGTACTTTTTGGAATGATTGCGGTCATTTGTAAATTAGTGGAAGAACATACTCAAAATAAAAAAATATTAAATAAATGAAGGTGACTTTTTTGAATTTGATAGGTGTTTTTAATAGGGACTTGAAACTTATGTTTCAGGTCTTTATTTTATTATTGTAAATAGAGAAAACATGGGAAATCTTGAAAATATATTTATTTTCATATATACTTGATGCAAATAATTATCCTATAGAACATACATATATATTTTTAGAATAAAAGGTAAAGTATGAATTAAGGAGGAAAATATGAAAAGAAACGGAAAGAGAGTTCTGTCGCTTCTTCTGGCATTTGCAGTGATATTTGCAACCTGCACAGGCAACAGTATAATTGCAGATGCGGCAGCAAAGAAACCAACAAAAATCACATTGAATTGTACCAAAAAGAATATGTCAGTGGGAGAGAAACTGACATTGAAGGTGAAAGCGGTGAAGCCGTCAAAGGCGTCTAAGAGTGTCACATGGTCATCTTCGAATAAGAAGATAGCGTCGGTAAGTAAAAAGGGTAAAGTGACGGCGAAAAAGACCGGAACAGTTACCATCACAGCCAAAGCGAAAGGGAATACCAGGGTATCGGCGAAATGTAAGATCAAGGTCTATAAGGCAGCAAAGAAGATCACCTTAAATTACAGTAATAAAACCATGTATGCAGGAGATTCCCTGACATTGAAAGTAAAATCCGTGAAGCCGGAAAAGGCATCTAAGAATGTTACATGGTCATCTTCGAATAAGAAGATAGCGTCGGTAAGTAAAAAGGGTAAAGTAACGGCGAAAAAGACCGGAACAGTTACCATCACAGCCAAAGCGAAAGGGAATGCCAGGGTATCGGCGAAATGTAAGATCAAGGTCTATAAGGCAGCAGAGAAGATTACCTTAAATTACAGTAATAAAACCATGTATGCAGGAGATTCCCTGATATTGAAGGTAACATCCGTGAAGCCGTCAGGTGCATTGAAGAATGTAACATGGAAGTCTTCCAATAGTAATGTGGCAACCGTAACTGCAAGCGGCAAGGTAACGGCAAAAGAGGCGGGAACAGTTACCATCACTGCAAGGGATAAGAGAAATTCCAAGGCAACAGCAAAGTGTAACATTCAGGTGGTCAATAAACCAACTTCGAATGATCCAACGCCGGACAATCCAATCCCAGATAACCCGATTCCGGATGATCCAACCCCGGATGATTCAACTTCTGGTAAATGGCGGGGTATGGATTGGTCAATAGATGAGAATGGAAAGTTGACGATCAGTGGGGAATATTCTTCTGACAGCATAGAACAAGAAATTCCGAATTGGTTAGACTATAATGATAATATTAAAACCGCAGTTGTTACAGCAAAGAATGTAAAATCGACTTATATGTGGTTTAATGGTTGTAGTAATTTAACAAACCTGGATGTAAGAGGCTTTGATACAGGCAATGTAACGGACATGAGGTATATGTTTTCAGGATGCAGCAGCCTAACGAGCCTGGATGTAAGCAGCTTTGATACAAGCAATGTAACGGACATGTATGGTATGTTTGTAGGATGCAGCAGCCTAACGAGCCTGGATGTAAGCAACTTTGATACAAGCAATGTAACGGACATGGGGTATATGTTTTATGGATGCAGCGGCCTAACGAGCCTGGATGTAAGTAAGTTTGACACGAGTCAGGTAACGAATATGGAGGATATGTTTTCAGGATGCAGTAGCCTAAGGAGCCTGGATGTAAGTAAATTAAACACAAGTCAGGTAAAGAACATGGGGTATATGTTTTCAGAATGCAGCGGGTTAACGAACCTGGATTTAAGTAAATTAAACACAAGCAATGCAACGGACATGTATTGTATGTTTTCAGGATGCAGCGGGTTAACGAGCCTGGATGTAAGTAAATTTGACACAAGCCAAGCAGCGTCCATAAGTAATATGTTTTCAGGATGCAGCGGCCTAACGAGCTTGGATGTAAGTGGCTTTGACACAAGCAATGTAACGGATATGTATGGTATGTTTTCAGAATGTAGCGGCCTAATGAGTCTGGATGTAAGTAAATTAAACACAAGCAAGGTAAGGAATATGTCATTTATGTTTTCAAGATGCAGCGGGTTAACGAGCCTGGATTTAAGCAATTTTAACACGAGCCAGGTAACGATCATGGAAGGTATGTTTTCAGAATGCAGCAGGTTAACGAACCTGGATCTAAGCAATTTTGATACGAGTCAGGCAACCTTCATGGCAAATATGTTTAATGGATGCAGCGGGTTAACGAGTCTGGATCTAAGCAATTTTGACACAAGCCAGGTAAGGTATATGTATGGTATGTTTTATGGATGCAGTGGTCTAACACAGATCAATGTCCCGCTAAATGTAAAAGTAGATGTAGAATTACCAACCGGTGGTAGATGGAAAGATGCCGCAGAAACAATCTATGGATATCTGCCTAAGGGTGTGACAGAGAGCTTTGTAATCACTAAGACAGAGGAATGATAGTTCGAATATTAACAAATATAATATTAAGATTAAGAAAAATCGGAAATGAGGAATGAGTTTTCTTATTTCCGATTTTTTTAGTGTAAACCTTTTTGTTAAAGATGTGCTAATTTTAGAAAAATATATTGGTTATTTTTAGACAAATATTATATACATATTATGTATGCTGGTTACAGCTGGTGCAAAATTATGAAAAAGGAGGAATAACTATGAGAAAAATTATGAAAAAAAGCAAGGTAACCATTTCTGTTCTTCTTATGCTTCTACTTACATGTTCCATATTTACATATGGCTGTACAAGTAGTTCTAACACAGAAAGTACAGACACCAAAGAAAATACCAAATCTGTAGAAAAGTCAGATGACGATAAGGTTTCCGACACAGAAAAATTTACAGATTGGAATCAGGATTCTGCGGTATTGGCAAAACTAACGGATTATGTTGATTCTGTTACAGATGAATCTTCCAGTGATTTTATACCTGTTGAAGATCGAATTGCAGTTTTTGATTTTGACGGAACACTTTTTTGCGAAACATTCCCAATCTATTTTGAATGGCAAATGTATGCTGAACGTGTTTTAAATGATGATGATTATGAAGCAACAGAAGAAATGAAATCTGTTGGAGAAGAAATACTGGAAGCCGGCAAGACAGGAGTTATTTCAGATGAACTTGAAAAAGAGCATGCTAATTTTGCAGCGCAGGCTTATGCTGGTATGACGGTGGATGAATATTCCGATTATGTACGCAATTTTTTGGATACTCCAGCGGAAGGTTTTGATGATCTTCAGAGAAAAGATGCTTTTTATCTTCCAATGAAAGAGGTTGTTAATTACTTACAGGATCATGATTTTACAGTATACATTGTTACCGGTTCGGATAGATTAGCTGTTCGTACAGCCATTGAAGATATATTGGATATTCCGGAAAGACAGATAATTGGTATGGATGTAAATCTTGTTGCTTCCGGACAGGGAGATACGGATGGATTGGATTATGTTTTCCAGGAGTCAGATAAGGTGGTTCGTGGTGATGAGCTTTTGATAAAAAATGTTAAAATGAATAAGGTTTCATTGATTGCTCAGGAAATAGGTACTCAGCCAGTGCTTGCTTTTGGAAATAGTTCCGGAGATATTAGTATGGCGGAATATGTTACCGTAGATAATCCATATCATAGCGAGGCTTTCTTATTGGTAAACGATGATACAAAAAGGGAGCATGGAAATGCTGAGAAAGCTCAATCTATGAGAGAAACGTTTGAAGAATATGGCTGGAATGTGATTTCAATGAAAGATGATTTTGCAAATATTTATCCAGAAGGAGTTAAGGTGACACCGTAATTAAATAAACGAGTAGGGAATAGATAGGTCAGTTAGAGGGCTGTCACACTAAGACGTTAGCTTAGTGTGGCAGTCTTTTTTCTCCAAAGTAAGATTGGAGGAGAAAAGGTAAAAAATTTCTTGACGAATGAAGAGGGCTTTGTTAGAATCGTTTATAGGCACTGAATAATATATTTATTATTTTGTGTTCATGGCGCGGCGACATAGCCAAGTGGTAAGGCACGGGTCTGCAACACCCTTATCACCAGTTCGAATCTGGTTGTCGCCTCTCTTAGAATCCCCATAAGCATTGAGTTTATGGGGATTTATTAATATGAAATGATTTTGATAGAATACCAGTGGAAAGCGATTGCATATGCTCGGAGGGTGATGCCCATGAACACAATGGAAGTTTTGACTTTATTGCTGGTAGTATTTGCGGCATTGACATACATAGATAACCGACATAATAAGAAATAGCATCCGGACCGCCTAAAGTTTGGATGCTATTCTTATTTTTAGCAATTTTTAACTGAGGGCATCAGATTTTGTATCTGAATACCTTTCTTGTCTTGATTATACACTGGGTGTTTGATTTTTTCAAGCGCCCTTTTATAATTTTCTTTTTTGAATCCGGTTGTTGCGGATGCATCCTTAAAGAAGCCATATGAATAAGCAATGCATCGAATTTTTAAATAACGAGCGGCTTATTCAATATGGCTTCTTTTGTTTGGTTAGACCTAATAAATAATCGACAGGACAGTTATAGTATTTGGCTAAATTAATTAGTATTTCTGTTGGAATATCACGTTTGCCTATCTCATAATACGAATATGTTACTTGTGAACAATTCAAAATTTTAGCAATGTCAGCCTGTGATAATCCAGCGTCCTCTCTTAATTCTCTAATGTGTGGATAGCGAAGTTCTTTTTCTGACATATTATTATCACCTATTGTCAGTATAAAGTATTAATTTTTTGATATTGTAAATTAAAACAAAATGTTTTAAAATTATATTGTAATAATTAAAACTTTTTGCCTCTTTTTGTTGTCTTAGTTATGTGGATAGCAGAAAGGGGGTGAAAACGCACATAAACCAGTTGGATATGGAATGATAAGAAAATAGTTAATATTAATATAGGTAAGAAAGGAAAAGGCAATGAATTACATAGAGGCAGTGAAATTGGCGAAAGATGGGGAGGAGTCCGGATTTAACTTCCTGTATGAAGAGACTTATAAAAGTAAGTATTATCTTGCATTGAAGTACATGCAGAATGAGGAAGCGGCAAAGGATGTATTGCAGGATGCGTATATAAAAGCATTTTCAAAACTGGATACATTGGAAAATCCCGAAAGTTTTTCCCCATGGTTTGGAATGATTGTTGCGAATACCGCGAAAAATGCATTGAAAAAGCAGAATCCAATACTTTTTACAGATATTGAGGAAGAAGAATTTGAGTACGAGATAGAAGATGAGAACGTACAGAATCAGCCGGAAATTGCATATTCGCAAAAGGAGACTCAGGAGCTTGTACAGGAACTGATTGATTCTCTGCCAGAAGAACAGAGAATGTGTATTCTGATGTTTCATATAGAGGGTCACAGTATCAGTGAAATAGCAGAAGCTCTTGGATGTTCCGAAAACACAGTAAAGTCAAGATTGAATTATGGAAGAAAGTATATTAAGCTAAAAGCAGAAGAATTACAGAAAAAAGGATACAAGTTGTATGGCTTTGCTCCTGTTGCCCTTCTTTTATATCTGCTTAAGTCAGAGGAAGAGTCTCTAGCAGCCCAGGGAGTATTTGATGCAGCGGGAAAAGCCATGGCAGACCATATTATGAGTTCTGTTAAGCAGACATCCATGCTTCAGACAGCGGGTGCAAAGATGTCTTCCGAGGCGGTAAAAAAGGGGTTCCTTCATACCCTTGCGGGAAAGGCAGCAGCGGCAGGTATAGGGATCTGTCTTGTAGCCGCAGGCATCACAGGTGTAGTGATGAATCATCAAAAAGATCATAGCGATGTCTCTCCTGAAAAAATTGTAGAGGAAACAGATAAACAGAAAAAAGAAGAGACAGAAAAAGAGAAAATTACAGAGCAGGAAGTTACGGATGAACAGTATCAATCTCTTTTAGCAGGAAATCTTACGAAGGAACAGTTTGAATTTATATTATCCTACGGTCCTCAGCAGATGACAGACAGCAATCCTTCCATGGAGGATCTGTGCGAGCTGATGTTCCGGGTAAATATGAGCGGTAATTACGATCAGACCGGTCTTGAAGGAAAAAATGATGATGGGGATGGATGGGTAGATTATGATCTCTCAGAGGTAAATAACTTTTTAGCTGTGCTCACAGATGCGCCATTTACGGAACAGGATAATGATAAATATGACAAGGTAAAGGTATCAGGAGATGTATTATCAATCCTTATTGTAGAACCAGGTACAACTAAGACGGCTGAGATTCAGAAGGCGACCCTAAAGGGAGAAGAGCTTACAGTTGAATATCAGGTTGAGACCTGGAGGATAAATGATGATACTGGAGAAGAGCAGCAGGAGATCGCGTATAAAACAGCGCTTTTAAGAAAAATAGAAAACGGTACATACAGAGTCGTCAGTATTACAGACAGAGATCCTAACGCCGAAGGAAATGTTGCTGAAACAGAGCAGGAAAAGGATGGAGCAGAGCTGTTTGGTACATTGCCGGATACATTCTGGTTCTCAAGCGGGGCAGGGGGCTGGTCTACTGAGCTGCATATAGAAGCAGACGGAAGCTTTTATGGTAGTTATCATGATTCTGATATGGGAAGTACCGGAGAGGGCTATCCAAATGGAACCCAGTATATCTGTAATTTCAGCGGGAAGTTTGCCGCACCGCAAAAGATAAATGAGTATACATACTCTATGATGCTGGAATCTTTGGAACAGGAAAGACCATCAGGAGAAGAGTATTTTGAAGATGGCATCCGGTATATTGCCAGCAGTCCGTATGGTCTGGATGATGCGGAGAAATTCATGATCTATCTTCCTGGAACGCCTATTGCAGACCTTCCGGAAGAATTTATCTCCTGGGCCTTTTTAGGGGAGCCGGAGGGAGAAACACTGGAATTTTATGGTATCTATAACGTTGGCGGAGAGGAGGGTTTTACAGGTTTGTTGGATTAGGAGCAGTCGATTCCGGAAGCTGATTATAAGGTAAGCAGACAATGCAAACCGAAGTCAATGAAATTAGATAGCAATCATAAAAAATGAAAACAGCAAAGGAGAAAAATTATGACAAAGAAACGATTAAAAAGAATGTCCCTGATAAGTATCTTATGTCTGTTATTGGTATGCTGTATACCGACAATGAACGTAAATGCTGCGTCAAAGGCGAAAACTGCAACAAAAAAGGTAACAGAAATCAATAAGAAATATGGAAAGATCAAAGTTGAAAGTTATTACAAAAAAGTTGTATTAAAAGGCAATTCAAAAGCAATTAAAAAAATAAACAAGGAGATCCAAAAGGATTGCAACAGATTTTTAGAGGGCGGAGATTTACTGGTAGATTATGCAAAACAGGATAAGAAATACTGTCAGTATCCGGTTACATATTCAAATACGGCAGTTTCTAAAGTGACTTATAACAAAAACGGGATTATAAGTATTAAGGTTACAACAGATTGGTATGCCGGCGGTGCTTCTAATACAGATGAATATGGTATGACATTTAGTTTGAAGACAGGTAAGAAATTACGTCTTGACCAGGTATGTGCAGATAAGCCGACGAAGGTTGCATCTACATTGAAGAAAAAGATTCTGAATCAGGATTCATCTTTGGATGTCAGCAAGATTACCAAGAATAATGTAAAAAATCTGGACTTTTATTTAAAATCGGGTAAGAAAGCGGTAGTATGCTTTGGACCATATGAACTTGGCTGGGGAGGCTGGGTGCGCACCTACACCGTTAAGAGCAAATACAAGTAAGTATAAGTAAATTTGATAAAAAAGTTATATTGGTGTTAAAATAGTTAAGGATAGAAATAAAATATACAGGAGGATTTACTTATGAAAAAAAAGTTTTTCAAGAAACACAATTTTAAGTGGATGTTCGCATTTACCCTTGCGTTAATGCTTACATTTGCGGTTAACAAGGATATGAAGGTTCTTGCGGATTCAAGCACAACCATGTCCTTTGATAAAACATATTCGGGAACAACTGCGAATGGGGGAACAAACAGGTATTATTTTACACTTCCAACGGCAGGACGTGTTACGATCAACTTGACCAGCACCCATTGGCTTGGATGGGAACTGTTGGATTCTGATTATAAGACAATAGCTAACGCGGGTAAAACAGGTACCAGCAAATTAGTATATGATTTGGTGCCTGGAAAATATGAATTTGATCTTATGCAGGATTATAATCATAATGTTGCGGATTATACGGTGTCTGTTCATTTTGTTTCCGCAAATGAGACATATACATATGAAAATAATATGTATTCGGATGTAGCATCACAGGCAGCAATCCCATTTAATAAGAAGATTACAGGTCAGTTGGCTGTTAATGATAATATTGATTATTATAAATTAGTAGTACCGGCTACAGGAAAAGTGAATATTTCTGCAATTACTAATGAAAATACAGTGCTATTAATGGTAAACAATTCAATAGATGAAGAGTTGGATGGGTTTTATATTAAATCAGGAGGAAATAAAGCTTCTTATACCTTACAAAAAGGAACATATTATCTTTGTTTTTCAAAGGTAGATAATTGTTCAGCAGTATATAACTTTACAGTTTCCTATGAAATGGATGGACCAACAAGTGTGACAGCGAAGGCTTCATCTTATAATGCGTTAAAAGTTACAGCAAAGAAGAGCGGAACCATCACAGGATATAACATTCGTTACAGAAAAGGTTCCGGTTCCTGGAAGACTGTTACAGTAAAAGGAAATAAGAATCTGAGCAAGACGATCAAAGGATTGACGCCGGGTTCTTACAAAGTGCAGGTCCGTACTTACAGCACAGCTTCCGGTAAGAATTATTATTCTGCCTGGAGTGGATCTAAGAGTGTATCCTGTAAGCTGAAAACGCCGACCAGCGTAAAAGTTACCAACTCATCTTCTAAGGCGCTGAAGATTACAGCAAAGAAGAGCCAAACCATTACAGGATATAACATCCGTTATAAAAAAGGCTCCGGTTCCTGGAAAAATGTTACAGTAAAAGGAAACAAGAACCTGAACAAAACTATCAAAAAATTGAAGAAGGGTTCTACTTATAAGGTACAGGTTCGTACTTACAGTAAAATTTCGGGTAAGAATTACTATTCTAGCTGGAGCACAGCAAAGAGTGTAAAAATTAAAAAATAATCCTTTGTAAAAAATAAGCATCCTTAACATAGTGATATTCTTCCTGTTGAATAGACAGGGATGATAGAACTTCATAGGGATGCTTATTTTTGATAATATAATTTCTATAATGAGGAAATTGTGATATACTCATAAAATGTAGAAATTTATATAGAAAAGAGGAAATAGAATGAACTTGCATATCATTGCAGCTCCTCTTATAGGAGGAATTATTGGACTTATCACAAATGGACTTGCGATTCATATGTTGTTCCGGCCTCATAAGGAGATTCGAATTGGAAAATTCCGGGTTCCCTTTACACCGGGACTGATTCCAAAGGAAAAAGAACGGATCGCGGTGGCGATCGGTAAGATTGTGGGCAATGAGCTTTTGAATGGGGAGACGATGACAAAAGCGCTTTGTTCGGAGGAAATGCAGAATGCATTTTATCGGAAATTCGATACAATAGCTGAGAGTCTAAAGGGTGATTCCAGGTTATTGAAGGAGTATCTCGAAGAAAAAGGGTTCCAGGATACGGTTCAAAAAGCGGAAGAGGATATCAGCACAAAAGCCGGTACTTTTATTGCGAATAAGATGATTGAAGAAAATTTAAGTATGGTGCTTTTAGATTATGCCATAGAGGAAGTGACAGCCAATTTAAATCCAATGGTTATGGCGGTTGCCGGCGGGGCGATTGAAGCTGCGAAAATGCCGATTTCCGTAAAAATTGATAATATGATTCTGGAAAAATGTCCCGAATATATCGGCGGATATCTGGATTCTTCCTTTGAAAGCTGGATGGAGAAACCAATGAGCGAGGCGGCAGCATTGGTTGAAGAGAAGTTTCCGAGATTGAAATATCAGATTTGGATCGTGTACGAGGCGTTTATGGAAGAGAGAGCGGAGCATTTTATCCAGCAGATCAATATTCCAAAAGTTGTGGAAGATAAGATCAATGAGTTCGACGTGGCAGAGTTAGAGGTCATGATTATGGAGATTGCCAGAAAGGAACTGAACGCTTTGGTGTGGTTGGGAGGACTTCTGGGAATGATTATGGGTCTTGTGAATCTATTGTTTTAGCATTTCAGGTTTGGAAGGAGACTTTGCATCTGCCGGATGCCTTTTTCCTGGGAGGTAATGATATCTTCCAGGATCGGTCTCAATTCAGGACAGATATCGTATTGCAGGGCGTTTTTGGACATTTTGACAGCTCCCTTGTGATGGGGGATCATTTCCCGCACAAAGTTGGCGTTGATCTGATTGGTGACGGCGGCGTTTTCCATCTCGAAGAACATGGTGCGCATGATATTGTTTACCCGGCGCTGATAGAGATAGAGATCCTGTCTGGAATTTTTTCGTTTGCTGCAGGAGCATTGGATTTCCTGCATACTTTTAATGCTTCGGGTCTGTTCTTCTATGATGTTTGTGGCGATATCCTGTAAGGGAATGTTCGTGGTATATTTCAGGATATTGTGGGACATTTCGATTGCGGCGCGATGGTGGGGGATCATCTGCACAATGAAGTTGTTGGAAATGCTGCAGGTCAGTTCCGCCTCGGTCATTCCCTCGATCATATCATTTAAAATATCGTAAAATTCACTTAAGTAGTCTTTGGTGACATTGCTTAATCTGTATTTTTTATTCATGTGTTTCCCTCCTTTGGTTTAATATATGCATTACAGCTCTGAGGTTGCGTAAAAAAAGATTGGAAAATCCTATTCGGATCATGGGATAAAACTATATCAATTTTTTCTTTCAGGTGTTATAGTAGAAAAAAACAGAGAGTAAAGGAGAATTTCAGATGGAACGGAAATGGTGGCACGAAAAAATTGCATATCAGATTTATCCAAAGAGTTTTTATGATACCAATGGAGACGGCATTGGCGATATCCGCGGTATCATCCAAAAGCTGGATTATTTAAAGGAGCTTGGAATTGATCTCATCTGGATCTCCCCTGTTTATAAATCTCCCTTTGTGGATCAGGGGTATGATATTTCGGACTATTATGCCATTGCGCCGGAATTTGGAACCATGGAGGATTTTGACGAGCTTTTGCGGGAGGCGAAGAAGCGTCAGATGTATATTGTGATGGATCTGGTGGTCAACCACTGCTCCGATCAGCATGAGTGGTTCAAAAAGGCGTTGAAGGACCCGAAGGGGGAATATGGGGATTATTTCTATATCCGGGAAGGAAGAGGGGACGGAAATCCCCCGTCGGGAAATTACAGATCCTATTTTGGAGGAAGCGTCTGGGAACCGATCCCGGATACGAATCTCTATTATTTTCATGCTTTTGCGAAGGAACAGCCGGATCTGAACTGGAACAATCCGAAGGTGCGCCAAGAGGTCTATCAGATGGTGAATTGGTGGCTGGATAAGGGACTTGCGGGATTTCGGATCGACGCCATTATCAATATTCAAAAGGATCTTAATTTTCCTGATTTTCCGGCAGATGGGGAAGATGGGCTGGTAGCAGTTACGAAGATGGTGGAATCCGCCAAAGGGGTGGAAGAGCTTTTGATGGATCTAAAGAGGAATACCTTTGAGAAATATGATGCCTTTTCCATTGCGGAGCTCTTTAATGAGCAGAAGAGCATTGAAAATTATATTGGGGATAAGGGATGTTTTTCTACGATATTTGATTTTGGGACACATCTTTTGACGAAGGGCGAGCATGGATGGTATGATGCGAAGCCGGTGCAATTCTCCCAGTGGAGAGAGACGATTTTTAAGGGACAGATGGATTGTCTGAATGTTGGGTTTCAGGCGAATATTATTGAGAATCACGATGAGCCCAGGGGAGTCTCGACTTATCTGCCTCTCCATGCCCAAAATGAGGATGGGAAGAAGATGCTTGCAACGATCATGATGATGCTCCGGGGACTTCCGTTTTTATACCAGGGACAGGAGATTGGGATGGAAAACTGCCGGATGGAGTCCTTGGAAGAGTATAATGATATTAATACGTTGGATCAGTATCAGCTTGCCAAAAATGCAGGGTTATCGGATGAGGAAGCTCTGGAGTGCTGCTATCATTACAGCCGGGATAATGCGAGAACGCCGATGCAGTGGAATGGAGAAAAGAATGGGGGATTCTCAACAGGGACACCGTGGCTTAAGGTAAATCCGAATTATACGCAGATCAATGTGGAGGAGCAGCTGCGCAGGGAGGATTCCCTATGGAATTATTATAAGAAGCTGATTGCACTTCGGAAGTCTGAGGAATACAGGGAAGTTCTGACATATGGCAAGATAGAGCCGAAGTATCTGGAATATGAGAATATTATGGCGTTTACCAGAGAGGGGAATGGACAGAGGATTTTGATTGCTGCGAATTTTGGAACGGAGGAGGTCTGCCTTCCGCTGAAAGACTCTGTTAAAAAGGTATTGTTATCTAATGGCAAGCAGGCAAAGAATCTGGAAGCAGGAGGCTTGGAGAGAGGAATGGCGCTTCAAAGCTGTGAGGCTGTGATTTTGGAGATGTGATATACTTTTTGGTTGATATTCGCCAGATGTAAAATATTGAATATAAGAAAAAGAATGGACGCAGAGACAGATTCCTGCGTCCATTTTATTCCCGCGAGCAACGAGCCAAGTGAACATGCTTGCATGTCCATTTGGCGACTGCCGCGAGGGTCAAATACCCCGATGCTTGCACCGGGGTATTTGACTATGGAGAATATATAGGTAATAAAATTACTCAATTCGATTATCGTTGATAATATCAACAGATTCTGGATTAGCCAGAATATTCAGTGAGCTTGCGTCAATCTCATTTCTTTCACCGGATGCGATCTTACGAAGCATACGACGTACGATCTTTCCGGAACGGTTCTTCGGCATCTCATCCACGAACTGGATTTTTCCAGGAACTGCGATAGGTCCGATATCTGCTCTTACAAGGGCTTTCAGCTCTTTGAGAACGGTTTCTTTATTGATGTCGTCTCCGTGATTGAGAACCACATAAGCATATAAGTCCTCGCCTTTTACAGGATGCGGATAACCTACAACGGCTGCCTCCACAACATCCTTGTGGGAGCATAATACTTTTTCGATTTCTACCGTACCCAGGCGGTGTCCGGAGATATTTACAATATCGTCGATACGTCCGGTGATCCAGTAATATCCGTCCTCATCTTTGTAAGCGCCGTCGCCTGTGAAGAAGTATCCCGGCTGCTGTGAGAAATATCCGCTGTCGTAACGCTCCGGCTCTCCGTAAAGAGTACGCATCATTCCAGGCCAGGAAGAAGCCAGGCAAAGCTCGCCTTTTTCATTGATATCCGCTTCCTCCGCCGGCTGGCTAGGATCTGTTCTGGAGCGTAAGATCACAGGTTTTACTCCGAAGAACGGAACAGCGGCGCTTCCTGGTTTCAATGGAGTCGCACCAGGGAAAGCGGAGATCAGAATACCGCCTGCCTCTGTCTGCCACCAGGTGTCTACGATCGGACAGCGGTCTTTTCCGATATTGTGGTAGAACCACTCCCATGCCTCCGGGTTGATCGGTTCTCCTACGGAACCTAAGAGACGTAAGGAGGATAGATCATGCTTATCGATCCACTCGGTTCCCTTGGTCATGAGGGAACGGATAACCGTCGGCGCTGTATAGAAGGTAGTTACTTTGAATTTTTCAATAATGTGCCAGAAGCGGTCCGGCTCCGGATAGGTTGGAACGGATTCATACATACAGGTGGTAGCTCCGTTTAAGAGCGGTCCATATACAATGTAAGAATGTCCTGTGATCCAGCCGATATCTGCGGTACAGAAGAAGATGTCGTCCTCCTTGTAATCGAAGATATACTTGAAGGTGGTATAGGTATAAACCATATATCCTGCGGTGGTATGTAAAGTTCCCTTCGGGCTTCCCGTGGAACCTGAGGTATACATGATAAAGAGGGGATCCTCCGCATCCATTTTTTCCGGTGGACAGTAGTCGGAGATATCCTCGGACATCAACTCCTTGGAAAGAGCGGTGTCACGATATGTAATATAAGGAACTTCAAAGTTCACCATACGGTCTACCACGAATACGTCGTCGATGGTAAGACCGGCATTTGCACATAACATACATGCTTTGTCAGCGATGGCCTTGGAATTTACTTTTTTTCCGGAACGCCAGTAGCCATTGGTGGTTACCATTTTCTTTGCGCCGCATGCTAACATACGGTCGGCCAATGCCTCGGCGGAGAATCCACCGAATACTACGGTATGAACGGCGCCGATTCTTGCGCAGGCCAGCATAACTACCGGAAGCTGCCAGATCATCGGCAGATATAATACGATACGGTCTCCTTTTTTCACGCCGTTTTTCTTAAGGGCGTTGGCGAAGCGGCATACATGTGTTAAGAGCTGGCTGTAAGTGAACTTCTTGCAGTCGGCCTCCGGCTCGCCCTGGAAAAGAAGCGCGATCTTATCTCCTCTTCCTTTTTCGATCTGTGCGTCCAGACAGTTGTAGCAGATGTTCGTTTTTCCGCCTACGAACCATTCGTTGTCGCCGATGGATGGATCTCCACGATAGATCTGTGTCCATGGCTTGAACCAATGAAATTCTTTTGCAATGTGTCCCCAGAATGTTTCCGGATCCTCGATGGAGTGCTGCCACATTCTTTCATACTCCCCACGGCTGGAGACATTGGCGTTATCTGCAAATTCTCTTGACGGCGGGTATACGTTTTCTTTTTTTGTAGTCATAGTAAATTCCCCCTGTTCTTTTATCTTTGTATCCCATTTTATACAAGAAAGAAGAGATTGTACTCAAAAAAGTACATTTCTTATATTCTATTTTACAGACTGTTAAAAATTTGTCAATACCCAATTGTTATTTTTTTAACAAATCTATGATTTTATAAAAAAAGGAATATTTTTTAGTAATTATAGCATAAAAATAAGACAAAAAAACCTCTTTTTTGGTTTTTTTGTCTTAAATTTTTTTGTGAAAAAATTTTCGTTTTGTCTATTTTTACAAGAGATGTTTTGCGCTAGAAAGCAACGGTTACCTTGCAGAATTTCTTTTTGCCCCGTTTTACCACCTTTCCTTCGGTGAAGTCGGCAGCAGTAAAGGCAGTGTGGATGTCGGTGATCTTTTCACCGTCCACGGAGACTCCTCCCTGCTCTGTGTTTCTTCGGGCTTCGGAGCGGGAAGCGCAGAGACCTGCGGCAACCAGAACGCCCAGAATGTCAATGGAACCGTCTCTAAAATCGGATTCCTGTAAGGAAACCGTCGGCATATTGTCGGCATTGCCGCCGCCGCTGAAAAGGGCGCGGGAGCTCTCCTGAGCTTTTTTGGCTTCTTCCTCTCCGTGAACCAGCTTGGTCAGTTCGTAAGCGAGGATCTCTTTGGCTTCGTTTAGCTGGCTTCCCTCCCAGGAATCCATCTTATCGATCTCTTCCAGAGGCAGGAAGGTGAGCATACGGATGCATTTGAGAACATCGGCGTCGGCAACATTTCTCCAGTACTGATAAAAATCAAACGGGGAGGTCTTATTTGGATCCAGCCATACGGCGCCGCTCTGGGTCTTGCCCATCTTCTTACCCTCAGAATTGAGAAGCAGGGTAATGGTCATGGCGTAAGCGTCCTTGCCTAATTTACGGCGGATCAGTTCCGTACCGCCTAACATGTTGCTCCATTGGTCGTCGCCGCCAAACTGCATGTTACAACCGTATTTCTGATATAATGCATAGAAGTCATAACTCTGCATGATCATGTAGTTAAATTCTAAAAAGCTTAAGCCTTTTTCCATACGCTGCTTATAACACTCTGCGGTGAGCATACGGTTTACGGAGAAGTGGGCGCCCACCTCCCGAAGTACTTCGATATAATTCAGATCCATCAGCCAATCCGCATTGTTGACCATGAGAGCCTTTCCATCGGAAAAGTCAATGAATTTGCTCATCTGCTCTTTGAAGCAGTCACAGTTGTGCTGGATGGTCTCCGGGGTCATCATCTGGCGCATATCGGTTCTTCCCGACGGGTCGCCGATCATTGCCGTTCCGCCGCCGATTAAGGCGATAGGTCTATTGCCTGCCATCTGAAGACGTTTCATCAGGCAGAGCGCCATAAAGTGTCCCACATGGAGGCTGTCCGCCGTGGGGTCGAAACCGATGTAGAAGGTTGCCTTTCCATTGTTGATCAAATCTTTGATTTCCTCTTCGTCTGTCACCTGGGCAATTAAGCCGCGGGCTACCAATTCATCATATAATGTCATGTCTGTCTCCTTTTCTGATAAATATAAGAAATTCCTTTGGATTTCCTATGAAATAAAAAAACTTCATCCTTAAAAGGACGAAGTTAAATTCTTAACCCGTGTTACCACCTTAGTTCACAGACAACTCACATTGCCTGTCTTATGAAGTACGGCAAAAAGCGATACTCCTGCACGATAACGTGTGCGGATCCGTCACAGCCTACTGTCGATCTTGTATCCGTGTGAAAACATCAGAACATGATATAGGATAAAAGACGATTTCAGTGCGAAGCTCCGGGATGTATTCAGAATAAGCAGTTCACGCACCTCTCAGCCGCCGGTAACTCTCTGTCAGACTTTTCCCATTCTTACTTTTTCCCATCTGCGCTGTTTCTCTAAAACTATGGTCATTATAGGTGGTAAGAGTGGATTTGTCAATATTTTTAAATCAGGAAATTTCAGCACAAAAGCGAGAAATTTGTTGACAAATGAGAATCATTAAGTTATCATATGGGAGATAATTCCGTGAGGGAGTAGTTCGCGAGAAATCGTGATTTGTCAACATCCCCGGTCGCAAGACCTGGCAAATCTTAAAGAATGAGACTCATGTATATCAGATTTTTTCTGATATACATGAGTTTTTTTATTCTATAGGAAAATCCTTTGGATTTCCTAATAGAATAAAAACGCTCCGTGAGGATGCGCGCCCGCATGAAGGATTTGCTGCGAGAGACTGTGCTGGGTGCGGCAAAGCATGTTCTGTTTCATGGAGATGGATGTTACGCTGTCAAGACGAACTTCAAAGAAAAATCTATAGGACACAAAAAGGAGAAAATATGGGATATATTGAATTGTTTTTAATTGGAGTAGGACTTGCAATGGACGCATTTGCCGTATCCATCTGCAAGGGGTTGAAAATGAAGGAAGTAAATAAGAAGCACTGTTTTGTGATCGCTTTGTTCTTCGGCGGTTTTCAGGCGCTGATGCCTTTTCTGGGCTGGCTGGCGGGAAAGCAGTTTGAGAAGTATATCACAGCCTTTGATCATTGGATCGCCTTTTTCCTTCTTGTGATTATAGGAGGAAAGATGGTGGTGGACGTATTACGGGACAGGGAGGAGGAAGAAGTCTGTCCTAAGGAGGAGAGCCGGCTGGACGTAAAAGAATTATTTTTTCTTGCCATTGCCACCAGTATTGACGCCCTTGCAGTGGGCGTGTCCTTTGCTTTTTTACGGGTATCCATTCTTCCGGCAATCACCATCATTGGCGTTGTAACCTTTGTGATTTCAATGGCAGGTGTCTTTATCGGTAATATTTTTGGCAGTAAATATAAGAATAAAGCGGAGCTGGCGGGAGGAATTATTTTGATTGTGCTGGGCATTAAGATATTGTTGGATCATTTGGGAATACTGTAGAGAAAAGAGGAGAGATTATGGTTGTTTGGTATGTTTTATTGATCGTGGGATTTGTTTTGCTGGTAAAAGGAGCGGATTTTTTCGTGGATGGAAGCGCTTCCGTTGCAAAAAAGCTCCATGTGCCCTCTATGATTATCGGTCTGACCATAGTGGCGATGGGAACCAGCGCGCCGGAGTGTGCGGTGAGTATCTCTGCTTCCATAAAGGGAAGCAACGCCATGGCGATCAGCAATGTGGTGGGATCCAATATTTTTAATCTGATGGTAGTCTGTGGATTCTGCGCTCTGTTCACGCCTCTGGTTGTGGATAAAAAGACGTTGAAGCGGGAGTTTCCATTTTCCATTCTGGTGGCTGTGCTGATGCTGGCGCTTGGTTATTTTGGGATGACGCTAGGAAGAGTGGACGGGCTGATCCTATTGGCAGTTTTTGTGTTCTTCTTAGTCTGGATGGTAAAATCAGCGTTGGCGGCAAGGGAGAGCAGGCAGGAGGAAGAGGTGGTTGCAGAGCTTGGAAATCTGCAATGTGTGATCTATATTCTTCTGGGGCTGGCAGCCATTGTGATCGGAGGAGATCTGGTGGTGGATTCCGCCACGGAGATCGCGAGAAATTTTGGACTGTCGGAGAATCTGATCGGTCTGACTATCATAGCTTTTGGAACTTCTTTGCCGGAATTGGTGACCTCCATTGTGGCGGCAAAGAAGGGAGAGGTAGATATGGCGCTTGGAAACGTCATCGGTTCCAACATCTTCAATATTTTGCTGGTTGCCGGCGCAGCGGCGATTGTCAGTCCGATGGCATTTTTGATGGAAAATGTAGTGGATCTGATCGTGCTCATCGCCATGAGTATCCTGGTGTTGAGCTTCGCTTCATCAAAAAAGAGGATTGGGAGGATGGAAGGAGTCTTCATGCTTCTGATCTATGCGGCATATATTGTGTATATCTGTAATCGCTGATAGTTTTTGTTGAAATTTGGAAAAAGGAAAGGTATAATGAAATCATCTTGAACATATGAAAGGGGAAGGACTATGGCATTATTTGAGAAATTAGGAGAAACGATCGTAAGTGTTGGAAAGGACGCGACCCAGAAGGCAAAGGATCTGTCCGGGGTTGCAAAGCTGAATTTAGATATTAAGTCAAAAGAAGATTATGTGCAAAAGCAGTATGCAGAGCTTGGAAAGGTATACTATGAAGCGCATAAGGGAGACGCTGTTGTGGATGGCTCCGAACATTTTGAATTGATCACGGAAGCGCTGGAAGCCATTGAGAAGATGAAAGTGGAGATCATGGGATTAAAGGGTACTAAGACCTGTCCGAATTGCGGAGAAGAGTTAGCGGACGGAGCGGAGTACTGCAGTTCCTGCGGCGAGAAGGTCAGCGTTGTTGTAGATGCGGAGGACGTCTTTGAAGAGGAGACAGTGGAAGCTGAGACAGAAGAGTAAGGTATTACCAGATAACCTTGGATAAAACAGAATGAAAAAGGACTGTTACATGGATGATATATGAAGGTATGCATATCATCCTGTGGCAGTCCTTTTTTGGATCCTGTCTAGGAAGGATCTTCGTCGATATTCAGAAGCTTTTTCACAGCATTCTGCATGTCTTTATTTTCCCGGTATTTTTCAATCAGAGCGTGTTCCTCCTCGGACAGTAAGAGCGGTTCCTCAGCCTGCTGATAACCGAAGGTCTCTAAAATATTGTCGATCCGGTATATCTTGCACAGCACTAAGAGCGTATCTGCGTCGGGCTGTGTCTGTCCGCTTTCCCATCCGTAGATGGTCTTGGTGGCAAAGGGAAGATGATGTTCTTCCAGCTTTAACACCACGTCTTCTACGGAGTAATGATTGAGCTTTCTATATTCTTTTAATACCTTTGCGATATTTGGGTTTTTCATATTTTCACCTCTTAAGATATCATATATTACCCCTTATTTTGCGTCAATAAACTCCGAAAAATTCTTGGAAATCAAGTGAATATATAGTTGATATTCCCTTATAAAAAGAATATAATTAGTTCTATGTTAGGGGATTCTCTGATAAAGAGAAAAAATGGAGGTAAGAAAATGAGGAATGAAGTGACTGTATGGCTTGCGAAGTACATAGAAAACCAGGGTTTATCTGCGGATCTTATCAGCGGGACATTGTGTATCCCAAAGAAAAAGCTGATTCCCGGAACAAAAGAATATTTGGACGCAGATGAATTTCTAAAGCTGTGCGCTTACCTTCAGATCGATCCGGGAATCATACCAGTGAGTCAGGGTGAAACATGATTACATATATTTGTCGTAATAGAGATGCCAAAACGGGAGAGGATCTGCCCTGTACCAATACGCCGTGTCAGACCAGTACCTGTCCTTCCTGCGGAGGGAGAGCGGAGGCTTCCTCCGAGATTTTCTGGTGTGATTCCTGTGGAGTTCCCACCTATGAAAAAATCTGTCCTATCTGCGGAGGGACAGGCAGAAAAATAGCCACGGATCTGCGTCCGGTCTTTCCGGAGGAACGGTTGTTATTGGAGCTTATTCTTGGTAAGCCGTTTTGTTTTCTGGAAAAATCAGTCTGGAACGGTACGGGAAACCGCTATTATGTGGATGGGAAGAAGATCGATTTTTCCGTAAAGGATTTAAAAAACTTAGATATAGAAGAGATTCAAAATCAGTATCTGCATTATAAAGATGAAAATACGGATACTTATTTTTCTGCTCGGATTCAGAAGTTCATAAAGGCGAACCGGAAGCGGTATGAGGAGATCGTGGAAGAGGCAAACGAGTATATCCGCAGATCTGCCAGGGATTACGGGGTCATGGATATGTTTGTCTCTTTTAGCGGCGGCAAGGATTCCACTGTGACCTCGGATCTGGTGATGAGAGCGTTGGGAGATCCCAAGATCCTTCATATTTTTGGAGATACCACGCTGGAATTTCCTTTTACCTATGACTATGTTAGAAGATTTAAGGAGGAGCATCCCCAGACGCCTGTGATCACCGCCCGGAATAAGGAGAAGGATTTTGAGGAACTGTGCCGTCTGATCGGACCGCCCAGCCGTGTCATGCGCTGGTGCTGTACCGTGTTTAAGACCGGAAGTATCCAAAAGACCATCAAGTCTCTGTTTCGCAGTAAGAAGCAGATCCTTACTTTTTATGGAATCAGAAGGAGTGAGTCTGTCAGCAGGAGTAAGTATGAGAGGGATTCAGACAGTCCGAAGATCACCAAGCAGAGGATCCTCTCTCCGATCATCGACTGGATGGACTTTGACATCTGGCTCTATCTGCTTACTACGGGAATAGATTTTAACGACGCTTATCGGCTGGGTTACGCCAGAGTGGGCTGTTGGTGCTGTCCGAATAACAGCGGGTGGTCGGAGTTCTTATCAAAGATCCACATGAAGGAACAGAGTGAAGGTTTTCGGAATCTGCTCATAGATTTTGCAAGGCAGATCGGGAAACAGGATGCAGAGACCTATGTGGACGAGGGCTACTGGAAAGCGAGACAGGGCGGCAACGGCGTGGAATATGCGAAGAAATCCGTTGTTTCATTTCAGCCCTGCGCGACACAGGAAGATACCTTTTACTATGAATTGCAAAGACCCATTGACGATCAGTTGTATGAGCTGTTCCGCCCCTTTGGATACCTGAACTTTGAGCTTGGAAATGAAAGGCTTGGCGAGGTCTGCATTCTGGATGCCCGCGGTGAAGTTCTGTTAAAGCTCCAGGGCAGGGTGGGAACGAAAAAGTTAAAGGTTACGATCTTAAGCAAAAAGATTACGGAAGAGAAAATAAAATGTCAGATCACCAAGTATCAGATGTGCATGGGCTGTCTTGCCTGCGAGAGCGTGTGCCGGCACAATGCAATATCCATCAAGGAGCAGGAGGATGGAAGCATCTGTTACCGGATCCTGGAGGATCAGTGCGTCCGCTGCGGGGAATGTATCGCACATTTTCCGGCGGGGTGTTATATGCGCAAGGTTCTGGCAATTAAGAGAAATTAACAGGTGGAAATACCATGATGAAAAAGAAATACCGTTTTAAAGGACATGAGAGTTTTGTTCTGCGGGAGGGATGGGTGAATAAGGGCTTAAGAGAAGTGGAGAGGGATCCCTTTGTATTTACCCGGAACTACGGAGCCGACGTTCTGGGAGTGGGACCAAATATGGCAAAGTCCATCCGGTACTGGCTGCGCTGTGCAAACCTCACCGAGGAACATGGAAAAAAAGGGGTCGTTCTCTCCGAACTGGGGCAGAGGATCTGGAAATACGATCCCTATCTGGAGGATTGGTTCTCTCTTTGGATGATCCACTGCAATATCGTAAGGAACAGGGAACAGGCAACAACCTGGAATCTTTTTTTTAATTATTACGATGAGGCGGAGTTCACCAGGGAGGAACTGACAAGGGAATTGATAAGGCAGGCACAGGAGCTGGAGGGAATGGAGAAGTTCTCAGAAAAATCACTGGAAAACGACTGCGACGCCATCCTTCGGATGTATGTAAAGAGGGCGGAGCGGGAGAGTGACCCGGAAGAGAAGAATGTCAGTCCCTTCGGGGGATTTGAACTCATAAAACAGAAGCATCACATTTACTGGAAGAATCAGCCGAACCTGAATCTGCTTCCTGCGGATATCATCTGGTATCTTCTGCCGGAATGCGTCTCAGAAAAAGGGGCGGTCAGTATGGATGATCTCCTTAGGATACCCGGTTCGCCGGGATGTGTCCTGAACTTAAAGAGGACGGGACTGATAGAAAAATTAGAAGAACTGGAAGCAAAGGGAAGGATACAGATGAACCGAACGGCGGGTCTGGACATGGTGTATCTTCAAAAGAGAGTTTCAAGAGAGGAAATTGTTGATCAATATTTTCAATAATCAGATGATAGGGGAGGGAAAGCTATGAAAAATATTGTAAGAGTTGACACAAGATTTCAAAAATCCGTCAATCTGGCTTTGGATCTTGGAGATATGGACCGGGTAAATCACTATATACCCACCAGATCTTCCGTGGCGATTCTAAAGCAGTATCTGGAAAATGTAAAAAGAGAACAGGGAGAACATGCAACCATTCTGATTGGTCCTTACGGAAAAGGAAAATCTCATTTGCTGCTTGTACTCCTTGCTTTGTTATGCTCAAAAGAGAAAGAGCAGACGGAGGCGCTGCGAGAAAAGATCCTGGCGGCGGACGCCTCTATGGGGGAGGTGTTCGAGGGGATTCCTGCTCAGAATGGACCGTTTTTGCCGGTTATCATCTCTTCTTTCCAGGGGGATCTAAACCAGTCCTTTATTTTTGCCCTGCAGGAGGCGTTAAAGAGAGAGGGGATCACGGATCTGACCCCGGAGAGCGAGTATACGGAGGCGCTCAAGGTGATACGGGTGTGGGATGAGGAGTATCCTGCCGCCTGCGGACAGTTCACGGGATTGCTGGAAGAGAAGGGGTATTCCAAAGAAGCGTTTTGCGGGAAGCTGGGAGAACAGGAAGAGGAGGCTCTTTCTTATTTTAAGGAGATCTATCCGCTGGTAACCTCCGGAAGCGTCTTTATTCCCATGATCCAAAAGGACGCTCTGCGGGTCTATGAGGAGGTGAACCGGGCGCTCTGTTCCCAGTATTCCTATCGGGGGATCTATGTTATTTTCGATGAATTCAGTAAGTATATCGAGGGACATGAGGTGGAGAACTTTTCAAAGGATATGAAGATCCTGCAGGATATGTGCGAGCTGGCGGACAGCAAAAAAGAGCAGCAGTTGTATCTCACCTTCGTGGCCCATAAAAGTATTCATGAATATGTCAGGGGAATTGACTCGGAGGTTATTCAGGCGTTCCGCGGCGTGGAGGGGAGATTAAAGGAGATTCAGTTCGTGGTCTCTTCCCAGAATAATTTTGAATTAATTGAAAATGCCATCAAAAAAGAACCGGGATTTTTTACGGAAGAGATAAAAAGGGAGGGAGAGAAGTCCTATGAGCTCTCCTGCTTTTCCAGTCTCTTTGAAAAAGAAGATTTTGAGCGTATCGTGGTGAAGGGCTGTTACCCTCTGACTCCGGTCTGCGCCTATGCTCTTTTACACATCAGCGAGAAGATCGGTCAGAATGAGAGGACCGTGTTTACCTTCATTGCGGGAAATGAGCCGGGAAGCCTGCGCAGGGTGATCGAAAAACGGAATCCCAGAGAGCTGGTGGGCATTGATTGTGTTTACGATTATTTTAAGAACCTGTTTCGGGAGACTGTGGATCAGCCTCACATCCATAATGAATGGTTAAAGGCGGATTATGCTCTGACCAGGGCAGAGACGGAGGAGGAAAAGAAGGTAATTAAGGCGATGGCGGTGATCCGGATGATCCGCCGCCCGGAGGAATTGGCGGTGAGGAAAAAAGCCATCTGTTATTCTCTTGGAATGTCCGGCGAGGCTTACGACAGGGCAATGAAGTCCCTGATGGAAAAAGAAGTGGTCTTTTTCAGATCCAGCCTTGGAACCTATGCGTTTAAAAATAATATTGGAATCGATATCGAGGCGGCAATCGAGAAGGAGATGAATCGTCTTAAGAAAAATCTGAATGTCTGCGGGATGTTGAATGAGATCTCGGAGCTGACCTATGCGCTTCCAAAGCAGTATAACCAGAACCGCGCCATGACCAGGTATTTTCGTTATGAATTTATCTCCTTTGAGGATTATATGTCTATTCACAGTTCCAGGGTTTTCTTTGAACACCGTTTTTCTGACGGTTATATTCTGGCTCTGGTATCAGCGGATCGAATGGATAAGGAGGAGATACTACGTCATCTGCAGCAATTGAATGACGAGCGGATGATCGTGCTTTTGCCAAAGGAAGAATTTCTTTCGGAATGGGCGCTTTTGCGGCTGGCGGCAATTCGAAGTCTTGCAGGGAACGAAGGCTTTATTGAGGAGAATAAGGCGCTTCGCCAGGAATTGGATCTGTATGAGGAGGATATCCGCTACGAAGTCAATGAGAAGTTAAAGAAGGATTTTATGCCGGAAAACGGGGGCTGTCATATTCTCCACACAAAGAGGGAGGAGCCAAAGATCCATACAGGGATGGAATTTACACGTTATTTGAGCGAGATCTGTGAGGATTATTATTCCCTGGCTCCAAGGATCAATCACGAGCTTTTGAATATTCAAAATGTACAGGGACAGTATCTGCGTGCGAGAAATATGGTGGTGGGGGCGATCTTAAGTGGGGAGGATCTGGAGCCTTACGGAAGGGGAAGCAGTCCCGAAGCCATGGTCTACCGCGCCGCCTTCGTGCGGACGGGACTGGCGGGAGAGGAGTTTCCTCTGGATGGAGGATGTCGTAAGATCATGGAGGAGATTGAAGACTTTTTTGTGAAGGGAAACGGTAAGAAGGCGTCTTTTTCCATCCTCTATGAGCGTCTTCAGGGAAAACATTATGGGGTGAGAAAGGGAATTATGCCTCTGTTTTTAGCCTGGAAGTTCTGCCTTTTGGAGGGAATGCCTGTGATCTATCTGGGAAACAAGGAGCTGGATATCACGGTGGAAGTTTTAAATAACATCAATCAATTTCCGGAGAGCTATGAACTCTACATTGAAGAGCAGGAAATGACGAAAGAATTCTATTTGCGGGAAATGGAAGATATTTTCTGTAAAGAATGCCGGAGGAACGGCTCCAACCGTTTTTCTCTTATTATTGAGGAAATGCAGAAATGGTATCGGTCCCTGCCCCAGTACAGCAGAGTCAGCGAGGATTATCCGCAGGAGATGCTCTGCGGAGTGAAGGGGCTTAGAAAACTGTTAAAGCAAGCGGAGCTGAATCCGAGGGAATTTCTTTTTGAACAGCTTCCACAGGCGATGGGTTCTTCTGAATACAATAGGACGGGCTCTATGGTAAGACAGATCCGAGAGCAGATGGATAGGCATCTGGAACAGGAGATCGAAAAAACCGCGGGGAAGATGCGGGAGATTTTTCATGGCAAAGAGACAGACAGCTTAAAAGCGTGCCTTTTAGACTGGTACGGACAGCAGAATTATCGATCCAGGAACTATGTGTTGAATAAAAAGGTGAAAAATTTTATGGGGTATCTCAGTACTCTTACCACCAATGACGAGAGGGAGATCGTTGCCGTTCTCTCGAAGCGGATCGAGGACATCTATGTGGAGGACTGGAACGACAAATTGAACGAACACTTCCTCAAGAGCATTGTGAAGATTAAGCAGAAGGTGGAGGGAATGAAGGGCGCCTCCTCAGTTCCCGAAGGACAGAAGGAAATCCTTTTAAAAACCGGGGATGGAAGCGAGATCCACAAGTTCTATGACGCGGACACGAAGGACAGCACCAGTGAATTTTTAAAAAACATGATAGAGGAAGCGTTGGAAAACTTCGGAGACAGCCTGGAGACAAATCAGAAGGTGGCTGTGCTGGCGGAGACTCTGGAGAAATTGTTACAGTAAGAGGAAAGAATATGGAAAAATATATTTATCTTGACAATGCGGCGACATCCTTTCCCAAGTCGGAGGCGGTGTACCGCGCCATGGATGAGGCGAACCGGAATTTTGCGGTAAATTCCGGCAGGGGAAGTTATGCATTGGCGGAAAAAGCGGAGAGCATCATAGAGGAGACAAGGGGACTGATCCGGACCCTTGCTCAGGCACAGGAAATGGCAGAGGTTGTGTTCACACCCTCTGCTACGTTTGCATGTAACCAGATTTTAGGGGGGTTACATTGGGAAAAAACGGATGTGGTCTATGTGTCGCCCTATGAGCACAATGCCATTATGCGGGTGCTGCATATGCTGCAAAAACAGTACGGTTTTGAGATAGAGGAACTGGCAATTAACGCAAAGACGTTGGAGCTGGATCTGGAAAAGATCACATACCAGTTCATCCAAAAGCCTCCCCGTGTGCTCTGTATGACCCAGGTCAGCAATGTGACAGGATATGTCCTCCCCGTGAAGGAGGTGGCCGCTCTGGTGAAAGAAAGCGGCGCCGTGGTGATCGTGGATGGATCCCAGTCCTTTGGACTGATTCCTGCAGAATTGAAAAACAGCGGGATCGATTTTTATGTTTTTGCTGGGCATAAGACATTGGGCGGACCCTTTGGGGTGGGAGGTTATGTGAATCATAGGGGAAGAGAACTGGAGATCGTGTATGCGGGAGGAACCGGAAGCGATTCGCTGAATCTGAACATGCCTGAGAGAGCGCCGGGGCGGTATGAGCCGGGAAGTCCGAATGTGTCGGCGATTGCAGGGCTGCATGCAGCTTTAAAGGAGCTTGGAACGGATGGGGAGAGTATGTACCGGAGTGTCCGGGGAATCCGGCAGAAGGAGAGATTCCTGTTTCGGGGGCTGGAGGAGGAGCTGCGGAGAATACCGGGAGTGCAGATGTATTTTCCCGTGGAAAAGGAGAGACGGAGCGGGATCTGTTCGTTTAATGTGGAGGGATATCAGGCGTCGGACGTGGGGATGCTGTTGGATGAGGACTATCACATTGCGGTACGGTGCGGGTATCACTGTGCGCCATTGATACATAAGTATCTGCGGGATGAGGAATATGGCGGGACGGTCCGGGTGAGTGTGGGGCGGTTCAATACGGAGGAAGATGTTGAGAGACTGGTAAAGGCTGTGGATGAGATTGCGAGGGGGTAACGGAAGATGAAAGATATGGAAAAAGTGGATTTGAATGAAATCATGAAGGGAATTGAAGAGAATACGATTGTACTTCCGGATTTTCAGAGAGGGTTTGCATGGAAGGATAAGAATAAGCAGGTTTCTTTAATTGCTTCGATTCTGACGAAACTGCCCATAGGTACGGTGTTGTTTTTGGAGGCAGGGGCGGATGATTATGGATATAAAAAGATAGGGAGGAATGAGAGAAACATTGTATCCTTGCAGGGAAATCAGAAGGTCAGAGCATTGCTGGACGGACAGCAGAGAATTACGACCCTGATTGCATTTTTCTCGACAAAATTACAGAAGGAGAAGGATTTGATTTCTCCAACGCTGAATCGACGTTTTTTTCTGAATCTGCCGAATCTTCGGAGTGTTATGGAGTCCGATGTGGAGGATATATTTGGGGGAAGTATCTTAAAATTTCCGGTATCTTTGGAGAAGGGGAATTATCCAAAAGTATCCAGTGAGGATATCCGTGCCCGAATATCCTTCGTGGCAGATAAAAAAGATTTTTTGTATGAAAATGCGGGAAGTCTGGATACCCGGGAGTTGTGCAAATATTGCACAGACTGCAAAAACAGCGAAGAAGGGAATACCTATCTGATACCTCTGTATTATCTTCTGGAGGCTTCCTGGGACATTGAGGATATGGAGTCGGAAAAATATCCAGATGAATATATTATTTTACAGAACGTGATCAGGGCTGTGGGTGATGAATATAAAAAATCTCTGATTACCTGGTTTCAAAATGATGAAAATTCCCTGGAACAAAAAAAAGAGTGGTTAGAGCGGATGGGACTGGAACAGAAAGAGAAAGAAACCATCATAGACTGCCTGGAAAGGAGAGATATCTCAAATCTAATTCAATACTTAGAGAATCAGCTGCGATATTATAAGTCCCGTTGGGAAGATAAACTTTTGGATTACCTGATAGACTGCATGAGGGATATTAAGTTATATGAGATTAAAGTGGATGCAAAGGATAAGGACCGGGCAGTGGACATCTATGAAAATCTGAATCTGGGTGGAAAAGCCCTAAGTGTGTTCGATTTGATTCTGGCAAAGTCCTCTAAAAATACAAATGAAAGAGAACAGGGAAATCTCATGACCCAAATCGAAGATTATATACAGGAGGATCACAGGGCAGATTATCAGTCTTTCTTACAGCAGTGTGAGACAAGGCAGAAGAACAGCTATCAGGACAATATTGAAGATAAAAAGATATTATATTCCGCTTCTGAGAGGATCGGATGCTGGCAGAGAGAAAAAAATGAACTGTCTTCCGGGTATGTAAAAGCTCTTATGAATCTGCTGGGAATCACAAATTATTTTTCAAAAGAAGGGGTATTGAATCTGGAAGATCAGGAAGCTGTTAAAAATGTCAGTTCAAAGATTTTGAAAAAAGAATATCTCTTACAAATTGATTCTGCAAATATCAGCCGCTATGTTCAAATTGCCTGTAAAGGTCTGGATCGTGCCAGCGCATTTTTACAGATCCGTTGTGGAATCCGTAAGGTGGGTGAGATTCACTATAATCTCATATGGTCGATTCTTGGAACGGTCTTTTTAAAAGATGAGTGGTTTGGGGACAGAATCGTTTTAAATTATATGGAGGCATGGTATTGGAGCGCTATTTTATCCGGGGCATTTAAGATTGAGCAGAATCGTGCGTTTATTCACCATCTGCAAAATGTCTTGCTGGAAGTGAATACCTTACAGGGCGGGAATCCTAAGAAAGATTTTGTAATCAATCTCTGCAATAATGTCTTAAAGGATCAGAAGTTTGCAAATAAGAAAATACTGATAATGAAAGATACACCTGTCTATCCGGAAAAGGTCATTGGCAATACCATCTGCCAATATTATCTTGCGGATACTTACAAGGATATCTTAAAAGAAGGTGTTACAGATGATTACAAAGCAGAGAGGTTAGAGGCGCTCAATGCCGATCTAAAATTGGAGAA
Source organism: uncultured Lachnospiraceae bacterium (assembly GCA_958428365.1). Lineage (GTDB taxonomy): Bacteria > Bacillota > Clostridia > Lachnospirales > Lachnospiraceae > Maccoyibacter. The sequence goes on along the minus strand of CAUAFT010000020.1, from coordinate 8,693 downwards.
GCATCATGTAATGCCGATTGGAAGTCTTGGGGCAAAATATAAAAGTATGAATCATAAGGAGAATAAAAGGGGAGACGGTAATAATCCTTATAATTCTCCATTGAATTATTTATATATTTCGGAAGGGGCGAATCGGTTCATTTCTAACAGCAGCTTGAAAGAGTATATCGAATATTGTGATTCAGATACTTTGAAAGAAGTGGGAATTGAGAACTGGAATGATATTGGATGCAAAGAGATTGGATTTCAGATTGGAGATGAGGAATTAAATCTGTTTTTAGAGAAAAGATATGATAATTTTGAACACAGCCTGAATGAGAAATTTAAGACGTTGTTGAATTGTTCAAATATTAAATGCGGATGCAGTGGAGAAGGAGAAAAAGATTAAACAGATGTAAACAGGAGGTATTGATATGGGAAAAACAAAGGAAAGCCTTCTTCGGACTCTGACCTTTGAAGTCTTACATATGGAGCGTAAAAATCTCAGAAGTAAGGCAAAGACCGATCAGAAGATGTCGGAAGAGATACAAAAGGTGATTGTGGAGTACGCAAGGCAATTATAGGAGATAAGGGGGTTTTTATGAAATTTGAAAGTATTACGATGCACAACTTTATGCGGTATAAGGGTGTGAACCGCATCGACTTCAGTTGTGATGAGAAGAAAAATGTCACGATAGTATTAGGGGATAATACCGTGGGAAAGACGACGATTGCACAGGCGTTTCGCTGGGGGTTATATGGGAGGCTTATGACCAGTGCATTGAAGGGGAAGTCGGATTATCAGCTTTTGAATAATGATATTTTGGAGATGATGGATGCCAATAGCCGTGCCAGTGTAAAGGTCGAAATTGCAGCAGTGGATGAGGAAAAACGCTATATAATCACCAGGGAAACCTCTTATACAAGGGTTTTTCCGAAGATGGAAGCACGGGAGTTCCAGAATAAGCTGTCGATGGTGATTACGAACCTGGAGGATATGGACAGCTTCATCACGGTGGAGGATTATGAGATTGAAAATCTGATTAATGAACTCTTTCCGATGAATCTGTCACATTATTTTCTCTTTGACGGGGAGCGTTGGAATGATGTAAGTGTTGGAGGTGTAAAAGAAAACATCAAAGATTCCGTACATATACTGACAGGGCTTTCCGCATATCAGTCTGCTATGTATCACTTAAAGGATATGGGTGCTAATTCTGTTATTAAAAAGTTCCGCTCTAAAATCAGCGGTTCCGGGGTGATGTATGACAATCTGGTGGAGGAACAAAAGAAAATTGAGCGGACGATAGAATCCCTGAAAAAAGATATTGAGACTCTGGATATCAATATACAGAATTATGAGCAGAAACGACAGGAGATTGACCGATTCTTAGAACAGAATAAAAATACGGAAGAATTGCAGTCAAAGCAAAAACATTTGCAGGCTCTTTGCAATTCACAACAAAAACAGTGTATGACAAATTATAAGATGCTGGTCAATGCATTTAGTGACAAGGCATTTATGGTGTTTTCGGAACCTTTGATTGATGCGTGTATGAAGATGTTAAAGGAGACGAAGGTAGAGCGGAGGGATATTCCATATATGCGCCAGGCAACCATTGATTATATTATCCAAAAGGGCACCTGTATCTGCGGAAATCCTGTCCATGAAGGAAACGACGAGTTTTTCTGTCTGATGGAGCAGAGGAAATACCTTTATCCGGCGGACATTGGTTCTATTCTGGGGGATTTTGAAAGAAGTGCGAGCCGATGGAAACACAAAAATACAGGTGTGGCAGAGGAAATCGAGGAATATGCAAAAAAGATGGATGAGAGTGTCCGGGAATATAACGATTCCTATAATCGATATGCCGTATTACAGAAAAAGTTAGATGAACATATTGATTTTGCAGGAAGAAGAGAAAAGCAGAGGTTCTATCAGCAGGAAATCCAGCGTTTTTCCAGAGAGAAGGGACAAAAAGAGGGTCAGATAGAGTCTTATCAGAAGAGATATTATAGCATTGAAAAAGAGATGCAGACCTTAGAGGCTAAAGATACTGAAAATAAACGTTGGAGAAGCCGGCTGGAGCTTGCGGAGGAATTATATCAGAAGCTGGACAAGGAATTCTCGGCACAGGAGAGGAAGATTTTTCTGGAATTAAATCAGCAGATTCAGGTTAATTTTTCCCGGATGTTCAATGCGAAGGATAAAAAGATAGAATTGACGCCGAACTATGATATTCAGATGCTTTATCGCACGAATCAGGGTTATAGAGAGGAGCGCAATCTTTCGGAAGGGGAAAAGATTGCCCGTAACTTTGCTTTTATTGTGACGATTATGGATTTCAGCAGGAGAAAAAAGGCGGAACGCTTAGGACAGGAGTCAGAGGGGAGTGATACGCTTCCGATTGTGTTGGATGGTCCGTTTTCCAAGCTGGGAGATGAGAATATTGAATTAATTGCAAAGGTTTTGCCGGAGGTGTCGGAACAGGTGATTATCTTTATGCTGAAAAAGGATTGGGCTTATACGAAGTTGGATGAGTATGTGGGAAAAGCCTATAGCATTGAGAAAAAAGCGGAGGAATCTTTTGCATCCATTAAAAAAGAAGAGGGGGTGTCTTTTGATGGCTGAGTATGAATTTTTCCGAAGGGAATATAAGTTTCAAGGAAAACATGCAAGGATGGTCAGTGAGATGTGGGCGCTGAATGATTATGAACACAGTTATTTTAGGAGACTGATTGATTTGTATGTCCTGGCAACAGTTGTTGGTTTTCGCATTGACAGGAAGGCAGAGCCAGACAATGCTCCGTTTGAACCAAAAGCGATTTTCGGAGAGCAGATGTCGAATGCAAAGGAAGATTTGGATTTTATTATGCAGATGATGTTGATGTTGGAATCGGCGGGCGAGGAAGACCATGAGAAATGTATTAAGAGAGCGTTTCGCGGGGTGGAAACGAAGGAAGAGTTCGATAAGTATAACAGAATGTTTGAAAGGTATATGTTGGGAGGAGTGGAAGAACTCTATGAAAGACTTGTCGTACAACAGCCGGAGGTTGATGCGGAATATAAGGATGACAAAACGGCGAATCTAATGACGCTTTTTGAGCGGTTTTCTCCGAGAAAATTGTAAAATTTTGTTTACAGAAAATGGGAATTACAGTATAATATAACTACATTATATTATACCAAGAAATAAATGGTTTCTACAGTACGGTAGAACACCGAAAAGCTCTAATCCCATTCTTCGGAATGGGATTATCTTTTATCATCAAAAGTCCCACAAAAAAGTGGTTCAGAGAAGGGAGAAGATTGTTATGGAACACAAAAATTACAGGATAGGTCTTGATATTGGAATTACTTCCGTAGGATGGGCAGTATTGGAGAACAATAGCCAGGATGAACCGATTCGGATATTGGATTTGGGAGTCCGTATCTTTGATGCGGCGGAGGTGCCAAAGACCGGAGATCCCCTTGCTGCTGCGCGCCGTGATGCGAGAACAACAAGAAGAAGGCTGCGCAGAAGACGGCATCGTCTGGATCGCATTAAGTGGCTGTTTGAGCAGGAGGGACTTATTTCTATAGAGGATTTTATGAAGAGGTATCATGCTCCGAACTTGCCAGATGTCTACCAGCTTCGTTATGAAGGGCTGGATCGGAAGTTGAAAGACGAAGAGTTTGCGCAGGTGCTGCTTCATATTGCGAAGCACAGAGGATTTCGCTCTACGAGGAAATCGGAAGAAAAAGAGGGAGATAACGGAAAGGTCTTAACTGCCACAAAGGAGAATAAGAAACTCATGGAGGAATGTGGCTACCGTACAGTAGGGGAGATGATTTATAAAGACAGGGCATTTCGTACGGATTGTGATTGGCTGGAAGAGGGATATCAGCTCACTCCCCGGAATAAGGCAGATGATTACAGACATACCATGTTAAGAGATTTGCTGGAAGAAGAGGTTCATGTCTTATTTGACTGTCAGAGAACATTTGGCAATGCGAAGGCGACAAAGGAGCTGGAAGAAAGATTTTTAGAAATTATGCTGAGCCAGCGTTCCTTCGATTTGGGACCTGGAAATCAGGCAGACGGAACACCAAGTCCTTATGCGATGAACGGGTTTGAGGATCGGGTAGGTTTTTGTACTTTTGAGAGGGAAGCGGGAGAACGCCGTGCGGCTAAGGCGACGTATACGGCTGAGCTTTTTGTTGCGTTGCAGAAAATCAACCATTTGAAATTGGTACATATGGACGGAAGGTCCAGAAACCTGACGAAAGAGGAGCGGGAACTTGTATTGGAAATGCTGTATACACAAAAGGAAGTGAAGTATGCGGCAGTTCGCAAGAAGTTGAAGCTTGAAAATGAAGAACGGTTCAATACGCTGAATTATAATATGAAGAAAAAAGGAAGCTCCAAAGAGGCAGAAACCGTAGAGGAAGACGCGGTTATCAAATCCACGGAAAATACCAGGTTCATCAGTATGTCCAATACTTATGAATATAAGAAGAAGTTGGGAAGTTATCTGGATACCTTGTCTGAGGAAGAGGGACGGGAACTGTTAGACCAGATTGGCACGATTCTGACTTTTTATAAAAATGATGACAGCCGTATGCAGGAATTTGAAAAAATCGGACTTCCGCAGGAATTGGGGGATTCTCTCTTGGAGTTGACACCGAGTAAGTTCCAGCATCTGTCTTTAAAGGCGATGAAAAAAATTGAACCTTATTTGATGGATGGGATGACTTATGATAAGGCATGTGAAGAAGCCGGGTATGATTTTAAGAATGACAATCGTGGAAAGAAGAGCCATTTGTTAAAGGGAGAGCATATTTCAGAGATTATAAATGAGATTACCAACCCGGTGGTAAAACGTTCCGTATCTCAGACTGTGAAAGTCATTAATGCGATTATTATGAAATATGGAAGTCCTCAGGCAATCAGTATTGAGCTTGCCAGAGAGATGTCCAGAAATTTCACCGACCGCAAGAAGATGGAAAAACAGATGGAAGAAAACAGGAAAAAGAATGAGGCGGCGAAAAAGGAGATTCAAGAGTTGGGAATTCTGTATCCGAAGGGACAGGATATCTTAAAATATCGTCTTTGGCATGATCAGCAGGGATTTTGTTTCTATACCGGAGAAAAGATTCCGCTGGAAAAGCTGTTTGAGCCGGGTTATGATATCGACCACATTCTGCCTTATAGTATTATATTTGATGACAGTTATCGAAATAAGGTACTGGTAACCTCTCAGGCGAACCGGGAGAAAGGAAACCGGATACCATATGAGTATTTTGGACAAGATACAGCTCGTTGGAATGCATATGAAGCCATGGTAAACTCTTATATTCGAGATTATAAGAAGCGCCAAAAGCTGTTGAAAAAGGAGTTCACGAAGGAGGATCGTAAGGAGTTCAAAGAACGCAATCTGAATGATACCAAGTATATTACCCGTGTAATTTACAATATGATTCGCCAGAATCTGGAGATGGAACCGCTGAACCGCCCGAATAAGAAGAAGCAGGTCTTTGCAGTGAATGGAAGTATTACGGCATATTTGAGAAAGCGCTGGGGTCTGATGCAAAAAGACCGTTCCACCGACAGGCATCATGCCATGGATGCTGTGGTGGTTGCCTGCTGCACCGATGGCATGATTCAAAAGATTTCCAGAAGTACGCAGTACAGAGAAGTCTTATATCGGGGACAGGCAAAGCCGGATTATGAGATTGTGGATGTGGAGACCGGGGAGATTATTTCCCTGGCGGAACTTACGAGAGAAGAGTGGGATGAGAGGTATGGTGCGCAGATTCCAAGTCCTTGGCCGCATTTTAAGGATGAGTTGGAAGTGCGTATGGGGGAAGACCCGATAAATTTCCTGGATACCCACCCGGATGTACAGAATATTTTCCGTTATCCACAGGATGTATATGAAAATATTCGACCAATCTTCGTGTCAAGGATGCCAAACCATAAGGTAACTGGGGCGGCACATGCGGATACAATACGGAGTCCGAGACACTATGAGGATGGAGGAGCCGTGTTTGAAGAAGGGGGTTATGTTCTGTCCAGGACGCCGATTACGGAGTTGAAGCTGGATAAGGATGGAGAGATTGCGGGTTATTATAATAAAGAGAGTGATATGCTTTTGTATAATGCTTTGAAGAGGCAGTTGGAATTGAATGACAATGATGGGAAGAAGGCATTTGCGGAGGATTTTCATAAGCCGAAGGCGGATGGGACGTTGGGTCCTGTTGTGAAGAAGGTAAAGCTCTATAAGAAAATGTCTCTTGGTGTGAAGATTAATGGTGGTAAAGGGATTGCGGAGAATGCGAATGGGGCGATGATTCGTGTGGATGTGTTCCAGGAGAATGGGAAGTATTATTTTGTTCCGGTTTATACGTCGGATGTGGTGAAGAATCGGTTGCCGAATAAGGCGGTGGTAGCGAATAAGCCTTATGATGATTGGAAAGAGATGAAGGATGAGAATTTTTTATTTAGTCTGTATTCAAGAGACTTAATAGGGTTTAAGCATCCGAAGGGAAAGAAGGTAAAAGATAAAGATGGAACGCCAATTATTCTAATTAAAGAAATGGTTTATTATATTGGGGCAAATATACATACTGCGAGTTTTGCTTGCAAGGCCCATGATAATAGATATGAGTTTGATGGTTTGGGAATTCAATTACTGAAAGAATTGAAAAAATATCAAGTAGATGTCCTTGGTAATATTTCCGAGGTTAAGCAAGAAAAAAGAATGGGATTTCATTAGATGGGTTATCGAAATTTAAAAATTGAAAGTGCACAAAAATTACACATTAAAAATCAACAGTTAGTGATTGGAGCAACAGATGATGTACAGATTCCTCTGGAAGATATCAATAGTATTTTGATTGAAAATCAGGCAGTTACATTTTCCAGTTATTTTTTGCAAAAACTTGCAGATATGGGAATTGCGTTGTATGTCTGTGATGAAAAACATCTTCCTAATGCGGTGTTGCTTCCTATGGTTCGCCACAGTCGTCACTTTAAATTATTGAAGTGCCAGATGAATTTAGGAAAACCGAAGCAAAAACGACTCTGGCAGCAAGTTGTTATTCAAAAAATAGAGAACCAATCGTTGTGTTTAGATTTACTGGGACTGGAAGGTGGAAGTGAGCTTAGGAAAATGACGAAGGAAGTGCAATCCGGGGATAAGACAAATGTAGAAGCGAAAGCAGCAGCCTTCTATTTTCGTAAGATGTATGGTCTGGGATTTTCCAGAGGAGAGGATCATATTATCAACTCGGCATTAAACTATGGCTATGCAATCGTTCGGGGGATGATAGCCCGTTCGATTGTATGCTATGGTTTAGAACCTTCGCTGGGACTATTCCATTGTAGTGAGTTGAACAGTTATAATCTTGCGGATGATTTAATTGAGGTGTTTCGTCCGGTTGTGGATTTACATGTTTCCAAAAAGTTTGACATTTCAGAGGTGGACAGTGCTTTGACTCCGGAGATAAAAAGGGATTTATATGGAATTGTGAATTACGATATGCTGATAAAAGGAGAGAAACATATACTTAGTAATTGCGTTGATAAGGTAGTTGCAAGTTATAGTAGTGCTTTGCAAGGTAACAGGGATGAGTTAGAACTTCCCGTCTTAATGGAATTACAGGTACATCGTTATGAATAAATTTATGAGAATGATAGTATTTTTTGATTTGCCGGTTGGAACGGCAGGAGAAAGAAAAGCAGCGACAAAATTTCGGAATTTTTTGGTGAAAGATGGATATCATATGGTGCAATATTCAGTTTATACTAGGATTTGTAATGGAAATGATTCTGTTGAAATGCATGAGTCTCGGTTGAAACAGCATATACCTAAAAAAGGTTCTATCCGGCTTTTAACAATTACTGAGAAACAGTATGAGTCTATTCATGTTCTTTTAGGAGAACCTACTTTTGATGATACAAAAGAGGCGACAGAGTTAATTAATATTTTTTAAAAGAATAAAAAGAGGCGAAAAAGAGTAGTAATTAGTTATAATTTTTTTAAGAAAAAACCCTGCATAATCCCAGTAGTTATGCGGGGTTTTTGTTCCCTGTATTATATCATACCAAGAAATAACTGGGAACTACAGCTGTGTAAATGTCAATAGTGCCTTGTTTCATATTATATCATACCAAGAAATAACTGGGAACTACAGCATCATATTATTGATAGTTCTCATTACAAGAATTATATCATACCAAGAAATAACTGGGAACTACAGCATACTGGGCTAGGTGCCGTATAGCTTCCCGATTATATCATACCAAGAAATAACTGGGAACTACAGCATGACTCAGTAACAAAAGAGGGCACGTTTGGTTATATCATACCAAGAAATAACTGGGAACTACAGCCGACGGTCGGTACACATTTTATTCCGTACCATTATATCATACCAAGAAATAACTGGGAACTACAGCTAATGGTTGAATCATATGTTTTCCTCCGTAATTATATCATACCAAGAAATAACTGGGAACTACAGCCCATGTCATCAGCAATACATACGCTGATGGATTATATCATACCAAGAAATAACTGGGAACTACAGCAGTTTTTCGCAAGATATCAAAACTGATTGGATTATATCATACCAAGAAATAACTGGGAACTACAGCGTTGTAAATTATTCATTTGAGACCGTTTCAAGTTTTGTGTAAACGTCAAAAACTGATATAAGATTTGTGAAT
>CAUAFT010000019.1 GCA_958428365.1 uncultured Lachnospiraceae bacterium | reverse complement strand
GAACAGGCGGGAAAGCCTGTAAAATAGGGAAAGTTAGAGGAATAATTATATAAATACCAGTTTCTGATTTCCATTTTCACCCACTACGATGGCGCGCTTAGAGTCCTCCACCACGGAGACGCTCTCCCTGTGGATATGATCGAACTGCTCCTGCATATTGGAGGTCAGGTCAAAAAGGGCGTCGGTGTCCGCAGACTGGGTTTTCGCTCCCTCAGTGATCTCCTGCATTCTTTCCTCCAATACCGCCGTGGAACCGGCAATGTCTTTCAATGCATCCGAGCTGTTCACGATATCCTCGGTGACATGATTGGTGCTGGTGAGGATGCGGGAGAACTTCTCCACCATACCGTTTATTTTTTCAGACATAAAAGAAATCTCTTTTACAGAACTGTCTGCGGCGCGCACCTGGAAATCCCCCTCGGATACCTGAGACATCATATCTGTAATCTCTGTCATCGGATTCGTGATCTTTTTTACCAGCCGGACGATGACAATATTCACCAAAACAACGATGACCAGACCGATGATGAGCGTCAGTGTTAAGATCCGATATAAAAGTGAAAGCGCCTTAGACTTCTCCTGTAAGGTAATGACAGACCAGGAGTCGGATTCTCCTTTTAACGGTACGGTATCATAGCTGCAATACATCTTCTTTCCATCCAGAGTGATCTGCGACGTACCAGATTCTCCTTTCATGACCTGCCGGATGACTTTTTGAAAGCTGTCGGATACCTGGATGGATTTTTCTTCCGTGACTACATTTCCATCCTCATCTAAAAGGGTGTTTCCATTACTGTCCTTTTTGGATAACGTCTTTGTCAGAGCCTTATAATTATATAACTGTTCCAGGTAAGTATTGTCGGGATGCGCCACTACTACCCCTTCTCCATCTATAATAAAAGAGTACTTTCCCCTCTCCTTATCCGTATATTCCTGAATCAGAGACTGTAAAGAATTTAGCTTGATATCGGAGGCAAACACTCCTACCATTTTTCCATCTCTTTCCATCGGTAAAAAGACAGAGGTACAGGGCATATTGGTGTTGACGGAATAGTAAGATTTGGAGATGAACGGTTCCTTTTTTTCCATCATCTCTATAAACCACCAGCGGGTGCTGCGGTCCGCCAGCTCCCCGGAGGATCTTCCCGTCTGCATTCCGTCCATCCCCTGGATATAGAGCAGCTCAAAGTAATCGTTCCGTAAGACGCAGGATTCCAGGATCGGCGTCTGCTCCCCGGTATCCATAGTCAGAACATTCTTGTTCACCGCCAGTTCTTCCGTCATGTTATAAGCCGTATCCATGAAATTCTGAACCTGGGCTGAGATTCCCTTAGATATGTTCTGGTTCTGTTGGTCGATCTCTTCTTTATAAGACTCCGTAAAAATAACCCCCATAGCTACCAGCAGACAGATCACCATCGTACATACCGTGACTGCAATGGGAATCGTCAGGTTCCTGATAATACTCTTTTTCTTTTGCATAAAACCACCCTTTTTCATCCTCTCTCTTCATTTCCTTATGTGAATCCCCCACAGGTAAAAAATAGCCCGACGACTCCAAAGCGATGGACATGCGTCGGACTTCTTTGTTCTATTATATTCGACAATTCCAATATCTGTCAATCAATATGCAGAATATTACCGCATTTCTGCCCGTTGTTTTTCTAAAAACCTTTTATGGTATTTCAATTCTGCGAAATCTGTGATTTTTTTCTGATAAAACACATCTGAAAGCCCGCCTGCAACACCGATCAGAGGAATGCCCTGAATAAATTTCAGATAGAGCATCTCTTCTGCCAGAACCCGCGCGGTCTTCTCTATCTGTTCCGTTCTGGATATCTCAAAGGCGAATCCCCATTCCGATCCCTTCCTTTTTCTTATAAATATAGGCTTCCGGCGGGTTCGTTGTATTGACATTCCACCCTTTTTATGGCATAGTATCAACAAGATTTTAAATACGAGAAAACGAGGCGAAATGAGATGATCGAGAAGATTCAACAGCTCAAAGAGGAAAAGGATGCCGTAATCCTCGCTCATTATTATGTGAACGGTGAGATTCAGCAAATCGCAGACTATGTCGGCGATTCTTTTTATCTGAGCAAGATTGCAACCAGGGTTCCGCAGAAAACCATTTTATTCTGCGGTGTTTCTTTTATGGGAGAGAGCGCTAAGATTCTGAACCCGGAAAAGACGGTGCTGATGCCGGACGCCAACGCAGACTGTCCAATGGCTCACATGGTCACCGCACAGCAGATCGAGAAAATGCGTTCAAAACACCCTGAGGCAGCCGTGGTATGCTATATCAACTCCGCGGCAGAGATCAAGGCTCACGCCGACGTCTGCGTGACCTCTTCCAATGCCCTTAAGATTGTCTCCAAGCTTCCGAATCAGGAGATTTTCTTCATTCCTGACAATAACCTTGGACATTATATAGCAGCGCAGCTTCCGGAAAAGACCTTCCTTTTCCACGACGGCTACTGTCCGATCCATAAGGAGATTACAGAGTCATCCCTCTTAGCGGAAAAAGCGGCGCATCCTGACGCAAAGGTCCTGGTTCATCCGGAATGTACCATGGATGTCCTTGCCCATGCCGACTACATAGGAAGCACCTCCGGGATCATTGACTATGCCACTGCTTCCGATCATTCAGAATTTATTATCGGAACAGAGATCGGCATTCTCTATGAATTACAGCAGAAAAATCCTGACAAGCGCTTCTATTTTGCAGGAGGGAATCCAACCTGTGTGGATATGAAGCTGATTACTACGGAAAAAATTGTACAGGCTTTAGAGACTATGGAACCACAGGTTCATCTGGATGAAGATTTACGTCTGGCGGCAGAGCGTCCTCTGACACGAATGCTGGAACTGGCAGCAGACTAGGGGGACGTTATGAATACCTATTACGATGCGATTATTGTAGGCACCGGGGCTGCCGGTCTTTTTACTGCCCTGGAACTGCCGGAAAACCTGAATATCCTCATGATTACAAGGGATGAAGCGCGAAACAGCGACTCCTATCTGGCGCAGGGAGGTATCTGCGTCTTAAAAAATAAAGACGACTTCGACAGTTATTTTCAGGATACCATGAAGGCGGGACGCTATCAGAACAATCCCAAGTCCGTGAAGATCATGATTGAGGATTCCCCTCTCATCATCCGAAAGCTCATGGGATTCGGCGTGGACTTTGACCGGAATAAGAACGGATCCCTCTCCTTCACCAGAGAAGGCGGTCACTCCACTTTCCGTATCCTCCACCATCAGGATATTACCGGAAAAGCCATCACGGAAACACTTTTAAATCAGGTGAAAGACCGAAGCCACATTACCATTATGGAATATACCCGGATGATCGACCTCATCTGTGAAAATAACCAGTGCTACGGCGTAGTGGTGCGGGACAGGGAAGGAGCGGTATACCCGATCTATTCCAGGGAGACCATTCTCGCCACCGGAGGACTTGGTGGAATTTTCGATAATTCCACCAATTTCCCTCATATCACCGGGGACAGCTTCGCCCTTGCACTGCTCCACGATATCGAGGTACAGGATATGAACTATATCCAGATCCATCCTACCACCCTCTATTCTAAGAAGAAGGGAAGACGTTTTCTCATCTCCGAATCCGTCCGGGGCGAGGGAGCGCTTCTGCTCAATGCAAAGGGGGAGCGGTTCGTGGACGAGCTGTTGCCGAGGGATGTGGTCAGCGAGGCGATCTTAAACCAGATGAAAGAGGATCAAAAACCCTATGTGTACTTATCCGTGAGCCATCTTCCAAAAGAAGAGATCCTGAATCATTTTCCAAATATCTATCAGCGTTGTCTGGAAGAGGGCTATGATATCACGAAGGAATGTGTTCCCATCACCCCGGCGCAGCACTACTTTATGGGCGGTATCAAGGCGGACACCTACGCCCAGACCTCCTGTTCCCACCTCTATGCCGTAGGTGAGACGGGATGCAACGGCGTACACGGAGCAAACCGCTTAGCCAGCAATTCCCTTCTGGAAAGCCTGATCTTCTCCCGACGGGCGGCGCAAAAGATCGAGACAGAGCTTCAGCACACCGCCATGCCGGATATGAACAGAACCATCCGGGATTACGAGAGCGACGAGGAACTGAACCGGAAGTTCAAGACTCTTATCTGGGAAGAAATCAAAAGAAAGGACCAAAAATTCTATGATAAATGGTGTAACAATGACAATTAATATCGACGAATACCTGATGAACGCCTTAAAGGAGGACATCACCAGCGAAGACGTTACGACAAACGCAATTATGAGAGACGATCAGCAGGGAAAGGCGGATCTGATCTGCAAGCAGGACGGAATCATCTGCGGATTAACGGTCTTTGAGCGTGTCTTTACCCTTTTAGATAAGGACAGCCGTTTTGAAACATCCTACAAGGATGGCGACGTTGTTAAAAAAGGAGATTTACTGGGAACCATTACCGGAGACATCAAGGCGCTCTTAACCGGAGAACGCACTGCCTTGAATTATTTACAACGCATGAGCGGTATCGCCACCCTGACACATTCCATGGTTCAGGAATTAAAGGATACCCATACCAAGCTGTTAGACACGAGAAAGACCACACCGAATATGCGACCTTTTGAAAAATATGCGGTAAAAGTTGGCGGCGGCACCAACCACCGTTATAATCTATCCGATGGAATACTGATCAAGGATAACCATATCGGCGCTGCCGGCTCCATCACAAAGGCAGTGGAGATGGCAAGGGACTACGCCCCATTTGTCCGCAAGGTGGAAGTGGAGGTAGAGAATCTGACCATGTTGCAGGAAGCCCTTGACGCTAAAGCAGATATCATCATGTTGGATAACATGGACAATGAGACTATGAAAAAAGCCGTTGCCATGGTAGGGGGAAAAGCCGAGACAGAATGTTCCGGCAATGTCACCAAAGAACGGCTGCGTGAGATCGCCGAGATCGGCGTGGACTATGTATCCTGCGGCGCACTGACGCACTCCGCTCCGATCATGGATGTTTCCCTTAAGAACTTAAGTCCTATTGTAAAATAAGATTCCATTTTAGATCCTTTGTAAATACAGAACTGCTCTCCCGGTGCCGGTTTTTTGCCAGCCAGGAGGGCAGTTCCATTTATTCATCTTCCTTCTGTTTTTCTTTCTTCTTTCGTTCCCGCAGCTCCTTAAAAAACATACTCAGCATACCGGAACACTCTTCCTCCAACACTCCCTTTGTGATCTTCACCTGATGGTTGAACGCCGGAATTTCCAACAGATTCAATACGGAACCGGCGCAGCCCGCCTTGGGATTCATGCTCCCGATGACCACCTCATCGATCCTCGCCTGCACGATGGCTCCCGCGCACATCTGACAGGGCTCCAGGGTTACATACATGGTGCAGCCTTCCAGCCTCCAGTCCCCCAGCTTCTTACTCGCCTTTTTGATGGCGGACATCTCGGCATGGGCTATGGTATTCTTATCCGTATTCCTCCGGTTATATCCTCTTGCTATGATCTGATCCTTATATACAATCACGCAGCCAATGGGAACCTCTTCCAGGGCATACGCCTTCTTCGCTTCCCGCATGGCTGCGCGCATATATTTTTCCTCTATGCTTATGCTGACTTTCTCTCCCATCTAACTCTCTTCTTCCTCGGAATCCTCAACGCTCTCAAAAAAACTGTGCCTGTTTCCCTTCGCCGGTGGAATGCGAATGAACTTCTTGATTCCAAACAACAGCCCAATGCTGACAATGGAGATCAGATCCTCAAAAGGAGAAGTCTCTCCAATGATCATATGTCTGGAAACCAGAAAGATCAACACCTCTAACACCGTATCGGCGCTGGGCTGACAGAGCATTTTTAAAAATTCAATACTGATGACGATCTCAAAAACAGCATCCAGAAAAACATAAAAAGCGCCTGCATGTCCCCTCTGACTCCAAAACAACAGGATCTCATTCTTCAATCCCAATGCAGCAATGACGATCCCCACAATGACGACTACTGCCATGAGCAATTCCAGATAATTACATATCGTATAGAGATTTTCTCTCAGTTTCTTCAGCATTTTTTCCTCCAGACAAACAAAACCGAGCATTCTGCTTTGAATCCCGATGACAAACGTTACCTTAGCAGTTAACTCAGTCCAGGCGCCCTCACGGCACACGAAAGGTTCTACTTAGTGCTGCTTCATTCCTGACCTGACACGGTTCATAGATTTCCGTTGCGTAAGACCCAGACGTCATCGCCACTTACTAAGGGCTGCTTCACCATCAAGGATCCGAGGCAGAATATCACTCTAGCTATAGCGGATTGCTAGTACAGGGTACCGCTGCCACCCCAGCTGCTCGGAAACATAAGTATAACCAATTTTTATTACTTTGTCAATTTTTTCTTCACTTTCTACTATTTCTATGCCATAATATTGTAAGATTATCGGCAGAAATCATACATGGCTTAGAGGTGGTTTTCATGGAAATACATGGATTTTTAAAAACAACGCTGTTAGATTATCCGGGACAGGTAGCCTGTACCGTTTTTTTCGGCGGCTGCAATTTCCGCTGTCCTTACTGTCACAACGGCGACCTGGTCCTTTCTCCAAAGACTCTCCCTCTGATTCCCGAAGAGGATATCTTCTCCCATCTGAAAAAGAGACAGGGTATCTTAGACGGGGTCTGCGTCACCGGAGGAGAACCCACCTTACAGCCGGATCTGGAACATTTTCTAATAAAAATAAAAGATCTGGGATACCGAATTAAGCTGGATACCAACGGTTCCCGCCCCAAAGTCCTGAAATCTCTCTGTAAAAAGGGGCTGGTCGACTATGTGGCAATGGATATCAAGCATGCGCCAGAGCATTACCCGGATATCTGCAGCGTCCCTGATCTTTCCATGGAACCCATAAGAGAATCCGTCTCCTTTTTGTTGGAGGAAACTGTCCCCTACGAGTTTCGCACCACTGTGGTAAAGGAGCTTCACACAAAGGAGGATTTTGAGCAGATCGGCGCCTGGATCGCCGGGGCGGACGCCTACTATTTACAGGCTTACCGGGAGACGGAGCAGGTCATCCATCCCATATTTTCTTCCTATGAAAAAAAAGATCTGGAGGAGATCCGCTCTCTTTTAAAAAAATATCTCTCCCATGTGGAGATTCGAGGTGTGGACGGATGAATTTTCAATACGAGACAAAGCGGCTGCTCTTGACAGTGCTGACCGCCGACGCGTCGGAGGAAGTACTCCGTTTTTTACAGAAGAATCGAAATACCTTTGAAAAATACGATGGAAAAAAGAAAGAAAATTATTATACGCAGCGGTATCAAAAGACCCTATTGACCTATGACTTCAACATGGCGATGCGCCAGAAATCCTTCCGCTACTGGCTGTCAGAAAAGAACGAACCGTCCAGGATCATAGGCACCGTCAGCATCCAGCGCATTGAGCGCGGCATTTTTCAGACCTGTACCATTGGATACAAGATGGACGAGGCGTACCGGAGACAGGGCTATATGCAGGAAGCTCTGGAAAAGATCGTCTCCGTTATTTTTTCCGATCTGAAGCTTCACCGGATAGAGGCTTATGTAAAACCGGAGAATACCGCCTCTATCCGCCTGTTGGAAAAATCAGGGTTTTGCAATGAAGGCATTTCCTATGGCTGTATCTTTATCAACGATACCTGGGAGGACCATCTAAGATTTTCCCTTATTTCTGGTCCAAAGCGCCAGCCCTAGAACCAGCTCGTTGCCTGTCGCCTGATCCAGCTTTTCCCACTCGTACCTCCAGTCGTAGAGGGGTTTTTCCTCCGTCGCCCGGATACTGTTCTTTTCTTTCGGTGGCTCATTCTGTGAACCCGGAAGCTGCGCAGCTTCCCACTCTTTCTCCTCTTCTATCTGTGTCACGGTTTCCTTTTCTTCCTTCGGCTTCTGCCAGATCACCACGCCGGCAAGCCTCATCTCCTCTTCCACCCACTGGCTGGCAAAGATCTCCCGCTCGCCTTTTAAATAAAGACCTTTGATCTGCTCAAAGGAATATCCCGCACCGCCGATATTTCCGGCAGGGAACCTTCCCTGAAAAGTTCCGGTCTCCCTCTCAAAGCGCATGCTGCCAATGGGAATCGCCACCGGGTGTCCTTCCTCTCCGGCAAGGAGATAGACTCCCACCTCTCCCTTCTCTGCATTTTTTTTACGAATCTGTATCTCCATGCGGACGTACTCGCCGCGCCGGTCGACTTTTGCAAATCCCACGTTCACATCTCTCTCATAGTTGCGGTAGGAATAAACATAGGTAACAAAACGGTTTAAATTCTGCATGGTTCCTCCATACTTGTTTTTACTAAAATATATGCAAGGGTTTTTTCTAAAATTATTTTATTATTGACAGAATGGGAAATTCATACTATATTATAGTTGTAATTAGTTATCATTACTATTATTATAATGATGATTGTAAATGCCAGAAAGCAGGATATTATGAGAAAATACAGCAGACAGCGGGAATCCATTAAAACCTATCTCGCTACCCATTGCAACCATCCCACTGCGGAGACGGTCTATCTCTCCATTAAGGAGGAGTTCCCGAATATCAGTCTGGGAACCGTGTACCGGAATCTTACCCTGTTGGAAGAAAGCGGTGAGATCTTAAAGATATCCACCGGGACGGGGCCTGACCGCTACGACGGATGTACCACCCCTCACTACCATTTCTTCTGTACCGAATGCGGAGAGGTACATGACCTTGAGATGGAGTCCATCGACCACATCAACGTGATCGCCAATCACAACTTTGATGGTATCGTGGAGGGGAATATCACACATTTTTACGGAAAATGCCCGGAATGTGCAAAGAAAATAAATATTTCAAAAAGTAGTTGACAGAGTCAGTACTTTTTGTTATATTAAAATCAGTAATAGTTCTTATTACTAATTTAAAAAGATCTGTTATATAAATGACAGAAACATTATAACAATAAATATTTCAAAGAAAGTTGAGGAAAAGATTATGGCAAAATATGTATGCAGCGTATGCGGTTATGTTCACGAAGGAGATTCTGCTCCGGAAGTCTGTCCACTCTGTAAAGCACCTGCTGATAAATTCACCAAGCAGGATGAAGGCGAGATGACATGGGCTGCTGAACACGTTCTGGGCGTAGCTCAGGGTGTACGCGAGGACATTATCAAAGATTTGAGAATGAACTTTGAAGGAGAGTGCTCTGAGGTAGGTATGTACCTTGCAATGGCAAGAGTAGCACACAGAGAGGGCTATCCTGAAATCGGAATGTACTATGAGAAGGCTGCCTATGAAGAGGCAGAACATGCGGCAAAGTTCGCTGAGTTACTTGGTGAAGTCGTAACAGACAGCACAAAGAAAAATCTGGAATTGAGAGTGGACGCTGAAAACGGCGCTACAGCAGGTAAGTTCGACCTCGCAAAACGTGCGAAAGAACTGAATTTAGACGCGATCCATGACACCGTTCATGAGATGGCAAGAGACGAGGCTAGACACGGTAAAGCATTCAAAGGCTTACTGGACCGCTACTTCGGCTAATTCAATATGGTAATCCTAATATAGGATTCTTCCTTTATTATTTAACCTAAACTCCCTACAAAAGGCAGACGGCGTATGCTGTCTGCCTTTCCCGTGCTAAAGCCGCGATATTCTTTTTCTTAGATTGCGATTTAAGAAAAATCTTGACAACTTCTCTGATCCATCATAATATAATAACAGATAAGAAAAGTTACTAATTGTCCAATGGACGCCAAAAGACCCTGGAGTGCCAGCTCCAGGGTCTTTTGTTCGTTAAGATGAACAAATCCTCAGGCTAGTGCTGTCAATCGTCTCTATCTAACCATTTGCATATGTAGTAGCCAGCTACACTTGCCAATATAGAAACAAGAAAAGTTACCAAATTTTCCAATGCACGCACCTCCTCCCTGCTGGAAAGAGTCGACAGCACTATTAGAATAGCATAATTTTAATTTGTATACTATTTTCTTTCTAATAAAAATTTCGTGAACTTTATTAACTTTATAATAATTTTACTATTAATTATTTTACTTGAAACCCAAAGCAAAAACCCACGAGTAGCAGCTCGCGGGTCTTCTTGTCTGTTTATTTTTAATGGCTGACCTGTCCATTAGGTTCGTTACCATTCTGAATTATGATTATCTACTTCTGATTCGCAGGCTCCATATTAATGGATTTACCCTTAATTTTCGCATTCTTCATAGCTTCTAAGACTTCTCTTCCGTATTCTTTCGGCACCTCCACGAAGGTGTACTTGTCATACATATCAATGGCGCCCACAAGACTGCCCGGCATTCCGGTCTCTCCGGCTACCGCGCCAAGGATATCTCCCGGCTTGACATGCTGTTTTTTCCCAATATTGATAAAGAGTCTGACCATACCCTCCTCGGCTCCCGTATTCTCAAAATCATACTCTCCGCCCTCCATCGGGCTTCCTTCCTGTCCTCCCAGGGCGTCTGCTAAGAATGCCGCCGCAATGTCCATCGCTGTCAGATCGTCGGATTCATTGATCATCTGCTCGATAAAATTGATATTCTTGCCCAAATCCTCTTCCTCGATGATGGTGGTGATACGTTCCATGATCTTTTCCGCACGGATCAGCGCCACGTCTTCACTGGATGGGATCGGCTGCGCTAAGATCTTCGTCTTACAATAGCGCTGAATATCCTTTAATTTGTAGACCTCCTTGCCCTTCACAAAGGTGAATGCCCGCCCCGTCCTTCCGGCGCGTCCGGTACGTCCGATCCTGTGGACGTAATATTCATCGTCCTGAGGGATGTCGTAGTTGAATACCGCTTCCACATCATCCACGTCGATTCCCCTCGCCGCCACGTCGGTGGCAACCAGGATATCGGTCTTTCCTTTTCTAAAATTATTCATAACCCGGTCTCTCTGGGACTGCTTCATATCTCCATGCAATCCTTCGGCAAAATATCCCCTTCCCTGCAGCTCTCCTGTTAACTCATCTACCTTGCGCTTCGTATTACAGAAGATCAAAGACAGCTTGGGATCATAGTAATCCAGAAGTCTTGTCAGCACGTCGATCTTTTCCTTCCGCTTGACATCATAGTAGAACTGATCGATACTTGGAACCGTCAGCTCCTTTTTTACCACCTTGATGGTCACAGCGTCCTTTTGATATTTTTTCGTTATCTCCAGAATTGGTTTAGGCATGGTTGCGGAAAAAAGTATGGTCTGGTGGGGATCCGGGATATATTCCAGGATCGTCTCAATATCCTCCCGAAATCCCATGTTGAGCATCTCGTCCGCCTCATCCAGCACAATGGTATTCACATGGTCGCAGCGAATCGTCCGTCTGCGCAGATGATCCATGACCCTTCCCGGCGTACCGATAATAATCTGAGTACCGCCCTTCAGGGAACGGATCTGCTTGCTGATGTCCTGTCCCCCGTAGACCGGAAGGATCTTTATGCCATGCATATATTTTGCAAGGGCGCGGATCTCATCCGCCACCTGAATGGCAAGCTCCCTGGTGGGGGATAAAATAATTACCTGTGTCTTTTTATTGCCAGGATCCACTCTCTGTAAGATCGGGATTCCAAACGCCGCCGTCTTTCCGGTTCCCGTCTGCGCCTGTCCGATCACGTCCCTTCCGCTCATCACAACGGGAATGGACTGGCTCTGTATCGGAGTTGCCTCCTCAAATCCCATTGCCTTAATTCCTCTTAAAATCTGAGGCTGTAACTCCAAATCATCAAATCTAACTGTCTCCATAAATCTCCTTATTCTGCTTTGCTATCAACGCCTCTTTTTCGGCGCGGCTCAATCGTTTGATCGCCGCCTCCCTCTGTAAGGCTTCTTTTTTTGTTTCAAATTCTTCCCGGTACACCAATCTCACCGGTGTCCTGCTCCTGGTGTATTTTGCACCCTTTTTCTCGTTGTGATCCTGCACCCTTTTTTCCAGATCATTGGTCCATCCGGTATAATAGGTGCCGTCTGCGCACTCCAAGATATAAGTATAGTTCATCCTGCTCTTCTCCATACCCTGCAAATATTCTATGCGTTCCGTCCATTGCTGATCTCTTTTCCTGGAAATGGAAAATTCTTTGGACAACGAAAATCGACGGTGTATCCCACCGCCGAACACAAATATTGTTAATATTATAACAGACCTTGAAGCCCTGTTCAAGTTTTGATTTACTGGAAATAATCCATAGGGTCTATCGGTTTATCGTCCTTCAGAAGCTGAAAATAGAGGTTGCCTCCCTCTTCGGAATAGTATTTTGTAGGCTCGCTGATATAACCGATGACTTCGCCCGCTTCCACATAGTCCCCTGTGTTTTTGCTGACCTCCTTCAACTGTCCGTAGACTGCCTGATAGCCGTCTCCTAAATCCACCGTCACAGTACAGCCCGTCTCCTCATTGGTGGAAACATCCAGAATATTGCCCGCCGCTGCCGACTGAACCTGGTCATTGACATTGGCTCCGATGATAACCGCCGGATTATAACGGTACTGATCTAAGGATTTAAAATACACGGTCTGATCCATGCTGTAATTCATGATTACATTTCCATCGGCAGGCCAGACAAGGCTCTCCTGAAAATGCAGCTGCGCCGGAGCAGAAGCCGTCTCCTGGGTCTGTGGTTCCTCCTGCTCTTCCTGATCAGCGGCCTCCTCCTGTGCCTCCTCTTCCTGTTTTGCAGCTAAGATATTGGATACGTCCTCCACCTCATCCTTTGCCTCTTCCTCGTCGTCCTCCACTTCCTGAAAAGCAATCTGCTGTTCCTCTTTTTCCTGGGCTTTCTTATCTCCTGTCTCCGTGTTGTAAGCAAACACCATTCCCACAATGGCAAGGCTCAACAATGAGCCGGCTATGATATACTCCTTGTTTTTTCTCATTTCTTCACCATCCATTATCACATTTGATAATTTTAGTGTTTCCCTGTTTTCTCTATTTTAATCCCGGAAAAGTAATATTTTAAAATTTCATCAAAAGTTTTTTTCTTCTTTGCCATCTCATTTGCTCCATACTGGCTCAGACCAAATCCGTGACCACAGCCTTTTGTCACGATCCGAATGTGATCGTCCATCTCTTTTATGGTAAAACAGGAGGATGGCAGCTCAAATGCCTCCACAAAGCTGTCCACGTCCACTTCCTGCCCGTCAGCTTTGATATCCGTCACATATCCGGATCCGTCCGTTTCCATGGCAATGGAGTCCAGATATTCCTTCAGAGTCTGCTTTTTTTCTTCGGACCCCCCTGTCTTTTCCTCCTGCTTTGGCAAAAGTTCTGCCAGCCGCTCTTCAAATTCCTCCTGGGTAAAAAACTGTACGCTCAGATAATCCTCCGACAACACGTCGGATTTACTGCTGACGCTTAAAAGATAAGGGGTATCCTTATAGATCTGACTTCCATCTCTGGTGGTCCCCGCACTGACCTTGTGAAAAGACGGGTTGATGGTCTTCCCGTCAAACGTCATAACCTGTCCA
This sequence comes from uncultured Lachnospiraceae bacterium, assembly GCA_958428365.1. GTDB lineage: Bacteria > Bacillota > Clostridia > Lachnospirales > Lachnospiraceae > Maccoyibacter. The sequence goes on along the minus strand of CAUAFT010000019.1, from coordinate 30,619 downwards.
TCCGTATCCTGGGCGGCCTTCACCATTTTTTCATAAAATTCATAATATTTTTCCTGTCCCCAGAGCTGCTCCATCTCATCCTTGGAGAGCGCCTTTGGTTCCTCCTGCTCATTTTCCTTGCACCAGGCGAGCTGAGTACGCACAATGACAGCCTGAGCTTTCAGGGCTTCTTCCTCCACCGTGACCGGAACCTGGGAGGCAAGGATCCCCGCGATCTTCGCACTCTCCTTGCTGCTGACTGCCGCCGAGGTCTGTTCTCCCTGAAAAAAATAAGTGATCAGATAGGGCAGGCAGACCAGGATCAGGGCGCAGGAAATGACGATCTTTAATTTTTCTTTCACATGGACCTCCTGACTGATGCTTGGATTTCATCCCGTTTCATTATATGGGAAGATCCCGCATTTATTCCAGAACATTTGTTCTTGACCTTTTCTGCATTCTATGCTATGCTCTGATTAGAACATTTGTTTGTATCCACACCAAGGTATCATCATCACATAGGAGGGAGCCGACATGAACATTACAATGGATATGACATTATATGAAAAGCTGACCATCCTGTCCGACGCAGCAAAATATGACGTCGCCTGTACCTCCAGCGGCGTTGACCGCGCCGGCAATAAAAAAAGCATGGGAAACTGCCTTGCACCGGGCATCTGCCATACCTTTTCTTCTGACGGACGCTGCGTCTCCCTGTTGAAGATCCTGTTCACCAATGAGTGTATCTTTAACTGCGCCTACTGTCTGAACAACTGCAACAACGACGTGCGCCGCGCCTCCTTCACCCCGGAAGAGATCTGTACTCTCACCATGGAGTTTTACCGCAGGAATTATATCGAGGGGCTCTTTTTAAGCTCCGGCATTCTCGTAAGCCCCAACTATACCATGGAACTGATCTATCAAACCCTCCATCTGCTCCGCCACAAGTATCAATTCAACGGCTACATCCATGTAAAGGCAATTCCCGGCGCAGACCCTCTTCTGGTTCAGAGAACCGGATACCTGGCAGACCGCATGAGCATCAACCTGGAGCTTCCAACCGCCGCGGGCCTGAAAAAATTAGCGCCCTATAAATCCCGCCGCGCCATCTTAAGTCCCATGCGCCAGATTCAAAACGGGATCACCGAAAACAAACAGGAGTTGACCCTCTACCGCTCTGCTCCAAGGTTCGTCCCAGCCGGACAGAGTACCCAGATGATCATCGGCGCCACCCCGGAGAACGACTACCAGATCATGAGCGTGGCAGAAAATCTCTATCAGAAGTTCTCTCTTAAGAGAGTCTTCTACTCTGCTTTCGTCAATGTAAACGAGAACTCCAATCTCCCCATGCTGCCGGGCGGTCCGCCCCTCCTCAGAGAACACCGGCTCTATCAGGCAGACTGGCTTTTGCGCTATTACCACTTTCACGTCTCAGAGCTTCTGAGCGAGGAAAAGCCGGATTTCAACATCTACATAGACCCCAAATGCGACTGGGCACTACGCCACATGGAATACTTCCCCGTAGAGATCAGCCGCGCAGACTACCGCACCCTTCTGCGCGTACCCGGCATCGGCTACAAATCCGCCCAGCGCATCCTAAAAGCAAGGCGCCACACCTCCCTGGACTTCCCCGACCTGAAAAAAATGGGCGTCGTCCTAAAGCGCGCCCTCTACTTCATCACCTGCAACGGAAAAATGATGTACCCCACCAAACTGGACGCAGATTACATCCAGCGGAATCTGATCTCCGACCAAACCATGATTCCCAGGAATCTGCAAAACCAAAGCTACGAACAACTCTCCCTTTTTTCGTAAAACAAATAAAGTAAACTCTCATAAAGATTCCGAGCCGCCAAAGGGGGAGGGCCAACACAACTCTACCATGCGGCACAAACAGCAGTGGGCTTCTGTGACTTTTGCCAGGGAATTAGAACTTCTTAATATCCTTCTCATAACCAGCAATCATCAGACACGACGTCTGATGAAGGCGGCATCGAGCCACGGATGGCGAGTTGACGCCGGTTGCGTCCACCCCCACAGCATAGCCCTAAGGATATTTAGAAGTTCTTATTCCCAGGCAAGGTCACAGAAGCCCACTGCTGTTTGTGCCGCATGCCCCATAACGTTCCCGCCCTCCCCCTACCCCCGTCCCCGAAACCTTCACACACCAAACCATAGGAGGTCCCTTATATGTATATATACCTATGCAAAGACACCCCAGAAGGCATCTTCACCGGCGTCTACGACGCCTGGGCAAGCCGACACGGACATAAAAACATCCAACTGAAGATCGATGAATCAGACGACAACTACGAACTCTTCTCCACCTATATCCCCGTCATCCCCGATCCGGAAAAGAGCGAAAAGGTTATCCGTACCCTGCGACAGCGGCTCGGCGAAACGGTCTGGTCCTCTCTCTATCAGGCGGCAGTCAGCGACGGACATCCCCTCAACCGCCGCCATCAGATCGACAAGGCGGACGCCATCTACCGCAGCATTGTTCTGGGTCTCTCCCTGCCGGACGGAAGCCGCCTTATGGACTATCTGGGGGAACCCTATGTACATCAGGTCTTTTCCCTCGCCCGCTCCTGCGAAAACGAGGCTCATCACCTTCTGGGATTCCTGCGGTTTTCCGAATTGAAAAACGGAGTACTCTTTGCCAGGATCCACCCGAAGAATGACATCCTCCTTCTCCTCGCCGAGCATTTTTGTGACAGACTTCCACAGGAGCATTTCATCATCTATGATGAGAACCATGGGAAAGCTGCCCTCCATAAAAAAGGAAGCGCCTACCTGATTGCAGATGCTTCCGATCTCAACTTGGCTTTTACGGAGAACTATTCTTCTATGGAATTGGAATACCAGAAGCTCTGGAAAGGATTCTTTCAGAGCATTGGTATCGAGGCGCGAAAAAACCAAAACCTGCAAAACCAAAATATTCTAAAACGTTTCCAACAGGATACAGTAGAATTTCGGTAAGAGCTGCGTCAGATATCTCGCTATTTCACTGCGGGCGGTATGATACCTGTTATCAGGATACGATATACTTCCTCATAATATTGCTGAGAGCCGCGAACTGCTCCAGGGTCAGCGCCTCCCCCCGGATCGTAGAATTAACGCCCAGTTCCTCCAGGGATCTTACAATATCCTCCCTGGCAACCGGAATCTGCGGGGCATTGTTCAGTCCGTTGACCAGAGTCTTTCTCCTCTGATTGAAGGAGGCACGGATCAGACGGAACATGAACTTCTCATCCTCCACTTCCACCGGGGGCTTCTCATAGCGGGTCAGCCGAATCACTGCGGAACCCACCTTCGGTCTTGGCATAAAGCAGTTCGGGGGTACATGGGCTACGATCTCTGGTCTTGCATAATACTGAACTGCCAGAGAAAGCGCTCCGTAATCCTTGGTTCCCGGTCCCACCTGCATCCGGTCAGCCACCTCTTTTTGCACCATGATGGTGATACTGTCAATTGGCACATGACTCTCAAACAGCCCCATGATAATGGGCGTCGTGATATAATATGGCAGGTTTGCAACTACTTTGATGGGTTTCCCGCCGTTTTTCTCCTGCGCCAGCGCGGGAATATCTATCTTGAGAATGTCCTGATTGATGACTGTGACATTGTCATAAGCGCTTAGGGTATCTTCCAGTATTGGAATCAGATTCTTGTCAATCTCCACTGCCGCCACCTCTCGCGCATTTTCGCAGAGATATTGGGTCATGGTTCCAATTCCCGGACCGATCTCCAGAACAAAATCCTCCTTTGTGACGTTCGCCGCCTCAATGATCTTATCCAACACATGGGTATCAATGAGAAAATTCTGTCCGAATTTTTTTTGAAAGTTAAACTTATATTTTTGCAGAACCGCTATCGTGTTCACTGGGTTTCCTAATGTTGCCATAATACTCCTTTTCTTTTTCATCCTCCAGCCGGAAGAACCTCATGGCATTCCGGTAAGTCACATTCTCCACTTCCTTCGGGGAAACATCTTTTAGCCTCGCAATCTGCTCCACTACATAGGGTAGATAAAGAGAAGAATTGCGTTTTCCACGATGAGGTTCCGGAGCCATATAAGGACAGTCTGTCTCCAACAGGATCTGCTCTAAAGGGGTCTCTGTAATGACCTCCTTTAACTTTTTGGCATTTTTAAAGGTGGAGACCCCGCCAACGCCAATATAATATCCCATCTTTACATACTCTCTCGCAATTTCCTTAGAATAGGAAAAACAGTGGATCACTCCGCCCCTGCCCTGCCTTGCATATTCTTCATTAATGAAGTGTTCCCGCTTCATGATATTCAAAGTATCCTCCGCCGCATCCCTGGAATGGATGATTACCGGAAGATCCGCCTCCGCCGCCAGATGGAGCTGACGGATAAACCAGACCCGCTGCTGTTTACGGATCTCTTCTTCCTTATCCCAATAGTAATCCAGTCCAATCTCACCCACCGCCACCACTTTGGGATGGGACAACTGCTGCCCTATCCAGGAAAACAGCTCTTCATCCATGGTTCTGATATCGCTGGGATGTACCCCCATCGCCCCATAGACAAAATCATAGGTATTCATCAGATCTATGGTCGCCTCGCAGGTCTCTCTGTCGCATCCGATATTGACGATCTTATCAATACCGTTTTCCTGCATGGACAGAAGCAATTCCTTCCGATCCGGATCAAATTTTTTATCGTCGTAATGCGCATGTGTCTCAAATATCATATTTATACCTCGTATACATTCCTGTAATAAAATACAGCCAGCTGCGTCCTGTCCCGCAGCGAGAGCTTATCCAATATGGAACTGATATAGTTACGAACCGTTCCCTCGCTTAGAAATAACGTCTCCGCGATCTCCTTATTGCTCTTTCCCAGAGCTACCTGCTCAATGATCTCCTGTTCCTTTTTACTGATCTCATACTTTGCATAATCGAAGCTCTCCCTGCTCTGGGACAGCGCCGGGATCTTGTTCGCCACCTCGCCTCCGAAGACACTCTGTCCCCTCTCCACGGCAAAGAGCGCCGGTACGATCCCTTCAAAATCCTGCTTTAGTATATATCCTTTTGCCCCGATATTCAATGCCTTTACAATATATTCGTCGTCAGAAAAAGTAGTCAGAAACAGGATCTTCGCCTCCGGATATTTCTCCAGGATCCGCTCTGCCGCCTCAAGTCCGCTCATCTCCCTCATCTGAATATCCATGAGCAGAACCTCCGGCTGATATTTATCATAAAGCGCCACCGCTTCCTTTCCGTCTCCTCCCGTTGCCAGTACCTCTATATTCGGATCCGCTTCCAGAATCGTCTTTAATGAAATGGCTACCAGGTTATCGTCATCCACGATCATCGTTTTCATTATGTATCCTATCCTCCACTTTCTGAATGGTTATCTGTATCCGAAACCCTTTATCCGTATAGATATGGATCATTCCATGCAGGGCTTCCACCCGTTCTCTCATATTCGCAAGCCCGATCCCGGACTCCGCATTTTTTCTGATATCGGTACCGTTATCCTCGATACTAAGCTGGTAAAAGGCGGGGTGTTCCCGAAGGATCACCTCGATCCTGTCCGCATTGCTGTGTTTCACAATATTTGACATAGATTCCTTCACCGTAGCGATAAAACAGTATTTGACCTTTCTGGGAATGGGTTCCGTCATATCGTATTCCAGATGAAAATGATAGGTTTCCCTCATCTCCTTCGTAGCTTCCAGAACTGCCTGACGCAGATCCATGGCGTCGTCGTGGAGATCATGAACGCTTTCCCTGATATTGTTCATCGCCATATCCAGAGTATCATTGACGCCGGCAAGCTGCCCGTGCATTGGCTCTTCCTTGTATACCGCCATCAACGCTCCCATCTGAAGGATGGAACGCGACAGGATATGTCCCACGTTGTCGTGAATCTCCCGCGCGATCCGGTTTCGTTCCCGCAGCGTTGCCAGATGGATCTCATAATCCTGTTTTTCCATCAGTTCCCGGTTCCTCTGACTCATCAAGAGATTCAGCTCCGTGCTGGTATCCCGCAAATGAATGATATCCGACACCAGATTTTCGATCCGCTTCGTCTTATATGCCATGACAGGGGCTAAGACAGATGCCAGAACCCAAAGGACGATCTCCCATTTCTCATAAGATCCAATGGCGGAATACATGGAGAGAACCGCAGCTATTCCATAATAGAACTCATATCTCACACAGTCATAAAACAAAAGGGGCAAAAAACAGGTAAACACAGGCTCCAACAGACAGAGCAGGACGTAGACTGTCCATATCCCCACCACGACTTTTCTTTTCGCCGCATAGATCCCGGATGCGGAAAAGATCAGCGCCAGCAGCACCGCCAACACCGGAAGCAGACTGTCTTTCTCCTGCACCGCCAGCAGGCTTCCCAATCCCCACAGGATTATTTTATCTATGATCTGTAGCATATCTTGCCCTCATTTTTCTAATGTATTCCGGTGTCAGAAGCTCTTTTTTACATGCAGATCCCCCAATTACAAAATAAATGACAAATGTCATGATAACTTCTGACTCTCTTCACTACCTTGTCTATAACGGTTTTATTATACTACAATTAAGATGAAATAGAAATAACAAGGAGGAATCACCATGAGTACACCTGTTGTAAGAGTAGAAAATCTGGTCAAACGTTATAAAGAACTGGTTGCTGTGGATCACTTTAACCTGAATATAGAAGAAGGTGAAATCTTAGGTCTTTTAGGTCCCAACGGTTCCGGCAAGACCACCACCATCAACTGCATCCTCTCGCTTCTCACCTATGACAAGGGAACCATCGAGGTCTTTGGCAGGGAGATGAGACCGGACAGCTATGACAGCAAACACCAGATCGGCGTAGTCATGCAAAATATCGCCGTCTTTGATGAGCTAACGGTCTACGAAAACATCGATTACTTCTGCAGTCTCTACATCCAGGACAAGGCGCTGAAAAAACAGTATGTGGAAGAGGCGATCGCATTCGTGGAGCTTGAAGATTACAGAAAATTTTATCCAAAAAAATTATCCGGCGGTCTTTTGAGACGTCTGAATATCGCCTGCGGCATCGCTCACAAACCGAAGCTGATCTTTTTGGATGAACCCACGGTTGCCGTAGATCCGCAAAGCCGTAACAAGATTCTGGAAGGTATCCTGGAATTGAACCGTCAGGGAGCCACCGTGATCTATACCTCCCACTATATGGAAGAGGTGGAACAGATCTGCAGCCGCATCGCCATCATGGATAGGGGCCGGAACTTAGCCACCGGAACCACCGATGAGTTAAAGCAGATGATTAAGAAAAAAGAAATCATCTCCATCGATATCCTGGACTTTCCGGAAGAACAATTATCCGCCGTCCGCAGCCTGAAAAATGTCTATGACGCTTCTTATGACCATCACAAGCTGACGGTTCTTTGCAGCAATGGAAAACATAATTTAATTCATATCCTGAATTATCTGCAATCCGAAAATATTTCTTTTGGCAGAGTCTATTCCGAGCTTCCGACTTTAAACGACGTCTTTTTGGAGATGACCGGAAAAGAACTGCGGGATTAAGGAGGGATCGCTATGTTTCAGATTTTTCAGTATAGCTTCAAACAACTTATAAGGAATCGCGCCGAGGTATTCTGGATCATTTTCTTTCCTATTATATTGGGAACCATGTTCAAGATCGCTTTCTCCAATATGTCTGCCGATGAGAGTTTTCACACGATCCCGGTTGCCATTGTAAAGGAAGAAGGCGGTATGTCGGAAAACTTTACCACGGTTGCCGATGAACTGAGCGAAGGAGAAAAGCCGTTCTTAAAGGTTGTCTACTGTGATGAAAAAGAAGCCCTTAGCCTGTTAAAAAACCAAAAGGTGGACGGCGTCATCTATGCCGGAGATACCATTTCCCTCACCGTCTCTTCCGATATGGGAAACGCAGCCCTGAATCAGAGTATTTTACAGACCTTTATTGAGGAATATCAGATGAATTATCAGGCTGTCAGCGAGACTGCCATGACCAGCCCGGAAAAACTCCCGGAGGTCCTTGGTATTCTGGAAGAAACTGCATCTTACAACAAGACCGTTTCCTACGGTAAGAACAACGCCGACACCTACGACCAGTATTTTTATAATCTGATCGCCATGGTCTGCATGTACACCGGAATCGCAGGCTGTTATGTAGCGATCAACAATCAGGCGAACCTTTCTGCGCTGGGAGCGCGCAAAAATATTTCTCCTGTGCACAAGCTAAAACAGATCGGCGGCGAACTGTTCGCCAATCTCATTTTACGCTTCCTCTGCGTGCTGATCTCTTTTGCCTATATCGTACTGATCCTGAGAATTGATCTGACCACAAGGCTTCCTTTTGCCATCCTGTCAATCTTTGTGGGATGTATGACCGGAATGACCTTTGGGTTTTTCCTCGGCGCCATGGGCCGTCTTTCCGAAGGAATTAAGATCGGGATCCTCATGTCCGTTACTATGGTGGGAAGTTTTTTAAGCGGTCTGATGATCGGCAGTATGAGGATCCTGGTAGAGACTTTCTGCCCCATCATTAATAAGATCAATCCCTCCGCACTGATTACCGATACCTTTTATTCTCTGGCAATCTACGACACCATAGACCGCTATGCCAGAAATGTTATCACTCTCATCATCTTTTCCATCCTGTTTACCATCGGTGGATTTTTGATGACAAGGAGGAGAAAATATGCAAACATTTAAAACCTTTTTTAAGATCGCAAAAAAGCACCTTCCGGGCTGTATGCTCTACTTTGGAATCTTTCTCGCCCTCATGCTCTTAATGAGCTTTGCCGCGAAGGATACCAACGAATACCAATATCAGACCTACTCTCTGGACATCAGCGTCATTGACCTTGACCATTCCACGGCAAGTCAGAAGCTGATCGACTATCTGGACTCCGTACATGAACTGACCCCGATGGAAAACGATGGAGAAATGATCCAGGACAGCATTTATTACTATAAGGTGGACTATGTATTGACAATTCCAAAAGGATTTGAACAGTCGCTCCTGAATGGAGAGACAGAAGATCTGGTGGAAAGCTCCAAACGCCTTGACAGCGCCTGCGGATTCTTCGTGGACGAGCAAATCGACCAGTATTTAAAGACGCTTCGCATCTATCTTGCCAGCGGAAACTCTGTGGAAGAGGCTTCCCAAAAAACCTTTGATTCCATACAGGATTGCAGCGACGTTACCAGTCTGACCTTTGAAAAAGAAAAACAGGGCTCCAATGTTATGATGTTTTACTATTTTCAGTACATGCCTTATATCCTGATCGCAGTCCTCATCCTGGGTCTCTCCCCAATCCTGATTACTTTCCGAAAAAAGGATCTGGAGAACCGTTTGAACTGCTCTGCCCTCCATCATCTGAACAAGAGCCTGCAGATCAGCTTTGGATGTATCATCTTCAGTCTGGTTATGTGGATCTTATTTATTCTGGTGGGAAGGATCGCCTTTGGTTCCGCGATATTTTCAAAAGATGGACTTCTGCTGATCCTAAACAGCTTTGTGTTCCTGTTGATCTGCATGGCGATCGCACTGTTAGTCAGCATCTTTTCGCCAAATGGAAACGTATTGAATATGATTACAAATGTGGTGGCGCTTGGAATGAGCTTTTTCTGCGGTATCTTTGTCCCGCAATATATGCTGGGAGAACAGGTTCTGTCCATCGCCCGGTTCCTCCCGGCTTACTGGTACATTCAGGTCACGGACAGGATCAGCGGCTTTTCCGATGAAGCCTTTTCCATGGAGCTTTATTGGAAGTGTATCGGCATTCAATTCCTCTTCTTCGTGGCGGTCTTTGTCATCTATCTGGTTGCCGACAAACAGAAGAAAATGCAGCGGGTCTCTTAAGGATCATCCTTTTATCGTACAACAAGTTCTTTCGCATAATAGAACAAGCCCCTCAAGATCGAGGGGCTTGAACACTCCAAGCGCCGATGCGCAGCTGCAAAGCAGCCTTCTTGTCACATCTACGTATCTCCCGGAGGATTTTCATGCAGATCTAACAGATTTCCGCTCCGTTTGGCATTTCTTTTTCCGGTATCATCAATGCCAGCTCACCGTTTTCGTCCTCGGCGCATAACAACATTCCCTCGGAAAGGATCCCCGCTAATTTTGCAGGCTTTAAGTTCACAAGAACCATCACTTTTTTACCCACCATCTCCTCTGCGGAATAGTGTTTCTTAATACCGGATACGATCTGCTTTACCTGGCTTCCGATACGGACCTGGGAACAGAGCAGCTTCTTGGACTTCGGAACCTCCTCGCAGGAGATGATCTCTCCCACCTGGAACTGCATTTTCATAAAATCATCATAGGTGATCTCTGGTTTTGCCTCAATATCAATTCCTGCTTCCACTTCTGTCTCCTCCTTCGCTTCCTCTGTCTGCGGATGAAGCTCTTCCACTTTTTTCAAAACCTCTTCTAAGTCCAGACGGGCAAAAAGGATCTCCGGTTTCTCCGTTACTTTATTTCCATCCGGGTACAGACCAAACTGATTCAGATCGTCGTACGCTCTCTTTTCCGTATTCAACTGCGTGAAGATCTTCTCTGCGGTCTCCGGCAGGAAGCTCTCTAAGAGCGTTGCTCCGATGCTGATGCTCTCCACCAGATTATATAAGACAGTGGCGAGGCGGTCTTTTTTATCCTCCTCCTTGGCAAGCGCCCAAGGCATGGTCTCATCGATATATTTATTACAGCGTTTGAACAGAGTAAAGATCTCCGTAATGGCGTCTGCCACCCGCAGCTCCTCCATCTTCGCTGTGACGCGGTCCACCGTGGTGGTTACCACTTCCTTTAAATCCGCATCCACATCCTCGCAGACGTTCTTATTGGATACTACGCCGCCAAAATACTTGTTGCTCATGGAAATGGTGCGGTTAACGAGATTTCCAAGGGTGTTGGCAAGATCGGAGTTGATCCTCTCCACTAAAAGCTCCCAGGAGATCACGCCGTCATTTTCAAACGGCATCTCATGAAGCACGAAGTAACGCACTGCATCCACGCCAAAGAAGTCCACCAGCTCGTCGGCATAGAGAACATTTCCTTTGGACTTGCTCATCTTGCCGTCGCTCTGGATCAGCCATGGATGACCAAATACCTGCTTCGGCAGCGGCAGATCCAACGCCATTAAAAAGATCGGCCAGTAAATCGTATGGAAGCGGATAATATCCTTTCCGATCAGATGTAAGTCTGCCGGCCAGTTCTTCTTGAACTGCTCGGTGGAATCGCCGTCACAATCATAACCGATTCCGGTAATATAGTTGGTCAGTGCGTCCAGCCATACATAGGTCACATGCTTCGGATCGAAGTCCACCGGGATTCCCCAGGAGAAGGAGGTTCTGGATACGCACAGATCCTGTAAGCCCGGAAGCAGGAAATTGTTCATCATCTCATTCTTGCGGGATACCGGCTGAATAAATTCAGGATGGGTATTGATGTGCTCGATCAGACGGTCCGCATACTTGCTCATCTTGAAGAAATATGCTTCCTCCTTGGCAGGGACTACCTCCCGTCCACAGTCAGGACATTTTCCATCTACAAGCTGAGACTCTGTAAAGAAGGATTCGCAAGGAGTGCAGTAGAGTCCTTCATAATGTCCCTTATAAATATCTCCCTGATCGTAGAGCTTCTTAAAGATCTTCTGAACCTGCTTCTCGTGAGGCTGGTCCGTGGTGCGGATAAACTTATCGTAGGAGGTGTTCATCAGATCCCAGATTCTTTTCACCTCTCCTGCTACGTTGTCTACATATTCTTTTGGGGAGATGCCTGCCTCCTGTGCTTTTAATTCGATTTTTTGACCGTGTTCATCGGTTCCGGTCTGGAAAAAGACGTCGTAACCTTCCAGACGTTTATATCTTGCTATACTGTCTGCCAGTATGATTTCGTAGGTGTTTCCAATGTGCGGCTTGCCTGATGTGTAGGCGATTGCCGTTGTCATGTAGAATTTTCCTTTACTCATTTTGTTTTCCTCTCTTTTCTTTGTTGTTTTTAGGCGGTAAGCTGTGTTGGCAATTTGCACCCTGGTATTTCTGTTTTCGCTCCGTGCTGCGGATATAAGAATTTCTAAGTGTTCTGTCGGCTACGGAGTTGGAAACGGACGCAAACGGCACATATTCGCCATCCATGGCTCAGATGTGCCTTTCCCAGACATCGTGTCTGGGAATTGCTGGAATTGCTCAGAACACTAAGAAATTCTAATATCCTCCGCAAGTCGCTGTAACAGAAATACCAGGGTGCAAATTGCCTATATCAGTTATTGGATGGGTGATGTGGATCTTGTGGGATACTCTTCCAAATAAAATAAAAAAGCCCGCCTTCTAAAAGAAGACGAGCATAAATCCCGTGTTACCACTTCATTTTATCTGGATCTCACGATGCAGACCTTTGCAAGTGCCGTTCAGCACTCCTCGCTATAACGGGCGAACCCTTCACAACCTGACAGATCTGCTGTTGCTGACTGAGATCACAATTTCTGCAAAGCCCATGTGCAATATCTGCTCAGCTATGCCGCTCCGAAGCCATGTTCCATTTATTTCCCTGCTCTTCCTCTCAGCCTGACATCCGATATTATGTCTGGAAGATTCTCTGTAATAGTTCCCTAAATGTACTCTCTTCTTCCCTGCGTTTTTTTATTTAGTCTGTGGCAAGAATAACATAGATATTCATATTTTGTCAAGGCTTCCTGTTTAGACCTGTTCTCCGACGATTTTATAATAGATTCTGGAGGTCTGCATGAATACCAGCAGATAAATTACCAGAAATACCAGGATGGTTCCCACCACACAGCCTACAAAGAGCATTGTGTTGCTGAATCCGAACATTGTCAACAGCCTTCGGATCATTGGAAATGCCGCTGCAACATGGATGGAAGCCATAATGATGGGCAGCAGGAAGACCGTCCGCACTTGTGATCGGATGGTGGCTTTTACTTCTTCCCTGCTCATTCCTACTTTTTCCATAATGGCGAAACGGTTCTTATCCTCATATCCCTCGGAGATCTGCTTATAAAAGATAATGAGCACGGTAATCATCAGGAACATGGCGCCTAAAAACAGTCCCAGGAAGAAAAATCCGCCGAACATGACACGATAGCTTTCCCTCTGTGTCTGACGGCTCCAGCACAGGATGCCGTTTTCAAAGGAGCTTGAAATCTGCGTCAGACGTTCCTCTATCTTTTCAAAACATGCTTTTTTCTCCTCCTCGCTTCCATCCAGATCCAGCCAGTAGTAATGACGGATCAGACTTGCATTTTCCTGGTATGCCTCTTCCTGGATCCTAAAAAATCTTTCCAGGTCCTCATTGTCATTGACCACCAGATAGAAGTACTGATCCATGATTCCCACCATGTCGTCGCCGTTATCATCTTCTACCTGCTTCGTGTCCCTGACCTGAAATTCGCAGTCACCGATCACGATCTGTTTCTGATTTTGCTTCTCACTCTTCTGGAATGTCAGAATCTCTAACTCATTGTCCTTAAGCTCCGGCATCTCCTCATGATAGATGGTCTCATAACCCTCTCTGGTCAGCACCGTAAAGCCCACTGCCTCATTCATACCCGATATGGATTCCAACTGTTCATTATCCAGCAAATACTTACCGTTTTGCTCTATCGCAGAAAAACTAAGCTGTACATACTCCTGTTTTCCCCGAATCTTTCTTCCACACTCAACAGCAGTCTGCTTCACCACCTCCATCACCTGATCGTCCTCTAATATTTCCCTCGCATCTCCATACATACTGATATCCATAGGATAACGTTCCTTCAGCATATCCTCCTCTCCCCAATAGAGGCATACCGTGGAGGAGATCACCACCAGCACCATGGTGGATAGGATACAGATATTGGCAAGTCCCACTGCGTTCTGCTTCATACGGTAGATCATTCCGGACACGGAGGTGAAATGTCTGGTCTGATAATAATAACTCTTTTTCCGGCGAAGCATTTTTAACAGGGCGATACTTCCGGCGGTAAAGATCAGATAAGTACCTATGATGACCAGGATCACCGCCACGAAAAACATCATAAATGCCTCAATGGGATTCTTAGTGGTGATAGCGATGCCATAGCCGATCCCAAGGCAGATACAGCCCAGAACTGCCATCAGCATCTTCGTCTTTGGCTCCCGCTCTCCCGCACTGTCCCCCTGCAACAGTTCAATGGGATTCGCCAGCTTCACCTGAAGCAGATCATAGATAAAGGTCAGAATGTAGATTCCCACAAACAAAACCACCGACCACAGGATCCCTTCCTTTGAAATATAGAAATCAATTCCGGTGCTGTATCCCATTAATTTATAAAGCAGCATATTCATCAGTTTATTAAAGAGGATTCCCGTCACCAGCCCTCCACCGATCACAATGACCCCAGTAAACAGGGTCTCATATGCCAGGATCCTGGAGATATGACGTTTCTCCATACCCAGAATGTTGTAGATTCCCAGTTCTTTTTTTCTTCGTTTCATCAGAAAGCTGTTGGTATAAAACAGGAAGATTACCGAAAAGAATCCGATCACACCCTTGCCAAAACCCATGATCATCTGTACATCACGGCTTCCCGGCATCTTTCCCAGCCCCTCATTGCCCGTTAAGGCAAAGATAATATAGAACATCACCACGGTGAGGATTCCTGTTAGAAGATAGGGAAAATAAAACCGCTTGTTATTTTTTATATTGGTAAAAGCCAGTTTTCTGTAAAGCCCGCTACTCATGTCTCTCACCACCTGTCGTCAGCATTGTGAGGGTATCGGAGATCTTGGCGTACAGCTCCTCATTGGTCATATTCCCTCGGTAGATCTGATGGAACACCTCGCCGTCCTTGATAAACAGCACTCTCTTGGCATGGCTTGCCGCCTTGGTGCTGTGAGTTACCATGAGGATGGTCTGACCATCCGCGTTGATGGCGTTGAAAAGACGAAGCAGACTGTCCGCCGCCTTGGAATCCAGAGCGCCCGTTGGCTCATCTGCAAGGATGAGCTGCGGATTATTGATCAATGCCCTTGCAACAGCGGTGCGCTGCTTCTGTCCTCCCGACACCTCATAGGGATACTTCTCCAATAACTCCCGGATCCCCAGCTTCGCCGCAATGGGAAGAAGCCTTCTCTCCATCTCAGGATACTGTACCCCGGAAAGCACCAGCGGAAGCAGGATATTGTCCTTTAAGGAAAAGTTATCCAGAAGATTGAAGTCCTGAAAGACGAATCCCAGATTCTCTCTTCGAAATGCGGAGATCTCTTTTTCCCTGATCTCTACGATGTTCTTTCCATTTAGGAGAACTTCTCCATTGGTTGGTTTGTCTAAGGATGCCAGAATGTTCAACAGTGTTGTCTTACCGGATCCCGACTCTCCCATGATGGCGACATATTCGCCTTCCTCCACGGAAAAGCTCAGATTTGACAGCGCCTGTACCTGATTTCCCGCAAAGCGTGTGGTATATATTTTCTTTAAATTATTTACTTCTAAGATTGCCATAATTTCCTCCTGAAAATGTTAAGAACGCCGGCTGTTCTTGCTTTTGCTGGGATAAGTATAACAAAAGAGGAAAATGTCTGCTATTTCTTTCGCTTACATTTTCCTCCTGTTTCTTACGTTTTTGTAAGATAGGTGTTCTGTTTATATCTTCACATACTCTCTTAAAACCCTTTATTTTCGGCATTTCTTAGAAATCCTTTTCTTTATATCTTCACATATTTCTTTATATTTACACGGGTAAATGGTGTAAAATTGGTGTAAACTCAACCCTTTTCAAAGTCAAAAATGGTGTAAACCTTATGCGGTATTTTCTTTGGAATTTACCCGCAAAAGCTCGTTTTTGGCACGCTCTGCATTGACATGGTTGTAAACATCATTCGTGATTTTTGAATTGCTATGTCCCATTATATACTGCAAAACTTTTATATCCATTCCAGACTCTGCGTTTCTGGTACAACCTGTATGTCTTAGGATATGCGGTGTAAGACGCTCAATCCTATTCTTCGCAGTCGCATTGTATCCATTCATGAATTTATCCAACTCATATATGAAACTGCTGTCGCTAATCAACTTTCCCGACTTAGTATAAAACAGAAAATCGGTCTTGTTATCTACCATATAATCTTTGCGGAGAATAAAATAATACTTCTTTAATTCTTTTAGGACACCGTAAACTTCATCTGTCATGGGAATGTCCCGGCTCCGTCTGGACTTTGTTGGTGTGATGTGATACATATATTTTTTATCGCCTGGAAATTTTAAATACTGCATTTGATGGTCGATATGGATGATACGATTTTTCATATCAACATCTTCCCATGTCAGACCTGCAAACTCACTGATACGACACATCGAATCTATTAAGAATCTTATTTTCCTGTACATATCCCGATCATGCGTTTTTGCATAAGCAAGCAATTCTTTTTGTTGGTCGACAGTTAATGCTTCTCTCCTTTTCTGTTCGCCACCGATTTCATCCAAGACCCGGTCTGTTGGTCTTTTCCGTATCAAGTCATCATCCAACGCCATATTGAATACGGCAGTCATCACTTTATGAAAAAAACATATTGTGCCATAAGACAACTCCTTATCTGACAGTTCCAAATATGTATTCACGATGTCCGATTTTGAGATCTCCGCTAACTTTGTATTGCCTAGAACACTGTCCCGAATATGGCTATCCCACATACCTTTATAATTTGATTTTGTTTTTTCCGTAAGAGGTTTTCCTTTTTTCTTTTTTCTCACAAGGTATTCATCAAACATTTCATTCAGGGTAATTTCTTTTCCTTTATAACGAAGTCGATCTGCTAACATCTCTTGTATCTTGGCTTCTTTTTCCCTTAACGAAATATCCGGCTTTTTTCCCTGCGGTGTTTTATCTGAACGCACCAACCGCCAACTATACACTATTTTTCGTTTATTGCAAAAGTCTACATATCTATACTGATACATCCCATCCTTTCTTTGACTTTCTCCCGGATGCAAGTTTCTTCCCCTGCTGTCTTTCCTTGCCATATATTCTGCTCCTTTCTCAGAGAAAAAGAGCCTTAATGCGATACGCTCATCTTATCACACCAAAACCCTTTTCTCAATATTACTTTCTAGAAATCACACATATTTATGACTCTGTATGTACTTTTCAAACTCTTTCCGCTTAATTAATCTTCTTGTTCCCACAAAAACTACGAAAGGGCACATCGGGTCATTCATCATGCTCCTTATTTTGTTCACTCCTATGTGGGAATAAGCGGATGCTTCCTCAACATTTAACGTTATTTTCTCCCAGATTGGGACTTCATATTTTGTCATGTAATTCCTTCTTTCCTTTTTATTTTCCTGTCGCGATGCCGCAGCCCCTTTACAGGATGACATCTTCTATCGGTCTTGTTTCCTGCTCTATGATTTTTTTCTGCTTTTCCGTCAGCTCCGTGTGGTCCATCATGTCCTGTAGTACCGTGGTCCCTTTTACTTTGTCCAGTTCTTCTAACATCTTAAGACTCGGCATGACCTGCTTATTGATCCAGTTGTAGGTCTTTTCGATGGTGTAAGGCTCCGGCTTCATGGTCAGTTTTATTTTCCGCTGCTCCAGCCCAATGAATAACTGCCAGTCCCCATCCAGCTTCCAGTTCTGTTTTGTACCCTTTCCGGGTTCCAAGAACCGGATATAATGGTGGATGATCCCAAAAGCGGTCTTTCCGATGTCCCCGTGTTCCAGATAATCTTCTATAGCTGATTTTGCCCGGTCATTTTTTAAACGTATTTCAAACCGGTTTTTAACGTCTGCCTCTGCCATGGAGACCCCTTGTCTGATGTACTGTTCATAATCCTTTTCATAAATGCAGAAGTAGATTTCACTTTTTTTAGATCCAATGTACAGGGTTTCCCCCATTTCCATCCGGTTGTCCTCACGCTGTTTATGGAACCTTCCTTCTTCATTCGTTCCAATCCCACGGAAATAGGAAGTGCATTCCCCCTTCTTGCATTTTTCCTTTAGCCTCCCTACGTCTAAGATCCCGAACCTGTCATTGATGGCAATGTCGATACGTTTGAAGATTCCTCCCATGTTTTGTATGTCATGGAAGAAGTCCGTCCATTCCCTTTTTTGTGCCTGTAAATACATTTCTATCTGTCGGCATCCCCTGCCCTTCAATTCTATCAGGATCCCGTTCTTTTCCTCCGGCGAGGTCATGACGGAGATGTCCCCTAAGATATACTGTTCCTTATAGCCGTAAAAGGCATGGTCTTCATGCAGGAAATAGTCTGTCTCGATATGGAAGAGTTTTTCCAAGACTAACCCTATGTCCATGGTCGGGATCCGCACCCGGCAGTAATCAATAATGATGTCTATGGGTTCCTCTTCTGTAGTCTCCATGCGGAGGACGTTCATTAACCTTTGGAGCAGGCGGTCGGTCGCACGTTTTTTATGATTCTCGATTTTGCTCAAGTAGGTTTTTTCAATTCCGGCGCGTTCTGCTAAGTATTTCTGTGAGATGTTTTCCCCTTTTCTCCATTCTACAAGTTCATCCACCAGTTCATGGTAGCGTTCTTCCTCCAGATTGTATAATTCCTCTTCAAATTTCATTATTTCTGCCTCCTGTTCAGAAAAAAGTTGTACTTTTTGACGTTTTTGTTTGGCGTTATGTTAACCTCTAATCTCTCAAACACTGATGTTTCCAGGGTTTTTATTTTTAGGAACTAGGTTCTAGGTTCTATTTGTACCCCCCTGTTAGATACTGGGGGCTAAAGCCGTGCGCCCTTCGGTCAAAAGTCCGGCACGGGCGGTCGATGGCTTCGCCACCGCCCGCACCGGACGACCTCCGGTGCGCAGGCTGTCCCAGTTTTAAGTGTGGATTTATGGATAACTCCCATCTCTTATATCCATCATAATTTAAAAATCCGTATATCCATATGTTATCTTTTCTCCTTCCTCTGCGGATGGCTCTTTCACATCCTCTATGAGTTCCCTGTTTTCCCATTCCCCTTTGTATAACGTGACCGGGGGAACCATCAGTAAGACGATTCCCCCTAAGAAAAGTGTCAGCAGTAAGACCCTTGCGATATTCCATTTTCTGTTTTTCCTCTTCATGCCCTATTCATCCTTCTTTTTCCGGCTGTGCTTCCATCCAAGGAAGGATGTACCGATGAGTAAT
The DNA here is from genome assembly GCA_958428365.1 of uncultured Lachnospiraceae bacterium. Classification (GTDB taxonomy): domain Bacteria; phylum Bacillota; class Clostridia; order Lachnospirales; family Lachnospiraceae; genus Maccoyibacter. Next base: position 11,512 of record CAUAFT010000019.1, on the reverse strand, counting down.
GCCCCGGCTCCTGTAGGAAGTATCCAGTATGGAAATTCCCCGGTCTGCGGGAGCTTCGGTTCTGTAGGTTCATTGGTGAACCCTAAAGATACCTTGATGACTTCTTCTTTTCCGTCTTTCCAGTGGAAGGTCACTTTCTGTTCCCTTCCATCTAAGATGTAGCCCTCTAAGGTCTCCGTCTCCACGACGGTATAGGTGATCGCCTTTTGGAAACTGCCGTTTTTATAGGTTCCGATCGGGTATTCTTTGGATTCTGCTTTTCCGTCTTTATCCGTAATGAGGGTCTCTAAGACTTTCCCTCCCCCATCCCGCAGCTCAAATTTCACCCCGGCTAACGGCTTCCCGGTCTTGGCGTCGGTCTTCTGGATCTCTATTTTTCCTTTGGTGTACTGGTCCTTCATGGTGACTTTCTGGACTTCCCCGGTATCCTTGACTTTGAATTTCACGGATTCCGAGAACGTGTAGCCTTTTGGCGCGGTCTTTTCGGTTAAGGTGTAGGTTTCCCCGGCTTTCAGGTTCTTCATGACGTGTGCCTTCCCTGCTTCGCTCTTCCAGGTGTCGACGGTCTTTCCGTTCTTATCTGTCAGGGTCAGCTTCGCTCCCTCCAGCTCTTCTTTTCCCGTGAGGTCGGTCTTGGTGATCTCCACGGTGATTGGTGCGTCTTTCATGGTGATCTTCTGAATCTCTCCGGTGTCTTTTATGGTGAAGTCGATGGATTCTGCCGTGGCATAGCCTTTTGGCGGAATCTCTTCTTTCAGGATATAGGTCTTTCCGGCAGTGAGGTTTTTGATGGTATGTGTCTTTCCTGCTTCACTGACCCAGGTGTCGATGACGTTTCCAAGAAGATCTGTGACGGTGAGTTTTGCCCCGTCCAGCTCCTGCTCCCCGGTGAGGTCGGTCTTGGTGACTTCGACGGTGGTCGGGGTGTTCTCAAACTCTGTCTCAATGTTTACGGTCTTTACGTCCTGTCCCTGGTAGGATGGTCCATATTCGATGACCTGGTCTGTGGAGACGTAGCCCTCCGGGGTTTTGGTTTCTTTTGCATAATAAATGCCGAATGGAAGGTCTTTGTCAAAGACGGCGGTTCCGTCCCTGTCTGTTATGGCGGTTGCTAAGAGGGTGCCTTTGGTGACGATGGTTTCCCCTTTGCTGTTTTGGATGTCTTCCCCGGCATAGAGGGAAAATTCCGCCCCTTCCACTGCCTTTCCTGTCTCTGCATCAGTTTTCTTTACAGACAGGGAGACTTTCTGCCTTTCATTGATGAAGGTGACGGTCTCTTTGACGACCGGGGTATAGGCGTCCACATAGGCGAAGGTCACGGTCTGTTCTTCTTTGTTTAAGATGTGTCCGTATGGCGCTTTGGTTTCTACAATACGGTAGGCGCCGAGGGGGAGGTCTGTCAGGACGGCTTTTCCCTCTTCATCCGTGATGGCGGTATTTACCAGGTCTCCTTTGCTGTAGAGTTTTATGCGGTTCCCGTCTTCGTCGGTCTGGTGGTCCGGGGTGTAGATGTCTTCTGCCGCATAGAGTTCAAATTCCGCCCCGGCAAGCCCTGTTTTCCCGTAACGGAAGTCTTTGTCCTGGGTCCCTGCATAGATGCTTCCGAAATGGTCTTTTAAGACTTCTCCTTTCTTCTCGATGATCAATTCGCCTTTGACGGGCGTGTCCGGGTAGCCTGCGGTGATGATGACGTCGTCCGTGTCTTCATCTACTTCGTATGCGGTATCCGTATCTATGGAGAAACAGATCCCTTCCCCATCGATCAGGTAGCCCTCCGGGGCGTTTACTTCCTCGATGCGGTAGTTCCCAGCCGGGAGCCTTTCCGGTAGGGTGAGGGTCCCGCTTTTATCGGTTTTGAAGGTTTCATGCCTTACTTTGCTCGGATAGGTGGTGTACTGTACGACGTAGGACTGGTTGTCCAGGTCATAGATCTTAAATTCGGTCTCCGGCAGGAGGATGGCTTTCCCGGTCTCTTCGTCCTGCTTTACGATCTTGAGTTTTGCGGTAAATTCCTTGTCGGAGAAGACCCTCCAGGTCTGTGGGGTGTCCGGCTTGTGTTCTGTGATCTTTACCTCAAAGGGGCTGACGGGGGTCATGTTGTGGGGTACGACGGATTCTATCACCACATAGGTTCCATACGGCAGGGGGATGGATTCCAAGTAGCCTTTTTTATCACTGTAGATGGTGGTTTCCCCGTTTTCCCCTAATGCCGCAGGGGTGGAGTTCTCATAGTCCGGCACCCCGTTTTTATCGTATTTTAAGGCAGATTTTAAATAGGCGGTGAAGCCTGCCCCTTCCAGGTTTGGAAGCTCTGTGACAAGCCCGTTGTCGGATACCTTGATGAGGCAGAACGGCTGTTTTTTGACCTGTTCGGTGACGGTGGCGGTTCTTTTTACGACCGGGGTGAGGTCACCTTCGTAGGTACAGGATACGTTGTAGACGGTTTCGTCCAGGACGTATCCAACAGGCGGTGTGATCTCCTTTAAGTAGTATTCCCCTAAATATAACTTGTCAATTTTTGCTTTTGCGTCTTTGTCTGTGGTGAGCCTTGTAACCAGGGCGTCTTTTTTGTACAGTACCCCGGTCTTCCCGTCTGGATGGGTGATGTCCTCTTTTGCATAAAGCCCGTAGACGGCGCCCTGTAAGGTGGCGTCTCCCTGTGGTACGCTTTTTCCGGTTTCCCGGTCAGCTTTTACGAGGTTCAGCTCTGCCGTTGTGAAGTTATTCTCGAAGGTATGGGAGAACTCTGCCGTTTCTTCGGTATCGGCAAGGTCGTGAAAGGTGAAGGTATAGGTGTCTGTGGTGTTGCGGATGTATCCGTAAGGCGCTTTCGTCTCTTTGATGTAGTAGGTATTCCCTATGGGCAGGCTGACGGTATAGGATGCTGTTCCGTCGGTTCCGGTGGTGGCGGTCTCTAAGGCGGTATCCTTTTTTACGATGACGGTCCCGTCATGGTTTTTGATGTCGTTCCCGGCGTAAAGGGTGTACTGCCCTCCGGCTAGGACGTTTTTTGTCTTGGAGTCTTTTTTCACGACTTTTACGGAAGCGGTCTGCCTGGTGTTGGTGATGGAAGCGGATTCTTCCACGATCTCCACGGTCTGTCCTCCGTAGGAGAGGGTGACAGTCTTCGGGGCGGTGTTGATGGCATAGCCGTCGATGGTCTTTGTCTCAGTGACGGTGTAGGTGCCGAGGTGGAGGTTTTTGACGGTTACGGAACCGTCCGTCCCGGTGGTGACCTTTGCTTTGACGGTATCGCCTTTGTCATAGACTTTGGTTCCGTCCGCACGGTAGATGTCCTTCCCTGCCGTGATCTTGAAGGATGCCCCCGGAAGCTGCCTGGTCTCATAGGTGAAGTTCCCGCTGTTCCATCCGGTCAGGACTTCCCCTTTTTTGATGACGGTAAGGTTTCCCAGCTGCTCCTTGTTGGAGATTTCCAGGGTGGTGGTCTTTCCTGCCTGGATCTTTAAGGTATGGACTTTATCGCTTAACACATACCCGTCCGCTGCTTTGATTTCTTTGACGTAATAGGTGCCCGGCTCCATATCGGAACTTGTGGCGGTTCCTTTGCTGTCGGTTGTCAGCCTTTCTACACGGTCGGTACAGGCTTTGTCGGTGTAGATGCCGAGCTGTACGCCTGCTACGGGTTCATCTGTGCCGGCGTCGACTTTTTGGAGTTTTCCTTTGCCGAGGGCTTCGAATTTGACGGTAAGGGAGATAGTATTCGTCGGGTCTGATGTCACACTAAGTCTTCCTAAATTCTGTACCTCCCCTTCTGTTATAGAGATAACAGGCTGGTATAACGGAAGGCTCCCTGTTAACGTCCCGCTTCTCCATGTCGTGTTCAAAGATAATGGGGCGGATAAATAGAAGGTCTGCCCCCCGCTGACTGTTACGTTCCCGGTGCCTGTTGTCTTTGCGCTTACGTTATGCAAAGTCACACCAGAAGGTAACGGGAAAGTGACCGTGTTCCGATAGTCCCCATTCAAAGTGATGTTTTCTGTCCTCTGGACTCCACCCTCTACATAGGATTCCAGGCTGGATTTTGAGATGGAGATGTTGTTGTCCGGTGCGGCTGGTACTGTCTGCAGGAAGTCATAAAAGCTCTGGTTTGCAGACTTTACCGCTGTCCCTGCATAATAGTGGGACAGAGTCAGGGAAGTTGCCACGATGCCGTGTTCCTCACTCTCAAATCCTCCCCACTGTTCCGCTCCTCCGTATCCATAGTACAACACTTTTAATATTTCTGAATTATTGTAAATTTCATCATGGAATGACGTTCCCGTAGGAGGGGTTGTTTTTTCATGCTCAATACAAAAAGCAAGCTGTCCATTTACCCTAAAATTTCCTACCGTGGAACTACCATAAGTGACACTTCCAAGTCTTTCCAGACCTCCATCCGCTTTTGCTGTATATTTTATATTTAGAAATGTCCCTGTTACTGCTAGGACGACAGCTAACATCATTGCTGTTATTCTTTTTAATTTTTGTTTCACTTGTTCTCCTTTCAATAAAAAAAGCCATGTAATAAACATGACTTTTTTCTTTTCTATAATTTATGGATTTACAGGATTTCCTTCTGAATCTATATATATTTCTTCGTAACTTTCCCAATGTATCCCAGTATCTTCCGCTATTCCTTCTCCTGTTTTAGTTATCGGAACTGACCAAGTATCATTGGTGCTACTCTCTCCATTATTTGAAGAACCGCCGCTTGCACTCTCCGATGAACTAGCCGAAGCAGACTCACCACCAGAACTTCCCGTACTGTTACCGTTGTTGGTACTTGCCTGTTTCTGCTGTACCACTTTCTTCTTAACGGTGACTTTCACTTCCTGTTCTACCATGGTCTCGTTATCATCCCCTTTGATGATATATGTCAGGGTGTATTCCCCCGGTGTGCCAACGTCCACTGCGGACGCGTCCGCTGTAACTTCCAGTACTTTTTCATCTGCGGTGATACCCTCCATCCAGTCCGGCGTTTCCCCTTCGGTGATGGTGATATCCTGTATTCCGCTGACGTGGGCTAAGTAATCTTCGATCACCTTGACTTTGATCTTCTTTTTGGTCTCGTTTCCATTATTATCCGTCACGATAACCTGTATGGTCTGGGTTCCGACTTCTTCACATCTTAAGGACACCTGATCTAAAAGGTCTTTGCTGTCGGTCCCTGTTTTTTCTGTGCCCTGGTCAAAAGATACTTCTTTAATTCCTGCTTTATCTTCCATCTTCTCTATGATGTCCCCTGCCGGGATAGCTGTTCCAATGGTAGTCTGGAACTCTGTCTCTTTCAGCTTGACGGTGGGCGCTGTGGTATCGGCGACTTTCACTTTGATATTTATTTTTTTATCCTTCCAGCTTGCGGTGAGGGTATAGATCCCTGTCTTTTCCATGTCTAAGCCGGAAGCGTCCAGCTTAGTCTCAGACAACGCTTTTTCACCTGCGTCTATGTAGGCTGCCGGGTCGGTCTTGAACTTATCCCCCAGCTCCACGGTGACGGTTTCCTGCTTTGGCTCAAAACGGTTGTATTCCTTCCAGGCGAGACCGCCGATCCCTCCGGCAAGGATAACTGCTCCGGTTATGATTGCAACGATCGTATTCTTCTTCATAAGCTGTACGCTCCCTTCTTTTTCTGGGTTCTATTATAGCATAACTGGAATATTTTGTAATAAGAACTATTCCTGTGTCATCAAAAGTCTTTTTGCATAGCGGAATCCATTGATGAACCCCTGCTTTCTGTATGCCATCATGCATTTATCTGCAAGAAAATATAAGTCAAGCTGTTGCTTTTCATCCATCCGGTTAACGTATTCCAGATATGCCCTCTCCGCTTTTTCCACTTCATAGATGGTATCGGGTTCATCTTCTAAATATTTAGAAAAATACTCATAGATAATTTCCACACCCGTGGGCTCTTTATCGTAGTATAAGAATACCTCTATGATGGTAAGGATTTTCTGCCCAAAGGCTTCACCTTTCCGTCCCCGGATTTCTTTTAAATATGCCTCTCTCCACTCGATGTAATCTTTTTCATTTAAACGGCTTAAGAGAACAATTGTTTCTATTATTTGCGGAAGTAACTGTTTATATAACTCTCTTTCACTCATCTTTCAATTTCCTCTTTTCTCTTATATATTTTGAGTATTATTAGATTTTGGTTATTTTCCGTCCCCTCTTCCAGTTGCAATATTGTAACTAACTCTTATTCCCGTCATGTTTTATTCGTCCGTCTGATTAGATTTTTTTGAAAAGCCCTATGTTTCATGCCTTCCTCCCATGCGGTTGCATTCAGTTTTCAAAGTACAATGGGATAATTTTTCTCCCTGAGCGACTGGCTTTCTGTTTCACTGCCAGACGGTAAAATTTTCTTTGGGAACTTTCAGGATTCGATTGAATCCTTTCTGGAAATGTTCTAAAATAATTTTGTATGTAGGAACATTTCTATGTTTCCCGGAAGGCTTTTACGATTGCCGTCGTAGGAGCCTTCTTTTTTTACGTCCCCAACTTCATAGTTGTAGACGATCTCCTGTCCTGCTTTAATGCTACGGTCTTATTCCAACCGGACAGGATAACTATTTTTTTTTGAATGTTACCAGACAGCCTGCAATTTTTTTCCGGTCACAAACCTGTATGCTGGGAAGTTTTTTGCCATAACCCGTATGAAAAAAATAGATAGTAACTGTTATAATAAAACCTAACAAAAGAAGGAGATTGAATCAGGTCTGCATTGCAGGCTGTCTGGTAACATTCTTTTTCGAGTCCGTTTTATTGGACAGCTTCTGTGCTATCCTCTAAGAAGTAGTCAACGGATACACCGAAGTAATCCGCCAAAATTTTCAGCTTTTCAGCTTTGGGTTTGCTTCGACCTTTTTTCCAGTTTGAAAAAATATTTTGACCTATACCTGTGTCCTTTGCTACCTGATATGTTGTTTTATTAGTTTTCTCCAACAATTCAGCAAATTTTTTGTACAAAATTACACCACCTTCCGTAAGTAATTGTATTGATATTACTTTCAATATGTGATATACTTTCATAAACAAAATTAACAATAAAAAAGCACATCACATTTCAAAAGTTACAAACCGTTTTGCTTTCGTTTGTGTAACTATATGTTACTTCATTTTGCGGAAGTAGTCAAGTGTTTTTACTAACTTTTGCAAAAGTATTGTCTTTTTGTGGAAGGATGACAAAAAATGTATGAAATATTTGAACAACTTTTACAAAAAAATGGTGTAAGTTCTTATCGCGTTTCAAAAGAGGCAGGTGTGACACAAACCTCTTTAAGTAATTGGAAGAACGGTCGTAGTGTTCCATCTACACAAACCCTTCAAAAAATTGCTGATTATTTTGGAGTAACTGTTGATTATTTAATGACCGGAAATAACTCTATAGAAACAACTTTACAACTAAATCCAAAAGACGAAAAAGATATTGCTAAAACACTTGAGAACACTTTAGCCCAGCTTGAATACTCACAAGATGCATTGATGTTTTCTGGTGAACCTTTAGATGATGAAACAAAGGAACTACTCAAAGCAAGTCTTGAAAACAGTTTACGAATCGCAAAAATAAACGCAAAAGCAAAATTTACACCCAAGAAATATAAAAACAAAGATTAAAAAGGAGGGGAACGAGTTCTGATTAATGATACCATCACAAAAATAGTAAAAAAATATGGGACATCTAATCCATTTGAATTAGCAGACGCTATGAATATTTCCATATTATATGAAGAACTTGGAACGATTAACGGTTACTATAATAAGCCATTAAGAATGAAGCAGATACATATTAACTGTAACCTCAATTATAGAATGAAAAAATTTACTTGTGCACATGAACTTGGACACGCTATTATACATCCTGACTCCAATACTTTATTTCTTCGTAACGTTACGCTCTTTTCAATAGATAAATTTGAACTGGAAGCAAATACATTCGCCATAAACTTGTTAATTCCAGATGAAGCTATAATAGAAAATAACACATTGACAACTGAACAACTTTCACGCGTTCTAGGATATGAACAAGCACTTATAGAATTGCGTTTAAAATATTTCTCTTATCCAGATAATATTCATAAATAAAGCAATAAGAGACAAGTCATCATCGAATAATTTGTCTCTTATTATTTTATCACATATAGGCTCTTTCTCATGGTGTAAACTTGGTGTAATGATAATTAAATACTTCTAATTTTTGTTGATTTTACAAGGATTTCCATACTTTTACATCTTACGATTTTGTAAGATAGGTGTTCTGTTTATATCTTCACATATTTTCATAAAACCTTTTATTTTTGTCTTCTACTATCAGTCCGATTTTCACACGAGTACCTTTTCCAAGCTCAGAATCTATCTCTATGGAATGAGAGAGTTTTTTCAGGATACGTTTACATAGATAGAGTCCGATGCCTGTAGAACGTTTGTCCGTATGTCCGTTATAGCCCGTATAGCCTTTTTCACAGACCCTTGGCAGATCCTCCGGGCGGATTCCAATTCCCGTATCTTCGATAACAATGGTTCTTTCATCTTCCATATAAATAGATACAGTTCCCTTCTGTGTATATTTGACGGCATTAGAGAGGATCTGTTCGATGACAAATTCCAGCCATTTTTCATCCGTCAATACCTGAACCTTCAAAGGCTGATAGTTGAGATTGATTTTTTTCCGAATAAATACTCTGGCATATTTTCGAACTGCTTCCCGGACGATCCCATCCAGTTCATACCACTGTATCAGAAAATCTGAACTCTCAGAATCCAATCTCGTATAGTGCAGCGCCATCTCCACATACTGTTCGATCTGAAACAGCTCCTCCGCCATCTCCCTGTTCTGAGGCGTATCCTCCGCCTGCAGCAGCAAACGCATAGCCGCAATCGGTGTCTTGATCTGGTGTACCCACATCGTATAATACTCCACCAGGTCTTTCTTTCGGTTCTGCAGATCATTTACCGCCTTTACCCGGTCCTCATGTACCAGACGCAACAGTTCCTGGTAATCCTCTTCAATCTGATCTCCTGGCATTTCTAATGCATTCACGGATATTTGGATCACTTTTTTTGCCTCCAGAATACGTCTGTGCTTCTGATAATAAAAAACAAAATCCAATGCTCCTATCACCAATATAAAAAAGAGACACAGAACTGCCCCGTAAGCCCATTCAGAAATTGCAATTCCATTTAACTGTATAATAATGGACATGGTAAAAAGATTGATGAGAGACAGGGCAATCCATCGTATGTTGCGTTTACAATAATAGAACCATATTTTCATCCCAACCGATACCCGATTCCTTTCTTTGTGATAATAAAATCCGCAAGACCAATGGCTTCTAATTTTTTCCTCAGCCGATTCACATTCACAGACAGGGTATTCTCATCTACATAATCATCACTTTCCCAGAGCTTTGTCATCAGGGTGTCTCTGGACACTACCTTTTCCTTATTTTCCATGAGAACCTGCAGAATACGAAATTCATTTTTCGTCAGCTCCGCCTTCTCCTCCTGATAGGTCAGGGTGGTCTCCGTAAGATTCAAAATTGCCCCTCGATGCTCTAAAATCCGGCTTTTTCCCGCAAAATCATAACTCCGTCGAAGCATCGCCTGTATCTTTACCGTAAGCACTTCCAGATCAAAGGGTTTGGAGATGAAATCGTCGGCTCCCATGTTGACTGCCATTACGATGTTCATGTTGTCCGAGGCGGAGGATAGGAAGATCACCGGCACTTTCGAGACTTTTCGGATCTCACTGCACCAGTGGTATCCATTGAAAAAGGGCAGAGCAATGTCCATAAGCACCAGCTGCGGATCAAACTTCGCAAATTCAGTCATTACATTGGAAAAATCTTGTACACAGTGTACGTCATAGTCCCATACATTCAGGTGTTCTTTGATGGTTCTGGCGATGATTTCGTCGTCTTCCACGATAAATATTTTATACATTTGATTCTCCTCATTTGTTCGACAGGTGTTGGGTGAGCTTAACATCCAAGCCGGGCCGTATTTTCTTTGAGCCATTGTTTTTGTTTTTTATAGTCCGGGCAGTGAGCTTCGACCAGGTCCCAGAAGGCTTTGGAGTGGTTCATTTCTTTTAGATGGCAGAGTTCATGGATGATGACATAGTCCATGACTTCCTGTGGGGCAAGGATTAAACGCCAGTTGAGGTTGATATTGCCTTTACTGCTACAGCTTCCCCATCTTGTCTTTTGGTCTTTGATACGAAGTCCGTTCGCGTGTACGCCTATCTGCGGTTCGTAAAAATGAAGGCGTTCAGCGAAAACTATTTTTGCTTTTTTCCGGTAATAGGTGATTTCTTCTTCGGTGAAGGTTCGGCGGCTTTTTTGATGTTCGAGACGTGTTGTAATCCAGTCAGATTTGTTTTTTACTATCTCGTCTATTCTTTTTTTTGAGACAGAATTTGGCGCTTTTACAAGGATGGTTCCGTCTGTATTGATTGTTATTGTGATGGTTTTGCGGTTGCTTCGGATTAGTTGATATTGGATGCTTGTCATAGTTCTATTGATTCGTGTTCCATGCTTTATAAAGAGGTTCTTCATAAATGGCGAGCCAATCATTAATGATTTTTAATTCCCGCCTTTCTTTTCTCAAGAATAACATTCACTATAAAACAAATCAAGAAAAATGTTGGCAAAGGGAGCTTTAACTATTCAATAATTATAGCAACTAAAAATAGTTGCATATTTAAGTCAATTCCAGTATAATATATACAAAGGAGAAACCGTAAATGAGTAAGAAGGATAAACTGATAGATAGACTTTTGAAGAAACCAAAAGATTTTACATTTGATGAAATGACATCTTTGCTATCATATTTTGGATATGAATTAAAACAAGGTGGAACTGGATCAGGAGTAAAGTTTGTCAAAGAAGATTCAAATGAAGTAATCAATTTCCATAAGCCACATCCAAGCGGAATATTAAAACGATATGTATTAGATCAAGTTATAGAGAAGTTAAGAAAGGATGGTCTGTTATGAGCAATTTATTATCATATAAGAATTATAATGGAACGGTGGAATATTCCAAGGAAGATAGCTGCCTTTTCGGAAAAGTAATTGGTATAAAATCTTTGTTGTCATACGAAGGTGATTCAGTACAGGAATTAGAGCAGGATTTTAAAAATGTAATTGATGAATATTTAAAAGATTGTGAAGAGCGCAATGTACAGCCAGAACAACCGTATAAAGGAACATTTAATGTCAGGATCAGCCCAGAACTTCATCGGAATATTGCTGTGTATGCGATTGAGCATGGGAAAAGCTTAAACGCTGCTGTAGAGGAAGCTATTAGAAATATGGTTGGAGTGTAAGGAGAAAAATATTATAAAGAAGATATATGAAAATATTGTTGAAAGATTAAATGGCAAAAAATAGAAAACTTGAAACTGCATTAAGGGAACTTCTTGGCATACCAAAGACAAAGAAAAGTGGTAAAATGAATGGGAGTATCCCAAAGTTTGTGTAAACCTTCAAACTGATGTAAGATAAAATTAC
>CAUAFT010000018.1 GCA_958428365.1 uncultured Lachnospiraceae bacterium | reverse complement strand
AGGACATGAAGTCTGACATTCAGAACATGAAGTCCGATATTCAAAACATGAAGTCCGACATTCAGAACATGAAGTCTGAAATCCAGGACATGAAGTCTGACATTCAGAACATGAAGTCCGATATTCAAAACATGAAGTCCGACATTCAAAACACTCAATCAGAGATGCAGGAGGTAAAACAACGCATCACTCAATTACAACTACATATTGAGAACAAAACAGACAAAAACATTCAATTATTGGCTGAAAATCATATTGAATTAACGAATAAGCTGAATCAGGCTATTCCGGCAGCCAGCAAAAATCTCGCCTATGAGGTGAAGGTTAATTATCTTATCGACGAAGTTACAAAGCTCAAAGAGGAAATTCGTATCTAGGGCAAAGAACAAATTCATCTCCCAAATCACCAATTGTAAGAGGTGTTACAGGATTCCAACGATCCTGCAACACCTTTTTATATTTTACTCATTACACCCTTTTGCGTCTTAATATTCCTCACACACCTGGAAGATGTAGAACTTTAAATAATAAGATTCATCCGCCGCCCAGAGAATCGGATGATCCGGCGACTGGGTGCGAAACTCCACCTGACGCAGTCTCTTATGGGCGCTTTTCGCCGCCTGCCGGATGGTCTCTGTAAAAAGCTCATAGGTCATAAAATGGGAACAGGAACAGGTGGCAAGATACCCGCCGTCCTTCACCAGCTTCATGGCGCGCAGATTGATCTCCCGGTATCCTTTTACGGCATTTTTTACGGAATTTCTGGACTTGGTAAAAGCTGGCGGATCCAGGATCACCACATCGAACTTCTTTCCTCTTTTCTCAAAGTCCGGCAGCAGATCAAAGACATCTCCACAGGCAAACTGTACGATTCCCTGCAAGTCATTCATTCTCGCATTGAACATTGCCTGATGGATGGCGAGATCGGAAGCATCAATTCCAAGTACTCTCCTGGCTCCGTTCACTCCGGCATTTAAGGCAAAGGATCCGGTATGGGTAAAGCAGTCCAGAACCTCGGCATCCTGACAGAGTCGTCCCACAGCCGCGCGGTTATATTTCTGATCCAGGAAAAAACCGGTCTTTTGTCCATCCTGAACATCCACCACATACCAGACGCCATTTTCAACGATTTCCACATTGGTGTTAAACGGCTCCCCGATAAAACCTTTGATGCGCTCCATGCCCTCCTGAAGCCGGACCTTTGCATCGCTTCTCTCATAGACCCCGCGGATAGAAATATCATCTTCCGCCAGACATTTTTTGATACAGTCCACGATCACCAGCTTCCAGCGGTCGATTCCCAGAGCATTGGACTGTACCACCAGAACATCTGCGAACTTGTCCACCACCAGTCCCGGAATGAAATCCGCCTCGCCAAAGATCAGACGGCAGCTTGAGGTATCCACCACCTTTTTTCGGTATTCCCAGGCTCTTTTTACACGATCCATCCAAAAATCTTCGTTGATTTCCACATTTTCATCCCGGCTTAGCATCCGCACCCGGATCTTGGAATGGTCATTGATAAAGCCCACGCCCATGGGATAACCGTCAAAATCATGTACCAGCACCACGTCTCCATTCTCATAGCTTCCAAGAATCGATTCGATCTCATTGTCATAGATCCACATGCCGCCTGCTTTTATAGTACGTCCCTCTCCCTTTTTTAAAGTCACCACTGTATTCATGCCTATTTCCTCCTCAATTTATCCAAATACTACGCCTTTTCCTGTCGATTCACCACATAAATTCCAATGCACACCAGAATCAACGCCAGAATACTCTTTCCTCCCGCCTGACCTTCCTCTCCCAACAGGATCGCAGAGAGAATCACGCCAAAGACCGGATTCATAAATCCAAAGACTGCCACTCTGGACACCGGGTTGTATTTTAGCAGGATTCCCCACAGGGAATACGCCACTGCCGACACCAGCGCCAGATAGACCAGCATTGTCGTGGAAGCTGCGCCAAATCCATGGACTCTGCCGCCCATAAGCCATCCAATAAGGCACATGATCACGCCCCCTGCGGCGAACTGATATCCGCTTAACACCACCGGGTTCTCATCCTGTGAGTAACGTTTTAAAAATACCGAAGAAAACGCATAGGCAATGGTGGACAAAAAGATGAAGCCTTCTCCGTTCCATGCCAGATTCATGTCCAAGCCGCCGCCTAGATTCACAATGACAACACCGATAAATCCGATGATACAACCCACTATTTTTTTCGGTGTAAGCTGTTCCTGGTGAAACAGCAGACTTGCCACCAAAACCGCCACAAAGACGTTCACGCCCTCTATGATCGAGGCTTTTACCCCGGTGGTATTGGCAAGTCCCACATAGAAGAAGAAATATTGCAAAACCGTCTGCAGCATGGACAGCTTCAAAATCTTCCCCCCGCTGCCTTTTTGGGGAATTAAAAACTTCCGATTTAAGATGCTCCCGATCAGGATTGTCAGGATCCCAGCCAGGGTAAACCGGTATCCGGCAAATAAAATCTGGGACGCCGTATCTCCCGCGCCAATGTCAAACATTTCATACCCGATCTTAATGCATGGAAACGCGCTGCCCCACAACGCGCAGCAGATCAGGGCTCCCAGCCAGACCACTACCGTCTTTTGCATCGTCTGTTCTTTTTTTAGTTCACTCATTTACTACCTCTTCATCCTCCATTCGATATTAGGCTGCTTTCATATAAACGGCTGCGACGCCTTCGGCAGATTTCATCTGCATTACATATTCAGCTGCTTTCATGCAAACAGTGACTCGCCTCCAGGGGACGCCGCAATATTTATCCATATTATACTAAATCCTCCCAATTTTCAACTAAAGCCCATGAGAAAAGGCGGATTTGAGTTGACCAATGGAGAATAGCGTGTTAAAATTAAGTATGTTTAAAATTTAACAATCTTAGCATTGAATGAAAATAGGAGGGTTCTCAAAATGGATTTCCAAAAAGAATATCAGCAGAAACTCGTATCTGCGGACGAAGCAGTTAAGATCATCAAATCCGGCGACTGGGTAGACTATGGCTGGTGTAATGGTACACCTGATGTATTAGACCAGGCTTTGGCAAAACGTACCGATGAATTAAAGGACGTAAACCTGCGTGGAGGTATCTTATTAAAACCTCTGGCTGTATTTGAACGCGAGGACGCAGGAGAACACTTTACCTGGAATTCCTGGCATATGTCCGGTATTGAACGTAAATATATCAGCCGCGGATTTGCTTACTATGCACCAATCCGTTATTCCGAGCTTCCTCGCTACTACCGCGAATCCATCAAAACGGATGACGTTGTGATGATTATGGTTGCTCCGATGGATAAACATGGATACTTTAACTTTGGACCAAATGCCTCACACTTAGCAGCTATGTGCGAGACATCCAAACACATTATCGTTGAGGTCAATGAAAATATGCCGCGCTGCTTAGGCGGTTTCGAAAACGGTGTACATATCTCTGATGTCACCTATATTGTAGAGGGCAACAATGCTCCGATCGGTGAGCTTGGTGCAGGCGGTCCTGCTACTGACGTAGACAAGGCAGTTGCAAAATTGATCGTGGATGAGATTCCAAACGGCGCCTGCTTACAGCTTGGTATCGGCGGTATGCCTAATGCCGTAGGTTCTCTGATCGCAGAATCTGATTTAAAAGACTTAGGTGTTCACACCGAGATGTATGTGGATGCTTTCGTTGACATTGCAAAAGCAGGAAAGATCAATGGCTCTAAGAAAAATATCGACCGTTACCGTCAGACCTATGGTTTCGGCGCCGGAACAAAGAAGATGTACGATTACTTAGATGAGAATCCTGAATTAATGAGCGCTCCGGTAAGCTATACCAACGACATCCGCTCCATTGCTGCTCTGGATAACTTTATGTCCATCAACAATGCCGTAGATATCGACTTATTCGGACAGGTAAGTTCTGAATCTTCCGGAATCAAGCACATCAGCGGTGCCGGCGGACAGTTAGACTTTGTACTGGGCGCATATCTTTCCAACGGCGGTAAGAGCTTCATCTGCTGCTCTTCTACCTTCAAGAGTAAAGACGGTGTGCTTCATTCCCGTATCCGTCCAACCTTAGCAGAAGGTTCCATCGTTACCGACACTCGTTCCAATACACATTTCCTGGTAACTGAATACGGTAAGGTGTGCTTAAAAGGTCTTTCCGCATGGGAGAGAGCAGAAGCTATCATCTCTATCGCTCATCCGGACTTCCGCGACGAACTGATCGCAGAAGCAGAAAAAATGCATATCTGGAGAAGAAGCAATAAATAATCAAATAATTACCACAAAAAGATACCCGCTTATGAATTATAGATTCATAAACAGGGTATCTTTTTAGATATTATAACTATAGTATAATCTGATTTCAGATATTTAAAGCAGCAAGAAATCCTTCTCTTACAGCCTTAAATCCGTTTGCTACACCATTACAGTCACCGACAATCTGTACATTTACTTTCTCTTTCAATGCTTCAAAAAGTGATGTTTCCGGTTTATACCCGAACGCCAGCACCACGCTGTCACATGGGATAGTTTCCTTTGTACCGTTTTTGTCAATCACAACTCCATTTTCAAGTATCTCTGTAATCGTACTGTCTGTATAACTGTCAATTTTTAATTTTTCCATAAGCTTTAACAGTTCAAGACGTCTTGTGTACTCTTCATCACCAGCAATCAAGGATTTCATCTCTATAACACTAACCTTGCGGTTATCAAAATCAAGGCGATTATTCATTGCAAGGTGGGTTGCCGTTTCAGCTCCGACCATTCCGCCTCCACATACTACAATTTTCTTTCCTACTGATACTTTTCCTGTGAGGACATCACTTGCCAAAACTACATGTGATTGATCAATTCCCTTTATTCCAGGTATCAACGGAACAGAACCTGTTGCAATAATCACAGCTTCCGGCTTTGTCTCTTCATAAGTCTCAGGAGTAAATTTTGTATTGAGCTTTATTTCTACATTTCTGCGTTTTAATTCTGCGGTCTGCCATGACGTAAATTCTGCTATAGTTCCCTTTGTTGGCGGAATGCTGGCAAGATAGAAATTACCTCCAAAATACGGGTTCTGCTCATATATCGTTACATTATGTCCTGCTCTTGCCGCTGTTATCGCCGCTTCCATGCCGGCTGGTCCAGCACCAATGACTGCCACTCGTTTCTTTGTCTTTGCCTCCTTGAACTCCCGCAAATACTCATTTCCTGTCTCTGGATTTACCATACAGTTCACAGGCTGCCATGTATTCAAGTGTTCAAGACATCCCTGGTTGCATCCGATACACGGGCGTATTTCATCATACCGACCGCTGAAAAATTTATTAGGCAGTTCCGGATCTGCCAGAGAAGCCCGACCCATTCCAATCAAATCGCATTTATCGGAAAGCAATAAGCTTTCTCCAACTTTCGGATCCCGTATCCGATTACAAGCCATGACCGGAATATTCACTACACTTTTTACTTCCTTCGCAAAATCTGCAAGATATGCTGTCGGATAGTTCATAGGAGACATGAAGTTTTCTTCTGCTCCATATACGGCTCCGGATACATTTATCATATCCACACCTGCTTTTTCCAGCTCTATTGCGATTGCCTTTGTTTCTTCGATCGTCCTTCCACCAGGCACAAATTCATCTCCAGATATTCTAAATGACACTGTATAATCAAAGCCACATTTTTCTCTTACCTTGTGAATTATTTCCAAAGGGAATCTCATACGGTTTTCAAATGTCCCTCCATATTCATCCGAACGCTTATTGGCATATGTAGACATAAATTCCGCTATCAGATAACCATGTGCACCATGGATTTCTACTCCGTCATAACCTGCCCGTTTACAGAAGTTTGCCTTTTCTGCAAATGCATCCTCTATGTCATGAATTTCCTCTGTTGTCAGCTCATGCGGAATAATATCATTCATCAGACACGGCACTGGAGACGGTGCAACACACGGATTTCCCACCTGGCGACCCGGATGTCCGCATTGTGCAATGATTTTCGATCCTGCAGCATGAACACGGTCACAAAGTTCCTTATGACTTTCCAAATCGGATTCTTTAAAATAAGGAGCATCCCCCTCCCTAATAATCAAGCCAAAACCACCCTGTGCCTTTTTCTCATAATACGCAATGGACTGTTCACTCATATCTGTTCCCATTCCGTGCACACATGCCATCGGCAATACTACCAGACGATTTTTTAATTTCAAACTTCCAATACTGATAGGAACCAACAATGGGCTTTTGTAGAAATTTTTCATTTTTCCTCCATTCCGACCATGGTCATATAATGACCAAAGTCATTTTGTTTTATATTAAATTATAATGAATAAATTGTCAACAATAACCTTGCATAATCTGATTTTTCTTTGTATTCTAGAAATGAGCAAAAAGCCTTGATTTTTAAATAGAACTTGGCAGTCGGCTTCCATAAATCGTAAAGATGAGATTTTATGGCATAGCAGCTTTCTGGTTTTGGCTGGTCGTCGGAATTAAACTTATTTTGGAAGAAAGACTTTGGATTATTATGTGAAATGTTGGCAAAAACCGGTATGGAACCCGGTTCGATAAAAGAGGTATCAATATACCTAACTCAGCAGGAGAAGAGGTTTGAAGCATGACAACAATAAGGACAAGGAAACAAATACAAAAAGAAGAAACAAAACAATTGATTTTTCAAACAGCACTGGCGCTCTTTGAAGAAATCGGTTATGAGAATACTACCGTTCAACAGATCTGTACCGCATGCGGAATTGCAAAAGGAACTTTTTATCTCTATTTCAAATCTAAGGAAGATATTATACGGACGAGTTTTGGAAATGGTATTGATGAATATCTGGAGAAAGAAATGAATCAGTATAATCTGCAAAATCCCGGCGCCACGATCCAACAGCAGCTTACCCAATATATCAGAAGCTCTTTTCAATACTGTCAAAATGTAGGAAGAAAAGTAACAACGCAGGCGTTTATATTTAATCTCCGGCAAATGCTTCTTTCTGAATGTAATGACTTTACTTCTGACACCCGGATTATCTCATTGAAACATATTATTGATGAAGGAACTTCTCAGAAATTATGGAAAAACAAATATACATATGTCGAATTTAAACGACTTATTTGTATTTTTATCACCGGAAGTATGATTGACTGGTGTTATGCTAACAAAGAATATGATTTGCTATCAGAAAATGAACATCTTATTCAGATGTTTATATCACAGTTATAGTAATATCAAACGAATTTATAAGGAATACTCTGCCCTCAATGACTTTTTTCAACAGCCATTGCATTATCTCAAGGAAATGTGTAGTCATCATTCATAAACTTAATCCTTTTGTTTCCCTATTGATTGTATCAGAGGCACTCTTATCTCACCTTATAAAAAACATCCTTAACGTAAAAAGAGATAACAGCTTTGCAACCGTTCTCTCCTTTTTTCTTTATCTTCCTCTGAATATATTTTCTTAAGCAAGAGCCGCCGTAATGATTGCCATGGAATATACCTCCGCTGCATTGCAGCCTCTGGACAGATCGTTGATCGGCGCATTCAGTCCCAACAGAATCGGACCATAGGCTTCAAAGTTACCGAGACGCTGTGCGATCTTATAACCAATGTTTCCCGCGTTGATGTCCGGGAACACAAAGGTATTGGCATGACCCGCCACTGGATTTTCCGGGCATTTTGTGCGCGCCACTTTTGGAGATACCGCCGAGTCAAACTGCAGCTCACCGGCAATTGGAAGTTCAGGATATCTCTCCTTCGCCTTTTTTGCCGCATTGCGCATCTTGTCTACGTCCTCACCAAAACCGGAACCCAGGGTGGAATAGCTCAGAAAAGCAACCTCCGGTTCCAACCCGAATATTTTTGCACACTTCGCCGTCTCTCCTGCGATCTCCACCAGCTCTTCCTCATTCGGATGGATATTGATGGCGCAATCTCCCATGGCAAGGACCTCATTCTCTCCCGTCGCCCTCGGACGCACCAGAATAAAACAGGAGGATACGATACTGTTGCCCGGTTTTGTCTTGATCAGCTGAAGCGCCGGACGCACCGTATCGGCAGTAGAATAGGTGGCTCCTCCCAGCAAAGAATCCGCAATTCCCATTTTTACCAGCATGGTCCCAAAATAATTGGCATGGGACAAGGTCTCTTTCGCCTGTTCTACAGTCACGCCCTTGCTTTTTCTGAGTTCGCAGAATAACTCTATCATCTCATCCATGCGGTCAAAATTATCCGGATCTATAATCTCCGCTCCACGGATGTTAAAACCACACTCCTCCGCTTCCAGATAAATCTGTTCTTCATTTCCCACCAGAATCGGATGCAGGAAATTGCTGGCAAGAAGCCGGGAGGCGGCCTCTAATATACGCGGATCTGTTCCCTCCGTAAAAACGATCGTCTTTGGACTTTTTTTCAAAATGCTGATCAACTGGCCAAAACCATACATAAATTTTATCTCCTATCTGTATACACTAAATTATCTTACTTTTCAAAAATAATTCTATACTTTTTTTTGAGGTTTTCAAGTCTTGTTCTTCATATTATACAATCCAACTTTTGGCGCCGTATCCGAAAAAGGAAGGAGCGCTTTTTCCATCTCCTTCCAAAAACCTGTCTATTTATGGCTGTCTTTCCCATCCATACTGTCCACTTTTATATTAGGCGGAAGATACTGGTACACCTGCTGGTAAGATTCCATCTCCGCCTCATCCACAGGCGACCGGTGCATCAGTCCCGTACAATCCATCCCCGTTGCCGAGTTGGCAAGGTAATCATAATCCTCCGTCTGATAAGTTTTTAACATTTCCTCCTCATCCTGCCGGCTTCCGACAGCACATTCCACGTCTTTTCGCTTCTCCATCGCATATCCTTCTTTCTTTTTCGGATAGCATATGGAAAAATGCTGTTTTTATACAGAAAAATTGATGTGTTTTCCCAGAAGCTGTTCTTCAGGCGTCTCCACAGAATCGCGCATTCCCTCATAAAAAACGCCGTTGATCTTTTGCATGAATTCTTCCCCAGAGGATTCCCGCACCGCGGCATGATCTTCTAGTCCTCCTGTCAGATCTTCGACGGATTCTTCCACCGCCTCTGCCGCTTCGTCCAGAATTTCTGAAAGGATTCCCGGATCTTTTTCGATTCCCGCTGCTTCCTTTGCCGCTTCCTCTTTTCTTTCCTCCGGAGTCTTCGGTTCCAGCTCTTTTGCAGCCTCAGCGATTTTTTCTCCCAATTCCCTCGCCTCGTCCATGGTATGGAACATCTGCTCCTGATTATATGCCATTTTGGCTGCGCGAATCTCATCTTCATAGGTGTGAAACTCTTGCAGTTTTCTGCCGATCTCTTCCACGGTGGAGCACTCCCGGTTTTTGAGGTTCTCCTTCTGCTGTTCCCAGAATCCCACCTCTCCTGCCATCTGCTGCTGGCGCTCTGATCTTTCCTTCGTACTTTTTAGCCCGGAGCCTCCAAAAAGAAGATTTCCAGCGTAGATGGAACCTCCGCTTTTATTTCCCGATGTAAAAATTCGGTTCATTGACATGACTTTCATATGTATTTCTCCCTGAAACCAATGGATCCTTCCATTCATTTACTTTTGTTATCAATTAATGTTTCGGTCAGAAACCTGAAAATCTTAAGGAAAATGTCACGAATTTTTTATCCTGCTTTTCAACGCCGATTTTTCCGCCTGATCCATTCCGTGGAGACATCCATCGCCGCCCGGCAGGCTCTGGTTTGATCCAGAGAGTTCAGCATGACAAAATCGTGGATGATCCCCTGAAAACGCAGGGCAGTCACGGGTACAAAAGCCTGGCGCAGCTTTTGTGCATAGGCTTCCCCCTCATCCCGCAGCACATCCGCCTCCCCATTCAGGATCATCGCCTCCGGCAGTCCCTGAAGCTGCCGGATATCTGCCCGCAAAGGAGAAGCCGTGATCTGATTCCTCTCCCTCTGCGTCGGGGCATATTGATCCCAGAACCAGATCATGCCCTCCCGGTAGAGGTAATAATCCTGCGCAAATCTACAATAGGAATCCGTCTCAAAGCAGGCGTTTGTCACCGGATAATACAGAAGCTGTTTTTGGATTCCCGGTCCTCCCCTGTATTTTACCAGCAGGGTTATTGCAATCGCCAGATTGCCTCCCGCACTGTCCCCCGCCATGGTCAAAGTACCAGGATTCATCCCATAACCGCATTCCGATAAAATCCTCCCCGTCTGGCAAAACACACTGTAACACTGTTCCAAAGCCACGGGATAAGGCGCCTCCGGAGCCCGGCTGTATTCTGGAAATACGAGAATGCAGCCCGTACGGGCTGCCAGCTCCCTCACCAGTTTTTCATGGGTGTGAAAACTACCAAACACCCAGCCTGCGCCGTGAATATAATAGATCACATCGGTATTTTTTCCAACTTCCTGTGGAATCACCAGATAGACCGGTATCCTGCCCCATCTTCCCGTATCCGCGCTTCGTCTTACGATCCTTGCCGGATACTGATATACCGGCATATCCTGTGCCTTTTCCAACACCTTTCTTCCCTCTTTCGGAGGAAGCTGGTAGATCCTGGGCTTCGCCTTCGCCGCATCGCAGACCTCCTGCGCCTCTGGTTCCAATATCACTTCTCGTTTCATCCTGACTCCATTCTGATTCTTATTCTTCTATTATGTTATTCAAAACGAAGTCCTTTTAGAAAAGGGAGCTGTGCATTGCACAACTCCCTGTGTCTTATCTTTTAATTTTAATATTCTTTGTTTTACTCCAGGAACCGTAGACTTTCTTTCCTGCAGAATCTGTCTTATATGCCCGAACCTGAACATAGTATTTTTTACCTTTTTTCAGTTTTGATATCGTGGCTTTGGTGGACTTTTTCACGGTCACTGTTTTTGCCGACTTCATACTGGAATTTGTTGCATAGCGGACCTGATATCCGACCGCGCCGCTGACCTTTTTGATGGTCACCTGCAGGTTTTTGCCCTTTACATTCTGTAATTTGCTGATGGCAGTTGTCTTAACGCTCACCTTTTTCCAATGAGCATAGAGCGTGGTTGTCTTTTTGATCTTTACCTTGCTGGTGCTTGTGATCTTCGTGCCGCCGCTCTTCTTCGTATACCATCCGGTAAAGCTGTATCCCTTTCTCTTCGCGGATGGAAGGGTTCCATACTTTTTGCTGTAGGTTACCTTCATGGACTTTGTCTTTACGGAACCACTGTTCCCATTGAATTTTACGGTATATTTTTTCAGCCACTTTGCATACAGAGTCTTATTTCCGGTGAGTTTCGTACTGAAATTATAAGCCTTGGTACACTTGGAATCCGTATACCAGCCCGCAAACGTGTAACCGCTCTTAGTCGGATTCTTCGGTTTGCTGGCTTTGGCATTGTACAGGACGTACTGCGCAGATACGCTGCTTCCTCCGTTGGATTTGAATGTGACCTTACAGCTCTTTCCACTTGTGGTAACTGTGGATACCCCGCTGTCATAACATTTATTGCAGACTGCCAGCGCCTTGATGGTAGCGTTGGCGGCTACGGTAAACGGTCCGGTGTAATGATAACTTCTGGTATAAGAAGACGATGGATTTGTTCCGTTTAACGTATAGTAAATGTCCGCTCCCGTCGTCGCCGTGCTCATGGTCACCTGAACACCGCCGTTCACTGCTTTAAAGCTGATGGCAGGACTTGCCGCTCTGGTGGTTGGGGTGTAACAGGTTCCAATGCTTGTGGACGTTGCACCGGAATCCAGAGTACAGGCTGGGATCAGACCTGAATAACAGGATTCTTCCACATGGGACTCCTGCTGTCCGCCTGACAGGGAAAGAAGTTTACTTCTGCTGCGGTTAAAAAAGTCATAGATGACTGCCGGCTGTCCATTTAAGCCATCCGTATCATCCCAGGTACAGTCTATGTAATACCAGGAATCATTAATGTTGATGATATTCCATGCATGATCCGAACTGGTAACTGCCATGGTATCCACTCCCGCGCCATTCATCAGCATTTCAAATGCTTTACTGTATCCCGCGCATACGGTGTAGCCCGCTTCTCCGCTGGCAATATTTCCCGCGCTGATAAACACACTGTAGGCACTCTGATGAAATGGATTCTTCATGCTGTCCTCGCCCTCGTACCATCCGTAGTCGTACATCACCTTGTTGATGATCAGGTCATGGGCAATCTTCGCTTTAGCCACTTCTGAAGTACCTGCCGCGATCTGGGATTCCCATGTATTCACCTGCTGTTTGATCGCGTTGGTGGCAATATTTCTCTTGCTTGCCGTCTGAAAATCTATATAAAAATACGGAATGATCTGTGTGCCTGAATAGAGATATCCTTCCAGAAAATAATACTGCGGATTTGAATAATTAAACATCGTGAATATTTCACTTGCCCGGCTCATTCCCACATAGGCACAGTCCGCCGCATAGGCAGCCCCGGCAATCTCTTCATGACCGACTACAATACCGGCTTCCTTAATATCAACTGTATAGACCTGCGCATCAATACTTTGGGTCAGATAACGGTTACAAATAACATCCAGTGCATCCCAGAACGCTTTTTCCGCACTGTTCAGCCGATTATAGATATAATTTGACGAATAGACATCCCACGATGAATTGTAGACACTGGAGCCGTAGTTTGCTGTCTGACTCTCCAGTTCCTGCTCATCAAGAACTTCCACCCCGTCCAGGGCTGTCTCCGACAGTTCATAACTTTTGATTTCTTCCAGACTTCCCGTCCGATTCTGGATAAGATCTGCGATCTCCTGCTCCGCTTCCCCGGACACTTCGGAAGCTTCGGATTCTTCTGAGACTTCTTCCTCATTCTCCGTTACGGCTTCCGCCGTCGTATCCTCTTCCTTATTTTCCGTCTCTGTTTCGGAACCCCCAACAGTCTCCAGGTCTTCTGCGGATTCATCCGTTACATCTTCCACCTTCGTTTTCTGTTCCGGCTCTGTATCGGACTCCGCGACTGCTTCCTGTTCCGTATCGGCATCGGACTCCACGACTGCTTCCTGCTCCGCATTCGTCGGGAGCGCCGTCTCCTCAGCGAAGGCTGTCATCGGTACCGAGGTGGACGCAACGCAGAGCGCTAACACCAGTGCGCATAACTTCTTTTTCATAAGTACCTCCTTCTCTTTCTCCTCCTGTAAAATCAATTCGCACCATTCTAAATACTGATTAACATTAGTATAAACCGCCTGATTTTATCTGTCAAACCACAATCAAAGGATATTCAGCAAATATTTTTAAATATTTGAGATGTTAGCTTTTTCAAAAATGGAAAGCCGGATACTGTATCTTTTCAGCATCCGGCTTTTGGCAGCTTCTTTTCTACTTTTATTTCAAGATTTTATTCTAAGATCATCGACGAAAACGGCTCCAGCTCAATCTCATAGTCCTGATCCCTGTAACGGAACTTCAGCGTCTCGCTGTGATCCGCCAGGTTCAGCGCCGCAAGTATTTGCTCTTCCTCCCCGCTTCTTGCAAATACAAACTGCTCGTTGCGCACCACCACATCCTCATAAGCTCCGTATTTCACGGCTTTGGAATTGCTTCGAATCTCCGCTAACGTCTTCAGGTGACGGATCAGCTCTGTATTTTTTCCCTCCATCTCCTTTAGATCCAGCTTCGGCCGAAGCGCATAATCCGCTTCCATTCCCTGTCCCTTCACACCTTCAATTCCCCACTCGCTTCCGTAATAGATGGACGGGATCCCCGGCATAAGATACAGAAGCGTATAGGCATTTTGAAGATTCTCTTTTCGGGTCAGCAGGCTTCCGATTCGGTTCACGTCGTGATTATCCAAAAAATTATACAGGCAGAGGTTCTCATACAGTCCTCCCTTCCCAAACTGTCTTTTCAAAGAATGGGCGATCTCAAAATAATTCTTATCGTTATGGCTGGAATAGATCCCCTTCCAGCACTCATAATTGGTGACGGAATCCAGCATTTCCTCATTCGCCCAAAGACGGTAATCCCCGTGTATGATCTCGCCCATGAGCCAGAAGTCTTCTCGTTTCCCTTTTGTAAAAGAACGAAGCTGTTTGAAAAAATCCCGATCCACGCAGTCTGCCGCATCCAGCCGCAGTCCGTCGATTTCCAGTTCATCCATCCACATCCTGACCGCGCCGAGAAGGTAATCCGACACAGCCGGATTTCTCAGATTCAGCTTCACCAGCTCCGCCGCACCGTGCCAGGTCTCGTAGGCAAAAGGGTCTCCTAAGGGACTCGTCCAGGAAAAATTCAGGTTGCAGAACCAGTCTTTGTACTGAGAATTTTCCAGATTTTTCTGCAGATCCTGAAAGGCAAAAAATCCCCTTCCCACATGATTAAAAACACCGTCTAAGATCACCCTGATCCCATTTTTATGAAGCTTAGAAATAACCTGTTTGAAGTCCTCCTTTTTCCCAAGCCGGCTGTCTATTAGATAATAATCCCAGGTATCGTATCCATGGGAACCCGACTCAAAAACCGGTCCAAAATAGACGGCGTTAATCCCCAGCTCTTTGAGATGAGGGATCCATTCTGGCACCTCCAAAATCCTGCTTCCTGCCGTCTTATCCCCCTCGTTGAAATGGGGCGCCCCTGTAAATCCCAGGGGATAGATATGGTAAAATATGGCTTCATTGATCCAATTCTTCTTTGCAGTCATGCTTTTCCTCCTATTTTATCCAGGGATTTTCAAGCAGCTTGTGAGATTGCTGCTTTTCTTTTTCCGACTGTGCGATACGGTCCCGGATGCTTTCCATGCGCTGATCCAGAGTCTCGCTGATCCTTGCGCATTCCTCCAGCTCCACAGCCAAAATCTCCGCCTCCTCCTCTGGAATATTTTTCTTATAACGCAGTTTGTGCTCCAGACTTGCCCAAAAATCCATGGCGATGGTGCGAAGCTGAACCTCCACCTTCATCTCCCTTTTTTCATTTTGTAAAAAGATGGGCGTCTCAATGATCAGGTGAAGGCTCCGGTAACCGCTGGGCTTGGGATTCTTGATATAGTCTTTTTTCTCAAGCAATCTGACGTCGTCCTGCTGTAAAAGACAGTCTGCCAGAAGATAGATATCCTCTGGAAAAGAACATACCACCCGGACCCCAGCGATATCCCTGATATTTTCTTCCACTGCCTCTAAGCTCAACGGAAGATTTTTTCTGCGCACTTTTTTCATAATGCTCTCCATGGACTTCACCCTGGTCTTGATGGACTCTATGGGATTGCGGTCATATTGGAGGGATAACTGCTCATTCAAGACCTTGAACTTGGTCTCCACCTCCATCACCGCACAGCGGTAATATGCCATCAGGGTTTCTAACGGCATCATGTTCGCCTGCATGAAATCCATAAATTCATCCGATAATACAACATCCCGTACAAATTGTTCCCTTGCCTGTTCAAAATATTTTTCTATCTTCATAAAAACCTCTCTAAATCTGTGTTTTCCCAATATATTTTCTAATTATGTATGATGATCCCAATGGTCTTCGGGCTTCACCAGCTCCCAGTTTCTTTCATATTATAACATACCCTTCCTGCCGGAACCTAGCATTTTCTGTCGTATAGGCGGGATATACCGTCTTTTTTACACTCTTTTTACATTTGCTTTATGATCTTTTTACAAATAAAAAAGAATCCCGCACAGCGAGATTCTCCCAATCAACGTTTTATTTGACCAAAGCGCCCGAACATCCTTTTAACATTTCCTGAAGCAGAAGAATATGATATTCTTCGTCCTTAATGATCCGCTCCAACACTGCATTGATATGGACGTCCTTGATCATTTTTATATGCAGCCTGTATTGTTTGATGGCTCCCTTTTCAGACTCAATATCCGCCAGGAGCATCTTTTCCGCTGTATCGGGCAGCGTCAGGCACGCCGGACTCCACATTCTCTGCCGTCCGTTTTTCTGTCTGGATGCAAAGGTAATATTTCCCCCTAACAGAACGATCATTTCTCCCAGTTTTTGTAAATGTATCATCTCTGCCATGGCAATTCCCAGGATCGTCCTTGCCAGGGGACACTTTTCACTGGACAGACGGTTTTCGTTGTTGATGTACTGAGTGATGGCGGACATTTCGGATACAGCTCCGCAATAATCCGCACCCAGCAGATTGGCGTATGCCTGATTTTTGCCCTGTACCTGAAGCGGCGGGTAGGGTAAGTCCATCATAATAGGTCTTATTCCCGCAAAATCACAGGTGCTTACCAGAGGATCGGATTTTTCTTCCATGATAAGTCCTCCCAATATATCTCTCTAGGATAATATATTGGGGATGGACAAAAATGTGCCATTTTACAGACTATTTTTTATGCAGTACAAACTTCTCCACCAGGTTGTCCAATTCTGCCGCCCTGGCTGCCAGCTCTTCGCTGATAGCGGAACACTCCTGGGAGGATGCCGCGTTCTGCTGGGTCACCAGAGAGATCTGCTCGATTCCGCTTTCCACCTGTTCCAGTGCTTTCGCCTGATTGTCGGCATTTTCACTGACACCCCTGGCAGTGGTTGCGAAGTTCTGCATCTCTGAGATAATGTTCTTAAAAGCTACTGCCGTCTCTTCCGTGATATGATTTCCTTTATTGATCTCTTCCACGGTCTTGCCGATCAGTTCCTTTGTGTTCACCACTGCCTGGGCGCTGTCTGTCGCCAGTTTTCCGATCTGATCTGCAACCACGGCAAAACCTTTTCCAGCTTCGCCTGCTCTGGCTGCTTCAATAGATGCGTTCAACGCCAGCAGACTGGTCTGGGAAGCGATCTCCTCGATGGTGATGATGATATTTTCGATCTCATCGGAAATTTCTTTAATGCGGCGCATTTCATCCTGAAGCGCATGCATCTGCTCCTGCTCTTTTTCCGCCACCTGAACGGAGTGCACTGCGTGATCATATGCCATTTCCGTCTGCTTCGCACTGTTGGCTGCCATCTCTGCCACACTGTCCACGGTAGCGTTCAGTTCCTGAACTGCGCTTGCCTGTTCGCTGGTTCCCTCCGCCAGCGCAATGGCTGCATGGGCGATCTCCTCGGAACCACTGTCCACCTGGTGAGCAGTCTCCTGAATCTGCGTTAATGTAATGTTGAACTCTCTTAATATGTAAACAAAGGATTCCTTAATACTTGCAAAATCTCCAAGGAAATCCGTGATCTCATTAAAGTTCTTCGTCAGATCTCCCTTTGCGATCTCCGTGAGGGTCTTTGAGATCTCATCCACATAATCGTCCAGATTTTTCATGGTTCCCCTCATGGCTTCTGACAGCAGTCCCAGTTCGTCTTTTGACTCATACTCCACCAGCTTCGCTGCGGACATATCTCCTGTATACATGATCTCTGCCGCATCTGTCAGTTCCTTTACAGGCACGGAAATCGCATCTGCAACCTTTCTTGCCACCGTTACAGCAATCACCGTGATGACCACAAGCATGATAATGCCAATGATGACCAGTATGATCGCCATCCGCTCGGCAGACTCACAGTAATCGTTTGCCGTCTCATCAATGGATGCCTCTAACTCTTCAATCTGTGTCTTGATCTCATCCACCGCCGGTTTATAATTACTATTGTTATACTCCCTTGCGGCATCAAAATCTCCCTTTTTCAGATACGCTAACACCTGTTCTCTGTGATCTGTAATCTCCGTAGATAACTTCTCATTAATTTCTTCTAAAGCGTCTTTATCTTCCTGTGTGAGAAGATTTCCTTTTAATACCTGATACGCCTCGTCAATTAATTCCAGATTAGCGTCAATACTCTCCTCTAACGCCGGATAGTTCTCGTCTAAATTAT
This sequence comes from uncultured Lachnospiraceae bacterium, assembly GCA_958428365.1. Taxonomy (GTDB): domain Bacteria; phylum Bacillota; class Clostridia; order Lachnospirales; family Lachnospiraceae; genus Maccoyibacter. The sequence continues at coordinate 38,051 of CAUAFT010000018.1, read as the reverse complement.
CTGTACCTTCTGCCAACAGACGGTTCACACCTCTTTGAATATCGATCTGCGGATAATATAACTGGCTGCTGTACTTAATATTCATAGTCGGACCTTCATACAGTTTTGCCATACGTCTTTCGATATAACACATTGAAACTAATAAGATCACGATCAAAATGAACGTACTAACGATAATGATGCCATGAGAAAATAATAATTTCTTCTTAATCGGCCAATCGCCAAATTTTCCATTCCCCTTTTTCTCCATCTTTTCCATACTCTCCATTTGTTTCATCTCCTGTTCTTCACTTAGTTTTTCTGAATGTGTGAAATGACCTTCATAACAGACTCTTCTCCGCAAAAAAATCCCAACCAGTCAGGAAAAAAATTCCGTAAATAATTGAGAATCTGTACCTATTAGTTTTATGGATTTTTTGAAACGGCAATCTGTGTTTTTGATTATTTTATAATACTATTTTCAGGCTGTGTCAACCCCCTTTTTTACAGGAAAAACCTCCGAATCACATCTGACCCGGAGGTTCCACATCCTTCTTATTACATCTGGTGTCTCACCACTGCATATTCATCGTCCAACTGATAATAGGGACAGCTGTCAAAGGTTCCCGTCAAAAACTTCACCATATCATCCTCGTCCAGATTCATGTCACAACAGTAACATTCTTCCTCCTCATCATAGACAAAGTTCACGCAGCTCTCACAGTTACTTGCCATTTCCTACCTCCCGTTCATAAGATCCACTGATTTTCCTCTCCTAGCTTCTCTTCCAGACTCCCGGATAAAACAGGATCAGCATTGGAAAGATCTCCAGCCTTCCAATCAGCATATCCAGGATCATCACCATCTTAGATAAAACTGAAAATCCTCCGTATCCTCCCATCGGACCCACCGCTTCCAGTCCGGGACCAATATTGTTGATCGTTGCCGCGACCGCTGTAAAATTCGTCACCATATCGTACTTATCCAGACTCAGCAAAAACAGTGAAGCCACAAAGATAAACATATAGATGATCAGATACATATGGGTGGTGCGGATCGTCTCGTCCGACACTGTCTTATCATCCATCTTCACCACCTTAACACTTCTTGGATGGATGAGATGGCTGATCTCCTTCACCGCCGTCTTCGCATAAATGATAAAACGGCTGACCTTGATCCCGCCTCCGGTACTTCCTGCACAGGCTCCCACGAACATCAACATGACCAGAATATTCTTGGAAAAGGTGGGCCAGAGATTGAAGTCCGCTGTGGCAAATCCCGTAGTGGTCATCACAGACGCAACCTGGAAGGTGGCAAGATTCAGGTTGTGCAACAGCTCACTGACATTCTTCGTCAGATCAATTGCAATCAAAACCGATGCGATACCAAAGATGGCAAAATACCATTTTACCTCCTCCATATTCAGGGCTTCTTTTCCTTTCTTCATCAGAATCAGATAATAAAAGCTGAAGTTCACGCCAAAAAGCACCATGAATACCGTAATGATGATCTGCTGCACCGCCGTATAGCTGGCTGCGCTGTCCGCCACCAGTCCAAATCCACCGGTACCCGCCGTTCCCAGGGACATACAGATAGACTCAAACAGGGGCATTCCGCTGATCAGTAATAAAATCGACTGTAAGATCGTCAGACCAAGATAGATCAGATAGAGGATCCCCGCTGTTTTCCTCATCCGGGGAACCAACTTTGACACGATAGGTCCGGGACTCTCCGCCCGCAACAGATGCATATTATCCGCCCCTGCCATAGGCAGGATCGCCATCATAAAGACCAGCACACCCATACCGCCGATCCAGTGACTGAAACTTCTCCAGAATAATGCTGTATGAGAGAGCACCTCCACATTCGGGACCACACTTGCTCCCGTGGTCGTAAATCCCGACACGATCTCAAACAAGGCGTCTATAAAATGTGGAATCTCTCCGCTTGCCCAGAGAGGAACCGCTCCTAAAATACTCAAGATCACCCAGCTTAAGGCAACGGATACAAATCCTTCTTTTGCATAAAAATGACCTTTTTCCGGCTTCTTATGGGTGATGATTTTTCCACAGATAAAGGTCAGCACCGCCATGATAAAAAAGTAGATCCCCGTCTCCTCCCGATAAATCAGGCTCACAAGACAAGGCAGCAGTAAAAACGCCGAAAGGAAAGTCATGACCCATCCTAATATATATACTACAATCTTATTATTCATCTTTCTAACCTTCTAAAATATCATCAATATCGTTCAGTCCCAGCTCTGTGGTCACCACAATCACGCTGTCTCCGCTCTTTATCATATCTTCGCCGCTGGGTACGATGAGTTTTCTCTTACGATAAATAGAACCGATTAAGACATTCTTTTTGATCTTCAGATTTTTGATCGGTGTTCCGATGACTTTTGCCGTATGTCCGATTCGAAACTCCAATGCCTCCACCCGTCCGTCCATCAGGCGGTACAGGGTCTGCACATTGCTTCCCACCGTATTCTGCATGGCTCTGACATAGCGGATAATGGACGCCGCCGTGATGGATTTTGGAACGATCAGTCTGTCAATCCCCAGGTCATCCACCACTTCCGGAAATTCGATCTTATCGATCTTCGTCATGGTCTTGGCATTGGATACCCTCTTGGCGTAAAGCGACAACATGATATTTTCCTCATCGATATCCGTCATTGCTGCGAGAGCGTCAATTCCCCGGATTCCCTCCTCTAAGAGCAATTCCTTATCGATCGCCTCTCCCTGTATGACCATAGCCTTGGGGAGGGCTTCGCTCAGTTCCTCACAGCGCTTTTTATCTTCTTCAATGATCTTTACTTCCACTCCGGTATCCTGAAGCTGTTTTGCCAGATAGAAAGAAATGCGTCCTCCTCCTGCGATCATCACCGACTTGATTGGGTTCGCCGGAATACCCACTTTTTTGAAAAACGGGGTTGCCTCCCGAATCGGCACGCTCACCGAGATCACATCCTTTGCACGCATCACAAAATCTCCCCGCGGTACGATGATCTCCTTATCCCTTTTCACAATGCAGATCAATATGTTTTTGCTGATCTTTACTGCAAAATCAGCAATGCTCATGCCGTTTAACACCGAATTTTCCGGCACCACGATATGTAACAGGCTTACCCGCCCCCGGAAAGTCTCGGCTGCAATGGCGGAAGGATACTGAATCAGCCTTGCCATCTCGCTTGCCGCCTCCCACTCCGGGTTGATGGACATGGAAAGTCCCAGCTCCTCACGAATAAAATCAATCTCCGCATAATACTCCGGATTTCTGACCCTTGCAATGGTCTGACAGTTACCTGCCTTTTTTGCGATCAGGCAGCTTAACAGATTCACTTCGTCCTGATTCGCCACAGAGATCAAAAGATCTGCCTTATCGATCCCCGCTTCCTTCTGTGTGAGATAACTTGTCCCATTACCAAGCACACAGTAAATATCCATTTCGGATGAAATATCTCTGATTTTCTCCTCATCCGAATCAATGACCGTAATTTCATGACCTTCTTCATTCAAATGCTGGGCGATGGAATAGCCAACTTTTCCGCTGCCCACGATTATGATATTCACTTTTTTATCCTCCAATTTGTGATAGATTTCACGCTCGGACTATTATACTCCAATCTTCTCCGTTTGTCGACGTATAACCTAAAAAATCTCAAATCCTGCGTTAACACCGGATTTGAGACCAAATAAAAAGAGCGCGAGACGGGACTCGAACCCGCGGCCCCGACCTTGGCAAGGTCGTGCTCCACCAACTGAGCCACTCGCGCATATTCTATTAATGCTATCGCTCGCTTTCATAAATGCTCTAGCAAAGCGGGTGATGGGAATCGAACCCACGTATCCAGCTTGGAAGGCTGGTGTTCTACCATTGAACTACACCCGCGCAATGCCCAGTTCCGGAATCGAACCAGAGACACGAGGATTTTCAGTCCTCTGCTCTACCAACTGAGCTAACTGGGCATTTCGCTTTCTCACGTCAGCAAATAGAATTTTACACGAAGATGAACGAATTGTCAAGATATCAAACACAATTTTTTTATCTTTATTATTTTTGCCTTCTCCTATTCCTCCTCTTCCTCCGGCAGATCCCATCCCGGATTCTCCTTATCCGCAATCTGGGCGATGAGATGGATCATATCCACATCCGTCAGAGTCTGTACTGCCTTGAGATTGATCGGAGTGACCCCGCTCATATCATAATGCATCTGCTGTGAATCGGCGCTGCCAAGATAGGTGGCAAGGGCAATGGTCATCTCGAAATTCTCACAGTCCGGGTTCACGCCGATATTCCAGGTCTTAGCCACGCAGCCCATCTGTTTTTCCACACCGTCAATGGTAAATACCGGAAGTGCCGCAACCCCCAGATTCTCTCCGAGAATATCCTTCATCTGCTGATAGGCTGCAGCGTCATAGACTGCTGCCTGAACCGTGCCGTTCTGCATTCCGGTAATCCCTGCCGTTCCATCCGCATCCACTACCACATTCGGATGTGCACGAAATCCTTCAAGCCATGCGTCTACACTCTCCTTTGTGAGGGCTGTATCAGCCTCCTCTGAATCATTACCGCCCTCCTTGACCTCTTCTCCTGTCTGAGGATCTTCCGTTTCCTGGGTAGTATCTCCATTCCCGGAATCCTCTGTCCCCTGGGCGTCTTCACTCTTAGGATCCTCCGACCCCTGGGAGGTATCTTCACTCTTAGGGTCCTCTGTCCCCTGGACTGTATCTCCATTCTCAGAGTCCGCTGATCCCTGCGCAGCGTCTCCCTCACTCTCCTCTGCGCTCTCCTCCTGCGGAAGTTCCACCACATCCTGAGCGCCATAGAACGCCTGAAGATACGTCTCATCCTCCAGAGGATAGGAGAGCACTCCTTTTGCCAGGATCGTATCCAGACTTCTCATGTCTTCCTGGGAATATACCCGCTTATCATAATATAAAACAAAAGGATCTGCCGCCACCGGGATTCCATAGACCTTATCCTTATATTTTGCAAGATTTGCAATACTGGTGGTATTGGACGAGAGTACATACTCCTCCGTCTCTCCCCAGAGTCTGGTCAGCAGTCTGTCCTCCACCAGCTGATCGATCTGGAAACTGCTGAAAATAAAGATATCCGGAGCAGCATCCCTGTCCTCTGTCATCTTCTCTATCATTTCCTCATCGCTGCAGGCGGCAAATTCAAATTCCACCTCATCATCCGGGTATTTCGCTGCAAACATATCGCACCGGGTCTCTAACCAGCTTCCGTTTTCCTCCGAAACATCCTCACTGCTTCCCCAGATGGTGAAGTGATACGTCTTTTTTTCCTCCTCTTCCACAACCTCGTCCCCGTCTTTATCTTTCGATGACGCCGTATCCTTTGATTTTCCGCAGGCGGCAATGGATATCGCAGCCATAACTACAACCAGAAACAGCGCTAATCGTTTTTTCATCATATCGACTACCTCGTTTTTTCAAATTTTCTTTTCAAAACATAAGTTTATTTATGCTGTTTTTCCCGATTAATCATACACCTTTTTCGAATATTTTGCCACTCCTATTTTTTTACGACACTTCATGTCTTCTGTACCTGTCTTTTTTGACAGTTCAATACTATAATGAAATTACAGTACATATGAAAGAGGATAGCCATGACAACTATTAAAGACATTGCAAACCGCCTTGGCATCTCTATCAGCACAGTTTCCAAGGGCTTAAACGGCGCCAGCGATATCAGTGAAGATTTACGCCAGCTGGTATTGGATACTGCTGTCGAGATGGGTTATCAGACAAAACGAATGAAAAAGGATGATTATAAGAGACTCTGTCTGTTTATCAAAAACATGGACTTTGAATCTCCGAACGATTTCGGCTATGACATCCTTCTGGGTTTTAAACAGGCGGCGTTCCGGGACCATTGGAACGTGGATATCATCCCTGTCACACCAACCTTCCAGATCTCCGAAAAATACGATACGTTTATGTTAAAGCACGGCTACAGCGGGGCTTTTTTCGTTGGATTTTCACTTCAGGATCTGTGGCTGGAACAGCTGAAGGAGACAAGTATTCCCACGGTTTTATTCGACAATTATATTCCAAATAACCCGAACGTCTCTTACATTGGTACGGATAACGACGAGGGCATTGACGCTGCGGTGGAACACCTCTATCAGCTCGGCCACCGCAAGATCGCCCTTCTGAACGGTCCCTCCTACTCCATGATCTCCAAGAAACGGAATCAGGCGTTTATTGAGAGTATGGAAAAGCGGGATCTGATGATCCAGAAAGAATTTATCATCTATGGGGATTTTTCAGCCGAATCCGCCATGGAATATGTCCCGCATTTTCTCATGGGAAATGTGACTGCGATCCTGTGCAGCAGCGATGTGATCGCAAGCGGCGCCATTGCCGAATGCCAGCGAAGGGGATACCGGGTTCCCAATGATGTGAGTATCATCGGATTTGACGATCTTCCGATCTCATCCACCTTAAAACCGCTGCTCACCACAGTGCGCCAGGACCGTCCGGTCCTGGGGCGAACCGGATATTTCTCCCTAAATTCCATGTTAAACGGCGTGGCTCTGAGCAAAACCCTGCTCCATCCGGAGCTGGTGATCCGCTCTTCCACGGCAAAACGCCCAAAATAATATCATGATTCCCTGTCTGAGATCTCATATCGAGCGGGACGTTTCTGAGAAATACATCTGAGAAAGAACGACTGAAAAAGACATCAAAAAAGGAAATGTTATCCAACAACATTTCCTTTTTTATTCTCATCACAAATGCTGGTGACCGGAATCGAACCGGTACGATGTCACCACCACAGGATTTTAAGTCCTGCGCGTCTGCCAGTTCCGCCACACCAGCAAAATGGATGGAGGTGGATTCGAACCACCGAAGCAATATGCAGCAGATTTACAGTCTGTCCCCTTTGGCCACTCGGGAATCCATCCATAGCCCTGTCATCGCATTTCTGCCCTGACAGGGATTAATTATAGCACAAGGATTTTTTTCATGCAAGCGGAATCGTGTAATTTTCCAAAAATTGTATGATTTTCCATAAAATCAATCTCTTCTTCTCAGTACCACAGCGGAGAATTTCGGCAGCGTAATGTTCAGCCTTCCGTTCTCCAACCCATAAGTCACCGGGTTGGTAGAAAATCCCTCCTCATGAGAGAACATGAGCTGTTCCATCTGTCCGTCCCTGGGCACCCCTGCGGTCCATACCGGAACCTCCACCTGACGGCTGACACTGTCGTTGTTCATAACGATGACGAACTGCTCCCTCCGGTTGAAACGGGCATAGCTGACAATGTTGTAGTCGCCCTTTAAAAATTTCACGGAACCGGTGCGGAACACCTGATATTTTTTATGGATCCTTATCATTTCCCGGTGGAAGTCCAAAAGCTCCTCGTCCTCCTCTCCCCATGGATAGGTACGGCGGTTGTCAGGATCGGTGAAGCCCACCTGTCCCGCCTCGTCTCCATAGTAGATGGTCGGCGCTCCCGGCCAGGTCATCTGGAATACCACGGCTTCCTTCATGATCGCCTTGTTGAGATCCTCCCCGGCGGCGTCGGTGCTGAACATTCCTGCCCGCCCCGCCTTGTGGTTGGTTCTGGTGAGAAATCTGGAATGGTCATGGTTGGAAAGCTCGTTCATGGCGCATTGCAGGGACGGGGTCATGAATCTCGCCATGTGGTGTTTCATCGCCCCCTCAAAGTTGCCGTAGTTGCCGATATTTTCTCCTTTATAGTCGTCGCTGTGTTTTTCCATTCCGGTCAAAAACCAGGTCAGCGGCTCCATAAAGGCATCGTAATTCATCACTGTATCCCACTGATCCCCCTCTAACCAGGATTTCGGATCGCCGTAATGCTCCGCCAAGATCACCGCATTGGGATTCGCCTCCTTCACCGCATTTCTGAAATCCCTCCAGAACTTATGGTTTGCCTCCGGGCTGTGTCCCAGATCCGCCGCCACATCCAGACGCCATCCGTCCACGTTGTAAGGCGGAGAAACCCATTTTTTCCCGATATGCAGGATATATTCGTAGAGCTTCTCAGAGCCCTCGTAGTTGAGCTTCGGAAGGGTGTCATGTCCCCACCAGCCCTCGTAACTTCCGTTGTCCGGCCAGGCCTGCTGATCCTGAAAGGCAAAAAAATCCCGGTACGGGCTGTCGGCGCTTAAGTAGGCTCCCGGCTCGTAGCCCTCCTGCTTTTCGTAGATCTTTTCCCGATCCATCCACTTATTGAAGGAACCGCAGTGGTTGAACACGCCGTCTAAGATGACCTTCATCCCCCTTGCGTGTACCTCTTCCATAAATTCTGCAAAGTACCGGTTACTGGCTTCCAGATTGCGCTTATCGGTAACACGGCTGATATATTTCCCCGCCTGGGCATTTTGCTGACATCCCTCTGTCAGAAGCTCTCCCTCGTCCACAACGATCTTTCCATAGTGAGGATCAATGTAATCGTAATCCTGGCAGTCGTACTTATGGTTAGACGGCGAGACAAAGATCGGATTAAAATAGAGGACTTCCACACCGAGATCCTGGAGATAATCCAGCTTTTTGCGCACCCCTTCCAGGTCGCCTCCGTAAAACTCCCGGACGCTGATCCCCTGCGGACGGCGGCTCCAGTTCTCCACCTTTTCCACCCTGCCGTCCACATAGAAATACTCGCCGCTTTGTACGTCGTTGGAAGGATCCCCGTTGAAAAAACGATCCACCAGGATCTGATACATTACGGCTCCCTTTGCCCAATCCGGAGTGGAAAAGCCTGGTACGATGGAAAAATAATATTCCGGGCGGGGTTTGTCATTAATTCCATAGCGGTCATAATAGCACTCCAGGATTCCAGTCACCACCTTAAAATAGTAGTGAAAGGGTTCCGTGCCAAGCTGGATCCTGACGGAATAATAGTCAAATCCCAGCTCCGTCTCCGTTTTTTCCATCTGATATTCTTTTTCATCGGTACAGAGCCAGACCATGTCAACATTGTTCTGTTTGGTCCGGAATCGGATGGTTACCTCTTCATTTTCTTTCGGCTGCGCCGGACTGCGGTAATCTTCTGTTCCATCGGAAAACAGTGATTTTTTACTCAGCACAGGACGCATCTGCAGCATATATCTGCCGATCCTGCTCAAATCGTAAATAGATTTCTGGTTCATGTTTTTTCCCTCTTTATTCTTATATTTTATCATATTCTATTCAGATACGGACTTTACTTTTTTCTATAGAACGCTTTGCGGGATTCCCCGCCTGCGGCGGATGACTTGTTATTTTTCATAGAAAATCCAAAAAAATTTCCTATGAAAAATAAAAAAGACAGCTATCGAACGCTGTCTTTTTTGGAGAAGGTATTTTTACTATGGGGTGTAGCAAAAACTATATAATGTATTGGGGGGTTTTTACGGTTATTATTGTAGCATCCGTCTACAAATAAGTGTGCACAAACTTGACAAAAAATTAGATTTTATTTTGTGTATTTTGTACATGGTCAAAATTGTGATTTTATGCTATATGGCTTCATTTTTCACAATTTTCGTAAACTTTCGCTCATTTTCTTTGGAAAACCGTTTTTCCGCCTATACTCTGTTCTCAAATAATGCCTCGAACTCTTCCCTGGTGATCTTCTCCTTTTCAAGTAGCAGCTCTGCGCAGGAATCCAGTACATCCCTGTGTTCGTTGATGATCTGTTTTGCCCGGCTGTAGCACTCGTCGATGATGCGTTTGATCTCCGCGTCGATTTTAGACGCCACATCCTCGCCGTAGCCACGGGTATGGGCAAGATCCCGTCCGATGAATACCTCATCATCGTCATTGTCGTAGTTAATCAGTCCGATGTTCTCGGACATTCCGTATTTTGTCACCATTGCCTTTGCAAGACTGGTGGCCTGCTTAATATCCTGGGACGCTCCCGTGGTGATATCGTCGAAGACGATCTCCTCCGCCACGCGGCCGCCCAGATCCACCACGATCTCCTGGAGCATTCTGCCCTTGGAATTGAACATCTCATCCCGCTCCGGCAAAGGCATGGTATAGCCCGCAGCTCCAGCTCCGGTGGGGATGATGGATACGGAGTAGACCGGCCCCACATCCGGAAGCACATGGAACAGGATTGCGTGTCCCGCCTCGTGAAAGGCAGTGATCCGTTTTTCCTTATCGCTGATGATACGGCTCTTCTTCTCCGCGCCGATGCCCACCTTGACAAAAGATTTGCGGATGTCCTCCTGGACGATATAGGCGCGGTCTTTTCTTGCCGCCACGATCGCCGCCTCATTCAGCAGATTCTCCAGATCGGCTCCGGTAAAGCCCGCCGTGGTCTGAGCGATCTGTTTTAAGTCCACATCGTCTCCCAATGGTTTGTTCTTGGCATGGATTCCCAGGATCTCCTCCCGGCCTCCGATATCCGGTCTGCCCACATGGACCTTCCGGTCGAACCGTCCCGGACGCATGATCGCCGGGTCTAAGATATCCACACGGTTAGTCGCCGCCATCACGATAATCCCCTCGTTGACGCCGAATCCGTCCATCTCCACCAGAAGCTGGTTTAAGGTCTGCTCACGCTCGTCGTGGCCGCCGCCCATACCGGTTCCCCTGCGTCTTGCCACGGCGTCGATCTCGTCAATAAACACGATACATGGAGCGTTCTTTTTCGCCTCCTCAAACAGATCTCTGACACGGGAAGCTCCCACTCCCACAAACATCTCTACGAAGTCTGAACCGGAGATACTGAAAAACGGCACGCCCGCTTCCCCGGCAATGGCTTTTGCCAACAGGGTCTTTCCAGTACCCGGAGGTCCCACTAACAGCACGCCTTTTGGGATCCTGGCGCCCAGCTTGGTATATTTTCTCGGCGCCCGCAGGAAATCCACGATCTCCTCCAGCTCTTCTTTTTCCTCCTGCAGTCCCGCCACATTGGCGAAGGTTACCTTCTTATTCTCGTCGGTACTCATCTTCGCCCGGCTCTTGCCGAAATTCATCATTTTGGAACTGCCGCCGGCTCCCGCATTCTGATTATTGAGCATCATAAAGAGAATGAACATCGCCGCAAAGGTCAAAAGCAGCGGAAGTAAGGAGGAAAGCCAGTTCTCCGCCGGAACATCCCTCATGACATAGGCGTCAAAGTCATAGCTTTCCATAAGCTCCTGCGCTTCGTTGACGTCGGAGACATTCAATTTTACGTTCTTATCATCCTTCAGGGTGATCTTCAGCACTCCGGTAGGGATCTCCCGGTTCTGCTCAATGGTAACCGTCACTACTTCCTTTTCATCCAACGCCTCTTTAAATTCCGCATATGTGTAGGCTCCCGCCGTATCCTGACTGCTGCTGAGCAGATACCATGCCAGAATCACGACCAACACGAGCCCGACATAAAATCCAAATCCCCTATAATTTTTCTTCAATTAGAAACCTCCTTCTATTCCTCAAACTCAAGCACTCCAATATAAGGTAGATTTCTATACCTCTGTGCGTAATCCAGCCCAAAACCGACTACAAACTCATCCGGGATCTCAAATCCGGTATAGTCCACATTTACATCTACCACTCTGCGCTCCGGTTTATCCAAAAGCGTACATAATCTCAGACTCTTCGGGTGACGTGCCTGCAAATTTTTCAAAAGATAACTTAAGGTCCTTCCCGAATCAATGATATCCTCTACCACCAGGACGTTTTTTCCCTCTAACGGGTCATCCAGATCCTTGATGATCTTGACTACGCCGCTGGACTTGGTGTCATTTCCATAGCTTGACACGGACATAAAATCCAACATCACCGGCCCCTTAATATGTTTTGCCAATTCACAGGAAAAAAACACAGACCCTTTTAAGATACAGATGAGTGTGATGGTCTCATCTCCTATGTCTGCGCTGATCGTTTCCGCCATTTCCTGAATCCTGCGATTTACTTCCTCCTCGGAAATTAATACCCGAACTGACTCAGTCATTTTCTTTTCCTCCATCAAATTGTACTTCCAAGATTTTTTTCGTCTCTTTTTTTATCTTGTAGCAGGCGCTGATCCGATATCCAACCACCCAGAGGATGTGGGAACCCTCCGCCAAAAGCCAGATCTGATCCCGCTTATGCGCCTCTATCTTTTCATTGACGAAATAGCGTTTCAGCTTCTGGCTGTGTCCCGCCTCGTCACAGAGAAAATAGTCCCCTTCCCTGCGTTTTCTCGCCAACAAATTATCTTTTATCTTATCATAGTCGAACCATTTCGTATATGTTTTTTGTGGAATTTTTTCCAAAAAAACGGGATTTTCCATAAGACGGGCCATAAAGGGACCGAAACGGATCCCCTCCTCCCCGGCATTTTCCAGCTCCTCTAAGGACAGGCAGAACTCTTCCGTCTGATCCTCTCTCTCCACACGCCGCTTAAGACACACTCCGTCGTAGCTGCGGTACGCCTCCAGCTCACAGGGAAGTGTGATCCGCCTGCCCGTCTGCTTAAAAAACAACTCTTCTATCATATGAAAATGCACCTGCTCCATATCTTTCCCGGAGCCTGTCAGAGCATACAACGCCCTTCTTAAGATCTGGTTCCTTATCACCCGGTCATACTGAAAAAAGGCTTCTTTTTCGATCTGCAATCCTTCTGCCAGCGGACTCACACAGTTTTTTTCCGCAGATTCCACCTGGTTCTCCAGATAGGAGAGGGTCTCCTTCACCAGATCTGCCGTTCCCTGAATATGACGGCAGACCTGGGGATTGATCTTTTGCAATTCCGGCAGAACCTGACTCCGGATCCTGTTCCTGCTGTAGTGTACGTCGCTGTTGGTGCTGTCCGTGCGGTATTCCTGCCCTTCCTTTTTCAGATAGGCTAAGATCTCCTCCCGATCAGTGTGCAGGAGGGGGCGGATAATATTTCCCCGCACCGGGGCGATCCCGCAGAGTCCATGCAGACCGCTTCCCCTCGCCAGATGAAACAGCAGGGTCTCCGCGTCGTCCTGCCTGTTGTGGGCAACGGCGATCTTCGCCCCTCCCCAGTTCTTTGCCGCCATGCTGAATATTCCATAGCGCAGCTCCCTCGCCGCCTCCTCCAGAGTTAAGCCTTCCGCCTCTGCCGCTTCCCGCACCTCCACGGGGAAACACTGAAAGTCCACCCCTCTCTCTTTGCACAACCGTTCCACAAACGCAGCGTCCTGAAGACTCTCCTCACCTCTTAGCCCATGCTCCACATGGACGACTCTGAGTTCAAATCCGATCACCCTTTGCATCCTCTGCAACAGCAAAAGCAGACATACCGAATCCGCGCCGCCCGATACGCCTGCGATCACCCGGTCTCCGGTCTCGATCATGCGATGTTCTTTTGTAAACTGCAATACTTCCTCTAACATTATTTTTCCCAGATGCCCGCTGTCAAAACGGTCATGTCATCCATTACCTTTCCGCCTGTATACAATAATACCCGCTCTAAGATTCCCTTCGCCAGCTTCTCAGGATTATTGGTATCGATGCTCTCGATCAGCTCTCCCATGGTTCCCTCCGGCTCCGGTACATGGAGATATTCTAGCACACCATCGGACACCATGACAAGAAAATCCCCGTCCTCCAGCTGTTTTTTTATCCCGTCGATCTCCATCTTATAGGAGACCCCCACCGGAAGGCTGGTGGAGAGGAGACATTCCACCCCCTCTTTCTTCTTAATAAAAGTCGCCGCCGCCCCCACCTTGTAGAACTCGGCGTTTCCGTTATACAGATCCACGGAAGCCATATCAATGGTGGAAAACACATCGTCCTCTCCCCGGATGACCATGGCGGAGTTCATCATGCGGATCGCCGTCTCCTTGGAAAAACCTGCTTCTAAGAACTTTTCTATGAGTTCGATCACCGTCTCGCTCTCCTTACACGCCTCGATGCCGGAACCCATGCCGTCCGACAGGCTCATGACCATCTGCCCGTTTTCCAGCTCCAAAAAGGAAAAATTATCCCCGGAGACCACCGCCCCGTCCTTCGTCAGCCTCGCCACCCCGTGCATGGCATGATACTTTGTGTTCTCCTCAAAAACCACGGAGCAGTTCTCCGCTCCGATGAGATTCCTGCTGTCCCGGTGCTGGAGCATGGGAATGCCCATGCCGCGGCTCACCGCCTCCCGGTACTCTTTGATGGGCAGACAGCCGGACTTGGCATGAACCGTGGTCACAAGCTGCAGTCTTCCATTCTGCTTCCGGTACAGATGGATCTGACTGACCACAAATCCCCTGTCCTTCGCCAGAAACCGGATCTGCGCCAGCCTCCCCCTCTCCTGCCCCGTCAGATCCTCATACTCTTTTGCACAATCTTCCATAATAAACGCCATGGCGTCCAGCTGCTGTGCGATCATTTCCCGGTTTGCCAAAAGGCGGTTATACCAGGCTGTATTCACCTTCATCCGCTCAAAGATACGCACCGCCTCTCTTGTAATATCATCCGCATAAGGGCAGTAATCCTTGAGTCTCTCTTCGTACTCCGCCTCCGCTTCCCCGAATTTTTCAATGGATCTCATGAGATTTGTAAACAGAGAATAGACAGGACTGTTCTCTTCCCAGCATATTCCGCACATATTACAGGAAGTACAGATTTTTCCCGTGATCTCATTCTGCACCTGCCCCCACTCCACAGACTCCTCTCTCTCCCTGGCAGTACTCATCTTCGCAAACGCCTGAGACAGTCCATTGAAGGACTCCGCATAATTCATAAGCCTCTGGTCTCTCTCCCCGCTCTCCTTCTCTCTGGCGATCTCAAGGATCTCTCTTCCATGCAATACCATATGTACCGCCCGGCATCCCAGGACCACGACTCCGTATATAAAGACTCCTTCTAAAATAGATTCCAGAATATATCCTCTTCCCCTGACCGAGAGCAGATTTCCGCCCAGGGACACCAGCGCCGTCACAGCTCCCGCCGCGATCGCCCCATATTGGATCCTGCAATGCTTGTCCACCCACTCGATGAGGGTGATCACCAGCGCAATACTCACCGCCGCAACGCCATACTTTCCAAGCTGCGCCACCGGCAAAAAGATCGCCATTCCCAGATAACACGCCGCAAAGGTAAGCAGCCTGCGGTCCATCTCCAGATAAAGGATCGTAAAATACGCCGTTATAAAAGGATAGATATCTGCGACCCCCACCTTGCACACCAAAACTCCTAACACATACAAAATCATCTCTTTCGTCCTGATTCTTTTCATAAGAAAACCTCCAATCCTCTTTTCCCATTTTGGGCGACTGAGGGCTATTATAGATTTCCTTTACTGCGAGTTTTGTCAAAGCAGTGTTCTGTTTTTAAAAACTTTTCCCTAAAAAATGCCTTCATTTCCCGTTTCAAGGCGTTTCCAGGGAGGTAATTCTTTTCAGGACTTTCAGGTTGGCGCACTCTTCTTTTACATGATGGCTTTCACAACAGTCTATAGACACAGTCCATAAACAGTATACTTAACAAAAAAAGAATGTGCCCACGGCACATTCCCGTATATTGAGAGGGATCGCGCTGCTTTCCCTCTCCTCACTTCTTTTTAAATATTATTTCGTTCTTATATACCAGACCCAGTTTACTCTTTGCCAGATCCTCCACAAACTGCTGCGTCTTGGTATACTCCTCGTAATCCTGAATCTCCTGTGAGCGGTTCTTTTCCTCTTCCAACTGTGTCTGCAAGGACTTTTCCTTCGCCAGATATTGCTCATTCTTTCCCTTCAGATTCACGATCTGTATGGACATGACCACTAAAAGGACCAATACGATCAACGAGATCCAGATTTTCCCGGCTCTATTCTGTTGTCTTTTTTTTCTTCTTTTAGCTGCCATTGCCTTCTTCTCCAATTTAAGGGTTATGTGACCTTATTTTAACTTTTTTTCCTGCCTTTTTCAATCCCTTTTTCAAAATACCCAGAATTTTCCTGAGGATCCCGGAGATATGTCCCACCAGAAAAGGACTGACAAAGTGGTTGTAAAACGCCATTCCAAGGCAGATCCCGCCTATGGCAAAGCCCCGCACCAATCCGTCGTTGGTCTGGAAGATCATTCCGAAAATCAAAAAGGCGCAGAGTACCCAATAGAAAATATCCTCTATGGAGATCCAGACCACGCCGTGGGGAATGACCCTTCTGAAGATCCGCAACAGGTCATAGATCATCACAAGCCCCTCCCCTAAAGCCAGGGATATCAGAAGAAATATCAGTTCTTGGTGAATGCCATCGCTGATTGCTATCATCGGAAGAGTCTTCCCAGAAGATTTTCTGCTTTCTTTCCGTAATTCTCCACCTCAGAATACACCAGGCTGATTACCATTCCCTGTACATCCACCTCCCCCTTTTCCAGGGTCAGGCGGCTTACATGAAGATCCTCCCCTTTGATCTGTAACATTCCCAGCTCCGTCTCTAAGAGAATCTCTTTCGGATCAAAGGAAATAACATCCCGTACTCCGGTAAAATTGCCGTTCCTGCGGTTGTTCAAGATAACTTTATGCGATTTTGCGGTATTGCGTTCTTCCATTTCACTTCCTCCTAAATCTGTGGGAACGGATGTCCTCTTTACATTATATTAGGAGTTCTCCCGAATATACCTGTTTTCTTTTTTCTCATCCTATCCGGGCTGCTGCACATGGAATCTCCCAAAATGTGACGCCTATAAATAACGGAACATATCTTTGGCGTCCTCTTTTTTGGTGCTCTCGGCGAGGCTTACCACTTCCACCTTCACCGTCTTTTGTCCGAACTGGATCTCAATGACGTCCCCCGGTTTCACGTTGACGGAGGCTTTCGCCACTTTTCCATTCACCATGACTCTTCCCGCGTCGCAGGCTTCATTTGCCACAGTTCTTCTCTTGATCAGCCGGGATACCTTTAAAAATTTATCTAATCTCATACTTCCTCCATGATTTTCTTTCGCACAAACCTGCACGTCTTCATTATAATACGGGAAGTTCCAGCAAAGATCCCCATATCATAAAAAGGGGCTTGTCTTTCGACAGCCCCTGTATCTTACATCCTTTGACAATTAAGCATTGATCATGTCTTTTAATGCTTTACCTGCTTTAAACTTTGGTGATTTAGAAGCAGGAATTACCATCTCTTTTCCTGTCTGTGGATTTCTTCCTGTTCTTTCAGCTCTCTCAGATACTTCAAATGTACCAAAACCTACTAACTGAATCTTCTCGCCTTTCTTTAACTCTTCTGCAACGACATCGGTAAATGCCTTTAATGCTGCTTCGGCGTCTTTTTTGGATAATTCAGTCTTGTCAGCCATAGCTGCCACTAACTCTGCTTTGTTCATTTAGTATGTCCTCCTCTAGATTCTATTGTTCGAGATTTTTTCCCAAATTACCTACAAATATATTTATACTTGTTTTTATACAGGTTGTCAAGGAAATTCCACCCATTTTAAGGGAATCTAAAGCATTTTTTCAATCATCTCAAGGACCTGTTTTCCGAGGCTTTCGGATTTCTCATCCGCATCCGACAGAGAACTTCCTTTTACGCCATAATAGAACTTCACCTTCGGTTCCGTTCCCGACGGTCTGACGCATACCCAGGCGTCTTTCTCAAGCTCATAGTAGAGTACGTTGGAGGATGGGAGTCCCGTCGGTACCGTCTCTCCCGTCTTCATATCCACAATGGTATCCTTCTTGTAATCTCTTGCTCTTAAGACCTCATAGCCGCCGATGGACTTCGGAGTATCTTTTCTAAGCGTCTCCAAAATAGTCTGGATCTTCTCCAGTCCTTCGATCCCCTTTAAGGTGATGGCTTTGACGTCGTCCTTGTAATAACCGTATTTTTCATACATGTCGATCATGGCATCCCAGAGGGTCTTGCCCTTGGTCTTATAATAAGCCGCCGCCTCGCATAAGGTCATGGAAGCTACCACCGCGTCCTTATCCCTTGCATAGGTTCCGGTGAGACATCCATAGCTTTCCTCCATACCGAAGAGGTAAGTTCCGTTTCCTTTGGTCTCAAATTCCAGGATCTTCTGTCCGATAAACTTAAATCCGGTCAGCACCTCCACCAGCTGGATTCCATAATATGCAGCAATCGCGTCCGCCATATTTGTGGAAACAATGGATTTGATAAAGGCGCCGTCCTCCGGCAGTCCCTGCTGTTCCTTTTTCTGACCGATCACATAATCTCCGATGAGACAACCCGACATATTTCCGGTTAAAGAGTGATATTCTCCGGTCCTGGAATCCTTGACATAGACGCCCAGGCGGTCCGCATCCGGGTCTGTCGCCAGCACCAGATCCGCATCCAGCTCCTTCGCCATCTTAAGACCCAGAACAAATGCCTCCTCTGCCTCCGGGTTCGGATAGCTGACCGTCGGGAAGTTGCCGTCTGGCAGTTCCTGCTCCGGCACTACATAGACTTTGGTAAAGCCCAGCTCCTTTAAGACTCTGCGCACCGGGATATTGCCGGTTCCGTGAAGCGGGGTGTACACGATCTTCAATTCATCCTTCACCTGGTCAATGGCGTCCTGATGGAGAACCAGCTTTTTCAGCTCTTCTATATATGGATCGTCAATGTTGGCTCCGATAACCTCATAGAGTCCTGCGGACTTTGCTTCCTCTAACTCCATGGTCTTTACCGCTGCAAAGTCGGTGACTGCCTTCACCTCGTCCATAATGCCCTTGTCATGAGGCGGCGTAATCTGGGCACCGTCCTCCCAGTATACCTTGTATCCGTTATATTCCGGCGGATTGTGACTCGCAGTGATATTGATTCCTGCCGTACATCCCAGTTTCCGCACTGCATAGGACAATTCCGGCGTCGGTCTTAAAGACTCGAACACATAGGCTTTGATGCCGTTTGCCGCCAGGCAAAGGGCAGCCACGTCCGCAAACTCCGGTGACATTCTTCTGGAATCATAGGCAATGGCAACTCCCTGCGCCTCTTTGTCCACTTTTTTAATATAGTTCGCAAGTCCCTGCGTCGCCTTGCGCACTGTGTAAATGTTCATGCGGTTTGTGCCTGCGCCGATGACTCCGCGCAGTCCTGCTGTTCCAAATTCCAGCTCCGTATAGAAACGGTCTTCGATCTCCTTTTCGTTACCCGCAATACCCTCAAGCTCTGCTTTTGTCTCCTGGTCAAAATAAGGATTATTCAGCCAGCTCTCATACATTTCTTTATAACCCATGTTCTTTCCTCCTGTACGTTTTTTTATTTTAATCCAACAATGTGGATATAAAATCTGATAATTTTTTCAACTGTGACTCTTCCGTATCCTCTGAACCGGATGAACTGCTTCCTGACGAGGAAGAGCTGCCCGATCTGGATGAGCTGCTTCCCGATGAGGAAGAGCCGCCCGATTTGGATGAACTGCTTCCCGACGAGGAAGAGCTGCCCGATTTGCTGCTGGAAGAACTGCTGGATCTGCTTCCCGACGAAGAACTGCTGCCGGAAGAACTCTCCGTATCGGACGAGGATGCCGCGCTCTCCTTGGCCTCCTCATCTTCCTCTGACAGTGTTTTCAGATTCAGCGTGATCTCCGCCTCCGGGGAACTTACCACCAGCTTTCTTTTCAGTTCGCCGTATTTTTCAGAAGATATCACAAGCTGGTAGGTTCCGTATTTCAATTCCACCGGTTCAGCAGCATTCACCGTCTTTCCATCCACTGTAAGGGTGGCGTCCTCCGGCGTCAGAGCAAACTGCACCTTGCCCGTCTTCGGTCCCTCCCCTTTATAGTCCTCCAGGTTCAAAACCGTGGTCTCGTTTTTTGTCACAGTTACTTCTTTGGTATCGCCATATCCGTCGTTTGCCGCAGAGACCCGATAGGTTCCCTCCGGCACCTCCACCTTCATATCCTTTTCAATGGGAAGAACGCATTCCCCTCCCACAGACAGCCAGCCGCCCTCAAACAGGTCGGTATGGGTCAGCACTAAAAACCCATGTCCGCTGGTCACAGAGACAGACGCCACTTTTTTATCGACTCCCGCGATCCTGAGCCTGTCGTTCTCCGTGATCATATCCAGAGAAATCTGCTCGTCATCCAAAAAAACCAACAGAGAATCATCAAAATAATACTTCGTCTTCCCGATGGTGATCATCTCTTTGTCCGCATTGATCTCAAACCTTTCCACGTCCTCCTGCTCCCACGCCTGATCTGCGATCTGAAGATAGGAAAGATCCCCGTTTGCATTCGCCGATCCGATCGTAACGATCTTTCCCTGGGTCATCTGACTCTCACTTGTGAATTCTCCATATTTATCCCGAAAGGCTGTGGCGTCGGAGATCCCGTATTCGGAGATCTTGCCGGTCTCCACATTCTGCAGCCGGATCTCCTGCTCTGTGGTATTTATGCGGAGGATGACATACATGGTATCACCCTCGTCCTCTTCTTCTGTTTTTTCCTCCTGCTCTTCCTCCTGTTTGTCAACTCCGCTGTGGATCTCATTTCCGGATTTCAGATTCGTCTCTTTGGATGCTCCGCAGCCGGATACAAGGAGTAGAAAAAGCAGTGGGAATACAATCCATTTTCTGCTCTTCATGGGTCACCTCATCTACTTCACATTATACATGATTCCCCATAAAATGCCAACATCGTTTCTCATCTGTTAGAACGAATCCTACCGTTCATCTCTATTTCCTGTACTATGCATAGGTAAAATGTTTCATATATTCCAGGAACTGCTCTCTGTTTGTCTCCTCTGCTTTTATCTTTTCCAATTTTTCTAAATATCTTCCAAATCCCCAGGCTTTATTTGCATTGTAATAATGATTTGCCACCTTCCAGAATTTTTCCGGGTAAGCGAGGCGCAGATAGATCTGCTCCGTTTCGTACTCCGAGAGGGGCTTTTTATTTCCGTAAGCCCGCACCATCTCCATGCCAAGCCCCATGTTCCAGTTGTTTTTTTCCAGTATTTTTCTCATAAAACGAGCCAGATCCCCCACCTGAATATCATAGCATAGATTGTCAAAACTGATGACCGCCGGCTCCTGATTAGAAAAGACCACGTTGTGCTGGTTGAAGTCCCCGTGGCAGACGCCAAACCCCTTCCGGTTTCCGCTCTGGGCTTTCAGCCCCTCCAGGATCTCCTGCGCCTGGGCTTCAAACTTGGGATAGAGTTCTAAAAACTCCTGCTCAAATTCGCTCTTGCTCCTGCGGTTTCGGACATAATTGCGGACGGTCCGAAGCTCTCTGGTGTGTTTTTCATAGGTCTTTAACAACTTTCCCTCATCGGCGCACAAACCTTCCGGCAGCTCCTCTGACGCATGGTTTAAGGCATTGTGAAGTCCCGCCAGAATATCCACCGACGCCAAGACCTCATCCCAGCTTGTGGTGCTGCATTCCCTGCCCTCGCACCACCTTCGCAGGATGTGGGAGCCACCCTCTGTATCCTTTGCCAGATAAGTTCCCTCCTTCGTCTCCACCACCATTTCCGTATGTATCCCCTGTCTGTTAACGCCGTTTAAAAGCTCCGCTAAGAACTTTGCCTTTGCCTCTGAGCCGGGGTACTCTTTCAGGTAGACCTTTCCCATATTGGTAATGGCAAAAACAGCTCCCCGTCCTTTATAAGTATCCAGAATTTCCAAAGCATACTGCTCGAATAGCAATTCTTCTCTATAATACACAAAAACCCCTCCACATGACGATTCACAGCAACCTGTGTCTCTCTATCATATGAAAGGGTTTCTATCTATATGACTTTTTTACAAGCTCCAACAACTCTTCTCTGCTGTTCTTTGAGGGATCTTCCAGCACTTCTTCCAGAAGTCCTTTCAGGATCTCTCCAATCTCTTTTCCCGGCTGGATCCCCAGGGCGATCAGGTCGCTTCCATTCACGGCAAGGCTCTTTAAGTTCAGACAATCCTTTTTAGACAGAATCTGCTCATACAGACGCTCATAGCCCTCCACATACGCCAGCTTTTCCTCACGCTGATAGGCGCTCTGCGCCAGGATGTCCGCTCTTTTTAAGGAAAAGATCGCCGGATAGCGGTCCTCCCCCACCCGGTGTACCGCTCTTCTGATCTTTGCCGGATCCAGAGGCGGGTTATCATCATGCCACCGCACCAGACCGCAGACCCTTTGCATGGTATCCACGTCAAACTTTAAGCGCCGAAAGATTTTTTCCGTCATCTGCGCGCCCTCCTGGGGATGTCCATAAAAATGGTCGATCCCCCGGTCATCGGTGGTCTTACAGACCGGCTTTGCGATATCGTGAAAAAGCGCAGCCAGACGCAGCACCCTGTCTCTTGGAACGCCTTCCACCACACGGATGGTATGCTCTCCCACACTGTAGCAGTGATGCGGATTCTTCTGCCCGGTTCTCATCAATTCGGCAAATTCCGGCAGAACCACATCCGCAATGCCGCTCTCATAGACCTCCCTTAAAAGCCCCGGATGCTCAGACAATAACAGCTTTACCAGCTCCACCTGAATGCGCTCAGCGCTGATCTTTCCAATGGTGGGCGCCAGACTCCTGATCGCCCGGAAGGTTCCCTCCTCCACCTCAAAACCAAGCTGCGCAGCAAAGCGCAGGGCGCGCAGCATCCGAAGGGCGTCCTCTGTGAAGCGCTCCTTTGGATCTCCCACACAACGGATGACTTTTTTTTCCAGGTCTCCTAGCCCGTCAAACGCATCCACCAGCCCCTGTCTCTCATTGCATGCCATGGCGTTGATGGTGAAGTCTCTGCGCTTTAGGTCCTCCAAAAGATTTGCAGTATAGGTGACTTCCTTCGGATGGCGGGCATCCTCATATTCTCCGTCAATGCGGTAGGTGGTCACTTCAAAGCCCTCATGTTTCAGCATGACGGTCACCGTGCCGTGCTGGATTCCCGTGTCGATGGTATGGGAAAAGAGCCGCTTTACCTCATATGGTTTCGCCGAGGTGGTAATATCCCAATCCTGAGGCTCCCTGCCAAGAATGCTGTCCCGGACGCAGCCCCCCACGGCGTAGGCTTCATAGCCGGCGCCTTCTAAAGTTTTTATGATTCTGCTTACTTTTTGGGGAAGTTGTATCTTCATAATTCCTCTTTTCTCATGATAAGATCTTGCAGACATCGATCCAGTCCACAAAATCCGTGTATTCTTCCAACTCTTCGATAGACAGTTCTATGGCGCTGTTGGAACTTCCACATGCCGGAAATACCGTCTGGAACCGTCTTAGGGAAACGTCCAGATAGATTTCCACTCCCTCGTTCACCGCAAAGGGGCAGACGCCTCCCACTCCATGTCCCACAAGGGGTTCCACCTCGTCAAAGGACAGCATTTTCGCCTTTGTTCCGAATTGCGCCTTATACTTTCCATTGTCAATTTTCGCATCCCCCGCCGCAACGATGAGTACTACTTTCCCGTCCACATGAAAAGACAGGGTTTTTGCAATGCGGTTTTCCTCGCAGTGCAGAGCCTGCGCCGCGAGGGCGACTGTGGCGCTTGAGATCTCAAATTCCTGTATGCGTTCTGCGATTCCTTTTTCCTCAAAATATGCTCTGACTCTGTTGATCGACATTCCTCTCTCCTTCTGTCTCTATGCATTCTATGCAGATCTTAATAGGCTTTTCCCCAATAGATCAATTTATGCGCCGGTTTTCCACAGCAGACACAGACATCGGAGATCTGTTCCTGGTCGTTGAACGGCATACAGCGGGAGGTGGCGGTGGTCTCCTCCTTGATCTGATCCTCACACGCCTGCTCTCCGCACCACATTCCGCGGATAAAGCCCGGTTTGTTATTCACAGTGCGTTTAAATTCCTCGTAATTATGTGCGTCGTAGATATGAGCGTCACGGTGCGCTTTTGCCCGCTCAAACATTTCTTTTTGCATGGTTTCAAGCAGTTCCGGAACAGCCTTTGTCACATCCTCCAGAGGGCATTCAACCTTCTCTCTGGTATCGCGGCGTACCAGCACGCATTTTCCCGCTGCAATATCCTTCGGTCCCAGCTCCACACGAACCGGGATCCCGCGCATCTCCTGCTCGGAGAATTTCCATCCCGGACTCTTGTCGCTGTTGTCGAGATCTGCGGCGATTCCTGCTTTTCCCAGAGCTTCTTTTACTTCTGCTGCCTTGTCCAGAACGCCTTCCTTCTGCTGCTGAATCGGGATGACCATTACCTGGGTCGGTGCGATCCGAGGCGGCAGTACGAGACCTGAGTCATCGCCATGTACCATGATGACCGCTCCGATAAGTCTGGTGGTCATTCCCCAGGAAGTCTGGTGTACATACTGCAGCTTGTTGTTCTTGTCTGTGTACTGAATCTCAAATGCCTTTGCAAATCCATCTCCAAAGTTGTGGCTCGTGCCGGACTGCAATGCTTTTCCGTCGTGCATTAAGGCTTCTATCGTATAAGTCGCCTCCGCTCCTGCGAATTTTTCCTTATCTGTCTTTTTTCCCCGCACGACAGGCATTGCCAGCACTTCCTCGCAGAAATCCGCATAGAGATTCAACATCTGAATGGTTCTCTCTTCCGCTTCCTCTGCCGTAGCATGTGCGGTGTGTCCTTCCTGCCATAAAAACTCTCTGGAACGAAGGAATGGTCTGGTCTCCTTTTCCCATCTTACCACGGAACACCACTGGTTATACACCTTTGGCAGATCCCGATAAGACTGGATATCGTTTTTATAAAAATCACAGAACAGGGTCTCAGAGGTCGGTCTGACACAGAGTCTTTCCTGTAACTCATTCAAGCCTCCATGGGTCACCCATGCCACTTCCGGTGCAAATCCTTCTACATGGTCTTTTTCTTTTTGAAGAAGACTCTCTGGAATAAACATAGGCATATAGACATTCTCTACTCCCGTCTCCTTAAATCTGCGGTCTAACTCAGCCTGAATATTTTCCCAGATCGCATAACCTGCCGGTTTGAGGATCATGCATCCCTTCACCGATGAGTAGTCGATCAATTCTGCCTTCTTTACCACATCCGTATACCACTGTGCGAAATCCGTCTCCATGGATGTGATCGCTTCTACTAATTTTTTGTCCTTTGCCATTTTATGATTCTCCTTTTTTTAATTCCCAGGTAGGTGTCATGGGATTTTTATAACACAAAAACGCCGAAGACACTCATCCCCTGAAAGGGACCGAATATCTTCGGCGGTACCACCCTAATTAACGCTTACGCGTTCACTCTTTTTCCGTTAACGCCGGATCTACGCTGAACTTTCATTCGGATGCTCCAAGGCAGGTTCCGGGTTTGTAAAAATGAGATCTCTCAGCAGCCGATCTCTTCTCTGTAATTCCACGCTCCCGTACTGATCCTCTTCCACGCGTACTGGTATTTTACCCCTGCTGTCCGGTAATTGTCAAGACAGAAAAGTTCTCAATATCCGAATCAGCTTGCCTATATCGATAGGTTTTGCTATATGAGCGTCCATACCATGTTCCAGACATTTTTGAATATCATCGGAAAAAGCATCTGCCGTCATGGCAATGATCGGCACCTTTCCATCCGGTCTTTCCTTTTCCCGAATTGCCTTCGCTGCCTCATAGCCGTCCATCACAGGCATACGGATGTCCATGAAAATGACATCATATGTAAACGGCTGCGACTCCATCCATTTTTCCACGCAGATCTTTCCATTTTCTGCCCGCTCCACAAGAAATCCCAGTTCTGACAGAATATTCTCCGCAATCTCCCAGTTCAGATCATTATCCTCCGCCAGCAAGATCCGTTTTCCGACGAATTCCTTCTTCTGTTCTTCCTCCGTATTCTCATCCTCCAGCTCCGGCTGCATATACTGTTTGAGGTTCAAAAACAGATTGGATTTAAAAAGCGGTTTTGAGATAAATCCCTGGGCTCCCGCTTCCCTGGCCTCTTTTTCAATATCACTCCAATCGTAGGCTGATATGATCAAAATCGGCACATCCTCCCCCATGATCTTTCGGATCTCCCGCGTTGTCTGAACTCCGTCCATTCCCGGCATCTTCCAATCCAGAAGTACGATCTTATACTCTTCCGGTGAATTATGGTACTTTTCCACCAGCCTCACAGCCGTTTCACCGTCCAGAACATACTGGGCGTCCACGCCGATCTCTTTCAGAGCGGAGATTGCGCTGTTGCATAAATCTTCGTTATTGTCCACCACCAATACCTTCCACGACGGCAGGATCATATCCTCTTCCCGCAGCCTGACCTTTTCCAGGTCCAGCATAACATGAAATTCACTTCCCTGCCCCGGCTCGCTTTGCACTTCGATCATTCCTTCCATGGCATCCACGATCAATTTTGTAATTGCCATGCCAAGACCGGTTCCCTCAATTTTTTCAATCTGAGGTTTATCCTCCCTTACAAATTTTTCAAATATGTTTTTCTGAAATTCCTGGGTCATTCCGATTCCATTATCTCTTATTTTGAAATGACACCGCACATAATTCTCGCCCTTTGGAGAAGGTTCCTGTGAAAGATACACATTGACCGTTCCCTCTTTCGGCGTAAACTTAATGGCATTGGATAAAATATTGATCAAAACCTGGTTCAGCCGCACACCATCACAATATACATTTTCCGCTTCAATATCCTGAATAAAAATATCAAAATGCTGATTTTTTTCCTTTATCGGCGACTGTGCTATACTCACAAGGCTGTCCATAGTCTCACGCAGAGATATCATGGAGATGTTCATGGACATTTTCCCACTTTCGATCTTGGACAGATCCAGCACATCGTTGATCAGTCCCAGCAGATGCTTGCTGGATGCAGTAATCTTCGTCAGACAGTCCTTCACACGGGCTGTATCGTCAATATTGGCTGCGGCAATCGCCGTCATTCCCACAATTCCATTCATAGGCGTTCGGATATCATGACTCATATTCGATAAAAATTCGCTCTTGGCGCGGTTCGCTAGTTCCGCCTCCTTACGCATCTGATCCAACTCCACCATCTGACGCTGCATCAAGCGATAATAGAGAATCCAGATCAGCAATACCCCGGCGAGGATGATCACACAGGCTCCCATGTAAATAAGCTGACGCTGGGTATCCAGATCTCTTATAATTCCATCCAGGATCTCAAAAGGCAGGACCGATACCAGATACCAATCCGAATTGGGAAGATGACTGCATAAAATATACGCATACTCTCCCTCATCCTGAGCCAGGGCGGAATACTCTTCCTTGTCATCCATAGCTTTTTGCAGCTCCAGCACAAATTCTGACGCCGCCTTTCCATCCGATTCGGAGAATAATTCCGTTATGTTGTTAAAATAGTTCTCATCTCCTCCTTTTACCACATAAGTTCCGTCGCGGCGGATAATATTGAAATACATCATGGAGTCCTTCCGACTAAGATCCAGAACCTCTGCCATGTAATCCATGGAGATTCCCGCAACCAGGGCATAGCTCTGTTCTCCATCCTTCATAGGGTACTCCGCCTCAAGCATAATACACAGCAGCTTCTCACCGGTCTGCGTATATCCGCTGAATATCCATGTGTCCGTACCGCTTAATGATTTGTCAAATCCATAGGAATCGTTGACCTCTACGGGTTCCCCATAAAAGACCTCACATGTTCCTTCTTTCGTATAGGCTCCCAGATACTCAAAATCCCTGACTCTTGCAGAACGCGCTAACTGACTTATCATCTCCTCCCCATATTCCAAAATCTCAGCGGGGTTATTCTCAACCAGCACCTCCAGCTGTAAACGCCGCAGATCCACTACTGCCTCAAACTTCTGCTGAATCTGTGTCGCCGTCTCCGACATATAGATCTCTCCGATCTCTTTGATGGCGTCGTTATTCTTTTTGCCCATCACTATGCCGATCACCACAAAAAGTCCGATACATACCGCCATCAATGACATGAAGCTCGTCCATAAAAACATCTTTATTTTTTTATCCATACATACCTCCCGCGCAAAAGTGCCTCCATACCACTGTCCTTTTTACACGTTTTCTATATTATTTTATATATTGAAAAGCAGGGATACTGATTTTGTGTTTTCTTATAAAAAATAAAAACAAACCCAAAAGCAGTACTCTGCTATGCCTACACTATAACATAGAATATGAAGTATTGTCTATCATTAATCCAGTCCGTGACGGTCCCCGGCTAAGGCTTGCCAGCCCGGGCGTCATTCCCTATCCCTCCTCCGTAACCTTATAAATTTCCGCAATCAGAAGCCCTGCCACCGGACCCAGGAAAAAGCCAAAGACTCCGAAGATACAAAGACCGATATAGGTGCTTATCAGTACCATCATCGGATGGATCGAAAGTTTATTTCCAATCAGTTTTGGTTCTAAAAATTCTCTGGTAAAATTACAGATCAAGTAAATGACGCCATACGCCGCCGCCAGTACATACTGCCCGCAAAAGACCTTGATTAACAGCCAGGGAATAAACACGGTCCCTGTACCAAAAAAAGGCAGGGCGTCGCAAAGTCCAATACAGCATCCGGCAAGCACTGCGTAGGAATTTCCGGTGAGCAAGAGCCCCACACAGCAGATCACACTGATAATCAACAGGATCATAAGCTGTGCCTTTAGATAGGTTCCTCCCGCACTCTTCATATTTCTTCCGATCCGATAGGTGAGATTTCCAATGGGATGGTCTATGATTTTTTTCCGGATATTCGGATAATCCGCCAAAATCAAAATCGTAGAGACTGCGATCACAATTAAAATACTGAATCCCACCAGCACCCCTTTCGCATAACCAATGGAATAGTTCATGATCTTTGGAACCACCGTTGTCTGGCATTTTTCCCAGACCACAGGAAGATAGGAAGAGACGTACCTCTCCACACGCCCCGCCTGAAGACCGCAGATATCTTCCACCCTGTCACAGCAGACATCCCACGCCTGCGCTCCCTTATAAGCGAATGTATCATAATTTTCCACGAATTTTTTTGCCTGCGCCACCAGTGCATAGCCTGCCCCTCCTAAGATCCCCCCTACGATCAGAAATGTAAGCAAGACCAGAATGGCGCTTAGGATCCCCCGTTTTATCTGCCATTTCCCGCGAATTTTTTCTAAAAGCGGATTGAGCAGAACCGCAATCCCATAAGCGATGATAAACGGGTAAATGAACTTCAACAGGTAGCGGAATGCAAGATAGATCAGCGCGGTGATAACCGCTATTTTTAATAATTGTATTGTGGATTTTCGGACTTCTTCTTTCATAAGAAAAGTATGCCAGAGACAGGCGGAATTTATACCCTTCGCTCGCTTCTCCTGCAATTCTTTTACAGGATCCGATCTTTATTTGTGATTCCCGAAGAATCATGCTATAATCATTTTTATGTTAGAGATTATTTTTGAAGATGAATTTATTATTGTATGCAAAAAACCGCCGGGAGTCCCGACCCAGACTCCAAAATCCGGCGTCGCCGATATGGCAAGCCTGTTAAAAAGCTATCGCATGGAAAAGGGAGAGGAACCATATCTCGGACTTGTCCACCGCTTAGACCAGCCCGTGGAGGGCGTCATGGTCTTTGCCAAGGATAAGACCAGCGCAGCTGCTCTCTCTTTGCAGATGCAAAACGGCGATTTTGAAAAATATTATTACGCCATGGTACACGGCTTCATGGAACCTCCATCCGGCACTCTGGAAAATTATCTACTGCGGGATGGAAGAAACAATATTTCCAAGGTGGTGCCAAAGGGAACCCCAAAAGCGAAACTGGCAAGGCTTTCTTATGAAACAGTCTCCTCCCTGGAGGATCGCTCCCTTCTGCGGGTGAAGCTGGATACGGGACGCCACCATCAGATCCGGGTCCAGCTCTCCCACGCCGGGCATCCGCTGATCGGAGATAAAAAATACGGGGAAAATACCCCCGGCTACCTGCCGCTGGGACTTTGCTCTTATCATATCGGATTTGAGCATCCAAAAACCCATAAGAAAATGATGTATGAGATTGCACCTGAGGGAGCGGCGTTTTCATGCATTCCTTAAAATACCGGACATTTAAGATATAGAAAATTCCATCCGTATTTCCTATATCATAATGAAACAGAGATAAGCTCTGCTTATCTCTGCCCTGAAACGTATTTTATACTTTAAACCGATATCCAACTCCCCATATCGTCTCAATATACTGGGGTTTGGCCGTATTAAACTCAATCTTTTCACGAATCTTCTTAATATGCACCGTCACCGTGGCAATATCTCCAATGGACTCCATATCCCAGATCTCCTTAAATAGCTCCTCTTTGGTAAACACACGGTTGGGATTCTCCGCCAGGAAACAGAGCAGGTCAAATTCCTTGGAGGTAAACGCCTTTTCCTCCTCGTTCACCCAGACCCTTCTGGCATCCTTGTCGATCTTGATTCCCCGAATCTCAATAATATTGCGTACCTCGGCGCTGCTGCCGATCAGCCGTTCATAGCGCGCCAGATGTGCCTTGACCCTCGCCACCAGCTCGCTGGGGGAAAAAGGTTTTGTGATATAATCATCCGCTCCCAGACCAAGTCCTCTGATCTTATCAATATCCTCTTTTTTCGCCGATACCATCAGAATTGGGGTGTTCTTCTCATCCCGGATGCGCTTACAGATCTCGAATCCATCCATTCCCGGAAGCATCAGATCCAGGATAAACAGATCAAAATCCTCCTCTAAAGCTCTCGCCAGACCCACATCTCCCATATTCTCGATCTCCACCTCAAAACCGCTGAGTTCCAGGTAGTCCCGTTCCAGATCCGCGATCGCCACCTCGTCCTCGATAATTAAAATCTTACTCATTTGGTACCTCCTGATATTTCCGAATCACAAAATACATAATGGTTCCGCTGGACTCCTTGCTGGTCGCCCAGATCTTCCCCCCGTGATCCTCAATGATCTTCTTCACAATGGACAGACCGATCCCGCTTCCTCCGGTGGCAGAATTTCTCGACTTCTCCGCCCGGTAAAAACGTTCAAAGATATAAGGAAGATCCTTCGCTGCAATTCCTCTTCCATTGTCCTCAAATTCAAACTGCACAAAATCTCCCACATCCCGCACCCGGATATTGATAAAACCGTTCTCCTTATCCAGATATTTCACGGAATTACTGATGATATTATGGATCACACGGCGGATCTGTTCCGGATCCATGATGACCATAATGTCATCCTCCGCATAGTTGATATAGGAAAGTCCGATTCCCTTGGAATCCAGATCCAGCCCGATCTCCTCAATACAGTCGTTGAAATAATCCGCCACATTGATCTTATTGAAATTATAGGGAATCCGGTTGGTATCGATCTTAGAATAGATCGTCAGCTCATTGATCAAAAGATCCATCTCATTGGTCTTATTATAGATCGTACGCACATATTTATCCATCTTCTCCGGGGTATCCGCCACGCCGTCCATAATACCCTCCACATAACCCTTGATCGCCGTGATGGGCGTCTTCAGATCGTGGGAGATATTGCTGATCAGTTCCCGGTTCTCCTTCTCATCCCGAACCCGTTCCTCCGAGGACTGCTTAAGCTGCTCCCTCATGCTCTCAAAGCTCTGGCAGAGCTCACTGATCTCATCCTTCCCGTTTACGTCTATCTCAAAATCCAGATTTCCGTCCTTGATCTTCTGAGCGGCAGCCTCCAGTTTTTTGATGGGACCAATGATCGCCTGATAGATCCACAGCGACATCATGGCCGCCATAAAAACTAAGATCAACAACACGGAAAATCCCATATCCATCAGCACATCGCTGGCACGTCCAAAGACCTCCGGCTGCGCCCGGTAAATTCCGATCGCCACCATCCCGATCAATGCCATGGGAATCAGAATCATACTGCAAAAAGCAATGACCAATCTTGTTTTCAGCTTCATAATTCGTATCCTCTCATATTCCTTATTATAGCACGATTCCCAGGGATTCCTATGCCTATTTCTTAAAAGATTTCTAAATTTTTTATAAAAAAAGAACATCTTAGACCCGAAACTGTTCAGGCTTAAGATGTTCTTACCTCAGACTATAAATATTTCTTTAATTCCTCCGCCTTATCCGTAGCCTCCCAAGGAAGGTTCAGATCATTGCGTCCGAAGTGACCGTAAGCTGCGGTCTGTTTGTAGATCGGTCTTCTTAAATCCAGCATCTTAATAATTCCCGCCGGACGAAGATCGAAGTTCTCACGGATCATGGCTACCAGCTTCTCATCGGAGATCTTTCCGGTTCCAAAGGTGTCCACCATAACAGAGGTCGGCTGTGCCACACCGATGGCATAGGAGAGCTGGATCTCACATTTTTCTGCGAGTCCCGCCGCAACGATATTCTTTGCCACATAACGCGCCGCATAGGCTGCGGAACGATCCACCTTGGTGCAGTCCTTACCGGAAAAGGCTCCGCCGCCGTGACGTGCATATCCGCCGTAGGTGTCTACGATGATCTTACGTCCCGTCAGACCCGCGTCCCCGTGAGGTCCTCCGATGACAAAACGTCCTGTTGGATTGATGAAGAACTTGGTCTCCTCATCGATCATCTCTTTTGGAAGGATCTCATCAAAGACATATTTTTTAATATCGTTATGTATCTGCTCCTGGGTCACATCCGGGTCATGCTGGGTGGAGAGCACCACTGCCTCAAGACGTACCGGCTTTCCCTCCTCGTCATATTCCACGGAAACCTGTGTCTTTCCGTCCGGTCTTAAATATTTTAAGGTTCCGTCTTTTCGCACTTTCGTAAGCTGCAGTGCCAGCTTATGTGCCAGTGAGATCGGATACGGCATCAATTCTTCCGTCTCATTGGTAGCGTAACCGAACATCATACCCTGATCTCCTGCTCCGATGGCTTCTAACTCCTCATCGGACATCTTGTTTTCCTTTGCTTCCAACGCCTTATCCACTCCCATGGCGATATCGGCGGACTGCTCATCCACAGCCACCATAACAGCGCAGGTGTTGCCGTCGAATCCGGTAGCAGCGTCGTTGTAACCGATCTCATTTACAGTCTGGCGTACAATTTTTGGAATGTCGATATTTGCCTTACTGGTGATCTCACCCGTTACCAGGACAAACCCGGTACACGCCGCTGTCTCACATGCCACACGGCTCATAGGATCCTGCTCCATTAAAGCATCTAAAATGGCATCAGAGACCGCATCGCAGACCTTGTCCGGATGTCCCTCTGTCACTGACTCCGATGTAAACAATCTTTTTTCCATTTTGCATTTCCTCCTAAAAATTACTCAATACTCTCTTTTGTAAAGCGTTTTTATTTCATAAAAAATCCAAAGGAATTTCTTATGAAATAAAAATATCCGCAAAATAAGCGGATATGAAATCTGTATCAGATCCTCTTATTGTTCGATTGCTCGCTCAGGTAGGCACCTTCCGTTAAGAGGGGTTGCCGTGGCTTCACAGGTCCTATGTACCTCCACCACTCTGAATAAGAGAGATATTTTATTTTTATGAACTTCATCTATATACTACAGGCGATACTTTACTCCTCTTCCCCCAAAAAGTCAAGCTGTTTTGGCAAATTTCCAGCTTTTTATATTGACATTCCCCTTAAAATATTTATACTTTTTACTTGAGAAGGTTTTTAACTATATAATGGGAATTATTATGGGAGTCAAAAAATGGGAATTATTAGAATAAGCGAGATACAGCCGGGGATGATCACATCCCAGCCTGTTTTGACAAAACGCGGTCAATTGATCGTGGAAAAAAATGTATTGCTGACTAAGCAGACCATCGCCCGCATGCATTTTTATGGAATCACGGAAGCCGCTATCATCGAGAAAAACGATCCGGAAGAAAAACCGGAACCGGAAAAAAACGAGCCAAAAGCAATTACTGAGATCGAACTTTCTTACTCACAGAAGATCCGAAAGAGTTCTTCTTTCCAAAAATTTCAGATCAATTACACGAACCATGTGACAAATTTCAATAATTATCTGCGGGATTTCAAGGATACCGGCACTGTGCACTACGCCAAAGAACTGCTGGAGATTCCAAAGGCTTTGATCGCAGAGACCAGGACCTCCATTGCTTTTTTTGATATGATACATAATCTGCGTTCTATTGAGGATTCCATCTACGCCCATTCCCTGAATGTGGCAATGATCTCCAGAATGCTGGGCAAATGGCTGGAATTGCCGGAGGAAGAGCTGGATCTTCTGACTCTTGCCGCCTCCCTTCATGACGTTGGAAAATTCCTGATCCCGGAGGAGGTTCTGAACAAGGAAGGAAAATTGACGGACGAGGAATTTGCGCTGATCAAAAAACACCCTGTTTTAGGATATGAATTTTTAAAAAATCAAAACGTGGATGAACACGTTAAGCTGGCAGCTCTTATGCACCATGAACGCTGCGACGGAAGCGGCTATCCTTCGGGGATCACCACAGAATCCATCGACAAATTCGCCATGATCATCGCCATTGCCGACGTCTATGACGCCATGACCGCAGCCAGAAAGTACCGCGCTCCGCTCTGTCCGTTCCAGGTCATTGCGGAATTTGAAAAGGACGGACTTTCCAAATACTATCCAAGATATATTCTGACCTTTTTACAGCACATTGCCAACGCTTATCAGAACAACCGTGTACTTTTAAACGATGGCAGAAGCGCCAAGATCATTCTTCTGAACCAAAACCATCTGTCAAGACCTATGATTCAGCTAAACGACGGAAGCTGTCTCGATCTTGCCAGAGAACCGGAATTATATATCAAAACCGTTGTATAAAAAATGAACATTTTTAAGAAAAACGGAGTTATGCACCTGGATTTATCAGTCCGGTGTCATAACTCCTTTTTTATCTATTCTGTCTCATTGCTTTTTGAGAAAAATAAAATTCCCCCATCTACCCCTTTATTTGTCAGTCGATTGATGATATCCACATACTCATCTACAGACTCCTCCATTCCATCTGCCACCCATTCCTCAATCATGGCAAACATCAGAACGGAATAAAACCGCACCAGATACCTCTCCTGACGCCGCGCCATGGGCAGCGCATCCCCTGAAGTCTTTTCCATAAGCTCTTTTACTTTCCGGACATAATCCATTACCGCCCGGTTCAAATCCTGCTGGATACATTGACGAACCTGCGCCGCA
This sequence comes from uncultured Lachnospiraceae bacterium, assembly GCA_958428365.1. Lineage (GTDB taxonomy): Bacteria > Bacillota > Clostridia > Lachnospirales > Lachnospiraceae > Maccoyibacter. The sequence continues at coordinate 3,200 of CAUAFT010000018.1, read as the reverse complement.
TACTTCGACTCCAGAACCTTTCTGACAAACGCCTCATTCCTTTTTGCCGTGTGCAGCAGATCCTTGATTACCACATCCCAGGTATAGGGCTCCGCCTTTCCCACAACAATTTCCTCAAATCCCGCGTGAAAAATACTACAGACCAAATCCGAGATTCCCGTAAAGTGATTATAAAAGGTCTTCCGGTTAATCCCCGTCATCCTCACCAGCTCTGCCACGGTGACCTGATTCAGTTCCTTTGTCCTGACGCTTTCCCTTAAAGCTGCAATTATCATATCATCAATATACTTTGCCATTGACATCCCCCAAAATATTTACACAGCTAATACACATTGTACCAATTTTAATATAATATACCATCTCTGTCCCATTGACTTCAAGATACATTATTTCTAAAATAAAAAAAATCAACATTTTTCGATATCAATACGGATGACGAAAATATCATTAAGGAGAGGGATTATTACATGGCAGTACAGGAAAGTTTTTTATTTTTATCAAGTGACAAAAAAAATATGATCCATGCCGTACGCTGGATACCGGAGGACGGAGAAATCAAAGCAATACTCCAAATCACTCACGGTATGGTGGAGTACATAGAACGGTATAACGGATTCGCAGAATTTATGACAAAACAGGGGTTTTTAGTAACAGGTCACGATCATCTCGGTCACGGACAGTCCGTGGCGAATAAAGCAGATTGGGGTTATATTCCGGAAGGGAACGGCAGCGATCTTCTCATAGAGGACATGCATACCTTACGACGCACCACACAGAAACAGTATCCTTACAAACCCTATTTTATGTTAGGACACAGCATGGGGTCTTATATGCTTCGAAAATACCTGACAATCCACGGGGACAACCTGACAGGAGCCATAATCATGGGAACCGGAGCAGCCCCGGACAGTGTATCCAAATCGGGAATCATCCTTTGCAAAATCATTGCAAAATTCCACGGATGGCGTTACCGCAGCACCTTCGTACAGAATATTACTTACGGAAAACCGTACAAGCAATTCTGCTTAGACGGAAGTATTCCGGAAAACAGCTGGCTTACCAAGGACACGGAAATCGTGAAGAAATACTATAACGATCCATGTTGTACCTTCATGTTTACACTTGCTGCATACCGTTGTCTTTTTGAGGCCGTATTATATGACAACCAGTTAGCAAACACAAAGAAGATTCCAAAGAACCTTCCGCTGATTCTGCTTTCCGGAGAACAGGACCCGGTAGGAGACCTGGGAGAAGGTGTGAAGGCCGTCTACGAGCAGTTAAAAACTGTCGGCATTAAGAACGTAAAATACAAGCTATATAAGGATGACCGTCATGAGATTTTAAATGAGACGGACAAAGAATCCGTATACGAAGACATCCTTGCCTGGTGTCAGGAACAGTTAGCATAAACGAAAAAAGAAATATGTCAGTGCTCAGATGCCTGCATATTTCTTTTTTTGTTTTACATATATTCTTTTCAAGATATTAAGACACTTTCAAAGTAAACTTCTGAATCTCTTTTTCCGTGGACACCTTTTCGATCTTGGCTCCAACGCCTCTTAGCTTTGCCGGAAATTCTTCATATCCACGCTCAATAAAATGAATATCGTCGATCACCGTGATGCCCTCTGCTGCAAGACCTGCAATCACCAACGCCGCTCCTGCCCGCAGATCCGGCGCACTGACTCTGGCTCCTGTGTATTGCTGTACCCCGTTGATGATCGCCACGTTGCTCTCCACCTTGATGTCCGCTCCCATGCGGGTCAGCTCATCCACATATTTAAAACGATTCTCAAAAATACTCTCCGTCACCGTACTGGTACCCTGTGCAACTCCCAGAACCACCGCCATCTGCGGCTGCATATCCGTCGGAAATCCCGGATAAGGAAGTGTGGTCACCTGGGTATTATTCAAAGGTTCCTTTGCGACGACATGAACGGCATCGTCAAATTCCTCAATTCTGCATCCCGCTTCCAACAGCTTCGCTGTGGTCGCCTCAAGATGCTTTGGAATCACATTTTTCACCAGCAGATCTCCATGGGTAGCTGCCGCTGCGAACATGAAGGTTCCCGCCTCAATCTGATCCGGTATAATGGAGTATTCGGTCTTGTGAAGTCTCTCCACGCCATTGATACGAATCACGTCGGTTCCGGCACCGCGGATATTGGCTCCCATGCTGTTTAAGAAGTTGGCAACATCCACCACATGAGGTTCCTTCGCCGCATTCTCAATGATGGTCTTTCCCTCCGCCATGGCTGCCGCCATCAGGATATTGATGGTCGCGCCTACGGATACCTTATCCAGATAGATATGGGTTCCTTCCAGCTTCTCTGCCTTTGCGGATACAGCGCCGCCCCGCAGTTCTACCTTAGCGCCAAGGGCTTTAAATCCCTTGATGTGAAGGTCCATCGGACGGCTTCCGATATTGCATCCCCCCGGCAGCGCCACTTCTGCCTCTTTGTATTTTCCAAGCAGCGCTCCCAGCAGATAATAGGAAGCACGGATTTTTTTCATGGATTCATAATCCACACAGAGACAATCAATATACGAACCATTGATCTTCACAGTGTGGCTGTCGATCCGTTCTACTTTTGCGCCAATTCCCGCAATGGCGTCCAGTAAAACATTGGTATCCCGGACATTTGGTAAATTATCTATTGTAACGGTCTCATCCGTCATAATGGCAGCCGCCAGGATCGCAAGGGCTGCATTTTTTGCTCCGCCTATTTCAACTTCACCAACGAGTGGGGTTCCACCCTTGATTACATATTGTTCCATCTCGCACCTCTATATTATAATACAATCAGTAATTATGTCTCACGGTTTCTCATTTGTCAAGATTTTTCCACTGGTAAAAATTTACCAATTCTATTTTAGCTCATATAGGTTATATTATAACACACTTTCCCTATTTGTAAATTTACATAGTTTTAATTTTTTATTACATTTTTATAGCGGGAATATTTCGTATATTAATACTATATGTCTGGAATTTTTTTATGTGCAATCCAAGGAGGCTCCATTCTGCCGGAAAGATCCCCTGAGCCGGACTGCGCCATATTCCTGCTTCATAATCCCATTCCGCCGCAATGCGTTCCTGCCCGGAGGGCTTTTTATGATATAGGAGATTCCAGGGGAATTTCCTATATCAATCGAGTAGGAGGGAAGTTTAAATAAACTTCCCGACCTCTCACACCACC
>CAUAFT010000017.1 GCA_958428365.1 uncultured Lachnospiraceae bacterium | reverse complement strand
CCTATGACCTTCGGGTTATGAGCCCGACGAGCTTCCAGACTGCTCCACCCCGCGTCGTTGTATTTATTATAGACCTATTTTTCTCTTCTGTCAAATCTCTATATTATTTTATTCCATTTTTCCAATTTTATACCTGATTTTTCAGGATGCAGGATGCTGCGATCACCGGACTTCCTGACAGATCTACGGCGCAGCACCCTCTGTATCTCCCTCATCTTTCCGCTTCCTCTATTTTCTCCTTTGCATTTCTCTCAGCCTATCCCATACAGATGGGTGATGATAACGCTCGCCACAACACCGGCAAGGGTCGACAGCAGAGCCCCGGCAAGGGTCCACCTGCTCTTATTCACCTTCACCGTCATAAAGTAGACCGACATGGTATAGAAGATCGTCTCCGTACTGCTCATGATCAAAGAAGTCATGGTTCCAAGCAGGGAATCCGGTCCGTATTCCTTAAAAATATCCAGCACCAGACCCGTCGCCGCAGAGGAAGAAAACATCTTCACAACGGTCACCGGAACCAGCTCCGACGGAAATCCCACCTTCTCTGTAATAGGTCCAATGAGCTTTGAGAAAAAATCCAGAAATCCCGACGCACGCAGGATACCCACTCCGATCATCAGACCGATCAACGTGGGCATGATCTGGATCACCGTCTTAAACCCGTCCTTTGCCCCCTCGATAAAATCATCGTAGACTTTCTGTTTCGTCATAAGCCCGTAACCGATAATACTGAAGATCAGGATCGGGATGATCGCATCTGATAAAAAAAGAAGAATCTTCATACTTTCCGAATCCTTTCCATCACTCTCGCAAAGACAATACCGGTAATGGTGGACGCAAGGGTCGCAAGAATCGCCCCGCCCACAATTCCGGCTGGATTTGTGGATCCGTATTGCGTCCGGTAGGCAATAATATTAATGGGAATCAACTGTATCGTGGAAATATTAACGATCAGGAAGGTACACATCTCCGTACTGGCAATTCCCCTGGGCACTCCCCGCTTTCCCAGAACCGGACGGATCCTCCTCTCCTCCTCCAGATGCTCCAGCTCCTCCATTGCCTTGATGCCGGCGGGAGTCGCCGCCCATCCCAATCCGAAGAAATTGGCGATCATATTGGTCGATATATATTCTCTGGCTTTATGATCCTTTGGAATATGGGGAAACAAAAAACTGAGAAAAGGATCCAGTTTCTTCGACGCCCCCTCAATGATCCCGGCGCGCTCCGCCACCTTCATAAGTCCCACCCAGAAGGACATGACGCCCATCATGGTAATACATAAAGTGACCGCCTCCTTTGCAGAGTCCAAAGCCGCCTCCGTGACACTTGGAAGATTTCCCGTAAATGCCGCAAATACAGTCCCTATGATAATCATAAAACCCCACAGGTAATTTAGCATTGCATTTCCTTTGCTTTTTTTCTATTTTATGCACCCCGCTTCATTTGATGAAAAATTTTAGATTCCGCCGCAGAACAGAATTGCAAAATTTCCTGCATCCTAAGAATAAAACATACAATTCTATGATAAGATATGATAAAATGAGTTCACCTCAATATAGAAACGGATGGATAATATATGACATATAAAAAACGCCTTGCCGCTCTGGGCTTAAGCCTGATACTTGCAGCCTCCTGCCTTTCCGGCTGCGATATTAAAAAATCTCTTCCCTCTCTGAAATCCGATGAAAAAGAGACCGAGATCCAATCAAAATTTGACACTTACACCGACGAATTGTTTGAAGAAGAGGTGACCTTAAACACCATCGGCCTGCATTACACCCTGGCAGACCCGGCAGCCTACGGGATCAACGACTACGAAGTCTCCCTGGGCGCCGTAACGGAGGATTCCCTGTCAGAAAGCGTCACCCTTCTGGAAAATATGCGCTCCTCTTTGGAGGATTTCTCCTATTCTGCCCTGCGGGAGGATCAGCAGCTCACCTATGACGTGCTGGACGAATATTCCCAGCTGGAACTGGACAACGCCGATCTCTATCTCTACAGCGAAGTCTTACAGCCCAGCACCGGAACCCACACACAGCTCCCTGTCCTTCTGGCAGAATACAGCTTCCGCAATGAGAAGGACGTACAGGACTATCTGGAACTTCTCTCCCTGGTGCCTTCCTATTTTGAAGAGATCATAGAATTTGAAAAGAGCAAAGCGCAGGCGGGACTTTTTATGTCTGAAAAAAATGCGGATACCGTCATCAGCCAGTGTGAAGAATTTGCGGATAATCCAAAATCCAATTTTTTGCTGGAGACCTTTGATAACCGGATCGAACAGCTTTCCACCCTAAATGCCGCTTCCAAGGAGGAGTACCGTTCCCAGAACGAGTCCTACATTCTGAAAAAAGTTATTCCGGCTTATGAGGATCTTGCCTCTGCAATCAAAGACCTGAAAAAAGATTGCAGCGAAAAAGGCGGACTGTGCAACTACGAAAACGGAAAGAACTACTATGAATATCTGGTACAGTACTCCACCGGATCCTCCGACGACGTGAAAGACCTGCAAAAACAGGTGGAACAGAAACGGCGGGAGGATCTGGCTTCCCTCTCCGCCCTTCTGACGGAAAATCCAAAGCTGGCGCAGGAGAGCGAGTCCTACGATCTGGACACCAGCGATCCTTCCCAGATCCTCTCTCAGCTGCGGGATGAGATCAAGGATGATTTCCCGGAAGCGCCGGAGGCAAACTATACGGTAAAATATGTGGATGAGGCGTTGGAAGACTATCTCTCCCCTGCCTTTTACCTGACCTCTCCCATTGATGATTACAAAGAAAATTCCATTTACATCAACGGAGGTTCCAACTATGAGAAGATGAAGCTCTTCACCACCCTCGCCCATGAGGGCTTTCCGGGACACCTTTATCAAAACGTCATGGCAAATACCTCGGATCTCCCCGCTGTACGCCATCTGCTGAACTACCCCGGCTACACGGAGGGCTGGGCTACCTATGTGGAAATGATCTCCTACCAGTATGCGGGACTCGATGAGGATTTGGCTTTAGTTTTACAGTTGAACCAATCCATTCTTCTAAGTCTCTACGCCAGCATGGACATGGGCATCCACTATCTGGGCTGGGACGCCTCCGATGTAAAATCCTTTCTGGCTGACTATGGTATCAACAGCGCCAGCGCAGCCACGGAGACTTACGAGTACATCTTAGGGGAGCCGGCGAACTATTTAAAATATTACATTGGGTATCTGGAATTTTTAGATTTACAGAAATATGCAAAAAATGCCCTGGGTGAAAAGTACACCGACAAGGCATTCCACGAAGCGGTATTAAAGATCGGTCCCGCACCATTCGATATTGTAAAAAAATATCTTCTGGATTATATTACAGAATCAAATTAAATTAGCGCCTGGTAAATATCTCTCTTCGAGACCCCCCGGTCCTTAGCCACCAGCTTCATAGCTTCCTTATGGGAGACACCTTTTTCCTCGTAAAGCTTCATATGCTCTTCGATGGAGAGGGTCTCCCATTCTTTTTTGCGCTCCTTTTCCACCTCTTCCTTTGTCTTTCCTCCCAGGACTAAGACATATTCTCCCCTGGGTTCTCTGTCTTTATAATATTCCAGGACTTCATCTAAGGTCGTTCTCTGGGCTTCCTCATATTTTTTCGTAAGCTCCCGGCAGAGGGTAATGGGACGGTTTCCAAGGGCTGTCCGCAACTCCTCCAAGGTCTTGATCAGATGATGAGGAGCTTCATAGATAACGATGGTGCGGGTCTCCTGTTTCAATTCCTCTAAGATCCGCTTCCTCTCCTTTTTATCCTTTGGCAAAAACGCCTCAAAAGCAAATCTTCTCGTGGAGAGGCCGGAGAGAGTCAGGGCTGTCACACAGGCTGCGGGACCCGGAAGGGAGGTCACCTCAATCCCCGCCTCATAGGCGATCTTCACCAGTTCCTCCCCCGGATCCGAGATCCCCGGTGTTCCCGCATCGGTGATCAACGCAATATTCGTTCCCGCCTGCAGCTTTTCCACAAGCTGATGCGCCTTTTCGATCTTATTAAATTCATGATAGCTGGTCATCGGGGTCTTAATGTCAAAATGATTTAAGAGCTTAATGGAATTTCTCGTATCCTCCGCGGCGATGAGATCCACCTCTTTTAAGGTGCGCAGAACTCGAAGAGTGATATCCTCTAAATTCCCGATGGGCGTAGCGCATAAATATAATCTTCCCGGCATATTGCTTCCTTTCTGATTCTGTCTCGAATTTTTATTTCCATTTTTATTTCTATTTTTATCTTTATTTCTATCTTTTTATTTCTGTCTTTCTTTACTTTCCGACTAATATCCTTGCATTCTGCTGCTATCCTAAGGCCTGTACAAAATCTGTATCAATACCCGTAAGTGGTATAGATTTCTTCGGTGTAGACGCCAGGCTCTTTGTATACGATCAACGGCTTTTCTACGGTCATTCTGGACCTGCCTCCTCTCAGTCCTTCGATGAGAACCATATTCGGCTCCTTGTCAATGTAGGGATAGACAAGACGCATCCGCTTCGGCTCAATGCGGTACTGAACCATGGCGCTTAAGATCTCCGCTAAGCGGAATGGACGGTGTACCATGTAGAACCTGCCGTGTTCTTTTAGCAGACGGCTGCTCTCCCGCAGAATGTCCTCCAGGTCGCAGAGTACCTCGTGTCTTGCAATGGTCTTTGCCTCATTGCCATTTTTCAGACCATGCTGTCCAATCATATAAGGGGGATTGGTGGTAATCACATCAAAAGAAGATGCTCCGAACCTCTCCGAAGCATCTTTGATATCTCCTGTAACAATCTCAATTTTTTCTTCCAGTCCGTTCAGCGCCACGCTTCTTCTCGCCATATCAGCGCTCTCTTCCTGGATCTCAAGACCGGTAAAATGTTCTCCCTGGGTCTTTGCCTCTAAAAGGATCGGTATGATCCCGGTTCCCGTACCCAGATCCAGAGCGTTTTCTCCCGCTTTCACCTTCGCAAAGCCGCTGAGGAGAACTGCATCCATGCCAAAACAGAATTTTTCAGGATTCTGGATAATACGGTAGCCGTTCTTTTGCAGATCGTCAATTCTTTCGTTTTCCAGTAAATTACTTGGTGTCATCAATCTTGGATTTCCCTCCCCGGTCTTCCGGCGCCTTTAACTCCTTCATCTCCTCCGCCGACAGCTTCACGTTATCCCGGCGGCGTTTTGGCCGAAACTTCAGCTCGTCCGCCTTGTACTCCCGGATTTCCTTCTCGTCGTTGACTTCCACAAGCACCTTCACCAGCTGACGCAGGACGGAGACGCTTTGTACCTCCCCTTTCACGCCGTCAATGGTGGTGACCCGGTCTCCCACATTCGGCAGCCTGGAATTTAAATATTCGTAGGTCTCCTGCTCATTTTTCAGACAGCACATCAGCCGTCCGCAGACTCCCGATATTTTTGCCGGATTTAAGGACAGGTTCTGTTCCTTTGCCATCTTGATGGATACCGGAACAAATTCTGACAGGTGGGTACTGCAGCAAAGAGGACGCCCGCAGATACCGATGCCTCCCAGGATCTTTGTCTCGTCCCGCACACCGATCTGTCTCAACTCAATGCGGGTGCGGAAAACTGCTGCCAGATCCTTTACCAGCTCACGGAAATCGATCCTTCCGTCCGCCGTAAAATAAAACAGGAGCTTGTTATTGTCAAAGGTATATTCTGCCTCCACCAGCTTCATCTGTAATTCGTGCTTGGCTATTTTTTCCAGACAGATCTGAAAGGCCTCTTTTTCCTTTTCCCTGTTCTTTCGCTCGATCCTTTCGTCCGCTTCCGTGGCAATGCGGATCACCGGCTTTAATGGCTGTACCACCTCATCCTCTTCCATTTCCTTTGGAGGGATCATCACGGTTCCAAATTCAATTCCTCTGGCAGTCTCCACAATCACATGGGAACCTGCCTCTATCTTCAGTCCCGCCGGATCGAAATAATAGATCTTTCCGGCTTTTCGGAATCTGACTCCTACAATTTTTATCATCTTAATTCTCCTTTATCGTCAACAGCAGCAGTTCAATCACCAGATCGAAGTTAACGTTGGCGTTCAGTCTCACCTTCGCCTTCTCCAGCGCCTCCAATATCTGCTCGATCCCCTCATAGGAACTCTGGCTGGCGCTTTTTTTGATGTCATAGATCTCATCTTTGAAGATCAGATGGTTCACATCTGCGGTTGCTTTATATAACAGGACGTCCCGATACCAGATCATCATGATATCGAAATAGTCGTTGATTTCCAGTTTATATTCGCTGATCTGCTTTACGGCTTCCATCATCTCATGCAGATCGATCTCCTTCAGCCTGCGGATAAGCTGCAGCGCTGAATTTTTGATCTCATGAAAGGATTCGGAGGCAGCCAGCTTCACCGCCTTGCCCACATTTCCCTGGGCAAACGCCGTGCACACCTCCGCCTGATAATCAGGAATCTGATAGGATTCCATCAGGTATGCTTTGATCTTCTCGTCAGGTACTACCTTTAAATTCAGGGTAATACATCTGGAGCGGATCGTTGGTAAAAATGCATCTGCATTGGTAGTTAAGAGCAGGATGACCACATAGGCAGGCGGTTCTTCAATGGTCTTTAAGAGGGCGTTCTGCGCCTGGGTATTCATCTTCTCCGCCTCGTCTACGATGTAAATCTTATAAGGACTTGCATAGGGCTTGATGTCCACGTCGTTTTTTACCTGTTTTCGGATGTCGTCCACGGAAATGGTATTTGGTTTCTCGTGGGTGACATAGATAATATCCGGCTGATTTTTACTCATCGCCTGCTTGCAGGAGTGACATTCCATACACCCCTCTGTCCCGTGTTTTTCACACTGCAAAGCCATGGCAAACGCCTCGGCGATCATTCTCTTTCCGGAATCATCCGGTCCGTTTAGAATATAGGCATGGGATACTTTTCCTGAAGCTATCCCATTCTGTAAGTGTTCGATTATCTGATCGTGACCTATAATTTCTGCAAATCCTGCCATTCCATTCTCCTTTATGTGGAAATATCGATCAGAAGTCCCCTGATCTCCCCCACTTTATTTAAAATACTGATATGATCTTTCTCATCCTTCACCAGCTCCTCCGCCAGTTCGTCGAGATTCTTATCCACAAGTCTTACGATTCCATAGACCCGGTGCCTGCCCCGTCTGTCCAGAAAATTTTCTCTGGAAAACTTGTGGGAACGGTTCACTACCTCGTTCATAAATTCTTTTACCAGGGAGCGGTATTTTTTCATATCCCGCACATCCATATGCTCGGAGATCTTCTTGCCCTGCTTGTCGATCTCTTCCATCAGACCGTTCAACTTTTCCTGTAATTCCGTCTCTTCTATCTTGCTTGTCAACGTGAACTTAAAATCCCCGTCCGTCTTTTCTTTTGCGGCCGCCGCCTCTACCTGCGCCGCAGGCGTTACTTCATTAATCTTCATATCCATAACATCACCTCGTTTTGGATTCGTTACAGGATTGGATATAGGCTATCAATTCCCGCTTAGTAGTTTCCAGATCGGCATTGACAAATTTTTTCGCGATACCCGCCTCCAACAGCTTTGCCTCCGAAAAATCCTCCTGATCCGCCAAAAAACGGCGGCACATCTCGGCGTACTTCGGTTCGGGCTGGCGCCGCTCCCTGTCCAATGCTCTCTGCAAACGGATTCCATCGTCTATCTCTATATATATCGGCACAAGATACTTTTCTCCGTAGTAGGCTTTCAGCTTACAGTATGCCTCCACCGTTCCGATCATGAGATAACTCCTGCTGGACAGATCCACCTGTCTGTCATCCACCGTCAGGTATTTCCAGATTCCGTGAACCGTATGATAAGAGCGCATTTCAATCACTCTGCCCTGCGCCTGCAGTTTTTCCAGTTCCTCATCGGTGATGAAGTGATATTCCACACCTTCCTGCTCCCCCTCCCGGATGGGACGGGTGGTATATGGAACAATGGTGGATAACTGCAATTCCTGCTGCAGCATTCTATATAATGTATCTTTTCCCGATGAGCTTTTTCCCATCAGACAAAATATCCTGCCCATGATTTCTCCCTGAGTATCTTTTCATTCCTGACCTCTTTTATATGAAAATCTGTTTTATAAAAAGTCAGTTATTATAAGTATAATATAGCTTATCGGAAGTTGCAACGCAACTTTTCATAAACTGCAGCTTCAACAAACCACAACTTTGATGCCTTCATTCAGACCCCTGGTCAATCCGCAGAGGTTTAACTGCTTTTCTCTGCATTCTTCCACCTTTTTCAAAAATCCTGCCTCGATCCGCTCTCCCGGAAGGATCAGCGGGATTCCCGGAGGATAGAGGGATATGGTCTCAGCTGCGATCCTGCCCTCTGCCTGATAAAGAGGTACTTCCTCGCTCCTTGCTTCCTCCGCTTCCCAGACCGGAATGACTGCTTCTTTTTCTCCATACAGCTCTCTCATAAAAGAAAAGGAATTGTCCCCGCTTCCTGGTTCTACCTGCTGATCTATGGAAGTCAGCGCTTCCATCAGCCGGAAAAAACCTTCCTCACTGTCCATGATACTGGTCATGGCAAGGGCGTAATAACCGGAAGCCATCTCCAGCTCCAACTTCCAGTCCTCTCTCAGACACTGCATCAATTCCATCCCCGTCATCTGTGAAGCCCCCGTATAGATCAAAATCTTTGAGGGATCCATATCATATGCCTCTTCTCCAAAATCGGCTCTTGTCAGGACTTTCAGATGGGAGAGTTCCCCCACTCCTTTATAAAACTGCCTTAAGTTTTTTTCAAAAGTCGAAAAATACTGCTCTCCCTCCCTCTCCAGCATCCCCACACAGCGGTCGAGAGACGCCATCAGGAGGTAGGAGGGGGAGGAGGTCTGGTAGATCCCCAGATATTTTTTTAATTTTTTTCCGAAAACACGGTCGCTGGTTCTATGCAATACCGCCCCCTGGGTCAGGGCAGGCAGGGTCTTGTGGTAACTCTGGATCACAAGATCGGCTCCCTGGGAGACTGCTGAAGCCGGAAATCCCTGACTGAATCCAAGATGGGCGCCATGGGCTTCATCCACAATGAGGGGGATCCCCTTTTCATGGACACATGCCGCGATCCTCCCGATATCCGAGAGGATACCATCATAGGTTGGAGAGGTTAAGACGACGGCTCTGACGCCCGGATTTTTTTCCAGGGCTTTTTTTACATCCTGGACTCTGATGCTTCCCTGTATCCCTTCCTTCGTGACCGCCGGATAGAGATATTCCGTATGCAACTCCCGCAAAGCCGCTGCGTGATACGCCGCCTTATGGCAATTGCGCGCCATCAGTATCTGATCCCCCCGCTTTGCCACGGCGCTGATCGCCGCCAATAGCCCGCAGGTACTGCCATTTACCAGAAAATAACTTTCCTTTGCCCCACAGAGCCCTGCCAGATCTTCCTGGGCTTCCAAAAGGATCCCCTCCGGTTTATGCAGGTTGTCAAATCCATCGATCTCCGTGATATCCAGAGCATAAGGATTTACAGGCGGGCTGTCCATCCGCTTATGTCCCGGCATATGAAAGGGATAATAGGAGCTTTGACTGTATTTTTTTAATTTTTCATCCAGATATTCTTCTCTCATTTTTCTCGCAATCTTTTCATTTCTGTGATATAGTATTAAGCAATTCACTGGTTTTTTTACAAAGGAGGATTCTTATGGAGAACGCACTGGTCATTCTCTGCGGCGGCGACAGCTCCCGTATGGGATCGGATAAAGCTCTGCTTCCCTTCGGCAACTGCTGCCTGATCGAATATCTTGTCCATAAATTTGAACCGTATTTTCCAAAAATATATCTGTCTGTCAAGCAGAAGGGCATTTACTCTCACTTACATCTGAAGGTGCGGGAGATCTCTGATATTTATTTAAATGCCGGACCTCTTGCCGGAGTTTTCAGTACCCTTTCCATGATCGACGAGGAGAAGGCCTTCTATATCTCCATTGATACGCCATTTGTAAACCCCGAACTTGCGGCTTATCTTCTGGAAAAAAGCGCCTCCTATGATATCTGTACGATCCAGCAGAATCAGGAGACCATGGAGGTACTCTCCACCGTCTATTCCAAATCCTGCATCACAAAGCTGGGAAAGTGTCTGCTGCTGCGCCAGTATTCTCTGGAAAACGCTCAGAACAAATGCAAGACGCTCTGTATTCCGGAGGAGGAGCTGAAACAGGAATTTCCGCCGTCCTTTGATATACAGTTTTTCAGCCTTGACACCAGAAGCTCCTATTATCAGGCGCTGCAGCATCTTGCCGCCTTAGAAGGACCCTCTGTTTTTTTGGATTAGCTTAGCAGCTCCTGTCCTGGATTTTATTTTTGACTGCACATTTCTTCTTTAAGACCTCAACAGGCTCTAATCCAGATAACGCATCAGCTCCGGCATCCAGTCGCCCAGATAGTAACTGCCCTCTGTCAGGGCTTCCCAGATGGGTTCAAAATATGCCGCCATCACATCCAGAACCTCTTCAAAGGATGGAGTCTGTCTTTTTTCCTTCCGCAAAAATGCCTTCCATTTCTTTTTCATATAAGAACTTTCCCGATATCCCAAAACCATATCGAACCGCTCTTTGTCCACCGGAACATGCTGTCTTTCTGCCAGCTCTTCGATCTGCTCCGTCACCTTTCTCGTACTGCTCATCTCTTTTCGAAGCAGATCATACAGAATGTAATAACTGCTCAGATCGCTTAAAAGCTCCAAATTCTTTATCACCTTTATAAAATGTTCCGCCAAAATCCCCTCCACGGGATAATGTAAATATTCCACCTCCTGGTCGTTCTGCAAAAGGAGATGCATCTTTTCCCGAACAGGATTTAAGGTGGGATCTGTCTTTTGGCTGATCAAAAGCTGTGCTGGAATCTGAAGTCCCTCAATTTTCCCCGTAAGATGCACACGGATCTTATCTTTAATTTTTTCCACCTGATATTTCCACAAAAGCTCCGCATTTTTTTCATTTCGGAAAATCTTTCTCATGCGTAAAACCATTTCCTGCGCATTCAGCTCTTCCTCACTGTCAAGCACATATTCCAGACGAAGAGGCGCCTTCCTCCTGTAGGACTCTGCGGAAAGCAGGGTATCGTTTTTCAGCCAGAAATTCTCCGCCTCCTCAGACTTATGGATGGACAGCATCGCTTCCTCCAGAACAAAGGCGGGCAGAAGGTTGGCATAGGGGATCTGCAATTCCTCGCTCTTAGCCTTCAACGCCGTAAGACTGCGGCTTCCATTCTCCATTACAACCACACTCCGATCCTGTTCCGAACCTTTTCCACGACCCGCCGCTCTTTCGCATAATTCATCAGCTTCGCAATATCTTTTTCCTCATCGATCAAAAATCCCAGCAATCCCCTTTTCAGATTTTCCCTGTCCATCTTATCCTCGTATTTCAGACAGTCGCAGACAACACGCTCCTTCTCGTAGATCTTCATCTGCTGACCTCCCAATTCTATGGAAGTTACTCCCAATTCCAATACGGCTGCCTCGCTGTAATAGGGCTGTACAATGGGATATTCCATCTTAAAGCGGGACTTTGAGGTATTTTTGTCCACGGCGATCTGCCAGACATAGGGACGCTCTTTCAGATAACCATAATAGTAAAGGGCGCTCTCCATACAGAGGACTCCATCGGGGAAGAGGACGGGGATCATGGTTTCTTCCGGTTTTTCCTTAAATGCTACGGAATAGTAGCCGCTCTTGACCCGCTCCAGACTACCCTCTTCTACGAATTGCTGAAGCCTGCGGTAGTCGACGCCGAGGGCGGCAAGGTCGGAGGTTTTGGCGATTCCGCCTTTTTCTTGGATGAGGGCGTAGATGGATTGCAGTTGTTGTTCTTTTTTTTCTGCTCTGGATAGGGGTTTATCTGTTTTCATGTTTTTTCCGCTCCATAGGTGAATTTGTGGTATTTGTCTTTATTATAGTAGACTTGGGGAGGGGTGTCAAATTGTCTTATACGGGGTTGATTTTTTCATATTTATGTCTTATTCTACTATAAAAGACGAGGGGGAGTGTCTTTTATGCTGTGTTAGGAGTCTGCACATTGGCATTTCCGTTTTTGTTCCGTGCTGCGGATATAAGAATTTCTAAGTGTTCTGTCGGCTACGGAGTTGGAAACGGACGCAAACGGCACATATTCGCCATCCATGGCTCAGATGTGCCTTTCCCAGACGTCGTGTCTGGGAATTGCTGGAATTGTTCAGAACACTAAGAAATTCTAATATCCTTCGCAAGTCACAAAAACGGAAATGCCAATGTGCAGACTCCTTTATCAGATAAAGGCTTGCTCTTGAGGAGAGGGATTTCTTGGAACGTTCATAGTTGAGATGGGGCTATCCACTGTATTAGATTCCAGGTCCCTTCGAGGCTATGGAAAGGAGACTCAAAAATTGTGGAAGCCTCTGCTGACACAATTTTCGCTTTAGGAGGCTCCTTGGAATGATCAGCCGAGGGGAACTGGAATCTAATACAGTGGATAGTCCTGCCCCCTCAGCTTAGAGCTCCCTACTCTACATTTTGAGAAAAGAGAGGTATTTGGATATGAGTGATTATCCTACTTTAAGAAAAAATCCATCCAGAAAAACCTGTGAGACGATTATAAAAAGGATTTTGATGACGGAGGTTTTGGAAAAAGGAGTAAACCGGCATTTTAGGCAGGCTTCGGATTTTATGAATTATTTTGAATCTCTTTATCCTGCTTCGGATAGTCTGACAAAACAGGTTCAGAGGGCTGTGAAGGCTATGGATATGCCGAAGGATGAGCATGGATATTTTATTATCAATAAGTCTCATGAACAGTTGGAACAGGAGAAAGATTTGAGGTATCTGTTTGAAAAGGGAAGTGCTTCTGTTTGCGCTTTGGAGGAATATGAGACGGTGTTTTTAAGGGCGGATACTAGGATCTGTTCTTACCTTATGGACCGGATCCAAAATTCACTTACTTTTCAGGGGAAGTATCTTACGATGGTTCAGACTTCGGATGGGATTTTGTTCTATACGGAGAACAGGGCGGTTTTATCTACGTTGTTGGATAGTCTGATAAGTGATGATTGATTTCTGTTTATTTGTATGATTTTTGATACAATATTTGATATTTTCCGACATTTTCACTTTGTTTTTATAATGTCTGTAGAATATAAAAAAGACAATTATTTAATTTTATAATTGTCTTTTTTTGATAGTAATTATTATGGTTTATGTCTATTTTCTTCTCTTCCACCATTTTTTCTTGTTATCGCGGATGATGGTGAATTGTGGATCGGGTTTTTCACGTTTTCCGCTTATTTTATTCTTGATTACGAAGAGATTTCCGGAAATGTATTTTCCAACCAGCGCCAGTATGATGCAGACGATCACGAGGATAAGCAGCAGGAGGATGGTATTTCCTTTGATGAAAATGGTCTTTTCTTTGGAGTTGTCTGCCGTATTGTCGAATGGAAATTCATCCACTTCTGCTTTGGTGACCAGAATATCGACTCCTCCCACCTGATGTCCGGCATAGGTATATTCCAGCCTTCCGGCGACTGTGTCCGTGGTATTTTTGCTGTTGACTTCCACTGTTGCATCCTCAAAGGATGCGGTTTTCGGGAGGATGATGCCTCCGTCTTTATCCAGACCTGCAAAGGACTGGTTTGTGTTGAAGATTCCGGCGTCCTTGATCTTGTCCTCGGTGTACTGCTTTTCGTTTTCTTCCACATTAAAGATCTGGAAATTGTCAAAGCAATAGTTGAAGAGGTTAATGGTGTCTGTAAAGTGGTTCGGCGACTGGGTGTTCATGACGACGCAGACCAAGGACATTCCGTCCCGCTCAGCGAAGGTTACCAGGGTGCTGTTGGCTGCCACGGTGTATCCTGTCTTTCCGCCGGTACAACCGTCGTAGAGATATTTTGCCGTTCTCAGGGGATACAGCATGGAATGGTGGTTTTGCAGAACCGTCTCTTCCTCATGCTTATTCGTGGGCGGGATGACATAGCGTCCGGTTCCTGTGATCTTACGGAAGGTCTCGTTCTCATAGGCTGCCTTTGAGATCAGGATCATATCCCGCGTGGAAGTATAGTGTTCCTCGTCCGGCAGTCCGTTGGGGTTATTGAAATGGGTATTGGTACATCCCAGCTCCTTTGCCTTTTCATTCATCATGTCGATGAACTTGCTGACATCTCCGCCGCCAATATGCTCCGCCACGGCGTAGGCGCATTCATTCGCCGATTCCAACATCACTCCGTAGAGACATTGTTCCAGGGTCATCTGCTCGTCCAGATCTCTGGATATATGGGAGCTGTCACCTTCATTTTTATAGACCGCATCGGCGGAAAAGGTGACCGTGTCCTCCAGATCTCCCTCCTCAATGGCGATGAGGGTGGTTAGAATCTTCGTGATACTTGCCGGATAGTGAACCTCGTCCGCATTTTTTTCATATAGAATGGCTCCGGTATTCATTTCCATGACCATGGCGCATGGGGAAGCTACCTCAATCTCCTGTGGCCAGTATTCCGCTGCTTTTACCGGAATGATATTTGTTGAAAGCGCCGCCGCCACACTTAATAACAGCGCTAATCCTTTTTTCCATTTTTTCATTTTCATTTGTTCTCTCCTAAATTTTCCCTATGTATTAGTATAATCGGCTTGGGAACTTGGCGCAACTTATTTTTTCATCCCCGGAAAATTTTTTAATAACTCTTTTTTTTCCCATTCATTTCATGTAGAATGTATTTGGATTGAGCGGGATCATGGATAGAATATGCAAAATCACTTCCGGTAAATCATCCGATCCAATCATACATGAAAAAATCACAAAATCAACGCAAGGAGCATTTTTATGAGACTTAGAAATATTCCGGGGGCGGACGAGGCCATCGCAGGCAGCCCCTATTGTATACAGGAACCGACGGAAAAAAAGGGACATTGGAGGGAAGTATTTGGAAACGACCATCCTGTTCAGATCGAGATTGGAATGGGAAAAGGACAGTTTTTGATGCAGCTTGCCAGAGAGCATTCGGATATCAATTATGTAGGAATTGAACGGTACTCATCCGTATTACTTCGTGCTTTACAGAAAATGGAAGCGGAACCTCTGGAAAATATTCGTTTTCTCTGTGTTGACGCCATGACGCTTACGGAGATTTTTGATAAGGGAGAGGTAGATAAGATCTATCTGAATTTTTCCGACCCCTGGCCGAAGGACCGCCATGCAAAACGGCGTCTGACCAGCCGTCAGTTCTTTGCCCGATATGATGAGATCTTAAAACCTAAGGGTGTGGTGGAGTTTAAGACAGATAATCAGGACTTATTCACCTTTTCTTTGGAGGAAGTGGAAGCAGCCGGATGGACATTAACTGCTCATACCTTCGATCTACACCACGATGCGGTCTTAAATGAGGGAAATATTATGACGGAATATGAGGAAAAATTCTCTGCTCTTGGCAATCCGATACATAAGCTGATCGCAACCCACGGATAAAACCTATGAAAAACCATATTTACAGACATACCAAAGGAGGTCCCTGACTTGAAACAATATCAAACCGTTATTTTTGACTTAGACGGAACACTTTTGAACACGATCGATGATTTAACCAATGCTTTGAACCATACTCTGGCGAAATTCGATTTACCCACCCGCTCTCTGCCGGAAGTGCAGAGCTTTGTGGGAAATGGGCTTCGCAGGCTTTTAGAGCTGGCGATTCCCGACGGTCTTAATCATCCGAAATTCGAGGAAGTCTTTGAAGAATTTAAAGCATATTACACTTCCCACTGTAAAGAGATGACGGCTCCTTATCCTGGCATAATGGAGGTTCTAGCGGAGCTTCATCAAAAAAACATACCGATGGCAATCGTATCCAATAAGAACGATGCCGCTGTAAAAGAGCTTGCCGCAGATTTTTTCAGCGGAATGATCTCGGTGGCAATCGGAGAGCGGACGGGTGTCTCCAAAAAGCCGGCACCGGATACGGTTTTTACGGCTTTAGAGGAACTTGGACAGGGGACTTCCGGTACTGTCTATGTCGGAGATTCTGAGGTGGATTTACAGACCGCCGCTAACTCCGGTCTGGACTGTATCAGTGTAGCCTGGGGATTTAAAGGTCGTGCCTTTTTGGAAAAAGAAGGAGCATCTACCATTATAGATACCCCTAAAGAACTTTTAGATTTCTTTATTTAAGAATCTTTCTACCTCCCGGCAGGAGGAACGTATTACTTTCAATTTCCTGCAAAAACAGGGTTTGTTGTAAAAGCAAAAAAGTATTTTATTTCTTATACCCATAAATGATCCTTTTTCTTTTACTTTATGTAAACGTTCCTCTGTCGGTTCTAAATCATTAAAAAACTATTTCCCGCTATGTGTTTGCTTTCTTTTTTCAGTTTTGCAATCTGCAAAGAAAACTCATCCGTATCCTTTGGTCTTTTCTTTTGATTCGAAATAACAGAAGTGGAGATTGTAACAATCGGAAATTCCTTTTCTATCCCATCTCTTCCCTTGGCTGTGATAAATCCTCTTTTCCAGTCTTTTTCATTATATAATGTGCAAATGTTTTTATGAAAATCCTCCACAATCTGTCGATGCAGTCTCTCCACCTCCCAATGAGAAGTGATGATGACAAAATCGTCTCCTCCGATATGCCCGATGAAATCCTCTTTTTTCGCCTGACTTTGAATGCTCTTTGCCATCTGACAGATCATCTTATCTCCATTTCCAAACCCATAGGCATCGTTATAAGATTTGAAGTTATCCATATCCAAATACATAATGGAAAAGGGGTCCTTCCTCTGGATGACTCTGTTGATTTTCTGCTGAATGGCGCTGTTGCCCGGAAGCCGGGTCAGAGGATTCTCGTCTTCTGCTTTTTTTAACTGTATGCTGATAAAGGTAAGCACAAGGTCGCGGAGCGTTACAATGCCCAAAAAGCGGTCTTTCCCTGTGACGATGATGGCATCATAGAGTTGATTCGGACGCCGGTTCATGGCAATTCGAGTGACCGCTTCGATGGAGAGGTCACAGTCCACGACCAGAGGCTCCTCCACCAATAACTCGGAGATGCTTTTTCTCGCGTTCAGACTATATCCATAGAGACCGCCGAATTTTTCAATGGCTCTTGCCCTTGTGATACAGCCTATAAAACGCTGCTCTTTGTCCACAATACAGATTTCTGCAACACAGAGGTTTTTCTGAAAAAATTCATAGATGAAGTCCCCTTTAATTTCAGGGGAAAAGGTCTGACACGGCTTGGCAATCACGCCGATTCCGTCCTCAATCGTCATTTCCGCATCTCCCTCTAACATCTTTTCTTCTATATTTTTTATGATCTTGACATCGGCGCCGGAGAGTGTACGGATGCTATCCACCAAATCCTTATCAATCTCGATAATCTGCTCATTTGGGCGTTGGAGGAAAAATCCCTGTCCATACTGTACGCCCAGGTGGATGAGTGTCCGCAATTCTTTTTCTGTTTCGATTCCTTCCGCGATTAACTGGATACCCGTGGATTTTGAAAATTCCACCATGCTGTTGACAACGGCTCTTTTCAAATCGTTTTTATGAATATCGCGGATTAACTTCATATCCAGCTTTAAATATCCCGGACAAATATCACAAATCATGGTAAGCCCGGAATTTCCGGTTCCCACATCATCCATGGCAATCGCATAATTCTGTCCTTTGTAGTGTTCTACTGTCTTTTGGAAACCCTCCAAATCCTTTGGGTTGCCCTTCTCTGTAATTTCAAATATGATATTTTCCTTTTCTATCTGATATTGAGGAAGGTGTTCGTCCGTAAATCCCATGCGGAATTTTTTGTCCTTCATGACGATTGGATTCACGTTCACAAAGAGCTTTTTATTTCTATAGTTTTTCTGCCTGCTGAAATTCTCGAAGGCTTTTTTACGGCAGAGCTTTTCCAGTTTCCATACCCGTTCATATAGAATTGCCATATCGAATAATTCTTCAATTCCCCGGATAACACCCGGATTTTTAATTCTGCTGAGTGCCTCATATCCCAGTACTTCCCCGGTTTTTAATGATATGATTGGCTGAAATACGGAATAAATATCTTTTTCTTCCAGAATTCGTTCTAAATCTGCTTCTCTTTCATTCATGTTTATTTTCCTCTGTCTCTTTTTTCACACTGATATCATACCTTCTCTCTGTAAATATCATTTTTTTCCTGAATAAATTCTCTGTAAAATAGGTGTAAAAAATGCCATTCCATAACTTTTTGGAGTCACCTCACACCTCAAAGTTATGGAATGGCATTTTTTAATTCATTTCATTATGTTATTAATTTCCCTGTTTTGTACTAATCTTCCCCTTTAATCTCTTCAATCAGAGATTCAATAGTACTTTCCTCTTCTTCCAGGGCTTCTGCGATTTCCGGAACTGTCTTTCCTTTTGCCAGCTTTTTTCGTATCTGTTCTTTAATTATCTCTTGCTTTCCTCTTTCGATTCCAATTTCCAGAATGTTCATCTCTACCGCCTCCCACTCTTCAGATTCCTTTACTTCCGTTACAATCTTGTCCAATTCCAGAATCCTTGTATCTCTAACGATAATTTCCGGATTTTCCAGATTGGTTTCCTTCATATATTGTAACAGACTTACCAACTCTTTGGAACCATTTTTACTCGTCATATTTAAGAATATTTTAGTTGTACCATCTCCCAGATGAAGACCCGGAAGCTCTTCACACTGTTCTGTAAACGTATATTTTGCCAAATCCTTTTTAAAGATATCCTCCTGTGTGATAAAGATGATAACTGTGGATGGAAGTTCCCTGTATTTCGTCTCTTTTCCTGATTTTAAGATTGGTGTATCCAACATCCCCTGGTAGTATCTGGAACGTTTTGGGATATCATCATCTTTTGTACGATTCTGCATCTCCATATTGAACTGCCGCTTATCTGTACTCTTCGCCCAGGCATCCAAACGGATGGCGCGCTTTCCCGATTGATTCAGAATGACTTGCTCCACCTTAACAGTCTCAAGTTCTATCTCCTCTTCCAAAATTATGCTGAGTGTACACTCATACGCCCTCTTATTTTTCATGACGGATAAAAAGAGTGCAAAGTCACTTAAATTGAACTGATACTCCGCCGACAGTAAATTTCCTTTTCTTTTGTCTTTTTCCATAGATTGTCCTCCTATATGAAATTTTAAAATTTGAATAAATGCAGAATTTCTGCTGGATACGGGAATGTCCCGTCTAGAAGTGAATTAGATTTGTAATTCGAGATTAATGTAACATACTCTCTTTATTTTAACAAGCATAATATTGCACAAAAAATAAAAAGAGTTTAATGAAAAAAGGAACTCTTCGATGAATAAATTTTATCGAAGAGTCCCTGCTATTCTTATTTTATGATCTATCTGCTCTTGGAAAATTCTATCTCGATCTTCGTTCCCTTGCCCTTTTCACTGGTGAGCTGCATCTGTGCCCCGTGCTGCTGGATGATATGCTTCACAATGGCGAGTCCCAGACCCGTTCCTCCCGTGGACTTGGAACGGCTCTTATCCACCCGGTAAAAACGTTCAAAGATCCGCTCCTGATGTTCTTTCGATATTCCAATCCCGTTGTCCTCCACACAGAGATAGATTTTCCCCTTAATAGGTTTTACCGTAACCTCTACCTTACCTCCTTCATTATTATAGCGGATGGCATTGTCGCAGAGATTATAGATCACTTCCTCCAACATTTCCTTATTTCCCTCTAAGTATGCATTGCTTCCATGGATGGA
This sequence comes from uncultured Lachnospiraceae bacterium, assembly GCA_958428365.1. Lineage (GTDB taxonomy): Bacteria > Bacillota > Clostridia > Lachnospirales > Lachnospiraceae > Maccoyibacter. The sequence continues at coordinate 37,521 of CAUAFT010000017.1, read as the reverse complement.
AATGTCAATACTATGCTTTTCTGCGGAGACTTTCAGCATGTTCACGCAATCCTCCGCAATCTTATAGAGATCGATCGCCTCATAGATGACCTGCTGCTCCGTCTCCGAGGTGTCAAGCTGAGAGAGACGTATGGTATCGTTGATCAACGTCAGAAGCCGTTTTGCACTCTTATGGATCTCCCCGGCAAAACGAATAGTCTCCTCCTCATTCGCCATACCATTCTGGATCAGCTCCGAATAGCCGGAAATCGCCGTCAGCGGCGTTTTCAGCTCATGGGAGACATTCGCCGTGAACTCCTGGCGCATCCTGGCATTTTTTAAAATATTATCATGCTGCTGTTGGATGGTATTGATAAAGGGCATCAGCTCCTTGTAAGTCGTGATATTTTCCAGATGATCCATGTCCTTTGACATCTGCTCAATGGGAGAGATCAGGCTTTTGGTGAGAAAATTGGAAAGAGTCATACTTACAAGAAACAAAGCGATCACAAGAACAGCGATCACCGGAGCAACCCGTATAAAGATTCCCCAGATACTTCCGGCTTCCTTTGCCACACGCAGGACGCTTCCATTCTCTAAAAGGACGGCATAGTAAAAGGTACTCCTGTTAATGGTGTCGGAATTACGGATGGTCTTTCCCGTCCCGTTCTTTAACGCCTGCTGGATCTCCTGCCTGTCGGCATGATTCTCCATCTGTTCCACATCTGCATAGCTGTCATAGAGAACCTCTCCATCCTCCTTTACGATCGTGATACGCAGATTGTCCACGCTGGGATCATAGCTCCCGTCGGAAAGATTACGGTATCCCTCCGTATCCTTGATGACATGTGCGTAGGTCTCCAACTCATCCATGACCTCACTCTTGAATAATTCATAAAAAATAACGGTAGATAAACAGAGTGTTAACAGAATACCTACCGCAGAAATCACCATAAACTGAAGATTGATCTTTTTCTTCATCCTATTGCTCCAATCTATAACCTACATTGCGCACCGTCTTAATGCGTTTTCCACTCTCTCCCAGCTTTTGGCGCAGAGTCTTGATGTGCATATCCAGGGTCCTGGACTCTCCTTCAAAGTCCACGCCCCAGACCCGTTCCATAATCACATCTCTGGATAACACAATTCCGGCGTTCTGCATCATCAGTTTTAAAAGCTCAAACTCCTTGTATGTAAGCTCGCAGAGTTCTCCATCCACGCTTACCATATGCTTTTCGTTATCTATGGAAAGCTCCCCCAGAGTAAGGATCTTGGATTCATCCATATTCATGCTTCTGCGAAGAAGCGCCTTAACTCTGGAAATCAGCTCCATCACGCCAAAAGGCTTCGTCAGATAATCGTCGGCTCCTGAATCCAATCCCTTCACCTTATCGATTTCCGTGGTCTTTGCCGTCACCATAATGATGGGGATCTTCTTCGTCTCAGGATTTTTTCGCAGCTTTCGTAAAATCTCCATTCCATCCTCATCCGGCAGCATAATATCCAGAATCACCAGATCCGGGATCTTATCGGAAAGCCTGCGGTAAAAATCCTTTGCACATTCAAAATCCATCACGGTATAACCACTGTTTTTCAGGGAAAATGTTTCAATCTCACGGATATTCACATCATCTTCTACAATATAGATTAGAGCCATCTCATCACCTGCTTTGCCTATTTTTTTCCTATTTGATACTTATTATAGTACATCTGATAAAGATTTTGGAACTCTTTATTATCTTTTTTCCTGATCTCATTTAAATACTCGTGAGTCTCGAACACATCCTCTTCCACCTGAATCAGACAGACCGCAATGTTGGAACAGTGGTCGGCGACTCTCTCGTAATTGGTCAGGATATCAGAAAGAGACAATCCCAGCTCTATCGTACATTTTCCCTTCCGCAGCCGTTTCACATGGTGATTTCTCACCTTTACATTCAGATCGTCGATCACCTCTTCCAAAGGCTCCACCTGACCCGCAATCTCCATGCTTCCCGACTCGTATGCCTTCACTGAGAGATCCATAATTTCTTTTACTGCTTCCCCGTAAGTGAGAAGCTCATCTTTCGCCTTAGGTGAAAATTCCAGTTCCTTTGCCCGCATCTCCATGGCAGTCTCCGCCAGATTCAGGGCATGGTCGCTGATCCGCTCAAAATCACCCATGCAGTGGAAGAGATTGGATACCGTGCGGTTATCCTCATCGGAGAGCGGTTTTCCACTTAACTTCATCAGATAGGTTCCAAGCTCGTCCTGATAGTGGTCGATCATCTCTTCCAGCTTAAAGACTTCTTTTACCTTCTTTTTATCATAGTCGGTGATGGACTCCACCGCTGCCACCAGGGCGCGCTGAGACATGGCTGCCATCTCCGTTCCTACATTTTTACACTGGGCAACTGCAAATGCCGGTTTTTCCAGGAAACGAACATCCAGCAGTTTTGTAGCGTCGGGAAGGGCTTCCTCCCTCTCCTCCTCTGTTTCCGGAATGGTCAGAGTCGCCAGTTTTACCAGACCCTTTCCAAATGGCAGCAGTAAAATAGTCGCCGCAATATTAAAGAGACTGTGGATCACCGCTATTCCCACCGGAGACGCAGCGTCGCTTAAAAATTCAAAATGCACAAAGGCATTGACCGCATAAAACAGCACCATGAATACCACTGTTCCAATGATATTAAAATAAAGATGGATCAGGGCGGCTCTCTTTGCATTCTTTTTTGCTCCAATGGAGGAGATCATAGCTGTGACACAGGTACCGATATTCTGACCCATAATAATAGGAAGAGCCACTCCATAATTCATAGCTCCTGTAGCACAAAGCGCCTGTAAGATACCCACGGACGCGGAGGAACTCTGGATGATCGCCGTCAGCACCAGTCCCGCCAGCATACCGAGAATTGGATTTGTAAACACCAGTAAGATATTCGTAAATTCCGGTACGTCTGCCAATGGTTTTACCGCATTGCTCATAGTATCCATTCCGAACATCAAAATTGCAAATCCAAGCATAATGGAGGCAATATCCCTCTTCTTTCCCTCTTTTACCATCATCATAATTATGATTCCGATCAATGCCAGAATCGGCGCAAAGGACGACGGTTTTAACAACTGAACGAAGAAGTTGCCGCTTTCAATTCCAGTAAGACTCAAGATCCAGGAAGTGACCGTGGTGCCCACGTTGGCTCCCATGATAATTCCCACTGCCTGAGACAGTTTCATAATACCGGAGTTTACAAATCCAACTACCATAACCGTAGTTGCTGAGGAAGACTGAATGACCGCAGTCACCGCTGCTCCCAACAATACTGCTTTCAGTGGCGAAGATGTGAGCTTTTCCAGAATCTTTTCCATTTTTCCTCCGGAAGTCTTCGCCAATCCACTTCCCATCACATCCATTCCATAGAGGAATAAGGCTAATCCGCCTATCATCGTCAATAAATCAAAAAAATCCATCTCTTCTCCTTTATATTTACATATTTTTACCCTTTTCGATGTCATTGTAAAAAGCATATGTAAAATATAAGGGGTATTTATGTAAAATCTATGTAAATTTTGGAAATTGATGGATCCAATGTTTTACTTTACTTCCTGAATATCCTGTCTCAACAGAAAGAAGAGACCTCCAAACCATCCCATGATCAAGCCTGTGTAACCGGTGAAAATAATAATTTTTTCCAATCCCTCTCTGATCTCTATGCCAAAGAACAGACACATCAGAGCCGACAGCAAAAATCCGGCCAGTAACCAGAAGAGGATGTTGATAAACAGAAATACATGCATTTGTAATTCTCTGCTGCATTTTAACTGCGAGCACTTTATCCATAGTTTTTTCATGGCTATCCTCCTTAACTCTTATGTTTTCCAGTAATAGAGAAAATAACCCATTCTGCGATATTTGTCGCATGATCTCCAATTCTTTCCAGATATTTCGCCACCATCAATAGATCTGACGCCTGTTCGCCATTATCGGTATTCTCATGAATGGAGACGATCAGTTCTTTTTTGATCGCACTGAATAAGTCGTCAATGACATCATCATTTGCTATGACTTCTTTTGCCTTTTTCATATCCTTTTCCACATAGGCTTCGATACTTTTTACCAGCATAACCATTGTCTCTTTTGCCATAGTCTGCAGATGATCGATGTTGCTCATGTAAGGATGATCCGCCATCAAGATCGTCATTTCAGAAATGTCCGCCGCATGGTCTCCGATCCTTTCCATATCGGTAATCATCTTAAGCGCCGCCGATATCTGGCGAAGATCTTTTGCCACCGGTTGCTGTTGGAGCAGAAGTTTGAGACAGAGGTTTTCAATCTCCCTCTCCTTGTCGTCGATCTCCTGATCAAATTCCATGATCTCCCTTGCTTTTTCCACATCCTGTTTCATCAATGCGGTAATTGCCATCTCGATCGCCTGCTCGATCAGGCTTCCCATATTGATCAGTTCATTGTTAAGCTGCTCTAGCTGTCTGTCGAAACGATTTCTCATTATCCAAACCTCCCTGTGATGTAATCCTCTGTGCGCTTATCCTGTGGTATGGAGAATAATTTGTCCGTATTTCCATATTCGATCATCTCTCCTAAGAGGAAAAATGCTGTCTTATCGGATACACGCGTTGCCTGCTGCATATTATGCGTCACCATAATAATGGTATACTTATTTTTCAATTCAATGACTAAATCTTCAATTTTTGAAGTTGAGATTGGATCCAGGGCAGAGGTAGGTTCGTCCATGAGGATCACTTCCGGTTCCACGGCTAAAGCCCTTGCTATGCAGAGTCTCTGCTGCTGTCCTCCGGAAAGACCCAGAGCGCTTTTTTTCAACCGGTCTTTTAATTCATCCCAGATTGCCGCATTCCGCAGGGATCGTTCCACGATCTCATCCAGTTCTCTTTTTCCCCGGATTCCATGGGTCCTCGGTCCGTATGCAATGTTGTCATAGACGCTCATGGGAAACGGATTCGGATTCTGGAACACCATTCCCACTCTCTTTCTCAGTTTATTGACGTCCATGTTTCCATAGATGTCTTCTCCGTCCAGGGTAACGGATCCTGTGATCTTACATCCCTCCACCAGATCGTTCATGCGGTTTAAACATTTTAAGAAGGTGGATTTTCCGCAGCCGGAAGGTCCGATGAATGCGGTGATCTGATTTTCTGCCAGATCCATTTCTACATTTTTTAATGCGTGAAAATCTCCATAATAAAGATTGAGATTTTTAATTTCAAATTTATTTGGCATTTTGTTCTCCCTTACTATTCTTCATATTGACGTCTTTTTATGTCTCTAGATCTTTGTAAACTTCTTTGCCACAAAGTTAGAGAGCATATTGATCAGTACGACTACGACCAAGAGTACAACGGCTGTGGCATATGCCTGATTCGTATATAGTCCTTCCTTGGAAAGACTGTACATATGAATCGCCAGGGTTCTTCCTGAACTGGTGATTCCCGAAGGGATCTCTGCCACTGTGCCTGCGGTATAGATCAAAGCGGCTGTCTCTCCCACCATTCGTCCGATGGCAAGGATCACTCCCGCTAAAATTCCCGGAACCGCCGAGGGAAGAACGATCCGAAAGATGGTACGCAGCTTTCCGGCGCCAAGTCCAAAACTTCCTTCCCGGAAAGAATTTGGAACTGCCAGCAATGCTTCTTCCGTAGTTCTCATTATGACCGGAAGCACCATGATGGATAGGGTCAAAGCTCCTGCCAGAAGAGAATAGCCGCATTTTAAGGTGGTAACAAAGAACAACATTCCAAACAATCCATAGACGATGGACGGGATTCCCGATAGAGTCTCCGCTGTCACACGAATCACTGAGACCAGTTTATTTCCCTTTTTTGCATACTCCACCAGATAGACTGCGGAAAATATTCCAATAGGTCCCGCAATGCACAGGGACAACAGAGTAATAATCAGGGTGTTAATGATTGCCGGAAGCATGGATACGTTTTCTGTGGTATATTTGAGTGCGAATAAATCAGGAGTCAGATTCGGCACACCTTTTACTAATATGTAAAGAATGATAAAACCCAGCGCCAAAACGGTAATGAGGATCGCAAGTTTCGTGATAATGGCAAGGAGTAAGGAAAAAGGATGTTTTCCATAATCCCGTATTTTCTGCTTTCTTGTAACTTTATTGATCTGATCCATTATTCCGCCTTCCTTCTTTTTAAAATTGAGAACAACAGGTTGATTATCAGAATGAACACGAAAAGTACGACGCCGGTTGCGATCAGAGCTTCTCTGTGTAAGTCTGTTGCATATCCCATCTCAATAACGATATTTCCGGTAAGAGTACGGATTCCCTTGAAAATTCCCTGCGGCATTCTCGCCTGATTTCCTGCAACCATGATAACCGCCATAGTCTCTCCAATGGCTCTTCCGATTCCTAGAACAATTCCCGCCATAATTCCCGATTTCGCCGCCGGAACTACCGTGCAGTAAACGCTTCTCTCATGGGTCGCTCCCAGCGCCAGGGCGCCTTCATAATATTTATTCGGTACAGCCCGGATGGCTGACTCCGATACGTTGATGATGGTTGGCAGGATCATGATTCCAAGTAATATGGAAGCCGTTAAGATACTGTTTCCGTTTCCCTGGAAGGTATTGCGGATAAAAGGCACCAGCACCACCAGTCCGAAGAATCCGTAGACCACCGATGGGATTCCTGCTAACAGTTCCACTCCCGGTTTGATGATCCGGTATAAGCTCTTTGGACAGAATCTTGCCAGATAGACTGCGGATAATACTCCGATCGGTACTCCAATGATGATGGCGCCTGCCGTTACATAGATACTTCCCAGTATCATAGGCCAGATTCCATAGATATCATTTCCCGGTCTCCATTTCTTCCCAAAAATGAAGTCTGCAAATCCAATTTTTTGGATTGCAGGCACTCCATTTGCAAACAGGAAGATACAGATCAGGATTACCGATAAGATGGAAATACATGCCGCAACCATGAAAACAATCTCCATTGTCTTTTCTTTCCACTTATTTTTTTTCATATCCTTTTATGCTCCTGTTATTAGGTTTTTAATTATTTGGATACGTCACCCCAGCTTGTGGTATCTCCTACGAAGATATCTTTTACCTGGTTAGAACTGATCTCTTCCAGTGGATTGTTCTGGTTTACGATCACTGCGATTCCGTCCATTGCAATGGCTGTGGATGTCAGTTCGCTCTCGCTATCTTTTAACTCACGGGAAGCCATACCGATATCACAGGTTCCTTCCATTGCTGCTGTCATTCCTGTTGTGGAATCACTTTCCTGAACTTCGATCTCTGCATCCTTGTTTACTGCAAGATAGGCTTCTTTTAATTTTTCCATAACCGGTGTAACGGAAGAAGAACCTGCAACCACGATCTTTCCTTTTGCGTTGTTGCTCTCAAATGCTCCGTCAGATACGGCGATGTATCCATTATCCTCTACCACTTTCTGGCCTTCATCACTCATAATGAAGTTAATAAAATCCTGGGCTACGTCGCTTACCTCGCCCTTTGTCGCAATGTTAAAAGGTCTTGAGATCTTGTAAGAACCATCTTTTACAGTATCTACGCTCGCCTCTACTCCGTCTACCTTTAAGGCTTTGGTGGTATCATCCAGAGAACCCAGGGATGCGTATCCGATGGCATAGTCATCACCTGCTACCGTTGTCATCATAACCGCCGTGCTGTTTGCGATGATTGCCTCATCTGTTGTATTGTCTACGTCATCTTCTTCCACTCCAAACAGTTCGATGAAAGCTCCTCTTGTACCGGAACCATCCTCACGGGATACTACGGTGATCTCAGATTCCGTGTCAAAACCTGAATTGCTGCCTGTCTCCTCTGTGTTGCTTGTCTTGTCTGTTGTGTCGCTGTTTCCACATCCGGTCAATGCACCAATCGTCAGTAAACCGGTCAATAATAAACACAATGTTTTCTTCATCTTTTTTCCTCCATTTGTTAACTTATTTCTACTTTATTTTTGCTGCATCCCCAGGTAATGATTACCTTCCGATGTCATAGTTTTATTCTAAAAACCTGATGTAAAATGTATTATCATTCTTTTGTAAAATGCTGGTAAAATGTTTCTAAATTATTTTAGATTTTTTTTGACGTAGATAAATAAAGTGTTAAGATAATTCAAATAAAAGAGTCTCGCTTTGTGGGATTCTTCGCCTATCACAAAAAAGCAGTTATCTTTGTTACAGACAACTGCTCTTTCATAAAAGATCTTATTAATTATTTACACATAGATGGGGACAATCTTCATCTGGATAGACTTCCTATTTATATTTTTCTGCATTTCTACGATTCAGATACTTTTTCCACAATACTTTTTAAGATACGGACAACATCTTCCATCGCCTCCACCGAAACATGTTCCATAGGACCGTGAAATCCATATCCTCCTGTGCCGAGATTCGGACAAGGTAATCCGCGAAAACTCAAGGCTGCACCGTCCGTACCTCCACGGATCGGATCTTCCACAGGCGTCACTCCGTTTTCCAGAATCGCTTTCTTTGCTATCTCCACGATATCCATGTGTTTTTCTATGATCTCTATCATATTGCGGTAGGAATCCTGAATGTTTAATTCTACTGTCTTAGCTCCATATTTTTCATTAAATTCTCTTTCCAGTGTTTTGAGATAATCCAGGCGCTTCTTGAACTTTTCGGCGTCATGATCTCTGATAATATAGGATAAGACTGCTTTCTCCACATTTCCTTCCATATCCGTGAGATGATAAAAACCTTCTCTTCCCTGAGTATGCTCCGGCGTTTCCTTAATTGGAAGCCGTCCCTGTATCTCACAGGCGATGGAAGCTGCATTGACCATGATGTCCTTCGCCTCTCCCGGATGTACATTGCAGCCGTGAACTTTAAATTCCGCTGACGCTGCATGAAAGTTTTCATAGGCAATTTCTCCCTCATAACCTCCATCCACGGTATAGGCAAAATCTGCTTGAAAATAATCCAGATCAAAAAGCTCCGCCCCTCTTCCCACTTCTTCATCCGGCGTAAACCCGATCCAGATATCTCCATGAGGTTTTTGCTCCTCTTGTATTTCCTCCGCCATCTGCATAATGGCGACAATTCCCGCCTTGTCGTCAGCTCCCAGGAGGGTAGTTCCATCTGTGGTGATTATGGTTCGTCCTTTTAAGGAACAAAGTTCCGGAAAATCAGATCTGCGGATGTATTCTCCGCTTCCTTTTAATAAGATATCCTCTCCATTATAATTCTCAATGATCTGGGGCTTTATATCTTTACCTGAAAAATCCGGTGCCGTATCCATGTGGGCGATAAAACCTACGGATCTCTTCTTCTCCAATCCCTCCGTAGCCGGAAGCAGTCCATAGACATATCCATGTTCATCCATCTTAACCTGTGCCAATCCCATTTCCTTTAGTTCCTGTTCTAAGACGCGGGCAAGTTCCATCTGACGTTCGGTACTTGGAATCTTATCCTGATCTTCCTTTGATGTAGTCCAATAGGACACATATTTTAAAAACCGTTCTTTTACTGACATTTTTTCCTCCTTGTGTCAAAATATTATGATCTATTGTTTCATCATATCATTATAATAACCATCATAAAATATCCATACAGGCACTATTTTTTTATCTCTTGTCGTAAAAATTAAAATGCAAAAAAAAGCACCATCCCCAATGTTCTGTGACATCGAAAACAGTACTTTATAAATGGGCCTTCAGGGGTTCGAACCCTGGACACCCTGATTAAGAGTCAGGTGCTCTGCCAGCTGAGCTAAAAGCCCTTTGCATTTTTCAACGCAAGAATGATTATAGCGTACTTCTAAAAAAAATGCAATACTTTTTTTAGAATTTTTTTACCATTTTTTTACAAATTAGCAATCAAGGCTGCAATTTCATCTGGACTCATCATTTTATTTGGATCGGACATATCAGGAATGAGGATTTCTTCGTCCGCTTCCTCCGGTTCTTCCGATGTCTCTTCCATCTCAACAATTGGTTCTTCAATCTCCGGAGCCGGTTCTTCACTTGAAGATACATTGGCAATTAGAGCTGCAATATCGTCCGGACTCATCATTTTATTCGGATCAGACAGATCGATCGACGGTTCCTCTGCTGCCGGTTCTTCTGTCGATGATTCCTCCATCAATGGTTCTTCAGCTGCCGGCTCTTCTGCTACAGGTTCTTCTATTGACGGCTGTCCCACCAGCAACTCATCCATAAGAGTATTTCCTGCTGTCTCATCTACCAACGGTTCTTCTACTAACGGCTCATCTGTCAATGCTTCTTCCACTAATGGCTCTTCCATCAATGTTCCATTCACTAATGGCTCTTCCATTATTGTTTCATTCACTAATGGCTCTTCCGTTATTGTTTCTTCCACTAACGGCTCTTCCATCAGTGACTCTTCCATTAACTGTTCTTCCATCGATGGTTCTTCTACCAATGTCTCCTCCATTGCAGTCTCCTGCAACATCGGTTCCTCCACAGTCTCCTCTATCGGCATCTGTACAGGATCCTCCACAGTTGGAATATTGGCAGCAGGAGCAACCGGGCTCTGTACCATAATTTGTGGCTGAGAGGTTGTGATCGTATTTACTGCCTGAAGAATCTCATTTTTTAGACTTAATTGCATTTCCTTAATGGCAGAACTCAGTTCCTGCTGTTTTAGAATCACATCCTGAAGCTGCTGTTCCATGTTCTGGCTCTGTCCATCCAGAAGTTTCTGATTGTTATTATTTAAGACCTGTTCAAATCCCATAACCTTTTCCAAAAGAAGATCATTGGAATTCATAAGGGCATCAGTATTTTCTTTGCTGCGGTTGATATTTACTTTTGCAATGGCTTTTTGTGCTGTAATCAATTCTTCTGTCGGAATCTGGATCCCTCTCTCCAAAGCGTCCAGCCTTTGAAAAATCTCATCAAATGATTTTTTTACGATCAGATAGGAAGCCTTCTCTGATTTCAACAGACCCTCGTGATCTTCTTTGTCTATTCTGGACTGAATATACTGATTTTGCATAATACTGCTTATCAATAAGTAGGAAAACAGTAAAAATACCAGACCAAAGATTGCAAGATAGATCGGATTTCCTTCTAAAACGATCATTGTATACAATTCCGCCAACAGGGATATTCCCATAATCAAAACGGAAAAAATAATCTTCAAATGGTTGCTGTCCTTCTTTCGTTCCTCAACACTCTTTTTGCTCATGTAAATAACCTCCATGTCTTCTCCATTGTGTCAGCGCATCTAACTGGATTCGAACCAGCGGCCTACCGCTTAGGAGGCGGTCGCTCTATCCTGCTGAGCTATAGATGCGAATTTTGGCAGTTAATTCATATAGTGGATGCATCCCTGCATCCAGATACTGCCCTTAAACCTTCTTCCAACCTGCGGTTCACCAAGAAGGTCATCCCTGTTGATACAGATATCATAGATCAGACCGTTTGTGTCAATGGTCATAATATAGATCTCTTCCTCTGTCTCTTTGTTCACTGTCTTGTGCCAGTCCAGAATCTCTCCGATCACCGCATACTGATCGCTCTCGATCCCATAAGGCATAAAGCAGGTATCCACGATAGACAGTACGTCTTCGTAGACAATTCTACGGGAAATCATAGAATAGGTATCCATATCTTCCAGAGTCAGGTTCTCAATGGCATCCTCATCCCCCTCCCTTGCCGCTGCAATGAGATGGTTGCGGTTCTGCGCATTTTTTTGGATACTCTTTTTCTGCTTTTCATTTTTGCGGATCGGGAGCAGAATCTTTCCATTGTTGGAAAGACCCGAAAGAGTTACGCTCCTTCTTCCCTTTGTAATCGTCGGAAATCTTTTTTCATTCAGATATTCCGCTGCATTCTGTAAATAGAAAATAAGAGAAACCCCCAGGCGCACCTCATCACAGATTCCCGCATAGGATTCTTTTTCCGAATGCTTCTGGACTTCTAACTGTTCTTCAGAAGTAATTCCATGTCCGTAAAAATAAGGGATGTAATATTCAATACGGAAGTTATCATCGTCCATGAAATTTCCACGGACCATGATTCCCATGGAATCGGCAAAATCTTTTGAAAATTCAGCATACTCATTTCCCTCTGAATCTCTTGCCACCATATAGGCGGATGGAGCGGATACGATATCCTGAAGAAGCTGGTCTAAATCTTCCTGACTGTTCATATTTTTAAATCCAACCGATGTTAAAAAATCATGCATAGCCTCTCCTTTTCTTTGCCTCTTCTGAAATTAACTTTATTATATTATATGTTACTACTTTTTTCTAGACCAGATTACAAATTTTATTTTTTATTAGCATCCAACGCCATATCCAAAGCTTCCTGTTCCTCTCCAGATAAAGCGATAATGGAATTTCCATCTATAATTTCTTTGATATAGGTGTAGCATCCCTCACGACTGTGCATAGCATTAATAATGAATCCGTCGTTTACCTGATTTAAAAGTGCCAGGGAAAAACTGAGCTTTCCACCCATCTCGTTAAAAGCGTCGTATTTTACCAGTCCCACTTTCTGGAAGGTTGTTTTCATACTGGAAAAAATACGGTTGATATTTTTCTGATTTGCAGCGTTGATCTCCATCACCTGGTCTACCTGCTCTAATTTTTTCAGCAGGGTCTCTTCCAGATTCTTTCCATCTTTTCCACTCATGAAGGTCTTGTATTTTTTCTTCAGTGAGTGCATCTGTATGGAAGAGATCAGCATAATAATGATCAGTACCAGCACCAGAGCTGCAAGCCCGATTACCAGATAATCGGAGTCAATTCCTAAGTATTCAGATATCATGTTTTCTCCTTTCAGAACATTTGTTCTATTTTAGTATCATATCGATCAGGCGATCTAAATCTTCCTTATTATAGTACTCGATCTCAATCTTTCCTTTATTTGCATCCTTTGCATTGATATTGACCTTTGTCCCAAGAACCTGTTTCATTTTTTCTTCCAGATCCTGATAGATGATCTCCATCTGTTGATCCATCTTTGGTTTTTCGATTTCATTTTTTTCATTCTGTGTTTTTTTCACTAACTTCTCTGTTTCCCGGACAGAGAGCTTTTCATCAAAGACTTTCTGTGCCATATTATATTGCTTTTCAGAATCTTCAATTCCAAGCAATGCTCTGGCATGTCCGGTCTGGATCAGATCGTCAATGACCATCTGCTGTACCCGCTCGTCCAATTTCAAAAGACGAATGGAGTTGGTCACTGCGGTACGACTCTTTGAAACACGTTCCGCCACCTCATCCTGTTTTAAATTAAATTCTTCCAATAATCTCTTATATGCCAGGGCTTCCTCAATTGGATTCAGGTCCTCTCTTTGAATATTTTCGATCAGTGAAATCTCTACGATCTCCTGTTCCGTATAATTCTTGACAATGACCGGAACCTTTTTTAATCCTGCCTGCTTGGCCGCTCTCCATCTCCGCTCTCCGGCAATGATCTCATAAAAACTTTCTCTGTCCTGAACAACAATAGGCTGGATAATTCCCATCTGTTTAATGGACTCCGATAATTCCAAAAGGGCGTCCTCATTAAAATTCTTTCTCGGCTGTTCTTTATTTGGTTCCACCTTATTGATTGGAACCATGACTGCCTGATCCTCTGAAGGTGCTGCCGTGACTCCCTTTTCATTTGAAGGCTTACTCACCTTATCAGGAATCATAGCATCCAGACCTTTTCCTAATCCCTTTCCCAATCCTTTTGACGCCATAGGTTACACATCCTTTCTGCCAATAACTTCTTGCGCTAATTCACGATAGCTCTCTGCTCCTGCTGACTTGGAATCATACATGGTAATTGGCATTCCATGTGATGGCGCTTCGGCGAGACGGATGTTTCTCGGTATGATAGTCTGATAGATCGTAGTATCCAGATTATTTTTTACATTCTCTACCACCTGTGTAGATAAATTTGTCCGGGCATCATACATCGTAAATACAACGCCTTCCATCTCAAGATTTGGATTCAATCTCTCCTGTACCAGATGTATGGTATGCATCAACTGACTCAGACCTTCCAGTGCATAATATTCACATTGGATCGGTACAAGAATGGTGTTTGCAGTAGTCATGGAATTAATGGTCAGCATATTCAAAGATGGTGGACAATCTATGATAATAAAATCAAAATCATCCTGAATATAATCCACGGAATTTTTTAAAACATATTCCTTTTCTTTCACATCTAATAATTCGATCTCCGCTCCTGCCAGATTCACATTAGCTGGGATCAGAGTTAGATTTTCGATGTCCGTTTTCTTCATACTCTCTTTGATACTGCATTCATCCAACATCAATTCATATACAGTATTCTCTAATTCATCTTTATCAATTCCCAATCCACTTGTGGTATTTCCCTGTGGATCTAAATCAATGGTAAGTACTTTTTTTCCCGCTTCTGCAAGACAGGCGGATAAGTTAATGGCAGTGGTTGTCTTTCCTACACCGCCCTTCTGGTTTGCAATTGCAATAATTCTTCCCATGTTTCTTCCTTTCTAACCCATACTTATCCTGCGTGTGCTTTGAATATCCATATGTAAGATTTTAAAATTTATCTGAAATGGTAATCATTCAATAAGATAAATACGGTTCAGATAATATTATACCATTTATTTTTCTTTATTTCTACTACTAAAAATGTTTCACGTGAAACATTTTACGGGTTATATACAAAAAATCACAATCTATAGATATGTGGTTTTATTATTTCTACAAGATATTGTGAAAAATAATTTTCAAAAAAAGAATGTTTCACGTGAAACATTCTTTCCTATAGAATATAAAAATAAATTCTATTGCCAATACAAAATCTAACCTATGAAATATCCACAAGATTACACCTGATTGCAAATACAGCAGCCTGAGTCCGATCAGTTACCCCAATCTTTTTAAAAATATTAGATACATGATTCTTAACAGTTCTCTCACTGATATTTAACTTGGCAGCCACTTCCTTATTAAACATTCCAACAGCCAGAAGTTTTAACACTTCATACTCTCTCTTCGTAAGGGAATTTAACTTTTCCTGATCTGTATCCTTTTCCAACATCTTGGAATTTAACATTGGAATCAGGCTTGGCTGTATAAAATCCTCTCCGTTATTGATTGCAAAGATTGCCTCTTTTAATTCCGAAGAACTGGAATCCTTCAACATATATCCCTTGATACCAATATCCACTGCTTTTAACAGATACTCGATCTCATTATGTACCGTCAATACCAGAACCTTTACATCCGACTTATTTTCTCTTAAAATTTCCAGAACCTGCAGACCATTCATCTTTGGCATATTAATATCCAAAAGTAAAACATCAGGATGACAGGTCTCTAATTTTTCCAGACAGTCTTTTCCGTCACAGGCTTCTTCTATCACAGAAATATCTCCATCCAACTCCAGAAGCTGTTTCAATCCCTCTCTTATCATAGAATGATCATCTGCTATCATTATTTTAACCAAAATTCTTTTACCCCATATCCTAATAATTTAAAGGAACCTTTACTAATATTTTTGTACCCTTTTTTAATTCCGATCTGATATCCAAATGCCCACCAAGAAGAAATACCCTCTCCCTCATCATAGATAGACCAAATCCAGAATTATCTTCTTTTACCATTGCCAATTCATTTTCCATATCAAACCCTCTTCCATCATCCTCAATGGTCAAAACAACCCCTTTTTCATCTCTCTTAATCTCCACATATACATTGTTTGCACCAGCGTGCTTGATGATATTATTGCATGCCTCCTGAATAATTCTCAACATTGTCAGCGAGATCACTGGTTTGATATTATCCAGATTTTCCTCCGCCTTATAATGAACCTTGATATCTCCATAATCTTTCAACCTGTATAGCTCCCGCTCCACAGCAGCCTCCAGACCAATATCATCATAGGACATGGGACGAAGATCATAGATTACCCCTCTCAATTCATCAATAGTTCCATGAATCATTTTAGAGGTTTTCTCCAATTCTACCTTACACCTCTCCATATCCATGTCCATCAATTTGGAACAAAATTCTAACTTATACACTGTTCCTGTCAGATTCTGTATCACAGAGTCATGCATGTCCCTGGCAATTCTCTGCCTCTCCAGCTCCTGAGTCTCTAAAAATTTCAGGCGTATATAATCATTGTTATTTACAATGCTGTTGACATTACGACTCACCATCTCATTCTGTCTGGCAACCTTAAGGATGCTGGAAAGCTCTGCCAATCTGCCATTGATATCGCTCATTTCATAGGCGATCTTCTCCACTTCCTTTTCAAACACTTCCTGTTGCTCTCTCAGATTCTGAATCTCTTCATCCCGTTTTTTATTCTGTTTTCTGGGATCAAAGGAATCATACTCATTCTGCTTTTCTTTTTCCAGATAGAGAATAAACTGTATATTTTCCTTTACTTTTATTTCCAGGTCGTAACACTTTTTTTCCAAGGCTTTCTTTTTTGCCAATAATTCATCCTGATATATTTCCAGATATTCTTTTACCATAATCGCCCTCTAGAACATATGTTTGTATAAAACATTACTACCTTTATTTTACATTAAAATCAACTTGAAAGGAAGAGTTATTCAATTCTTTTCCTCGAAATTTCAATTGTATAAACAGATAAATTCGTCTATAATAAAGATATACATTGAACGGGAGGTAATTGCATGAAAAAAAATGTGAAACATTTTTTATTTTTATCCATATTAGCAGGAACTGGCATCCATATGATAAACCATATGGTGAACAGAACTGCATGTATGAAAGAAGTCCTGTCTTTCGAGATTGGTCAATTCTATGACTGGAAGCACGGAAGGATCTATTACACAAAATCAGGAAATGGAAAACCACTCTTACTGATCCACGAACTTCATCCGGCAAGTTCTTCCTACGAGTGGAAAAAAATGATGATGAAGCTGGAAAAAAATCACACCGTCTACACCATCGATCTCTTAGGATGCGGCAGAAGCGATAAGCCGAACATTACTTATACGAATTATCTCTATGTACAGCTCATCAGTGATTTTATCAAGGATGTGATCAAAGAAAAAACAGATGTGGCAGCGACAGGAACCTCTTCTTCCTTCACAGTCATGGCTTGTAACATGGAAAAGGATCTATTTAAAAAAGTAATCCTGATCAATCCGGAAGATTTATCTAGTTCCAAAGACGTACCAACTAAGGGAAAAAACGTTGCCAAGTTCTTATTGGATCTTCCGATTATTGGAACCTTCCTTTACAACAGTACAGTACATGAATTGAAGATCCATCGTCTCTTCAACGAAAAATACTATTATAAAAAACAACTTGTCTCCGCCAAGGTAGAGGATGCCTATTTTGAATCAGCCCACCTGGGCGAGGGAGCAGGCAGATATCTCTATGCAAGTATGATCAGCAATTACACAAATATTAATATTACCCATGCACTGAAAAACATAGAAAATCATATCTGTATCATCGGCAGCAGGGAGAGACCTCGTTCCGTTGCAATCTTAAATGAATACTGTGACTGGAATCACAAAATTGAGACAGCCTATATTTCCAATTCCAAATATCTGCCTCAGTTAGAGACACCTGATAAATTAAATGAAGTGCTCAAGGTTTTCTTAGATCAATGATTTCAGATTTAAATGTACCGATCCTATCTGCAAAATATTTATGAAATATATGCACAGTAATTTGATTTACTGTATCGATTTGGATATCAAAAGGATGTGTAACATCCGAATCCTGCATAACAAAAAAAAGAGCGTGTCTTATATGTTAATTCTATCCAACATATGAGATACGCTCTTTTTTTATTATTTTCTATACCAGGGGGTGTTTCCCTGGAGTTCCGGCTTTCCTGGGATAAGTCTTCGGTGTCTTTTTCTCTTTTTCAATCATGACAAAGGAACGCTTAATATCCGTACCCGGAAGTAAAAATTGTTCCACACCGGTACATTTACCACCCAGGAGAAAAAGCGCCTTTTTTGCCTCCTCCACTTCTTTTTCCACCTCGTTTGCCTTATAGGAAATAAAACTTCCTCCCACCTTTACAAAAGGAATACAGTACTCACTTAAGGTTGATAGATTTGCCACGGCACGGGATACACATAGGTCAAATACTTCACGATACTCCTTTTTCCTTGCCAACTCCTCCGCTCTCCCATGAACCGCTTTGATTTTATCAAGATTTAATTTTTGAATGATCTCCTGTAAAAACAAGACTCTTTTGTTCAAAGAATCCACCAGATAGATCTCAAGCTGTGGAAAAGCGATCTTTAATGGGATACCGGGAAATCCTGCTCCGGTTCCAAGATCCAGAATAGAGAGATTCTGTTTTAAATCCACCACCTTTGCCAGAGAGATACTGTCCAGAAAATGTTTCTTTAAGACCTCGTCCAGTTCAGTGATGGCAGTCAGATTCATCACCTTATTTTTTTCTATCAGTAATTCATAATAATTAAAAAACTGTTCTACCTGAACTTCCGAAAGTTCTACTCCCAATTCAAAAGCAGACTCCCTAAAATACATCATTTTATCATTCATATCTTCCTCTTAAACTTATACTAATATTTTAGTTAATATTTATACTTTTACTTAATTCCTTCACTTTCGATATTTCATCTGCTCCATGTAAACTAAGAGTACAGAAATATCCGCCGGGGATACTCCCGATATTCTGGAAGCCTGTCCAATGTTCACCGGCTGATACTGTTTTAACTTTTGTCTCGCTTCAATCCGCAGACTGTTCACATCATCATAATCAAAATCTTCCGGTATCTTCTTACTCTCCAGCTTCTTGAACTGTTCCACCTGTTTTACCTGACGCTTAATATATCCATCATACTTAATATTAATATTCACCTGCTCTATCACATCATAGGGCAGCTCCGGTCTCTCTGAGTCAATCGGCGCAAGGGCTTCATAATCCAATTCCGGTCTCCTTATTAATTCTGTAAGAGAAGTTCCGGTATTCAGAGGAACGCTTCCATGTTCTTCCAGTAATGCCTGTACCTCTTTACTTGCCCCAACACGAACCTGCGCCACACGCTTTATCTCTTCCTCGATCAATTGTTCCTTTTTTAAGATCCAGTCATACCGCTCTTTGGAGATCAAGCCCACCCGATAACCTTTTTTTGAAAGCCGCAGATCCGCATTATCCTGTCTTAAAAGGAGTCGATACTCCGCTCTGGAAGTCATCATTCGGTAAGGTTCATGATTTTCTTTTGTCACCAGATCGTCGATTAAAACGCCAATATAAGATTCCGATCGATCTAAGATAAGAGGCTCCTTTGCTAAAACAGACATTGCCGCATTGATTCCTGCCACCAATCCCTGGGCTGCCGCCTCCTCATATCCGCTGCTGCCATTGAACTGTCCTCCGCTGAAAAGACCTTTGATCTTCTTAAATTCCAGAGTTGGATAGAGTTGATTTGGATTGATACAGTCATATTCAATGGCATAGGCATTTCTGACGATCTTCGCATTTTCTAATCCCGGAAGAGTCCGGTACATACGATACTGAACATCCTCAGGAAGAGAACTGGACATTCCGCCCACATACATTTCATTGGTACCTCTTCCCTCCGGCTCTAAGAAAATCTGATGTCTGTTCTTATCCGCAAACTTCACCACCTTATCCTCAATGGAAGGACAGTATCTCGGTCCCGTTCCCTCGATGACGCCGGAGTACATTGGCGACCTGTCCAGATTTTCCCGGATGATCTCATGGGTCTTTTCGTTGGTATAAGTCAACCAGCAGGAAACCTGATCGATCTGAACATCCTCAGGATCTGTGGTAAAAGAAAAAGGTACGATCCTCTCATCTCCAAACTGCTCCGTCATCTTGGAAAAATCAATAGAACGTTTGTCTATTCTCGCCGGAGTACCAGTCTTAAAGCGGAACATCTCAACACCATGTTCCTTTAAAGAATCCGTCAGATGATTCGCCGCCTGCAATCCATTCGGTCCCGTGTAATTGATGACATCTCCATAAAGACAGCGGGCCTTTAAGTAAGTACCGGTACATAATACCACTGCCTTACAGTCATAAGTAGCACCTGAATAAGTCTTCACTCCTACAATCTTATCATCTTCCGTTAAAATCTCAGACACCTCCGCCTGACGGATAGTCAGATGTTCCGTATTCTGAAGAGTCTTTCTCATCTCCATACTGTATGCCGCCTTATCCGCCTGAGCACGGAGGGAGTGAACGGCAGGACCCTTGGAACGATTCAACATCTTAGACTGTATAAAAGTCTTATCAATATTTTTTCCCATCTCTCCCCCAAGGGCGTCAATCTCTCTCACCAGATGACCCTTGGAGCTCCCTCCGATATTTGGATTACAGGGCATCATGGCGATACTCTCAATACTGATGGTAAAAAGTATGGTTTCCAGGCCAAGTCTCGCACAGGCAAGAGCTGCCTCGCATCCCGCATGACCGGCTCCCACGACCACAACGTCATATTCTTCTCTTACAAAAGACATATTCATCCTTCTTTCTACTATTTTCCGGTACAGAATTTTGAAAATATCTCATTGACCAGATCCTCCCCCAGGGATTCTCCTAAGATATTTCCAAGTTCCTCATAAGCATTCATCAAATCTATGGAATAGAAATCCTCCGGCATATCCATCGCAATACTTTCCAGTACCATATCCAAACTGTTTTTAGCATTTATCAGAGCCGCCTTATGTCTTGCGTTGGTGATATAGATTTCATCATTCAATTCCAGTTTTCCATGAAAGAACATATTTTTGATCGTATCTTCCAGTTCTTCCACTCCCTGCTGCTCCTTTGCGGAGATTCTGATAATTTTCTGCGGCAGATGGGAACGGATCGTCTCTTCCGTAGTGACGGTCGTTAAATCTGATTTATTCAACAGAACAATGGCTGTCCTCTGACGGATCATTTCCATAATCTCAAAATCATTCTCATCCAATGCCGTGGAGGAATCCACAACATAGATAATTAAATCAGCATTTGATAAATAATCCTTTGCCTTATCCACACCGATCTTTTCCACCACATCTTCTGTATCCCGAATCCCCGCCGTATCAATGATATTCAGGGTAATTCCATTTAAGTTCATCGGTTCCTCTAAGACGTCCCTGGTGGTTCCGGCAATATCCGTTACAATTGCCCTCTCTCTTTTTAAAAGCATATTCATCAGAGAAGATTTCCCCGCATTGGGCTTTCCAACGATTACGGTATTGATTCCTTCTTTTAAGATCTTACCGTTATCCGCTGTCTCAAGAAGACGGCTGATCTCATCCCTGCATTCCTCCGCCACCAGCTTCAGCCTGTCTCCGTACCCGTCAATGTTTATATGTTCCGGGTCATCCAATGCCGATTCAATAAAGGCGATCTCATAAATGATCTTTTCCCGTAAATGTTTGATTGCCCCCTGCAAAGAACCCTGTAACTGGGACATGGAACTTTTTAAAGCAAACTGGTTTTGGGAATTGATAACGTCCATCACAGATTCTGCCTGGGTCAGATCAATTCTTCCATTTAAAAAGGCCCTCTTTGTAAATTCTCCCGGTTCTGCCGGTCTGGCTCCATTTTTGATCACAACTTCTAATATCTTCTGCATGACCAGGACTCCGCCGTGGCAATCGATCTCAACCGTGTTTTCTCTCGTATAAGTATTCGGCGCTCTCATCACCAGCACCATAACTTCGTCAATGATCTCTTCTTTATCCACAATATAACCATAGTGAACCGTATGGCTATCCACAGTGGACAACTTCTTTTTTCCACTTCCAGAACGATATATCTTATCTATCACAGAAAAGGCATCTTCACCACTGATCCTTATAATTCCAATTCCTGAATTTGTCATGGCAGTAGCAATGGCTGCAATAGTATCAATTTTCATATAAATACTCCTTTAATACTTATCCATATTACAGCATAAAAACAAAACTATCTTAAACAATTTTTTACCCTTATGCTGTAACACCGTCAAATATATTATAGTATAAAAGAGAGTGTCCGCTGTGAACACTCTCTATGTATCCTGATTATTTTTTCAAAGTCACTACCACATGTCTGTAAGGCTCTTCTCCCTCACTGTGAGTAGTCACATATCTGTCATTCTGCAATGCGGAATGAATCACTCTTCTCTCAAAAGGATTCATCGGTTCTAAGGAAACCGGACGTTTTGTCCTCTTTACCTTATAAGCTATATTCTTCGCAAGATTTTCAAGAGTCTCTTTTCTGCGCTTTCTGTAATCCTCCGTATCCATCTTCACCCGATAGTAAACGTCTGACTTTTTATTCACCGCAAGGTTGGTAAGCTGCTGTAAAGAATCCAGGGTCTGTCCACGTTTTCCAATGAGGATTCCCATATCCTCTCCCTTTAACTCAATATCAATGGTGCGATCCGCCTCGCTCACCTTCACGATGATCTCAACTTCCATCTTCATTGCCGAAAAAACGTCGTTCAGGAAATCTCTTGCATAGTCTTCCACGGAAGATTTCTTGCGGGCATTGATGACAGCAGGTTTACTGCCGATTCCAAGAAAACCTGTGGTTCCCTTCTCAATCACTTCATATTCGATCTCATCTGTAGTAGCGCCAAGAGCGATCTTGGCCTCCGTGAGAGCATCTTCTTCCGTTCTTCCTGTAAACTTCATAAATTCCATGAATTTAACCCCCTTTACTTCCTATTCCCTTCATTAAATTCACGAACCAGGTTTGCCTTTGCAGCCATACTGGTCGATTTTACATTTTTCTTCTTCTCTTCTGCTTCTTTTAATTTTGCTTCCTTCTCCTTAGAAGAAACAGTTGTATCCAGATTTGCATTACGTTTTGAATTGATACTAACGGCTCTCTTCATCTCCTCATCAGAGATTCCCATTTTTGCACGGCGTTTTTTTGCCTTTTCTCTGTTCTTTGCAATAATATCATCCAGATCAATTTTTTCCATGTGCTTATTGATAAAGAACTGCTGAACACCACGGAACGCCGCTCCTGCGATCCAGTAAATACCAAGACCTACCGGAACGGTAAAACACATTACGAAAGAAAACAGAGGCATGATGGTATTCATAGTCTTCATCTGAGCTGCCATCGCATCATTTTCCCCATTTGACGCTGTCTGAGGCATCTGACGAATATTGATGACCTGTGTCAACAGTGAGATCAGGGGTACTAACAGCGCAAGAATGATCATCAACCAGGAATGGGAAGAAAAACTGCTCCTAATGATGGACAACGGGGAATCCGTAATATTCAGTCCCAGGAACGTCACCATAGGATCTAACTGCTCATGTGTAGATGTAAACACATCGCTCAGACCGCTGAACTTTTCCTGTAAGGTATTCCATCCATCTGACGGCATCTTATATAAAAGATCCACAATATAATTCTTAACCACTCCGGAATCTTTCGCAGTAAAATCCACCGTCAGATTACTGATCTTTTCACTCTCCACAAACTTTGTTAAAATCTTGGCAAATCCATCAGTCTGGTAAATGCCGTCCACCAGATTTGTAAATACACCCTTTACTCCGCTAACATAAGCCGGCACATTGACGATTACCCGGTATAACGCCAACAGAATTGGAAAACTAATAAAAAGCTGTAAACAGCTTCCCGTTGGGGAAACTCCATATTTTTCATACACATCCTGAGTCTCCTTCTGCATCTTCTGCATGGAAACTTGATCTTTCTTATTCTGATATTTCTTCTGGATCGCCTGAAGCTCCGGCTGCATCTTCTGCGACATCTTCGAGAACTTCTGCTGTTTGATGGTCAGCGGAAGCATGCACAAATAAATAATGAATGTCAAAATAATAATGGTCAGACCAATATCCTGGATTCCAATTTTATCCAGTACAATATAAATGCCGTTCATCACCCAGCCCAGAAGCTTTGCTATGGGACCGAGGATGGCGCCTGAATATTGTGTTAAAATAATATCCATGAAAAACCTCCTACATTATGGAACAGGATCATATCCACCTTTTGAAAAAGGATTACATCTCAATACTCTCCAAGCTGCTAAGGCGCCGCCCTTCACTGCCCCATACTTCTCAACCGCTTCCAGTCCATAAGTAGAACAGGTTGGACAATAGGGACATTTTGTCGTCTTTAATGGAGAGATATATTTTCTATAAAATTTAATCAGGGCAATTAAAATTTTTTTCAAAATGATTCCATCTTCTTTTTCGTTATTTTATGAAGACTTCCAAGATGCATCAGGGCGCTCTCAATCTTATGATAATCGATATCCTTTGCCGATGCCCTTGCAATGATTACAATGTCCAAACCATTTTGGAACATGTCTTCCTGTAATCGGTAACTTTCTCTTATCAATCTTGTTACATGATGTCTTATAACACTATTTCCTACTTTTTTGCTAACTGATATTCCAATACGATTTCTCTCTGTCTGATTTTCCAGCACATACATCACCAGGTACTTGTTCGCATAAGACTTTCCCTGCTGATACACTTTCTGAAAATCCCGATTCTTTTTCAACGATTCCGAAAATTGCACCGTCTCTTCCTCAAAACCTTTTAAATAAGAAGAAAGACCACTAAGCGTGGCCTATGCTGATAATTTTTTTCTTCCTTTTAATCTTCTTGCAGCCAATACTTTTCTTCCGCCTGCTGTGCTCATTCTTTTTCTAAAACCATGCACTTTAGATCTCTGTCTCTTTTTTGGTTGATAAGTCATCTTCATAGGTATCCACCTCCTCTATGTTAAAAAACATCTCTCTAATTATAACAAAAATGTGGCTTAAGTCAAGCTATTCCGCAATTTTTTATGATTGTAATTTTTTTAACTACTATATATATAAGGAAGAAACTCAATCCTACCAGATATTGTTATACACCTTATCCACCATTTCCACTCACTGTGGAAAACCATGTCTATAATTTGTTGATACAACATGGATAATCTGTTGATTCAGCGATTTTTCTTCCATTCCCCTTATCCCCTGTACCTTGATTTTTTTTCATTGATTATTTAGCCGATATAGTTTATTATAGTAAGTGTGGATTTTTTTAAGTACCACAGATTTAGATAGAAAGAGAATTTGTTGGAGAACGTTATGGAACAGGTAATAGAGAAATGGGAAGAAATATTAAATATGGTCAAGGAAGAGCATGACATATCGGAAGTCTCTTTTAATGCGTGGCTAAAACCGCTCTCCGTATTTGCCATAGAAGGAAGCAAATTATATATTCTGGTGCCGGACGAACAGATCGGACTCAGCTATATTACGAAAAAATATCTGCTTCCGATCCGTGTGGCAGTGGCGGAGATCACCGGAACGGATTACGAGATCGAATTTATTCTGCCGGAGCAGACCAAGAAGATCAAGCCATATAAGGCAAAAAATATTTCTTCTGAGGAAAGCGGCGGGACAAGCTCAGGGTTGAATCCCAACTACACCTTCGATACCTTCGTAGTTGGAAATAACAACAAGCTGGCTTACGCAGCCTCCTTAGCGGTGGCGGAATCGCCGGGCGAGGTCTACAACCCCCTCTTTTTATATGGAGGTGTTGGACTCGGTAAGACTCATCTGATGCACTCCATCGCCCACTTTATTCAGGCGAATAACCCTCAGATGAAGGTTCTCTATGTATCTTCTGAGATATTTACAAACGAATTGATCGATTCCATCCGTAACGGAAATAATTCTTCCATGAATAAGTTCCGGGATAAGTACCGCAATATCGACGTGCTATTGATCGATGATATTCAGTTTATTATAGGAAAAGAGAGTACCCAGGAAGAATTTTTCCACACCTTCAACGAACTACATATGGCGAAAAAAGCCATCATTATTTCTTCCGATAAGCCTCCGAAGGACATGGAGACTCTGGAAGAAAGGATCCGTTCCCGTTTTGAATGGGGTCTGATTACTGATATCGGCTCCCCGGACTATGAGACAAGAATGGCAATTTTACGCCGGAAGAAGGATATGGATGATTTTGAACTGGACGACGAGATCTTAGACTATATAGCCACCAACATTAAGTCTAACATCCGTGAGCTTGAAGGGGCTTTGAACAAACTTCTCGCCTACTCCAACCTGGAAAAGACCCGGATCACCATGGACGTGGCGGTTCAGGAGCTGCAGAATATTATTTCTCCGGATCAACCGAAGGAAGTAACTGCCCAGCTCATTATCGACGTGGTTTGTGAACATTTTAACATTACCAAGGAGCAGATCGTCTCCAAGAGCCGGAGCAAGGACATTGCCAAGCCGAGACAGATTGCCATGTATCTGTGTAAGAATATGACCGATACCTCTTTAGACAATATCGGCTCTCTGTTAGGAGGAAGGGATCACTCCACAATTATCCACGGTATCAACACCATCACCGATGAATACGGAAATAACGAGAACATGAAAAACGCGATTGATACCATAAAGAAGAAGATCAACCCGAACTGATAAAACTTGTACACATTTTATCAAGTTCAAATCTACGGGGTTTTCACCAGGTTATAAAGTTCAGACAATTTCTGAACGCCTTGAAAATAAAGGGCTTCAAAAGTTATTCACTTATGAACACACCCTAAGAATAAGACTTTTAATTTCTATTAATTATTATATATTTATACCCAGGAAGGAGTTATTCACGACATGAGATTAATCTGTTCCAAATCGGACTTATTACACGGAGTAAATATTGTATCGAAAGCAGTTCCTACCAGAACCACCATGGCGATCTTAGAATGTATCCTCATCGATGCTTCCACAGATGAGATCAAACTGATTGCAAATGATATGGAACTTGGAATTGAGACAATTATAGAAGGAACGATTGAAGAAAATGGGATCATCGCTCTGGACGCTAAGATTTTTTCAGAGATTGTAAGAAAACTGCCAGACAATGACGTTCTGATCGAGACGGACGAATCCTTTAAGACCATCATCACCTGTGAGAAGGCAAAGTTCAATATTGTTGGAAAATCAGGGGAGGATTTCTCTTATATTCCATATATAGAGAGAAAAGAACCGATCACCATGTCCCAGTTCACCTTAAAAGAAGTGATCCGTCAGACCATCTTTTCCATCTCTGACAATGATAATAATAAGCTGATGACCGGAGAGTTATTCGAGATTGACGATAATCAGTTGAAAGTGGTTTCTCTGGACGGACATCGTATCTCCATCCGCAATATTGAATTAAAGGATCACTATGAATACAAAAAAGTGGTGGTGCCTGGCAAGACCTTGCAGGAAATCAGCAAGATCATACCTGGAACCTCCGAGGAAACTGTGGATATCTTTTTGGCAGAAAAACATATCGTGTTTGAATTTGAGCGGACTACCGTAGTCTCCCGTCTGATCGAAGGGGAATATTTCCGAATTGAGCAGATGCTCTCTTCCGATTATGAGACAAAGATTAAGATCAATAAAAGGGAGCTGTTGAGCTGTATCGACCGCGCTACCCTTCTGGTGAAAGAGGGAGATAAAAAACCGATCATCATGAATGTGACCGATGGAAATATGGAGCTTAAGATCCAGTCTTTTATCGGTTCCATGAATGAAGATATCGACATTGATAAAGAGGGAAAGGATATTCTTATTGGATTTAACCCGAAATTCTTTATCGACGCCCTCCGTGTCATTGATGAGGAAGAGGTGACTCTTTACATGGTGAATCCGAAGGCGCCTTGCTTTATCAAAGATGACAACGGAAGCTTTATCTATCTGATCCTGCCTGTGAATTTCAACAGCGGGGCAAACTAGGAACCGAGGTTTTTTATGGAAAGTATTAAGATTAAAGATGAATATATCAAGCTGGGGCAGGCGATAAAACTTGCCGGTTTTGTGGATTCCGGTGTGGATGCGAAGCTGGTGATCCAGGACGGCTGTGTAAAAGTCAACGGTGAGACGGAATTTCAGCGTGGAAAAAAACTTCACTCCGGGGACGTGGTAACCTTTGAGGGAAATTCCTTTACGGTGGAGAAATGTTTATAAAATCCATAGAGTTGAATCAGTTCCGTAATTATGAGAATCTGGATCTGCAATTTGATGTGGGAACCAACATCCTTTATGGAGACAATGCCCAGGGAAAGACGAATATCTTAGAAGCTATCTCTGTCAGCGGCACCACCAAATCTCATAAGGGAAGCAAGGATAAGGAGATGATCCGCTTTGGGCAGGAAGAGTCCCATATCAAGACCGTTGTGATGAAAGAACATATGGAATATCAGATTGATATTCATATGAAAAAACATAAGACAAAGGGAGTTGCCGTCAATAAGGTTCCTCTGAAAAAGGCAGGAGAGCTTTTTGGAATCCTGAATATCGTTTTTTTCTCACCGGAGGATCTGAACATCATCAAGAACGGACCTTCGGAGAGACGGAGATTTTTAGACTCCGAACTCTGTCAATTAGACAAAATATATTTTTCAGATCTGGTAAAATATAACAAGATTCTGAATCAGAGAAATAAACTTCTAAAAGATCTGGCATTCCGTCCGGATCTAAAGGACACTCTTCCTATATGGGACGAGCAGCTTTTAGAATATGGAAAAAGGATCATAAAAAGGCGGGCGTCCTTTATCGACGAGTTGAATGAGATCGTCTTAAATATCCACAAAAAGATCTCCGGAAATAAGGAAGAGCTGGTTTTAAAATATGAACCGAATATTGACGGCGCTTTTTTCCAGGACGAGTTAAACCGTTCTAAGGAAAGGGATATGAAATACTGTCAGACTTCTGTGGGACCCCACAGGGACGATATGCTTTTTTCCATCGAAGAGATTGATATTCGCAAATACGGCTCCCAGGGACAGCAGAGGACAAGCGCCCTCTCTCTAAAGCTGGCGGAAATCGAACTGGTAAAAAAAAGCATCCATGAGACTCCGGTTCTACTGCTGGATGATGTTTTATCGGAGCTGGACAGCAACAGACAGAATTATCTTCTGAACAGTATTCACGATATACAGACGATTATCACCTGTACGGGATTGGATGAATTTGTGAAAAATCGTTTTGAAATAAATAAGATTTTTAATGTAGTAAATGGTGTTGTAACGGAAAACAGGGGAATTTTCTAAGATGAATAGGCGTTTCTATAAGATGACAGGAACACAGCACCTTGTGTAAATAGGAGGACTTCAATGAGCACTGAATACGGAGCAGACCAAATTCAAATTTTAGAGGGATTGGAAGCGGTTCGTAAGAGACCGGGAATGTATATCGGCAGTACCTCTGCCAGAGGATTACATCATCTTGTCTATGAGATCGTGGACAATGCGGTGGATGAAGCATTGGCAGGATACTGTAAGAATATAGAGGTAACGATCAACGAAGATAATTCCATTACCGTAGAGGACGACGGCCGTGGAATACCGGTGGATATCAACCATAAGGCAGGAAAATCTGCTCTTGAGGTCGTGTATACAGTATTACACGCCGGAGGAAAGTTCGGCGGCGGCGGATATAAGGTATCCGGCGGTCTTCATGGAGTGGGAGCTTCCGTTGTAAACGCCTTATCCACGGAACTTCATGTGGAAGTTTATAAGGAGGGTAAGGTATATTTTCAGAGTTATCACGTTGGAAAACCGGATGAAGAGGTCAAGGTGATCGGAACCTGTGAGGATGACAAGCATGGAACCAAGGTTACCTTCCATCCTGATCCGAATATCTTTGAAGAGACAGTCTATGACTATGATACCTTAAAACAGAGATTGCGGGAAACGGCATTTTTGACCAAGGGTCTTCGAATTGTCTTAAGAGATCTGCGGGAGGATTCTGTGAGAGAACATGATTTTCATTATGCCGGAGGAATCAAAGAATTTGTGACTTACTTAAACAGAAGCAAGGAAGCCCTTTATCCGGAAGTGATCTATTGCGAGGGAACCAAAGATAATGTCTATGTGGAAGTGGCAATGCAGCACAACGACTCCTACAACGACGCTTCTTACAGCTTTGTAAACAATATCATCACCCCGGAAGGAGGAACCCATCTGGCGGGATTTCGTAATGCTCTGACAAAGACCTTTAACAACTATGCGAGAAATAATAAGATTTTAAAGGACAGCGACGCTCAGTTATCGGGAGACGATATCAGGGAAGGACTGACGGCGATCATCAGTATTAAGATCGAAGAACCGCAGTTCGAGGGACAGACCAAGCAGAAACTTGGAAACAGCGAAGCCAGAGGAGCTGTGGACAGCATTGTCAGCGAACAACTCACCTATTTCCTGGAGCAGAATCCGACCATTGCAAAGACCATCTGTGAAAAATCCCTGCTGGCACAGCGGGCAAGGGAGGCGGCGAGAAAGGCGAGAGATCTGACCAGAAGAAAGACCGCCCTGGAGGGAATGTCCCTTCCTGGAAAGCTGGCGGACTGTTCGGATAAGGATCCAAAGAACTGTGAGATCTATATCGTAGAGGGAGATTCCGCGGGAGGTTCCGCAAAGACGGCGAGAAGCCGCGCCACCCAGGCGATCCTGCCTCTTCGTGGAAAGATCTTAAATGTGGAAAAGGCGAGACTGGATCGGATCTATGGAAACGCCGAGATCAAAGCCATGATTACGGCATTTGGAACCGGAATCCATGATGATTTTGATATTACCAAGCTCCGTTATCATAAGATCATCATTATGACCGATGCCGATGTGGACGGCGCCCATATCAGTACATTGCTTTTAACGTTCCTGTATCGGTTTATGCCGGACTTGATTAAGGAGGGATATGTCTACCTGGCGCAGCCTCCTCTTTATAAGATCGAGAAAAATAAAAAAGTGTGGTATGCATACAGCGACGAACAGCTAAACGATATTCTGACAGAGATCGGGCGGGATGGAAACAACAAGATCCAGCGTTACAAAGGATTGGGAGAGATGGATGCAGAGCAGCTCTGGGAGACCACCATGGATCCGGAACGCCGTATCTTAAAACGTGTGACCATGGATGACGAGACTTCCTCCGAGATCGATCTGACCTTTACCACCCTGATGGGAGATAAGGTGGAACCGAGACGCGAGTTTATTGAAGCTAATGCCAAGTATGTAAAAAACCTGGATGTATAAGAATTTTGCATAAACTAAGATGCATGATAGATGATGAAATTTCCTTAAAAAGAGGAGTTATATAGAATGGATGATAAAATCTTTGATCAGGTACACGACATAGACCTGAAAAAAACAATGGAGACCTCTTATATAGACTATGCCATGAGCGTAATAGCTTCCCGTGCGCTGCCGGATGTAAGAGACGGTTTAAAGCCGGTACAGCGAAGAGTGCTGTATTCCATGATCGAATTGAACAACGGACCCGACAAACCGCACCGTAAATGTGCCCGTATCGTCGGAGATACCATGGGTAAATACCATCCTCACGGAGACAGTTCCATCTATGGAGCACTTGTCAACATGGCGCAGGACTGGTCCACCCGTTATCCACTGGTGGATGGACATGGTAACTTTG
The DNA here is from genome assembly GCA_958428365.1 of uncultured Lachnospiraceae bacterium. GTDB lineage: Bacteria > Bacillota > Clostridia > Lachnospirales > Lachnospiraceae > Maccoyibacter. Next base: position 6,162 of record CAUAFT010000017.1, on the reverse strand, counting down.
GTTCCGTGGACGGGGACGGTGCTGCGGCAATGCGTTATACCGAAGCTAGGCTCAGTAAGATCTCCATGGAGATGTTGGCGGATATCAACAAGGATACCGTGGACTTTATGCCGAACTTTGACGAGACGGAGAAGGAGCCGGTGGTTCTGCCATCCCGTTATCCGAATCTTTTAGTCAACGGAACCACAGGAATTGCCGTTGGTATGGCAACCAATATTCCGCCTCACAACTTAAGAGAAGTGATCGCAGCGGTGGTAAAGATCATTGACAACCAGATTTTAGAGGATCGGGAAACCACTTTAGAAGAAATATTAAGTATCGTAAAGGGACCGGATTTTCCAACCGGGGGTATGATCCTTGGAACTGCGGGAATTGAGGAGGCTTACCGTACCGGACGCGGAAAAGTGAGAGTCCGCGCCGTGACCGATATCGAGCCGATGCAAAACGGTAAGAACCGGATCGTTGTGACGGAGCTTCCGTACATGGTCAATAAGGCGAGACTGATTGAAAAGATCGCAGAGATGGTTCGGGAGAAGAAGATTGACGGAATTACGGATTTGAGAGACGAGTCCAACAGACAGGGTATGCGTATCTGTATTGAACTGCGCCGTGACGTCAATGCGAATGTGGTATTAAATCAGTTGTTTAAACATACACAGCTTCAGGATACGTTCGGCGTTATTATGCTGGCTCTTGTGGATAACCAGCCGAAAGTTCTGAATCTCTATGAGATGTTGAACTATTATCTGATCCACCAAAAAGATGTAGTCACCAGAAGAACAAAATATGAATTGAATAAAGCCGAGGAGCGCGCCCACATCTTACAGGGTTTACTCATCGCTCTCGATCATATTGACGAGGTTATTCAGATCATTCGTTCCAGCCATACTACCCAGGAGGCAAAGGAACGGTTGATCGAACGTTTTGGTCTCACCGATGTGCAGGCACAGGCGATCGTGGACATGCGTCTGCGTGCGCTCACCGGATTAGAGAGAGAGAAGTTAGAAGCCGAATATAAGGAATTAATGGAAAAGATTGCGGAGTTAAAGGCAATTTTGGCAGACGAAAAAAAATTACTTGGCGTAATCAAAGAAGAAATCATGGTAATCTCCGATAAATATGGGGATGATCGAAGGACCAGTATCGGATATGACGCCTATGACATTTCTATGGAGGATCTGATTCCACTGGAAAATACCGTTGTAACCATGACGAAGCTGGGATATATCAAACGCATGAGCGTTAATAACTTCCGAAGCCAGAACCGCGGCGGCAAAGGAATCAAGGGAATGGAAACCATTGAGGACGATTATATCGAAGATCTGTTCATGACCACCACCCATCACTATCTGATGTTCTTTACCAATACCGGAAAAGTATATCGTATGAAGACTTACGAGATACCGGAGGCAAGCAGAACGTCCAGGGGTACGGCGATCATCAACCTCTTACAGCTTCAGCCGGGAGAAAAAATCTCAGCGGTGATTCCAATCAAGGAATACAAAGAAAATGAATTTTTATTTATGGCGACAAAGCACGGTATTGTGAAAAAGACGCCAATCGTGGAATATTCCCATGTCCGTAAGACCGGACTTGCGGCAATCAATCTAAGGGAAGAGGACGAGCTGATCGAGGTAAAGATTACCGATAACGAAAAAGATATTCTCATGGTGACAAAATATGGACAGTGTATCCGTTTTCATGAGACTGATGTGCGAAAGACGGGACGTACCTCTATGGGTGTTATTGGAATGAATCTCTCCGATGGAGACGAGGTCATTGGAATGCAGCTGGATACCCAGGGAGATTATCTGTTGATCGTTTCAGAAAAAGGTCTTGGAAAATGTACTTCCATGGAAGAATTTACAGCCCAGAACCGTGGCGGCAAAGGCGTAAAATGTTATAAGATTACAGAAAAGACCGGAAATATCATCGGGGCAAAGGCTGTGAGAAGTGAAAATGAAGTTATGCTCATCACCATTGAGGGAATTATCATCCGAATAAAGGTAGAGGATATCTCTGTTTTAGGACGTGTGACCTCCGGTGTGAAGCTGATCAATATGGATGATGATATTACCGTGGCAAGTATTGCAAAGGTAAGAGAAGATCAGTCTGTTATGGATGAGGCCGATAAGATCATTGAGGAAGAAAAATCAAAAGAATCTGAAGCATAATAAAAAAAGCGGATGCGTGAGCATCTGCTTTTTTATGTAAAAGATTCATCTGATTCAGAGCTTGTGAAAAAAAATAGAATAAGGTATGATATTATAAGTCAAAAAATGTGTTTTTTTATAGAAAGGGAAATATCATGCCACAGACATTTTATGAAGTAGTATGGATATTTATCATCTATGCTTTTATTGGATGGTGCACGGAGGTCTCCTATGCGGCGCTGGATACTGGAAAATTTGTAAACAGAGGATTTTTAAACGGACCCTATTGCCCGATTTACGGATGCGGTGTCCTGCTGGTCATCGTGGTGTTAACCCCGTTGAAGGGAAATCTTCTGATCTTGTTTTTTGGATCTGTGGTCCTGACCTCAGTGATCGAGTTTATTACAGGCTATTTGCTGGAAACAGTTTTCCACAACAAATGGTGGGATTACTCGAATAAGCCCTATAATATCAAAGGATATATCTGTCTGAAATTTTCACTGTTCTGGGGATTTGCCTGTACCTTTATTATGTTGATCATTCATCCGATCATCTATGGCTTTATTAAGTTTCTGCCATTTATCCCAGGACTGGTGATCTTGTGTATCATTATGGTATTTTTTGCAATTGACTGTGGAATCACTGTCGCTACCATTCTTAAGTTCAACGAGAGATTGAAGATGCTCAATGAGATTGGGGCGAAGATCCATCATATTTCTGACGGAATCGGTGAGAACATCTATGAGAATGTAACGGAAGCTCTGGAAAAAATGGAGGAATTTAAGGAGACTCATGAAGAGCAGATTATAAAGATTACAGAAAAGAAGGATGAGCTAACAGAAGGATTCACGCAGAAGAAGGATGAGTTAACAGAAGGATTTACACAGAAGAAGGATGAGTTAACAGAAGGATTCACACAGAAAAAAGATGAGATAGCAGGAAATATTGCAGAAAAGACTCAGGAAGTGAAACTTGGAAGAGAAGTCCGAAAAATCGAAAATAAGATGGAGATGGAGCGGCTGAAAAAACAGTACTATGAACTTATGGAAGAGAAAATACTCGGTGCCAATCGTCTGATGAAGGCATTTCCAGGAATGTCTTCTAAGAATCACAATGAAGCATTTCAGAAATTCCGGGATTATCGTTTTAAAAATGATAAGAAAAAAGATTAATGTAAATATAACAAAATAATGACAAACGAGGGATAAAAATGATAAGAGAGATTGATGTAAAAACCATTACAAAAAATATCAAAGAAATGTGCATCCAGGCAAATTACAGATTGTCTTCCGATATGGACAAAGCCATGAAGGATGCAAGAGATAAGGAAGAATCAGAGCTTGGCAAAAAGATTTTAAACCAGCTTCAGGATAATCTTCAGATTGCAGACAGCGAGATGATCCCAATCTGTCAGGATACCGGAATGGCGGTCATCTTTGTGGATATTGGTCAGGAAGTTCACTTTATCGGTGGAGAACTGGAGGCTGCGATCCATGAGGGAGTCCGTCAGGGATATACGGAAGGTTATCTTAGAAAATCAGTGGTAAAAGATCCGATTGAACGGGAAAATACAAAGGACAATACTCCGGCAGTCATTCATTACAGTATCGTACCGGGAGACAAGGTAAAAATTACCGTAGCTCCAAAAGGTTTTGGAAGTGAAAATATGAGCCGTGTCTTTATGTTAAAGCCGGCAGATGGAATGGAGGGAGTAAAAAATGCGATCTTAACGGCGGTGAAAGACGCAGGTCCAAACGCCTGTCCTCCAATGGTAGTGGGAGTCGGTATCGGCGGTACCTTTGAAAAATGTGCGATTCTGGCAAAAAAAGCCCTTACCAGAAATGTGGATGAACGTTCAACGATTCCATACGTCAAAGAGTTAGAGGAAGAAATGTTAGAAAAAATCAACTGCCTTGGAATCGGACCGGGAGGTCTTGGCGGCACTACCACGGCTCTGGCAGTTAACATTAATACCTATCCTACCCATATTGCAGGGCTTCCGGTGGCAGTCAACATTTGCTGTCATGTCAACCGACATGTAGTCAGGGAAATATAATTTTATCACAGCAGGAGAAATAAAATGGCAAAAGAATATAAAAAGACATATCTTCCCCTTATTCTATGGATTATTTTATATACAGTAATTATCATAGCAGGAGTCATTTTATTAGATAAGTACATAGCAGTATCCACTAAAATTTTCACAGATTTAACATGTCTTATCACTATTTTCACACTGGATATCTTATTTTATATTATGTACCAGGGAGAATATGCGTATTGGATAAATGGAGGTCCCAGCTTTGAAAAAGCAAAGGAAGCCGGAAGTGAGGCAAGAAAAAAATATCTTCTGAATCATTTAAAAATATTCTTAAAAATGACAATACTATGTCTTTTATATTTTGTTGTAAGTTACTTTTTTAAAATTTCTTTTTGGATAGATTTTATTGTATTTTTATCAGCCACAATTATAGCAGCATTTTTCACTATACCAATTAAATTTGAGAATTATACAAATACAGATAACAGAAAAGAGGATAACAATGGATAAAATAATTAACACGCCAATTACTGAAGAAGTGACAAAGAATTTAAAAGCAGGGGATTATGTATATATTACAGGAACCATCTATGTGGCAAGGGACGCAGCCCACAAAAGAATGATGGAAGTTCTGGATAAAAATGAGCATCTTCCTATTGATATAGAAAATGCAACGATCTACTACATGGGACCTTCCCCTGCAAGGGAGGGCAGACCAATCGGATCTGCGGGTCCGACCACAGCCAGCCGCATGGACAAGTATGCACCGACACTCTTAGATCTGGGGCAAAAAGCCATGATTGGAAAGGGAAAGCGTACCCAGGAAGTGATAGACGCCATTGTCCGTAACCACGCTGTATATTTTGCGGCGATCGGCGGAGCGGGAGCGCTTCTGTCAAAATGTATCACCAAATCAGAGGTGATCTGCTATGATGATCTGGGAGCGGAGGCAATCCGAAAATTGGAAGTAGAGAATTTTCCTGTAATCGTAGTTGTTGATTCCAGTGGAAATAATCTCTACGAAACGGCAATTCAGGAATTTTGTAAAATATAAATGGAAATTGCCTTATTTAATTTTGCTTTTTTTACGTTGTTTTCCGATGCTGTGATAATATGTTAAAAAGATAAAAATCAGTGCAAGGGATAGATATTTTTTCAGCTTGGAGCCTTTTTTCGCCCATGAGATCAAACGGTCAACAATCTGTTTCTTCTTTTTTTCTGATATATTTCCTGCAAAATACAGCAGGGTATAGAGAAAGAGAGCTATAAAAAAGATGATAGTGTAATACTTAACATTGGAATTAATCAATTGCTCCTGCATTGCTAAAACTTTCTCAGAAAAAGCAGATTTAGACTCCTTTGCCTGAATTGGGTTCATAATATCAACCCAGAATATCAGAGAAAAAATAAACACAGTAATAAGCAGGAATATTATATACTTTTTAAAATTTTTCATTATTATATTTATTTTAAAACGAATCATAAAGATTTCCCCAATGAAATTGTCGAAACTATAAAACTTCCTATTCATATGATATCAACCCAAAATATGAAAATCAATAAATTTTAGCACAGATCATGACATAATATTCGTATATAATTGGGGTAAGAAATATATTTTAGATTTCTCAAAAAAAAGCAAAAAAATAATTGACAAATCAAATTTTATTTAGTAAAATAACCTATGCGTCACAAATGAACGCAAAGAAAAACAGTTTTATATGGAAAATATAAACTACGGAGAAATACTCAAGTTGGCCGAAGAGGTGCCCCTGCTAAGGGTATAGGTCGGGTAACCGGCGCGAGGGTTCGAATCCCTCTTTCTCCGCTCTGTTTTCTAAAAAAATTGTTTTTTTTATGAAAAAACCTGTTGACAAACGCGCAAGACTTTGATAAGATATAGAAGTTGTCGTGCAAGACAGCAGAACGGACCTTGATAACTGAACAGTGAAATAACCTTGAAAGATT
>CAUAFT010000016.1 GCA_958428365.1 uncultured Lachnospiraceae bacterium | reverse complement strand
TTGACTTTTAATCAAGTTGTCCGGGGTTCGAATCCCCGATGCCTCATTGCAGAAAAAATAGCGGAAAGCCTTTAGAGTAGAGGGTTCCGCTATTTTTGTATTATGTTACAAGTACTCAAAATATGCTCAAAAAAGTATCTTCAATTCATCTTCAAAGGGGCTTTTCAGCCCCTAATATCTTCATTTCCTCTTCAAATATCTTCATCAAAGAGCAATCGCATCTGATAGCAGAGGTTGGTATTACTTGTTTCCGTCAGGTTCATGTGGTTCTTTCAGCGCCTTGTTTTTCCGATATCCGGAGAAGATAGCCCCTGTCGGACATACCTTCTTGCACAAACCGCAGCGGATGCATTCCAGGCTGTTGGCATTTTTCACCGGATCGCAGCCCATCTTGCACGCTTTCGAACAGGCACCGCAGTTTACGCATTTATTTTCATCCACCCGGTATTTGAACACCGAAATCGGATTGAACACTGAGTAAATCGCTCCCAATGGGCAGATGTATTTACAAAACGGGCGATAGATGATAATAGACAGGAAAATGGTAATGGCAAGCAATACATTCTTCCACGCATAGAGCCAGCCCAGCACATTGTGCATGGACTTGTTCAATAGCACAAGGGGGATTCCTCCCTCCAGTGTCCCCGCTGGGCAGATTAGCTTGCAGAAGTACGGCGCGCCCTGCCCCAAAACATCCACCAGGAACATGGGAAGCAGAATGACAAAGACTGCCAGAATGACATATTTCAGTTTACGCAAGAGTTTGTCTCCCCGGAAAGTTTTCAGTTTCTTCGAAAACGGTATTTTGTGCAGCAGGTCCTGGATTAGCCCAAAAGGACAAAGCCATCCGCAAACGAACCGCCCCACCAGCGCCCCGACAAAAACTAAAAATCCCGCCACATAAAAGGCGAACTTGAAATTCCAGCTTCCGATAACAGCCTGCATTGCTCCAATGGGGCAGGCCCCCACCGCGCCGGGGCAGGAATAGCAGTTGAGCCCCGGCACACAGAGATTTTTCAGCTTGCCTTTGTAGATCTTCCCCTGTACAAAGCCGATGAGATAGCTGTTGGTCAGCAGCGCCCACAGCACCTGTATCCGATGGCGTGACCATTCACTTGTTTTTTTCTTTGTCATTTTCTTCTTATCCAATTCCAATACACTCCAAACAGATGCGAACTGCCTTCGTCAGTACAGTTGCCATTTCACCCCGCCAGATGCCATATCCCATCATCACAAGACCAAGGGCAGCCACCCCCACGCCGGTTAAACGGGAGGATAGGTTGCGGCGCATATCAGTGTCCTCCCTTGACTTTGGCAAGTTCTTTTTCTACCACCGAAGTCCAATATTCCAGATCGCCGCTGCCGCTGTAGGTTTCTCCAACAATGTTTCCATCCTTATCGACAAAGAATGTCTCCGGGAAACCTTCAATGCCGATGAGGCGGCCGTTCATGTAGGTGCTGTCGGGAAGCAGTGTGGGATAGGATACGCCCGCGCGTTTCACTAACTCCTGCGCCCGTTCCAAATCGTTTTGCACGATCTCGCCCTTTTCATTCAGGACATCCAGCACAATGCCGATTACGTTCACGCCTTTATCCTTCATTTGCTTATATAACGCATCAAGTTCCGGCATTTCCTCTACACAGGGAGTACACCATGTGGTGTAGATATTCACCAGCGTTAAATCGTAGTCCTTAAACATCTCTTTGGTGTAGGTGTTGCCGTTGACGTCCTGGTTGCGAATTCTCCCACAGATTTTTCGGAAGTTCCGGCAGACGGCGCAGATGCCGATTGTTCGGCATCCGGCTGTTCAGAAGAGACAGACGACTCCCTAAGGCTGCATCCGCTGAAAATCATCAAAGACATTACACCGGCCAGCACGGCGGCTCTAATTTTTTTGCTTTTTTTCATGATAAAATAACTCCTTTTTTCTGTTCTGCGGGTATTTTATCATATAGGGTATAAAATCTTTGTTAAGACGGAGGATTCAATTATAAGAAGATTAACAGAAATTTTATCTGCGGTATGTTATACTGTATGAAAAAAAATAAAGAGGTAAAATACATGCGTTTATTGATAATAGAAGATGAACCGGCGCTCTGCAATTCGATTGCAGAGGGGCTGCGCTTAGACGGTTATGAGGTGGACACCTGCGGGGACGGCGCGCAGGCGCTGGAACTGTGCGGTATAGAACATTACGACCTGATCCTGCTGGATTTGAACTTGCCCGGTATGGATGGCATGGAGGTGCTGCGGCGGCTGCGTGCAGAGGACATGGAAACCTGTGTGTTGATCCTGTCGGCCCGCAGCCAGATCAAGGACAAGGTGGAAGGGCTGGATCTGGGAGCCAACGACTACCTTACAAAGCCTTTCCACTTTGAGGAACTGGAGGCCCGTGTACGCAGCCTGACCCGGCGAAAGTTTGTCCAGCAGGATATGTGCCTTGTGTGCGGTGAAGTTTCCTTCGATACCAAATCGAGGGCGGCCTATGCCAAAGGGCAGCCTTTATCCTTGACCAGAAAGGAGTCCTCCCTGCTCGAATATCTCCTGCTTCACCAGGGAGAAATCATCAGCCAGGAGGAAATGCTGGAACACCTGTGGGACGGCAGCGTGGACAGCTTCAGCAATTCCATCCGGGTGCATATTTCCTCCCTTCGCAAAAAACTCCGTTTTGCACTGGGATATGACCCTATTCAGAACAAAGTGGGACAAGGATATCTGATCGGAGGGTCGTTGATGTGAAAAAGCTGTCTTTACAATGGCGGCTGACCCTGATGACCGCCATATTGGTAACGGCTGCCTGCCTGCTATTGAATCTGCTTATCAGCAATTCTGCCATCCTGCATATCCATGAAATTGAAGGTTATATGGTGGAAGTTGCACCTAACGGACAGAACTCTTTTATGCTGGACGCCGGCAGTCTATATCCCTATCTGCAGGAGCAGATTCAAGAGGCAACGAATGCCTTTCGTATTCAGAGTATTTTCATTACGTTGGCTGTTATCTTGATTGCCAGCGTTCTCACCTATTTTCTGGCGGGTAGGGCGCTGAATCCGGTACGGAAGTTAAGTGACCGTATGGAAGAAATCGAAGCGAAGAATTTGTCCGAACCGCTGGAACAGCCCAAGACGGAAGATGAGATCGACCGTCTGACCCGTTCCTTTAACGGGATGCTGGCCCGGCTGGATCGTGCATTTCAGACACAGCGCCAGTTTTCCGCTAATGCCGCCCATGAACTGCGAACACCACTGGCTGTAATGCGTACTGACCTGGACGTACTGCAAAAGAAAAAAAGCCCGTCCACCGCTGAATATGCACAGGCAATACAACGGACGTCAGAGCAGACAGAGAGGCTTTCTCATTTGGTGGAAATGCTGCTTGAACTGACCGATTTGGGGACAGCCCCGCGCAACGACCGTGTTTTTCTTGCCGCGCTCATGGAAGAAGTCCTCTGCGACCTGACACAGGTGGCAGAGGAAAAACAGGTGACACTTTGTCAGGAGCCCGGCGACGCAGAGTTGACTGGAAGTGATCTGCTGCTTTACCGGGCAGTATATAACTTGGTGGAAAATGCCATCAAGTACAACCGTCCGAATGGGCGTGTCACCGTAGGGGTGAAAGCGGAAAACGGCGTCGTCATCCTCCGCGTGACAGACACCGGCATCGGGATTCCCCAGGAAAAATGGAATAGCATCTTTGACGCCTTTGTGCGGGTGGATAAATCCCGCAGCCGCGTCATGGGCGGTGCCGGGATTGGACTTGCATTGGTAAAAGACATCGCCGTGCTGCACGGCGGCACTGTACAGGTAGCAAATAGTTCCGAAAAAGGAACAGATATTGAACTGCGGCTTCCAGTATGCCGCCGAAAAAATCCCCTCTAATTTCAACAACTAGAAATATCTTCCCCATCATGATAATATACTTAACAGGAGAGCCGGGAGGTGAATGCACCTCACTCGTTCCAGCGTAATTTAAAAGTAGCTATCAGAAATAGCCGTTCCTAAACGTTTAGCAGAGAGCAGGACGGCTATTTTCTATGTTCTCGGCTGTCTATGTAGGTTAACACCGCCACTAACATCATGACAAAAGAAAATAAGTCATTCCACGAAATCATATAAGCACCACCCTTTCCGCAGTGAATCGGAACGGATGGGAGCACGTCCCCCGGCTCTCCGGTTAAGCATATTATAAAAGTTTGCAGTCCCCATTCTATGTCTGTATAATAAAGACATAGAATGAAAACAGAGGTGTATCATGCAGACGATCTTAATTGTAGAAGATGACAGAGAATTGAATCAGGGTCTCTCCTATGCTTTAAAAAAAGAGAATTATTCTACCATATCAGTTTATTCATTAGAAGAAGCAAAAAATACATATCTAGGCAAAAGTATAGACATGATTTTAGTGGACGTGAACCTGCCGGACGGGGAAGGCTATGAATTATGCCGGTGGGTGAAGGAGAGGAGGGAGCTTCCGGTGCTCTTTCTCACGGCGAGGGATCTGGAGGAGGACGCGCTAAGGGGCTATGAGCTGGGAGCGGACGACTATATCACGAAGCCGTTTTCCGTCAATATCTTATTGAAAAAGATAGGCGTATTTTTAAAGACAACAGAAAATCCGGGAAAAAACATTTACGATGACGGATTCTTAAAAATTAATTTTGACAGGGCAAAGGTGGAAGTTGCGGGAGAGGAGTGCACCGTAACGCCGACAGAATTTCGGATGCTCCGGCTTTTCACAGAGAATGGAGGACAGCTTTTGACTTACTCCGTACTGCTGGAGCGGTTGTGGGACAGCGGAGGGCAGTTCGTGGACAAACATGCCCTGGCGGTCAATGTCAACCGTCTGCGGAAAAAGATTGAGGATGAGGAACACAAATATATATCAAACGTATACGGGATGGGATATCAATGGTTACAATAATACTTTTTATCTGTCTTGCCCTGGCAGTCCTGCTCCTATTGTGGAAGATGCAGCGTCAAAAAAGAGACATCTATGTGTTTTCTAAGCAGCTGGAACAATGCTTAGATGCCATGATATCGGAAAAGAGCATCGATGGATTCAGCGGGCTGGAGGATTCTTTGTGGGATAAGACCTATGAAAAGCTGCGAAAATTACAGCGTATCTGGGAGAGACAAAATCAGAAAAATGTGAAGGAGAAAAAACAGATCAAGGAACTGATATCCGATATTTCCCACCAGACAAAGACGCCGGTTGCCAACATGAAAATATACCTGGAGATTCTGGAGAATGGGGTGGAGGATCCGGAAGAAAGGACAGACTTTCTCTTCAAAATGAGAGGACAGATAGAAAAGCTGGATTTTCTGATTCAAAGCATGGTCAAGATGTCCAGACTTGAGACCGGAACCATAGAGATCCATCAGCAGACGGGAAAGATCTATGACATGCTGGGACGTGCCGTGGCGGCGATCGTTCCCATGGCGGAGAAGAAGGGGATCAGTCTGTATGTGGACTGCGAAGAAGAGCTTCTGGCAAAGTATGACAGGAAATGGACGGAAGAGGCAGTCTTTAATATCCTGGACAATGCCGTAAAGTATACGGCGGAGGGAGGCAGCATTACCATAGCGGTATCCGTTCAGGAGTTTTTCACAAAGATCAGCATCCGGGATAATGGAAAGGGGATCCGGAAAGAACGGCAGGCGCAGATCTTTCAACGATTTTACCGGGAGCCGGAGGTACATGAGGAAAACGGAATCGGCGTGGGGCTGTATCTGGCAAGAAAGATTATTACGATGCAGAATGGTTATATAGAGGTTTGCTCAGAGCTGGGAGAGGGTTCGGAGTTTCGGATCTATCTTCCAAATGAGTAGATGGAGCTGGCGAAGATATTCCGGGGTAAGGCTTGTCCGTGAATTGTCACACTTTTGTGAGAATCTCTGATTGAGAGCGGTTTGTGATTTTTTGGAGATATGCTTGTTGTATCAGGGAAAGGAGAACATGATATGAAAGAAATAGTGAAAACACAGGCATTGAGAAAATATTACAGACTTGGAGAGAACACGGTAAAGGCATTGGACGGCGTGGATTTTTCCGTCCTGGAGGGGGAGTTCGTGGCAATCATTGGCAAGTCGGGAAGCGGGAAGAGCACCCTTTTGCATATGCTGGGGGGACTGGACGTTCCAACGGAGGGGGAGGTCTATGTGGACGGAAAGCAGCTGTCAAAGCTGGATGCGGAGCAGCTTGCCATCTTCCGCAGGAGAAATGTGGGCTTTGTATTCCAGAGTTACAATCTGGTGCCGGATCTGAACGTCTATGAAAACATCGTTCTGCCCATTGAGTTGGACGGCGGGGTGATCGATGAGGAATTTGTGGACGGGATCATAGATCTTCTGATGTTACGGGAGAAGTGCGAGGCGCTTCCCCACACCCTGTCCGGCGGACAGCAGCAGAGGGTGGCGATCGCCAGGGCGTTGGTGGCAAAACCGGCGATCCTGCTGGCGGATGAGCCAACGGGTAATCTGGATACGGGAACAAGCCATGATGTGATGGGGCTTTTAAAAATGGTAGCAGGGCAGTATCAGCAGACGGTGGTATTGATTACCCATGATATGGATGTGGCGCAGTTGGCAGACCGGATCGTCTGCATTGAGGATGGCAGGATCGTGAAGGGAAGTGATGCATATGCTGGCGAATAATAACGGAGGAATTATCACCAGGATGGCGAAGCGTTCCCTGAAGAGCAATCGGCGGAAAAATCTGTTCATGATGGTGGCGATCCTGCTGGCGACGTTTATGTTGTTCAGTATCTTTACGGTTGGAAGCACATTCTTTGAGATGCAGAGACTGCAGAGTCTCCATATGAAAGGGTCGGACTATGATGCTTACATCTATGGAGGTTTTACGGAAGAGCAGAGGGAAATATGCAGGAAAAATACGGCGGTCAGCGCTGTCGGAGTCACGGGATTTGCGGCATGGGCTGAGGAGACAGAGTGGGATGACACCTTGCATACCACCTTTATCTGGTCGGATGAGGAGGACTGGAATACTCTGGAAAAACCGTCAATGGAATGGGTGCGGGGAAGTTATCCGCAGAAGGAAAATGAGGTAATGGCATCGAAGGATGCCCTGGAGGACTGCGGACTGGGGGATCTGGGGATCGGAGACTCCTTTTCCATCACCTATACAAATAATCTTGGAACTTATACGAAAACATTTACCATATCCGGTATGTGGGAGGGGTATGGAGATACGGAAATATTTTATGTGTCCAAATCTTTTTTTGACCAGTCGGGATTTACCCTGGAGGATCCGGGACGTGGATTTTTATGGATCAAATTCAAATCCAGGCTTGTATCCGAAAAGACCCAGCGCGAGTTGGAAAAAAGTCTGAATCTGGAGAAAAAACAGAGGTATCTTATCACCTCGGAGACGGAGACCTCGGTTCAGATCTTACTGGGACTTATCGGGCTGATTTTGATTACCTGCTTAAGCGCTTATTTACTGATCTACAATATCCTGTATCTGTCTGTGTCGGGAAATGTGAGATATTATGGTTTGCTGCGGACCGTGGGAATGACAGGAAGGCAGATTCATCAGCTTCTGCAAAGGCAGATGCTTTTGGTGGGAGGTATTGGAATAGGAGGAGGGCTTTTGCTTGGAACGGCAGTTTCGTTCTTCCTGATTCCGGGCGTGGTAAAGATGCTTGGGATCCGTGAGAAGAATATCTCGGTGGCATTTCACCCGGCAATCTTTTTTGTCAGCATTCTGGTGGCGGCGCTTACCATTTATCTGGGAAGCCGGAAACCGGCGAAGATGGCGACGGCAGTCTCTCCGGTGGAGGCGTTGGGATATCACGTTCTGAGTACCAAAAGAAATTCCCATAAGACGGGAAGGGGAAGTCTGCTTTGGAGGATGGCAGGGGAACAGTTGACGAAGGATAAGAAGAAAACGGGAATCGTAGTTCTGTCTCTGGCAGCCAGCCTGTCTGTGTTCCTGTGTCTGGTTACCCTGATCGAGAGCCAGGGAGCCCGGACGATCGTATCCAATTATATGGATGCGGATCTGATGATCCAAAATGATACGATGCAAAAGGAAGAGCGAAGCGACTGGAAGCAGCTGTTAACCCCTGACTTCTTAGAGCAGGTTGGGGATAAGGCAAGGGAAAGCCATGTGATGTATAATGAAAGGATCGTGGTTCCGCCAGAGCCGGATTTTGCCGATCTGTGGATGCGGGAAATGTGCGAGGTGTGGATGGTTGGAGATCCCAAGGAGATCTATGAGGATTATCAGGCACATCCGGAAAAGTATGATTCCTGCCTGGTTGGAATTGATAAAAGTACCTTTGAATATCTGAACAGCACCATGGAGAGTCCTGTGGATGAGGAGGATTTTCTGAATGGAAGATGCGGAATCCTCCATCGCAATGGGCTGGACTTTGATATGGAAAAGCTGGAGGGAAAGAGTGTAAACTTTTATCTGCCCGGCAGGGAGGAAACAAGGTATCAGATTCCCATAGCGGGTCTGGTGGATGATAACTTTTATGCTCTGAACGGTGAGATGACTCTGATCGTAAGCGATACGTTCTTAAAGGGTATTGTGGAGGAGCCTTATGCATACCGGGTAAGTATTCAGTATGAAAGGGAATATGATGAGGCTGTGGAGACGGAAATTAAAAATCTAATGAAAGAGAGTTCCTTTTCCAAAGATTTTTCCTATGACTCGAAGTTAGAGAGCATGAAAGAAGTGGAAAAGATGCAGGGAAACATGATGGGAGTCGGGATTGGAATTGCCCTGATCCTGGCATTCATCGGAATCATGAATTATATCAATACGGTTTCGGGCAATATTCAGAGCCGTCAGGTGGAGCTTGCCACCATGGAGAGCATTGGAATGACAGGGCGCCAGGTGAAGACCCTGTTAGTTCGGGAGGGCATATTGTTTGCAGGGATGTCTCTTCTCTTGACGGCGACAGTGGGGCTTGGAATTACCTATGTGATCTACCAGTCCATGAATTATATGGAGATCGCCTTTGCAGTTCCGGCGCTCCCGGTACTTGGCATGGTCCTGTTCATCGCCGCAGTCTGCGTGCTGATCCCGCTGATCGCCTACCGTGTGCTGACAGGAAAGAAAACGGTGGTGGAGAGGATACAGCGGGTGGAATAGACGGCAAGAAGATCCGCTTTCGGATATTTTAGACAAATGCCCGGCGTGATGATATAATGTCGTCAGACATTATTATACCCGCCGAATGGCATCCGAAGCGGAGCGCCATGTGCGGAGCACAAGGAGGTAATATGAATTACGAAAAACTCAGCAGTAACGCATTGAAGTGCATCTATGTCGCTTCGGGGATCTGGGACGTGATCGTGGCGGCGGTGGCGCTGCTTCTATGGAGGATCTTTTTTGCGGAAAACCGGATCGCCAGGATCGTGGTGCTTATCATCTGCCTCCTGATGCTCTTTGAACTTTTGGTCAATCCGCTGATTCGTTACAACCGATACCGCTACGCCATTGACGAAGAATGTATCGATATCATTGAGGGATTGTTTTTTATCCGCAGAGATATCGTACCCATCGAGAGATTACATAAGATTGCCGTGGAGCGGGGACCCATCGACCGGATGTTTGGTCTGGGGAAGGTGTTGGTTACCACAGCCGGAGGAGATGTGACTATCCGGTATCTGGAACTGGAGAAGGCGGAAAAGATTGCAGAGAATCTGAAGCATCGGATCAACGAGGTGGCGGTTCAGACCAGAGGAGGGGAAGATGACAGATAAAAAGATGCGGTGTCATTTTACCATTATTATAGAAAATTGCTGGAAGACTCTGCTGGTGCTGTTGTTACTGTTTGTATCCGATGTGAATGACTTTGCAGAGATAGCCCAGGATGTGGGAAGCGGAGGAGTGCTTGTCTCTCTGGTCCTCCTGGCAGTGATCCTCGTTATTTTGTTGTTCCAGCTGTTTCGCTGGAAGAGGACCACGGTGCTGCTGGAGGAGGACGCCCTGATCTGGGAGAGGGCGACTTTGAACAGGAAGACGCTGACCATTAATATCCAGAATATTTCCAGCATCAATCTGGAGCAGAATCTCTTTGAGAGGATCATCCATACCTGCCGTGTTAAGATCGACACCAACAGTCTCTCCACTGCCGGTAAGACGGATATCGACCTGCTGTTCCAAAAGGAGGAGGCGGAGAGGCTCAAGGCGTATCTGGAAGCCAGAATGCGGTTGGTACAGGGTGAAGAAACGTCCGCGGAAAGGTCAGAGGAGGAAGAGAGGGAAGGCGTGACGGTACAGGTAGAGGAAGGGATGGGGGTTCAATATACCTCTGGCCTGTCGGAGCTTGTTATGCACAGCCTGTATGATATCTCGTTTGGGAGTGTCCTATTGACGGTGTTTGTGCTTCTGGGATTTCTGGGATCCTTTTATGAACTCCTGGAGACGGCAAAGACCTCGGATATTGTGAGTCTTTTTGGTACGGCGCTGGTGGGAGCCTTTATTGCAATTTCTTTTCTGGCGTCCATATTTAAAAAGTTCTTTACTTACTATGATTTTACCGTGGGAAGAAAAAAGAAGCGCATTATTCTCAGCTATGGACTGTTGAAAAAAAGAGAGTACAGCCTGCCGGTGGAGACCATCAATGCGCTGGTCATCAAACAGACTCTATTGGGAAGGATCTTCCGACGCTACAATGCGGCGATCGAATGTATCGGAGTCGGAGATGAGGAAAATGAGACGGCGCAGTTGACCCTGTCTCTTCCATATGAGGAGATGCTTGAGCGTATCCGGGAACTGATACCGGAATATGAGCTGGACGCTCTGGATAAGAGCCGTCTGATCCCGAAAAAAGCAGTCTGGCACAGGCTGTGCGGTAACCTTTATCTGCTCCTGCTTTGGCTTGCAGCAGTCCTTGGCATAGAGATCGTTACGACGGTTGACGCCAGGGACGCGGGCACCCCGATGGCGGCAGTGTTTGGAATTTTTGCCCTTTGTCTTGTCTGGAATCTTGTCCGTATTTTCTTGGGTATGAGGACGGAGAGACTTGGAATGGGGGAAAACTATGTGGCGCTGACAACGGGAAGTTTTGGGAAAAAGACGGTTATCCTGCAATACAAAAAGATACAGCATCTGGAATACCAGAGTTCCCCGGTTACCCGCCTGACGGGAATGCGCAGGGGAAATGTGTACATTCTGTCTAAGACGTCAGTCCTGAACACACCAATGCTGTCAGGGGACGAGATTGAGCGGATGAAACAAAAATGTCTGGAATATTAGCGAAGAGGAAGATTATGACGGAAAAGGAAAAAATGACAGCGGGAGAGCTTTATGATGCGAATTACGACGAGAGCTTAAAGCGGGAGAGAACTTTTATGTAAATCACAATTGCGTGATTCTGGACTGTGCAAAGGTTACCTTTGGAGACAATGTGTTTATCGGACCAAATTGCTGTTTTTCCACGGCGGGTCATCCTCTGGATGCAAAGACCCGGAATCAGGGGCTGGAATATGCCTATCCCATCTCGGTGAGCAATGATGTCTGGTTTGGAGCCGGAGTTATGGTTCTGCCGGGTGTGACCATTGGGGACAATGTGGTTATTGGAGCGGGAAGCGTTGTGAATAGAGATATCCCCTCCGGCGTGGTGGCGGCGGGGAATCCTGCGCGGGTTCTCCGGCAGTTATAAAGGAACATATGAAAGAAGCGGGCAAAGGCCCGCTTCTTTTACTTCTCTTAATAGCATGTTTTCTTAAATTCTGTAGGAGCGTCAATCAGGGTAGCAGCCTGGAACTCATGCTTATGACCATCGGCTACTTCCGTACAGTCTTTGATGAAATGCACATGTTTTCCATTGCCCACTTCGATGGCGCCGGAGGTCTTACCGCAAAATTCATGGTAATGGCCGTCAGCGGTATCGGTGCGGAAGGTCACCTCATGGAAGTGATCCTTTTTTCCGGGAACATAGATGGCTTCGCCGGAAACGGTACAGAAACGATGGTTATGGCAGTCGTCCCCTTCCTCCCGTACACGGGTGATTCCCGTAAGTTCGTGAACATGCTCCTGTTCTTCTTCATGACAGTTTGTTGGTTGAGTTGAGTAATACATACATTTTTCTCCTTTTTTTCTTATACTATGCGAAAATAATTTCGTTGTGCATGTAGAAAAAAGAAGAATATGTAAGGATTCAGGCAGTATGCTCCTTTTTTTCGGCGGCATCTAAAAAACTTCTTATGATATCCTGCCTGGTGACGATCCCGATAAAGAAATTCCGGTCATCCACCACCGGGATGAAATTCTGGTACATGGAGCGCTGTAAGAGGGCTTCCATGGAGACGTCGATCTTAACGGCTGGGTTGAAGCCCCTGCGGATAATGTCCCTCACCAGGTAATTTTCCTGAACCTTCATGTCGCTGTTGCGGTGTTCCACAATATGCCATAAAAAGTCGCCTTCGCTGACGCTTCCGATATAGTGACCGTCTTTGGAAAGGACAGGAATAGCGGTGTAGCCGTGGGCGCGCATCTTCTCAATGCCCTGCCTTAATGTGTTCGTATCGTACAGGCAGGCGACTTCCTTTTTATTCTTTAGTAACATCAGTACATTCATTGTATCTCCCCCACAATCATTATTATTTAACCGATAACAGTGTATGGTATTTCCTGGTATTTTTCAACAGATTTTGACAAGTTCTTAGAAAGTTTTAATACAATTTTAATATTCCATTTATTTCTTCTGATTCAAATGGCGTGGGAATTAAAAAAGGAATTGACAAGGAGGTCCGATTCCCTTAAAATAGGATAGCGGTATGCGGGCATGGCGGAATTGGCAGACGCGCTAGATTTAGGTTCTAGTGGGAGACCGTGCAGGTTCAAGTCCTGTTGCCCGTACTCAGTAAGAAGATGGAGGAATCTGATTTCAATTCTCAGGTTCTTCAAGAACCCTTCAAAAAAAGAAGAAAATCTATTTTAAAATGAACATATTCCGGAGAGCGGGATATGTTTGTTTTTTTATATTAAAATTAAGATGTACAGCTTCGCTCACCGGATAAGAGTCAGCAGTCCGTGAGGAGATAACCGGGCGCGAAGGATGCCGAATTTTTTGGAAAATGAGCCGCAGATATCATTTCTGAGGACACGTTATTCCCAAGACCTCTCCAGGCTGCATCAGACTGTGTGTAAAAATTCTTGCAAAAAAATGAATAGCACTGCTGAAACGCTGAGAAAATCAATAAATACAGGACGCCAGGGGACGAATAAAAATTCCTGTTTTATGTATAGTTATAAAAAGATGGAAATATAGATGATTTTATTGACAAAATAAAATTTGAAGTGATAAAATATAATAAATATTTTTGAAAAAATGCGGTTGTATTTTGGGGGTGCGAAGAAGCATTTGGCAGTTCTTGGACCCTTTTTTTATTGGCGGTGCGCCGACAATAGAATACGACCCTAAAACAAGGAGTGGAGCAAATGAAGAAATATATTGTAAAACGAGTATTTCTTGCCATCGTGACGATCTTCGTAATCAGTGCGATTACATTCTTCGCGATGAACCTGATTCCGGGTGGCCCGTTCAACAAGGAGAAGGCCTTAAGCCCGGCGACACAGCAGATCCTGGAGGAAAGGTACAATCTGGATAAACCGGTTTACGTTCAGTTTGGTCTGTATATGAAAAACATATTGCATGGAGACTGGGGCGTCAGCTTAAAGAGCGGACGTGATATCTGGACCGATATGTGGTCGAAGTTCAAGATCTCTGCAAAACTTGGAGGAATGGCAGCCCTTGTGGCGATCGTTATAGGTCTGATTCTGGGAAGTATCGCGGCTCTGAAAAGAAATAAGTGGCCGGACCGTGTCATTATCTTCTTTACTACATTGGCGACGGCAATGCCGTCCTTCGTGCTGGCGACACTGTTGCTTCTGGTATTCTGTCTGAAGCTGGAATGGATTCCGGTCTGGTCCAGCAGTGATCCGAATTACATTCTTCCGGTCATCGCCTTAAGCCTGTATCCGATGGCTTACATTACAAGGCTGACCAAGACCAGTATGCTGGATTCGCTGAATCAGGACTATATCCGTACTGCGAGAGCGAAGGGCGTCAGCACCAGGAAGGTCATTTTCAAACACGCGCTTCGAAATGCGTTGATTCCAGTCGTTACATATGTGGGACCCATGGTAGCCTATATTCTGGTGGGTTCCATGGTGGTGGAGAACATTTTTACCATCGGAGGACTGGGAACCGCCTTTGTAACAAGTATTACAAACCGAGACTATACGATGATCATGTCCACGACAATTTTCCTGGCGGTCTTAATGGTCATTGCAAATCTGATTACGGATATCGCATATAAGATTATAGATCCGCGTATTACATTTGAATAAGAGAGGATAGATTTTATGCAGAATGAAAATGGAAGCCCGAAAAGAGGGCTGTTGTCCGCTCAGGTTGATTTGTCCAGATTTGACAGCTCTTATTTCAGAGCGGCAACGGAAGAGGAAAAGAAACAGCAGGATGTCATGAGTGAATCGACGACCTTCTTTAAAGATGGTATGCGTCGTCTGAAAAAGAATCCACTTGCCATGGGCAGCCTGATCGTACTGATCTTAATATTACTGATTATTATTTTTGCACCGATGGTAGTGCCTTACGGTTATGAGCAGATCATCACGGTAGACGGGGTGCGTGATAAGAGCGCCAGCAACCTGGGAATGATGGAATATTCCGTCAGAGAGCAGCAGTACATGGATGAGACGGGAGAGAAGCTCTTCCCACACATCTTTGGTACGGACAGTCTCTGCCGAGACTATTTTATCCGCGTCATCTACGGAACGAGAGTCAGCCTGGCAGTGGGTCTGGTGGCATCCATCATGGTGTTGATCATCGGACTGCTGTACGGAGCCATTGCAGGTTACTGCGGCGGCAAGGTGGATCTGATCATGATGCGTATTGTAGACGTGATCTATTCCCTGCCGGATATGTTGATGATCATTCTCCTGTCCGTGGTATTGAATGAGTTGTTGGGCTCTGCCATAGAGGGAACCATTCTTTCCAAGCTGGGAACCAATATGATCGCGATCTTCATTGTCTTTGGTCTGCTCTATTGGGTTGGTATGGCGCGTCTGGTGCGTGGACAGGTGCTCTCCATCAAGAGCAGTGAATATGTGCTGGCGGCACGTTGTATCGGAACCAAGGGAAGCAAGATCTTAAGCAGACATATCATACCGAACTGTCTGTCTGTTATCATAATTACAACGGCGCTTCAGATTCCATCCGCGATCTTTACGGAGAGTTATCTGAGTTTCCTGGGACTGGGCGTATCCGCGCCGCTGACTTCTCTGGGAAGTCTTGCCAATTTGGCGCGTTCGGGAATGCAGTCCTATCCGTCTAAGCTGGTCATCCCGGCGGTCATCATCTGTCTGATCGTACTGGCGTTCAACCTGCTGGGCGATGGCTTGAGAGATGCATTTGATTCAAAATTAAAGTAAGGAGATTGTGATATGAGTGAAACAGCAAAGAATACAGAGTACTTACTGGAAGTAGATAATCTCCATACTTGTTTTCATACGGAATCGGGAGATGTCAATGCGGTCAACGGACTGTCCATGACACTGGAACCTGGAAAGACTCTGGGAATTGTAGGAGAGTCCGGTTCGGGAAAATCGGTTACGGCATATTCCATTATGCAGATCTTAGCCGAGACCGGAGAGATCGTGGAGGGTTCCATTAAGTATAAGGGAGAAGACATTACCAAGTGGAGCGAGAAGGAACTGCATAACTTCCGCGGCTCCAAGTGTTCGATCATTTTCCAGGATCCGATGACCAGCCTGAATCCGGTCTATACCGTTGGAAATCAGTTGATGGAGGCGATCCTGCTTCATACGGATAAAGATAAAAAACAGGCAAAAGAACGTGCCATCGAGATGCTGACTCTGGTAGGCGTCAATGAGCCGGAAAGCCGGATCAAACAGTATCCTCACGAGCTGTCCGGCGGTATGCGTCAGCGTGTCATGATCGCCATGGCGCTTGCCTGCGAACCGGATATCCTGATCGCAGATGAGCCGACTACAGCCCTGGACGTAACGATTCAGGCGCAGATTCTGGAGCTGATGCAGGATCTGCAAAAGAAGCTGGGTATGGCAATCATTATGGTAACCCATGACTTGGGAGTCATTGCCAGTATGTGCGATGAGATTCTGGTCATGTACGGAGGACGTGTCTGCGAGAGAGGAACGGCGGATGATATCTTCTATCGTCCGGCGCATGAATATACCAAGGGACTGCTGCGTTCCATACCGAGAAAGGACAATATGAACGAGAGACTGGTTCCGATTGGCGGTACGCCGATCAACCTGTTGAATATGCCGAAGGGCTGTGCGTTCTGTCCGCGGTGCGACAGCGCCATGAAGGTCTGCCTGGATGAGGTCCCTCAGGAGATCCGTCTCAGTGAGAGCCATCTGGCAAGCTGCTGGATGAACATTAAGAATATGTATGAAGCACAGGAGGAAACTAAGAATGAGTGACGAAAAGTATATTCTGGAAGTGGAACACTTAAAACAGTATTTTCCGGTGCATCAGGGATTTCATACAATACCGTTAAAGGCGGTGGATGACATTTCATTTGCGATCAAGCCGGGAGAGACCCTTGGTCTGGTGGGAGAGTCGGGATGCGGCAAGACCACCGTGGGACGTACCCTGCTGCGTCTCTACGAACCGACGGCAGGACGTATCGTCTTCGACGGAGATGTTCTGTTCGACAGTGAAAAGAAGATCGACGTGGATATGATGCCATACCGCAAGAAAATGCAGATGGTATTCCAGGATCCTTATTCATCCCTGAATCCGAGAATGACCGTGGAAGATATCATTGGAGAGCCGTTGGATGTACACAAGCTGTATTCCAATAAGACGGAGCGAAGAGATAAAATATTAGAGCTGATGGAATATGTAGGGCTGAATGCGGAACATGCCACCCGCTATGCCCACGAATTTTCCGGTGGACAGAGACAGCGTATCGGAATTGCCCGCGCCCTTGCGGTAAATCCGAAGTTCATTGTCTGTGATGAGCCGGTGTCGGCTTTGGATGTATCCATTCAGGCACAGGTAGTCAATATGTTTGAGGATCTGCAGAAAAAATTTGGTATGGCGTATCTGTTTATCGCCCATGATCTGTTGATCGTACAGCATATTTCTGACAGGATCGCCGTGATGTATCTGGGTAAGATGATGGAGATCGCGCCTTCCGATGAGCTGAACAACAACCCGATGCATCCATATACCTTAAGCCTGCTCTCCGCAGTGCCGATCCCGGATCCGGAGACAGCCAGAAAGAGCAAGCGTATCGTCCTAGAGGGAGATGTGCCGAGTCCGTTGAACATGCCGAGCGGATGTCCGTTCCGTACCCGCTGCGCTTATGCGACGGAGCAGTGTGCGCAGGAGATGCCGCCGCTTGAGGACAGAGGGGATGGTCATTTTGTGGCATGCTGGAACAAATAGGGTTTCAATCTCCGTGAAGGAGTGAAACATAGACAAAAATACCATATAGGAGGAGAAGAAATGAAGAAGAAACTTATTTCTACTTTATTGGTTGCAGCTATGGCACTGAGCCTTGTTGCTTGTGGCGGCAGTGACAAAGAGTCAACCAAGAAATCTGATTCAGAATCCAAGAAGAGTACTAACACAGAAGTTATGAACATCTATCTTGCATCTGAACCAGCGTACCTTGATCCGGCGCTGAACAGTTCCGTAGACGGCGGATGTCTGGCAGTGAACTCTTTCGTAGGTCTCTACACCTACAACAAAGATGTGGAATTAGTTCCGGCACTGGCTGACGGAGAACCGGAGATCTCCGAAGATCAGACAACTTACACATTTAAGCTGATCGAATCCAAATGGAGCGATGGAACAGATCTGACAGCAAACGATTTTGTTTACAGCTGGAATCGTGCGGCAGCAGCTGAGACCGCAGCAGATTACGCATATCTGTTCGATGTAATCGCAAAGAACGATGACGGTACTTTACAGGTAACGGCTGACGACGACTACACATTGACCGTACATTTAGTAAGCCCATGTACATATTTCCTTGACTTATGTGCATTCCCAACATTCATGCCGGTACCTCAGGCATCTGTAGATGAGGCAAATCCGGATGGAACTACACCTGGAGCATGGGCTCAGGAAGCTGGATTTGTATGTAACGGCGCTTATACCTTAAAAGAGTGGAAACACGATGAGAGTATGGTATATGTTAAGAACGAGAACTACTACGATGCTGAGAACGTAACCATGCCTGAATTAGACTTCATGCTCAGTGATGACGTGACAGCAACCTACGCAGCTTACAACAGCGGCGACCTGGATTTCATCGATGATGTTCCAACAGATGAGATCGCAAGTGCGAAGGAAAGTGATGAGTTCCATGTAATCGATACACTGGGAACCTACTATGTAGCATTCAACGTAAACAGTGAAATGTTCGAGGGCAAGACACCTGAGCAGGCAGCTAAAATGCGTGAGGCTATGAGCCTTATGATCGACCGTCAGTACATCGTAGATACGGTGGCTCAGACAGATCAGAAGCTGGCGAACTCCTTCATCCCAGCCCTTGTATCCGACGGTAACGGCGGTAAATTCAAGACAGACGGATATTTCGATGCTGAAAAGACAGGAGCAGACAATGCAGAGGAAGCTATGAAGCTCTTAGAAGAGTGCGGATACTCCTTCACAGACAATGGAGACGGTTCTTATAAGATCTCTCCTGCTCTGACTGTAAATTATATCCTGAATACAATGGACTCTCATCAGAAGATCGCAGAGGCTATGCAGCAGGATCTGGCAGTTATCGGTATTGATATGAAGATCTCTTCCGAGGACTGGAACGTATTCTTAGAGGACAGAAAACAGGGTAACTACGACGTAGCCCGTGAGGGATGGTTACTTGACTACGATGATCCGATCAATATGCTTGAGATCTTTACCACAGATTCCGGTAACAACGATCCTCAGCTTGGTGTAGACCCGGCAGAGTATGCACCTCAGAACTGGAGTGAATACGATGAGTTGATCTCTGCGATTCGTACAGAGACAGATGCGGAGAAACGTATCGAGATGATGCATGAGGCAGAGGATATGCTGATGGATACCTGGGCAGTTGTACCGATTTATGAGTACAATGACATGTATATGGAGAAATCCAACGTATCAGGAGATTATGCTAACCTCTTCGGTATGAAATACTTCATGTATGCAACAAAAAAATAATCCATTCTGAATTTCAGAAGCCCCCGGAGTGATCCGGGGGTTTTTTATACCATTGACAAATACCCCTATTGGGTATATACTATGCAATAGAAACCAAGATACCCATTAGGGGTATTTGCCGATAAGGAGGTTCGCAATGGAAGAAGAAAAGAACTGCTGCTGTAACAGAACGACTCACCGTTCGGAGGAGGAGTATAAGAATCTCATCAACCGTTTGAACCGGATCGAGGGTCAGATCCGGGGAATAAAAGGAATGTTGGAGAGGGATGCTTACTGTACCGATATCATCACGCAGGTGGCGGCTGCCAACGCTGCGCTAAACAGCTTCAACAAGGTCCTGCTTGCCCGTCATATCAATACCTGCGTGGTGAGGGATATCCGCGCAGGCAAGGATGAGACCACAGATGAACTGGTAACTATTATACAAAAACTTATGAGATAGGGGGTTGCGATGGAACAATATATGGTAACGGGAATGAGCTGCGCGGCATGCAGCTCCCGTGTGGAAAAAGCAGTGTCGAAGGTGCCGGGGGTCACAACCTGTTCGGTGAGCCTTCTGACCAACTCCATGGGAGTGGAGGGAACTGCCTCAGCCAGGGAGATCATCACCGCGGTTCAGAATGCCGGTTACGGGGCGTCATTAAAATCAGAAGCTTCCGATCAGGGCGCAGCGGCGGCTTCCATGGAAGAGGAGCTATTGGAGGATCATGATACTCCGGTGTTAAAGCGGAGACTTCTGGCATCCGTTGGATTTCTGGCGGTGCTTATGTACTTTTCCATGGGACATATGATGTGGGATTGGAAGGTTCCCGCTTTTTATGAAAATAATCATGTGGCGATGGGGTTGACCCAGCTTCTTTTGACTATCATTATTATGGTCATCAATCAGAAGTTTTTTATCAGCGGTTTTAAGGGACTGTGGAATAAGGCGCCGAACATGGACACCCTGGTGGCTCTTGGAAGCAGCGCCGCATTTGTCTACAGTACCTATGCCCTCTTTGCCATGACCGACGCCCAGGCGCGGGGAGATGCCGAAGCGGTCATGTCCTATATGCATGAATTTTATTTTGAGTCTGCGGCGATGATCCTGACCCTGATCACTGTGGGCAAGATGCTGGAAGCCCGCTCCAAGGGAAAGACCACCGACGCGTTAAAAGGGCTGATGAAGCTGGCTCCAAAGACGGCGGTGATCTTAAAGGACGGCGTGGAGACCACGGTCTCCATCGAACAGGTGAAAAAAGGAGATATTTTCGTAGTACGTCCGGGGGAAAACATTCCGGTGGACGGGATCGTGCTGGAGGGAAACAGCGCCGTGAACGAATCCGCCCTCACTGGTGAGAGCATTCCGGTGGATAAAGAGGCGGGAGATCAGGTGTCCGCCGCCACGGTGAACCAATCCGGCTTTATCAAATGCCAGGCGTCCAGGGTAGGAGAGGATACCACCCTCTCCCAGATCATTCAGATGGTCAGCGATGCAGCAGCAACCAAGGCGCCGATTGCAAAGATTGCGGACAAGGTATCAGGAATCTTTGTTCCGGCGGTGATTGGAATAGCGGTTCTGACGATCATCGGCTGGCTCCTTGCCGGGGAGAGCATCGGTTTTGCTCTGGCGCGGGGAATCTCGGTTCTGGTTATCAGTTGTCCCTGCGCTCTTGGTCTGGCGACCCCGGTTGCCATTATGGTGGGCAATGGAATGGGTGCTAAGAATGGGATCCTGTTCAAGACGGCAGTTTCCTTGGAGGAGGCGGGGAAGGTACAGATCGTTGCCTTGGATAAGACCGGAACCATCACCTCCGGGGAACCGAAGGTAACGGACATTATCCCGGCTTCCGGCATCAGTGAGACCGAACTTCTCACACTGGCGTATGCTTTGGAACGAAAGAGCGAGCATCCACTGGCAAAGGCGATCCTGCAAAAGGCGGAGGAAGAAAATCTCTCTGCGGAAGAAGTCTCTGAATTTCAGGCGCTGCCGGGGAATGGTCTAAGGGCTGTATGGAACGGTGTCGCCCTTTGCGGAGGCAATTATGAATTTATCAGCAGTCAGGCAGAGGTAACAGAGGAAATCAAAGCCCATGCCGAGCGTCTCGCAGAGGAAGGAAAGACGCCTTTGTTCTTCAGCAAAGACGGAACCCTGGCAGGTGTCATCGCCGTGGCAGATGTCATCAAGGAAGACAGTCCGCAGGCTGTCAAAGAAATGCAGAACATGGGAATCCACGTCGTAATGCTCACCGGAGACAATGAACGCACCGCTAAGGCAATCGGAAGTCAGGCAGGTGTGGATGAAGTCATTGCCGGTGTTCTGCCGGATGGCAAAGAAAGCGTCATCCGCTCCCTGAAAAAGAAGGGGAAGGTGGCGATGGTGGGAGACGGTATCAACGATGCGCCTGCTCTGACCAGAGCGGATATCGGTATCGCCATCGGAGCCGGTACCGACGTAGCGATCGACGCGGCGGATATCGTGCTGATGAAGAGTCGTTTAAGCGACGTGCCGGCGGCGATCCGCCTAAGCCGGGCGACACTTCGGAATATCCATGAAAACCTTTTCTGGGCGTTTGGTTATAATGTGATCGGAATCCCTCTTGCGGCCGGTCTGTTCATTCCGATCCTGGGATGGAAGTTAAACCCGATGTTTGGCGCGGCGGCCATGAGCCTGTCCAGCTTCTGCGTGGTGACAAATGCCCTGCGGCTGAATCTGTTCAATATCCGCAGTACAAAAGGAGACAAAAAAAGAAAAATCATTTCTATGAAGGAGGAAAAGACAATGACAAAGACCATGAAGATTGAAGGAATGATGTGTGGACACTGTGAGGCGAGGGTGAAAAAGGCGTTGGAAGCCCTGCCGGAAGTAACTGAGGCGGAGGTCAGCCATGAAGCCGGAACGGCTGTGGTGACCCTAAATGCAGAGGTTGCAGACGATGTTCTGAAGGCAGCAGTGGAGGCACAGGATTATCCGGTAACTGCCATTCAGTAAAGCGGATGTCCAATACAAAAAAAGGAAGGATCAAATGATTAAAACAACAGTTGGTATCAACGGGATGTCATGCCAGATGTGCGAGGCGCACGTCAATGATGTGATCCGCGGGGCGTTCGAGGTGAAGAAAGTCAGCTCTTCTCATAAGAAGAAAGAGACGGTCGTAATCTCCGAAGAAGAATTGTACCAGGAGAGGATCAAAGAGGCGATAGCTCCCACAGGTTATGAGGTGACCTCCATTCACAGCGAACCCTATGAAAAAAAGGGACTTTTCCATTTTGGAAAATAAAGTTCCTGGAAAAATAAAGCCGTATCCCCTGTCTTTCTCTTTGTTTTTTGAAAATTTTTATTGACATAGAACTTTATATTGCATAATATTTATGTTAAGAAACTGTGAACAGAGGACAAGGAGGAAGTTATTATGAAAAAAGCGGTAAGTATATTTTTAGTACTTGCTATGGCAGTTGGATGTTTTGCCGGATGCGGTTCCCAGGAAGCGAAGAAAGATGCGGACAAGTTCTACATCGGCGGAATCGGACCTACCACAGGTGACGCGGCAATTTACGGAAAAGCAGTTATGAACGCAGCACAGATCGCAGTGGATGAGATCAATGAGGACGGCGGTATTAACGGAAAGCAGATCGAATACAATTTCCAGGACGATCAGGGTGACGCAGAAAAAGCAGTCAATGCTTACAACACCTTAAAAGACTGGGGTATGCAGGTTCTGATGGGAACCGTTACCACAACACCTTGTGTGGCAGTTGCAGATAAGACGGCAGCGGACAATATGTTCCAGATCACGCCATCCGCATCTTCCACAGATGTTATTGCAAACGACAATGTATACCAGGTATGCTTCACAGACCCGGCACAGGGAACAAAATCTGCGCAGTATATCGGTGAAAACAAGATTGCAACCAAGGTAGCGATTATCTACAACAGCTCTGACGTATACTCTTCCGGTATCGAAGAGAACTTCGTAAAAGAAGCAAAGAATCAGGGAATTGAAGTGGTGGCAGCAGAAGCCTTCACAGCAGATTCCAAGACAGACTTCTCTACTCAGTTGAAAAAAGCACAGGATGCAGGAGCAGAGCTTGTATTCCTTCCAATCTATTACACAGAGGCGTCCATCATCTTAACCCAGGCAGATCAGATGGGATTTACACCGAAATTCTTCGGCGGAGACGGTTTAGACGGACTTTTAGCAGTTGAGAACTTCGATACAAAGCTGGCAGAGGGCGTTATGCTTTTAACACCATTTGCAGCAGATGCAGAGGATGAACTTACTCAGAACTTCGTGAAAAAATACGAGGAAGAATATGGTGAGACACCGAACCAGTTCGCGGCAGATGCTTACGATGCAATCTATGCAATCAAAGCAGCGATGGAAAAAGCGGATGTGACACCGGATATGAGTGCATCTGATATCTGCGATGCTATGAAGGGTGTAATGAGTGAGACCGTCATCGACGGTACAACCGGAACCGGAATGACATGGTTAGACAGCGGTGAAGTGAACAAAGACCCGAAAGCAGTAGTAATTCAGAATGGTGAATATGTAGGAATGTAAGTCCGGCTTACATGTTACAGACCAATGTGGGGGCGTGCCGAAAGGCAGCCCCTTTCTTGTTTTTAAAGCCGGCTTATGGTATACTTCATTGGAATGAAAAAGAGAAAGCAAAAGAGGTGTTCAGTTATGAGTTTTATATCCTATTTGATCAATGGCATCAGTCTGGGCAGTATCTATGCGATTATCGCCCTCGGTTATACGATGGTATACGGTATCGCGAAAATGCTGAACTTTGCCCACGGTGATGTCATCATGATCGGATGTTATGTAGTATTTACGATGATGAGCGGAATGGGGATGTCTCCGGTTCCCAGCGTGATTGCTGCCATCGTAATCTGTACCGTCCTTGGAGTGGTGATTGAGAAAATCGCTTACAAGCCTCTCCGTAAGGCAACGCCGCTGGCGGTATTGATTACGGCGATCGGAGTCAGCTATCTCCTGCAGAACCTGGCGCTGTTGGTTTTTGGAGCGGACACCAAGTCCTTTACTTCTGTTGTCTCCCTTCCGGCGTTGAAGTTAGCAGGTGGAAAACTTGTTATTTCAGGAGTGACGATGGTAGCCGTTCTGGCATGTATTGTCATTATGATTGCGCTGATGATCTTTATTAAAAAATCCAAGGCAGGCCAGGCAATGCTGGCAGTCTCCGAGGATAAGGATGCGGCACAGTTGATGGGCGTGAATGTCAACGGAACCATTTCCCTGACCTTTGCCATCGGTTCCGGGCTTGCGGCAATCGCGGGCGTACTGCTCTGCTCGGCGTATCCGACTCTGACTCCGTATACGGGAGCAATGCCGGGTATCAAAGCCTTTACGGCGGCAGTATTTGGCGGCATCGGTTCCATTCCGGGAGCTTTTATCGGAGGAATCCTTCTGGGTGTCATTGAGATTCTGGGAAGAGCCTATATATCCTCCCAGTTGTCAGACGCCATTGTATTTGCAGTTTTAATCATTGTCTTACTTGTGAAACCTACCGGTATTTTAGGCAAGGCAGTACGTGAGAAAGTGTAGGTGGCGGCAATGAAGAAGATGAACTTTATGAAAATGAAAAAATCATCGAGAGATGCTTTTATTACATATGCCATGGTCATCATCGTATATATCATTATCCAGGCTATGGTATTAACAGGAACGATGTCGAGTCTGATGCAGGGGCTTCTTGTGCCGCTCTGTACTTATTCCATCGTTGCCATCGGATTGAATCTCTGTGTCGGCTATTTGGGAGAGCTTAGTATCGGTCATGCGGGATTTATGTGCGTGGGAGCATTCGCAAGCGCATTTTTTACAAAATGTATGGAGGATTCCGCTATGAATCCGACCCTGCGGTTCGTGCTGGCATTGGTCATCGGAACACTGGCAGCGGCGCTTTTTGGACTCTTGATCGGAATCCCGGTTCTTCGTCTTAGGGGCGACTACCTTGCGATCGTAACCCTTGCCTTTGGCGAGATTATTAAAAACGTCATGAATGTACTCTATGTGGGAAGAGATTCCAAAGGATTCCATTTTTCCATTAAGAGCGCAGAGGCGTTGAACATGGATCTAGATGGAGAAATGATTATCAATGGAGCAAAGGGAATCACCGGAACACCCCATCAGTCCACCTTTACCATCGGCGTGATCCTGATTCTGATTTCTTTGATCGTAGTATATAATCTGGTGAACTCCAGAAGCGGCCGTGCGATCATGGCGATCCGCGACAACCGGATCGCGGCAGAGTCCGTGGGAATCAATGTGACAAAGTTCAAGCTCATGAGCTTTACCATCTCGGCAGCAATCGCAGGAGCGGGCGGCGTGCTTTACGCTCACAACCTTTCAACCCTGACCGCATTGCCGGCGAACTTCGGTTACAACATGTCCATTATGATCCTGGTATTCGTCGTACTGGGAGGTATTGGAAACATCCGCGGTTCCATTATCGCGGCAGTGATTCTGACCTTACTGCCGGAGCTGCTTCGAGGACTCAGCGACTACCGTATGCTGATCTATTCCATCCTGTTAATTGCGATGATGCTCTTTAACTGGGCGCCGGGAGCAAAGGTATTCAGGGAACGTGTGAAAAATAAATTCAAGAAGACAAAGGAGGAAGCATAGATGGCATTATTAGAAGTGAAAAATCTTGGAATCTCCTTTGGAGGACTTCGGGCTGTAGATGACTTTAATCTGAAAATTGAAAAAGGACAGCTCTATGGACTGATCGGTCCGAATGGAGCGGGAAAAACTACGGTCTTCAATATGCTTACCGGGGTCTATAAGCCTACGGACGGAAGCATCTTTTTGGATGAAGAGAATATCACGGGAAAGAAAACCATAGAGATTAATAAGCATGGAATTGCAAGAACTTTCCAGAACATCCGTCTTTTCCACCAGCAGAGTGTACTGGACAATGTAAAGATTGGTCTGCACAATGAGAAGACCTATTCCACCTTCAGTGGAATCCTGCGTCTTCCGTCCTACTATAAAGTGGAAAAAGAGATGAACGAAAAGGCGATGGAGCTGCTGGAAGTCTTTGACTTGCAGGAAGAAGCTGAGGTATTGGCATCCAACCTTCCTTATGGAAAGCAGAGAAAGCTGGAGATTGCAAGAGCTTTAGCAACGGACCCGAAGCTGCTTTTGCTGGATGAACCGGCTGCGGGAATGAACCCGAATGAGACAAAAGAGCTGATGGACACGATTCGTTTTGTGAGAGATAAATTCGACATGACCATCCTCTTAATTGAACACGATATGAAGCTCGTCTCCGGAATCTGTGAAGAACTGACCGTACTGAACTTCGGACAGGTGCTTGCACAGGGAGCTACCAGCGAGGTACTGAACGATCCGGAAGTCATCAAGGCATATCTGGGAGAATAGGAGGGGATTCAAATGTCAATGCTTGAAGTAAAAGATTTGGAAGTATACTACGGTGTCATTCAGGCGATCAAGGGAATTTCCTTCCAGGTAGAAGAAGGAGAAGTTATCGCCCTGATCGGCGCCAATGGAGCGGGTAAGACCACAACGCTTCAGACCATTACAGGAATGCTGAGTGCAAAGGCGGGCAGCATCCAGTTCGAGGGAACGGAACTGACGAAGGTTCCGGGACATAAAATCGTATCCATGGGAATGGCGCACGTTCCGGAAGGACGGCGTGTCTTTGCACAGCTCTCCGTATTGGAGAACTTAAAGCTGGGAGCCTATACGAGAAAAGATAAGAACGAGATAGAAGAGAGTTTAAAGAGAGTCTATAAGAGTTTCCCGCGTCTCGAAGAACGAAAAAATCAGCTTGCGGGTACACTCTCAGGAGGAGAACAGCAGATGCTCGCCATGGGTCGTGCACTCATGAGCAAACCGAGGATGATTCTCATGGATGAGCCGTCCATGGGGCTGTCTCCGATTTTTGTGGAGGAGATCTTCAACATCATCAAAGAGATTTCCGCAGAGGGAACCACGGTGCTTTTAGTGGAGCAGAATGCGAAGAAAGCCCTGTCCATTGCCGACCGTGCCTATGTACTTGAGACTGGAAAAATCGTACTGGAAGGCGATGCAAAGGTACTGATGAATGACGAATCAATTAAAAAGGCATATTTAGGAGAGTAGGTGTTTTTATGGGAAATACGGTAATTACAATCGCCAGAGGCTATGGAAGCGGCGGCAGGACCCTTGGAAAGCTTCTCGCAAAAGAGTTGGGAATGAACTGTTATGACAGGGAATTAATCCGTATGGCATCGGACGAGAGCGGGATCAACGAGGCGTTGTTCGGGGAAGTCGACGAAAGACTCAAGAAATCTCCGCTGTTTCGCATCGTGAAAAAGACTTACAACGGAGAGGTTATCCCGCCGGACAGCGGTGAATTTGTCTCTGACGACAATCTCTTCAACTATCAGGCGAAGGTTATCAAACAGCTTGCCGAGGAAGAGTCCTGCGTGATTATCGGACGCTGTGCGGATTTTATATTGAAGGATTTTGACAATGTCATCAGCCTTTACTTCTATGCGCCGAAGGAGGACTGCATCCGAAGGGTACAGGAGATTTCCAGCGAACCGGTCAAAGAGATTGAGAAAAAAATTGCCCGGATCGATAAGTACCGCGCGGATTATTACAAGTATTACACCGGCAAGGACTGGAATGATGCGAGAAATTATGATTTCTGTCTCAATACCACTTCCATGAGCTATGAAAAGCTGGTGGAGGCAGTGAAATCTTATATTGACATCTGCCGGAAGTAAAAGATTCCAGAAAGCGAACAGAGCAATGGAAATAGAGAGAAAATTCTTAGTAAAGACCCTGCCGGAAGATCTGGACGAATACGAATGCAGACAGATGGAACAGGGCTATCTGTGCACGGAACCGGTGGTGCGTATCCGCCGTTCCAATGAAAAGTATACACTGACTTATAAAGGCGCAGGTCTTTTGATGCGGGAGGAATACAATCTGCCCCTGACAAAAGAAGGGTATGAACATTTAAGACCCAAGGCAGATGGAATCCTGATTGCGAAGAAACGTTATAAGATTCCGTATCAGAAATACACAATAGAACTGGATATCTTCCAGGGAGAACTGGCTCCCCTTCTGTTGGCGGAGGTGGAATTCGATTCCAGGGAAGAGGCGGAGGCGTTCGTGCCGCCGGACTGGTTCGGAGAAGACGTTACCTTTGACGGAACCTATCAGAATAGTTATCTGAGCCGTCATGGATGGAGAGAAGAGAAAGCCGGTACGGATTCGTCTGAGGGATCATGAGAAACTGAAAATGAAAATTGCGTAAAAAAAATGCAGACCGGAAAGTCATCAGATGACTTCGGGTCTGCTTTTGTCTATCGCAAACGATTTGTTTCATACCGCATTCTGGTGCGGATACAATTTTTTAACTCCTGAAAACGCTTCTCAATGGGACCGTCGTCAATGACGATATCCGAAACCACTGCCATGGTATCGATCATGTGATCGTCCACGATATTCTCCATCTCTGAGAGGATCTTATAGCGGGCTTCGTCCGTGTCCGCATCCAGAAATTCCATGAGCTTTGGTGAGATGCCCTCCGGTAAAGATTCCGCCGGGGATTCTGACAGGGAAGTTCCAGGATCGGTAATGGCAGCCTCTTCTGAACGGTCTGGGATATTCCCCGCAGATACTTCCTCAAAACGATATCTTTGCTTCGCCTCCGGGTATTTTTCCAGATCCGTCTCACTCATGAAAAGAGAGAGGGGACGGACATAGACCGTGAAATCATCATAAAGCGCCTGATAGACCACCATCTGCTCCCCGGTTTCCGAGTCGGTTGCCAGAGTTATAATCTGATAGAGTCTGTCCTTAAAGTGCCGGTAACGCTGGCCGGGCTGTGGTAGTTTTCTGTTCATCATTCATAATTCCTGCTTTTCTGTTTAATAATATTTATTTAAAAGGTCCATGCCCTCTGAGATGAAATCCCGCTCGAAGGAGAGCTTCGGTTCATAGCCCTTTACGATCAGATCCTGTACGGTTTTCATAAGATCCGTGTCGCCGCTATCAAAGACCTGCGGCTCTGCCGATTCGGCTGGAATCGGTTCCGCTTCCAGCCGGATGTCCATTTGTGCCGGTTCTGCCGGCTTTTGCTTAAGCTGGTCCTGATATTTATGTACCAAGCGCTCCTTGGTCTTTGCGGCGGAGGGAGCCTGCGACCTGGGCGTGTCGAAATCCTCCGCCACGTTTCGCTTCGCTCTGGTGAGCACGTCCTCCTTTGGCTTCTCGGTCTTTTTCCGGCGGGAAGCGGCAGGGGAAGATCTGCTCCAGTCAGAGGCGTTCTGCTGCTTTTTATAGGTCTCCTTTTGCTTCTGGCTTTTTTTGTAGGAATGGACGATCAAAGCGATAATAATAATTACCCAGATCAAAAATGTCATAAAATCACATGTCCCTTTCTTAATCTTATTTTCTGCTAAAACTAATTTTATTATAATGAATTTTGAGAAAAGAAACAACTGTAAAATAAAGACCCGTAACTGGACAAACAAAGGGGAAGTGCTTATAATGGAAGCAAAAAAGCACAGGAGGAAGCGAAGATGTCAAAGGTGGGAATCTTTTTTGCTGATGGATGCGAGGAGATCGAGGGTTTATCCGTGGTAGATATCTGCAGAAGAGCGGATCTGGAGATCGTGACGATCTCTATCATGGGAAAAGCCGAGGTTATTGGATCGCATAATATCAGCTTTTCCACGGATGCGGTATTTGAAGAGGTGGATTTTGAGGAGCTGGACGGCGTGATCCTGCCGGGAGGAATGCCGGGTACCCTGCATCTGGGAGAACACGAAGGCGTGAACCGGATCATCAAAAAATTTGCACAGGAAGGAAAAATGGTGGCGGCGATCTGTGCGGCGCCAAGCGTATTGGGAGCGGCGGGAATCCTTCAGGGAAAGACCGCGGCCTGCCATCCGGGATTTGAGGAGAAGCTTACGGGAGCCAATGTGATATTCGAGACTGTAGCGGTGGATGGGAACGTCATCACAAGCCGCGGCATGGGAACAGCCTTTGATTTCGGACTTGCCATTGTGGGATATTTTAAGGACGAGGCAGTGGTGGAGGACGTAAGACTTCATATGGTATATTAAGATGTAAACAGCTTATTTTGTTAGGAAGAAGTTACCAACATATTTTTTCTGGAAGGGAACATAATAGTATCAAGACAAGCGGTAACGCAGTCTTAGTAATAGATTACAGAAAAAATTATGGAGGTGAAACCATGAGCTCAAACAATAACTCAGGTTCTAACACAATGGCAGTGCCAGAAGCAAAGGAAGCTATGAAACGTTTTAAAGAGGAAGTAGCAACCGAGATCGGAGTACCTTTAAAAGAGGGTTACAACGGAGATTTAACAAGCAAACAGGCTGGTTCTATCGGCGGTGAGATGGTCAAGAAAATGATCATGAAGCAGGAAGAGCAGATGTCCGGAAGATAGGACAGATAGAAGAGACCCGGAATGTGGAAATAGACCAAATTCCGGGTCTTTTTTTGTGCAATTTTACAAAAAAGTATAAAAAACGCACAGAAAGCATTATTTTTTAGGTACAAAAAATAGTAAATGTGGTAGAATATAATCAAATATCGATATTAGTTACGGAATTAAGGAGGATAAGGGCATGTTTGGTAAGAGCGGTAATACAAAGACATATAAGAATTCCGAGTCGGCCGGGGGAAAATTAGAGCGGTATCAGAAGTTCTATGCAGAAATGGGAAATATGATGGAGACGCTTGGTTTCGATACACAGCAGTTATTGTGGATTGCAAAGAAGAATAAAGAGGCTTTTGCAACCCTGGTTTCCAAGAACCATAAGATTGCGGAATTTTCTGCCGAGAACCTTTCCAAGGTGGAACAGGTGGAGAACGGTATCCGTCAGGTCAGCAGCAGCAGTGAGGAGATCAACAGCAGCATCGCGAAGGTGGAATCCGAAGCGGATAAGACCCTGCAGCAGGTGAACGACGGAAGAGAAACGGTCATGAAGACCTATGACATCCTCAAAGAGCTTGAGAATACCTTCAAGGTGACACAGGAGACCAACGAAAAGCTCCTGGAATCCTCCAAGAGTATTCAGAAGATCGTAGAATACATAAAAAATATTTCGGAGCAGACCAACCTGTTATCCTTAAACGCCAGCATTGAGGCGGCGCGGGCAGGCGAGCATGGAAAAGGGTTTGCCATCGTGGCAGGTGAGGTAGGTAAGCTGGCGAATGAGACGGACAGCTTCATCGGAGAGATCGAGCAGATCGTGAAGAAGTTAGAGGAGAATGTGAGCAGCGCTCACCAGTCTATTGAGCATTCCGGCGATGCCATCAACCATCTGAATACCATGATGAGCCAGACCGTCAGCGTTTTGAACGATACACAGGATTCTGTCAGCAACATGAAGGGCAATATGGGACAGCTTACCAGCGTATCCAACCGCAACGTGGACGTATCTGTGGATATGGAAGATGCCCTGAATGAACTGGTGGACAAGATCTCCTCCAGTGACAACGAGACCAGAGAGAGTATCGATATGATCGAGCAGCATCAGGAGAAGAACGACACCCTTCTGGAATACTGCGACAATCTGAATGCAATGTGTGAAAAACTGCAGTATCAGATGTGCGAGGTAAAAGAGCCGGATGAGATCGTCATCGGTATCAACCCATTCACATCCCCTGCGGATATCAAGGATATGTATGCGCCGGTACTGGAGAGAATCTTCAAGTCTATCGGCATGAAGGTCAAGGTTATGATCGTGAAGGACTACGATTCTCTTGGAAGACATATCAAGGACGGTATTTTGGACGGAGGCTGGTTCTCACCGATGGCATATACGACCGCCTGCGAGATCGCAGACATTACTCCGGTGGCAACGCCGAAGGTAAACGGCAAGGATTACTACAACGGATATATCATCACAAGAACAGACTCCGGCATCAATTCCATTGCGGATCTGGAAGGAAAACACTTCGGCTATGTGGATAAGGGAAGCGCTTCCGGTTATCTGTATGCGAGATACAGTATTCAGCAGGAGGGCTACGATCCTGAGAGCTTCCTGGGCGAGATCACCTTTGCGGGAAGCCACGATCAGGTAATCGCAGGAGTCGCCAGCGGAGATTATGCAGCGGGCGCAACCTACAACGAGGCGTACGAAAAAGCGGAGAAGAGCGGCATGGATATGTCCAAGATCAAGATCATATCCAAGACCGGAAATATTCAGAAAGATGCCATCGCATTCAGCAACAAGATGGATCCTGAGCTTATGGAGAAGATCAAAAAAGCGTTTGTTACCTTCAATGACTTCCAGGGCATCACCACTCCGGTTACCGGATTCGTGGAAGGTAAGGATTCCAATTACGATCTGATCCGTGACGTACAGAAAAGTAAATAAAGTTTGAAAAAAAACTGGTATTTTTCCTGACACTGTGCTATAATTTCTAAATGACTGCGAAGAGACGGAAAATTTGAACACCTGAGCGGTTTTGTAAGTATGACGTACATCGTATTTATATATAAGGAGGAAAATTGTAATCATGAGTGTACAGGTAGAGAATTTGGAAAAAAGCATGGCAAAACTTACCATCGAAGTTTCTGCTGAAAAATTAGAAGAAGCCTTACAGGAAGCATACAATAGACAGAAGGGCAGGATCAGTCTTCCTGGATTCCGTAAAGGGAAAGTTCCGAGAAATATGGTGGAAAAAATGTATGGACCGGAGATCTTCTATGAAGATGCTGGCAATATCCTGATTCAGAAAGAGTATGGTCCGGCAGTGCAGGAGAGCGGTTTGGACGTGGTATCCCAGCCGGAGCTCGACTTGGTTCAGTTAGAGAAAGGAAAACCTTTCATTTTCACAGCTACGATTGCCGTGAAACCGGAGGTAACTCTTGGAAAATACATGGGTGTGACAGTTACGAAGATCGACACCACCGTTACAGAAGAAGAGGTAGATGCGGAAGTTGAGAGACAGAGAGAAAGCAATGCCCGTTCCATCACTGTTGAGGACAGACCGGTAGCGGAGGGCGATACAGCAGTGATCGACTTCGAAGGCTTTGTGGACGGCGAGACATTCGAGGGTGGAAAAGGCGAGAACTTCGCATTGACCATCGGTTCCCATACCTTTATCGATAACTTTGAAGAGCAGCTGATTGGAAAAAATGCAGGAGATGACGTGGATGTAAACGTTACATTCCCGGAGGAATATCAGGCAGAGGATCTGGCTGGTAAACCGGCTCTGTTCAAGGTAAAGATCCACGAGATCAAGGGAAAAGAGCTTCCGGAATTAGATGATGAGTTCGCACAGGATGTTTCTGAATTTGATACCTTAGCTGAATATAAAGAAGATATCAGGAAAAAATTACAGCAGCAGAAAGAGGATCAGGCAAAACGCGACAAAGAGGACGAGGCGATCCGCAAGATCGTAGACAAATCCAAGATGGAGCTGCCTGAACCGATGATCGAGATGCAGGTACAGAATATCATCAATGATTTTGCTACGAGAATCTCACAGCAGGGACTCAGCATGGAACAGTACATGCAGTTCTCAGGAGCAACCATTGACAGCTTAAAAGAGCAGGTTCGTCCGGATGCCATCGAGCGTATCCAGAGTTCCCTGGTTCTTGAGGAGATTGCAAAGGTTGAGAATATCGAAGTGTCTGATGAAGAATTGGACAAAGAGCTTGAGAGACTGGCTGTTGCATACAGAACAGACATTGAGAGCTTAAAAGAATATGCGACTGAGAGTGAGAAGCAGGCGATCAAAGATGACTTGGCAATTCAGAAAGCTGCCGACCTGATCATGGAAAATGTAAAGGAAAGAGCAAAACCGAAGAAGAAAGCCAAAGAAGAAGATACAGATAAAGAAGAGAAATAAAGTAATGAATTGCAGACTGGTTCTATACTAGAACCAGTCTGTAGTGGATTTTACGAGAGATTTTAGAAAATTTTTATAAATTGGAGGTTAAGCCATGAGTTACATTCCTTATGTCATTGAGCAGAACAGCCGTGGTGAGCGTTCTTATGATATTTATTCCAGATTGTTAAAAGACCGGATTATTTTTCTGGGAGAAGAGGTCAATGAGGTGACGGCCAGCAGTATTGTGGCGCAGATGCTTTTCTTAGAGTCTGAGGATCCGGGAAAGGATATCAACTTTTATATCAACTCACCGGGAGGAGTGGTCTCCTGTGGATTTGCAATTTATGATACGATGCAGTATATTAAGTGTGATGTCTCTACCATCTGTATCGGTATGGCGGCAAGTATGGGAGCCTTCCTGTTAGCCGGAGGTACGAAGGGCAAGAGAATGGCACTGCCGAATGCGGAGATCATGATCCATCAGCCGTCCGGCGGAGCAAAGGGACAGGCAACGGAGATCCAGATCGCGGCGGAGAATATTTTAAAGACCAAGAAAAAATTAAATGAGATCATTGCTGCAAATACCGGAAAACCCATCGAACAGGTGGCAATGGATACGGAGCGTGATTACTATATGAGCGCCGAGGAGGCAAAGGAGTACGGTATCATCGACAGTATCATTACAAGCAGATAAGAAATGAGTACAGTGGGGCAACTCAAAATGAGGGAAACAGACGTTTTGGGACGCCCCTTTTTATGGATAGAAGGGAGAGTATATGGCAGGTCGTAATATAGAAGACAGAATCAGATGTTCGTTCTGTGGTAAGTCACAGGAACAGGTGCGCAAAATGATCGCCGGACCAAACGGCGCTTATATCTGCGACGAGTGTGTGGACGTCTGCACAGAGATCATAGAAGAGGAGCTGGAAGAGGAGGAGAGCGGAAGCCATGAGAGAATGGCGGAGGAGATCCGCCTCTATAAGCCGGAGGAGTTGAAGGCGTTCTTAGACGAGTATGTCATCGGTCAGGACGAGGCGAAAAAAGTACTCTCTGTAGCGGTTTATAATCACTACAAGAGGATCACCGCGCCGATGGATCTGGATGTGGAATTGCAAAAGAGCAATATCCTGATGCTGGGACCGACAGGATCCGGCAAGACCCTCTTAGCCCAGACACTGGCAAGAATACTGAACGTGCCGTTTGCCATTGCGGACGCTACCACGCTGACAGAGGCGGGCTATGTGGGCGAGGATGTGGAGAACATTCTTTTGAAGATCGTTCAGGCGGCAGATTATGACGTGGAGCGTGCCCAGTATGGAATTATCTACATTGATGAGATCGACAAGATCACGAAGAAATCAGAGAACGTATCCATCACCAGAGATGTTTCCGGTGAGGGAGTACAGCAGGCATTGTTGAAGATCTTAGAGGGAACCGTGGCAAGCGTGCCGCCTCAGGGAGGCAGAAAGCACCCGCATCAGGAACTGATCCAGGTGGATACCACCAACATCCTCTTTATCTGCGGGGGAGCCTTTGACGGGCTAGAGAAGATCGTGGACGCCAGAATGGAACAGGGCTCCATGGGATTCAATGCGGAGATCGCGGATAAGAACCATCAGAAGGTCAGCGAGGCCTTCAAGAAAGCGGTGCCGGAGGACTTCATCAAGTTCGGTCTGATCCCGGAGTTCATCGGGCGTGTGCCGATGACGGTATCCTTGAACGAGCTGGATGAGGAGGCGATGGTGCGTATCCTAAAGGAGCCGAAAAACGCTCTGGTCAAACAGTATCAGAAATTGTTTGAATTAGACGGCGTGAAACTGGAATTTCAGGACGAGGCGCTTAGGGCGGTTGCGAAAAAGGCGATCGAGCGCAAGACCGGAGCCAGAGGACTGCGGGCGATCTTAGAAAGCACCATGCTGGATCTGATGTACCGGATCCCTTCCGATGAATCCATTGTTTCCTGTACCATAACGAAGGATTCCGTGGAAGAGGAAAAGGAACCGATGATTGAGAAACGCATTGCATAATTTACCAACAGATACAGGGGTTGACAGATATGAGTATTATTAAGCAATTACCGACTGTTGCGTTGAGAGGGCTAACCATACTGCCAGGCATGGTAGCCCATTTTGACGTTAGCAGGGAAAAATCCATCAGGGCAGTGGAAGAGACCATGATGGGAGAACAGGAGATTTTTCTGGTGACCCAGAGAGATCCTGAGGAGGAAGAGCCGGTGGCAGAGAATCTCTACACCATCGGACTGATCGCCGAGGTGAAGCAGGTGATCAAAATGCAGAACAATATCGTCCGGGTCCTCGTGGAGGGAATCGAGCGGGCGGAGCTTAGCAGTTTTCTGGAGACGGAGGATTATCTGTACGCCGAGGTCATGC
Organism: uncultured Lachnospiraceae bacterium; assembly: GCA_958428365.1. Lineage (GTDB taxonomy): Bacteria > Bacillota > Clostridia > Lachnospirales > Lachnospiraceae > Maccoyibacter. The sequence goes on along the minus strand of CAUAFT010000016.1, from coordinate 25,750 downwards.
GGTTTACAGAGGACGGCATGGAGGATATCCCGGAGAATGCCCTGGAGGCAATGCTTCGCTGTGTACGGGATACATACGAGAAGTTCTGTATGCTCACTGCCAAGAACGGGAAGGAGGCGGCAAAGCAGGTCAATGAGATCCCGCAGTTGGATCGTCTCATCGACACCATTGCCAACAGCCTTCCGGTGGGCTATGAGGAAAAACAGAGGATCTTAGAAGCGGTCACTGTGACGGAGCGTTATGAGGTTCTGATGGGACTTCTCTTAAACGAGATCGATATTATCAGCATCAAGAACGACTTAGCGGAGAAGATCAAGAGCAAGGTAGAGAAGAATCAAAGAGAATATATCCTAAGGGAACAGCTCAAGGTCATCCGTGAGGAGCTGGGGGAGGATCACACGGAGAGCGACGCCCAGCAGTACGAGGAGAACCTGAAAAAGTTAAAGGCGCCAAAGGAGGTCAAGGAGCGGATTCAAAAAGAGATCGACCGCTTTAAGAGTATTTCCTCCAGCTCTTCCGAGAGCGCTGTGACACGGGGATATATCGAGACGCTTTTGGAGCTTCCGTGGAATAAGGCTTCAAAGGATAACAAGGATCTAAAGAACGCCCAGCGTGTTCTCGATGAGGACCACTATGGATTGGAGAAGGTGAAGGAGCGGATGCTGGAGTTTTTGGCAGTCCGCAACCTCACCAATAAGGGAGACAGCCCGATCATCTGTCTTGTGGGACCTCCGGGAACCGGAAAGACCAGTATCGCCCGATCCGTAGCGAAGGCGCTGGATAAAAAATACGTCCGCATCTGTCTTGGCGGCGTGCGGGACGAGGCAGAGATCCGCGGACACAGAAAGACCTATGTGGGAGCTATGCCGGGACGGCTGGTGAATGGACTGCGCAGCGCAGGGGTGAAAAATCCTCTGATCCTGTTGGATGAGATCGATAAGATCAGCAGCGATTACAAGGGTGATACGGCTTCCGCCCTGTTAGAGGTGCTGGACTCGGAGCAGAATAACAAGTTCCGGGATCACTATGTGGAACTGCCCATTGACTTATCGGAAGTGCTTTTTATCGCCACAGCCAATTCCGTACAGGATATTCCAAGACCGCTTCTGGATCGTATGGAGCTGATCGAGGTCAGCAGCTATACGGCAAATGAGAAAGCCCATATTGCCAGGGAACATCTGGTAAAGAAGCAGATGAAAAAGAACGGTTTAAAAGACGGGGAGCTTACCATCAGCGATCACGCCCTGCAAAAGATGATTGGCGGATATACCAGGGAGGCGGGAGTCCGCAACCTGGAACGGAAGATCGGGGAGATCTGCCGCAAGGCAGCCCGCGAGATCTATCAGGGAGACAAAAAGAAGATCAAGATTACGGAGAGTAATCTGGAAAAATATCTGGGCAAAGAAAAATACAGCTTTGACAAGGCGAACGAGGTGGACGAGGTGGGCATTGTCCGGGGACTTGCCTGGACCAGCGTAGGCGGAGACACCTTACAGATCGAAGTCAATGTGATGCCTGGAAAGGGAGAGATCAAGCTGACCGGACAGCTTGGAGATGTAATGAAGGAGTCGGCGCAGACCGGACTTAGCTACATCCGTTCCGTCAGTCAAAAATATGAGATATCCAAAGAATTTTTTAAAGAAAACGATATCCATATCCATATCCCGGAGGGAGCTGTACCAAAGGATGGTCCGTCTGCCGGAATCACCATGGCAACAGCGATGCTTTCCGCCGCAACAGGAAAAAAGATACGGGCTGATGTGGCAATGACCGGAGAGATCACACTGCGGGGCAGGGTTCTGCCCATCGGCGGTCTGAAAGAAAAGCTCTTAGCCGCTAAAAATGCAGGGATTAGAACCGTCTGCGTTCCGAAGAAAAATGAAAAGGACGTGGAGGAGATCTCCACAGAGATCACCAGGGGACTGGAGATCGTGTTTGTGGAGAAGATGGAGGACGTCTTAGAGCAGGCGTTTGTACAGTAGTGGATGATGCAGGCGATGAAGTCAAAGATAGAATCAGAGGAGGGCAGCATGGTAATTAAACAGGTAAATCTGGAGACGGTCTGCGGCTATACCAGCAAGCTCCCGGAGAATACTCTGCCGGAGATTGCCTTTGCCGGGAAGTCCAACGTGGGGAAATCCTCCCTCATCAACGCGCTGATGAACCGGAAGTCCCTTGCCAGGACCTCGGCGCAGCCGGGCAAGACCCAGACCATCAACTTTTACAATATCAATGAGGCAATGTATCTGGTGGATCTGCCGGGATACGGCTATGCCAAGGCGTCGGAGTCTGAAAAACAGAAGTGGGGAGAGATGATCGAGAATTATCTCCATATCTCCAAACAGCTTCGTGCAGTCTTTCTGCTCATTGACATCCGCCATGCACCGTCGGCAAACGACAAGATGATGTATGACTGGATGGTCTACCAGGGCTTTGATCCAATCATTATTGCCACCAAGCTGGATAAGATCAAGAGAAGCCAGATCCAGAAGCAGGTCAAGCTCGTGAGAGAGGGACTTGGCATGGAAAAGGAGAGTATCCTGATCCCATTTTCCGCCCAGACCAAGCAGGGCCGGGAAGAGATCTGGGATCTGATGGATTCCATTGTGGAAAGCAAAGATTATGAATAGAAAAAAATATGGATTTGTGGCATGCCTGCTGATCCTGATCGCAGTGGTCAGTCTGGGAGCGACAAATATTTATGTAAATCATGAAACAGATCATGGGGAGGAGGAGAAGCTGCGTGTGGTCACCTCCTTTTATCCCATGTATATTGCGGCTTTGAACGTTGTGGACGGCTGTGATTCGGTGACACTGGAAAATCTCAGCGAGCCGCAGACCGGATGTCTCCACGATTACCAGCTCACCCCGGAGGATATGGTGCTGCTCTCCAAAGCGGATGTGTTCATCGTCAACGGAGGCGGTATCGAGAGCTTTTTATCGGAGATCGCCGGGAAATATCCCGATCTGAAGATCATCAATGCCAGCGTGGAGACCTCCATGGAGGAGGATAACGCCCATGTGTGGATGGATCTGGAGAATTACCAAAAGCAGGTAAAGACCATCGCCAAAGGGCTGGCGGATGCCAGATTAGAAGGGGAGGACTCCCATGGGCACAGCCATGGCGGGGACGCAAGTATTTTTGAAAATAATGCCCAGGTCTATTGTGAAAAGATCCGGGAATTGGCGGATCGTTATCAGGATCTTCATAACCATGCCGGAGAAAAGGTCATACTCTTCCACGAAGCCTTTGATTATGTGGCGAGAGAGTGGGGACTTGAGAATGTCTACACTCTGGATCTGGACGAGGAGCGCCAGGTCAGCGCCGGGGAGGTGGCGGATGTGTTAAAGGCAGTGAATAACGGCGGCGTCAGCCTGATCCTGGCAGAACAGCTCTACGGAGAGGAGACAGCGGAGACTATCCGAAAAGAGAGCGATGTGAAGGTGGTCTACCTGGATTCCTGTGTGCGGGGAGAATATGAAAAAGACGCCTACTTAAACGCCATGGAGCAGAATCTGGAATTGTTGAAAGAAGCGTTAAAGACGCAGCCCTGATGATATGACAGGAACCTGATTTTTGACGGAAAAGAGGGGAATCCCTGTCTGTCGGATGAAGAAAGGAAACGTTCATGAAAAAAATCATAGAACCCTGCGGCCTGCATTGTATCAAGATGAACCATCTGGGGGTACGCATAGGGGAGCAGGTGATCTTAGAGGATGTGAATATGCACATCCACTGCGGGACCTTAACGGCGGTGATCGGCAGGAACGGAGCCGGAAAGACCACGCTGATCCGCGCCATCTTAGATGATATCCCCCATGAGGGAAAGATTGATTTTCGGGACACGGAAGACGGCCGGATACGGAAGTTGAAGATCGGCTATGTGCCCCAGTCGTTAAATATTGAAAAGAGAACGCCCTTAAGCGTCTACGATCTCATTGCATCTTATCAGGACAGGGCGCCTGTATTTTTATATAAAAAAAAGAAGCTCTACGAGGAAATCAAAGAGACGCTGCGGATCTTTGAGGTGGAAGATCTTATCGACAGGCAGGTGTGCAACCTCTCCGGGGGACAGCTCCAGAGAGTCCTGCTCTCCATGGCGGTCATGGACGAGCCGAACCTGCTGCTGCTGGATGAGCCGGTGTCCGGGATCGACCAGAATGGCATGGATCTGTTTTACCGGACGATGGATTATCTGAAAAAAAATTTTGACCTTGCCATCGTCCTGATCTCCCATGATCTGGACTATGTGGCGCGGTATGCCGATAAGGTACTGCTGTTGGATAAGACGGTGTTAAAACAGGGAAGTCCGAAAGAGGTCTATAACAGCCCCCAGTTTCGGGAGGTATTCGGAGTGAAAGGAGAAGCGTGATGCAGGGGATTTTTACGGAATGGCTGGAATATGGTTTTATGAAAAACGCCCTGCTGGCGGTTTTTATCATCACGCCTTTATTCGGCATATTGGGTACGATGATCGTGAATAAGAAGATGGCGTTTTTTTCCGATTCCCTGGGGCACTCGGCGCTGACGGGAATTGCTATCGGGGCGGTCCTTGGAATGACGGACACCACCCTTGCCATGATTATTTTTGCGGTGATCTTTGCCCTGCTTTTGAATAAGATCGCGGAGAAGAGCACGGCGTCCACGGATACGCTGATCTCCGTGTTTTCTTCGGCGAGCATGGCGCTGGGTCTTGCGATCCTCTCGAAGGGAGGGAATTTCAGCAAGTATTCCAGTCTGTTGGTGGGAGATATCTTAAGTATCACAAGAAAAGAGATCCTTTATCTGGTGATCATCTTTGTGGTGACGCTCCTGTTCTGGTGCACCTGCTTTAACCGGCTCTGCGCCCAGAGCGTCAATGTGACTCTGGCAAAGAGCAAACATATCCATGTGAAGATATTGGAGAATTTATTTTCCATTCTGATCGCCCTGATCGTCATGCTGTCCATCAAGTGGATCGGGATCCTTTTGATCAATGCGCTGTTGATCCTTCCTGCGGCGTCCAGCAGGAACATTGCCCAGAATATGAGGGAGTATCATTTCTTTTCAGTGGTGTTCTCCCTGTTTTCGGGAGTGCTGGGGCTGTTTGTATCCTATTACACCAATGTGGCGACGGGTCCTATGATCGTCATGATCGCGTCGGTGATCTATTTTGCCACCTATTTTTACGGGAGGCGATTCGCATAGGAGGCAGGAGAAGATCCGCAGCAGCGTTCCTGCTAGGAGGGACTTTTTATGAGACAGGAGATCCTGACGGAATTTTCTATATGAAAAAATAAAACAGAAAATATGTACACGATTTGAAAATTATAGTATCATAATAGGTAAGAAAAAGACAAAAGAAGAGAGGGCGTGAGATATTATGAAACAGACAAATCTGACAGAATTGGAGAGAAATAACAGGGTTGCTATGATGGCTCATGCCATTGACAGCAGCGTTATGGTTTTGTTCTGTGTGTTGCAATTTGCCGGAGGACTGCAGACAGCAGCCTATGTTCTTCTGGTGGCGGTACTTGGTCTAGGTCCGGTGGCAGCGGAATATATCTGCTGGAAAAAGAATCGGGAGAATCCGGCGATCAAGCATCTGGTTGCCATCGGATTTGCGGTCTTTTATACGGTGTGTCTGTTCACGTCCTTTAATAATCTTGTATTTGCCTTTGTGATCCCAATGCTCCTTGTGATTCCGGTTTATAATGATATCCGGTATTCCGTTTTGATCAATATCGGAACGGTATTGGAGAGCTTTATCGTCGTGATCGTGGGTGCAAAGACGGGAAAATTCGGTTACCACAACGAGGATTCGGGAATCATCCAGATCGTCATCATGATATTGGTTGCAATCTATTCTGTTCTTACGGCAAAAACACTCAATGAAAATTCAAAGCAGAAGGTAGCCTCCATCACTGCGGCGCAGAATAAGACGGAATCCGTTCTGAGTGATATCTCCAGTCTCTCTGAAAAAATGAAGAATGGAATCGAGGGTATTTATAAGGATCTGGAAAAGCTGAATCAGGCTTCAGACACCACAAAGGATGCCATGAAAGAAGTATCCTCCGGGGCGTTGGAGACGGCGGAAGCCGTTCAGAATCAGCTTTTGCAGACGGAAGCGATCCAGAACAAGGTGGGCGTGGTGGATGACGCCTCTAAGGATATTACGGATAATATGCAAAAGACCCTGTCTGTTCTGGAAAACGGAAGGAAGAACATAGAGACTCTGGTTGCTCAGGTCGATGTGTCGGTGGAAAACGGAGGAAATGTGGAGAAGAAGCTGAACGATCTGGATACCTATATGGAAGAGATGAATTCCATTGTGGAGATCATCAGCGGGATTACCACCCAGACTAAACTGCTGGCTTTAAACGCCAGTATCGAGGCAGCAAGAGCAGGGGAGGCAGGAAAAGGCTTTGCCGTGGTTGCAGATGAGATTTCAGGAATGGCGACGGAGACCAACGAGGCGACGGTACATATCACAGATCTGATCCAGAATGTGTCCACTGCCATCAGAGAGGTGGTGGGGGTGATTCAACAGATGATCGCGGGAATCAACGAGGAAAAAGAAGGAGCCGCGGATACGGCGGAGAGCTTTGATTCCATCCGGTCCAACACCTTTGCTATCCGGGATAATGTGAAAAGTCTTGCGGAAAGTATCGAAGAGTTAAAGGATGCCAATCATGTCATTGTGGATTCCATACAGACTATTTCTGCCATATCCCAGGAGGTATCCGCCCATGCCAATATGACTCTCGATGCGGAGGAAAAAAATGCGGGAGTTCTCACCGAGATCGCGGATAAGATGCAGGAGCTGATCCGGCATACTAAGAAGTCCTGAATCAGAAGAGGGGCAGGAACATAGAAAAATGAACTGGAACGCCTGATCCATAGTTTCATATAATGAGACTATGGGAGGCGTTTTTTATATGAAGAAAACCATTTTATGTGTCAATAATCAGGATGCAAGACAGCGTTATCTTGCGCGGATGCTTATGGAGGACGGCTGTTCCGTTGTGCTCTGCGAAGAATTTTGCCCTGACATGGGCAGCTATGACGTGGTGCTTCTTCCGGTCCGTCTTGCCGGGCTGGATATGGAGGGAATCGCTCAGAAACTCCGGGAGGGGCAGAGGGTTTTCGGAGGGAATTTTCCGGAAGATTTCATAAACGCCTGCATGGAAAAAGGGGTTCATTGTTACGATTACATGAAGGAGGAGACCATAGCCATCCGCAATGCCGTCGCCGCGGCAGAGGGGGCCATTGCGGAAGCGATACAGCTGGGAGATGAAAACCTTCATGGGAGCAGGAGTCTGGTCATTGGATACGGCAGATGCGGAAGTATCCTCGCAGATAAACTGCAGGGAATGAAAAGCGATGTGACCGTGTTGGAGGAGGACGGGAGGAAGCGGGCGAAAGCAGAGGCTTATGGATTTCGCGTGCTCAAAAACTCCCGGAAGATCGCCAGGGGAGATTATGTGTATCTGTTCAACACCGTTCCGGCTCTGATTTTAGATAAGACACGGCTGGAGGAATGCAGTAACCGGATCGTGATTATTGATATTGCATCCAATGGCGGTGCGGACTACGAGTATTGCAGGGAGAGAGGGATCCGTGCAAAGCTGTGTCCCGGTCTGCCGGGAAAATATGCGCCGAAGTCCTCGGCAAAGATCTTGTATGAATATGTAAAAGAAGCGTGTAAGTAAAAGGAGGAGTCCATGGAGGACATGAAAGAAAAGAATAAAAAAGTCGGTTTTGCCATCACCGGTTCCTTTTGCACTTATGAGAAAATAAAAAAAATCATAGAGACAATGACAGAGGGGGGAATGGAGATCATTCCCATTTTTTCCGACAACGCTCAGACCATCGACAGTCGTTTTGGGAAGGCGGAGGAATTTTTACATGAGGTGGAAGATATGACAGGACATAAGGGGATAAGATCCATACAGGAGGCGGAGCCGATAGGACCGGGAAACTGTCTCGATGCTCTGGTTATTGCGCCCTGTACCGGAAATACCATGGCAAAGCTCTGCAATGGAATCACGGACACCCCGGTGCTGATGGCTGCAAAGGCGCATCTTCGGAATGAAAAACCTCTGATCCTGGCGGTTTCTACAAACGATGCTCTGGGCATCAACTTTAAGAATCTGGGTATGCTCGCCAATATGAAAAATATCTATTTCGTACCCTTCGGTCAGGATAATTATGAGAAAAAGCCAAAGTCCATGATCGCCCATGTGGAGCTGATACCGGAAACCATTCAGGAGGCATTACAGGGAAGACAGATCCAGCCTATGATCCGCTCTCCATTCTAGGCAGGGAATCTGGCAAAATACACAAAAAAGCAATGGTAAATTCGTCGTTTTGACATAAAACAAGAAAATGTAAAATTATTTTTGAAATTCAGGAGTAATAATAGTATAATGAAAATAGTAAACGAAAGAAGATAGGAAGACGGAGGACAACGCATGAAGATTTCAGATTTTTTTGATATGAACGTACTGATTGAAATCTTGACAGAATGGTCGAAGGCAACGGGAATCGGAATTATCGCCGTAGATGAGAACGGTGAATATATGATGGATCCCATCGGCTGGAAAGATTTTTGTATGAAGTACACAAGGGGAACAAAGGAAGGATTACGCCGTTGTGTAAAGTGCGATCAGGAAGGACAGGGTGTTTACTTCTGCCATGCGGGTCTCATTGATTTTACAGCGGATATTAAGATCGGAGATCATTTCATCGGTAAGCTGGTGGGTGGTCAGGTTCTCCCACAGCAGCCGGATGAAGAGCATTTCCGCAATCTGGCAGTAGAGCTGGGAATCGATCCGGATGAATATATTGAAGCATTGCAGGATATCACAGTCAGAACAGAGGAGGAGATCCGCGCTTCGGCAAAGCTTTTGGAAGAGGTCGTAAACATCGTAGTGAACTCACAGTATGTGAAGAAAAAAGACGACGATCTGCTTTTGGTATTTGACGAGGGAATCGACAAGGCGGCGGATCTGATTCAGGAGATCAATAACAAATCCGGTGAACTGGATAAGATTGAGGGACGCCAGAGGATCCTGGGTCTGAATGCGTCTATTGAGGCAGCCAGAGCCGGAGAGTTCGGAAAAGGATTCAGTGTTGTTGCGAAAGAGGTTGGTGATCTTGCCACAAGCTCAGGAACGATCAACAAGTCCATTAAGGAATCTCTGAAGAATCTGACGAATGTCATTGATAAGATGGAAAATGCCAAGGGCAAATCAGACGAAGAGGAATAAGAGAACAGGAAAGCCGAAATCATTCATTGTGAATGGTTTCGGCTTTTTGATGTTTTAATGATATAGGAATGCTGCCGGCATTTCTTATACCATGTGCTTCGCTTTGGATGCCATTCGGCGGGTATAATGTCTGACGACATTATACCATAAAAAGCCCTCCGGGCAGGAGTTCCGGTAACAGAGCTCCATGCCGGAATCAGAGAAGGATCTCCACCTGATATTTCTTGAGCCAATAGCTGACTTGCAGCAGATAGGCGGTCATCTGAGGACCAGCCATGAGCTGTCCGTACCATGGGGAACCGTAATCCTTCGGATGATCTAAGAACTTGAGAACTTGTTCCTTATCTACCAGCTGCAGCAGCGGTTCATTCGGGGAGGAGAGAACTTCCCTCAGACGGTTGGACAGCAGAGACTCATAGCCCGGATGGTAGGTCTTTGGATAAGGACTCTTTCTGCGAAAGAGGATCTCGTCGGGCAGAAGCCCTCTGGAGGCCTCCCGCAGAACATTCTTTACAACGCCGTCCTTCGCCTTCATCTCCCATGGGACATTGAAGATATATTCCACCAGAGCCTTATCGGCAAAAGGCACACGGGCTTCCAGACCGGAGTGCATACTGGTGCGGTCCATACGGTTTAAAAGGGTCTGCATGAAATAGCGGATATTCAGATATCCGATACGGCGGCGGTTTGCCTCGATCTCATTTTCTGTTGGAAGGACAGCGATCTCCGACACAGAGCGGTCATAGATCTTTTTCACATAGTCCTCCATATGCAGGCGTTCCTTCAGCTCTCTGGAGAGAAGCGCCTGGCGCGGAGCCAGAGACGGCGTCCAGGGGAAGGTATCCCCTCTTAAAAATTCTTCCCGGTGGAACCAGGGGTAGCCGCCAAAGACCTCGTCGGCGCTCTCTCCGGTCAGTACCACCTTGTGGCTTTTGCTGACCTCCTTGCAGAAGTATAGAAGGGAGGAATCAATATCCGCCATGCAGGGCAGATCGTGGGCGTCCACCGATTCGTAGAGCAGATCCGCCTGGGTCTCATTATTGCAGATCAGATAGTGATGGTCGCTTCCAAGAAATTCCACCATCTTCTGTACAAAGGGTGCATCCTGGGAGGGCTGAAAGCTGTTGGACTGGAAATACTTGTCGTTGTCCTCAAAATCGAAGGAGAAGGTGGTCAGCTTCATCCCCTGTTTTTTCAGTTCCTCTGCGCAGACAGCGGAGACCACGCTGGAATCCACGCCGCCGGAGAGGAAGGTGCAGATTGGAACATCCGAGACGAGCTGACGCTTAATGGCGTCGGTGAGCAGAAAACGGGTGCGCTCGATGGTCTCCTGATAGGAATCCTGATGAGGTCTTGAGATCAGCCGCCAGTAGTTTGTAAAATGGGTGCCGTACCGATTGCAGGACAGATAACAGCCCGGCTTTAATTCATGGATATTCAAAAAGACGGCATGCCCCGGACTTCTGGCTGGTCCCAGGGAAAAGATCTCGTTCAGACCATCGGAGTCCACCTTAGCAGTCACCCCCGGATAGCAGAACAGCCCCTTGATCTCTGAGGAAAAGACCAGGGTATTTTCAACAAAGGTGAAAAAGAGGGGCTTGATGCCAAAAGGATCCCGGAACAGATAGATGGTCTCGTGGCGGGAATCATAGATGGCAAAAGAGAAGATCCCGTCCACCCGGCGCACGAAGTCGGGACCATATTCCAGGAAAGAAAGAAGCAGGACTTCGGTGTCCGAGGTGGTGTGGAACTGATACCCCAGCCTCAGTAAATCTTTTTTTAAGACCGGAAGATTATAGATCTCTCCGTTAAAAATGATCTGATAGGAAAAGCCGTCCACCCGGTGTTCCATGGGCTGAGACCCGGTTCTCAAGTCGATGATGGAAAGACGTGTATGGGCAAGGCCGCATCGTTTGGAGAGAATGCAGCCGGATTCATCGGGACCTCTGTGATGAAGTCTGGCGCTCATCTGTTTTAAAATCTGTTGATATTCCGCTTCCTTAGAGGTATATTCCGCGGAAGCGTCAAAAAAGCCTGAAATACTACACATGTTGACTCCTGAAATACATTTTCTATCAGTCTATGAAAAATGGAAGGAAAGTATGCGCCTGAAATATTGTAGGGCATTTTGGGAAATGCTATAATAACAGTAATAATTATTTTGCCGAAGAACAGAATGAGGTGATTGGATGATAAAATTAATAGCGACTGATGTGGACGGAACCCTGGGAGAGGTCAGTACTCCTGTCATAAATGAAGAGTATTATTCCGTTGTGAGGAAGCTGTTGGATCGGGGAATAAAAGTAGCCATTGCAAGCGGACGCCAACACCCGGCTCTGGCGCATCTCTTTGCTCCGATGAAGGAAGAGCTGATCTATGTTGCGGACAATGGAGCCCATGTTTTTTTAGAGGGAAAGGATCTCTATATTTCCAAGATGACGCTGGATACTTCCAGGGAACTGGTGAGGGATGTACGAGCACTTGGAAATGGATGTGAATGTGCTTACTGCGTGGCGGGGATCGCCTATTTTTCACCCCAGGATGCGAATGTCTACCGGGTGATGAAGGAGAGTATGAACTACGACTGCAGAATGGTGGATTCTCTGGAGGATCTGGAAGAACCCTGTATCAAACTGACCGTCTATCATCCCACCGATGCAGAAGGAGCCGTTGCGGAGTGGTTTGCACCTAAGTGGAGAGAGAGGCTGCAGGTGGCATGTTCCGGTTTTTCTTATGTGGATATCATGAACGGGGATACGAATAAGGGAGAGTCCTTAAAGAAAGTACAAGAATATTACGGCATCACGAAGGAAGAGACCATGGTGTTTGGGGATAACTTTAACGATCTGGAAATGTTTGAACAGGCATATTATAGCTATGCGGTGGGAGACGCCAGAAAAGAGGTGATCGACAGCGCCCGCTTTACGGCGCCGCCGATGAAGGAAGATGGAGTCTTGCAGGAGCTTAAAAAATTTTTGAATACCCCGGATTAATAGTAGATGGCATGGTTTCCTTCAATAATATTACTGATGGAGGTGGAGATCCATTCGATGGCATGCTCCGTGTCCCGATCTTCAAAATAACGGCAGAGTCTGTCGTTATTTTTGTATAGGGCGTCCAGTCCGTGAAGCCGGCAGAACCGCTCCCAGAGGGAGATGACCGGAGCCTTGAAGGAGGAGAAGATCAGCGGCAGCAGGGTGTTGCCGGATAAAAAGGCAAGCTCATGCTGGAACTGGAAGGCAAATTCCGAGGCAGACCGGATAGAGGTGGCCTCTTTGATCTGTTCCACGAAGCTGCGAAGAAGACGGATGTCCTCCTCTTTGGCGTGGGGAAGCCAGAGCTGAATGGCAAGACTGTCCAGGGCGATCCGAAGCTCCAGAATGGAGCGTACCTCCGCATCCCGTAAGATACCGCCATTGTAATTCATAATGGACATCAGGGTGTCCATGGTGCCATCCCTTCGATAATCTGCCACGAAGGTTCCCACCCTTGGTTTTATAATCAAAAATCCCTTGCGGGCAAGCTCTGTGATACCGGAGTTCACAACAGCCCGGCTCACCTGCATGGATTCTGCAAGGTCACGTTCCGATGGGAGCCGTTCCCCCACGGCAAGTCTTCCCGATAAGATCATAGTCTCCAGTTCCTGGACGAATAATTCCTTTAATGAAGGCGCATTTAATTTTGAAAATTCCATATGTATATTCACTCCCTTTGCAACTGCCTGTGGTACAACCACGCACCACATTTATTATATTGTGCTTTTTGCTGAAAATCAAGAGGAAAATCTATAGATAACGGAGAAAACGCCGTAAAACTGGTGTTTTTCCTTGACGCATGTCTTTAGACTATGTTAAAATTTTAGCAAGGTCAAAACTTGTCATTCTGGTATAACCAGGATGGTGACAGGTTGAAATAGAAAAGGAGGAGAGAAAATGGATAAATTCCGTGTTCTGGAGATCAAGAAAAGTGTTTTCGAGGACAACGATCATCAGGCAGACCTCTTAAGGGAGGAACTGAAGGAACAGAAGACCTTTTTGTTGAACTTGATGTCATCTCCAGGATCAGGGAAAACAACGACCCTGAGAAGAACCATTGAAGCCTTAAAGGACGAGATGCATATCGGTGTTATGGAAGCGGATATTGATTCCGACGTAGATGCGGATACGATCTCCAAGACTGGTGCGAAAGTCATCCAGCTTCATACCGGGGGAATGTGTCATCTGGACGCCGGCATGACAAAGCAGGGAATGGAAGGTCTGAATTGTGAAGATTTGGATCTGGCGATCCTGGAAAATGTGGGAAATCTTGTCTGCCCGGCGGAATTTGATACGGGTGCATCCAAAAATGCCATGATCTTAAGCGTGCCGGAGGGCGATGACAAACCGCTGAAGTATCCTTTGATGTTCAGTATTGTGGACGTACTTCTGATCAACAAGATCGACGCTATGGAGTTTTTTGATTTTGACTTAAAGGCGTGCGAAGAACGGGTGAAGAAGCTGAATCCTAATGTGAAGATCATTCCGATCTCGGCGAAGACCGGAGAGGGAATCGACGAATGGACAGCCTGGCTTCGGGATGAAGTAAAGAAGTGGAATGCATAACATAAGAAGAATGTAAATGAAAGAGGAGATTTAGTAATGGCAGAAGAGAGAGAATTGATTTTAAAACTTGGTCAGAAGATCACGGATCGAATTGGTCATACGGTAACCGTGGACGATCCGGAATACTGGGGACTTGCCAGTGTTGTTACTGACGAGATGGCAGAAGTTGCCTTATCTATGAAGGTGCGTGTGCCTGCAACCTTAGAGCAGATCGCTAAGAAGTGCGGCAAAAGCATTGAGAGAACCGAAGAATTGTTAAAGGAAATGGGAGTCATTGGATTAATTGAGTTCGACTGGGAGAACCCAAAACACGAGAAACAGTACATACTTCCAATGTTCGTGCCTGGATGTGCAGAGTTCATGGTAATGAACACCAAGCAGGTGGAGGCGCATCCGGAGATCGCAGATTTCTTTGAGCAGATGGCGCGTCTTCCATTGGAGAAGGTAACCCCTATGGTACCTCCAGGGGGAGCTGGAATCGGTATGCATGTCATTCCGGTGGAGAAAGCCATTCCGGCAGAGCAGAAATCTGCCAGTGTAGAGCATATCTCCCACTGGTTAAAGAAATATAAGGATAAATATGCAGTAGGTCAGTGTTCCTGTCGTACCCAGCAGAGAGTCAGAGGAGAGGGAACCGGAGATATCGAAGGAGAGCTCTGTATCGGTGTGGGCGATATGGCTGATTATCTGGTGGAGACCGGAAAAGGACGCTACATCGAGTACGACGAGGTGATGGAGATCTTAGAGCGTGCCGAGAAGAATGGTTACGTTCATCAGATCACCAATATCGACGGACAGAACAAGATCTTTGCAATCTGTAACTGTGCAGTAGGTGTATGTAATGCACTTCGTACTTCCCAGTTATTCAACACTCCGAATATGTCCCGTTCCGCATACCGTGCCAGCGTGAACCCTCAGGACTGCGTAGCCTGCGGACGTTGTGTGGAGGTCTGTCCTGCGGGAGCGGCCAAGCTTGGTCAGAAGCTCTGTACCAAGAATGGTCCCATCGAATATCCAAAGCACGAGCTTCCGGATAAGACAAAATGGGGACCGGAGAAATGGGATAAGAACTATCGTGATAATATCAGAATCAACTGTTATGATACAGGTACAGCACCATGTAAGACAGCCTGCCCGGCACATGTTCCGGTACAGGGTTATGTGAAGATGGCGGCTCAGGGAAGATATCTGGACGCCTTAAAGCTCATCAAACATGAGAACCCGTTCCCGGCAGTCTGCGGAGCGATCTGTAACAGACGCTGCGAGGACGCATGTACCCGCGGAACCATCGACCAGGCGGTTGCCATCGACGAGATCAAGAAGTTCATCGCCGAGCAGGAGTTGAACAGTGAGAACCGATTTGTTCCTGAAACAGTGAACCATGTTGGAAAAGAGTTCGAAGAGAAGATGGCGATCATCGGCGCAGGTCCTTCCGGTATGTCCGCAGCTTACTACTTAAGATGTAAGGGATATCCGGTTACCGTATTTGAAAAAGAGCAGAGAGCCGGCGGTATGCTGATGAATGGTATCCCATCCTTCCGTCTGGAGAAGAGCGTCATTGAGGCAGAGATCGACGTACTGCGTCAGATGGGCGTAGAGTTCAAGCTGGGCGTGGAAGTCGGCAAGGATGTGACCATCCAGCAGCTTCGTGATGAGGGATACAAGGCATTCTATGTAGCTATCGGAGCACAGGGCGGACGTAAGACAGGCGTTCCTGGCGAGGATGCAGAGGGTGTCATCACCGGAGTGGAATTTTTAAGAAAAGCAAATATTTCTGAAGATGCACATGCACTCTCCGGCGATACCGTAGTTATCGGCGGTGGTAACGTGGCAATCGACGTATCCAGAATGGCGCTTCGTTCCGGTTCCTCCAAGGTATCTCAGTTCTGTCTGGAGTCCCGCGACATTATGCCGGCGGCAGCAGACGAGGTGGAAGAGGCAGAGGAAGAAGGAATCGAGATCGGATGCGGCTGGGGTCCAAAGGAGATCTTAACCGAGAACGGAAAAGTAAAAGCAGTGGTATTTAAAAAATGTACCTCCGTATTTGACGAGGAGCACCGTTTCAATCCTCAGTATGATGAGAATGACTTAAAGACCGTAGAGTGTGAGAATGTCATCCTTTCTATTGGACAGTCCATCGAGTGGGGCAATCTGTTAGACGGAACCAAGGTAGAGTTGAACAGAAATAATACTGCAGTTGCAGATCAGGTAACCTTGCAGACCGGCGAGGAGGACATCTTCGTTGGCGGAGACGTCTACACAGGACCGAGATTTGCCATCGACGCCATCGCAGCAGGAAAAGAGGCGTGCGTATCCATGCACCGTTTTGTACATGAGGGACACAGCCTGACACTTTCCCGTGACAGACGTCAGTTCATCGAATTAGATAAGGACAACATCGAGATCGAGACCTTTGACAATGCAAAACGTCAGGTACCAGGCAAGAAGGCGGGAGTATCCCAGGAGACCTTCCGTGACCTCAGAAGTACCTTCACAGAGGAGCAGATCAAGACAGAGGCGTCCCGCTGCTTAGGCTGTGGAGCAACAGTGGTGGATCCGAATAAGTGTATCGGCTGCGGTCTGTGTACGGTACAGTGTGAGTTCGACGCGATCCACTTAAGCCGAGATCTTCCGGAATGCAGTAATATGTGGAAGGCTGAGGATAAGTTAAAGGCGATCCTTCCATATGCGGCAAAACGTAAGATCAAGATTACCTTCAGTGGTAATAAGAACAAGTAATAGAACGATCGAGGTAAGCTATGCACGAACTGGGAATTTTGGTTCATATGGCAGACACGATAAAAGAAGTTGCAGTGGAGAATCATCTGAAAGAGATTGCAGGAATCACTCTGGAGATCGGCGAGGTCAGCGGCATTGTGCCGGAATTTCTGACAGACTGCTGGGATTACTACCGCAAGAAAGACGACTTGTGGAAGGATTCGGAGCTTAGGATTGAGATCCTGCCGGCGGTGACCTACTGTGAGCACTGTGGAAAGACCTATAAGACGGTGGAATTTGGTAAGCAGTGTCCCCACTGTGAGAGCCATGAGACCTATCTCTTGGAGGGAAACGAGTGCAATATCAAAGAGATCGAGGCTTGCTAAAGAACTGAAAATATTTTATAATGACAATTAAAACAGAATAAATCGTCACTTAAGAGGGCTATAGATTTTGTTGTTTCTGATATTAAACAACAGGTTTGTAGTCCTCTTTTTGTAATTGATGGATATGGATTTTATAAAAAACAAAGGAGGAAAGATGAATGAATCAGGAATATATGAAGGAAAAGCCGATCCTGCCCCTGCTTCTGTCCATGGCAGCGCCGATGATGCTGTCTATGCTGGTACAGTCTCTCTATAACATCATCGATAGTATTTTTGTGGCGAAGCTGGGGGAGGACGCTCTGGCGGCAGTCTCCCTGGTCTATCCTTTGCAGAATCTGATTACCGCGTGGACCGTGGGCTTTGGGGTGGGACTTAATGCCAGGATCGCCTATTTTCTCGGAGCAGGGGATAAGGAAAAGGCAGATCGAGCCACCTCCCAGGGGGTGTTTCTGGGAGCAGTGCACGGGATCGTGGTCATGGTTCTTGGACTTATTCTGGCGCCGTATTATCTCAGAATGTTCACAGAAAATCAGAGGGTCCTGGAATGGGGAACACAGTATGCAGCCATCATCTTTGGGATGTCGGCGGTTCTGATCGTGGGCGTTACCTTTGAGAAGGTCTTTCAGGCGGAGGGAAAAATGGTTCCCACCATGGCGGGAATGCTGGCAGGCTGTGTCACCAATATCATTCTGGATCCGCTGTTTATTTTCGGGATCGGATGGTTTCCAAGGATGGGAGTACGGGGAGCAGCGTTTGCCACCGGACTGGGCTGGGTGGTAACCCTGGTTTTTTATCTGGTCTATTATTGGAAAGGGGGGATCACTCTGAATATCCGGGGAAGGGAGATGAGACCCACCGGAGAGATCTGTGGGAAAATGTACCGGGTTGGGATCCCGGCGGCGTTGAATATGGCACTTCCCTCCTTTTTGATCTCTGCTTTAAACGGAATTTTGGGAGCGTATTCTCAAATGTATGTGGTGATCCTGGGAATCTACTATAAACTGCAGAGCTTTATTTATCTTCCGGCAAACGGGATCATCCAGGGAATGCGCCCTCTGATCAGTTATAACCATGGCGCAGGAGAGAAAGAGAGAGTGGGAAAAATATTTCAGATCTGCCTGCGGCTGATTCTGGGAATGATGTGCCTGGGAATGGTTCTTTGTCTTGGCTTTCCGAAGGAACTGATGGGAATGTTTACCTCCAATGCGGCTACGATCCGGGAGGGAGAGAAGGCGCTTCGCATCATCAGCCTTGGCTTTGCGGTGTCCTCTGTCTCAGTGGTCTGTGCCGGAGCCCTGGAAGCTCTGGGCAGAGGGATGGCATCTCTTTGTATTTCCCTGCTGCGCTATGTTGTGATCATCCTGCCCTCAGCCTGGATACTCAGCCGTCTGTTTGAAGAGACGGGAGTATGGTGCTCCTTTGTTCTGGCAGAAACCCTGACAGCCGCAGCAGCTATGGGAATCTGGAGAGGGAGAAAGGAGGAAGAGGCATAGCATATGGAGAAAAAAATGGGATATATAAGTGAAAATATAGTGAATATTTTTTAACATTCGAAAAAAAACGAAAAAACTGTGAAGAATCCTGTACACAATGACGGAAATGTATAGAATTGAAAAACGAAATTATACATTCCGCACAAAGTGTTTAAAAAGTCATATTGACGGTAAAAGTGGAAGATGTTAACTTAAACATGTAAACAAAATCTACAAGGTGTAGCAAACAAAAATGTTAGTTTAGGAGGAGACATAACATGAGAAGAATTTGGAAATGGGTTACATGTTTAGCACTGACAGCAGCAGTTACAGGATCAGCTTTCCTGCCGTCTATGACAGCGAAGGCAGCTGAGACAGAGAGTACGGAGACTACTGTTTACGATACTTCCTGTGACATGGCAGAATACATTTATCAGGGATATTTCCACTGCGATACAGGTGTGAATCCGGATACCAACGGACCGATCGCCATTGCACCGGCAACACTGGTAAAAAAGAATGTTTTGGGAAAAGAAGTACAGAAAGAAGTTTATATTGTAGGTCTGGCAGGAACAGAGTTCATCTTCAACCAGCCTCGCGGAGTTATCACAGACTTACAGGTTGGTTTTGAGCAGGATAATTTCTATATCAGAGAGATCAGAAAAGTTGTCTGCAAAGTTGTACCAAAAGGAGCGAACGTGATCTTCACCGGACATAGCTTAGGTGGAATGGTTGCACAGCAGGCTTCCGGCGATACCGTATTAAAAGCACGTTACAATATCATCAACACGATCTCCTTTGGTTCACCGCTGATCAATCCGACCGGAAGAGAAGGACAGGTAAAACGTCTCGGTGATACAGCAGATATCGTACCATATTTGAGCGCACAGTCCGTACTTCGTCCGATCCATCAGATCGCAGGATTGAACAGAGAAGACGGCGGATATGCAAAATCAGAGTTTGCAGAGGCACATATGAGAAGTTACTTAAGAGAAGATGTCTGGGGAGACTATGATGTACTCGGCGTAAAAGGCGGAAATGCTAAGATCCTCATCGATGAATCTCAGATCGAGTCCTACGGCGCTTACATTCTTCCACTCTTAAAGGATCTTCCAACCATCGACTTAAGCTGGTGGAGCTAAGAGAAGCGAAATAATAATTACAGATTGAGAAATTATAAAGACTGTGTAATGTCAATGGGTGAGACATTGCACAGTCCTTTTTGTGTTCCTAAAATAAATCGTTACCTTAAGATTTTAGAACGCAGGAAAGATCTTGCAGTTTTATTCTTTTCATAAAAACATCAGAAACGTGCAAAATAAATCAGGATTATCTTTCCGATTGTGCAAAACAGCCAAAAAACATCACTTATTTTGTGAATTAGTTTGATTGACTTTGAACGTTTTTGAATGTAATATGAGGATAGATAAAGGAGGAGAGAGAAATGATCTACACGGTTACGTTCAATCCGTCTTTGGATTATATTGTTTCCGTAGAGGACTTTAAGCTGGGAATGACAAACCGAACCAGTTCAGAGCTTCTTCTTCCCGGTGGAAAAGGGATCAATGTGTCCACGGTTCTTAAGAACCTGGGAATGGAGAGCAGGGCGCTTGGATTCATTGCCGGGTTTACGGGAGATGAGATCGAGAGAAGACTTGAGGATATGGGGATTCGGTCAGAATTTATCAGAATCCGCCAGGGAATCTCCAGGATCAACCTGAAATTAAAGTCCATCGACGGAACGGAGATCAACGGTTCCGGTCCTCACATCAGTGAAGAAGAGGCGGGGCTTTTGATTGAAAAGCTGGAGAGATTGGGGGAAGGAGACATTTTGTTTTTAGCGGGAAGTATTCCCGCCTCCCTGCCGGACGACATGTATCAGAGGATCATGGGCAGGCTGCAAAAAAAGGGTATCCTGATCGTGGTGGATGCCACAAAGGAATTGCTGACCAATGTGCTGGAATATCACCCGTTTTTAATTAAGCCTAATAACCATGAGCTGGGAGAGATCTTTGACGTGGATCTTCAGACTAGGGAGCAGGTCATTCCATATGGAAAGAAGCTGCAGGAAATGGGAGCGAGAAACGTGCTGATCTCCATGGCGGGAGAGGGCGCGGTTCTGGTTGCCGAGAACGGACAGGTATGGACGGCACCGGCGCCGGAGGGAAAGCTGGTCAACGGCGTGGGAGCGGGAGATTCCATGGTGGCAGGTTTTATGGCAGGATGGATGCAGAAGAAAGATTATGCACATGCCTTTTACATGGGGGTATCAGCCGGCAGCGCCAGCGCATTTTCCGAACAGCTGGCGACAGGGGAAGAGATTCTTGCGGTATATGACCGGGTTGTGAGATCATAGAGCTGCAAAATAGCAGAGTCGTGAAACAATAGAGTCGTAAAACAACAGAGTCGTGAAATGATAAAATAGTGAAAAGCACATCTGTGCGGGAAGGGATATTATGAAAATTACGGAATTGCTGGATATTCGGAGCATTGACTTAAACGGCGCGCCAAAGAGCAAGAAGGAAGCTCTGGATCAGGTGGCGGCTTTGATGGTGAAGAGTGGAAAAATAAAAGATGAAGAGGCTTACAGGAAACAGATCTATGCAAGGGAGGAGGAGAGTACCACCGGAATCGGAGAGGGAATCGCCATCCCCCATGGAAAATGTGATGCGGTAGACAGACCGGGGCTGGCTGCCATGGTAGTCAGGGACGGTGTGGACTTCGATGCTCTGGATGGGGAACCGGTGACCCTGATCTTTATGATCGCGGCTCCCAATACGGAGGACAATGTACATCTGGATGTATTGAGCAAGCTCTCGATGCTTCTCTTAGATGAAAAGTTCGTGGAGAATCTGCGGAATGCCAAAACCCCGGAGGAATTTTTGAAGATCGTGGATCAGGCGGACGAGGAGGAAAAGGGAATCGATGAGAGATTAGGCGATGCGGCAGAGATTTCAGACAGCGCGGATAAAAGCGCACGGATCCTTGCGGTTACCTCCTGCCCTACCGGGATCGCCCATACCTACATGGCGGCGGAGGGTCTGGAAAAGGCGGCGAAGAAGCTGGGATGTCTTATCAAGGTGGAGACCAGGGGGTCCGGAGGCGCAAAAAATATGCTGACCCAAAAGGAGATCGGGGAGGCGGATTGTATTATCGTCGCAGCGGATGCCCAGGTTCCCATGGAACGTTTTGATGGAAAGAGAGTGATCGAATGTCCGGTAGCCGACGGAATCAGCAAGGCAGAGGAACTGCTGCAGCAGGCTCTGTCCGGGAAGGCGTCGGTGTACCATGCGTCTAAGGCTGTTAAGGAAGAAAGCAGGGAGAGAGGATCCGGCGGCGCAGCACATCAGATCTACACCCAGCTGATGAACGGGGTCTCCCATATGCTCCCCTTTGTGGTGGGAGGCGGTATCCTCATTGCCATTGCCTTTTTGATCGACGGATTGTGTGTGGATATGAACGCCCTGTCGGCGGCAGAGAGAGCTGATTTTGGAACCATTACCCAGGCTGCGGCATTATTTAAGGGGATCGGTGATGTGGCGTTTGGCTTCATGCTGCCGGTGCTGGCAGGCTTTATCGCTATGGCGATCGGAGACAGACCTGCCCTTGCCCTGGGCTTTGTGGGCGGTATGATGGCAGCCAATGGAAAATCCGGTTTTCTCGGTGCGTTGGTGGCGGGTTTTGTAGCAGGATATGTGATTCTTTTACTGCGAAAGATCTGTGATAAACTGCCGGAGGCATTGGAGAAGATTGCTCCGGTGCTGATCCTTCCGGTGGTGGGGATCCTCCTGATCGGACTGTTCATGGCGTTTATCGTGGAACCGGTGATGGGTGGCATCAACACGGGACTGAACAATGCCCTTACCAGCATGGGAAGCGCCAGCAGGGTGATCCTGGGACTGGTTCTGGGGGGAATGATGGCGATCGACATGGGCGGTCCTTTTAATAAAGCGGCCTATGTGTTTGGAACGGCGGCCATTGCTTCTGGCAATTACCATATTATGGCGGCGGTCATGATCGGCGGTATGACGCCTCCATGCGCCATTGCGCTGGCAACCTTACTTTTTAAAAATAAGTTTACGAAGGAAGAGAGGGACGCGGGACCGACCAACTTCATCCTGGGACTGGCGTTTATCACAGAGGGAGCCATTCCGTATGCGGCGGCGGATCCACTCCATGTTATTCCGGCATGTATCGCCGGTTCCGGTGTGGCAGGGGCGTTGTCTATGGCGTTTAACTGTACGCTGATGGCTCCTCACGGAGGAATCTTTGTATTCCCGGTGGTGGGAAATGCCCTGATGTACCTTGTGGCCCTGGTGGCGGGAGTTGCCGTGAGTACCATCCTTTTGGGAATCTTAAAAAAGAATCTGTAGAATAGAAAAGGGATAAAATGTTAGCAGAAGAGAGATACGAAAAGATATTAAAACTACTGGAAGAGAAAAAGAGCGTTACCGTGACGGAGGTAAGGGAACTGCTTCAGGCGTCGGAGTCCACGGTGAGACGGGATATCACGGCTTTGAACAATGCCGGAAAACTGGTGAAGGTATTTGGCGGGGCCGTGGCAATGGAACATCATTACACTTCTCATGAACCCACAGTGGCACAAAAGATTGAGCTGAACCGGGAAGAGAAGCAAAGAATTGCAAAATACGCGGCTTCCCTAATCGGGGAGGAAGAATTCGTATACATTGATGCGGGAACCACCACCGGATATATGCTGGATTATATTACCCAGATGAATACTACCTTTGTGACAAACGCGGTGGCTCATGCACAGAAGCTGGCAGCTATGGGAGCCCATGTACTCCTTGTTGGCGGGGAATTGAAAAGTTCCACGGAGGCAGTCATTGGGAATCAGGCAATGCAGACCTTATTAAATTACCATTTTACCAAGGGATTTTTTGGGACCAATGGAATCAGCAAAATGGAAGGGCTTACTACCCCGGATGCGGATGAAGCACTGATTAAGCAGAGCGCTATGAGGCAGTGTCAGCAGAGATTTGTTCTGTGTGATTATTCAAAATTCAATCATGTCAGCTCCGTATCCTTTGCAGGGATAGAGGATGCGGTGATTATTACGGACCAGATTGTAAAAGGATATGGAGAATTTGAACATATCGTGGCAGTTTAATGTTATAAGATGATAATGCATAAGAGGTGGAACAAATGATGAAGAATCCCTGGGAAGAGATTTCTCTTGATGATTATGAGAACCATATGAAGCTGGATTCTGTGCAGCAGCTACAGACAATGAATACCATGATGAAAGAACAGTTCTTTCAATACCCGGTCAAATCTATCATGGTCTTAGGAATTGCAGGCGGAAACGGACTGGAACACATTGACTTCCGAGTGGAAAAAGTCTATGGTGTAGATATCAACAGAGAATATCTGGAGGAATGTCGAAAACGCTATCCGCAGTTAGAGGGAATATTGGAGCTTTTATGTGTGGATTTAACGAAAGATATAGAGCCGCTGATCCATGCCGACTTAGTGGTTGCAAATCTTTTGATGGAATATATCGGTTATGAGTGTTTTCAAGAAGTCATTTTGAAGGTCAAGCCGCAATATGTATCCTGTATTATTCAAATCAATACGGACACCTCCTTTGTGTCGGATTCCCCATATCTTCATGTATTTGATGACTTAGACAGGGTACACCACCAAATGGAGGAACAACCGCTGACAGATGCAATGGAGAGGATTGACTATAAAGCAGAATTGCAAAAAGAGGAATCCTTACCTAATGGAAAAAAACTGGTCCGTTTGGATTTCAAACATACGTTCCAGTCCTAAAAAATAAAATGGAAATGGAAAGAGTTTTGGATATAAAATTACACTATTCAGAAAAAGGAAAAGGTGAGCCGCTGATACTCCTTCATGGCAACGGCGAGGATGGGACTTATTTTAAACATCAGATAGAATACTTCTCGAAATCTTATCGGGTCATTGCCGTAGATACCAGAGGACATGGAAAATCCCCCAGGGGAGAGGCTCCGTTTCAGATTCGTCAATTTGCAAAAGACCTGTATGATTTTATGGAGGAATTATCCATCGAAAAGGCGAATATTCTCGGCTTTTCCGACGGTGGGAATATCGCATTGATTTTCGCAATAAAGTACCCTGAAAAAGTCCTGCGATTAATCTTAAATGGAGCAAACCTGGATACGAGCGGAGTGAAACCCTCTACGCAGATTCCAATCGAAATCGGATACAGAATCGCATCCCTGTTCGCAAAGCGGAGCCCGGAAGCCAGACAAAATGCGGAAATTCTTGGTCTTATGGTTCACGATCCGAATATAGATATTGAAGAACTCCAGAAGGTTCAGACACACACACTGGTGATTGCCGGAACAAAAGACATGATTAAAGAAAAACATACACGTCAGATTTGTGCATCTCTTCCCCATGGAAGGCTTGTACTCATTCCGGGAAATCATTTCATAGCGAATAAGAATCCGACTGCTTTTAACCGTGCGGTGGAAGAATTTCTCTTAACGACTAAAGGCCTGTAGAGTTCATTTTTCACTTACGAAAAAATTTTTTTTATGTTAAAATGTTCGTGAAAGCAATGAGCAGTGCGAAAACATCGAATGTCAAGCCGGTTGCTTGCAGACGAGGTTGACAGGCGATGTTTTCATAGGGCGAATGCCCGCGAGTGAGATGGAGTGAAACGGAATCGAACGGCACTGCGGAGTAACAATATCCAAAAATCAAAGTCATGTGCAAAGCACAGACACAAAAATCAAAACCATAAAAAATTGCATGTAGGTAATTTATATGACTATCCAGGATTGTTTCATTCAAATTCACTGAATGTAGCAATCCTTTTTATATAAAGAGATTTCCCTTCAATTTCAGATACCCTTCGAAGATGTGGAAACGTTTCTTAACGATACAATAGAACAACAGCTCAGTGAATCTTGAGTCAGGATATGATATGAGTGCAAGATGTGTTCACATCCCTGCATTGATATAAATCAAAGAAAGAGGTAGAAAAATGAAACGAGTAAAAGCAGCATGTATCACG
The DNA here is from genome assembly GCA_958428365.1 of uncultured Lachnospiraceae bacterium. GTDB lineage: Bacteria > Bacillota > Clostridia > Lachnospirales > Lachnospiraceae > Maccoyibacter. Next base: position 291 of record CAUAFT010000016.1, on the reverse strand, counting down.
CAGACATTGCATTTTCAGCTGAAAGAGGATCTTGGACACGATTATGCGGTAAAAATGGTACAGGAAGAGGTTGCCAAATATAAAAGGCAGCTTGAAAGAAACGGTGCTAAGTACAGAATTCTATCAGAAACGGAGCAGGAGGACGGCTCCATCATAATGGAAATTAAGAAGCAGTATAATACATCACCAGTAGGAAACTATTTGGACTAAACGAGAGCCTGTCAATGAACAGGCTCTTTTCAGTTTGCGCGCCATGGGCGCGCTCTAACGGGTGAAAGTCCCGAACATGCC
>CAUAFT010000015.1 GCA_958428365.1 uncultured Lachnospiraceae bacterium | reverse complement strand
GTAATTTTATCTTACATCAGTTTGAAGGTTTACACAAACTTTGGGATACTCCCCCAATAAGATCCTAAGCCAGCAATAATCTGTATAAAAAAGAGGATGAATGATAGGAAGATTTCTCTTCCACCATTCATTCTCTTTTTGAACACAAATACATATGCAGCAAGGCGGAATGTGAATGTCCGCTTTACCCTCTCTAAAAGTTCCTTCCGTTCCAGCCCCAGTCGCTGACTCCCGCATAGGTGACATAAACCTTATCCTGGGGGATCCCCAGCTCCGTTTCAAAAATATCACAGATCTGAGCTGTCATTTTGTTATAGGCGTCCGATGAAGCGTTACCAAACAGGCTTACCGATACGAAAGCTCCTTTTTCCAGCTTATTCCCTCCCATATAGAGAGTGTAATCATCGTCAAATCCCACCATCAAAAATCCCTCTGATTTATTCAAAGTGGTGATTGCCTGTCCTAACTTTGCCTTCACACTTTCCTTTTTCTCCTCCGCCATGGGAAGACTTACTTTTGCGTCAATAAATGGCATACTGCCTCCTCCTTCATCCTCGTTTTTCTCCAGTATATCCCAACTCTTTTTCCGATGCAAGATACAGATGATCTTCCTGCATTCCCGCAGCAGGGGAGCCGATTCACCTGCCCGATAAACCACTCCCTTCTCCTGTCCGGCTACGGATGCTTGTGAAGATATTTTTCCCTGGTTGCCATTCCACCGCGAATATGCCGCTCCTGCTTGTTCACATCCAGCACCTGTCTCGTCTGCTTTGCCAGCGACGGATTGATCTGCAAGAGCCGCTCCGTCACATCCTTGTGCACCGTACTTTTACTGATTCCAAATTCTTTCGCTGTCTGACGGACTGTGGCGTTGTGCTCAATGATATATTTCGCGATTTCAATCGCTCGTTCTTCTATATAACTTTTCAAGGATTTTTCCCCTGCGATACTTGTTTTTACATTCTATGAAGTACCGCAGGGGATTATTCTTTTTTCAGGGATTTTCTAATTGCTTCATTCTTTCGGGACATATCCTGTCTTCCTGCCCGCAGATCACACAGAGGTTCCTCTACCTCTCCCAGCCATCCTCCGAGGCTTCATAGGAGTACACCGCCAGATATTGCTGGGGACTGGAAGTCTTTAAAGCATCATAGGCGTCCCGCAGCGGGATCCACTTCCGGTTTCGTTTCGGTCCGCTGGAATCCGCCAAAAAGACCTGATCCTCCTGCTCATCATAGAGCCACAGCGTCACATAATGCCCCGGCATATCCTTCCAGAAGGTATCATCCTCATCGCTGCTGACTAAAACCATCAGACACTGGCTCTCCCTGGCAAGATCTTGAAATTCCTCATAACTGGAAGGCTTTCTTCCCACCTCACAGATAAATCCCGTCTTTTGCAGGGTTACCCGGATGGCGTCCCAGCCGATGGCTCCCACTCCTCCGCTGGGATCGTAGGAGGATACCTCCTGGGCATGCTCATACATTTCCAGCGGCGTACATTCCTTTCCGCTCAGACTGCTGTAAATATTCGCCATGCTGCAAAGCCCGCAGCCAAACTGGCTGAACTGCTGCCCTGCCGCCTCCTCATAGCACCAGGGTCCCGACCATTCCTTTCCCTTTTCATAAGATTGGATCCCCTGAAGATAGGAAGCGATCCCCTCGGTCTGCTCCGTATCCTGCTCTTTTGCATCTTTTTCCCGCGCCTCCTCATCTTCTGCCGCTTCATTTTCCGGACCGTTCCCCTGCGCTGTTTCAATATCCCCGGTCTTATCCTTCCCGGTTTCTTCTATCCTTCGGTTTCCATAAAAAAAGCCTGTCCCACAGACAATGAAAACCACCAGCATCAACATGCCAATTCGGCGTCTCATCACATCCTCCTCCTTTTTGCTATAAGGTTTTCAGGCATTGCTCCAACGCCTTGATCCGAAAAGGCTTTTTCATGAAAGCGCTCATGCCGCTCTCCAGACAGCGGGACTTAGAATCCTGGCAGGAATTTCCCGTAACTGCGATGATGGGGATCCTCCTGGCGTCCTCCCGGTCCATGGCGCGGATCTTCCGTGTCGCGCTGCAGCCGTCCATCACAGGCATCTGCATATCCATCATAATATAATCATAGGTATCGATCTCAGAAAGCGCAAAGACCTCCACTGCTTCCTTCCCATTTTGTGCCGATACCACCTTCGCTCCCATGATCTTCAATATTTCCATGGCAATCTCCCGATTCAGCTCATCGTCCTCCACCACCAGGACGCTCTTTCCCTGCAATGCCATGTTTTTAAAATCATTCATGCTTCTCTTTTCCTCCATCTTCCGGGCGCTCCTATGAAACGGCACTTTCACTGTGAACACGCTTCCCCGTCCCACCTTACTCTGAACAAAGACCGCTCCGCCCATCTCCTCTGTCACCCGCTTAATCTCCGCCAGCTCCAGCTGCCCTTCCTCGGAGAGGACTCCTAATTTCTTATCAAAAATTTTTTTATAATCTTTTTTCTTCACCCCGCACCCGGTATCCATAACCTGAAAATACAGCCCGTTTCCCTTCTGCATCCCAGCTCTTGCCCAGGCATAGAACAGAATCCGCCCTCCACAGGCGGTGTATTTTACGGCGTTTGAGAGCAGTCCCTCCAGAATGCTCCTCAGACAGGAAGTATCCCCCAAAAATTCCTGTCTCAGCTCTCCTTCCACGATCACTTCCAGCGCGATCTGCTTTTTCTTCGCTTCCCCTTCAAAAGCAGACACGACCTGCTGGATCAGTTGTTCCGGAAAAAAAGCCGCGCTCTCGCTATTTTCTTCCGCTGTCCACTGCATAAACCCTTCTCTGACCCCCGCTTCCGTACTTCTCCTTTTACAGCTTACATTACCATAACTTTCCAGTAAGGTCAACCGTATACCGTTAATATTGATTTTTCAAAACTCATATACTTGTACTATATCTTGACTGACTTACGATCAGGATAATTCAAACCCTTCTTACAATAAAGGGTTTCTATACCGTATATTGTAAGAATAAGAAGGATTTTTTTATGACGTATTCCGATGTTATTATCAAGAGATTAACCGATTTATGTTCCGAGCGGGACATTACCACGAACAAACTTGCAACCTTATCCGGGATCACCCAGTCCACCGTAGAAAATATCATGAGCGGAAAAACAAAAAATCCCAAGCTCAAGACGCTCCACAAATTAGCTCTTGGGCTTGGAATGACTGTTTCCGAATTGTTAGATTTTCCCGAAATGAATGAGACTGTTTTTGAAGATGAATGATCCCCTCTGAACTATCCTCCCAATGTCACATCCTGCCTGTTATACCACTCTAACGCTCTCTCAAAATCCGTATCCGAATAATCCGGCCAGAGATGTTCCTCCACATAAAAATCTGCATAGACTGACTGAATCGGCAAAAAGCCTGACAATCTGCGCATTCCGCCCCAGCGGATGATCATATCGATCCTGGATATCTCCTCCGAATAGGGCTTCCCATCCAAAGCGATATGGGACAGATCCCACTCCCAGCCGTAATTTACCAGAAAGTTAATACGGATACCGCCTCCGTTCACCGGAGTCCTCCTGCGATAGGGCAGCAATTCTTCTGGAAAACATTTGGACTCTTCATTTCCAATGACCAGCAGATCCGCCCCCTCCCCGGTCAGCATTTCCACAGCTTCCACGCAGGCCTTTTGAAATGCCAGGAACTGCTCCTTTGGTCTTTTACAGTTGTCCACCGTAAACCCATAGTAAGTTAACTCCTCCACCCCGCAGTCCTTCGCCTTTTTCAAAAGCCGCATTCCCGGCTCCAGCCCATATTGATAGCCGTCCTTTTTCTCCATCTGCCGGCTGAGCGCCCAGCGTCTGTTTCCGTCCGGTATGATACCGATGTGTCTTGGTGTCTTCATATCTTCACAGTTTCTCCCGTCCTTTTTTACAAGTATTCCCAATATCCATAGAACTAATCCAAAGGGCAGAAGAAAATGTCCACTTTTTCTGCGGACTTATTTTATCCCAAAATCTGCAAAAGGCGTCTCCCACTGATATTTTTCCATGATGACATGTCCGTCCCGAAATTCGATCCCGTCTGCTTTCAGCAGTTCGATCTGACGGTTTTCCCCGCCAAACACAAAGGCTTTCGAGACGCATCCATCCTTTGTCACCACGCGGTAACAGGGAATCTCCTGTTCACTGGGATTGGCATGGAGGGCATACCCCACCACCCGCGCCCAACGCTTATTTCCCGCCAGCGCTGCTACCTGACCGTAGGTTGCCACCTTCCCTCTGGGAATCTGCTTTACCACCTCATAGATTTTTTCAAATGTATTCTTTTCTTTCATGGCATTCACCCTGTCATGCATAAGCATTTTCTATGCAGATATCTTTGGCAGATACGCCGCTGCGCGGTGTTGAAGCCGATGTGCTAAAGTATTTCGTACTGCATCATCTCGTATTTCAAACGGCTTCCCTCCCGGATCTGCGCCGGGAGCAAGGCTCTTGCAACACACTTTGGTTCTTCTTCCGGTCTTTCATCCCGGCGCAGATAAGCATAGTCGCCGTCTATGCGTTCTACCGTATAGTCAATTCTCTCAAACATCTATTCTCTCCTGGTCTATTTTCTAGTATCTTTCCTGATTTCTTTCCTGGTTTTTTCACGAATCAGCTCTTTCGATTCATCATCTGTCCGTATGCAGACTCTGATCTGATTAATAGGACAGGATCTCGTATCCGTCCTCCGTCACCAACACCATGACCTCCCACTGGGCGCTTGGTTTTCCATCCTGGGTATAGACCGTCCAATCGTTTTCATCATCCACAAAGATATCGGCTTTTCCCATATTCACCATAGGCTCTATGGTAAAGACCATTCCCGGCGCCATCAGCATCTCGGTTCCCGCCTTGGAATTGTAGCCCACCCATGGCTCTTCATGAAATTCCAGACCGATCCCGTGTCCGCCGATCTCCCGGACCACCGTGTAGCCATTGGCGTAGGCATGATCGTGCACCGCCTGTCCCATATCTCCTAAAAATCCCCATGGCTTCACCTGTTCCAGACCCTTTTGTACGCACTCCCTGGTCACCTCCACCAGACGCTTTTTCTCTGGGGAAACTTCTCCAATACAGAACATTCTGGATGAATCGGAAAAATAACCGTTTAAAATCGTGGAGCAATCCACATTGACGATATCCCCCTCCTGTAACACGTCCTCCTCCGACGGGATCCCATGGCAGACCTGTTCATTGATGGAGGTACACACACTTTTCGGAAATCCCTGATAGTGCAAAGGCGCAGGGATTCCTCCCATGGCTGTGGTCCGCTCATAGACCATTTTGTCGATCTCCTCCGTGGTCATACCTGCCCGGATATGCTCTGCCACATAATCCAGAACGGCGATATTAATTGCCGCACTCGCCTTCATTCCCGCCACCATAGACGGCGTCTTTATGATCTTGTGAGGAGGCACCTTGTGTCCCTCGCTTCTGAACTGCTCTATTTTTTCATCAAAATTCTGATGACATGCTTTATACTTCCTTCCACTGCCGCACCAGCAGGGATCATTTCTTCCAATCTTCAATTTCCTGTCCTTTCATTCGTAAAGCGGACGTTTCCATTCCGCTTTTCTACATACTCATAAACGCAGATCGCTGCGCGACTTGAAGCGGGGGAATGCTTATCTGCTTTCAAATCTGTGGTTGTACGCCACATTTCCAAATGGCACATCCTCCCAGAGATCCTCATTTACTTCCAGCTCATGTTCCTTCAGCATCTCTTTATATGCCGTTCCGCTGTAATCAAAGGCTCCAAAATTCCGGTCATTTTCTTCTGCCAGCATCTCCTGATATTTTTCCGCAAGGGCTGCCCGTTCTGTCATCGCATAGATGCTTTCCTCCGTAAGCTCCGCCCGTTCCATCTGCTCCTCGCCCAGATCGTAACAGAGGTCCGACGCTGCATTCTCTGCATACTGCTTCTCCTCTTCATCCAGGACGATTCCCTGTTTCTCTGCCTCCATATACAGAAGCATATCGTGAATCGCCGCATCCTTTGCGTTTTCTTTCCCCCTCAGGCGCACAAACTTCCCATTGATATGGAGCGCCCAGTACTTATTCGTATCCTCCGCGTCATAGATCTTCGCCTGTTCCTCAATCTGATACTCCTGCCTGGCAATATAATACGCCATCTCATGCAGGGAATATTCCCTGCCGTCCAGCGTAAAGACCGCATCCTCCAGATGCTCCGAAAACACGAACTGATTCCTGTTTCCATAGAATGACGCCGCGAAGATCAAGGCTGCCGAGATCGCCAGAATACCCAGGATCACCGCAATCTGCTTTCTCATCCCTCTTCCTCTTATTTGCAGAGCTCTGCCACCACCTGGTTGATCAGCTTTCCGTCTGCCTTGCCCTTTAACTCCGGCATTACATTTTTCATGACCATGCCCTTGTTCTTAGAAGCCACCACGTCTGCAAATTTTTCCATGATAAAGCTGCGGATCTCTTCCTCTCCCATCAGAGATGGCGCGTATTCGCTGATCACCTCGTAACGGAACTGATATTCCGCCTTCAGATCCTCCCTCTCTGCCGGGCAGGTATCCACCTGTTCCTTTGCTGTCTTTAACTCTTTTAAAATGACACGGTCCACTAACTCTTCTTTGATATCGTCACGGCATCCCTCATCGATCGCTGCTTTTTTTACAGCGGATACCAGAGAGGAGATCGCCTCTTTTCTCGGTTTATCCTTTGCCTTCATGGCTGCTATCATATCTTTTTGTAACTGTTCCATCTGCATAGTTCAGTCCTCCTTATATCGATTTTCACACTGTCCTTATTATAACACTCCATATTTTCACTTACAAGGAGGGAGAACGGGGGATATTCGAGATTTTCTATCAATAAAATCCAATATATAAAGCAACGTGCGCTCCGCACACTACCGCGAATACACATCCTCATCAAACGGAGCACAGTCGCTTGCGGCAAATTCCGCTTGTGCGAATGCGCATCTTCGCGAAGCTTTTTTATGATATAGAAAATTCCGTCGGAATTTCCCATATCACAAAAAAGAAAGCGCTTTTGACGCTTCCTTTTTCTCTAAAATCAAATACTCATGCCGGTACATCGCCCGCAAAATGAGATCTTATAATACTCTTCTGACTGAAATGATAGTTTTATAGGTGGCATTGTCATACGCCACGATACCATACGCCGTTCCCTTTGCATGGACGATCTGCCCGTTTCCCATATAAATCGCCACATGACCTGCATAACAGATCAGATCTCCCGGCTGTGCGTTGGAATAGCTGACCTCTTTTCCACAGCTTCTCTGTGCCCCGGAATAACTCGGAATACTGATGCCAAAATGAGCATAGACATAGCTTGTAAATCCACTGCAGTCCGCTCCGGTATTCGGATCCTTTCCTCCCCAGACATATGGATTGCCAACAAACTGCAAGGCATAGCTTACCACGTCCGAACCGCTGACACCGGTACTGTAAGACGGATTCAGGTTTCCGGTAGAACCTCCTGTGGAACCGCCGGATGTATCTCCTGTGGAAGAACTGCCGCCACCGGAACTTCCTCCGGCAGAACTTCCACTGGAAGCATTGCTCTTAGCGGCATTCGCCGCTGCTGTTTGAATGATCTGGTTTTGTTCCGAAATAGTCTTCTTATACTCGCTGGCAAGACTCTTGGCGTTTGCAATCTGCGTCTCTGCATCCGCCTGTTTGCTCTTCAAGGACGCCATGGTGGATTCCAACTGCTTCTGCTGCTGCTTCAGCGTATCCTGGGCGGTAGCAAGCTCCATCTTTTCATCCTCCACCTGCACCTTCAGATCTTCCACTTCTTTTCTGGTCTTTTCATAATTATCTAACAGGTTCCTGTCATAATCATAGACCTGGTTGACATATTCCACCCGGTTCAGAAGATCCGCCATACTCTTGGACTCCAGGATCGAAGAAAGCATTGCCGTATCGCCGCTCTCATACATGAACTTGATACGCTTTTTCATCGTATTGTACTGTTTCTCCTCTTCCTCCTTCGCCTGTTCCAGATCCTCCGTTACCTGCTCTAATTTTTTCTGGTTCTGCTCTATCTCATCCTCCAGGATGCCAACATCCACCAGCAGGTTGACAAGTTCTTCATTCGTAGAATCGATCTCGCTTTGAAGCTCCTCCTTCTTGTCTTCCAGACTGTCGATCTTGTTATTGACGTCATTTAAGTTCTTCTCAGCCTCCGACTTCTTACTCTGCGCCGAGGAAGTGGCGTAGACCGTATCCGAACTTCCGATAGTGAGTGCCGCTACAAGTGCCGCCACGCATACTGCCTGTGCTTTTCTATGTAGTCTTCTCATCTGTTCTCTCCCTTTTTGTTTCTCTGGTTAATACTGCCGCATTAAGTATAGCATTCTGAAAATGGCTTTTCAACCAATTCCAGCTTTTTCATAAACTTTTCAACATTCAGTCGCCCATGGATTTTACGATCAATAATTTATCCCCTTTTCTGACCTGATCGGAGGATAACTCGTTGGTCATCATGATCTCCCGAACTGTGGTATGGTTCTCTTTTGCAATATTCCAGATCTCGTCTCCCTCCTTGACGATGTAGCCCACCAGACCCGGAATCTTCTGTAAGCTCTCGTAATCCGTCTCCTTTTTGTTGATCTCCTGCAATTTTTTCCGGTTCTTAGTGGAAAAGGCAATGAGGTTTAAGTCGATCACTGCCTTGATCTCCACCTGGGTATTGTCGATCAGAATGGTGGTGAGCTGGTCCAGTCCGCTCTCCAGCTCATAGCGGCTGTCCGCCTCAATTCCCGGCACCTCGATAGTCTGATGGAAAGGAAGGAATCCCTTGATGGAGCCAAGAGGCATCTCATCGTCCGTGGTGATATAGAGCAGCTCCACCGCCACGGTTCCCTCCACATAGACCCCATTTCCGGAGATCTCATGGGCATCGATCTGTACACTGCCCTGGGCACAGCAGACCTGCAGAATATTTTCCTGGTTTTCATCTAATTGTAAGCGCTCCGCCGCCCGGCACTTGGCATTGTTTTTCATCAGGAGCTTTTCAAATACAATGTCCTCAAAGACCGGTTCCAGCTCTTCCTTCAAGGAATAGACATCCCTTAACATTTCAAACTCTTCTTCCTCCCAGAGCTTGATATCCAGATCCGCCACCGCGTCCACGTTCAGCATCCGTTCCTCCCCGTCGTAATCCGGTCTCACCTCCACCTCAAAGGAGATATCGTCCACTCCCACATAGGAGACCAGATCCTCCCTGCATCCGCCGCAGTCCACCTCTCCCTGTAATGGCACCGTGGTCTCAAACCACTGCAATCGGTCCTCCTCTTCATTTCCCCTGTAGAGAACATAGAGGATCAGCTCCCCGCTGAACTGAATGGCGTCCTCCATGATCCTGCTGTCCAGACCCCGGAGCTCCACATTTTTCCAGAGGAGTTCCTGGATATTCGGCTTGTTGGAGGGAAGGATCACCTCGTTTTTCAGACGGCAGGTATCCTTCTTTGCCGCCACAAGCTGCAGCGCCTCCACATTTTCCTTTCGGACCTCATAGTCCTCCTCATCCTCCATGGCGGAGCTGATCTCCTCATCCTTGATCTCATCCATGACCACGGTAAACACCACCAGGGAACGGATGCTCAGTTTTCTGGAATTGATGATTCCGATATTCAGATCCTCGATCTCCCACTTGACCTTCACCGGATCAAATTCTTCCGCCCCATCCAGATTTAAGGTCTCCGTGAAGGGGATACTTCCTTCCAGATAAGCAATTCCATTTCCCTCCTGGTCGCTTCGGTAGAGTACCTGAAAACCAAGGCTTCCCCGAAGCTGTACTCTGCCGGTCTCCACCTTCGTCTCCTCCAGATGGATCTCTCCTTTTACGGTTATAATACGCATAATATCCGGTTTGCTTTCCGGAACATTATAGTCATCGTCAAGGGTGATCTGACTGGTCGCCCGTCCTTTTTCATGGCTCATATGTAGATACTTCTTCTTTAATTCCATAAAAAAACTCCTTTGCTTTGGTTTTTGTAAATTCTATTCCAAGCAAAGAAGTTTTATACTGTTTTAGCACAATTTCATGCGAATATCTCTTGTAATAATATCTGTGTAGCTAAAAGATAGTAACTGCGGAGGATTCTCATCCTTCTCGTCGTCCACCAGAATGGTGAATACACTCGGATATGCATCCTGAATGACACCTTCCTGAATGTCAATCTTATTTCTTCCTCTGTCAAGCTGTATCTTTACCTTGCTCCCACACTGCGAAGAAACAGAAGCCCTGACTCTGTTTAGATCCTGCTGCTGCATATTTTTCTCCTCCTAACCCACAATAACATCATTGTGTGTACTTTAGTTTATCACAGTAATGAACTTTTTGCAAGCTCTAAAACTTTCCAATTCCTATTTTTTTACTTAAAAACCACAACATCTTCTGTTTTTTCCGTTTTTAACACTATATATGGATAACTTTTGGCTTTTTCCGTCACGTCATTCTCCCCCGGACCCACCAGCTCCGAGTCCAGATACACCGCATTTTCCGCCTGATACAGCTCCTTCACCTTGATACTGTATCCTCCGGTCTTTTGCTGTCCGTATCCCCGGACTATGTACAAATTGTCATCCGTCATATAGGTGAGCTTCATCTCATCCTTCCTTTTCTCCGAAATGATCTTATTAAGCTCCTCCGGCACTTCCTGATCCGATACGATCGTAAATTCCAGATCTTTTAGTTTCTTATCATTTTTTTCCTCGATCCCGCATCCGCAATTTGCGATTCCAAGGAGCATCAGGAGGATTCCCAGACAGAGGATTTTTTTACGTTTTCCCATGCAGATTCCCTTACATTTTCTGTGTTCTATGGAAATAATATGCATTTTTTATTGTAATTGTTCCATCATATTTGTATAATGAATTCGATAAATTTGATTTTCAAAGGGGTAATCACATGATTCGACTGATACTTGTTCTTTTATTTGTACTTTTGTTTTTTATCCTGGGACTTCCGGTCCTAGGTATTTTATGGATCGTTGGAAAATGGAACAAACCGGCTTCCGACCTCGCCAGCCTTCGGGTCGTACAGTGGGCTTTTAAGGTGATCCTCTTCCTCTGCGGCACAAAGATCACGGTGATCGGAGAGGAAAACGTACCGAAGGATAAGGCGGTACTCTACATCGCAAATCACCAGAGCTATTTTGATATTCTGGTAACCTACTCCCGCTGTCCGGGTCTGACGGGCTACGTCTCCAAAGACTCCTTAGAAAAGGTCCCGATCCTCTCCATCTGGATGAAACGGCTCTACTGCCTGTTCCTAAACCGTTCGGATATCAAGGAAGGCATGAAGATGATCCTAAAGGGGATCGATCAGATCAAACGGGGCATCTCCGTCTGTATCTTCCCGGAGGGAACGAGAAATAACCACCCAAAGGAACTGCTGCCATTTAAAGAGGGCAGCTTCAAGCTCTCCTTAAAGACCGGCTGTCCGATTATTCCGATTGCCATCACCAATTCCTGCGGCATCTACGAGGCGCAGGCTCCTCTGTTAAGAAAGACCCATGTGATCCTCCAGTACGGCAAACCGATTCTCCCGGAAGAACTGGACGCCGATACCAGGAAGCACTTAGGCGTTTATTCCAAATGTGTTATTGAACAGATGCTTGAAGAGAACGAACAATATCTGAAAACTCCATAAAGTGGGACGCCTTAACTAAGATCGTATCCCCCGCTTTCATATAGTTTTCAAGGGCTTTCATCAGCTCCTCTTTTTTCAGAAAATGAAGGACTTCGCCCTGGGCGCCTGCTTCCAAAGCTCCCCTTTTCATCTCCTCAGAGAGCGCTCCACAGCAGAACAGGGCGTCCAATTCTTTTTTTGCAGCATAAGCTCCGACTTCATAGTGGAGCTTTTTTTCATCCTTTCCAAGCTCCCCCATATCTCCTAACACGGCGATCTTCCTGCCCTTCGCCTTTGCCAGCACATCCAGAGCCGCCTTCATGGACACCGGATTGGCATTGTAACAGTCGTCAATGATCAGAAGCTCCCCTGCATGGATCAGGTTCGTCCTTCCTCCTATGGTCTGTGCCTTCTCTATGCCACTACAGATTTCCTCCACCGTCAGTCCCAACTCCACGCCCACACAGGCTCCCGCCAGGGCATTTAAGACATTATGCTCTCCCGGAATCGGAATCCGTACCTTTCTCGTCTCTTCCTGAAAATGCAGCACGGCTTCCATGCCCTCCAGTCCCAGGTCCCGGATGTCCGAAGCATAGATAAAGTTCCTCTCTCCCCCTGCGTTTTGCACGCTCTTTCCATAAAAAAGCGGTTTCTTTCCACAGACCTCATCCACGCTGACCAACTTATCGTCCTCGCCGTTTAAAATGGCAGTTCCGCCCTCTTTCAAGTGATCAAAGATCTCCGTCTTTGCCCGAAGGACTCCGTCCCGGTCTCCCAGATTCTCCAGATGGCAGACGCCGATATTGGTAATGACACAGACGTCCGGTCTTGCAACCTCCGCCAGACGGTGCATCTCTCCAAAATCCGAGATTCCCATTTCCAGCACGGCAACCTCATCCTCCTCCCGCAGGCGGAAGATGGTGAGGGGGAGTCCGATCTCATTGTTAAAATTCCCCGCTGTTTTCAGCACGCGATACCGTGTCTCCAAAACGGAGGCGATCATCTCCTTCGTGCTGGTCTTTCCCACGCTTCCGGTGATTCCCACCACCTGGATATCCAGCCCCCTTCGATAAAAAGCAGCCAGATCCTTCAACGCCTGCTGTGTCGACTCCACCAGAATATAAGGCCCCTTCGGATCTTCCAGCTTCTGCTCTGCTAAAACCGCAGCCGCTCCCTGGGAAAAGACCGCATCAATGAAAGAATGACCATCCACCCGCTCTCCTTTTATCGCAACAAACAGGTTGCCCGCTTCCACCTTCCGGCTGTCGATCACAACTCCCGTCACTTCGGTTACGGCGTCTTTCTCTTCGCCAAAATAAGTCCCATGGCAGCAATCTGCTATATTTTTCAATGTCAGATTCTTCATCTTATTCCCCTCTGCTCTCATATTTTTTGAATGAACTTTGAATCAACCGCTCGCAGAGTTCCTCGAACCCGATTCCAACCGCCTGGGCCTCCTGAGGCAGCAGACTGGTGGGCGTCATCCCCGGCAGAGTATTGGCTTCCAGACAAAACATCTGGTTCTTTTCATTCAAAAGAAAATCCATCCTGGAATAAGCTCCCAGACCCAGAGCTTTCGTCACCTTCACCGCATAATCCTGCATCTGCTTTGCAATCTCCTCCGTCAGATCCGCCGGGCAGGTCTCCACCGCACTTCCCGCCTTATATTTATTCTTATAGTCATAAAATCCCTCCACCGGAGCGATCTCGATCACCGGAAGCGCCTCGCCATTCAGCACTCCCACAGAAAATTCTCTGCCTTCCACGAAGTCCTCGATCAGCACTTCCTCTTCCCAGCGGAACGCCTCCTTTAACGCATCCTCATACTCTTCCTTTGTCCTCACAATGGACACTCCGATACTGGATCCTCCGCAGCATGGCTTCACCACACAAGGAAGCGTCAATCCCGTCTTATCAAAGTCCCGAACCTGCTGATCCCTCTTCATGGCAATTCCCCGCGGCGTCGGGATCCCATGTACCTCAAAAAACTGCTTCGCAATATTCTTATCCATCGCCAGCGCGCTTCCCAGATATCCCGTGCCCGTATATTTAATTCCAAACAGATCAAACGCCGCCTGGATCTTTCCATTCTCTCCATTCTCCCCGTGAAGCGCCATGAATACCATATCCGCCATCTGACAGATCTCAATCACATTCGGACCAAAAAAATTCTCCGACTGATCCGCCCTGGAAGCCTTCACTGCCTCCAGATCCGGCGCCTCCGTCGGAATCCCCTCGACCTGAAGACTCGCTTCCTCCGCTCTCTCAAAAATATCCCCTATCTCTTCTTTCCTGTCACTATATCCCATAAATACATCCAAAAGGATCACCCTGTGACCATTTTTTCTCAAAGCCTTACTCACCATATCCCCGGTCACAAAAGACACATCCCTCTCCGTACTGAGACCTCCTGCCAAAACCACAATGTCCATAATATCCTCCTTCATCATCTCATGATTATTTTCACTCTTTCCAATATCAGAATCCGGTTTCGATTCCAGCTCCAGATCCTATAATACATCTATAGTAAAACATTTTCCTTCCCATTACAAGCAATCCCTTTTCACACAACACCTTTTTCCTCTCCCTTAGCACCTTCTGCAAACCTCTCAAAAAAAGCACCCTCTCGCGAGGGTGCTCTCTCCATCACACTATAATATTCCAAAAAAACCAAAAGCCTTTAACACTCCGGCTCGATCAATCCATATGTATTGCCTTTCCGCTTATACACAACATTGACTTCCTCCGTCTCCGCATTTCGGAATACAAAGAAATTATGTCCTAACAGCTCCATCTGTACGCAGGCGTCTTCCGGATACATCGGCTTCATTCCAAAGCGTTTCGTTCTGATGATCTGGACCTCGTCGTCCGTATCCACTTCTTTCTCAATAAATTCTTTTCGGAAACTTTCTGCATTCTGCTTCTTGGAAATCAATTTATTTTTGTACTTTTTCAACTGACGCTCGATGACTTCCTCCACCAGATCAATGGATACATACATATCGCTGCTGACCTGCTCTGAACGGATGATATTTCCTTTCACCGGAATCGTGACTTCAATCTTCTGTCTTTCCTTTTCTACACTCAAGGTTACAAAAACATCGGTGTCGGGAGTAAAATACTTTTCGAGTTTTGCTAACTTGTCCTCTACTGCTGATTTTAATCCATCGGTAATTTCAATATTTCTGCCCGTAATTGTGATACGCATATTGCCCAACCCCTTTGCTATTTTTTTGATATCCGTTTTTTAGATATCTGAATATATTATACCACATTTTGCCTTTATCTCAAGTAATATTCAGAATTATTTTTAAGTTTTTACATCCAAGTTGACATTTTCAGCTGAAAATGATACATATAGAACTATGAAAAATTGTAATGTCTTCGTCTTGCCCTAAACAGCTGCAAAAAATTCATCCTGACAAACGGAGGTTTTCAATGAATAAGAAAGTATTGATCACAGGCGCTTCCCACGGTATCGGCAAAGCCGCTGCCAGACGCTTTGCAAAGGAAGGCTGTACTTTGATCCTGAACTGTATGCACTCAAAAGAAACATTAGAAGCGCTTCAAACGGAACTTCAGACAGATTACGCCGTGGACTGCCTTACTTTCACAGGCGACGTCAGCTCTCCTGATTTTGTAAAACAGATGTTTCGGGATGCCGAAAAACGATTCGGCGGTATTGATATTCTTATCAACAATGCGGGCGTCTCCCACATCGCACTTCTCAGCGAGATGACGGATGAGGAATGGCGGCGCGTCATGTCCGTCAATCTGGACTCGGTATTTTACTGCTGTCGGGAAGCGATCCCCTATATGCTGTCCAAAAAATCCGGACGGATCCTCAACATTTCTTCCGTCTGGGGAAATGAAGGCGCTTCCATGGAGGCTGCCTATTCCGCGTCCAAAGGCGGTGTGAACGCTCTGACAAAGGCTCTGGCAAAAGAACTGGCTCCAAGCAACATTCAGGTGAATGCTCTCGCCTTCGGCGTCATCGATACGAGGATGAACCAGTGCTTTTCCCCGGAAGAACGGGCGGCTCTGGAGGAGGAAATTCCTGCGGGACGTTTTGGCACCGCGGAGGAGGCTGCAGACGCCATCTATCAGCTTGCCAACGCACCTTCCTATTTAACAGGGCAGGTCATTACCATGGATGGAGGCTGGTGCTGAGCTGCAAACCATCAAAAAATATGATATTGTCTGTCATTCTATAATCTCCAGGCTGTCCTGCGTCACACGGCAGCACAGGGGCAGGATCTCCACCCCTGCCTCCTGCGCCTGACGCAGCGCTTCTCCAAATTCCGGATGCGTCTCCACATTCGGACGCACCTGCGTGATCCCTTCCATCTGAATCACAAAGGCGGCAATGCAGTGATAACCCTCGTCCACGGCTTTCGTCAGTTCCCTCAGATGCTTCACTCCCCTTTTCGTAGGAGCGTCAGGAAAATATCCGACTCCATCTATTTCCAGGGTACAGCCCTTTACCTCCATCAGGTATTTTTCTTCTCCCTTTTCCATATAAAAGTCTATTCTGGAATCCCCATAGGTGTATTCCGGTTTGATGTAAGTGTAATCCTGTTTTTCCAGCCATTCTTTTACCACCTGATTGGGCGCCTGGCTGTCAATGTTCACCCAGCCAAGCCCTTCCCTGTAGACGCTGATGAGATCGTATCTCGTCTTGCGGTTTGGATTGTCCGATTCCTCCAGAATGACGGGGGCGTTAGGAAGGAGGAGTTCCTTGCAGCGTCCGGTGTTTTTTACATGAACGGTCTCTAATTTTTCTTCTGAACATTTCCATTCTTTTTCTGTTTCTTCCAGCCGTACTTTTGCCACGAAGCGGTTCGGACGGCTGTGAAAACGCGCTTTTTTTGTATGGTTATACTTCATGATTTTGATCCTGCTGTCTTGTGTTCCCAAGATATGGTTCCCTGTCTCGCAGTTGATTTAAGGGAATACGTTACCATCTTCAAACATAATTTTTACAAAAAAACCCACAAACTCAATGTTTGTGGGTTCCATATACCAAATATAAAATGTGCTCTTCCCGGCGTTTGACTGACGTTTGCTGAATTTCAATCCCTTATTTCCCAGCATTTTACGTCAATTTGTTAGTTATGTGTCAGTTACCCACACTTCTCCATACATACCAACACCTTCCGAATCACGCAATCTTTTCTTCTTCCATAGGTAATTCATATAACGTATCTGGATCGATGTCCAAACATGTTGTACTATCCCGGTTTTGACAAATATCCCATGCAAGAGTATCATTCAATACTGTACAAGTGCTAATAAAAACGTCAATATCCTTCAACGGACGAAATACCTCTTTCTCAATCATTTTAGACATATCATAACATACAATTTTTCCATCTTCAAAATATACATATACCGAATAATCCTTCATTGGTATTACCTGCACGACCTTTGGAAACATACAATCACCTCTTATACTACTATACTAACGGATTAATCCTGTTCATAGGTTTTCCATCTTTAGATAATTCCCAGTTCTGCATTAATTCATCCTGATGTAACACACACCATGCTAATATTAGCTTTAATTGTCTCGAAGGCAAAGCTCCTTTTATTACTCTTGCTTTATCTATTTCAACTATTGCCTTATTTCCGTTATATTCTGCATGAAAATGTGGCGGATTGTGGTCATCATAATACATGGTCACTCTGATTCCATAAAATAATGATATTTCCGGCATTCTGTTTACCTCCCCATGTGCTTAAAATATATCCTTTACAATATATTGTTGATAATATAAGTATACCACAATTACCATTTTAAAAAAACCCACAAACTTGACGTCTGTGGGTTCCATATACCAAATATAAAATGCTCTTCCCAGCGTTTGACTAACGTTTTGAGAACTGAGGTGCTCTACGAGCTGCCTTGAGACCGTATTTCTTACGCTCTTTCATACGAGGATCACGGGTTAAGTATCCTGCCTTCTTTAAGATCGGTCTGTAATCATTGTCTACCTGAAGTAAAGCTCTTGCGATACCGTGACGGATCGCTCCCGCCTGACCTGTGTATCCGCCGCCCTTTACGTTCACTAAAACATCGAACTTATCGGCTGTCTCTGTAGCAACCAATGGCTGACGAACGATTACCTTTAAGGTCTCTAATCCTAAATATTCGTCGATATCTCTTTTATTGATGGTAACCTTACCTGTTCCCGGTACTAAATATACTCTGGCAACAGATGATTTTCTTCTTCCTGTTCCGTAATACTTTGTATTAGCCAATGTAATTTACCTCCTTATCACCGATTAAAATGTTAATGTCTCAGGTTTCTGAGCTTCATGTTTGTGGTCCGGACCAGCATAAACGAATAATTTCCTGTACATTTCTCTTCCCAAAGGTCCTTTTGGAAGCATGCCTTTTACCGCATATTCGATGACTCTCTCAGGATGTTTGTTTAACATCTCTTTTAAAGTAGTCTCTTTCATACCACCAACATAATCGGAATGATGATAGTAAATCTTCTGATCTAATTTCTTTCCTGATACTTTTACTTTTTCTGCATTGACTACGATCACATAATCGCCTGTGTCGATGTGTGGTGTGTAGATCGGTTTCTTTTTTCCTCTTAATACGCTGGCAATTTCAGAAGCTAAGCGTCCTAATGTTTTATCAGTAGCATCTACTACATACCATTTTCTTTCAATTGTAGCAGGGCTTGCCATAAAAGTTTTCATTGGTTGACCTCCTTGAACTTCGCCTTTACAGTATCAATGTCCGAAAATACTGCGTCGGGCTTTCACATATTTGTTATAATCAATGCGCCTCCGGGGCTATGGAGTCACATTTCTTCACTATGTCAGACTTAAATATTATAGTACACACCCCCTGGCGTGTCAAGATATTTTTTCCAGGCTCATACGACTCATATGATTGATTCAGAAAGAATGACGGGCTGTCTCTTTCTCCGCAGCTCCTCCGCCCTTTTGCTCCCGATACTCGATCCCGATCATCGTCAGTCCATGGGCAGGCGCCGTGGGGCCCGCCGCTTCCCTGTCCAATGCCGCCAGGATCTTTGGCATCTCCTCCGGCTCCCGCTCTCCGGTTCCCACCTGGATCAGCGTTCCCGCAATGATCCTGACCATGTTATATAAAAATCCGTTTCCAGTCACCCGGATGGTGACCACATCTCCATGCTTATCCACTGTCAGGGCATAGATTTTGCGGACTGTGGTCTCCACCTGCGCCTTTACGGAACAAAAGCTCTTAAAATCATGCTCTCCCACCAGATACCCGGCCGCCTCGCGCATGGCTTCCACGTCCAGCCTCCTGTAATAAAAATAAGTATCCAGCCTTCTGTTAGGATCCCGGAACTCCCGGTTTAAGATGCGGTACTCATAGGTTTTCTTACTTTTCAGATGTCTTGGATGAAAATCTGCCGCCACTTCTTTTGAAAGCTGAACCACAATATCCTCCGGCAGTCTCTGATTTAAGGCGTAGGAGATCTTCTCCGCCGGCATCCTGGCGTTGGTATCAAAGACAGCAAGATTTCCGCAGGAATGCACCCCCGCATCTGTCCGGCTTGCCCCGGCTACCACGATCTCTTCTCCTAACAGTTCGCTTAACGCCTGATTCAACTCTCCTTCTATTGTCCTGCCATTGGGCTGTATCTGCCATCCGCAGTAATTCGTACCGTCATACGCTACGATCAACATGACACGCTTCATGACTTCCCCCTAATCTCTGCCAAATTGCCACTTTTATACGATATAAAGCGGACGTTCCCATTCCGCTTTGCCGCATACTTATATGCATTAATTTCTACAAAAATGTTCTCAAAACCATCATGATCACAAAATAACTTATCACGATCAGATATGCCTTATGATCCCTTCCCGCATAAGTCAGAGGTTTCATCTTCGTCCTGCCCTCGCCTCCGCGGTAACATCTCGCCTCCATCGCCATGGCAAGATCGTTGGCACGGCGAAAAGCCGACACAAACAGCGGAACCAAAAGAGGGATCATATTTTTTGCTTTCTGAATGATCCCGCCGGACTCAAAATCCGCTCCCCTCGCCATCTGCGCCCTCATGATCTTATCCGTTTCCTCCACCAGTATCGGGATAAAACGCAGGGCAATGGACATCATCATGGCGATCTCATGCACCGGAACGTGGATCTTATTCAGGGGACGGAGCGCTTTTTCCAATCCGTCCGTCAGCTCGTTTGGGGTGGTGGTCAGTGTCATAACCGAGGTTCCAAGGATCAGATAGATCAGGCGGACCGTCATCATGACTGCATTGCGAAGTCCCTCATATGTGATCGTAAAAATCCAGAAAGAGACCAGCTCTTCTCCGGTGGTCAAAAAGAGATTAAAGGCCGCCGTAATCAGCATCAGAACCACGATCGCCTTTAATCCCTTCACCATATAGCCAAACGGCACCTTCGACAATTTGATAAATCCGAACATAAACACCGTTGCAGCGAGGAATCCCGCCACATTTTTAAAAGAAAACAGGGAGATGATAAAAATCAGCGTTGCAAATAATTTGACCCTGGGATCTAATTTGTGAATGATGGAATCCGCCGGATAATATTGTCCAATCGTGATATCTCTTAACATCTTACCGTCCTAACCTCGCTAAAATCTCATCTTTTGCCTCTTGTACCGTTGTGACGTCCACATTTACCGGAAATCCTGCCTGTCTCAGCTCCTGCATCAGATAGGTCACCTGAGGCGCCGCAAGTCCCACAGCTTCCAGCTCCCGGTAGTGGGAGAAGACCCTTTTGGGAACATCGTCAAACAACACCGCTCCGTGATCCATCACCACAATGCGTCCCACATACTTCGCCACATCCTCCATACTGTGGGAGACAAGGATCACCGTGATCCCCCGCTCCCTGTGGAGCTCTGCGATCTGATCCAGGATCTCATCCCTTCCCCTGGGATCCAAACCGGCAGTCGGTTCATCCAGGATCAGCACCTCCGGCTGCATGGCAAGGACTCCTGCGATCGCCACCCGCCGTTTCTGTCCGCCGGACAGATCAAAGGGAGAATGATAAAAGACCTCCTCCGGCAAGCCCACGCTCTTTAACGCTGCATAGGCGCGAAGCTGAACCTCCTCCTTAGTAAGTCCCTGATTCTTCGGTCCAAAGCAGACGTCGTCAAAGATCGTCGTCTCAAAGAGCTGATGTTCGGGATACTGAAAGACCAGTCCCACTCTGGTGCGCAGTCCTTTCAGATCGTAATCCTCATCGTAGATATCCGCACCGTTATAATAAATGGATCCGGAAGTCGCCTTTGTCAGTCCGTTCAGATGCTGGATCAGGGTGGATTTTCCCGAACCGGTGTGACCGATCAGTCCTAAAAATTCCCCGTCCTCTATTTTTAAATTGATATTTTTTAAAGCCTGGATCTCATATGCAGTCCCCGGACTGTATACATAATTGATCTTATCTAAAATAATCGACATCTCTCCACCTATGTCCCGAGTCTGGTCAATTCCCGCACCAATTCCTCTCTGGTCAATATCCCCGCCGGGATCGGAAGCCCGGCTTTTTTCAGTTCATCCGCCAAAAGCGTGATCTGGGGCACGTCCAGACGGTATTTTTTCAGAGTATCCACCTGGGAAAAAATTTCTCTCGGCGTTCCCTCCATAACGATCCTTCCCTTGTCCATGACAAAAACCTTATCCGCATCCACCACTTCTTCCATGTAATGGGTAATAAGAATCACCGTAACGCCTTTTTCCCGGTTCAACAGCTGGGCGGTCTTTATAACTTCTTTCCGTCCGCTGGGGTCCAGCATTGCCGTGGGCTCGTCCAACACGATGCACTCCGGCTCCATCGCCACCACGCCCGCGATCGCCACCCGCTGTTTCTGACCGCCGGACAGCTTGTTGGGAGAGTGGCTTCGGAATTGTAACATGCCGACACTGCTCAGGCTTTCCTCCACGCGCTTCCAGATCTCGTCCGTGGGTACGCCCATATTTTCAGGACCGAATCCCACATCCTCCTCCACCACGCTGGCAATGATCTGGTTGTCCGGGTTCTGGAATACCATCCCCGCCTTACGACGGACCTCCCAGACATTTTTCTCCTCGGAGGTATCCAGTCCTTCCACCCACATTGTTCCCTCTGAGGGTCTTAGAATGGCGTTCATATGCTTTGCCAGTGTGGACTTTCCCGAACCGTTGTGTCCTAAGATCGCCACGAACTGTCCCTTTTCAATGTCGATATCCACACCCTCCAAAGCGGTCTGAATGGATTCTACATTTCCCTCCTCGTCCCGGTGTATGTATTCATGTACTAATTTGCTTGTCTTAATGATTCCCATATCTGTACTCCAAAAATCGGTAGAAATTCCTCTCTCATTCAGACTCCCGGCAGGATTCTTCCCCGCTCGCTCTGCCTAGTCCCAGTGAAGACGATGCAGCTCGCCCTCCAGCTTCATATGATGAAATTGATTCTGGCGCAGCGCCTCGTATAATACGATCGCCACGGAATTGGACAGATTCAGGGAACGGGTCTCGCCGATCATCGGGATCCGCACACATTCCTCCGGATGTTCCACCAGAATCTCCTCCGGGATCCCGGCGCTCTCTTTTCCAAACATAATATAACAATCCGGTTCATAGGAGACCTCCGAGTAGACGTGCTTTCCCTTCGTGGTCGCCATATAGATCTTTGCTCCCGGATTTTTCTCTAAAAATTCCTGATAATTCACATAACGGGTCACATCCAGATCTGACCAGTAGTCCATCCCGGCGCGTTTGAGCGCTTTTTCACTCAGGGAAAAGCCCAGAGGCTCGATCAGATGCAGCCTTGTCCCGGTGGCGACGCAGGTTCTCCCGATATTTCCCGTATTTGCCGGAATCTCCGGCTCGTACAGCACAATGTTGAGCTTAGCCATTTTTCTGTTCCTCTCTCAGGTGCGTGATAAAACGCTCCAGCCGTTCCAGGGCGATCTTCAGATTATCTAAGGAATAGGCATAGGAAATTCGGAGGAATCCCTCGCCGCAGGCGCCAAAAGCTGTTCCCGGCACCACCGCAACCTTTTCCTCCTTCAGGAACCGGTTGGCGAACTCCTCCGAGGTAAGTCCAAATTCCTGAATGCTTGGAAAAATATAAAAGGCTCCAAACGGCTCAAAGCACTGCAGGCCCATCTCCTGAAAACGATGTACCAGATAGCGTCTTCTGGCGTTATATTCCTCACGCATCTTTCTGACGTCCTCATCGCCGTTGCGCAATGCGGAAATTGCCGCATACTGGCTGGTGGTGGGCGCGCACATAATGGCAAACTGATGGATCTTCAACATCTGCTCTAAGATCTCTGCCGGGGCGCAGGCATATCCAAGACGCCAGCCCGTCATGGCATAGGACTTGGAAAAACCGTTGATCAAAACCGTTCTCTCCTTCATTCCAGGCAAAGAGGCAATGCTGACATGCTCTCCGCAGTAAGTCAGCTCCGCATAGATCTCATCGCTCAACACAAAGAGATCGTGTTCCTTTATCACCTCCGCGATGGCTTCCAGATCCTTTTTCTCCATCACGGCACCCGTTGGGTTATTGGGAAATGGCAGGACCAAAATCTTTGTTTTCGGTGTGATCGCCGCCTCCAGTTCTTCCCTTGTAAGACGAAACTCATTTTCCTCCTTCAACTCAATAATGACCGGAACGCCGTTTGCCAGAATGGCACATGGCTCATAGGAGACGTAGCTTGGCTGAGGGATCAGCACCTCGTCCCCCGGATCCAGCATAGCCCGCATGGCAATGTCGATCGCCTCGCTGCCGCCTACCGTGATGAGAATCTCCTTCTGGTAGTCATAGGTCACATTGCATCTGCGGTATATGTACTTTGCAATTTCCTGTTTTAACTCCTTTAATCCGGCATTGGAGGTATAGAAAGTCCTTCCTTTTTCCAGGGAGAAAATGCCTTCGTCCCTGATATGCCACGGCGTATCAAAATCCGGTTCTCCCACACCTAAGGAGATGGCATCCTCCATCTCGTTTACAATGTCAAAAAATTTACGGATTCCGGATGGTTCTATTTCAACAATTCTTTTGGACAGTGGATTTCTCATGGTATCATCAAAATCCTTTCATCTTTTTTCGGCGCAGCCATAACAGTTCCGTGATCCTTATATTTTTTCAGGATAAAGTTCGTTTTCGTGCTAAGTACAGAGTCCAGTGTGGACAGCTTATCCGATACGAACTGAGCGATCTCCCGCAGGGTCTTTCCCTCCAGGATGACCATGAAGTCAAAACCGCCGGAGATCAGATAGACTGCGTTGACCTCAGGATAATTGTAGATCCTTTCAGCCACCTTATCGAATCCCATGTCTCTTTGCGGGGTGACCCGCACCTCGATCATGGCTGTCACCTTCTCGATTCCAGTCTTATCCCAGTTGATGAGGGTATGGTAACCGCAGATGATATGCTCTGCTTCCATCGCCTCCAATTCATTCACTACATCCACTTCACTGACGCCCAGCATGATGGCAAGCTCTTTCAGATCCACCCTGCTGTTTTTTTCTATAAAGGTTAAAATTTTCTCACGCATGATCTTCCTCCAACATTCGCATATTCTTCTATCTATTCTATTACTTTAAAGCCTTATATAATTCATCTGTTTTCGGTGGTTCCAAAAATCTGCGTTCGTCCTCATTCAGAAGGACCCTGTCGTTTCCCGCCGTCGCCTTTCCGATGACAACCGCCGGGATACCCGCTTTTTCCAGTTCCAATACCAGACCGTTGCCGTCCTTTGCCGCCATCAGCATGGAGCCGCTGGAAATAAGCCCATAGGGATTGACCCCGAAATATTCACAGATCTCAACCGTTTCCTGCTTTAAAGGAATTTTCTTTAAGTCGATTTCAAGTCCGACGCCGGATGCCTCTGCAAGCTCCCAGAGCGCGCCAAAGATTCCGCCCTCTGTCACGTCATGCATGGCTGCAACGCCAGACTTAACGGCGGTGGCAGCCTCCGGTAATACGGAGAGGTACTGATCTAACGCCTTCGCCCGATCGATAAAGGGCTGGGAGAATCTGCCTCTCAATTCCTCTTCCTTTTCCTTCGCCAGAATTGCCGTTCCCTCAATGCCGATCCACTTCGTGAGTAAAATATCCATTCCCGGTTCCGCCCCGGCTGTGGAGATCATTCTTCCCTCCTTCGCCTTTCCGACTCCGGTGACTGAGATCACGATCTGGTTGACCACGGTGGTCACCTCCGTGTGACCGCCCATCACCTGTATCCGGTTTTTCTCACAGGCGGACTCCACCTGTGCCATCACGGTCTTAAGCTCCGCCTCCTCCGTCTCCTCCGGCAGAAGAATGGTCAGCATAACGCCGATGGGTTCCGCCCCGGCGCTTGCCAGATCGTTCACCGTGATCTGAATGGCAAGCTCGCCGATATCCTGCGCCGTTCCCGTGATGGGATCGGTGGAGATGACGAATACCTCATCCTCTCTAAGCTGCATCGCCGCGCAGTCCTCGCCCACGCCTGCTCCCAGAAGCACTTCCTCTCTCTTTGTATGCAGTTGTTTGAAAACGGAGCGTTTTAACACATTCTCCGGTACTTTTCCAACCTTCATCATTGTCTCTTTCTTCCAATTCCAAATGATAACTTCAAGGCTGTCCCATTTCTAGGACAGCCTCACTGATCTTTCTTAGATTCTTTCCTGTATACAGAATTTCTGCTATTCCTCATCCCCGGAGGAATCTTCCTTCTGATCCGAGTCTTTTTGATCCGAATCTTTGTCGTCCCTCGACTTATCCTGTTCTTCTTTCTCCTGCTGTGCCTGGGCTTCTGCTTCCGCCGCCGCTGCTGCTGCCGCTGCCTCCGCTTCCGCCGCCTGCTGCGCTGCCTGATCTGCCAATGCCTGATCGCAGTTCGCCGCTGCCGCCGCCTGGATCGTCGCCTCATCCTGTGTACCGATAGCTGCGTTGATGGCAGCTACTGCATCCGCATTTGCCGAAGCTGTGCCGACTCTGATGATCTTCGGAGACGCCTGATAGGTGGAAGAGTTGAACTCCTCTCTGCTCTCCTCCTTGCCATTGACCGTTACCACCTTCCACAGCTTGGCTTTTTTTCCCACATGCGCCTGCTGCTGTGTAGAGATCGTACCGATCGGCAGACTGCCGTCCGCAACGTACTGTACGCCCGGATCTGTCTGACCTGTGGTCTCGCTGACAAAGGATACCTCTCGGTTGGGATCCCTGGTCTCCTCACCATAGACGTTAAAGCAGATGATTCCGCCGTCTGTATAACCTTCAATATAGATCGGTGCATCCGTATTATTCTTAAATTTCAGATCCTTATATTCTCCTGAGATCGCCGCATCCATGGACGGTTCCACATAGCTTACGATCATGGAGTGGGCAAACCGTTCCGTGATCTCCAACTCAGCCCGGATCACCGCGTTGTACAAGGTGGTAGATACCTGACAGATTCCTCCGCCATAGGTCTCGACGGTTGTTCCGTTCTCATAGGAACCAGCCAGTTCATAACCATTTTCCGCATTAAACGGCACCACTGCGTCATGCACGGAGAACTCGTCTCCCGGATAGATGATAGAACCATTGATCTTCTCCGCTCCGTTGCGGACGTTCTTTGCACGTCCTGAGGAAGAAGAGCTGAAATTGGTATTATAGGAGCCCAGCAGATCCTTGACCTTCGCCAGCTCCTCCTCGGAACCCTTCGGTTCTACGATCTCCGCTTCCAGCGCCACGGTGGCTTCCTTACCATCCCATTCATTCTGCATATAGGATGCTACCGCATTCGCAGACTTCTCTATATTGACCTCAATGCCCTCATGACCTTTCACAAAAACAAAATTTCCATTTTCACGTTTCAGCCCATTGTTCTGAGCGCTCTGATTCAACTGATCCGAATTTTCCTCTAAAAGAGCCTGAACCTTGCTCTTATCCACAGAATAGGAAATCACAAAGATCTTATCTCCTTTTTCCAGATCCTTCTTTTCTTTATATCTGGCAATTGGATTGCCGGTCCTGCCAAGATTTACCGCTTTTTCTGCAATCTCCGGATTTCCCCAGCCAATGCCAAGATCCTCTGCCTTCACCTCAAGGCTGTTCTCTCCTGCCTCCAGCTTCACAGTGGTATCCTTCAAACCATCGATGTATTCTTCTACTGCTGCGGTTGCCTCTTCCTCCGTCATTCCCGCCACGGAAACATCTCCGATATAGACGCGGTCTGCGATCACAAGATCCTCATCTTCCTCCGCTTTCACGCCAATATTCATTCCTATGACAACTGCAACAGCGATTACAGCCACTGCCGCAGTTAACAGCCATCGCTTTTTGATACTTCTCATGTTATATTCCCCTCTTATGTCTGTGCCGCCCTCTTCCGGTACAAAGACCTTGAACAGGTGGTTCTGTCATTTTACGCCTGACTACTATTTTACCACAAAAACAGGGTTTTTCAAGATACGAAACGCCCAATAAATTTGACACCATCCCTCTGTTTTAGTATATTATGTCCTAGAATGCGGCAAGTAATAATGACAAACACATGGATGCAACTAAAATTACCACGATAATGCTTGCAATGATTTTTGTTTTCTTAGAATTGCGATACATATTTTTCACCTCACTTTAATTATGGAAAGGAGCAACAACATGTTCCCAGTTTTAACTCTTTTTATCATCTTTTTATTATTTTACGCCTACAAGCGAAGCCAGCTCACCAAACAGGAAGAGGAAAAAAACTCCGCTTTCTGGGATCTGGAAAATCAGGCGAATACCACCCGCAAAAAGGATATCGAGCATCTGGCTTATATTCAAATCCCCTTAGATGCCTTTCCCATCGGAACATACCCTTCTGAGAAACGGGACGCTCTGGAAGCGGAACTGATATCCCTGTCCAAAGAAAAGATCCTCAACCTCACCGGAATCTCCAACACGGATCTGAAGCTGCAATACGGAGCCGCCAATCTGGAAGCTCTAAGCGCCTGCGACGATCGTTTTGCAAGGCTGGTCTCCCTCCTGACGGATTATGCCAGGAGCCTTCTGGAGGACTCCCATTCTGAGGAAGCCGTCACGGTTCTGGAATTTGGAATCAAAATCCGATCCGACGTAACCGAGAATTATGTCCTGCTCGCCAATCTCTATCAGGAAAAAGGCGAAGGCTCAAAAATCCGTTCTCTCATTGAGACCGCGGGTCTGTTGAACTCCCTATCAAAAGAAACGATCCAAAAAAAACTTCAGGAAATGCTCTAGCCCGTATTCTGATTTTTATGATCTTTTTTATCCTCTTTTTTATTTTCTATTTTCCTTCCCGGTATCCTGCCATATCTGTGGATGATCCGATCCACCTGGCGGGACGCCTCATTTCTGGTCAATGTGTCCCAGGAAAGATTAAGGTCTATTTTATGATACTCTGCCAATTCTTTCAAGTGCTTTTTTTGTCTTGCCGTGGCAGGCGTCTGCCTTTTTGCCTTATAAAACAACGGTATTGGCAAAAAAATATCCGGCTGGGCTTCCCCGAACTCCTCCGCCATCCGCTCAAGGAGAACCTGGGTTGCCGCGGCATCGTCCAGCGCCCGGTGGTGCCGTCCGATCTCAATCCCATAATAACCGCACAGGGAATCCAGATTTTTCTTTTCCAGATCGGGCAGGCAGCGCCTTGCGATCTTCAAGGTATCCAGCGCCTCTCTTTCAAATTCCATCCTGCGGTTTACCGCCGCCTGTTTTAAAAAGCTGTAATCAAAGATCACATTCTGCCCCGCTAAAATATCCTCTCCCAGGAAGTCAAAAAAAGCGTCAAGCGCTTCCTCCTCCAAAGGCGCATCTTTTAACATCTCATCGGTAATTCCGGTCAGCTCTGCGATCTCTTCCTCTAATGGCATCTCCTGGCGGATCAGCATGGAACAGGTCTCTCGTACTTCTCCGTCCCGCACCCGCACCGCCGCCGCTTCCAGGATCTTATGATGTTTTGCATTGAGTCCCGTCATCTCAAGGTCGATGACACAGTAGTCTTTTATCATTTTTTCTTCTTCGCCTTACATAGATCTGCGAGAAAACACTCCCCGCATTTTGGATTTCTCGCCGTACAGATACTTCTTCCCAATGTGATGATCTGGATATTGTACAGGATCCAGTGATCCTTGGGCAGCGCCTTCATCAGGTCATATTCCACCTTCACCGGATCCTCCTCCTTAGTCAGCCCCAGCTTTTTGGAGATCCGCTTTACATGGGTATCCACCACCACACTTGGTTCATGGTAGATATTTCCCCGGATCACATTCGCCGTCTTTCTTCCGACACCGGCAAGAGCTGTCAGCTCTTCTATGCTTCTTGGCACCTCTCCGCCATGTTTTTCCACAAGAGTTTTGGCGCAGGAGATGATGTTTTTCGCCTTATTGTGATAGAAACCCGTGGAGTGAATGTCCTGCTCCAGCTCCTTTAGATCCGCATTCGCAAAATCCTCCAGCGTCTGATATTTCACAAACAGATCCTTTGTCACAATGTTCACCCTGGCATCGGTGCACTGGGCGCTTAAGATCACTGCGATCAAAAGCTGCCAGGGCGTCTCATAATTCAGATAACAGATATATTCCCTGCCATACGCCTCATCCAGTCTTCTTAAGATCTCGGCTGTTCTCTTCGTCATTTTCACTCTTCCTCCGTACAGATCCGCACCGCCGCCTGATGGGTCAGCACGTCCCGCTTCTCATAGTCAAACAGGACAAAATACCGTTCACAGGGTTTTGGAACCTCGTGAACCGTGCGCTCCCCGGCTCCCGGAAACCGATAGGTAAAGGGCTCCAGATGGGAGAGCTTTCCTTTTTTGCAGACCTTTTTGCTCAGATTTTTATATGGCTCCAGCGCCGTGGCGAATCCCGGACGGCTCTTCATATTTTCTCTGTAATAGAGGTCAAAGGTCAACGCCTGTCTGAACATTTCCAGATCCGCTCCCTCTATCTTTTCCATAAATTCCAGCAAGATCTCACAGCGGCGGATCCGGGTGTGCTTCAACTGAAAATACCCCCGTTCTTCATAGAACTCTCCCATTCTCTGAAACATCTGAAAGCTACTGGTAAAATAGGGCTCCATCACCTTCATGGTGACCTCGAACTGCCCGCTGTTGTAATAGACCTCCAGCATTTCCTCCACCTGCTTGATCTTCAGAACCTCGTCAAAGCTAAGCCAGTTTGTCGCCATGATCTCATAGGGCGGTCTGGACCGGTAGATCATCCCATACTCTTTCGCATGTTCAAACAGATAGGAGCCTTTCAGTACCTTTAAAAAGCCCAGTTGAAGCTGCTGGGGCTTTAAAGCATAGATCTCATCAAAAGACCTGCCGAAGGTCTCATAGTCTTCATTTGGAAGTCCTGCGATCAGATCCAGATGCTGATGGACGTTCCCCGGAGCTTCGATCCGTCTTACGATCTTCTTTAATTTTTCCAGATCCATGGTTCTGTGAATTTCCCGGATGGTATCGCCGTTGGTGGACTGTACGCCGATCTCCAACTGGATCAGTCCCGGACGCATAGTCCCGATAAAGTCCAGCTCCTCCTCCGTCAGCAGATCCGCCGCCACCTCAAAGTGAAAATTGGTGATTCCCCGATCCTTTTCCCTGATAAAACGCCAGATCTCCATGGCGTGTTCATGATTACAGTTGAACGTCCGGTCTACGAACTTTACCTGGGGAACCTCCTGTTCAATAAAGAATCCCAGCTCCCTTTTTACCAGATCCAGGCTGCGGAACCGCAGTCTTTTATCAACGGAGGACAGGCAGTAACTGCATGAAAAAGGGCAGCCCCGTGACGACTCATAGTAAATGATCCGGTTTTTAAATTCGCCCATATCCTCATAGCAGAAGGGAATGGAACTCATGTCCACCGGCTCTGCCATTCCCGTAAAAGCCAGCGCCCCGTCGGCTTTGCGAAGGGCGATCCCCGGAATCTGCAGCAGGCTCTCCTCCCACTCCTCTTTCTCCCGTTCCAGATAACAGCGGCTAAGTTCTAAAAAAGTCCGCTCTCCCTCTCCGATCATCACCCCGTCGATTCCCGGATGTTCCCGCAAAAGCTCCTCCACCTCATAGGACACCTCGGGACCGCCCACCCAGATCGGAGTGTGGGGACAGAGCTTTTTCAGCTCTGTGACCAGCTCCTCCACATAGGAAAAATTCCAGATGTAGCAGGAAAAACAGATCACATCCGCCCGCGCCTTATAGATCCCCTCCAGGATCTCTTCCACACGGTTGTTAATGGTGTATTCCAAAAGCTGGATCTGCTTTTCATATTTTTTCGCATATGCCCGCAGGCTGTACACCGCGAGATTGGAATGGATATATTTTGCATTGATGGCTGTCAGTAATATTTTCATCGTGGACGCTCTCCCTTATCCTATGGGCTTGTTCCCATTTCATATACCCCGTATTATAATACATAAAACTGCTCTTTTCCAGATGTCATTTGACATAAAGCCGCACCGGGTGCCATAATAAGCATAAACAGACCATGGCGTAGAGATCCCAGAAGATTCCGGGATCTGATCATGATTTTTGAGAGGCAGATAACATCTATGAACAGATTGATCGTGATACAAAATAACCAGACTTTTTCTCTTCCCTATGATGAGGATGAAACCGTGCTCCGCATCCTGCAAAAAAACGGGTTTTCTTTTCCGGCTGTCTGCGGGGGGAAGGGCAGATGCAATCGCTGTATGGTAATTGCCGACGGAATAAAAAAAAGAGCCTGCCAGCTTCTTGCTAAGGACTGTCAGACTGTTATCATCTTGCCGGATGCGCCAAGCGCAGAGATTGAGATTCTCCCCGTTTCTGAGCACGACAGCTCCCGCTCGTCCGCCGCCAAAGGTTCCCTGTCTGCTCAGGAACCCTTGGGCGTTGCTGTGGATATCGGCACCACCACCATCGCCCTCGCCCTGGTCCGCCTTTCGGACGGAACTGTTATCGCCTCCCACGGCTTTTTGAATCCCGGCGCGGTCTATGGCGCCGACGTATTGAGCCGGATCGACGCTGCCAATCATGGACAGCTTTCTGAGATGAGAGACGGGCTTGCTTCCCGCCTTGGGATGGAGATTACCGCTTTTCTCAAAAAAAACGATCAAGCGCCTTCCTGCCTCTCCTCCATCTGTATCGCCGCCAACACCACCATGTGCCATCTCCTGCTGGGACTTTCCTGCGAAACACTTGGAATATTCCCGTTTCGTCCGGCAATGCTGACCTATCCTGTCCTGAACGCAAAGGAAGTGTTCGGGGATGATTTTTCAAGCTCAGCAGCAGTTACGATCCTGCCGGGATTGAGCGCTTTTCTTGGAGGGGATATTACCTCCGGGCTGTATTCCCTGGAGCTTCCAAAGGATGATTCTTCTTTTCTCTTTGTGGATATGGGAACCAACGGAGAGATGGTTCTGGGAAAATACAGCGAACTGTGGGGGACCTCCGTTGCCGCCGGACCTGCCTTTGAGGGAAGCCGTATTCCCGGAAGCGAGGTCCTTGCGGCGATCTATGAAATGCGCCGTAAAAAGGCGCTGGATGAGACAGGACTCTTACAGGGGATTTTTTTCTACGGAGGTTACCGCTATCAGGAACACCTTTTTTCCCAGGAGGATATCCGCTCCATCCAGCTCGCCAAGGGCTCGGTGCGGGCGGGAATCGAGACTCTGCTCAATACTGCCGGAATGAATGCCGGGGAGATCTCCACCGTATATCTCTGCGGCGGCTTCGGCGCCCATACGAATGTGGATCAGGCAGTTGCCATCGGTATGTTCCCGGAAGCCTTTCTTGGCAGGATCCGTCCTATGGGGAATACTTCTCTTGCTGGGGCTGTCCGGTATCTGTTGGAGCCGTCAGGAAGTTATTTTGACGGTTTGCGGGAGTGTACCCAGATCGTGGAGCTTTCCTCTTCGGAGGTTTATCGGGAGAATTATGTGAGGTGGATGGATTTTTTGTGAGGTAATCAAATCTTTTACTGTAACCCCATGAAAAAGGCACAGCGGTATGACAATTCATACCGCTGTGCCTTTCTCTACACTTATCTCAATACAATGAACCGAACAATCACGTCTATTCCAGCCGCAATCAGCAACGCGCCTCCGATGATATAAGCCTTTGATTTCTGTTCAAACCCAAATCGATATCCCGTATACAATCCTATGATAACGATTGCGATCGTAACACAGATGATCATTGCCAATACCGCCCGCAGATCCGCCTCCAGGAATCCGAATACGATCCCGGTCAGGATGGTAAAGATGGTTCCCCTGGCGATGGGCAGGAAAGTCTTTTTCAGATTCAGTCTATCTTCCCGCTTTTCCACGATCCCCTCATTTCTCCACGCCTTGACAAACATGCGCAGCCCCATTCCAAAGAGGATCAAAATCGCCAGGATCCTTCCGATAAAGGCTTCATCGCTGAGCTTCACATCGTACCGGTTCAGGAGAGTTACCAAAAAATCACCGATAAGAAGTGCGATCGTCTGCCATATGGCAGTTAATGTTACCGCCAGCGCTAACTGCTTTTTCTCCAGCCTGGCAACCACTGCGCCCCGGCATTCCACCGCGGCAAAAGTATCCAGAGATACGCCGATGGTAATCAGCACAATTTCTATCAAGCTCATTTTTCCCTCTCCTTTCCTTTTTATTTTATAATATTAGTCTTCCTTTTCTTCCACACCTTCTGTACGGATGATGAATTTTACTTCACCTAAGGTATCCTCATTCTTATCAGAAAAGCTCTGATAATCGGAGCCTGCCTGCATTACTGCCGCAACCTTCTCCATTAATCCCTTCACATCTCCATTATAGGTATCTGCTAACTTCTGAATACCTTCTTCGTCGAACTTGATCATTCCCTCGTTCAGAGTTACAGAACCCTCTGCAAGCTGGTTTACACCGGAAACCAGTGTAGGAACCTGATCAGCCAATGCCTGTGTACCGTTCTTCAACGCTTCCATTCCGCTTACAAGGCTGTAACCGCCTGCCTGAGCTGTCTCAATTCCTGCTGCAACCTCTGCTTTGGCTGCCTCGGCGCCCGCTACGGCTCCCTGGGATGCTCCCTGAACTGCTCCGGTTAACGCTGCTGTCTGCGCTGCTTCCGTTGCTCCTGCTACGGCTCCCTGGGATGCTCCCTGCTGTGCCCCTGATACGGCTGCAGTCTGAGCCGCTTCTGTTGCTCCTACTACGGCTGCCTGCTGTGCTGCCTGTACTGCTCCTTCTTTAGCTGCTTGTGCTACAGAAGCTCCTACATCTGTTTTAGCATTACTTGCAATTCCAGTCAAAACGCTTGTTGCCATTTCACTTAATTTACTATCAACAACTGCCCCTTCTAATGTAGCATAATCTGAGATTGTCTGTGGTAATCCAAGAGCCTGCGCAACCCCTGCCTGTAATTGTGCATTCTGATTGTATGCAGTCGCCACTGCTGTACTTCTATCCATATTATATGTTGTTTCCATCGTACTAATTGTTGCGTCTCCAATTACTGCTGCAACCTGCTCGCGCAGACTTGTTTTAACAGAATCAACCAATGTACCATTGTCAGCTAATCCAGATTTTACAGTTGCAACACTATCTGCGCTGGTTAACTTATCATAAAATGTCTGAGCTGCATATGCTGAGAGATTCTTTGTACTTTGTGGGTTTGTATCATCTGCAAACTGTGCTTCCACAGTTTCTGCTGCCTGCTGCGCGATTGCGTCTGCCTGAGCGCTTACGGTATCTGCCGCCTGTTTCTTGATGGCATCTGCCTGGGCGTTTACCGTCTCTGCTGCCTGCTTCTGGATAGATTCTGCCTGGGCATTTACTGTCTCTGCTGCCTGTTTCTGAATAGATTCTGCCTGGGCATTTACCGTTGCCGCTGCCTGCTCTGCTGCCGCTGCTTTCGCCTCATCCGTCATCGGCGCATTTAAGGTTGCATCCAACTGTGCGATACCTGCATTCAGGGTTCCGGTGCTTTCATTCAATGCGTTTGCTCCACTTGCCAGAGCCGGAGCGCTGTTTTTAAGCAATGTGAGACCATCTCTCAACTGCTTTGTTCCATCTACCAGCTGGCTGGAGGAATCCGATAAGGTATCAATGGCATCGTCCAGATCACTTAAGTCTACCAGATCTTCCACATCATCTCCGGTGGTGATACCGCTGAGCATTACACTCATGGTCATATCCAGCTTGAAGTTCTCAACATCTGCCGTCACTTCTATATATTCCGGAATATCAATATCCTCGGAAAAATCAGAACTCTTCACCTGAAGACTGCTCTTTAAGCCCGGCATTGCCACTCCGGCTACCATCTGCTTGTCGCCGTCGGAGATAACTTTTCCGTTTGTTACTTCCACATTGGTGTAGCTGTCATCCAGAACCATTCCCGTTAAGATCGTAAATGGAACATAGACAGTATGTTTCTTGCCATCTACGGTAACCGTCTTCTTTTCATTGTTCTTATAATCGAAACGGATCGTTACCTTTCCGCTCTTGCCTGCGATATCTTCCGGATCCATCTTCTCGCCATCCAGATAGTAGGTGATGGTCTGCTCCACCGGAAGTTCTTTGTCCGTAGTTCCCTGATAGTAGATATCATTTCCCTTTGCCTGCCAGGTGATCTTTCCGTCCTTTTCCTCGAACTCTTCCTTGCCCTTCACATTCTTGATGTCTTTCAGATCAGAAGCGTCCTCAATCGTATCCTCTCCATCCGGGTTCTTCAACCAGTCGCTGACAATGACATTATCTGCTTTTCCGGTGTTGTCGGCTACCACATAGACGGTCTCCTCTTTTCCAACCTCCTCCTCGGAGTTGCTTACCTTGGAAGTGAGGACTTCTTCCAACGCTTCCTCATCTTCCTTCTCATCCTCTGCTTCCTGAGTGGTCTGGGTATTTTCCTTGGCATTTTTCTCAGCCTGTACAGTGTAGACGCCAAAGCTGCCGCCTGCCACTGCCACAGTCAGAACGCCTGCCGCAATGCGGATCACATATTTATTTTTGAATCTTCTCTTTAATTCAGGTAACTTCATCTTAATTTCCTCCTTCTTACTCTTCTGTCTTTTTTGGTACAAATCCTGCGCTTGTCTTGCAGATCACTTTATCAAAGATCATAAACAGCGCCGGCAGTATGAAGATTACGACAAACATACTGATGATCGCGCCCCTCGCCATTAAGAAACACAGAGAACCGATCATATCGATATTGGAATACAGACCTACTCCAAAGGTTGCTGCGAAGAAACTCAGCGCACTTACGATGATGGACTGCATGGATGATCCCAGCGCCGAAGTAATGGCTTCCTTCTTCTCTGCTCCGTTATACCGCGCCTTACGGTATTTGGTAGTCATCAGGATCGCATAATCCACGGTGGCTCCCAACTGAATCGTTCCGATAACGACTCCGGCAATGAACGGAAGCTGTGATCCTGTATAAGCCGGAATACCGAGGTTGATAAAAATCGCAAACTCGATGGCGCTTACCAGGATGATCGGCAAGGATATGGATTTAAAGGTCAGTGCAATAATGATAAAGATCGCCACGATGGAAAGTGAGTTTACAACACTGAAATCATGGTCTGTGATCGTGATCAGATCCTTCGTACAAGGAGCCTCTCCAATCAGCATTGCATCTTCATCATAACTCTTAATGATCTTTTCGATCTCATCGCACTGTGCGTTTACCTCATCGGAAGCGATCTCATAGGAGGAACTGATCAGGATCAACTGATAATTCTCATCCATAACCACTTCTTTTACGGAATCAGGAATAATGTCTTTTGGCACCGTTGCTCCCACGATACTGTCGATACCCAGGGCAGCTTTTACACCGTCCACATCATTTAATTTATCCAGAAGCTCCGCGCTGTCACGGGATTCCAGCTTAGAATCGATCATTACGATATGAGTGGAGTTCATCTCAAAGGCTTCGTCCACCTTCACCTTTGCCTGGCTGCTTGGCAGATCCTCCGGCATGGTTCCCGCCAGATCATAGTAAACGTCATAGTTCTTGTATCCCCAGAATGCTGGGATTAAGACAACGAGGAACACGATGATGAATATTTTATAATGCTTTGTGATCCAGTTTGCAATGAATCCCAGATCAGGAATGATTGCTTTATGTCTGGTCTTTTCAATGATCTTGTCAAAGATCAGGATCATGGAAGGCAGTACCGTTACGCAGCAGATCACTCCTAACACAACTCCCTTTGCCATGGTCACACCTAAGTCAAGTCCCAGGGTGAAGCTCATAAAGCAAAGAGCAATGAATCCAGCTACGGTTGTAATGGAACTTGCCACAACAGAAGTAATCGTGTTGGAGATGGCATGCGCCATGGCACGCTTCTTATCTCCCGGATACCGCTCCTGATTCTCCTCATAGCTGTGCCACAGGAAAATGGAATAGTCCATGGTAACTCCCAGCTGCAGCACCGCTGCCAATGCCTGGGTCACATAGGAGATCTCTCCGAAGAATACGTTGGAACCCAGGTTATATACGATCGCCATTCCGATACTCAATAAGAAGAACAGCGGAATAATGGCGGAGTCCATCGTCAGGGACAACACGATCACGGCAAGGATTACGGCGATCAGCACATAGATTGGAACCTCCTTATCAGAAAGGTTCTTGGTATCTGTTACGACTGCCGACATACCGCTTATGTAACACTGCTTGTCCGCTACATCTCTCAATTCTTCGATGGCACCCATAGTCTCATCGGATGACATGGAAGAATCGAAGAAGATCGCCATCAGATTAGCGTCTTTTTCTTCATTGATAAATACATCTTTCAGATCCTCCGGCAGCATCTCTGTCGGGATGGATAAGTCTGCAATAGAATCATAGGTAAGGACATTCTTTACATGGTCTACTTTTTCCATGTCCTCACACATCTTTGCTATATCCTGGTCGTCCATTCCCTCGACCACGCACATGGAGAACGCTCCTGTGCCAAATTCATCCAGAAGAATATCCTGTCCCTTCATGGTGTCGATATCTCCCGGCAAGTAAGTTAGGATATCATAATTTACTCTGGTGTGAAAATATCCTAATGCGGCTGGAATCAATAAGATCAGGCTCACTATAAAGATCGGAACCCGCAGCTTAACGACTCCTTTTCCAAAATTAATCATTTGTCTTCATCTCTTTTCTTTAATCTTTAATTCTCGAATATGAGTATAAAAAAAAAGATCGAATAAATAAATATTCAATCTTTTTTTGCTGTCTCGTCGAATTATACATTTCAGGACTTTTGTATATGTCAATATACATTTCAAGAAAAATGTATTTTTTCCTGCTACATTTCATTCAAAACATCTTCCAGAGAACGTTTGATGACATATTGGTAGATATCCGCCACCTCTCTCGCCGGGATGCTCATATTGCCCTTGATCCAGTTTATCACCACAAAACACAGGGACTGACTGTAATATTCTGCCAGATATTCCGGCGTCAGCCATGCATGAATCGGTTTCTTTCCCGTCACCCTTTCCTGAATGACTTCCAGAATGATCTTCTCAATACAGGATCTCACAATGCTCTCAAAGGAATTTTGCCCCTCCAGACGGCAGGCTTTCATATAAAATTCCTTCTCCTTTTCCACACTGGAAAACATCACCACCAGCGCTTCATGCACCATCCCATTCTGCATCAGAGGAGCGATGGGTTCAATGATCTGCGTCATAACGATCCATTCCAGCAATTCGTATTTGTCCTGAAAATGATTGTAAAAGGTGGGACGGATCACTCCCGCCTTATCAGTGATCTCTTTGATCGTGATCTTTTCGATGGGATGCTTCAGGGCAAGCTCCTTAAAACTTTCTGCTAACAGTGTATCTATTGCATTTTTTCTCTGATTTATCATATCCTCTACCTGACTACAAAAGGATGTCTTTTATCGTTACATTTCTTGCGTCCGTATCCTGACTCAGATCCATCTCCGTCTCATTTTCCAGAATACGCACCCTGGGTCTTAATGGAAAGTCCTGATAATTCCGAATCACAATGGCATGCTGCCCATTGGACAGCTCCACCTCGCATCCCACAGGATAGACCGCGATCTTTCTTGCAAAGATCTTAATATATTTGGGATCAAAGGCTCCTCCGGACTCCGACATGATGTACTCCACCGCGTCTGAGGGTGAAACCGCATCTCTGTAGGGACGCTTGGATACCATGGAATCGTAATTCTCTGCAATGGTTATGATCCTGGCGAACTTCTGGATCTCATCTCTCTTTTTCCCATTTGGATATCCGCTTCCGTCATAACGCTCATGGTGTTCTAAGACGCCCAGGCACACCTCTTCCCCAAAGTCAAAATTCTTCTTTAAAAAGTTGTAACCCAGCCGCGTATGCTTACGGACAATTTCCTTTTCTTTCCTATTTAAAGCGCGTGGCAGATTGAGTACGTTGATATCTAAGAATTTCTTTCCGATATCATGCAGGATCGCTGCCTGCGCAAGCTGTAGCAACTCTTCCTTTTCCATATCGTCGCAGGCGCCGATCATCACCGACAACGCCGCCACATTTACCGAATGAAAATAGGTATAATCGTCATAGGTCTTTAAGTCCAGAAGGCTCATCATGATATCTCCGTCTTCCAGAATATTCTCTATGATCTCGCTGACCACACGCTGGATCTGAAGCTGTTCCTCCGTAAGCTCTCCCTGATCCAGGGTATCCAGATTGAACATCTGGGCTACAAGATGCAGAGCCTCCCTCTTTACCTCAGGCTGAAGGATCTCCTGTATCTCCACTCCTTTGGTAAAGCCCTCATCGATATAGGCTCCCTGAAATCCCAGATAGCTCAGGTTCGAAATATATTCATGGCTTAAGATGACATGTTTCGACAGCAGGATCCTTCCCTCTCCGTCAAATAAGTCCTTTCCCAAAACCATCCCCGATGTAAGCTTTTCGATAGGTATAAATCTCATGTTCTCTTCCTCTGGCACCTGCTGTTCCCGGTAAAACGAGTCTGCGACAAATAAAAAATAACACTAAAAAATCAATCTGTCAAATGTTCCAGACGGCTTCTCACCATATCATAATCCTTTTTCGCAAACAGTTCTTTTAACTCCTCCGTCTCCTTGGTCAGACTCTCCTCCAGGGAAAATATCCCCAAAAGCTCTAACTGTTCCGCCGCCTCCTCATAATCTCCCCGCTCCATGGCATTTAGAATCTTTGAGATCGTCTCGCGGCTTCCGTTCAGATCCTCCTCTATCTCCGTATCGATCTCTTCTTTTTTGAAAAATATTTCCAGATCCTCCAGAAGTTTTCTGAAATCCTTCAAAAGTCCCGGCGCCTCTTCCTCGATCTGTTCTATGCGCCCTTCCTTTCCTGCCTGTTCCAGTTCGGCGGCTTTTTGCGAGAGATCCATGGCTCCGATGTTTAAGGCATTGCTCTTTAACCCATGCACCTCGATCACATAGCGCTCATAGTCCTTTTCCCGCATACAGCGTTCGATCTCCTCCGCCTGGGAAGGTCCGTATTTTTTCACAGCCTCCAGGATTTCCAGATACTGCTGCCTGTTATTCTGACAGTGGGCAAGCCCTTCTTCCTCCCGGATCCCCGGAATGAGAATGTCCTTATCTTCTTCCTCTGTCTCCGTATAGGCCTGATCCATCTCATAATATTCAATGCAGTCAGGCGGAAGGTATTTTCTGAGCAGCCGCTCCAGTTTTCCCAGATCCATAGGCTTGGAAATATAATCATTAAAACCGTTTGCCAGCATAAACTCTCTGGTTCCGTCAATGGCATTCGCCGTCAGGGCAATGATACAGTTCCTCTTTCTTCCTTCTTTTTCCAGCTTACGGATTCTGCGAACCGTCTCAATACCGTCGATGCCCGGCATCATCTGATCCATAAATACGATGTGGTATTTTTTATCCTGTATCATATTGATGGCGTCCAGTCCATTATCCGTCATGTCCGCCTGAATCTTAAACTGCCGTAAATATTTATGGGTAACGTCCAGATTGATCTGATTGTCGTCCACCACAAGGATCTGTGCCAAAGGTGCGATAAACGGTATCTTATCACTCTTCACCGTCCTCTGCGTCAGCTCATCCAGACTCACTCTGCCCACCGGCACCTCCTCCACCACTCTCTGCTTCAGGTGGATGGTAAAGGTGCTTCCCCTGCCGTAGATGCTGTCCACTGTGATCCTGCCGCCCATCGCCGCCACTAAGGATTTTGAGATCGCCAGTCCCAGTCCGGTGCCCTCCACACCATAGTTCCGATACTGGTCGGTCTGTTCAAATCTTCCGAATACCTTTTCCAGATCCTCCTCCCGGATTCCGGTTCCGGTGTCGCTGATCTTCCACTTCAAGCGCTGTACCTGCCCGGTCCTGGACTCTCCCTGAACACTCATCAGAATACTCCCGGTTCGGGTAAACTTAATGGCATTGTTCAGGATGTTCACCAATACCTGACGGATCCGAATGCTGTCTCCGTAAAAAACAGAGGGAAGACTCTCATCCACCTTGATATAAAATCGCAGCTTTTTATTCAGGATCGGTATGTTCACCACATTCACCACATCCTGCAAAAGCTCCTTTAGTTCATACTGCGTATCTACAATCTCCATCTTTCCCGATTCGATCTTGGAGATATCCAGAACAGAATTGATAATAGAAAGCAGGTTTCCCGACGCCACCTTGATATCTCCCGCATGACGGCTGATACTCTTGTCATGGCTTTCTCTTAAGATCAGCTCCGAATATCCCACAATGGCATTCATCGGTGTGCGGATCTCATGGCTGATATTCGCCAAAAAGGCGCTCTTTGCCTGATTCGCCGCGTCCGCTTCCTCCTTCAGCTCCTCCAGCTTCTGCATCTGTCTGCGGCTCTCGGTGATATCTAAAACCAGGGCGGAATATCCCGCCAGCTTTTTCTTAGAGTAAATCGGTGAAATGTGTTTTCGATAAAATCTCCCCTGCAATGAAATGAGGCTCTCCTTATCGGTAAAGATGTTGATAAGACTCTCCTGTATCTTTTCTTCATCGTCCGGCCGGTTTCCAAGCTGTTCCCAGAGCCTTACCGCCGCAGGATTCGCACTCAGGTAGCGGTAATCGGCATCCACCACCACAAGCGCCTCCTCCATCTCCTCTATGATGTACTTGTGAGCGATTCCTTCCAGATCAAAAATCTGATATTTTTTGACACAATAGACAATGATAAGAATTGCCAGCAGCATTCCGATGGATACCGGTTCATATCCTCCCGTGGTGTTCGTCAAAAACATGACATAACTGATCATTGGGATCAGACAGGCGGAAAATAACAGGACGATGGGTTTTCTTCTTTTTACATCCCTTTCATTGATGAGGGCATTCAAGGTAATGATGAACACCGCTGTAAACACGGCGATGATGACGAGGATCTGACAGTAATACAAGGGTCCCCGCTCAATGACCAGATGGGGATACAGACCATCCTCTGAAAAGGAGATGCTCTTGTAATACAGATGAACCCAGCTGCATTGCAGCACGCAGAAAATCAGCAGCACATTATATGCAATAAAGACCGCCTTGATAAACCTGGGCACCTTGATCCGACAGTATTCCGCCACAAAAAGGGCGAAAAAGTAGGTTGCAAAAGGCAGTCCCATGTACTCCACCTTTGTCGCCACAAGAGCTCCCTCCATGGTGGTACTCTCCAGCTCCAACATATATCCCACGCAATAGACGCAGGCGCAGACGATTGTGATCAGCATCTTGTTATTATAGTTGACCTCTCCCTTTTCATGGAGCACCATCACAAGTCCCCAGAAAGCAACACAGATGCTGATAAACTGTATAAACAAAAAAACGCTGTACATATTTACCTCTGAATCTGATAAAAAAAGAATGTCGACATCTGCCGACATTATACAATACCTGATACCCCTTTTGCAATCTCCTCTTCCTCAAATTCCACCGTCACAAAATAACCTTTTTCCGTCTCCCGCACGTCCACAACCTTTCCCTCTCTGCTGGCGAGACGCTCATTGTATTTGTAATTTGCGGACATGGCATAGGCTTTTCCCAATGTATAGTAATAGGAGTTGGGAAGCTTTCCCTCCGTCACCGGAAGGACGTCTCCCACCTCCAAAAGCCCCGTCCTCTCCATCTTAAATTCCATCCTGCGCATCTTTAGCCCTCCCTCTTCCTTGCAAACAGCGTCGGCAGCGCCATCTCGCTGTACTGGGTGGAGATGATCTCACTGACAGAGATCCTGGAATAGACTCCCCGGAATCTGCCGCCATAGGTGAACAATCCAGTCAGGTTATACACCGGGAAGAACTCTGGATCTTCCTTCGTCAAATCAATGTTCAGACTCTGATACGGCACGCAAAATTCCTGGATCAGATAATCGCTGCCCTCATCCTCTCTCTCCTTTAAAAAGTACTCCTTCCACTCTTCCTTCGTGCACTCCACTCCGGCGTGGATCCCCTTAGATCCGTAGGAATCCTCCGGCTTTAAGATCCAGGAGTCCTTTTCTTCCAGGATCGCCTCTGTGTCCAGGCGCTGGTCATGAATGCTGTAGGTCTTTGGAACATGGCGCGCCACGAACTCATTTTCCTCGTCACTTAAAAATGCCTTCGTCTGGGGAAGATGCAGGATCTTGTACAGGATCTTATTGTGGGCGATCTGGGTCCTGAAATCTCCGATCAGGCAGACGTCCTCCGCCTTCACCGCTTCGATGAAATCCTTCACTTCCTCATAGTGCGCCATGATATCGCTGGTCACCGCCCTGCGGTAGATGGCATCCACTTCCATTCCATTCGGCGTGTACAATCTATGATCGTGATATCTCAGATCCCGGATCTCGCAGACCTCCGCCTGAACGCCGTGCGCCCTGAAATGTTCCGCAAAAATCTGAAATTCCGTCTCCGTGGCATTTTCCATAAAATCCACAATGGCTACATTGGGATACTCCTTTGCATTTTCACAGGTATGATAGATCTCCAGAAAAGTCTCCACCCAGGAATCAAATAGCTCCATGGTATGGAACTCATATTCCCGTGTCAGTTCCTGATACGCCAGAGTCTTTTGGACGGCGATATTCAACTCTCTGTCCTCATTCATAGCAGAGGTTCCATCGGTGTTGAACTCACAAAACTTAAAATCTCCGGTCTCCTCATTGAGAAAGATATCGATCCTGGCAATGGGAATCGGGGACTGATAGCGGGATTTCCGAAGGATCAGCTCCTCCAGCTTCGGCTCAAAGCCAAAGAGCTTTCGGTACGCCTCATCCTTTTCATACTGCTCCATCACCTTGTAAAAGATTCCGCACATCCTGCTCACGAGACTGTCAAAGAGCAGCTCCTCCCGCTGTGTATAGATTTTCGGGACGTAGAGCGCCTTCACGCATCTGCCGTGATACCTTGCCGTGGAGTTCAGGATGTAGTCGTTTGCCTCCCTTGCCGATTCTGCATGGGCTTTCATATCCTGTTTTGTCAGTTCTATATAACGCTTTGTGATCTCTGTTACTTCACTCATGGTCTGCCGCCTTCTCTATCTAATAATTTCTGCATTGGTTCTTTTGAAATCTGGCGCAGATAATCAAAGATCTCTCCCGCCTTTCTTCCATAGACCATACCGTCTTTTCCATATTGTATGACGTTTTCCTTCGCCTGTGCGATCTCCGCCTCCGTGGGATCTCCCAGATATCTTCGAAGATCCGCCATACGGTTTCC
Source organism: uncultured Lachnospiraceae bacterium (assembly GCA_958428365.1). GTDB lineage: Bacteria > Bacillota > Clostridia > Lachnospirales > Lachnospiraceae > Maccoyibacter. The sequence goes on along the minus strand of CAUAFT010000015.1, from coordinate 19,621 downwards.
GTAAAAAATATCCTTCACCAGACTCGCATAGGCAAAGGCTTCCTCCTTGGGAAGACTGTCTGCCATGCGGATCTCGATATAGTTCTTCAGACGCACATCGGGGAATACCATGGAGAGCATATGCTCGATCTCTTCCCGATTCATGGTCCGTTCCCTGTAATACTCCGCCGCGGACCATTCTCCCGCCGGAACTGCCCGTCCATGCTCCTCCACAAAGATCAAAGGCACATGATAGACGTATTCCGCATAGCGGTAAAAGGAAAAATCCTCCTCCATGCTCCCAGGCACGATGCCGCAGCGTTTTTTGTCCACATGGTTCCAGATCACCGCCCTTGGAATGTAACTGCCTGCCTTTATCTTTTCCACCACCGGGGTGTTATCGCAGAGCAGGGACAACACGGGGGAGAGCATCTGGGCAAGCTGGAATTTTTTCGTAAAGTCCAGCTCGTTTCTGTAGTCCACCGCGATCTGCGTGGAGGCGCTGCCCCGCATCATGCGAATTCCCTGGGTATCCGTGTGCCTGAAATAGGCATCCATATACTCATAGCGCTTCTTCGGGATCAGCGGAAGCTCCGCCGCCCTGGCATAGGGCTGGTATCCATAGGTCTCAAGCCTCATTCCCCGCTTACTCAGGTGGGGTTCCATCCTCTTTAAAAATCCCCTATAGACCTGCTCTAACTCTCCCACTTCCCGCTTCGGATTGATGCTGATCTCAAGCTGTGCCGCCGGCTCCAGACTGACGATGTATTCCGTGGTCATACAGCTGATGAGCGCATTCTTTTCGTAATAGCGTTCCTCATTGAAAAATACTTCTTCCATGAGTACAGCGATCTCCTCATAGGAAGCGTTTTGATCTCCCTCCTTTATGACAAAGTGTTCGATCTCAATGCCTGTCTTTTGATTATATTCTTCCTTACAGCCCTCCCGAAAGTAGTCCGTAATATTTCTGATATTTTTTTCCGTAAGATCCATAACTGCAACCTCAGACTTTCTTGCCTCTATTTTATTCCATACAACAGGTGTCCCGTTGTATCAGTAGAACAAAGTGTGCTCCGCACATTACCGTGAATATATATCCTCATCAGACGGAGCACACTTTGCCGCGCCGAGCACAGTCGCCTGCGACAAATTCCGCTTGTGCGAGTGCGCATCCCCACGGAGCATTTTTATTTAATAGGAAATCCAAAAGAATTTCCTATTAAATAAAGATAGCACTCATTTTAAGATTGCGAAAGGGGTTTCCATATTTTTTCTTACTGACTTGCCAGGACTGCCTCCTTCATATCCCGCACGAACTGCTCCACATGAGGGACGGCGTCCCGTCCGTATTTTTCTATGATCTTCACAATGGCGGAACCCACAATGACTCCGTCCGCCTTTCCTGCCATCTTTTTCGCCTGTTCAGGGTTGGAGATTCCAAATCCGATCGCCGCCGGAACATCGGTGGCTTTTCGCACCAGTTCCACCATAGCTCCCACATCGGTGGTGATCTCGCTTCGCATTCCCGTCACTCCCAGGGAGGAAACGCAGTAGACAAAGCCCTTTGCCTCCTTCGCGATCTGCTCCACCCTCTCATGGGAGGTAGGAGCGATCAGGGAAATAAAATCTATGCCGTATTCCTCGCAGAGAGGTGCAAAGTCCTCCTTCTCCTCAAAGGGAACATCCGGCAGGATCAGTCCCGCCATCCCCGCCTGCTTTGCCCTCTGCAAAAAACGTTCCGTTCCATAGGAGTATACCACATTTGCATAGGTCATAAAGACCAGCGGCACCTGAACGGACTTTTGAACTTCTTCTACCATATCAAATATTTTATCCGTTGTCACGCCCCCATTTAAGGCGCGCAGATTTGCCCCCTGGATCACCGGACCCTCCGCCGTGGGATCGGAAAAGGGGATCCCCAGCTCAATGATATCGGCGCCCGCCTGTTCTATCGTCTGAATCAGCTTTGCCGTGGTCTCCAGGTCCGGGTCCCCGCAGGTGATGAATGGGATAAACGTCTTATTTTTTTCAAATGCCTCTTTTATCTTACTCATAGATTTCCTCTCCTCTGTATCTTGCGATGGCGGCGCAGTCTTTGTCGCCCCGTCCCGAAATGTTGATGACCATGATCTGATCCTTTCCCATCTGCGGCGCCAGCTTCTTTGCATACGCCACGGCATGGGAACTCTCGATTGCCGGAATGATTCCCTCGATCCGGCTTAGGTACTCGAATGCTTCCACTGCCTCATCGTCGGTGACTGCAACGTACTCTGCCCTTCCACTGTCATGCAGATAGGCGTGTTCCGGTCCGATACCCGGATAGTCCAGCCCGGCGGAAATGGAATACACCGGGGCGATCTGTCCGTACTCGTCCTGACAAAAATAGGATTTCATTCCATGGAAAATGCCCAGCCTTCCGGTGTTGATGGTGGCCGCCGTCTCCATGGTCCCCACACCCCGTCCTGCCGCCTCGCAGCCGATCAGGCGCACGCCCTCGTCTTCAATAAAATGATAGAAAGCTCCCATGGCGTTGGAGCCGCCGCCCACACATGCCAGCACCGCATCGGGAAGTCTTCCCTCTTTTTCCAGGCACTGGCTCTTAATCTCTCTGGAGATCACCGCCTGAAAATCTCTGACGATCATCGGAAACGGGTGCGGTCCCATCACGGAACCCAGGACATAGTGGGTGTCTGCGATCCGGTTCGTCCACTCCCGCATGGTCTCTGACACCGCATCCTTTAAGGTTGCGGTTCCGGAGGTGACGGAATGTACCTGCGCCCCCAGAAGTCTCATCTTATAGACGTTGAGTGCCTGTCTTTTGATGTCCTCCTCTCCCATAAAGACCTCGCATTCCATATCCATCAGCGCCGCCGCCGTGGCCGTCGCCACCCCGTGCTGTCCCGCTCCGGTCTCTGCGATGACGCGGGTCTTGCCCATTTTTTTTGCCAAAAGCACCTGCCCTAAAACGTTGTTGATCTTATGGGATCCGGTATGATTCAGATCCTCTCTCTTCAAATAGATCTTTGCGCCGCCCAGATCCTCGGTCATCCGCTTTGCCTCGTAGAGGAGAGACGGCCTGCCTGCGTAATCATTATAAAGAGCGGTCAGCTCCCGGTTAAAAGTCTCGTCACCCTTATAATGTTCGTATGCCTCCTCTAATTCTATCACCGCGTTCATCAGGGTTTCCGGTATGTACTGCCCTCCGTGAACTCCAAATCTTCCTTTTGACATGTCATATCCTCCTTATCTTCTCTATCACCATTCGGATCTTAGCTTCATCTTTTTTCCGCTCTGTCTCCACGCCGCTACTGATATCCACGATCTTAGGCGAAAATCTTACAACGGCTTCCTCTATATTCTCAGGATCAAGCCCTCCGGCTAAGATAAAAGGTCTCTTTTGTTCTCCTAAGAGATTCCAGTCGAAACAGGCTCCGGTTCCGTATCCATTGTCCAAAAGGATCCGGTCTGCGCTGCTCTCCTCCGCTCTTTTGAGATCCTCTGTGGTCCGTATCTGAAATGCCTTCCAGATCTCCGTTTCCGGCAGTCTTTTTCTAAGCTCCTGCAAATAGGCTTCCCCTTCCTGCCCGTGGAGCTGGACGATGTCGATGCTTCCTTCGGTCACAAGTTTTGCAATCTTTTCTGTATCTTCATTGACAAAGACTCCAACTGCCGGGATCTTCGGATCCAGCGCTTCCCGAAACCGTTTCATCTGTTCTTCGTCCACATTACGGTGGCTTTTTTTATAAAACACAAAGCCTGCGTAATCCGGCTTGTATTGATTTACATACCCGATATCCTCCTGCCGGTACAGACCACAGATCTTTATTTTTACGCCTTTTTTCTCATCTGTCACTCTGTTTTGCCGCCTTCCTGTACTCTTCCAATGTCCTGCGCTTATCTTCAGATCTCATCAGCGCCTCTCCGATCAGCACCGCGTCGGCTCCGATGCTGCTTAGGGCCGCCACATCCTCCGCGCCGCTGACTCCTGACTCCGCCACAAAGAGGATCTCCTCCGGGATCTGCTCTCTCAGCCGCTTCGCATTCCCAAAATCCACGCTGAAATCCTTCAGATTCCGGTTGTTGACCCCGATGACCCTTGCGCCCGCTTCCACGGCAGAGGTGATCTCTTCCTCATCGTGGGTCTCCACCAGCGCCGTCAGCCCCAGCTCCTCGCAGACAGCCAGATATTCCCGGATGGTTTCCGTATCCAGCAGAGCGCAGATCAAAAGCACCGCGTCGGCTCCCAACAGCTTCGCCTCATAGATCTGGTAGACATCCACCGTAAAATCCTTTCGGATCATGGGCAGGGAGATCTTCTCCCTCACTTCTTTGAAGATCTCATCGGAACCCAAAAACCACCTCGGCTCCGTCAGCACAGACACACAGTCCGCTCCCGCCTGCTCATAGGCTTCGGCAATTTCCAGATAGGGGAACTCCTGCGCTATGATCCCTTTCGACGGGGACGCCTTTTTGATCTCACAGATAAAAGCCATTTCTTTTTTCTTCAGGGCGCGTTCAAATCGGAACTCCCCTTTTGGCAGCGCCAGCGCCTCTTCTTTGATCTTTGCAAGGCTTTTTTTCTCCTTCGCCTCTTCCACCCGCTCTCTCGCGCAGGCTGCAAGTTCGTCTAATATCATAATCCGCTCCTTATTCATTAGATACCCTGATAAATTCCTCTAATTTCCTCTTTGCCGCTCCGCTATCGATCAGCTCTGCCGCCATCTCCACGCCCTTTTGCATGGAATCTGCCTTACCTGCCACATAGAGTCCGGCTCCCGCATTCAGAAGAACCGCGTTCCGTTTCGCTCCCTGCTCTTCTCCATTTAAGATCGCCTCCGTGATCCTTGCATTTTCCTGCGGCGTTCCTCCCACAAGATCTTCTTTCTTTCCTGTATGTAAACCGAAATCCTCCGGCTTTATCTCATAGGTCTGATAAGCTCCGTCACCAAATTCACAGACCGTCGTCGGCGCCGAAACGGATATCTCATCCAGACGATCCTGTCCGTAGACCACCATTCCCCGTTTCACTCCAAGACCGCTTAAAACCCTTGCCATAGGCTCCACCAGCTCCTTCGCATAGACTCCCATCACCTGCATATTGGCAGACGCCGGGTTCGTCGGAGGTCCTAAGAGATTAAACACCGTCCGCACCCCCAGCTCCTTTCGTACCGGCCCCACATATTTCATAGAAGCATGGTATTTCTGAGCAAAGAGGAAACAAATTCCGATCTCCTCCAAAAGTCGGATACACTGGCTTGGCTCCAAATCTATTTTTACACCAAGAGATTCCAGACAGTCCGCCGCGCCGCTCTTAGAAGAAGCCGCCCGATTTCCATGCTTCGCCACCTTCACTCCTCCCGCCGCAATGACGATGGAGGAGGTTGTGGAAATATTAAAGGACATAGCTCCATCCCCCCCCGGTTCCAACGATCTCCAACAGATCCATGTCGTGCTCCAGCGGCAGGGCATGGGCGCGCATTGCCGCTGCGCAGGCGGTGATCTCCTCAATGGTCTCGCCCTTTGTGGAGAGCGAGGCAAGGAAGGCTGCGGTCTGTACCTGAGAAGTCTCACCGTTCATGATCTCGTCGATAACGGAGTTGGCTTCATCGTAGGTCAGGTCTTTTTGTTCCATTACTTTTGCTGTTGCTTGTTGAATCATGGTTAATCTCCTTTTTTATCTCTTTTATTTATCTCTTATAAATGGTTGAAGGTGTTACGTTTTTGTGTGGCTTGTTTTTCGATATTGGGGGCGAATATTCCGGGAAGAATGAATTTCTAATCCCCTCGGCTGAACATTCCGATGAGCCTCTTAGGGCGAAAATTGTGTCAGCAGAGGCTTCCACAATTTTTGAGTCTCATCTCCATAGCCTCGAAGGGCTTATCCATTCATTCTTCCCGGAATATTCTATCTCAACATTGAAAGGTGGTACGCCGGGGTTTTGCTGAACTCAAGTATGTTGGCGATGGATAAATTGAAAGGTGATACGCTGGGGTTTTGCTGAACTCAAGTGTGTTGGCGATGGATAAATGGTACGAGACAACATTTTTTCGCTTATGGTAACGTTAAAAAACACAACTCATTCTCGTTTACACTAACGCTCAGATACGCCAATTTTTTTCGAATGTAAAAAAGCTCATAGCGTGGAACTTTGCCGAAGGGTTTTCACATAGATCGGGACTTCCTTGTTCTTTGCCTTGGATATTAGAATTTCTTAGGGCTCTGGCATCACACAGCAATCATCAGACACGACGTCTGATGAAGGCGATGTCCGAGCCACGGATGGCAAGTCAGCGCCGGTTGCGTCCGTCCCCTGTTTCTTCCGACAGAACCCTTAGAAATTCTTATATCCAAAGGCACGGAACAAGGAAGTCCCGATCTATGTGAAAACCCACCCCCCAAAAAAACTCCACCACTTTTTTACACCCCCAAAAAATTCTCTATCATCCTCATCCCATCCGGCGTCAAAATTGATTCCGGATGAAACTGCACCCCATACACCGGATCACTCCTATGCTGCACCGCCATGATCTCCCCGTCTTTTGTTCTTGCAATGACCTGCAATTCCTCCGGCAATGTCTCCTCCTTAGCCGCAAGAGAGTGATACCTTGCCGCCGGAACCGGACTTTTAAGCCCTGCAAAGATGGGAGAGTCTCCTTCCAGATAAATCAGGGACTGCTTGCCGTGCATCAGCTCCCTGGAATGGCTGATGACCGCCCCATAGGCTTCGCAGATGGACTGGTGTCCGAGGCAGACTCCCAGGATCGGAATTTCGGATCCCAGCTGTCGGACCGCCTCAATGCAGATGCCGGCGTCTTTTGGATAACCCGGTCCCGGAGAGAGAATGATCTTCTCCGGCTTCAGGGTTCGGATCTCATCTATTGTCATTTCGTCGTTTCGGATGACCTTAATGTCCTTCCGGATGCTTCCTATGAACTGATACAGGTTATAGGAAAAACTGTCGTAATTATCAATTAAAAGTATCATCTTACAGACCTCCCTGTGATGTTTCCAATGCGATGCGGACGGCTTTCGCCTTATTGATACACTCCTGGTATTCCTTTTCAGGAACACTATCAGCTACGATTCCGGCGCCGCTTCGGATGAATACTTTGCCGTTCTTTTTATAGGCGATGCGAATGGCAATGCAGGTGTCCAGGTTTCCGGCAAAATCAATGTAGCCGATGGCACCGCCGTAGATACCGCGTTTGTTATTTTCCAGTTCGTTGATGATCTCGCAGGCACGGATCTTCGGCGCTCCGGAGAGGGTTCCCGCCGGAAGGATCGCGTCCACAGCATCCACGGCGTCCATGCCGTCCTTAAGCTCGCCCCGGACAGTGGAGCCGATATGCATGACGTGGGAAAAACGTTCAATGGTCATATATTTTTCCACCTCTACGCTTCCAAAACGGCTGATCTTTCCGATATCGTTTCTTCCAAGATCTACTAACATGTTGTGTTCCGCCCGTTCTTTTTCATCGGCTAAAAGTTCTCTTTCCAGCTCCTGATCCTCCTGCAAGGTTGCTCCCCTTGGGCGGGTTCCTGCAAGAGGAAAGGTATGCGCCGTATGATCTTCCACTTTTACCAAAGTCTCCGGGGAGGCTCCTGCGATCTCAATGTCTTCGCTGGAAAAATAGAACATATACGGGGATGGATTGGTGGTCCGCAGTACCCGGTAGGTATCCAGCAGGCTTCCCTCGTATTCCGCCTCAAAACGGTTGGAGAGAACTACCTGGAAAATGTCGCCCTCCCGGATATAGTTCTTTGCCTTCTCCACCATACCGCAGTATTCCTCTTCGTTAAACAGCTGGGAAAACTCTGTTTTCAGCCGTCCCGGCTCCCTTTCCTTTGCCGTTTCATGCTCGATCAGATTTTTCATCATCTCCAGCTCTAACACCGCCCGGTTATATTCCGTTTCGATCTCCTCACAGCCTGCGTTTACGATAAGGATCAGTTTTTGACGGAAATTATCAAAGGCGATGACTTTATCAAAAAGCATCAGATCCACATCCTGAAAACCCTCCGTATCCTCCGCATCCAGCTTTAGGGACGGCTCCGCGTACTTGATATAATCGTAGGAAAAATACCCCACCAGCCCTCCGGTAAATGTGGGGAGATACTCAAAACGGGGACTTTTGTTTTCCCGGATGATCTGGCGGATACACTCTCCCGGATGCTTTGTCTCAAGCTCCAGCTTTGTGCCGTTTTTTATGATAGTCTTTCCATCTTTACAGGTGAGTTCTAACTTCGGATCATAACCTAAGAAGGTGTATCTTCCCCATTTCTGGCTGTCCTCAATGGATTCCAGCAGATAACAGTGGCTGCTGACGTTTTTCAGTCTCCGCAAAACTTCAATCGGAGTCACAAAGTCCGAATAGAGTTCCATACTGATGGGAAGAACCTTGTAGCTGCCCTCTGCGGAAAGTTTCTTTGCTTTATCGAGTTCCGGTCTTATCATATTTCTCTCTCCTCTCCTGATTCTATATCCTGAAAAAGAATCTCGCTTTGCGGGATTCTCCGCCGCAGTGCGATCCTGCCCGGAGGGCTTTTGGTTTCATAGGAAATCCAAAGGAATTTCCTATTACGTCAAAAACAGCCCATCCCTGACATTTCTGTCAAGGACGAGCTGTATATTACTCGCGGTGCCACCTTGCTTCACGAAGCATCACTTCGCACACTCCATAGGATACCATCATATCCCGGACAACTGACGTATGTCTCCACGTTGCAGAATACTCGGCAGTACTGCCTTTGACTGCACCCTCCGCGGTCCATTTGATAATCTGGGCTCGATCCGGCTCTCAGCTTCCCGGACTCTCTGTGCGATCATAATTACCTTTATCTCCGCTTCTTCGGTTTAACGCTTTATTAAACTACAGTTATCATAGCATTTCTTTTTTTGCTGTCAATATGTTTCTCTGAAATATTTTTCGCATCTTTTCGCTGTCACTGTTATGACCTCCCTAACCTCTGGTCTTTGCGGAGAGCTTGAACACATCGGCCGCCTTCCCGATGACCACGATATGATCCTCCGCCTTAAAGACATAGTTGCCTCCGGGAACGGGATTCAGAGCTGTGCCATTTTTCACGGCAATGATATTGATATTGTAGGAGCGGCGCACATTCATATCCTCAATGCTCTTTCCCTCCCACTGCGGAAGGATGGGGATCTCAAAAATGGAGTATTCCGAGGTCAGCTCAATGTAATCGAAGATATTCGTGGCGTTGTAGCGCACCGCCAGTTTTTCCGCGATCTCCGCCTCCGGGAAAAAGACTTCGTCAGCGCCGATCTTTTTCAGGAAATCCGCCTGTCTTTTCCGCTTCGCCTTTGTAATGACATAAGGCGCTCCCAGCTCCTTTAAAATGGACGTAATCTCCAGGGAGGCGTAAAAGTCGTCTCCCACTACCACAAAACAGTAGTCAAAATTGTTGACCCCCAAAGAGCGCAGTACGCCCTCCGTGGTACAGTCTCCCACAAAGGAATCTGGAAACTGCGGGGATAATTTTTGCAGTAATCCTTCATTCTTGTCCACGATCATTACTTCATTTCCCATCTGCTGCATTTTTTCAGCCAGATGCTGACCGATGATTCCCATTCCAATAACTAAGATTGATTTCATAAGATCCTCCTTCTACCCTAACAGGATTTGTTCCGACGGACGTTTGATCGGGGCTTCCTTTTTCTTCTCCCCAAAGACCAGAAGAAGGGAAAGACCGCCGATGCGTCCTCCATACATCAGGATGATTAATATGATTTTTGAGACTCCCCCCAGGCTGGTGGTGATTCCCTGGGTCAGCCCCACAGTTCCGATTGCCGAGACAGTCTCGAACAGTACTTCTCTTACGGAAAACGGCTCCAGTGCGCAGATAATCATGGTTGCCAGCAGGATCCCCGCCAGATAGATGGACACAATGGAGATCGCCTGCTTTGCGATATTCTGCTCAAATCTTTTTTTGTATACCGTGGTCTCGCTGTTTCCTCTGGACATGGAGCAGATGGTCAGAAAGATCACGGCAAAGGTGGTGGTCTTGATCCCTCCCGCCGTGGAACCGGGGCTTCCCCCGATGAGCATCAGGATCATCGCCAGAAGACTCCCCGACTCTGAGAGGGTACCCAGATCCATGGTATTGTACCCTGCGGTCCTGGTGGTCACCGACATGAACATGGAGGAGAGGATCCTGTCGGGAATGCTCATTCCCGCCAAATTTCCCTTCGCTTCAAATACAAAGAATCCAAAACCTCCCGCCAGCAGCAAAAATACCGTGGTGATGACGACGATCTTAGAATGAAGCGAAAAACGGTGAAACCTTCCCTTACAGCGTAAAATATCGGACCAGACCAAAAAACCGATTCCTCCGATGACGATCAGAGCCATGATCACCACATTGACCAGCACATCTGTCTCATACCCGGTAAAGGAAGAAAATTTTTCATTGCGCCCCATCAGGTCAAATCCTGCGTTGCAGTATGAGGATATCGCATGGAATACGGCATAGTAGACGCCCTCTCCCCAGCCGAACTGCGGAACGAACCTGATGGCAAGGAATACGGCTCCCACTCCTTCAATGAGCAAGGTTCCAAGGATGATCCCTTTCACCAGTCTCACCATGCCGCTGAGTCTGGTATTTCCCGCAGACGCCTTTAACAGCATTCTCTCGTGCAGACCTATTTTTTTCTTCCGAAAGATTGCAAAGGTGGTGATAATGGTCATTAAACCGATACCGCCAATCTGGATCATCAGGATGATAACGAGCTGTCCAAAAAGTGACCAGTATGTAAAAGTATCATATACGATCAGTCCCGTCACACAGGTCGCGCTGGTCGCTGTAAACAGCGCATTCAGGAAGGGCGTCCATTCTCCACTCCTCGACGAGACAGGAAGGCTGAGCAGAATACTTCCTATAATGATTATACTGAAAAAACTCAGTGCTATGATTCTCGTATAACTCAGGCTATTCACCAATTTACGTGCCATTTTCTTTCCTCCCACTTTTCTTTTCCCTGTTTTATCTTCCAAGTTAACCCACTTTTTATTCCTCCATTTCTATTCTTTCTCTTTTCTCATATTATGATACAAACTGCGGAAATTATGGATTCAGATTTTGGCGATTTTTGCAAGGATTCTGCTAAGAAAAGGAATCAAAAAAGACTGCGCTATACAGCAACAGTCTTTTGATTTTTCTATATACTAAGAGGTATCACGTTCTATTCTTCTCGCTTTTGCTCCAAATAGGCAGGTATGGCGATACCGAAAAATTCAGGAAACGACTCTATCATTGTCTCTTCACTCTCCGGATAGACATCCAGCCCCATCAGGATTGGCATTGGCATTCAACATCGGTGTTGCAATTTACGAAATTTACACCATCAGAAAATACAAGAAGAATCTGTTTAAAGAGGAATTATATACACATCTGAAGTGTTATCAGGAGGTAGCTGAAAGCTAAATACTTTTTTGCAAGCCAAAAGAGGGTATCCCTCAAGTCATTTCATGACTTTGGGGATACCCTCTTTCTTTCTCATCAGAAATCTATGTAATTGATGATACCTTTTCTCAGATTCTTGCAACTCCGGTTTCTTTTGCCACCTTAGCCACTGCTTCGGCTACGGCTGTTGCCACGTTTTTATCCAGAGCGCTTGGAATGATGTAGTCTGCGCTCAGCAAATCATCGGTTACGAAGGATGCGATTGCCTTTGCGGCAGCAATCTTCATCTCATCGTTGATTTCACTTGCCCGGACATCGAGAGCACCCCGGAAGATTCCAGGGAAGGCGAGAACGTTATTGATCTGGTTCGGGAAGTCACTTCGTCCGGTTCCCACAACTGCTGCTCCCGCCTCTTTTGCCAGATCCGGCATGATCTCCGGAGTTGGATTTGCCATAGGGAAGAGGATCGGATTTTCATTCATGGAACGTACCATGTCCTGGGTCACGCAGCCAGGTGCGGATACGCCGATGAATACATCTGCTCCCTTTAACATTTCTTCGAGACTTCCCTTTTCATGATTGCGGTTGGTAATCTTCGCCATCTCTTCTTTTTCTTTGTTCAGATTCTCTCTGCCCTCGTAGATGGCGCCGTTTCTGTCACAGAGAATGACATTTTTCAATCCCATTGCAATCAACAGCTTGATAATGGCGATTCCAGCTGCGCCTGCTCCGCTGGTGACCACTTTAATCTCTTCGATTTTCTTACCTGTTAATTTTAAGGCATTCAAAAGAGCCGCTAAGGTTACGACTGCCGTTCCGTGCTGGTCATCGTGGAAAATCGGAATATCGCATCTTTCCTTTAATTTTTCCTCGATCTCAAAACAGCGCGGGGCGGAGATATCCTCCAGGTTGATGCCGCCGAAGCTTCCTGCAATGAGGCTCACGGTGTTCACGATATCGTCTACTTCTTTGGAACGGATGCAAAGCGGCACTGCGTCCACATCACCAAATGCTTTAAAGAGCGCACATTTTCCCTCCATGACCGGCATACCTGCCTCCGGTCCAATATCTCCAAGACCCAGCACTGCCGTTCCGTCTGTCACAACCGCCACCAGGTTGGAACGTCTGGTCAGCTCGTAACTCTTATTGATATCCTTCTGGATCTCCAGACATGGCTGAGCAACTCCCGGCGTGTAGGCGAGGGAGAGATCATCCTTGTTCTCCAATGGAGAACGACAGATCACCTCGATCTTTCCCTTCCACTCATAGTGCTTCTTCAATGATTCTGATGCGTAATCCATCTTTTTTTATCCTCCTTATATCTGAATCGTGTCAATGACTTCTTTTAAGACATGGGCGCTGTTTTTTAACTGTGCCAGTTCTCTTTCCTCCAACTTCGGTTCCAAAGTATGTACGATGCCCTCTCCTCCTACGATGGTGGGGATGCTTAAGCAGACATCTTCCAGTCCGTATTCGCCCTCCATCAGGGAAGAGACCGTGAGAACACTTCTGGTATTTTTTACAATGCAGTCCACCAGATGCCGGACAGACATGGCAATGGCGTAGTTCGTGGCTCCCTTGTTCTTGATGACGTCGGCGCCGCAGCCCCGCACCTCCTGCTGTATCCTGTCATACTCATGCAAAAACTTCTCCGCGTCGTAGCTCTCCGGCTCCATTCCCGCAATGGTTGCCAGAGACCAGGGCACAAAGGATGAGTCCCCGTGTTCTCCCAGGACATAACCGTGTACATTTCCCGGATTGATCTGCGCCCTCTGGGCAAGGATTGTCCGAAGACGGCTTGAATCCAAAAGAGTGCCGGTTCCGATGACTCTCTCCTTCGGCAGACCTGTCAGCTTCTGGATGGCGTAGGTGAGGACGTCCACCGGGTTGCTGACCACGATGTAAATGGCGTCCGGTGCGTAAGATACCACCTGGGGCATCACATCTTTTATAATATCCACATTGCTCTGCACCAGCTCAATGCGGGATTGTCCCGCCTTTCTGGCTCTTCCCAGGGTGACGATGATAAGATCCGAACCCGCCACATCCGGATAATCTCCCTCGTGAATATTTACGGGATTGGAGAAGGGCGTTCCCTGGATCATGTCCATGGATTCCCCCCTCGCCAGATCCTTTGCAATATCCACCAGTACGATTTCCGAACATATTCCGTCCAGGATCAGAGAATATGCAATGGAGGAACCGACTCTGCCGGAACCTAAGATACTTACTTTTTTATTATTACTCATGACAATGACCTCCTGATAAATCTTATATTCCAAAATATGAAAAACATGCTTGATTTATCAGAAGATTAACGGAATTATTCCACCTTCGGAAGTCCTGCGAGGCTCTGTGCCAGTTCCTCGTCGGTAGGTATGTAATCGGACATCTCTCCATTGTGGAATTTTTCATAGGCAACCATGTCAAAGTATCCGGTTCCTGTCAGTCCGAATACGATGGTCTTTTCTTCTCCGGTCTCCTTACATTTCATCGCCTCGTCAATCGCAACGCGGATCGCATGGCTGCTCTCCGGCGCCGGAAGGATTCCCTCAATTCTTGCGAATTGCTCTGCCGCCTCAAATACGCTGGTCTGCTCCACGCTTCTCGCTTCCATCAGACCGTCATCATACAGCTGGGACAGAGTGGAACTCATTCCATGGTAGCGGAGTCCTCCGGCATGGTTAGCGGATGGGATGAAGCCGCTTCCCAGGGTGTACATCTTAGACAGCGGGCATACTTTTCCAGTGTCGCAGAAATCGTAGGCGTATTTTCCCCTTGTAAAGCTAGGGCAGGACGCTGGCTCCACTGCGATGAACTGATAGTCCTTCTCTCCTCTTAATTTTTCACCCATAAACGGTGAGATCAGACCTCCCAGGTTAGAACCGCCTCCCGCACATCCGATGATCACGTCGGCTTCGATTCCGTATTTTTCCATTGCAGCCTTTGTCTCAAGACCGATCACGGACTGATGCAGTAAGACCTGATTCAATACACTTCCCAGCACATAGCGGTATCCCTCGCTCTGGGTCGCTACCTCAACCGCCTCGGAAATAGCGCAGCCGAGACTTCCCGTGGTACCCGGATGCTCCTGTAAGATCTGTCTTCCCACTTCGGTGGTGTCAGATGGAGACGGGGTCACGCTGGCTCCATAGGTTCTCATCACCTCACGGCGGAACGGTTTCTGCTCATAGGATACCTTGACCATATAAACCTTGCAGTCCAGATCAAAATAGGAACATGCCATGGAAAGCGCCGTTCCCCACTGACCTGCTCCGGTCTCTGTGGTCACACCCTTTAAGCCCTGTTTTTTTGCATAGTAGGCCTGGGCAATGGCGGAATTTAATTTGTGGCTTCCGCTGGTGTTATTTCCCTCGAATTTATAGTAGATCTTAGCCGGGGTATCCAGCTTTTTCTCAAGGCAGTAAGCCCGCACCAGAGGAGACGGGCGATACATCTTATAGAAGTCCTGGATCTCCTGCGGGATATCAATATAAGCGTCGGTGTCGTTCAGCTCCTGCGCCACCAGCTCGTCGCAGAATACGCCGCCAAGCTCCTCTGCCGTCATTGGCTTTAAGGTTCCCGGATTTAAAAGCGGCGCTGGTTTATGTTTCATGTCTGCCCGCACATTGTACCATTGCGTTGGCATCTCATTTTCTTCCAGATAAATTTTATAAGGGATCTCTCTCATTTTCAACCTCCATCATCTGCCCATCGGGATGATTCCACGGGCGTTCTCAGTTTTCCTGCGTATGGTTGATATTTTATCATTTTATCGTGTTAAATTCAATGTTTTGCCACAATTACATAAATTCTTCTTTTTTAAAGATCCAGAGGGTAATGATCACCACCAGAATGCTGACAAAGATCACCACCGGATATCCATAGATCCAATCCAGCTCCGGCATATGACTAAAATTCATCCCATACCAGCCCGCAATCAGCGTCAGAGGAAGAAACACCGTGGTAACGATGGTCAGAACCTTCATCACATCATTCTGCCGTATCCCGATCTCCGACTGATAAACATCCTGTACCTGCATAGCGTATTCCCGGAGCACCTGGGTCTCCTCCTGTAATCTGGACGCCCGGTCCGCAAAATTCCGAAAGACCGCCGCTTTCTTTTTTTCAAAAAACTCCATCTCATTCTCATACAGCCTCTCCCCCAGATCCGCAAGCTGGCTGTAATAGCGGTATAACCTTGAAATCTCTTTTTTCAGGTGAAGCATCCGATGATTGAAATGCTTCATCTCCTCCCCCACCATGCTCTCCTCCATCTTCGTAAGCTCCTTTTCCAGAGCCGCCAGATAAATCAGATCATCCTCCAAAAGGAGCATGAGAAAATCAAAGAAAAAACGCTCCAGATCGTAATTCTTCCTCAGCTTCTCCACCAGGATCTTTTTGATATAGCTTTGAACCAACCCTGTATCGTCAATAAAAATCAGCTTCCCCTGCAAAATATAGAATGCAAATCCCAGGTTCTTCTCATGCTCCTTTTTCACCGGAATATGGAAAGTACCAAAAAGATAATTCGCATGACTCTCCAGCTTGCAAAAATGAATGTTATCCTCGCACTGATTCAGAAGATAGGTAGCGCGAATATCCATCTCCTCTTCCCACTCTTTCTGAGTAAAAAGAGCAATTCCCGATTGACCAGACTGCCAGTTCTGAATCGTGGACTCTTCAATATAATTATCTTTTATAATGTAAAACATTTTATATGCCTCCATGAAGTGAATTATGTAGGCTAAAAATAATGTACAAATTGTAAGCGAATCCTGAACCCTGTTTCAAACATAAGTTTTTCAAATACACTCCTAGTTTGCACATCTTTTTCAAACTTCATCAAGCAAATCATAAATTTTACTGTATCATATTCTCACAAGATACAATTTGTATCCAGTTCAAACGAAACATTCCCTCCATACCAACCATCCCCCCAAAAATTCCCTGTAGTATCTCTCGCAAAAAACATTCCCAACAACGTAGATTAGGGGCTGGCAGTTCAGCAATACTCTGGTCATTCCTTCGAGGCTATGGAGATGAGACTCAAAAATTGTGGAAGCCACTGCTGACACAATTTTCGCCCTAAAAGGCTCATCGGAATGATCAGCCGAGGGAATGACCAGAGTATTACTGAACTGCCAGCCCCCTCACAACCTACAAAAAAATTTTTTCCAAGAAGATACCTACAAATTTTTACCTTATCTAACAATTCTTATAAGTTATAATTTCCCATACTTCCGCACATACTCTAAATGTACGGAAAAATATCCCAAGAACAGAAATCAAACAGAAAGGACTTTTATGACAGACCCTAACCGAATTAAGCAGGCTGTGGCTGCCGCAGTCTTTACCTCCATTCTGGCTGTTTCAGCCTACGAGGCAAAGGACCTTCCTCCCGTGGAAGTAAAACCTGAGACCCAAAGCGTCCACATGACCTGCGAAAAGGAAAAAAAGAATAAGGATATTGTTACGGCTGCCGCCATCGGCAGCGCAAACCAAAGCAGAAATGATATTGAATATGAAGAACTGAACGGTTCCGTCCAGACCGTGGTATATGCCAAACAGCAGGTTACGCTGACCAGGGAACACCCTATCTCCAATGTGCTTCTGACTGCCTACGAGGCAAGCGAGGTGAGCTGCGGGGAGTCGGCAGACGGGATCACAAAAACCGGCACGAAGGTAGCTGCCGGGAGAACCGTTGCGGTGGATCCGGATGTGATTCCCTTAGGAAGCCAGGTCGTGATCAACGGGCATACCTATACGGCGGAGGACATTGGAGGAAAAGTCAAGGGTAACCACATTGACATCTATATGGATACGGTCAGTGAATGCCTGAACTTTGGAACCCGGTATGCAGACGCCGTATGGCTGGAAGAATACGAAGCGGTACAGACCGTAAAATATACGTTCGAGGATGGAACTCTTGTTTCACAGGAGATTGTGGAGGAAGAAGTAATTGAATAGAATGTGAAAAGGACAGTCCCAGGGCTGTTCTTTTCTTTTTCGGAAAAATTATGTTATAATAAAGTTTATGCGAAATTTGATATGGATTTCACAAAAACAGATTTTTTCATTCTGTAAAAATACATAAGAGGTGACAAACCGTGGAAACGAATCAACAAAATCCATTGGGATATGAAAAAATATCCGTACTTTTAAAACAATTTGCCATTCCGAGTATTATCGCAATGGTAGTCAGTTCCCTTTACAATATCGTAGATCAGGTATTTATCGGGCAGGGCGTGGGATATCTTGGAAATGCCGCCACGAACGTGGCATTCCCGTTGACCACCATCTGTCTTGCCATCACGCTGTTGATCAGTATCGGCAGCGCCTCCCGTTTTTCTCTCTCCCTGGGCGCCGGGGATCAGGAGAGAGCAGCCCAGTCCGTGGGAAACGCTGTCAGTATGATGATTTTATTTGGAATATTTTATTTTATTCTCATCGAAATATTTTTACATCCGCTGCTGAATGCTTTCGGCGCCACGGCGGAGGTCATGCCCTATGCAAAAAGCTACACCCGGATCACCGCCATCGGTATGCCTTTTCTGATCGTGACAAACGGCATGAGCAATCTTGCCAGAGCCGACGGAAGCCCGAAATATTCCATGACCTGTATGCTGGTAGGAGCCATAATCAATACGATCCTGGATCCGATTTTTATTTTTGTACTGCATCTGGGCGTGGAAGGGGCCGCGCTCGCCACCATTATTGGACAGTTTTTTTCCTTTCTTATGGCGGCGCACTATCTTAAAATGTTCCGGCAGATCCGCCTTGAAAAACGGCATTTTTATCTGAAGCTTCCGGTCTGTCTGAATATTGCCTCCCTGGGTATGAGCAACTGTCTGAATCAGCTTGCCATCACCCTGGTTCAGGTGGTCATGAATAATTCCATGACCTATTACGGGGCAAAATCCATTTATGGAAGTGAAATTCCGCTGGCAGCAAGCGGAATTGTGTTAAAGACCAACGCCATCCTGCTCTCCGTCATCATCGGTCTCTCCCAGGGGTCCCAGCCCATTATCGGTTTCAACTACGGAGCAAAACAGTACGACCGCGTCCGGGGAGTCTACAAACTGGCAATCTCCTGCAACCTGGTGGTCTCTGCCATTGGATTCGTCCTCTTTCAGTTCTTTCCAAAGCAGATCATCTCCTTATTCGGAACCGGAGATGCCCTTTATTTTGAATTTTCGGTAAAATTTATGAGGATCTTCCTGTTCATGGTTCTCATCAACGGCGTACAGCTCTTGTCTTCGAACTTTTTTGCCGCCATTGGAAAGCCGCTAAAGGGAATGTTCCTCTCTTTGACCAGACAGGTGATTTTTCTAATTCCACTGCTTTTGATCCTGCCTGTTTTCTTCGGCATCGACGGCATTATGTTTTCAGCGCCGATCGCCGATACCATCGCCTTTCTTGTCACAGTGTTCTTTATCAGCCGTGAGATGAAGCAAATGCGAAATTTAGAAAAAGAGGCTGTCGGAAATTCTTAACTTCCGACAGCCCCGTCTTGGACTTCTTATTCTATTTCCTTCCCCATCTCCTGAAGACCATACATGGTGCTGCTCTTTTTTACGATATTATAATAGGTAAACCCTCCATTACAGACCAGCTTGCCCTTATCATCAAAAATCTCCACACTCAGCACACTGATCCTCCCTCCATGGCGGACCACCCTCGCTTCACAGATAACTTCTTTCGTATCCCGGATCGCTTCCAGATAATTAAAACTAGAATCTAGGGTCGTCACCATATGCCCATAGGTCGCCGCCGCAATTCCTGCAATGGTATCCGCCAGAGCAAATACGCATCCGCCGTGCATCCCGCCGTAGACATTACAATGTTCTTCCTTCATAGGAACACTACCTCTGACAAACCCCAGTCTGACCTCTAACAGCTTCATCCCCAGATATCTGGCAAAGGGGTTCCGGTTTAAGATCTGATCCATTTCTTCTTGTATCATAATAATTCCTCCTGCTCTTAATTATAGCATAGACTTTATTTTTTTGATATGATATACTGACTTCAACGGAGGTGAAATAAGATGACAGATAGTGAAAAATTAGATTTACTCTTAGCGGAGATATCTGGCATGAAATCAGATATGCAAAGCATGAAGTCTGACATGCAAAGCATGAAGTCTGAAATCCAGGACATGAAGTCTGACATTCAGAACATGAAGTCCGATATTCAAAACATGAAGTCTGAAATCCA
>CAUAFT010000014.1 GCA_958428365.1 uncultured Lachnospiraceae bacterium | reverse complement strand
TAATTTTATCTTACATCAGTTTGAAGGTTTACACAAACTTTGGGATACTCCCAAAAATCTCCTTCCAGAAAATTTGAGATACCAAGCCTGCGAAAGGTACCGCCCTCTTCCATCTCAAAAAAGTCATTCTTTAATTTTTCAAAGTTTTCTGTATGAAAACAATATTTTTCCGCAAAATTATTATCCTTTAAGTATGTTAATATATTCAGTGACAATACTTTAATCAATAAAGAAAAGTAAGTCTGAGTGGCAAAAATCAGATATGGGTAATTAATCGTATCCGTCTCCAATTCATACTGTTCTTTTAAGCCCTTTACCTTTAAATCCTTTGTTTCGAAACTATACCCACAGACTTCGCGATAGAGCATCTGCCACTGTTCAAACAATAGTTTAGCTTTATTCTCTTCCATATTATTTTCCAGTTTTTTATAAAGCATTGAGACAGCCCGAATTGACAGAGTACTGGTCGAACCAAAATCCTTAATTAGATTATCTGCAATTAACGCTTTTCCATCAGAATTTATAGATAGCAGCCTCAGAAGAAACAATTCATGTGAATCAACAGTCATTTCCTGCGGGGTACTAACATTCCAATCTTCTCCTTGCTTTTTCACATAGATTACATAATACCCATCAAAAACAACCCCCATAATTTTATTAGAAGGAATTCCCGTTTTCTTTTCAAAACCATTCATCTGCTTTTGAACCTGTTCAATGAATTTCATATTACCCGCATTATCCGAACCTGCGATTCTCGTTGGGTATTTATATTCAATAATAAAATTACCGTATAAGGAATCAATTCTTCCGTTCAATACAGTAAATTCGTTCTCTATATTAATCTCTTCATCAATTTCTAATATTTTAAATAATTCATCCAGTATAATTGCATAATTAGTTCTGAAATTTTCTTCTTTGTATTCATTTCCTTTTCTGGCTTTTATCAATTTCTCAAATAATTCTTTTTTATGTCTATGAACATAAGCCCTAATCTGCGAATTATTCATTCTATGCTCACTTTCTCTGCAATTAATTTCTTCTTTATGAATCTAATAGGTGTTCTTAGTTATTTTCTTTCCATCGCTATTATATCAAAGTATAAAAAGAAAGTACAGAGCAAATTCAAACATTTGTTCTATACTCTCTTATCACTATTTCTGCCCTATATACAATTTCTTATCCACAGGTCTCCACTCAATCTCCCTAAGCAAAATCCCCAATGCACTCACCGCACTGACAATGCTCCAAATCACCACATCCTTCACAGCCCCAAACAACACCCTGTCCCGGTAAACCTCTGCAATATCCAGGTAACGCCCGTAATTAGCTCTCTGTTCTTTCACCAGCTCTCCAAAAAATTCAAAATCCGACCACTTCGCCGGAATAAAATCCTCTGAAAAACACCAGCTCTTCCAAATCGCCAAAATCCAAACCAACATCACACCGATCCGCACCAGCCACAGGATTCCTTCCCTGTCCCGGCACCTTTCCCTCACCTTCCGGTAAACCAGCCACACCAGAATCCCCATAGGAATGAACCGCAAAAACCGCAAAAGCCCTCGAAAGGTATCCGTCTCCACAACCGCACCCTCCTCTAACACCACACCAGCCGTCAGCAGCATCTGCCGGATTTTTTCAACTCCGCTGCCCGGTTGACCTCTCACCTCTATAAAGGTAAAACCCGCTTTTTCATTTTCCCGTAAAAACACCGGTTCCTCAACCCTCAGAATCCCTCTGACCCTGTATGTCTTTCCCTGACAGGCAATCTGCTTCCCAAGAATATCCGTACTGCCGAACAGTTCATACGCTACCTTCTCACTCAACATACAGCCTGATACATCCTCTTTCAACAATGTATTTCCCAGCAGGAGACATTCCGGATAGACCTGTTCCACATCTCCCCAAATATCCAGCAATTTCACTTTCACACCTCTCTCCAGATCAGCACCGGATATCTCGATTCCTTCCGTCTGTTTCCAAAGCGTCATGACCGGAGCATCTCCCTTCCCTTCTTCCTCTATCTTCTCACAAAGCTGCTCTGACTGCTCCGGGCTTAGAACTTCCTTCGTAAACCGTATCCCCGTCTCTCCCGCTTTCTTCTCAACCTGTCTGCCAACATAAAAAGAGCCCAACAGCGAAAGCAGGGAAATCGCCCACAATATCCAGGACATATTTTTTCTCAGATTTATTCTTTCCGTACCCGGTCACCTGCCTTAATCGTTTTGTTACTGCTGACGATGATTTCATCATCCTTCATAAGCGCACTCTCCACCGCCGCATAGGATTCATCTTTTTCCAATATTTTTACCGGGACTCTCGACGCTATCGTCTCCTTTCCAAGAATAGAATCCTCTTCCTCCATAATCAACACATATTTTCCTTCACTGTCCTCGCGAAGCGCATTCAGAGGAATCAGCGTCCCATACTCTTTCGACTCTCTGACCGCCTGAAAAGTCACCCTGTCTCCGATTGAAAAATCATTTTCCTTAAGCTTCGCCCTGATTTCAACCTGGGCTTCCTGACCATCCTGGTTTTCCTGTTCCTCCTGAACACCGGAGACATCCTGAATGTCTGTAATGGTTCCCTGAATTTCTTCCTTTCCATCCATAAGGGAAACCGTTATCTGATCCTTTTCCTCTAACCCTTTTGCAGTCTCTTTGTCCATCCTTGCTGTCAGCCCGCCGTTTCCACTTCCAATCTTAAAATATTCCTGACCTCCTGTGGTAACTCCTATGATTGCATTTACCTCCGTAATGGTCCCACTGACAGAGGAGAGCAATTTTCCATCTGCCTGAATGAATTTCTCCAGCTCTTCTATCTCTTTTTTCTTTTGTTCCATATCAATTTGAATACTCTGCTTCGCAAGCTCTGCTAATCTCTGCTGTCTCTGATTGTTTGTCTCCGTATTTGCGTCATTCATCTGTGCCGTCTCCAGGGCATTCTGTGCCTCCCGCAGACTCTGTTCCAGCGCCTCCTTCTTTTCTTCATACTCTTTTACGCCCGCTTCCAACTCCTGCTTTTCCTCTTCCGATAAATCCTGACCCTCACTTTTTTGCCGATACTCCTCTCTTCTTTTTTCCAGCTCACCTGAAACCGCATTTAATTCCTCGCTCACCTGTGCAACCGCCTGCTCCGCCCCATCCGTTTCTCTGGTCTGGGCGACTGGTTCCCCGTTCAAAGTCTCCTGTTCCAGCGAAAGCTCCAGTTTTTTCAACTCTGCTTCACAGTTCTCCTTTTCCTCCTTCAACTCTTCCATATCAAAAACTGCCAGCACATCCCCTTCTTTTACCTCTGTTCCAACTTCCGCCAAGGATACCGGTTTATTTCCCTCCGGCAAAAACACAAGCTCCTCTTTCTCTGCCGTAATACTCCCCTCTCCTTCCAACGTAAAATTCAGTGTCCCGCTTTTTTCCGTCTCCACCTTCACCTTTGGGATCGTCACGGAGTCCGCCGCTCTGGATAGAACCGTGCAAAACAACATCACCGCAAAAAATATCAGAATCAGTCTCCAAGCCTTTTTCTCTCTCTTCATTTCCTACTCCTTTAATCCCGACGCCGCAATTCCCTCTTCCAGATATCTCTGCCCGAATACAAAAAGCAACAGGGCAGGAATCATCATAATCACCGAAGCAACGAAGGACACGCTCACCTTGTCCACCGCAATATTCGGCAGATACAGCGACAATGGCCAAAGCTCTTTATCCTGTAAAAACGTCATGGGCTGTTCAATGGCATTCCAGTATTCCAAAAATCCCAGAATCAACACCGACAAAATTCCCGGATATCCCAGAGGCAGTCCGATTCGGAAAAAAATCTGAATATCGGAAGCCCCGTCCATCTTCGCCGCCTCTATCAACGCCTTCGGTATGGACTTAAAAAATTTTGTCAGGATAAAGACCGGAAACGTCGAAAATATTCCCGGCAGTATCACGGCAAGATGGGTATTCAAAATCTCCAGTTTCGACAACACAAGATAAGTAGATACCATGGTCACCTGAAAGGGCATAATCATTAAAATCATATAGAAAAAGTAAAGTACTTTTTTCCCTTTGAACTCATACTGACCAAACGCCCATGCCGCCGGAACCGCAATCACTAACTGCCCCGCCAGCACCGGAAAGACCTGCTTGCAGGAATTCCAAAACATCACGAAAAATCCCGGAGAGTCCAATAACAGCTCCACATATGCCCGCAGGGTAGGGTACTTCGGCAACAGGGTAAAACGGATATTTTCCTCCCCCTCCCTCAACACCCCTCCATAGGTCTCCGTCAACTCCCCCGCTCCCATAAAAGAGCTGGTGAACATCAAAACCAGAGGCAGGACAAAAAAGATACCGACCATACACAGGGTAAGAAACAACACTCTTTTTTTCATCTATCCTCACTTCCTATTTTCTTTTCCAAAATGACAGATCCGCCGATCAGCACACCGATAGAAACTGCCAGCGCCACTGCTGCCGTACTCATCTTCTGGATATCCAGACTTACAAACCAGTTGTTGAACAGATGCTGCAGCATATAGATACTTTTATGGGGATAATCCCCCGCAATGAGATACGCCTCCCGAAATACCTTAAAGGAATTGACAAACGCCAGAACCGTAATCATCATAAACGAAGGCGCCAGTTGCGGAAGCGTGATGTAGAAAAAACACTTCCAATCACTCGCCCCGTCCACTTTTGCCGCCTCATAATAGGACACCGGGATTCCGTTCAAACCTGCCAGCCACAGGACAATAAAATATCCCATATTTTTCCAAAGATAGCTGATGACCAGAACATAGAACGCCGTCCCCTCATTCATCCAATCAACCGCCGTCAGAGAAAAAAACTCCATCGCCCTATTCAGAAATCCGTTTTTGTCAAACACCAGCCTCCAGAAAAGTACCACGGAGGCAATCGGCACTGCCATCGGTATCAGAAACGCCGCCTGAAATCCCCGTTTCCTCCTTCCCATCTGCTGTATCATAAGCGCCAGTATAAGGGAGGATAAGATCAACAGCGGAATGCAGGTTCCAAGAAAACGCAGGGTATTCTTCACCGCCAGCAAGAACGCCTCATTTTGAAATACGGATCTGTAATTCGCAATTCCCACAAACCGATTGGAAAAAGCCTCCGTAAAAGACCTTCTTATGACATCCAAAAAGGGAACTGCGGTGAATATCCCTGTCCCAACCAGACTTGGGATCAGAAAGAACCACGCTTTTTTACTGTTGTTCCCGGAGGTAGGTCTCTGTTTTATTCGTGATACTCGAAACAGCTTCTTCCAATGATTTTTCACCCTTGAAATATGAGGTTCCTTCATCTACAATCACCTCCAGAATGGCTTCCTCTATCTGTACCGGCGTATCCGCCGCCTTTTCAATCTCCGCAAAAGGCCGTATCTGCGTGCCGTCCGGCTCGGAGGCGCTGAACATTTCTCCATTCTCATCACTGCCTGCAACTGCCAGACCAGCTCCGTCCTCCGAACTTTCCTTCTGGCACCAGCTCTCCAGGGCATTTTCATTCACAGGGAAACCGTCCCCTAAATCCAGAGACTGTATCTCTTCTGAAAACAACAATGTCAAAAACTCTTTTGCCAGTTCTTTATTTTTTGATCCGCTGTTCATACCCACAATGCCATTTGGGATGTAAAGTTCATGGATTCCCTGAGGCTGTGCGCCAAGTTCCTGCATAACTGCACATGGCATCATCAAATCATAGGTTCCCCCTGCTTCCACAATGACTGCCTGCTTTTTGTTTCTCGCATCCATATCATTGTTGGTGCCAATGCTTTTGAGGACGTCCGCTCCCATCTCCTTTTGCAGGGTCTCCTCCGTCAGATCCGGCATCCTTTTCAGATAGAACTCTGTCATCGTATAGGACTCTACGCCCATCGCCTCGCCAAGTTTTTTGGTGGTCTTTAACAAGTCCTGCAACGTTTTTTCTGAAAATGCTTTTTCTTCAGAATCCGGGAACAGCTCCTTATAATTCATTGTCAGCAAAAGTTTCAGATACTGTTCATAGGAAGTGGCGTTTAACAGCTGATTATCTGTGGAACTGTTTAAAAATGCTTCCAGATTTTTCAGTGACTTCATCGCCTGAATCTCTTCCTCTGTTCCATAGATGCCAAGCACCTTCACCCGGGCGGGCATTCCATACACCCCGTCTGTTTTCATGCTTTTCTTAATATTTTCTAACAGGGGACTTTCCTTTGAGAGTGCTTCATAAAAATCCGTCATATCCTCCAGAACTCCCTTTTCTATATAGGAATCCACCGGAAGTCCGTCCAGGACTAATATATCCGCCCCATTTCCACTTAACAGCTCCGTATTCAACACACGAATCTGATCCGCCTTTGTGGTACTGGTCTCCTGCTGGCTCCCTGTCTTATAATTTACCTTTACGTCCGGGTGTGCTTTTTGGAATCTGGAAACCGCCTGCTTGATGGTCTTATTCTCTTCCAGTCCATAAATGGTAAGCTGTTTATCCGCACTTACCTTCGCCTCTTTGTCATAGACATAGTGAGCAAGCATTCCCTGATTTTCCTGATTATAAAGTACAAAATAATCCTGATTCTCCCCGATGGCAAAGCCCACTTCCTCCATGGAGGCATCTCCCATGGAAGCCATATCTCCCTCAATGAGCGTCTCCACCGTGGAACCATTCTTGTTGATGTGGTGCAGCCCCTGGCTGTTCAGCAAAAAGCAGTCCTCCTCCCCGCCGAACTTCAGGACGCCGTCCCCTTCCTTCATACTTCCATAGGAAAACTCCTGGATTGCCTCTTCCTTTTCCACGTCATAGACCGTAAAACCGTCCAGCGCCTTATTTAGCACGATGGCTTTTCCATTTTTGCAGTCGAACAATTTTACATCCGAAGTAGAGATACATCCCTGTTCCATGCTCGTCAAATGACTGCCGTCCTCTGCCGAATAGACATCCAGCTTTCCCTCTAAGGCATTGCTTGCTGCAATGTCTCCGTTTTCCATGACCCTTACCATGTCCACTCCCAGCAGGTCTCCAAAAAGTTCCGGCAGGACCTCTTGTGCCTGTGTACCATCCGCAGTCTTTATCAGATGCAGGGTCTCATCCATATAGTAAAGGGCGTATTCGCTGCCGTCTTCCCCTTGAAAAATATCCTTCAGGTAACAGTCCTTTCCTCCGATGGCGCTGTTGAGCCAGTCTGCTTTTCCATCTGTATACTGAATTCCATCCGAGGTCTCATATGCCTGATACTTCTTTTCTTCCGGAAGATAGGTATATATTTTCAGACCTCCATCCCTCTTTTGTAACAGGCTCACTCCCCGTTCTCCTTCCTTGAGTGGCAGCTCTACAAATTCCTCCACATATCTTCCCTTCGCTGTCTTAGAGCTCTCTTCCTTTTCCTCCTTTTTGCATCCCGTCAGGGTACAAAATATCAAAATGCCAACCATCACTATAGAAGTTACTTTCTTTAACCGCTTTTTCTTCATCTTAGATTTCCTCCTTTTTTAGTAATGTAATAAACAGTTATCAAAGTCCCACACAGGTCCAGACTTCTGAAAAATGAGATTCTTTCATAAACCTCCTATGCACAATCCATATTTCGTATAAATCCTGAATCGTATAAAAACAGCCTAACAAAAAAATCTCTAAAAAACTTTTAAGATTTTCGACCCTGCTTAGAGATTTTTTAGAGATTTCTTTGTTATACTAAAAATAAATATTTCACAAAAAATTGGGAGTACTTATGCGTTTACTGATTATAGATGATGATGCCGCCCTTTGCGAGGCGCTTACGATACAATTAAGAGGCAACGGCTATGATGTGGATTCCTGCCACAGCGGGGAGGATGCCCTGTTCTATGCGTTGCAGAATACTTACGATGTCATCCTCTTAGACCGGATGCTTCCCGTGGTGGATGGACTCACCCTTCTTTCTTCCATACGAAAAAACAACATCCACACCCCGGTCATTATGATGACGGCGATGACGAGAATCCGGGACCGCATCGAGGGACTGGATGCGGGAGCCGATGACTATATTACAAAACCCTTTGACACCGAAGAGTTAATGGCGCGCATCCGTGCCCTCATAAGACGTCCCCGCACCATTGACGATGAAAACCTTGTCTTTGCGGACCTCACCCTGGATACGGCAAGGCAGGAGATAAGGACAGGCAGTCACACCCTCTCCCTTTCCAAACGGGAGACTTCCCTTTTTGAATATTTTCTCCGCAATAAGAACCAGACCCTTTCCCGCGCCATGCTCCTCTCCCATATCTGGGGACCGGACTGTGAGGTGGAGGAAGGAAATCTGGACAACTATATCCATTTTGCAAGAAAACGTCTAAAAACCCTGCAGAGCAGGGTACAGATCAGGACCGTTCACGGCACCGGATATCGAATGGAGGATACAGATGTTTCATCAGTTTCATAAAAAAATGACCTTTCTCTATACCCTGACCACCGGAATCATCCTGACCCTGGTACTTCTTATCATCCTTCTCTATAATGAAAAAATCATGATGGTGCGAAACGAGGAGAATTTCCAGAATAACATCTGGACGATAGTCTCCAAGCTGCAGACAGACCGCTCCATCTCCCATTCCTGGCTGGCACAGATGGAATCTGAGAACAGTCTGATCATCCACATTGAGGAAAACGGAACCCCGCTTCTCTATCAGGGCTCCTGGACTCCTTCCACGGACCGGAACACGCTGATTCAAAAAGCAAAGAATCGGGCAAAGGAAAACAACATTGACACCGCCATCGTTCCCGTTTCCTCTGACGTTCAGCAGTCCGACCTTTTTAGCATACAGGGAGAACACCACGACCGCTACCGGGGAATCGTCATCAAGCTCCCAACCTCTGGCGGCTACCAGAGCCTGATCCTTCTAGACTCTCTCCAGCCCCTCCGCCGTACCCTGTTACAGCAGCGTATACTTTTTATTCTGTTGGATATTCTTGGTATTTTTGCTTTATTTTTTGTGAGTTGGAATTTTGTAAAGAAAAGCCTGAGACCTATAAAAGAGACGAAAGAAAAACAGGATGCTTTTTTTGCGGCGGCTTCCCATGAGCTCCGCTCACCGATTGCCGTCATACAGGCATCTGCGAATGCCATTTCCGCCACTCCCACAGAAGCGGAACATCTGTCTTCCAACATCCTGTCCGAGTGCCAGCGTCTGTCCAGACTGGTGGAGGATATGCTGACACTTGCCTCGGCAAATACTTCGGGATGGTCCGCCCGCCTGGAACCTCTGGATATGGATACCGTTTTACTGGATGTCTTTGAATCCTTTGAAGTAATCTGTAAAGAAAAGGGCATCTCCCTATCTCTTCATCTTCCGACAGAACCTCTTCCCACTGTCTTAGGAGACAGAGAGCGGTTATCGCAGTTACTTACCATCCTGCTTGACAATGCCGTCTCCTATTCAAAGGCAGACTGCAATATTGCTCTGGAAGCTCAAAGCTCACACCGTACCATCTGCATTAGTGTCATTGACCACGGCATCGGTATTCCAGATGAGAAAAAGGCTCTCATTTTTGACCATTTCTACCGTGGGGATACCGCACGGCGGGACAAATCCCACTTCGGTCTGGGACTTGGAATTGCCGCCGAACTTACCCGCCTCCACAAAGGAAAGCTCACCGTATCCGATACCGAAGGGGGAGGTTGTACCTTCTGCCTTATGCTTCCTGTTCATGAAAATCAATAAAATGGGGACTATCTATTTATCTATTACCTAACAAAACCCTCAACACATACAGAAAGCCCCTGCCATTTTTTAATTCATAGACGCTTTATATTCCTCGCCCCAATTCCACAATGCGTCAAGTATAGGTTTTAAGCTCCTGCCCAGATCAGTCAGCGAATATTCTACTCTTGGCGGCACTTCCGCATACACCTTGCGGTTGACAAGACCATTTTCCTCCATATCACGAAGTTGGGCAGTCAATACCTTTTGGGATACGCTGCCTATGGATTTCTTTAATTCTCCAAAACGTTTTGTGCCGGGAAGCAAATCACGCAAAATCAGAACCTTCCATTTATCCCCGATTAAAGTCAGGGTCGTTTCCACAGGACATGCTGGAAGCTCTTTCGCTGTCTTTTGTTCACTCATATTGATGACCTCCATACAATAGTTTCCTTTTTATACTTTGTATCCAATTTTACTATATATCCTTTAAACATTCAATGTTTCTGTTAAAAATCAAAAGACAACTGAATTTTTATAAAAATTTTTCCACCCGAATGCCTGCCCTCAAACGCCTGTCACTACACATTTGTTACCTTTCGGTAACTGCCTAATAGTTTCCTTTTGGTAACTACACCACAATATTGTGCTTACTTTACAGTTGAAACTGTCGTCCATATAATAAAGTCAAGAGTTACAGAGAACGGCCGCTGCGGAACTCAAAGCAAATCCAAAGGAGAAATCCATGATGAACATTTTCAAAAAAATATTTAACAACAACCAGACCCATATTAAGGAGGAAACTAAAATGACAAACACACAGAAAGCTCTTGAACTTATCAACACCTTTGCTAACGGCGATACAAAAAAGGCGGAAAGCCTGCTTGCAGAAGACTACATTCAGCATAACCTTGCTTATGGCACAGGCCGCGACGCTTTTGTCGGCTCAGTAGCGTATCTTGCTTCTGCTCCCGTCAAGACTACGGTAAACAATATCCGCGCGTTTGAGGACGGCGACAAGGTATTCCTACAGACCGTTTACAACTTCGCAGGCGCTGGCGAACAGGTTGCTTTTGACATCTTCCGTTTTGATGAAAACGGCAGGATTGCCGAGCATTGGGATAATCTTGCTGCAAAAGCAGAACCTAATCCCTCCGGAAGGACACAGATCGACGGCACGCTGGAACTGAAAGACTTGGATAAGACTGAAACAAACCGAGAGATCGTAAAGAATTTTCTTCATGATGTAATGCAGGGCAACCGTCCTGAAAAGACGCCCGACTACTTTGACGGCGACACATATATTCAGCATAATACCGGTATTGCAGACGGCTTGTCCGGATTAGGAGCAGCATTGGCAGCGCTCGCAGAACAGAACATCCAAATGATATACACTACCATTCATCAGGTGCTTGCACAGGGTAACTACGTTCTCGCCGTAAGCGAAGGTACTTTCGGCGGCACACCTACCTCATATTATGATTTATGGCGTGTTGAGGAAGGAAAGATTGCCGAGCATTGGGATGTAATGGAAACAATTGCCGACAGCTCAACCTGGCAGAATCAAAACGGCAAGTTCTAGTAAAACAACCCAGGTCTTGCAATTTGACAGGCTGCAAGACCTGGGATTATAAATGACAATTATTCCCCTTCTCCCACTGTGATCATATTATCCACGATCTCTTTGCTGACCCGGTACACTCTGATGGAATCCTTCGCCATCACATAGCGATAAGTTCCCGAATCATCCGTGCCCCCGATATAGACGGTGAAGTTTTCCGTTTCCCCACTCTCACTGTCCTTATAATCGGCAGAGGCCGTGATCCGGTTTTCCTCATCCAGTCCATAACCGCCAAGCTCCTCCTCCGTGGCATGAAAATCCACGCAGTCGCTAAGCTCTAAGACTCCAAATCCCCCCGCCAGCTCCTGAAGATCCTCATCCTCAGTGTACCCGGTGGTTTCCCCATTCTGACTTACCTCCACTTTCTTGATATTGCCGCTTCCAATGGTTGGCACATTGTCCAGCTCCGCTACGTCGCTCATTTCAAAGGAAAGCGTCGCTAAGATGTCGCCTGTAATCGTGTATACCTCTCCCGTATCCCCCACCGTGGCATAATAATTTTCTCCGGTCATATCTCCAATGGCAATGGTTTTCTCCCCATCCCCCGCCCTGCAGCGGATGGTATAGCCCGGTTTTTCCAATCCGTAATCCGACAGCTCGTCGGGATCCTGCAATCTGCGGACCGCCGTCAGATCCGCCACTGCCTTCGCTATCTCTTCCACCTTATCCTGAACCAGCTCGATCTCACGGTCCTCTTTGCAATACCACTGATCTTCCTCTTTCACAAAACTCATGGTGTTCTCTCCGTCGGTGTATTCCAGAGACTCCATCTCATCCGTCTCCACATCCGCAAGATATATTTTCTCTGCCTCTTCTTTGTCCGCCTTCTCCTTCTGCGCATTCCGGTTATAGATACACAGTCCCGCATACAGGATCAACAGCGCCCCCAGGATCCCTGTCAGGATCAGCATTCCCTTTTTCTGTTTCATTCCGGTCTCCCTTCTATGCCTTTCTTCTCTTCCACCAGCCTGCAAATCCGAATACAAGGATGATCAGCGGGATACCAAAGATCAAAAACAGGCTGATGACTCCGGCGTGCTGCATGGTGTTATTTTCCACCTGGAGGCTCTTTGGTTCGATCGCCACATTCTCCACGTCGTCAAAATTGGCTGAAACCGCATTCATGAACAGATCCAGATTCTCCAGAGTAGAGAGAGAATCCGTGATCTGACTGTCAATCAGGCTCTCTGCCGAAATCACCGTAAGTCTGCTCTCTATGCTCTCTTCCTCCTCATCCTCACTGTCAGAGGCGATGGACTTTGTGGCTATCACCCCCAGCGCATAGGTTCCCTGCTTCTGATCTTCCTCCGTCACCTCATAGGCGTCCGAGGAGGTGGAGAGAAATTCCGTTGTGCTGATCGTATCGTCCTCCCCCTCCTGTACCGTCAGACCATGGGCATTGACCAAAAGCACCATATTGCTGCTCAGACCCTCCGCCACATCGCTGTAGGCAGAGATCTCCGGAAAGATGTAATAAGGATTTCCCTGATAGCAGCGCTGCATATCTGCGATGTATCCCTCTACCCTTGAAATGCCGTATGCCGCAAGCACTGCATCCAGATTCGGAACCTCGTCCTCCACATCTCCCAGCATCAGGAATACTTTTCCGCCCTCCTCCATGTAGGAGAGGATCCTGTCTTTCTCATCCTCCGTGATATCCTTTGACGGCGAATAGAGATACAGCAGATCGCAGTCCGATGGGATCTCATTTTCCATGATTAAATTGAGTTCTTCCGCAGACATGTTGTTTTTATCCAGAAGCTGGGACACTGAACTGGAAAATGTCTTTTCCCCATGCCCTGTGGTATAATAGATCTTCTTTGTAGCGTCGCTGGTCACATAGTTGACGGCGCTTGTGAACTGTCCTTCCCCGTCAAACTCTGACTCCGTAGCACTTCCCGTCGTGTAATAGGAATAAGCGTCTGATACAATAATATCTGAAAACGCCACAACCGTGCTTTTTCCGGTATCCTCACAGGATATGAGGATATTATCGGACTCCACATTATTCTCCGTCAGTTCCGCCGGATGAAGCACCGGGTCTACCCACTCCACCTCGATCTGATCCGAGAGATCGGTGTACTTATCCAGAAAAGTGCGGATCCTCTCATCGGTGGAGCTCTCCTCCGCAAACACTGTGAACTTCACCTTCTGATCCAGTTTTTTTAACAGTTTTCTGCTGGTATCCGAGATCTCATAGATCTTATTGCTGCTGATATCTATTTTTTTCACGCTCTCCGGAAGCTGTCCGATGATGAGGTTGCACACCACCGCAATACAGATCACAAGAACGATCAGACCTACGCTGTAGCTCCCGTTTTTAGAAATTGCGTTTCCAAATGCCTTTTTTATCTTATCCATTCCAAAAACCTCCTAACTCCAGCGTCTCTTCTGGATCATCTGCATTGTCAGAAAAACAAAGACTCCGATCAGGGAACCGTAAAGCACCATGCCGCTGATATCCAAAAGATTATTTGAAAATATATTGGTAAAGATCTCCGACAGCTCCAGCCTGCCAAGCACTCCCGCCAGCAGTCCCTCGTACAGAGAGGACTTCACCAGATAGAGGATGACGTTTCCAACAATCACCACTGCCTCCACCACCGCGCCAAGCACCCGGTTCTTTGTCATCTGCCATATCCCCAGAGCCGCCAGGGAGAGCAGAACAATAACTCCTGCCAGATTCGCCCCTGCGGAACTTGGGAGAAATTCCAAAATCCCCTCCCAGAGGTACAGTACCATCAGGATCCCAAAGGTTCCGATCGCCGCAATCACCGGACTCTCCGTCAGAGAGGAGACGAACATTCCTATGGCGATATAGACGCAGCCCAGAAGAAAAAATACCAGAATGGACAGATAGTCCACCAGAATATAAGCCGTTCCCTGCGCCTTGATGATCCACGGAAAAATCAGATAGATCAGACAGGGAATCCCCAGAATCGTCACCATCGCCAGATATTTTCCCATCACCACCTTAAAGAGGTTCACCGGAGCCGTCAAAAGTAGCTGGTCCGTTCTGTTCTTTCTCTCCTCCGCAAAGCTGCGCATGGTCAGCACCGGAACTGCGATCAGGTATACATAGCTGATCCCCGATAACACATAGGAAAAATAGGGATATCCGTAGTTCAGGTTATACGCCATAAAATAGATCCCGGTAAACGCCACTAAAAATGCAATAAACACATATCCTATCATGGAATGAAAATAGGATCTCAGTTCTCTTTTATATATCGCTGCCATGCTCTTCCTCCATTCTGCTATTTCTTTCTGCCCCCATCCTGCTATTTTTTCCTGATTTTATCCTGCCCTTTCCTTTTTTCTCCCGGACTGCCGTCATCTCCTCAGCCGAAGTTTCCTGGGTCAGTTCCAGGAAGATATCCTCCAGGGTGGTGCGGGACATCATCAAGGTACACAGCGGAACCCCTGCTTTTGCAAAAACTCCAAACAGCTCCTCCCGAATATCCCGGTTCTCTCTGGTCCGGATCTGCGCCGTCACCAGACCCTGGTCTCCCATGGTATATTCCACCTGAGCGATCATCGGCGCTGCGTTCAACAATTCCTCCACCTGTTTTTTCTCCGCCCTCGCCTGCAAGATGACGGTTCCTCCCCCATTTGTCTGCTCTTCCAGATTCTTCGGCGTGTCGCTCGCCACCAGCTTTCCGTTTGCAATGATCATAATGTGATCGCAGACCTCCCGGACCTCCGCTAAGATGTGGGAGCTTAAGATCACCGTATGATTTTTCGCCAGCTTGCGGATCAGCTCTCGGATCTCAATGATCTGCTGGGGATCCAGTCCCACCGTTGGCTCATCCAGGATAATGATAGGGGGAAATCCCAGGATCGCCTGCGCCAGTCCCACCCTCTGTCTGTATCCCTTGGAGAGGTTCTGGATCAGGCGGTTTCGCACTTCCTCCAGCTTCGCCAGGCGCATCACTGCCTGAACCTGCCCCTCCCTCTCCTTTTTCGGAATCCTCTTTAATTCCGCCGCGAAGGCAAGATACTCCGCCACTGTCATTTCCATATAAAGAGGCGGTTGTTCCGGCAGGTAACCGATGCTTTTTTTCGCCTCCTCCGGTTCCTTTAAGATATCGTGTCCGTTGATGAGCACCTTTCCCTCAGTGGCTCCCAGATATCCGGTCATAATATTCATGGTGGTGGATTTTCCCGCCCCATTGGGACCTAAGAAACCGTATATCTGCCCTTTTTCTATGGTAAAACTCAAATGATCGACTGCGGTGTGCGTTCCATACACCTTCACCAGATCTTTCACCTCTATCATACTGTGTATCCTCCTGTCCTCGGTTTTCACATGCCTTTTGCACATTTTCACATTATATGTTTTTTTCTTAAACCGAATTTAAACAATGGAGGACAAATTTTGAAAAATGTGTTAATTCAAACTGCCGGACACAGATTCTTTGCATTTCTTTGATAATTTCATCACATTTTCTTTCCAAAATAAAACATATATGGAAGATGAATGATCGAAAGATCTTTCATCTGTTTCAAACAGAGGTAGACCATGTTTCAGATTTTAATTGTGGATGATAATGAAAACTACAGACATTTTTTACAGACCCTGCTGTTCCATGCAGGCTATAAACCCTTAGAAGCCGCTTCCTGTGAGGAGGCGCTGGCGTTCATTGAAAATAACAGGATCGACCTGATCCTTTTGGATGTGGTAATGCCCGGAATGGACGGCTATTCCTTTACCAGACTGCTTCGGAACTGCAGACATTCCATTCCGATCCTGATGCTCTCCGCCGGACACTCCCCGGCAGATCTCAAAAAAGGATTTCACGCCGGAGCCGACGACTATATGACCAAACCGGCGGACGAGGAGGAACTCCTCCTTCGCGTCAAAGCTCTGCTGCGCCGTTCCAGGATTACCGCCGAACGGGTCATCACCGTGGGGCACACCACCCTGTTTTACGATTCCCTGACCGTGAGATCCATGTACTGCGAGCAGACGCTTCCCCAAAAAGAATTTTACTTATTATATAAGCTCCTGTCCTGCCCGAACCGGATCTTCTCCCGCATGCAGCTATTGGAGGACATCTGGGGTCCCACCTCCAACTCCACCGATGCCACAGTCAGCGTCCATATCAACCGTCTGCGCAACCGCTTTTGTAACTGCCCGGATTTTTCCATCGTTACCATCCGGGGACTTGGATACAAGGCGCAGCTAAAAAAAGAAGCATAGACCGGGATGCTTTTTCCCAATCTGTGCCTCTTATCTTCTTAATTCAAATTCATCTCAATTCAAATTCATGCAAAAAATCTTTCTGCTATTTTCTTCCACAGCACTGTTTATATTTCTTTCCGCTGCCGCATGGACATGGATCGTTCGGATAGACCTTGGCGCTCTCCCTGCGCTTTGGCGCTGCCGGGGCGGAAGCGTCCTTGTTGGTTCCGGTTACCTTTGCAACCTGTTCCCTCTCTACCTTCTGTTCAATGCGGACATGGAATAAGAGTCTGACCGTATCCTCCTGGATGTTCGCCGTCATATCGTCGAACATATCAAAACCGCTCATCTTATATTCCACCAGCGGATCCTTCTGTCCGTATGCCTGCAGACCAATTCCCTGTCGGAGCTGATCCATATCGTCGATGTGATCCATCCATTTGCGGTCAATGACCTTCAGCAGGATAACCCGCTCCAGTTCACGCAGCGCCTCCGGCTCCGGAAATTCCGCTTCTTTCGCCTCATACAGCTTCACAGCCTGCTCCTTGAGGCTGTGCTTCAACTGCTTCACATCCTTGAAATCCTGAACCGACTCCTCCGTCACCGCCTTCACCGGTACGATCGGAAGCAGAAGCTCATTCAACTCGGTCAGATTCCACTCTTCCTTCGGGATATCCGAAGAAATACAGGTATCAATGGTATTCTCCACACGGTCCGTAATCATCTTATAGATCACATCTCTCATGCTCTCACCATCCAGTACCCGGCGGCGTTCCGCATAGATGATCTCTCTTTGATCGTTCATCACCTGGTCATATTCCAGAAGATTCTTACGGATACCGAAGTTGTTGCCCTCGATCTTCATCTGGGCTTTTTCAATGGCATTGGTCAGCATCTTGTGCTGGATCTGCTCATTTTCCGGCACTCCCAGGGCGCTGAACACATCCATCAGCTTCTCGGAACCGAAAAGACGCATCAGATCATCCTCCAGAGAGATAAAAAACTGAGATTGTCCCGGATCTCCCTGACGACCGGAACGACCACGCAGCTGGTTGTCAATACGTCTGGATTCGTGACGCTCCGTACCGATGATCTTCAGACCTCCTGCCGCTCTCGCCTCATCGTCCAGCTTGATATCCGTACCACGTCCTGCCATGTTGGTGGCAATGGTCACTGCTCCATGTACGCCGGCGTCCGCAACGATCTCCGCCTCCATCTCATGGAACTTCGCATTCAATACCTTGTGCTGGATCCCCTCTTTTTTCAAAAGACGGCTGATCTCCTCTGAGATATCAATGGTAATGGTACCCACCAGTACCGGCTGTCCTTTTTCATGCGCCTTGATGACCTCCTCCACTACGGCGTGGTATTTTTCTTTTTTGGTCTTATACACGGCGTCCTGTAAGTCCTCACGGATGACCGGCATATTGGTAGGGATCACGATAACGTCCATTCCATAGATGTCGCGGAACTCTTTTTCCTCGGTGAGCGCCGTACCTGTCATGCCGGCTTTTTTCTCATATTTATTAAAGAAGTTCTGGAATGTAATGGTGGCAAGGGTCTTACTCTCCCTCTTTACCTTAACATGCTCCTTCGCCTCGATCGCCTGATGGAGACCGTCGGAGTAACGGCGTCCCGGCATGATACGTCCGGTAAATTCATCTACGATCAATACCTTGTCGTCCTGTACCACATAGTCCTGATCCCGGAACATCAGATTATGGGCACGAAGCGCCAGGGTGATGTTGTGCTGGATCTCCAGATTCTCCGGATCCGCAAGGTTGTCGATCTTAAAGAACTGCTCTACCTTCTTTACACCTTCCTGAGTCAGGTTCACGACCTTGTCTTTTTCATTGACAATGAAGTCACCTGTCTCCTCCACCTCGATTCCCATGATAGCGTCCATCTTGGAAAATTCCTGGCTCTCCTCTCCTCTTACCAGCTGTCTTGCCAGAATATCGCAGGCTTCATAGAGACTTGTGGACTTGCCGCTCTGTCCTGATATAATTAACGGCGTCCGCGCCTCGTCGATCAGTACGGAGTCCACCTCGTCGATGATGGCATAATGAAGTCCCCGCTGAACAAGCTGTTCCTTATAGATGACCATATTATCTCTCAGATAATCGAAGCCCAGCTCGTTATTCGTAATATAAGTAATGTCACAGTCGTAAGCCGCCTTGCGCTCCTCGCTGTCCATGCTGTTTAGGACCACGCCCACCGTCAGTCCCAGAAATTCATGAACCTTGCCCATCCACTCGGCGTCACGCTTCGCCAGA
Source organism: uncultured Lachnospiraceae bacterium (assembly GCA_958428365.1). Classification (GTDB taxonomy): domain Bacteria; phylum Bacillota; class Clostridia; order Lachnospirales; family Lachnospiraceae; genus Maccoyibacter. Next base: position 49,487 of record CAUAFT010000014.1, on the reverse strand, counting down.
TAGTCGTTGACCGTAACGATGTGAACGCCCTTTCCCTCCAGGGCATTCAGATATGCCGGCAGGGTGGACACCAGGGTCTTACCTTCTCCGGTCTTCATCTCGGAGATACGTCCCTGATGCAGGACCACGCCTCCCATAAGCTGTACCCGGTAATGCTCCATTCCCAGCGTACGGCGGGCTGCCTCCCTCACCGTGGCAAATGCCTCCGGCAGTAACTGATCTAAGGTCTCGCCATCTTCCAAGCGTTTTTTGTATTCTTTCGTTTTTTCTCTTAACTGCTCGTCAGACAGTGCCATCATAGAATCCCGCAGGGCTTCTATCTTATCTACAATAGGGTTTACTATTTTCAATTCCCTTTCACTATGAGTACCAAATATCTTTTCTGCTATCTTCATATCAATCTCCTATCGTTCTCACTGTCGTAACTGGCAGTTTTCTTCTGGATATGCTTATATACGCATTAGAATAATTCTATCACGAACATAATACTGAAACAACAATCTAAAATGAACGATTTATTAATTTTTTGTAAATATGTTACCGCCGTCGGAACTTCCGTGTTATACTCATTTCAACAGATCATTTCAAAGGAGGACAAGAGTATGTACGTCTATCAGACAAAGGGTACCTGCTCCAAGCGGATCGATGTGGAGCTGGACGGCAATGTTGTAAAATATGTAAAATTCTACGGAGGATGCGACGGCAATCTTCAGGCAATCCCAAAGCTGGTGGAGGGTCTGACCGTAGAAGATGTGGAAAAGAAGCTCAGCGGCATCTCCTGTAACGGACGCCCGACTTCCTGCGGAGACCAGCTCGCCAGAGCCTGCCGGGAAGCCTACGAATCCAATTCAAAATAATCTTTGTTGCATAAATTGTTTATTGTATTCTCAATTTTCAGACATTTTAAAAATAAATTTAAAATTATTATTTTTTATATTGACAAATCCTTTTTTATCTGGTAATATAAAATCAACAAAAGAACAGAAGAAAAAAACAAATAAAACAAGGAGGTACAGTCCAATGGGAACGTAAGATACAAATAAAAAAAGATAAACATAGATAAATTAAGAAAAGGAGGTACGGACCACCAAAAACATAAGCCAAAAGCCAATAAGTAAAAAGGAACAGAAATAAGAAGAAGAGATCGAAAGAAAGACCAAATAATCTAAAAAGATTAAATGATCTGAAAAAGGTCAAACGAACGAAAAACAGAACTACGAAAGAGAGGAAACTCCATTGGATAAGGAATTTTGAAAGCACCATCTTTGAAACGAAGGATTCGAAGGTGGTGTTTTCCTTAGTCCTTATTTTTCTGTTTTACTTGACATTCCTCGCAACCTGCTATATATGTAATTCGTTGACTATTTTTGAATTACATATACAGGAGGTATTTTTTATGTCTGATTTTTTTGCATTTCCAACCAAGAACAGTTGGGATGAGGATGTGTTCCAGCTCACCACGGCGGGAATCCTCACTGTCGTGGCTCTGATCGTAGCGCTGATCGCCATTGCACTATTGATCCGAAGCCGGGAGGAATCGAAAAAGCTCTCTACAAAGCAGCTTGTCTTTTCCGCCGCTGCCATGGCGCTGGGGATCGTCACTTCCATGATTAAATTTTTTGACCTGCCAATGGGAGGTTCCATCACCCTGTTCAGTATGCTCTTCATCGTCCTGATCGGTTACTGGTATGGACCGAAGGTGGGGCTGATGACCGCCGTTGCCTACGGGCTTCTGCAATTTGTCATTGAGCCGGTCTTCTACTCCATCCCGCAGATGATCGTAGACTATCCTCTGGCTTTCGGCGCCCTGGGACTCTCAGGATTCTTCCAGAACTCCAAACATGGTCTTATCAAGGGTTACATTGCCGGAGTTCTGGGACGTTATGTCTTCGCCTTCCTCTCCGGTCTGCTGTTTTTTGCCGCATACGCAGAGGGAAGCGGTATGAGCGCTCCGATCTATTCCCTGGCATACAACGGTTCCTACCTGTTGACGGAGGCAGTCATCACCCTGATCGTGATCGCGATTCCTGCCGTAAACAATGCCTTAAAACATATAAAAAAAATATCCTGTGAATAAGGTATCACAGGATATTTTCTCACAACACACGCCCCCGGCATGTCGGATATTGTTCTGGCATACCGGGGGCATTTGTTGTCTATAACTCTTCTTTTAATTTTTCATAGATCTTTTCCGTCTTTTTATCCGTATCTGCAGAAAAGATATAGAAGCCGTCCTCCGCGTAGATCAGGATAAAGGCATGGTTCTGCGGGTTCACATTCACCTTGCAGTTGCCAAAGCCCTCCAGATTGTAGACGCCGCGCTGCAGGTTGTCAAAGCCCGTTCCAATCACCTTGGTTCCCGCCGGCATCTCATCTAAGAGCATTGCCATCTGCATCACATCGGCGTCCAGGCTGTAGTTGGTCCTGATCTGCCCGGACTCTAAGACTCCGTCCTCAAAGGAGAGCTTCAGCGGTGTGGACTGAACCCGGATCAGATAGACGCCAAAGGCCAAAAGCGTCGCGATCAACACCCAGGCAAGACCTGTCAGGAATTTTCCCATAGGTTTTGCGTGGTTGATACAGGTGCCGATCCCAATCTTTTTTTCCGTCGTAAGACGTTCATCCTGGGGATTGCAATAGAAAATACCGTGTTTCCAATACGGATCAATCTCCTTCAGTCCCGGCGCCTGATCCATGTAGCGGTTTTCCTCCTTCAGCTTCTTAACGTTTTTGTTTGCCATCCAGTAAGGCAGGAAGCTAAGCAGCATCATCAGAATAAACAAGATCATCCACACCATCGCCTGAACCGTCATCCAGTCCGTCAGCAACAGGCTTACAGGCAGTACCGCCATCAAAATTCCTACAATCATCAGAGTATTACCGTATTTTTTACGAACTCTTAAAATCTCCTCATTTTCCATCACCGCATTCGGTATGGTCACAGCAAATATCTCATTCTCCTTTGGATTCCTTTCCTTCCACATGATCCAAAACTGTGCAATCAGCACCACATAATAACAGATCGCAACAATTATCTCTGCATTCATCCAATTCCTCCTTTTATGGTCTGAAGAACCATCCTTATCTTATTTGTTTCATCGCCGCTTTGCACTCGTACATTCTCGCATCGGCGCGTTTTACCGTATCATGGATATCTTTGTCTGCCTCTGATCTGAAATTCGCAAATCCGGATGCCACCGACATTTTATTTTCAAAGAAACGCCCGTTCAGCGCTTCGATCCTGTCATCCATTGCCCTGCGCAGCTCCTCGAACTTCTCCTCGTTCACCAGTTCCACCACGGCGCAGAACTCGTCCCCGCCTATGCGGTATACCTTTCCATGGCTTCCAAAGATGTCCTGAATGATCTCACTGCATACAATGATATAATAATCTCCCATGGAATGTCCATGTATATCGTTAAAATATTTCAGATTATTCAGATCGAACATCGCCACGCCTGAGGTGAGCATCGCCGGATATTTTGCCATATCTTTCTCAAATGCCGTTCGATTAGAGAGCTTTGTCAGGGCATCATGCCGCGCTTCTTTTGAGACCTTCTCAAACTGTTCGCCCAGATGGATCAGTTTTACGGAATCCTCAAAGATAATATAGATCTGTATGATCAGATAGAGCAGCAGCACAATTCTGCTGAATCTGGCGCAGTCCCCGCTCTCCGCGCTGAGATAATTCTGCATATCAATGGCAACCACCGCGATCAGGACCACAAGGGCGGCACATTGAAGTATCAACGCCTTGTTCTTTTTGTTGCTTCTGATGACAGAACGCAGGGAGATCCACACCATCCAGACTGCGCTGACGATCCAGAACAGATAGGAGATCCAGATCGTTTCCCTGTAATCTCTGATTCCTGCAAACTGTAAAACGGTGGACAGTACCAGAATCACAATATTGGCAATACAAAACCCGTCATATATCTTACTCTCTTCCACCTGACACAAATTCTTCACATAGGAGATCAGAGGCAGGATCAGAATCTGAAATACAATAAAAGATATCTGGTTCCCCCGAAGATCCCATCCATAGATCAAGGATAATAACTGTGTCTGTATAAAAGACCAGATTGCTGCATTGACGGCAAAAACTCCAAGCCAATACATATAATCCGGTGCATGAAGCCGTTCCCTGAACAGAAGCATACAGAGGATGATCGCCCCACCGATACATAACATCAGTGTTGATATCAATACCGCTCCCACCCGATCCATGATCACTTCCACCACGATCTTTGCTCGGTCTCCATAGATCATATCAGGAATATTGACGTCCCCCTCATAGACCGGCCTCAGTTCAATCGTCAATGTCTTGCCGCCGTCTTCCTCAGACAGGTTGATAAACGCCCAGGTTGCTCCCGGCGTCTTACTTGTCTTTTTATTTGCCGGTACATCAAAGGTGTAGACCAGTTCGTCTCCTACATAGGCGTGAATGATACTGTGCCCCATATAAAATGCCACGGCAGCTCCGTCCTGGATCTCTCCCGGCAGACGTTTTTTCAGCGTAATGCTCTCGCTTCCCTCTCTGGAAAAGGTCTCCGGCAGCTCTTTGTAAAGATTTTCCCCTTCTTCGCTGACGATCGTCCAGCTATCGTTATAGTCTCTTTGCCGGGCATTCGTCCATGTATTCCCCTCATCTTTTGCCGTAACAAAAAGAACGAACACCAGCAGCAAACCTAGGATCACTGTGATGATATATGCCCTGAAAAATTTCATTTTCTCACCCTGTTTTCAAAATATGCTTTATTGTAACATATTTCTCTTTTCAGGACTATCAGAAATCATTGAATTTCATCCATTTTGTTGGGAGATTTTCCACATTCTCTCAAATTCCCCTTCTATCTCTTTCACCAACTCTCCCTGCCCGGTAGAAATAAACCGGATATTCCATTCCCGGTTGCTGGTCAGAGCTGGTTTTGTAATATTGGAGCTTCCAAGAATGATCCGATATAATCCCTCCCGCCGGAACACATAGCCCTTGGTATGGAACCCTGTTCCGTTTTCTTTCGCTTTATAGACCCGAAGTTCTATGTTTTTCAATTTCTCTAATTTTCGAAGTGCCGACGGCTCACTGATTCCCTGATAATCAGTGGTCAATATCCTGCCCGGAATCCCCCGCTTTTCCAATTCCAAAAAGGCAGGCATGAGCAGCGAGAGCCCTCCCTGTGTGATAAATGCCGCACTGATAAAAAAAGATTCACAGTGTTCCAGTTCCTCCATAATGGCATCCAGTACCCGACATCCTTCTTCCTCGTCATTGAAGAGGAATTGGGGACGGTAGCTTCGATCCGAACCGCTGTCCGAACAGATATACGCCGTCTTTAGTCCCTCCTCCAGTTTTCTGATTCTTCTTTGCACTTTGTCCTCTTGGCTTTTTTCTTATTCTATTCCAGGGATCTCTTTCTCATGCCGGATAACTGTTTTATATAACATCCATCTGTTGGAAACGCCTTTTTTCCTACTGTGTCTCTTCCACCCCGTTTTTGGCGCAAAGATCTGCCAGACAGCATTTTTCACAGTGGGGCTTTGTTCTCGCCGTACAGATATCCCGTCCATGGTAAACGAGACGGTGACAGAAATCGCTCCCCTCCTCCGGCGGGATCAGCTTCCACAATGCCATCTCCACTTTTTTCGGTTCCTTAATTCCATCTACCAATCCCATCCGGTTCACAAGGCGGATACAATGGGTGTCTGTTACAATGGCGGGCTTGCCAAAGACATCTCCCATGATGAGGTTGGCGCTTTTTCTTCCCACACCCGGTAATTTTAAGAGTGCGTTGAAGTCGTCGGGAACCCTGCCGCCGTATTCTTCCTTTAACATTTTCATACAGGCGCTGATATCTCTCGCCTTGCTCTTGCCGAGACCGCAGGGTCTTACAATGGCTTCGATCTCTGCCGGATCCGCCTCTGCCAGGGCATCCACATCGGGAAATTTTGCATAGAGATCCTCCACCACCACATTCACCCTGGCATCCGTACACTGCGCCGCCAGACGGACGCTGACCAGAAGTCTCCATGCCTCGTTATAATCCAGGGTACAGCCCGCGTCCGGGTATTCCTTTTTCAAGCGTTCTATTATTTCCAGTGCCAGTTCTTCTTTCGTCATATTCACACCTCGTTTTTTCTATTTTATCTTTGTCCGGCTACTCTGCTACTTGTCTTGCCTGTTCTACATTTTTACGATCTAACACATTATCTTTTATTGTGTCTGTATCTATTATATGATCCAGAAAAACGAAAGGCAAGCTCAGACCTCTTTTCTCTTCCTTCGGATCACCAGAACTGTCATCAGAACGGCCAAAGCCCCCAGCAAAAAGAAAGCATCGCCAAGATCCCGGATTTCCGCGATCCATCCAATTGCCGGGAAAAAGCAGATCATCGCCAATGAGAAAAACATACTGTCCACAGAAATAATCGTTGCCCGATGCCCGGAGGGAATCAATGCATTCAAAGAAGCCGAGGCAATGGGATAGATCAGGGAGTTCACATAACCTGCGATGAGAAATGCGATGACTGCGATGATAATCTGATTCCTGCTGACGAATAAGATGCTGACTCCCATGGCAAGAGAGACTACATACTTCGTTTTCTCTCCAAATATCTGTAATACCTTATCACTGCTGAAAGCGCCCAGACAGGATAAGACTCCAACTGCCAGCATCAGAATGCTGATCTGTATTCTGCTGAATCCGAAGTCTGAAAAATACTGCTGTCCATAGAAAAATACCGCCGCATAAAAGGCTTCCACCGTGGGATAATAAAGCAGAATCTTTAAGACCGCAGGGTTTTCCTTTATGATTCTATAAGTGTCCTTAAAATGTTTCTTTAAGTTGATTTTTTCCCGCTTGGAATGAAGCGGCGGCTCTGTGAGGAACATCGCAGGAAAGATGGAGATTCCCGCTATAAAAGCTGCTGTAAAGTAACAAACCGTAAAGGATTTTTCCGCCAGTATTCCTCCTAAAAATGTGGCTGCCCCGGATGCAATTTCAATCAATACGTTCAGGTTCCCGTTTACCTTTATGTAACGCTCTTCCTCTCCGATGTGTTTCAGGCTGTCATATACCAGGGCTTCCTCCGAGCCGGAATTGAGGTTATAACTAAGCGCCCCAATTACAAATCCCAGGATAAACTGCCACATTTCCGTGGAAATGAGCAGGATTACGGAGGAGACCGCAGAGGAAACCCTTCCGAGAATCATCACCCTTTTCCGCCCTGCCAGATCCGCCAGCGCCCCCGATGGCACCTCGAAGAGAAAACTCGCCATATGAAAAATTCCTTCTACGATTCCAATCTGCCACAAAGACAGTCCGCGGTATCCCATATAGAGTACCCAGACGGCGCTGGAGACATCAAAGTTCCTGCAAAAACTAAAAATATAATCTATCCAGATGTTACGTTCTAATTGTTTCTTCATTTTTTCACTCCCGTTTTCATTCTTAAAATTGTGCATGAAAAAAGAACATATAGACGGTGAACTCAAATGTCTGTATGTTCTTCGGAGCTACTGCGATTTGTTCGGGTTTCCACATATCTGTTGGATGATGTCTAAATATATCTAAAACAGAATCGGCTTTTCCCAAAAATGAGCGCAGTAGTCCCGTAAAGGGTCAAAATTGCATGTTTTTGACAAAGAACTGCTGCTGCAAACCGGGGTATATCCTAAGCCGTTCATTCTGTTTCCTCCTTTTTCTTAATCTTGTTTTAAGATATCATTTCTTCTTTTCTGTGTCAAGGCTATTGATGCCATGCCACGTCATTGACTAATATACATATCGACTTATACTCCATCATTGACTAATATGCATATCACCGTCATACTCCATCATTGTACATGGCAGATTTTTAAGCCTTAAATTTTTCGTAAAAACCTCTTTGACATTTTTCTTTTCCTGTGTTAAAATCTCGAAGTAAAATTTTATAACATGCATGAACGACACACGTAGTGCTTTCGCACATAAATCTGATTACGGGACTTGTTAATTTTATTCCAGCTTCCCCGGATTTGACGTGTGTTTTTTTGTGCGCTAAAAAGGAGAGTTTTGTTATGCCAAGAAATCAATTTCAACGGATGTTTTTTGCATTCGTAACCGTTTTTGTAACTGTACATGCCTATGTTTTTTTCAGCCTGTATGTTGTCAACGGCACTACGCTGATGGCAATCAATCAGGCATCCAGCGTACTGGAAGCCATTCATAAGCAGGGCGGTGTCTATATGTTTGCCCGCTATGTCCCAATCTGGGCTGTTGTGCTTGTGGAGTTCTGCTTAGCTTATCTGTTGGAGATTTTCATGGGAAGTCCATGTTCTTTTAAGCTGGCTTCTAAGGTCTTCGATCCGGGAAAAGACCATCCAATGTTGTTTGAGAGTGCTATCATCTGCGCTACTGTCGGACTGATGTGTCCTGCTATGAGCTTTATCGCTTCCCTGTTATACTATCCATATTATGCAGGATTCAATGTGTTTACCCTTCTTGCTAACTGGCTGAAGCTGATGTGCTTTAACTTCCCGTTTGCATTTTTTACACAGATGTTCTTTATTCAGCCTTTTGTGCGTACGGTGTTCAAATTCGTATTCCGCAGGGATATCGAAAAACGGGAACAGATGGTGCCGGAAGAGGCTGTACAGTGTTAAGCATTACGACAAAAGCAGGCGTTCTTATGAACTACCTGCTTTTTTCTTTCCCTTTTATTCCGATTCTTCCTCACTCAACATCCAGATATGTTTCAGTGGAATCTCCGCACGGATGGAAGGACTCATTTTTTCATAATTTTCAAACAGCTCATTAATGACATCCTCGGAATCCCAAGGACGAATTTTAAAAAACTGTTTTGCTTCCTCGCTGGCAACACTGTCTTTGAAGCCATTCCAGGAAACCAGAAGACCATAATCCGCATTCACGTTGTTCATGACACCGCCAAGCTGGTCTAAGGTCGGTCTGTCCACCGGGGTATCCTGTGTCTTCACCTGGACACAGATTTTCGGGTTTCCAAAGCCCAGATCTCCGCCTGAGGCAAGGAGGTCCACACCGCCGTCAGCCCCTCTCTTGCTGTGAAATACGGAAAAGCCCTTTGCCGTTAGAATCTCTTCGATTAATTCCTCCATCTTATAGCCCTTGAATTTCCGAATGATGTATTTTGAAATGGAATCATAGATGGCATCCTGTAAGTTTGTGGCGGAATTGATGTCGGAATCGTCGGCATCCTGAAATACTGCTGCCGCATTTGCCGGCACCTTCCAATCATTCTTTTTCATTTCTTTTATCCGCTTTTCCGCATCATTTCTGCTGATTTTGCAGACGGTCATAAAGGCGCCGAAGGAATACAGGATGTCCTGGTCAAAGTTGTTTCTTGGGATGTCTTTGGCAAACCAGTCCACCGTCCTGTAGTGGTAGTATGGATTGCCGAGACTCTCGTCGTATACATAGTCGCCGGTTATTTTTCCGATATGTATGGTACGGGTCCGTTTGCTTGGGAGAACCACCCAGTCTCCGATTTTCATGCGGTGGGCAATGGGATAAATCTGGGATACCCAGTTTTTTAAGGTGTTGGGTTTTTCACCGGAATAGATTTCTTCCACCTGCTCAAACAGGCTCTCCCGTTCCTCATACTCATTCAAATCAATCTCCAAATCGTTCCAGGTCAGATACACTCTTCCCTCTGACAGGAATTTTTCTTCATATTCTCCCTTGCTTCCAGCTCGAAACAGCCATATACTCATTTTCACTCTTCTCCTTCCGTAAATGACAGGCTTTTTCCAAAGCCTCACTGTGCATTTTTCTCCATAACGTTCATATAAGATTCTATTAATTTAAAATACCTCTTTGTTTTGTTCTATCAGCTTTCGAAAGGACTGTTCAAAGCGCGCGTCATCCTCCGGGGTGCGCTTCTTTGGTCCTTTTAGATGATTTTTGGACGATGCCTTTCTTGCCTTTTTCGCCATGTGGCGTTCCATCAGAAGCTGTTCTATATTCTCGTTGGTGTACCATCTGCCAGACTGGTGGATTCCACAGGCGCCTTTGCCCAGTGCCATGGCTGCGACGCCGTAGTCCTGGGTGATGACGATGTCTCCCTTATGGCAGAGATTGATCAGTGCAAAGTCTACTGCGTCGGCTCCGGCTCCGATGATTTTAACGGTGCTGTAATCGGAGTGTAGGATGTGGTTGGTGTCACAGAGCAGGGTGACGGGTAAGCCGTATTCTTTTGCGATATTTTCTGCTATTTTTGTGACCGGACAGGCGTCGGCGTCTATGAGAATCTGCATGGCGGGCTCCTTATTTATGTCTGTATTACTTTTTATCTCACATTACTTGAACTGTCTACTTAATTAATCCCTATCAATTCCTAATAAAGCGATTTTGCATAGGAATCTGCTATTTGATGAACTATTTTTAAGTATACATCACATTTTTCATTTAGAACAGTGCTTTTCCTGATTCTCTCTTTTGTAGAACATAAGACTTTTTCTTTGCACATCTTTTTTTGCACATCCTGCTAATGCATCACCGAGAAGAAATTCACCAGTATTTCTTTGATGTGATTGTACCTTCTAGCATAAGCGTTCTCCACCCGGATGATATGTAATCCCTGGGCTTTACAAATCTCATTTTTCTTCCTGTCCCTCTGCATTACCACGTCATCCTCGAAATGTTCTTTGCCGTCCAGCTCAATGGCAAGTACTGGCAGCTCCTGCTTTCCGTTCTGCTCATATACTACAAAGTCGAACCGTCCCGAATAAAATAAGTCATTGTAGCTGACATTATTTTGAAATACCTGTGCAATGGCAACTTCTTTATGGACTTTGAAACGTCCCTGGGAGAGCCAGATATTTTCCAGGGCATGGGTCAGATTCTGCAAAAAGGCTTCTTCCGTCGCGGTGCTGAAGGGCTTTACTCCCAGGGCTCTTGAATTGGCTATCTTCTGTGTAACCTGTGCATCTCCATTCTTTTTTACATATTGTACCAGTTCGTATAAATCATCTTCTCCGTTCTTCTGGTGAAGGCGATTGAGATTCTCGGTATTCGAGAGGATAATCAACTTATCCTTTGCTCTGGAAGTGGCAACGTTCACAAGTTCCTTGTTGTTCTTCAGCCACTCATAGGTGCCCGCTTTGGTCTGTTCCGTGATGACGGTTGAAAATAAGACAACATCCTTCTCATCGCCCTGAAATGCATGTACCGTCCCACAGCTTATATTGGTCAGGTGTTCCCGCTCCTTTGCCTCTTCAATCAGTTTTTTCTGATTGACAAAAGGGGTGATGACGCCGATGGTCTTGTCCTTGTGCAAGGCTGCGTATTTTATGATTTCCTCCACTTCTGCCGGAGCGGTGTTGCGCTCTCCACCCCTGGAATCTTGTACATCTATGTATACCAGGGGCTGTTCTTCTTTGCTTTTTGTTTTGACGCAGAGTTTGGAATTGTAGTATTTTTTGTTGTTAAATTCAATGATTTTTTCATGGCAGCGGTAGTGATAATGCAGGAGTACTTCGTCGCTTACCGCATCACAGGCTAAATAGGTCTTGTAAATGGAATTTTTCCGGTAGTCATATTCTTCTGAAACGTTATATTTTTTCCGAAGCCTTTGGTTGACTAACTCATCTAACTGAATGACCGGATTTAACTGCTGAGGGTCTCCAACCAGCATCAGACTGCTGCCGCGGATAATCGGCACTAGGGAGACTGCCGTGTTGCACTGGCTCGCCTCATCCATAATCACCATGTCGAACATGGGTGCCGGCTCTCCGAGACGGTGTGCGGAGATACAGGTGGTTGCGATGATTGGAAAAATCTTTTGCAATTTTTTTATATTTTCTTTTTTACTGAGATACTTTTTAAAACTGGTGAGCTGGGTCTCATCGTCTTGAAACAGGAGGATGTCTTTCAATTCTTTGTTCTGGGGAGCGTCTATTTTTTGAATATATCTTGCTGAGGTATAGTACAGGTATTTTTTCAATTCCTCTGTGTCGTCATCTAAGAGTGAAAAAGCCTGTTCATCCGTAATCTCTCCGGCTTCCTCCATTTTTCGCTTTACCTGCTCCATCTGTCTTCCGCCTAAGTCTGCCTGGAAGGGAAGCATTTGTATGGAGTTCGCCCGTCCCTGTTCATAATCCAAAAGCCTGCCGAGGGTCTCCTGCCTTTCCCGCAGGTCCAGAAGTTCTTCGTATCTTCGTAAAAGATTTGCCAGCCGTTTGGCACGTTCCGTACGGTTATCTTTATTTCGTTCTAATGTAGATTCATATACTGTGATGGTTTTCGCCCGGTCATAGACCTCTCTCATATATTCCAGCGCTTCTTTTACCTTTTCGCTGTTTCCAAGGCGGAGTATTGGGAAGGGAATCTTTTTTCCGTGGTATTCTATGGACAGGAGTTTTTCCACCACTCCGTTGATTGGATGGTTGTTGTGGGAGGCAAAGAGAACGGTTTTTTCGTTGAAAAATGCCGTCACAATGGTATTGATGATGGTGCTGGTCTTTCCTGTTCCGGGCGGTCCCTGGATGTAGGCAACGGGATATTTCATGGCATTGTTGATTGCTAAGAGCTGATCCAGATTTACCTTTTTGTCAATAAGTGTAATGGGGTATGCTTTTCTTCGGATGGGACGGTTTAGGAGGTCGCCAAAAAAAGCCTTGATGGGCACCGTTACCTCGCCTGTCTGGTACATTTTCATCACAGCTTCATATTCTTTGTGCAAATCCAGAATAATGTCCATGCCAAGTCCGATGAGATACGGCATGTCGTCTACGCCCAGAATCTGTCTATTATGCACAGCGATACATTCCTTGATTTTTTCCTGATTCTGCTCAAAGTTCTTTAACAGTTCGTATTCCTCGGCATCCAGATATCTTCGGATGCTCTCGGGTTGTCCGTCTAGGGTATATTCCGTACAGACTGTGATTTCATCATCGGGACGCAGAGTCCGCCTTTTTACGTCCAATTGCATTTTCCGATAAGCCAGTACATAGAGTCCTCTGGAGGTGTGGATGCTGAGTACATTCATTGCCAGCTGCTGGATTTTTAGCCTGCCGTCTGCTCTCTCCCTTTCCTGGGTCTTATACTGAAAGTTTTTGACAATCATTTCAAACTGTTCCTGATTTAGTTCATAGGCTTCGCCCCGGAAGCTCTCGCGGTCCAGATAGCGGATCAGTTCAAAATCGGAATAATAGGGAACGGTGTCCATGCGGTTGCACATTTCCAGGTAGTTGAGAATCTTTAAATTCGCGGCATTGTCAAACAGGCTTTTGTATTTATGGGGATTCAGATAGATGTCACGTACAAGTCTCTGGTTGATAGGGCAATAAGAGCCTTCTACTATCTGTGAGGAAAGGATGGAGTCGATGTAGATATAGTCATAGGTGTCGGTGGTGTACTTGCCCAGATGCAGTCCGTCTACGGCGAGGGTCCGTTTTGCCATGTTCAGGTTACGGATTCCAATCCAGTATTTTGTGATTTTTTCTTCTTTGTTGCGATATTCGATGCTGAGCCATTTTCCCTCATGGATGGCGCGGAAGATATCACGGTAGATATGGTTCATTCATAACACTCCCTGTTATTGTCTTTTAAAAATATGTATTCCTTTTCCGAGGACAGGTCTTCCCGGAAACAGTAGTCCAGGCGGTTAAAATATTTCAGGTCTTCTAAGTTTTCTATGCCTTTTTCTGCCATGAAGCGGACCATCTCGCCTCTTGCCATTTTTGCCTGGGTTCCCTTTTGGATTACCTTATTGCTTTTCCATTCTCCAAGAATGCAGGTGAGGAAGGTGTCTTCGGGTTTTAGGTATTTTTCAATGCATTTGGAGTATTCTTTGGATGCGAGGTTTAGAATCGTTCTGTCTTCGTCTAAGATTTCTCCGTAGAGCTTATCTCCCCAAAATTCATATAGGTTTTTTGTCCCGCTGATGTTTGCTTTCGCCTGCATTTCAAGGCGGTATGGAACCACTCCGTCGAAGGGTTTCAGTACACCGTAGAATCCGGAGAGGATGCGAAGGTGTTGTTGTACATAATCCCATTCTTTTCTGGTGAATACGCCCGGCGCCATGTATTGGTATTGGATTCCCTCGTAGGAAAGAAGGGCTGGGGTCAGGTTGTTGTCTAAGTCCATTTCCTGAAAACGGCGATAGTTCAGCTCTGCCAGTTTTTCGTTACAGTTCCACAGCCTTTGGGATTCTTCGAAAGTGAGCTGTTTCATCCAGTGCATGATTCTTTCCGTTTCTTTTTGAAATACCGGAAGTCCTTCTACAGGGAGGGTGTCGGTGTCGATGTTCATTTTCTTTGCCGGGGAAATGATGATTTTCATGTGTGTGTTTCTCCTATGTAAAATGTTCGGAATTTCGTTTTAAATCGGGGAAAACCATGTTTTTCCTGATATTGATTATAATATATTATAGTGGAAAAGGACAGATAATTTTTGCTATCTGCCCAATTATGCTCTCAAAAGACTAAACATAGTCTATCATTAATATTAATAATATATAATTCAATCAACTATATCATACACTCTATATTGATATCGAAATATCCCCGCTATTTCCAGCTGGTTCTGCTTCTCCGGTACTTGTATAAATTATCGGTTCCTTTTTTAACGCCATCATTCCACCAGATGAATTGATACTTTCACAGCTCTCCTGTTCTTCTGACATCGTTCTGCCCTCTTCACTCACTTCTACCTTATCTCTTACTTTACTTTTTTCTATCCTCTCCTCTGATTTTTCACGTTCCTCCCTGCGTTTTTCAATCGCCTTCTCTTGTTCCGCCCTTTGCTTCTCCCGTAATTCTAAAGCCTCCTCTTTCATCCCTTCTTCTGCCTTCTTCTGATATTCCTCCGCCTTTCCGGCAAAATCTCCGGCGTATCCTAATGCGCGTTCCATAACCGCAGTGTCACCTCTGCGCTTTGCATCTCTATAAACCCGCATCGGCACGTTTACAAGTTCCATATTGGTTCTTGCTCCTGCCAGCCCTTCCATCGTTTTCACATGCATAAAATTTCCTCCTATCTAACACAAAAACATATCATGTCATAGTCAGAACCATTGCTTTTTTAAGCAATTTCTCTGTCTTGCACACTCGTCTGCTTTTATGTTTTCTTCGGCAGGAAAATATTTTCGCCCAGCATAGTGTAACAACTGTCCTATCCTCTGTCATGACCGGCAGGCAGCGGGCAACAGAACGGAGATTACGAATATCTTATTTTTTATTTCCGTATTTAAGACACCATTATATTTACCGACTGTATCTTTGATATTCAAAAGACCTATTCCATGTTCATTTGACTTTTCTTTTTGTGATCCTCCAATCTCACTGATATTTGCACTGTTTTTTACCTCGATGAAAAAACATTTCTTAATCATCCCGGATTGTATATGAATGAATCTGTACTCCTCTCCCGGTAAGCGCTGACACGCCTCAATCGCATTATCCAATATATTTCCAAATAAAACACATAAATCAAATTCATCCACGTACAGATTCTTTGGAATTTTTATCCCGCATTCCCATGAGATACCTTCTTTCTCTGCCTGCTTCCTCTTTTGATAGATGATGGCATCTACCGCCTTATTTCCCGTGGCATCTTCACTGAATCCCAGATTTCCCTCTTCCATCATTCGCACAAGATAACTCTCCATTTTTTCCCACTGATGATTTTCCAAAAGTCCCCGCAGGCTTATGATATGGTTTTTCAAATCATGTCTCACCCGCTCCATCTGACTGTACTGTTCTTCTAACATCCTGTAAAAAGCCACCTGGGACTGGTACTGTTCCCGCTTTCTTTGTTCCATATAAACCCTGTCCATTCCAAATAGTAAAAGCCCGGCAACACACATAGACAGCACAGTTAAAATACAGATTGCGATATGATTTAAGATTTCGTTGTGGTAAATATTCCAATACTCAGCGCCGTTTGCATCTGATACCACGGAAATGCCAATGCTCGCTCCAAAATTTACAATATCTACAACAGACACCATAAAAAGCAGAGGTACAGATTGTATCAAATACCACTTATTCATTTTACCTGTGAAAATACCAGTTAGCCGTCCCGACAGCCAATGAACAGCGAATATCACCATCCAGAGCGCTATACAGCCGATTCCATAATCCTCCACCATACCAAGCACCGTTGTAGGTTCACTGCTTTTCCTGTTTAGCAAAAATAATATCAGACAGGAAAAGAGGGAGCAGCTAAAATTTTTTACCAATTCGCTTGTTGTAATCAATAAGCTGGCTGCAAAGATTTTTCTCCCGGTGCTCTCCTGAAACATCAGAAGCACCAGGCAGAAAAACAGTCCATGCCTGATTACAGCTGCTATGATGTAAGGAACATATAAATTTTCCAAGATGAACCACAGCAGAGTGACTCCCAGAAAAAAGGCAACCGTAAAACCTTTGTCGTTTATTCTGGATTTCCCCAGATATTTTTGACAGAACTTATTTAAGGACAAAGCATATCCAGCAAAAGTAACAGCTAAGATTACAAGGATGCAAACTTCTGTGATTCCTTTCATACGATTCCTCCGCTGTCTCTCATATAAGCAAGCAACGCATTGCAAAATTCTTCATACCGCCTCCTGGCAATCATGATTCTTTCTCCATTCTCCAATACCACTTCCTGTCTGTTATAAGTTTCCACATATTGCAGGTTGACAAGATAGCTCTTATGACACCGGAAAAAACCTTTTTCCCGCAGACTCATTTCCAGAGTACCGATTTGTTCATAATAGGAAAATACGCCCTTTCTTCCGTGGACGTAAATCATTCTTCCTTTTATTTCAAAATAATAAATATCTTCTAAGAAGAGTTTTATTTTCTCCCTCTCTCTCTGGATAATGAAAAACTCTTTTGGATGGTCTTTTATTTTATTGGCGGCTCTTTGCAATACTGTTTTTAATTTCTCATCACTCACCGGCTTTACGAGATACTGAAATGCCTCCACATTATAGGCATCAAATACATACTTTCTGCTGGAAGTGAGAAATATCAAGATTTTGGAAAAAGAATTTTTTCGGAATAATTCTGCGGTCTTCATTCCATCCATATCCTGCATAATGATGTCTAAAAAAACAATATCAAAATCTCCTTGAGAATTTAACAGCTCCTTTCCGCTGTTAAATTGGCGGATTGCACAGGGTATTCCCATCTTATCCATAATCCCCTTAATTCTCCGGGCAATGTCCGCACATTCCAATATTTCATCATCGCATACCGCAATCAAAAGCATTTTTATCGCCTGCCTTTTCAAAATATCCTATTAGTAATAATATCGACATAATTGTCGTTACGCTTATTCTTTGTAATGTGCGGTAAATTTCATGTAATGACTGGTGTTATATGCTCTAAATGACTTCTTAATCACGATTTTTTATCATGGTTAGTGAAGCGACACTTAGAGCATATTTCATTTCAGGAGGACAACGCTATGATGAGATTATCAACACCCCCAAGATCAAGCGTATGCTGAAAAATGAGGTTGGGCAGATGTAATCTGTATCAATGACGCACAGGGCGGGAACCTGATTCATTCAGATTCCCGCCCTGTATTTTTCATTGAGTGTGGAGGTTATTCTTCCACGCCCTCACTTTCAAAGAACTGTGCGACCGTCATACATTTTGGATGTTCCATTTCCAGACTTAAAAAGTCTTTATCCCCTGTCAGAATAATATCCACATCGGACACAATCGCCGCATTTAAGATCGGCTGGTCTTTTGCATCACGTATCAGCTTTTCCGCATGGTCTACCGCCGGAATCAATTCGTAGGACATTTCCGCAAGCAACACTTCCGCATCTGGCAGGAACTTCGGCGCTTTCCGTTTCAAAATATCCCGCAGCTCTGTAATGTTGCGGTCACACAAAACGATTTCGTGATTATCCGCGATATACAGCAACGCCCGCGCCGGTTTGGAACGGGGGAAAACCAATGCGGAGAACAGGATATTTGTATCAACCAATATCCGCATATTATCTTTCCTTTCCGTAGCGTACTTCGTCCACAAGTGCCTGAATATCGTCCTCGCTGGTAACGCCCATTGTTTCGGCAGCACCGGCAAAAGCATCCTGCGCTTTGCGGATTGCTTTTGAAGAAGCGTTACTTACAACGATTTCCCCGTCCTGATTCTGGAAGAACAGAATTTTATCCCCGGACTTTAAGCCGAGCAGCCGCCGGATTTCTACCGGCACAGTGATCTGACCGTTTGCAGAGATTTTCGCTAAATTCATAAAAGTCACCCTTTCTATTCTTGAGAACTAAAGAAAACTTGAGGTCACTTATAGTATATCCCATTCAGGGGCAAAAGTAAACTTTCCGAGGGGGAAAAAGAGACGTTGCTTTATGAATTTTTTGTGAATTTGATTAAAAAGTCCTTTACAAATCGTCTCTGGGAAAACTGCAAAATTATTTTATACTGAAAAAAATTTTTGTTATTCTAAATATTTTAATTCTTTGTTTATCGCATAGACATCCACATCTTAGAAAATTGCTATACTTTCTGCTTTTCTGAAGCGTTTATTTCTTCTACCAGAGAGATTGGCAGTTGTGTTTTCTCTGCCGCTTGTTCTACTGTCATTCCTGCTTTCAGAAGCCTTCGTGCTACATATTCCATGGACTCTCCGATTTCGATTATATGCCGGTCCGGATCATAAATGCGGATGACTCTCTGTCCCCAGTCATGCTCTATGCATTTGTTGATATATTCGATGGGGAAGCTGCTTTTTTCCAGCTTTTCTAAAAATGCGTCGATATCGTTTTCCTCAAAATAGAGTTCTGCGTCATTGCCGCCGGGACGTACATCTTTTTTAAGAAAGGTTTCCCACAGTTTTCTTTCCTGCAACACGAGTCCTTCTGTGAGGATTACATTTTCTCCAAAATCTGTGACTACTTCCAGTCCAAAAAGTTCTTTATAGAAGGCTTTTGAATTTTCTATGTTTTCAACAACAAATAAAATATTTTTTAATCGCATTTTTATTCCTCCTCTGATTCGCATAGACTGTTTACAATCATTTTCTGGGCTTCTTTATTGTAGTAAACGTCTTCATATTCTGTTCCGGTTTTGCTTGTACGCATATCTATAAATAAACCGGCTTTTGCTCCTTTTTCAGAGATTATTTTTTTCCATCTTCCTTCTATGCGTTTTTGACTGACATACTCATTTTCCTGCATTCTACGAAAAATCTCGGCTCCGGAAATCTTTTTTGTGGTTTGGTCATCCCGCAGTCCGTTCAGCTTCTCTGCTATCTCTGTCACCAGATATTTTTCTGTGTAAGGGAATCGGGATGCCTGGTCGGGCGTAAGGTAAAAATCTACTTTTTTGACTTTGGAAATTCCTGATTTATTCGTCTTTCTTTTTGTTCCTGCGTTCTCTTCGTCCGATGTGTCGGTTGTATCGGATATTGCTTCTTCCAGTTCGCCAAAGTAAAGTTTTTCATGGGTTTTATTGGTGTAGTCCAGAATAATCTGTAAGAAGCGTTCGCCATATTTTTCAAATTTGTTCTCACCGACGCCTATTACCTGAAGCATTTCTTCCTTTTTTAACGGAACTTTTATGCACATATCCACCAGGGTCTTATCTGTAAAAATAATATATGGCGGCATACTCTCTTCCTTTGCAATTTCTGTGCGAAGTTCACGCAGCTTTTCAAACAATTCCAGACCTTTGGAATTTAGGATATCTGATTTTCGTTTTTTTGCTGAGGATGACTTCTTTCCCTGGAATTGCATTTCCTCTTTTTCCGCTTTTACTTTTGCTCTTTTTAAGATGACGCTCCTGTCCCCTTTTAATACCAGGTCTGCTTCGGTGGAGACTTTTAAAAGGGCATATTTGTCGTTTGTTACAAACAGAAGTTTTTCCAGAAGCATTTGGTTGATGATTTGCTTGATATCGGATTCGGTCATTTCTTTCAGGCTGCCGTAGGACTGATATTTGGAAACGCCATATTCCCGGAGTTTTGCACGGTTATCCCCTGCGAGGGTTCCAGCAATGACGTTGATTCCATAGCGTTGTCTCATTTCCAATATGCAGGAGATAATGGTTTGGGCTTCTCTGGTTACGTCCCGTTCCTCAAATTCTTTGAGACAATTCGAACAGTTTCCGCAGATGCAGTTTCCATGTTCGCCAAAGTAATGGAGGATGTATTCCCGCAGACAATTCGTGGTCAGGCAATAATATGTCATGATTCGCAGACGTTCTTCGTCACGCTCCCGGATGGCATAGATTTCCTCTTTGGAATATTCGGGATTCTGCTCTTTGCTCTCTAATAGAAAATGGTTAATCATGACGTCTTGTGCGGAGTAGAGCAGGATGCATTCGGCTGTTTCTCCATCACGTCCGGCACGGCCTGCTTCCTGATAGTAGTTTTCCAGGTTCTGGGGCATATTGTAGTGAATGACGTAACGAACATTGGATTTGTCAATTCCCATACCGAAGGCATTGGTGGCTATCATGACGGGGGTTTTGTCGTAAATAAAATCTTCCTGATTTTGCTTTCGTTCTTCATTGCCTAGTCCTGCATGGTATTTTGTTACGGGGATTCCTTCTGCGCTTAGTTTTTCGTAAAGTGTGTCTACATTTTTTCTGGTGGCACAGTAGATGATTCCACTTTCCTTCGGATGTTCTTTGATATAATGGATGACGTATTGGTCTTTTTTCTTTGGAGTTTCCACTGCGAAGTAGAGATTTTTACGGTCAAATCCGGTGACGAGGATTCTTGGTTTTTGTAAGCCGAGGACACAAATCATGTCTTCTTTTACATTTTCTGTTGCGGTTGCTGTGAAAGCGCTTATGATTGGGCGTTTTTTCAGATGTTTTATGAACTGTACGATTTTTAAGTAGCTGGGACGGAAATCCTGTCCCCACTGCGAGATACAGTGCGCCTCGTCCACGGTGAGCATGGAAATCTCGGTCTGCTTTGCGAACGCCAGAAATTCATAGGTTTCTAAACGCTCCGGTGCCACATAGATGATTTTATATTGCCCTGCGGCGGCTAATTGTAATGCTTTGGAAATCTGGGATTCTGTCAGTGAACTGTTAATGTAGGCGGCGTGAATACCTGCCTGATTTAAGGATTGTACCTGGTCTCTCATTAGGGAAATCAAGGGAGAGATGACGATGGTCACGCCCGGCAGAAGTAAGGCTGGTACCTGATAGCAGATGGATTTTCCTGCTCCGGTGGGCATGATGCCAAGTACATCCTGTCCGTTTAGGATTCCATCGATTAGGTTTTCCTGCCCTTCGCGAAAGGTGTCGTAACCAAAATATTTCTTGAGTATATCTTGTTTATTCATGGATTACCTGTAAAGACTGTTTTTTAGTAAGTCTTTTCCTTTTTATGTAGTTATATGATTCTTTTATATTACTATTAGCTGGAGGATTTGGCAAGGATTTTCTGGTGAAAGATACTGAGAGATGTTTTTATCAGAAAAGCCGGGGGAGGCTTTATCTTTCCTATGATTGCCGTTCAAATACACCTCCCCAAAATGGCTCGTCAAAAATTGTATTAAATGTTCCTGATTCTTCGCCCATGACAATTCCTTCTTTGCGCGAAGTGAACGCTTCCCATACATAATTATACTGCACAACATTATAATGCACAACGGAAAAAACACCCTGCGTTACCGCAAGGCGTTTCTTCCCATTCAAATATCCCATTATTTCTATGCTGCTGACAACAGACAAAACACGGATGATTATATCTTCAGCACAATTTTTCCATAAGCTGTCTGGGCGTCAAGAATTTCATGAGCTTTTTGCACATCATCCAATGTAAAATCACCGTAAAAATATTCTGTCATGTCAACCTTCCCGCTCATAAGCAGCGCAAACACTTCCTGCTGCATTTTCTTCATCCTCTCTGGATTTGTGTCGTACAAATGGGAGGAATAAATGCGGACGGCGTTACATTTTGTTGCATGGTCAAGCATCGGCTTATAAAAACTTTCTTTCGGCTCACCGTCTAACCAGTTATAGATCACGACCATACCAAAATCAGCCAGAAGATCCAGTTCCGGATACAGCTTTTCACCTACCCACTGGTCGTAGACAAGGTCAACGCCCCGTCCATTGGTGAATTTCATGATTTCTTCTTTTTCATCACATTCATTACAGTTAAAAACGTGGGCAGAACCAAGCCGTCTTAAATGCTCACACTTTTCTTCCGTATCGGCGGCGCTGATAACCTCCCAGCCATCCGCAATCGCCATCTTAATAAGGCAGGTGCCGACGCCGCCGGCTCCGCCAAGAATGTAAAGGGATTTACCGTCCGTTCCGCGTCCCGCTTCATGCAGAAGGCTCCAACCTACAAAATAGTTGAGCAGACCAACCGCATTTTCCGGCTTCATAGCGGAAGGAAGCGGAGTTACATAGGATTCATCCACGCAGGTATATTCCGCGCAGCATCCGTAACCCGGATTATGAACCACCCATACCGGGGTCCCAACCTGCACTTTCGTCACATCGTCGCCAACGGCTTCCACATAACCGGCGCATTCATTCCCTATAATCAGTTCAGGCGGCTGCTTCCCAAGAAAAGGGTATATTCCCGACCGCACCATAGAGTCGGGTCTGCCAACTCCCGCCGCCGCATTTTTCACCAAAACCTCTTTCTTTGTGGGAATCGGTTTTTCCGTCTCAACGACGCGGATGACTTCCGGTCCGCCAAATTCATTGATCATTGCCGCTTTCATAATTCGTCCTCCTTTGCTTCGCTCAAATAATAACGATTTCTGTCTGCCGTTTTATTTCCGTAGTCAATTGCCTTATGCGGACATATTGAGATACAAGCCATACAGTGCATACACTCGCCTCCCCAGACCGGCTTGCCGTCTTTCAGATGAATATTATTCAGCGGACAGACTGACTGACAGGCGCCGCAGCCCACACAGCCATCGCCCGCATGAAATGATTTCGCGCTCACCATCAGCGCGGTAAACGCCGGGGCTATCATACTGAAAGACTTGTGTCCCGCCATTTTCGGATCGGTTCCCAACCTTTCATCCCGCCGGATTACCCCGGCGATTTTCCGGATTTCGGGGATTGCCTTTTCCGCAGCCGCTTTTGCATCCTCTTTCGGGAGCACATCGTACATCACGACATAGTTCGCCGGCATCTTAACCGCCGCGGCGCCACTGTAGTCAAGCTGTTTTTCCTTGCACAGCTTTTCACAGTATTTACAGGCATTTCCGACGGCCTGCCCCGCTGTAAAGACAAAGTACGCCTTCCTTCCTTTTTCAAAACGGGAGTCACGCAGAAAGTTCTCGACTCTCATCGGCATACGGCTCATGTATGTGGGAACCACAAACACATAAGGCATGTCGGATTTAAAATTTCCCCGCTTCCCGGATTTCAGATAATCATTGATGGACACAACCCGCTCATCAAGCATTTTGCCCAACTGGCCAGCGACAAACCGGCTGTTTCCCGTTCCTGTAAAATATAAGATCATGGAACCCCTCCTTACAGTATATCGGTCTGGATTTTATCCGTCGCAGGGCATCGTGCCTGTAATTCCCCGGCGGATCTTCCAACCGCCGCCATGGCTAACGGCATAAAGTCTTCCGGGATCCCCACTGCCCTGCTTAATTCCGGTACCGCCTGCATTACGGCAGGTACGGCAAAAAGATATACGGAACCCAATCCCAACTCCGCTGCCTCAAGCAGTATGTTCTCAATAATGCAGGAAGCATTGCAGTACCCCAGCGCGGACGCGGTGGCATCACCCTTTTTCCCGCTGACTAAAATAACGGTGGGAGCGCCGTACATAGGATGATCGCCAAGTCCCGGCATAGCCTGTGCGGCAACCGCTTCCATTTGGGACAAAACATCTTCGTTTTGAATCACGGTAAGTCTGACATCCGCATACGCTCCATTCGCAACCGGGGCCGCGTTAGCCGCCTCCAGAAGAGTTCTGCATTCCTCCTGCGAAATCTGCTCTCCGGTAAAACTTCTGCAGGACTGCCTGGTTAAAATTGCCTCTTTTGTGTTCATGATCAGAACCTCCTTGACATTTAGTATTTTTACAATACAATGTATATAAATGAATATCAAGTACGAAGATTAAACATACATAGTATTGCAGACCATACTATTGGAGACAACAAGAACAAAGACAGCGGCTTTGACACGGCGCAAAACAGGGCGCAGATTATTCTCACAGTCTTTTGCGCCCTATCCGGTGAAAGGAATGAATAAGATGGAAAAAAACATTACAACAGAGGAATACGTTAAGATGATGTCACAACGGGAACCTGACGAAAATTGTCCCGTCAGAAAAACACTGGAGCTTTTAAGCGGAAAATGGCGGACTTATGTTATTTTTGAACTAAGTAAAAAGAAATTCTGCCGATTTGGAGAACTGAAAAAAGCCATACCGAAGATCACCAATACAATGCTCACTTCCACATTGAGAGACCTGGAAGATATCGGAATCGTAAACCGCAGGCAATTTAATGAAATTCCACCACATGTGGAATATTCCCTGACCGAAAAAGGAAGAAAATTGACGCCGGTTTTTTTTGAAATTGCAAAATGGGGAGAAGAAAATTTATAAGGGGTGTTCTTATACAGTCATTTGAGAGCGCGGTTTAGGGCGGAAAAAGCGCCCTGCGTTTCCTGGATTTTGGCTATATGGAATATTTTTAATTAGCAATTAGCGCAAAATAGCCCCAGTCCCAGATCAGGCTGGCAAAACTGTTTTCCAGATATTCGTAAATATCTTCCTCCTCATAGCCTGTCATGCGAAACAGAAGCACGATATAATCTCTTACGTCTTCATAGGTGAGGGTTCCTGTTTTGTCCCATTTTAAGAACAGGCATTGATGGATGACTGCGTATTCCATGGCAAGCCACTGCAGCTTCACGACCATATGCCTCAATCCTTCATCCGGCAGTAACAGATCTGCAAATAGTTCCTCACATAACAAATTCCGAAATAGAGATTCGTAGTTCTTCCACTCATGCTGGAAGGTCTGAAGTCTATTTTCTATTGTCTTGTCATCGTAACCTTCGAGATATTGCTCTGCCAAATCTGCGATCCCGTTTAAATAAGCGGCGTACATTTCCTCTTTTCGATAATTTTCTATTAAATCTAAAAATAATTCGTTTCGCTCTTCAAAGGTTGCCAGGCTGTCAAATTCCATGTTTTGTATGGTCTTTTGAAGCTCTGGTAAAATATTGCTTTGTTTGTATTCCGCAAATTTTTTGAGTGTCAGAGGTTCTTTTTCCAACAAATCCAGCGCCAGATAGAAAATCATTAAAAGGCTTGTTTCCGGGGAAATATCCTGTCGCTTCATAACATCCATAAAAAAAGCACGGACCTGGAAGAAAACCTCTTCTTCCCATGGATTTCCTTCCCTAAGGGCAACATCCGCTTCACAGGCAATCGTACTGTTTTCTGACAGGATTTCCAATAAAGAAAAGGCTTCCTGCTCTTTTAACAGATCAATGACCGCCGGACAGCTTGGCATCAGGGTATATTCTTTTCGACTGCCATAATCGTGAATCTCCCTTGGGAAAACGCTGCAGGCTTCCGACAGCATTTTATCCCCATAAGTAATGACAAGCTCACATAAGCTCTCTCTGTTTAGAAAAGGGCATTTATGATGGTAATTCAGCGCGATTACGCGGGTATCATCTTTCCAGGTCGTAAAATAATTCAGCTTTTTTTGTTTTGCCTGTACGGATTTTGGAGTGGTGGTGCTTTTCCATTTTTTTGCGGTGGCATCGTCGACTGCAATTTTCCATTCCTGACAGCAGGTGAAAGGACACTTCTCTGCAATACAGGTAAAGCTGTCGTAATAGGCGGGTTTTATGATATTTATAATTTCTTTCTCATGTTCTGTTGTCATCATCGGTATCCCTTTTCATCTAACTCTCTAAGAATTGGTTCATAGAGTTCACTTTTTATTCCATAAAGGCGAAAAACATCCCTGTCGGCTTCCCTACACAATGTTACTATCCGTCTCTCCCTGCGCTTTTTATCGCTTTCACTGCGGGCTTCATATTCATATAATTCCATCAATGTCTCCGCCTTTTTACCAAGAGATGTCAGAAGTTCTCTCTTCTCCCTGCTGTTCTTTATAACCGGAACAGGCAGGTTGTCCATAAAATCCTTACCAATTCCCTGCCATCCCCCGCTTTTAGGGATCCCGTTACGCACAATCAGGTAGGAGATCAGGCTGGAATTTAAGATTGCCAGCAGGGAATAAAAAGTATAGCCGTCACAATCTTCGTACAGGGTCAGCACTTTTCCGCCTCCTGCTGAAGGTCCGCCGCAGGTGATGTAGATCTTCCCTTCCCTGTCATAAGAAAATCTGCTTCCATAGACCATTGCAGGGATCAGGATCTTAGGCTGCTCAAAACGCCCATGATTTTTGACATACTCGTATCGATACCAGGGCTTGCTGTCTGAGTGATCTCTGTGTTTTTCCTCAATCTCATCCCGAAACCTGCAAAGATATGCATAGGTCTCAGGATACAGGCTGCGGTATCTGTCTTCTTCTATGATCCTCGCTTTTCCCTGCTCTACTTCATAGGGAAAGATTAGCCTCCTGTTGGAGGAATGGTGATACATTCTGATATCCCTGGAACCTTTTACTAACATCTTAAGAGAGTCTTTTTCAAATCTATAGACCTCATCGCTGTGATCCTGGGTACAGTATTCATATGTATCATCGGACTCCACCAGGGTCAGAAGATAGATCTGATTGATAGTAGGCTGTACGCCGCCGAATATCTTCGCAATGTCCTTCATCCTCTGACATCGGGAAAATACTGTTTTCTCAAGCTCCGTATAAACCCCATCGGAAAAGAACCACGCCTGTCCATCTAACTCCTTCGATGGGATTGAGATTTCATCACATTGGACGCCTCTTCTCCACTCTTCGTAATCCTCCACTCTGGAATATACGAAGTCTTCGTTCCCATCCTTGCTTAAAAATAAAAGACATGTATATACTCTGGAATGGTCAAATACCTGCAAGTCTCCAAGATCTACGATCTTTTGAATATACTGATTTTCTGACAACAGTCCACGGATTCCCTCTCCATAGCCGGATGTAAAAAAATTATTCAAAACAATCATTCCCAGCCTGCCGCCAGACTTTAACAGCCGCAATGCCTTTTCCAGAAAAATCACATACAAATCATAATTGCCCCTGGCTGTCTCAGGATAATGTGTATTCAGATATCGAATCATCCTCTGTGGATACGCCCGATTCAATACCTGTATCTTAATATAGGGCGGGTTCCCGATAATGCAGTCAAATCCTCCCTGTTCAAACACAGCCGGAAATTCCTTCTCATAATCAAAGGGATTCACCAGCCGGTCCTCTTCCATATCAATGGGGCAGTCCTCATAATAATCTTCCGAGACGAGGCTGTTGCCCACCTTAAAATTCTCATCCAAAGCAGGCAGGATCGGTCTTATGGAATCGTCCTTATAGTGAAGCTCAAGCATTAATATGTACATACTCATCTTCGCCACCTCAATCGCCTGAGGGTCGATATCCACACCAAAAATATTGTTGACCACCACTTCTTTTTTTAACGACATCGTAAGATGAACTCTTCCATGCTCCACAAAATAGTCCCTGTCCGGAACCTCTTCTCCCTTCAAGAGCCGTTCTGTGATGATCTCCTCGTATCTGCGCACGATGCTTCTGTATGCCTCAATTAAGAAGGTCCCGCTGCCGCAGGACATATCCAGGAGCTTATATTTTTTCAGCTCTTCCAGGGAAGAAATGCTATGAATCACCGAATCCACGCTCTCCTGAACGATCTTATCCACAACCTCCCGGCGTGTATAATAGGCTCCGATATTTTTCTTATTTTCATCCTTACATTCTAACTTCATCTCCCCTGCCTTTATGACAATGGTATATCCCAGATACTGTTCAAAGATTTTTCCCAGAATGTCAACTTCAATGACCGCAAAATTATATGGCGAATTTGGAGCATATAAGGACATGATGAACTCATAGATGGTCTCTTCTTCCATCTCCAGTTCCCCAAACCCCTCATATGTCTTAAAGAGGATGCCGTTATATTTCAGATTCAGTCTGCTAAAACACTCCTCCAGCTTTTCATGCAGAGAATAAGACTTGTTCCCGGTCCATTCCTTGCAGATCTGCCTTAAGATATCCCTCCCCTCGATCCGTCTGTCCTCAATGATTCTCATAAAAATGATCCGATCGATATATCTTTGTACGATTTCATTCAGCGTATAGGCGTCAAGCTCCTGATTCCTCTCAAAAATACTCCTAGCAATCCGCTCCCTCCAATAGAGAAGATCTGCCAAAAAAGCTCTGTTGAGCAGGGTATCTCCTTTTTTGCGATATGTCTTTAAGCTCTCCTCAATCTCCGACTCTGTCATTCCGCTTCTGTTCTCAAAATAGAACTGCTCAAGGGAACCTGCCAAGACATTGCGGTACTCTAAAAGCTCCCAGATACGGTCAAAGGCTTTCGGATACTCCTCATATTTCAGAGAAAATTCTGCGACGCAATCCGTATCCGGCTGCTGATACAGAGGCTTTGACTTCAGATCAAATACCTTAAATTCCCGGAAATTCGTAAGAATAGCCAGATTTACTCCCATGGAAAACGCATAGGATTTTGTCTGGAAGATATGGTTTTTATTATTAAGGCTCTCGCTGGGTTTTTTCGCTTCCACAATGAATCTGACAGCCCCATTCACCTTAAAAGCATAATCAACCCTCTTACTGCTTTCCTTCGATACATGCTCCTCTCTTACAACCTCGCTCTCGCTGACAGGCAGGGATTTCTCTCCATAGACGTCCCAGTTCAGAGCCTTAAAAAACAAATCTATGAAATTACTTCTGACACTCATTTCCAGATAAGTATCCTCTAAATACCCTGGCTCGTTCATTCTGAACTTCCTCACCAGCTCTTCTATCTGCTCTAACGCCTGTATTTTATCATTCACCAGACTCCACCTTCCTCAGCTTTGTCAATATTTCAAATACGATATGGATATCGCTGACGGATACCTGATTCGTCCTGCAGAACATCTTCAACGCTTCATTGAACTTCTCAGAATCCAAAAACCGATACATCCGCTCCAGATGTTCTTCATTTCCGCTGACAATGTTCACATGATTCTCAACAACATAGCTGCCCGTTTCCTCCGGCTCTATGATAGCGCCAACAAATCTCCTGGGATTCTCCATGGGAGACATCCTTCTGAACAGAATGGCTTTTTTATTCAGAATATAATGGGGCTTATCCGGCTCGCAGTACATATAAGTATTCTTCCTGTTGTGCTCCACAACAATCTCTCCGTCTACAATACTCGGTCCCGATATTAAGGGCAGTCTTCCCTCTCCTTTTTCCCGAAAACACCTGTCCTTATTTTGATTCCAGACATAGTTCCCCGTGCTGACCTGAAATTTTTCCAACTCCGGGATCATCTCATCCTGTGATATCTCTCTTAGAATCTCCAGGCTCTCGTCTCCTTTGATCGCCGGAATCACGAAGCAGCGGTTATCGCAAAGGGCGATGGGCAGCTTGTAGCGCTTTATCACTCTGTCGCTGATATCGGAAGAGGAAGTATAGTAGAAGTCCTCCCGGTTCCCCTTCCTCCCAATCAATATCATAACGTCCTGCTGAACGTCAAATAATTTTTCATGCTCTTTGTTGATAATGATGTTGCGGATGGACGCCTTCTCTAACAGTTCCTTTCTCACCTTCTGGTAATAATATCCGGTCAACATGGATTCCGGCAGTATCAAACAGAAATCGCCTTTGTCCTTCAGATACTGCAAGCTCCAATGCAGGAACAGGCTGTGGGAATACTGATGACCATACTGCGTACATTTGCAGACGTTCCGGGAGCTGTTGGGATTCACCCGGAAAAAAGGGGGATTCCCTATGATCAGATCGAACTGCGGAACTCCCTTATTGTCCTTCGAGAGGCATTTTAACGTGCTCAATGTGTTGAGTACCCTCACGTTGCAAAATTGAAATATCCCATCAAAAAATCCAAAATTCTCATACAGGCAGTAACCCAGCAGGAGCTTTGTCGTAATCACTGCCACGGGAAAAACATCAAATCCATAGATATTTTTCTGGATACTGCGTATGAGTATTTCTCTGTCATATTGCTTTCCCGTCTCCTTTAGAAGCTCCGCCACATAGGCATACAGAATAAATCCCGATCCACAGGAAGGATCGATCACTGTATGCTCAAGCCGGCATTCCAGCTCCGGCAGCGCCACCCGAATCATCTCCAGGGAGGTATA
The DNA here is from genome assembly GCA_958428365.1 of uncultured Lachnospiraceae bacterium. Taxonomy (GTDB): domain Bacteria; phylum Bacillota; class Clostridia; order Lachnospirales; family Lachnospiraceae; genus Maccoyibacter. Next base: position 19,246 of record CAUAFT010000014.1, on the reverse strand, counting down.
ATATTCCCCGTATCTTCTGGGATTGACTTTTCCGTAAAAATCTATATTCCATTCCCGCAAAAGTATATAGAACGGTTCTTTTTGCATATCTACAGATGGAAATTCCATCTTTGTTTTAAAATACGGATAGTATTCCAGAATCTCCGGTATATCCGCAATGATTTTTTCCAACTCATAGCCCTTCGCAGTGAAATAGCAAAGACATTTCTCTAATAAGAGATGTTCTTCCCTATACCGTACTTCAAAATCCGTCTCATCCACATATAAATTCTGTGGGTTTATCTGACATAATTTATGGTATTTCTTATATGCGTCCTTCCCCTCTTTCGTTATGAGAAACTTTTCGATATCCGCTTGCATTTTCCGTCGTTCTCCCTTAGTAACCTCAGATTGGAGCTACGTTTCCGTAAGTCCATGGTTATTTTATCATAAATGGAGATTTTTCTCTACACTCCTTCAGTCCATATCTGCGGTTTACAAATTCGATCGCCTGCTTATCATAAATCAAACAGCCAATCTCATCTTTGACATTCACACGCTTTCCATAATTGGACAGCCAATTATAAGATCCTATCACCATAAATTCATCATCTACTATGAGAATCTTAGAGTGCAAAGGAGGAGAATATTTCAAATTTTCTTCTAAAACATTTTTTAATTCCTGAATTGCCCGCGTATGCTCTTCCTTGCCGTTTCCAAAATTATCCGTTTCTACAATCTTATCAATCTGATTGATGGTATAATCTGTCTTATGATATCCAAAGCAGATTTTAACTGTCTTATTATTTCTTTTCATCTTCCTTATCTGATTGAGAAACTCTTCGTCAACCACCTTGGAGGTAATCCAGGGACTGATTATTTTTCCAATATATACTCTTGCAATTTACTTGCCAAATGAACTGGAATAGGCATAATCGTTGCCTCATCATATTGAATTGCTCCCAAACGCAGAGAATCGGTATAATTCACCCATTCATCCGGATCATCACCTTTCTGTAACTGTATAGGATATATTTCAATCATATCACGCTCAGAAAAATTTTGACTTGGCATATTGTACTTCGTATTTTTATAACTACGCTTATATGCTTTATCATTCGGTCTACCAGCTACTGACCAATAATCCTGACCATACCTAAACACTCCGCTTGACGCCGAGTATCCTTCCTTTTCTGACAAATCCGTATAATAGTCTGGAACTTCTCCATTTCGCCTAATACGTATAAATCTCACACCAGAATCATTAAGATTCAATTTATAACTGCTTTCTTTAGTTCCAACCTCTATTTCTTCCGGACAATAATGCTCCAGATATCTGTATTTTTGTATCTGTCCATCCGTAATACCATTGCATATTGCTCTAGTATTACCATTTGCTTCAATTAATACCAAAAGATTTTTGTTCTTATACACATTCTTCCACATTACCATCTTCTGCTTAAACATTCCTCTTGATGCAGCATCGCATTTCTTCTCAAAATCTTTATCTAGACTCAACCGTGCCAGTTCAAATGCAGCTTCACGATACGGAACACGTGTCTGTCTAAATGCATCACATTCAACATATGCCTTTCCAGAAACATAGTCTAGTTCAACACACAACGGTAAAAATCTCGCTTTACCATATATTGTCTTTATCTGTGTCATAACATGCATTCCTATTATAGGTGTATGCACCAAAGATTCTTTAGTAGCTATTACTTTCTCATCAAGCCCTCTGACATACCCCAACTGACGACATAAATCCTCTATTGCACTAGTTATTTTGTTTGCAACTCCTTTCTCATCATCGTCATTATTCCAAGGTGTAATAAATTGCGTAAGTCGATTCCGTAAAGCAAAACCACAACGAATAGCATCTTTAGGATCGCCTTTGTCAAACTTGTCCTTACCTGGTAGCAATACTATACACGCTGTAATTTGATTAGCAACCTCCACTTCTTTCTCAAATTCTTTAATTCGTTTTAAAACTGATGCACTATCAGAATTGTCAAGAGCCTCTCCTAGCCTTCCAAGCTGGCACATTTTGATATCAAACGTCATCTCTTCTGTAGTTTGAAAAATATTTTCAAGTTTGGCCATTATCTCTTCTGCACATTCTATTGCATCATCCCTATAATAAACTTCCAAATTTAATCGATTGGCTTCAATACATTCTTTAACCCTATTTGCCACAAGCACTCTTTGTTCGTCTGTGAGTTCTTTATTAAAGTTAATTTGATCCAATTTCAACTTTTTCCTTGCGTTTTTTGAAGATTTTACCCTCTCGACACCATCTATTTTATATACCATTTCTGCAATATGCGATAATACACCATCAAATATATCCTTCTTTTCTGGCACACTAACGCCAGTACCAATGCTATTCTTTGTAAAACCAAAACCATCCATTCCATTTTTATAAAGGCAAGTAATTTTCTGATTTTCAGACAACCACTTGTCAATTGAATCAATAACTTCTCTTGCAGTGGGGAGCGACCTATAATTATATAGATTATAATATTTTTCTTCTGTTTTCTGCCAAAAATATTCCTCTTCAGTCTTATACTTTTGGAATATCGGCAGCTTATAAATCCTATTATTTCCCACCCATACATGTGCTACCATGTTATCTTTATTTAAGTATGGTTTATCTTTCCATTTACCTGGTATCCATCTATGTATACAACAATCACACAAAAGTAAAGATTTTCTTTCTGGCGGAACTGTTTGTAACGAAAAGGAAACTCCATAAGAATAAACATTATTCCCATCTCCTTGCATATCGGAAATTAATTGATTTTTTCCTGCATAATTTAGAACCACCTCATGACCATCTATCACAATACTTTTACCAACTAGCGCATTAGTTACCATCAACGTAAAAGCTGAATAAGAATAATTCTCTGTAGGAATGCCCTCAACATCAAACAACCTAACCAACTTGCTACCTACCAAATTATCCAATTCATCAATGCTCATACTGTTAATCAACTCTTGAATTTCTATCCTTGCATTAGGGTGCAATTTGGGATTACTTAAATAATACGAATGCAGCCATATTACTATGTGTTCAAATAATAACTTCGTATTTATCTCTTGTTCGCATGAAATCGCCCACATTTCATCGTTGGATTCCATTCTAAGAGGAGCCAGTTCAATTATTCCATCTAACCAAGCTCCTAAGCTATTCTTAAGGGCATATGTTGGAAGTGCATACACACCGCTCCATTTTGGTTTTACCATCCTTTCAACCTTTACAAGTTTCTCTTTCCACGCTTTAGGAAAACCTACATAATAAAGTTTACACATTACTTCACTATTTGGCACAAACGCCATTGGATATATATTTGTATGATTACTCATGCCTAATTCCTCCTTCGTATGCTGTAAAAAATGGTTCATATAATGTCTTGGCAATTTCACCATTCTCTGAATCCATCAACATATTCTTCAAATATAAATACAATTCATCTAATGTATCAAATCCTTCTTCTACACCTGACCTTTTTCTAAAAGCACCGTCAACAAAATATACTGTAGGCGGATTTTTCGAAGCATCTGTAACTCTGCATAGACGCCCGAAAATCTGCAATATCAGTACAAACATTGTGGCAACCAAATCTGTCTTTATCTCTGTATCACACAAATTATCCAACCTTCTTTTAGATGAATAATTCATTCGATTCCAAAATTTTGTTGCCTCTTGCCGTACATATAAATTCTTTTCATATATATCCGTACCTTTATATTCATACATTTTTGTCGCCATGTATCCATTCATCTTAATGCTTTTTTCTTTAACATCATCAGGGACCCCCATAGGTCGAATCAAAAAGAATACACTACTCAACGACGAATGTCCATGCTCATCAACAATATTGTGTCCGCGCTCTATTGCTAACGCCGGAGCCACTAAAATTCTTGCTTTTTTCTTATCAAATTTGTAAACTTCACCTCGACGAATATATTTATCTGGTTCTCCTTTGTCAATACTCCTGTCTGAAACCAAAGCGCACACCTCTTCTTTGCATCCTCGCTTGATTAAATTCGCACTCAAATGTGTTGCTACAACTTCCGCTTGTGAAAAACTATTGACAACCAAAAGGATTTTTCCTTCCTTATCAAGTTCAGAAATAATATTCAACGTACACTTATCTACAACTTTTCGCAAAATTTCTTCTCTTTTTTTCAACGGACTACCAGACACACGTTCTTCCAATCCAAGTTCCACAAACTGTGTTCTTGCAATATAATCCCTAACTGATTTATCTGCTTCAATTATATAACTAACATCTGCATTTACATGATATTCATATGAGCCTTTCGCATAACTGGAACCGGATAACAATATCACATGCGGACCAATAGGAACTCCATCACTATTTACTCTTAAATATGGCAGATTTGTTAACAAAGCTCTTCCATATGCATATTGTCTAAACAACAATATATCGTCCTCATTTGTTGATTTAATCCCAAACAGATTTCCCATTAATGCAGATGGTAAATAGTCTTGTTGAGCTGTAAAGCGAGTTCTGATAAATCCTACCAACTCATTGTATCCCATTGTAATATCCTGTGAATCCTCATACGCATCTCCGATATTCATAACAAACTTATCGAAGAAAATCAGTGTAATAATAAGCTGTATTTTTTTTCGCAACTCAATTTTTTTCCTATTTTTCTTTTCTATTTCTTTTCGAATATCCTTGAGTTCCTTTTCACTTATATTAGGATTTTCCTCAGATACTTTATTCATATCCTCCAGGATAAGCCGTGGTTCATTTTTATCCAGCCATTCTGCCAATAACAGTTCGAACCGATCCGTTTTTATACTTTCACACGAACTAATCATAATATCATATAATGAGCTCATTTCCAATTTATCAAAATCCATTAACTGATATATCTCTTTAACTGTATGCTCTGAAATCTCATCCTGTATACTATCTAATAGAGTATATGCTGAAAAAGTGTTTGATAAGGCGCTTTTACTCCCACTGTTTTTAGCAGCCTTTACGGCATTGGAAACACATGCCAATACAGTAGGGGACTTCGATTGCAATTCCGCATAATACATACTTGCAATATTTTCCAGTCGTTTTGCATTTGATTCCAACATAAACTGATGATAATCTTCCGCACATTCATTTATAAATGAATTAAATTCTGTTGCAGGAGTAAATAAATCATCTAAATTCTTCTGTACTCTGTCACATTCGTCATAAAACACTACGTCTGCTGTTTCAACAACCTCTTTAAGATAAATATTCTGCAATTTTCCCACTCTACTCATTACAAATCCTGCAACAGTTGTGATTACAATATTACTCTTTCCCGCCTCTCTCTGCATAGCAGTGGTAGCGCACTGTTCAAAATATGGACATACATATTTTTGGCTACCATGTTCCAACTTAGTACAAGGTTCTTCACCAAATGATACCGCATTCTCATTTTCCAAGTCCAAACCATCAACCAAACAATTTGTTGTTAAATATTTGGATGTATCTTCATCCAAATAATATGCATCCTCACTAATCATTTGATTAATATACTTTACACGTTCAGCCTTCCCTATTAATGGACTGCACTTGCACCCCAACGAACGAAAATATTTATACAAATTGAAAACTTCTGCAACTGTATCGGTTACAATAACAACCTTTTTCTTTTGCTTGTCCAAAACATATGTCAATGTTTTCAGTAATGTTGTCTTACCTGCTCCAACCATTCCCACTATGTTAATAACTTTATCAATTTCCAGTTTTGTTGCCAGATTAACTTTTCCACCATTCACTTCTTTGATAAAATTATTTTTAAGTATATTTACACAATGGTCTTCCGGTAGTATTTTTTTCATCTCTGTAGCAGCATCAATTAAACTTCCAACATCAATGTCTATCTTCTCACGCTGTTTTACTTCTATTGGCAAACTACAGATTTTCTCATCCATGTCCTCATTAAGATTTACATAAACATGCTTTTCTTCATTGTTTTTGTTATAGTATTTATAACTCCCCTGAGTTGCATACTTTCCACTTCTAGTACTACTATATGAATTAATATATCGCATGTAGTCATCTTTACGATCTGCGTATACCAAATTATTCGTATCTTTTTCGGTAATTTTATCATCAAAAATATTAAACAGACGTATTCCTGCATATTCATCTTTCTTATATTCCTTCAATGTGTCTTTCCATATTTTTTCTGAACGAAACTTTTTCAAACAAATGCTTGCATTCTGGATAACATAAGAATCTGTATTATATTCCCATTTTCCAATATTATGATACTTCGTAAATAATATGTACCCTTTATTCGGATCAGCATCTTTTCTAAAATGAACTACCATCATGAGAGCCATTTCAAATAAGATAAAATGCTCTATTTTCAAAGAACTATTTTTTTCATCATAATATATCTTAAACTTCTTCTTTATTTCTTTCATTTTTCTTACCCCTTTCTCTTATTTCCTTTTTCAAATCACGTAATCTTATACAACGTATATTTCTATTTCCCATACTTCCTAACTGGCGATTTATTATATCTAAATAATCGGTTCTGTCATCTGCATATGCATCTGGAATTACATAAAAACCTCTTTTGTAATCCCCATCAGGGAATCCACCATCTCGAATTATATTTTCCTTTAAAAATTGAGGTTCTCTTATCGCTTTTGCATCAATTGCCCATACATCACCATTAGGAAAAGTAATACCGATATCATACTTATCCATTTCCGGCCATAATACACTTTGAACTTTGTGCTTGTTACAATAATTATATATCTCCAACTCCAGTTTTCCTGGAACAGAAATATATTTCATTACACCTCTCTTTAAGCGCAGCATCCCCGACTCACCTAAAATACCTTTGAGTTCACCTTGAATATATTTTTCTTCACAACAAGAACGATTTTGGCATCGCATACCTATCTTTTCTTTCTGCAAGGTCCAACCGCACTTCGGACAAACAAAACAATCTTCCATTATTTCTTCGTAAGCATTTTCTATTGCATGCAACGCTATGTCGTTTTCAGAATATGTAAGTTTTAACTTACGCAATTCTTCAAGATTAGTTATCGGATAGTCTATAAAGTATTTTCTCAAATTCACATATTCATCTTGATTTAATGCCCTTAAACAATCATAAACTGCCCTTTGTTCTATTCCTGCAACAACATCCTTTTCCACATATTCAATATAATCTTCACAATTGTCATTAACATGAAAAGTGTTAAATCCACTATCCCCGACCAATGCATCCATATAATAAAATCCTTGATTCACCAAATCTAATTCATCTGTTTTTTCCCATCCATCAAACCATTGAGACACCGGCTGCATAGCATAGTTTGTAATAAAACTTTGCTCATGCATCTTACTAAAATCAAATCCCTTAGGATTATACTTATAATTCAAACTTTGAAAGATATTAATACCGTGAATAAGTTTCTTGCTATAACAATATTCACCTTCTTTTTTCTGCTGTTCTTTTTCATATAAACCAATAACGATAAGACTAAATGCCGTTTTTAATTTTGTTAAGTCATCCATTTTCATACCTCCACTTTCTGAAAAATACAATAAAAAAAGTTCCTTGACACGAAATCAAAGAACGTAACATTAAAAATATCACCATGAGAATAGCTGTATCCCTAAAAAGCAACTATAGATATTCCCTTAGTCTTCTTTATATTCTATTACTCGTGTACATATATAATGATAAATGTATCACGAACTAACGTCAAGTAATAATTTTCAATATAGTCTCAAAAAACTGTAGAGTTACAATTGATGTGACACCTACTACTATACAAAAACGATTGAGTCCTATAGAATGTTAATCACCACAAAAAACAATTCTAAGAAAACTGTCTGTGAACTTTACGGTAAGCTTCGCACTGCAAAAGGCTATTCCCGACATCTAGGCTCTTTGTACCGTGTTTTCCGCAAGTTGGGTTACTCCGGTAATTCTTCTACAAAAAAGCCTTATAAGCCATATCATCCTATATATTCCAATATTTATAACAGAGAATTCTCTGATAAAAACAGAGCATTTTATTTCAAGAAAAATTTTATGAAATATATTACATCTCTCGAAAATTGATAGGGCGGAGCCTTGGCTCCACCCTATCAATTTCTCCCCTTAATTACATTGTATGCCCCAAGAGATGACGACAAAATTCACAGGCTTGGTGATAATTGGTATTTAGTTACACCAAACTAATTATCCATCCTAACTTTTTCAAAATTATTATCATTTGATTATCGCTCAACCAAAAACGAGCCAAGAAACGCTGTAAATTCGGCATTTCTTGGCTCATGTACATTACTCAAACTCTTTTTCGGGTTCAGTTTTTCATATAAATCTGATATTATTAGGTTTTAAAGCCGCATCATTTTGATACGGTTTTATATTCTATTAACGTGGTTACAAAGCTACTGTACCCAAAACCTTTCTAGTAGTTTTCAGCTCTTTTGCAGAATAATGCTGTCACTTTTTCCAATTTCATTATATCATCTGACATAATATTATGCTTTGGCTGATTATACTCTCTAATAACTATATAGTCACCTGGATATATCTTGCCCCCAAGACGTCCTTTATAGATTGATTTGCATAACTCATCATCCTCTTTAGATAACACACGCGAAAGGTTCTTTAACGGTTCCAATACTGTGCATTTTCTATGCACTAACTTTTTATTCAAATACTCTTGTACTTTTTTTCTTCCACCTTCTCCTGAATATATAGTATACACTTCAACCTCACACTCATTGTTCATTTCAATAATTTCAGCAACACTAACCTTTTTATCATTACAATAAAAAACTATATGTATATTATCTTCAACACTATTTTTGTTTAAATAATAATCAAGCGTATCCTTCGTTGCTTTACCATTTTGAATTAAATCAAATAGAAAAACTACTTTTGTTATTTTTTCATGTCCCACATAATATCCATCTGCCTCTAATGTTATTTTTTGGTCGTATATATCAACTACATCTCTTTTTAGCGGATCCGAAATATACTTCTCGTATATATGTTTAAATGTACTTTGCGAACGACTTCTGTCTTTAGGGATATATAAAACCCCCTGTTCTCCATTATGTGGTAGTGAGTTCACAAATGAATACTCCACTATTTCATGACTATTGAGCAACTCTATCCAAGGTATCACTTTGTCTTGATCTAATTTCAATAACAACAAATGATGTGCCAATCTATATCTAGCTATATCAATCATTGGTATTCCAGGATGTATTCTTTTAAATGCTATTTCAAAACAATTCATCATTTTCACAATTTGAAAAACATTAAAGTCACCTATTTTATCTATTACATCTCTATTCAAAGCCTTACTGTTAAGTTGTGAAATTTTTTCTTTTAAAAGAGTGTAATGTTTGACTTCCACTCCTGTATATAGAACATGATTCTCTTCATCAACACACGCTAAAATATCTCCTGCCAAACCACGAATTTCATCTCCGGATATATCCTTTATTTCATAATCTGAAAAGTCCTCATCGCCTCCGTCTAGACTAATCGTTATGCTATCCTCTAAGAAATCTTTTTTTACATTAAAAGTACGGATTGGAAAAGCACTTATTATTTCATCAAAATCAAGTTCATCGATTAATTTGGAATCTATGGAATATGGCATAAAGTAATCATCTTCAAAATTCTTGTTAAATAAATATTCCATTTCATAAATATACTTTAATTCTTCAGTATATTCTTTTAAAAATATATTGAATGAGGCTCTTTTATTTGGACAATTTCTTACCCAATTCACTAATAGTTCTGTAAAACTAATACTTTCATCGTCTATTCCTAATAGGTCAAATTTTACAGTACATATTTTTTCTAAACTTATAAATGTACCTAAGTTTACAATTTGAATTCCATTACCAGCTAGCCTAACCAATCCATATTTTTTTAACCACTTGGATACTTCTACTAATCCATCTAAAACACTATTACCATCAATAATCGTATACATATCATTTTTTGCAAATGGGTTAATAGGCCGAACACTTTTAGAATCTCTAAATAATGAATACTCAAGAAGAATATTGTAATACTTATCCTCATATATAAGTTTTAATATTTGTAAAATAGAATTTCTGTTATTTATAATTGAAAACTCATTTACTAAATCTACAGGATCAAAATTACTCATCGGATATTCTACATAATATGCCATCCCAGTCTCTTCCTCATTCTTTTCTTCATGTACTTCTGAAAAGTTGTAAATATCCTGAATATTTTTATCTATCTCAAAATACTCTCTATTTATGTTTCGAATCAGAATCGAACTATTTTTAGCATCATATAAAACGAGCGTCCCATTTTTTTCGTAATTACACTTCCATTCATCTCCGCCTAAACGACTTGCACCATCAAATAAATATTCTATAAATTTTAAATCTTTTTCATGGACTATATTTTGAATATCCTCAAACTGTTTTGGATACTTACTCTTGTCAAATATCTGTAATGCAAGCATTAACGCCTGTATAGTTTTAACTTTTCTTATATCACGTACTAAATTATCACAGTCTATTAGATTGAATAATAAAGAACTTATCGGGAAATATTCATCTGCGTTGTCATCTACTATTCTAAATAATATTCTTATCTTCTCAAGATTGTCTAACAAGAGTTCAAAATCTTCTTCGATTATCTCATCATATTCTGTTTTTGCATTTGATTGGTATATCTGGTTTAATAAATATATTGTTCGTAATTCACCTGTCCCATTTCTCTGATTGGCCATTGTTCTTATGTTCAAAAAAGCATTAAGTAATAATTTTTTTACTTCTTCCGGAATATCATCTTGAGGTAAATATGCCACACTTCGGCAAAACAATGCAGCCATTCTTTCCTCTAAACCCACTATTTTCTTTGCATCACACTCATAAATAAATTCAAATATGTCACAGATAAGTTTCATTTCTGGTTTTAAATCTATTCTTTTTAAAAATGTTTCTATTTTATCTTTCATTTTTCTTTTGACTAGCCAATGATAATAATATGCTTCTGTCTTCCTCCCTCTTTATATTTTCTATATCTACTTCAATGTTAGAAATATATGTTCCAAGCAACATTTCATACTCTCTTTGTGGTAATTCACTGTTTTTATATGCATAATAAATTGCAGCTAAACAGCATGAAAAGTTTATACTATTAATGGGTATTAACTCAAACAGAGAGTTTTCTATACAGTTCTCTAGTATCTCTCTATTACTTAAAATATACTTGTAAAATAATGAATATCCACTTCCCCTCCCATACTTGCACGAAAAAATATCTTTTGCATATTTATTAAAAAACAATTTTTTAGCTCTCTCATCTGTATAAGTTGAAAAGAAAAATGCAATATTTGAAATGTCAAACTTACCTTTTTCTTCAATAATTGCAGCTACTTTTTTTTGGATATATTTATCTTCAAGTAAATAAGAATACTCCGACACTCTAAGTCCATATTGAAATTGATTTGTTCTCAATATTTCACATCTTTGCGCTTCCGACAACTCTTTAATCTTTCCGTATATTTTACTTTTTTCCTGATTAAGTGCTAATCCATATGCCGAAAATATATTACTAAAAGTATCGTATATTGTCTGACTTACCAATGTTTCATCATGAAATATAACAATATCGTCAACATACCTATATACAAACATTTTTTCATTCGGATTACCTAATTTTCCAATTACATTTTCTACCAATATTCCTAGAAAAGTTTCTGCTATAAGTCTCGCATATGCCGGCCCCTGAGGCACTCCCTTTCTACTACCATTTATCTTTCTCATTAGTTTTTCATTATAATCAACCAATTCCTTAAGTATATTTTTTTCTTGTTGATTTAAATAATTATCAAAAAGCCTATATATGCCTAAAAAATCTATGCTATCATAAAAATGAGATACATCTATTGTTATGACATACATATTCTCATACATATCAAATTCTAAAAATTTACGTATCTTACTCAAGTAGTTACCCCATGAATTATACCAATGAAAAAACATATCATTTCCAGATAAATAATTCGGATTATAACTAAATGACTTAATTTTTCTGCTCATACCATAAAATAAATTTAATGCCATATGTGACGTTAATACCCGATCATATGCACTTAATGATACCATTTTTCTCGTTTTTGATTCTTCTTCAATTCTCTCAAATACATAACAATCTCTTGGTTCAATTTCTATCGTTTCACCTTCCATAATTTTGGATATTGTAATATCAATTTTTCTAGTGTCATAGGAAGTCAAATGTAATAAATCAAGATATACCGAAACCACAGGAACTTCATCATTTGTGAATAAATAATTAATTTCTTTTTGTACAGTGTACTCACTCTTCTCTAAGAAAGTTTTTTCATTTTCGTCCCAAGTATGAATATCTATATTTTTATCTAGATGTCGAATCAAATACTGCAATCCATTTTCATTTGGATCAATACCTTCTTCCATATCTAAATCATATAAATTATATAAATAACAAAACGTAGCAGGAAAATACTTATAACCAAATTGTGATATACGCCGTTGCGTTTCTGTTTCAGAGAAATCCGGACAATATCTAAATACATCACATAATATATTTGAATTGCCTTCTATTTTTCCTAATGTACCGAGCATTACAAACCAATCTTTTAACAAACCTTCCCCATGCAATAATCTATCAAATATTCGTCTGTAAACTTGAGTCTGAGATAATATATCAATAACTTGTTCAGCATCACAATCCAATGATTCAGTAATATACATCTTTTTATATGGCACTTCTATTTGAACATCTTCTAACTGTAATATTTTAATTACTTCTGATATCTTATTCTTTTTTATAGTATTTAAAATAAATAACTGTTCTTTATAAAATTCTTCTCCATAACTATTTTCTGTATATTCACCTAGAAAAAAATACGATTGCTTTCCACACGAATGAAAAGACAGAGGCACTTTTACCTGTTTTCCCAATTTGTTACCTTTGCTGTTACCAGTTGCAGGAAATTCATCTAAACCATATACTGACTCATCATAATTAAACACCACAGCATTCTTTATTCTTTTAAGAATCTTAAATGCATCAGTCTTTTTCAAATAGTCATCAAAAATAATCCATGTATGAATACCTCTTCTTCCAGAAAATTCATTAACAAATGATATATTGTTAGCTCTCAGATAATTATTTAATGGTAACGTACATTTTTTATATAATTCCAAAAGATTCGGATTTTCTTTATCTTTACAATCAAAATCAAAACATATCCATTTCACATATGGGCTTTTATATAATTGTTGATAACTACCTAAAGACTTTTTTTCTTTTAGCATACAATAAATATCATTCTCTGTAATTTTTGTGTATTTGGTAATATAATTCCCATCCTTAAGCTGAATAGCAATAGCATTTCGGTTCACTATAAATAATTCAAATAATTTATTAGCAATCTCCCTTAACATATCAATTCTCCACTTTTTATTAATTCATAATCAGTCGGCATCCTCTTTCATAAGCAATAATTCAATAAATAAAAGCTTATCTCTCATATGCATCTTCTCTTATATCCAACTATTCTATAGTTTTTACCCTTTTATCTGCCTCTCCATCTTTATCAATCTTATAGCCCTCTGATAGTTATTATTTCTATTAAATTCCTATAACCTATTTTCCCTTTCTTATTCAAATATCCTCGTAATATCTTGATATCGATTCACAACCCGGTAAATCTCCACAAACTCTTTTCCAATCTTATATAACACAACATAATTTCCACTAATCACATATTTATAATCCGTCCAGAAGCTGACCCTCTTAGCAAGATCAGCTCCCATATACAAAAATTGCTGTATATTCTCAATTCGAGCATATATCTCCTCAATGGTCTTTGTTGCCATTTCTTCATTATCTTCAGCAATATACTCTTTAATGCTCTTCAAGTCCTCTGCTACAATAGGGTTAATCCGCAATTTCATCATAGGCTATACACCGACAGATTTCTTTAGTTCATCCAAACTCATCCAGGCACTTTCATCCTTAACTACTTCTTCTGCTTCCTGTAGCTTCATAAGCAACTTTTTTTCAGCCTTCTCACGCTCATAGTCTTCAATATCCATAACCACAAACTTGCCTCTGCCATTTTTGGTCAAAAACACAGGTTCTCCAACCTGACAATTTTTCAATACTTCATTATAATTTCTCAAATCTGAGACTGGTAATATATTCGGCATAAAATCAACTTCCTTTCCTTGATATAGCTTCTTCATTTATATGTATTATACGCAAGAAAACCGTAAAATTCAACGTGGAATTTTACAGCTTTCAATTTTGAATATTATTCTTTTCCCGCTTGAATAAATTTGTATCCCAGTTTGACCTAAATTATCATCATTAGACCATTTTTTGATTAAACCGATAACCCACACCCCAAACCGTCTGTATGTAGATTGGCTTGCTTGGGTTATCTTCTATCTTTTCCCGTATGTTGCGAATATGGCTCATAACAATGTTGTAATCACCGGAATATGGTTCTTTCCAACGGGATTACTTTTCAGTTCATAAAACCGTACCGCATGATTGAACAATGCGCTCAATTCTGATTGCAGAGTTTTCAGATAAGTGGGAGTATAAGGTTTTCCTTTTTCATCACGATAGGAAATCTGCTCATTTTGCCACTGGATAATATCTTTCGGACGAATATCACGCATTTTCTTGTCCTTGAAATAGGGCAGTAACTTCGTTCGCAAGATATGCTCCTTTGTCAGCCAGGTATTGTGTTTCAGCTTTGACTTCATATCTCTGGTATAGGCTTCTACAAACTCCGCAAAAGTCATATCCAAAACTGCCGCTTCCCCTTTGATCTTAAATCCTCTCTTGACTTTCCGGCAATTCTTACCAGTCCAGTCATAATAGTGAAAGGACACATACCACGTTCTCCGCTGTTCGTCTTTATACGCCGCCATAATCTCCCTCCTTTCAATTTACCTGCGCCATACCATAAAACTTTTCTTCATAATATTTTCTGCTTACTCGTCCGGCGATTGTGATAAAACCTTTTGCTTCAAGTTCTTCGTTCATCTGCCACACCAACTTATAAGCAAATGGTTGGGAAACGCCTAAGTCCTGCGCCACTTCTCCTGCTGTTATAAATAAATCATTTTTCAAATACACGTCCTCCTTTTTTCATTTTAACTTTTTTGTTAAGCTTTGTATTTTCAGTATACTTAACATTTCCGTTATCGTCAATAGCTTTTTTGTTAAATTTATCTTTTTTATTAAATTTAGCATTTTTGATAAGTTTTTGTCGCCGTATTATTTTAGGTATGTTACAATGTAGGGGGATAAAAGAAGATTTGCAACGTTATCCAAGAGCAGGAGGACAGACTTTGATATACTATATAAACGCATACACAACACTAATCAGTGCAGCTCTGGGCGTTTGCTTCTCAATAGCGGCTGTCATAAAAGAAAAGGAAAACAGCCGGACAAACGCTCTGTATATGTTTGCCAGAAGTTTTGCATTAACGTGTGCCGCTGTCATTCCTGTATATAGAAATACACCTACCATTCTATTTGTTGTCACAGTGGCAATGCTGATAGTACAGACAGTTGACTTTATTATCGGTATCGTTATAAAAAGTAAAACGCGTACAGTCGGTCCGTTTATTATGGCAGTCTGTCACGCTGTATGTTTGTTGCTATCCATATAATTTTCAGAAAGGACACAGGATTATGATACTGGGAGAACGAATTAAGAGAATCCGCACATTTCGGGGATTGACACAACGGGAATTAGGCTTGAAACTGGGATATGAGGAACGCAACGCTGACGTTCGTGTAGCACAATATGAATCCGGCTATCGTGTTCCCAAAAAAGATACTCTCATGGAAATTGCTAGGATTTTGAATGTCAATTATATCAATTTCATTACCGAAGCCCCCGGCTGCGCCGAGGACATTATGCAGACTTTTTTCTGGCTTGACGAGGACAACCGCAACACCTTTCATCTGTTCCAGCTTGTCCGTAATCCCGGCAAGTACAACGCTTCTGATGATAAATCCGTTCGATACAATGATAGTGATGAATGGCCCGCTCATTCCCCTATCGGTATGTGGATTGATTATGGTCTTGTAAATGAATTTCTGCGTGAATGGTGTCTGCGGAAAGAACAGCTAAAAAGCGGAGAGATTTCAGAGGACGAATATTTTGAATGGAAAATCAACTGGCCTACTTCTAGCAGTAGCGTTGATGAAAAAGGACATGACAAAAAAAATAATAGTTATCAATGGAAAATCCAATAGTATGCAGTGAGGTATATAATAATGATTAAACGAGATTCTCTCAATTTAACAAAACTTTTTGGAAAAGACCGAGCACAAGAAGATGAAAATTTGCAACACTATTTCATTAAAACAAGACAATATGAGGAAATCAAGCGCGGAGATAAAGAACTAGTATTGGGACGCAAAGGTGCCGGAAAAAGTGCATTATTCTCAATACTTGCAAAAGAAGCACAGGAAAGTGATAATACCATACCAGTTAAAATTTCATTTGATGGAGAAGATTTTGTATACATTGAGAATTGGCTAAACTCACATAATTTTTCCGAACCTCTTAATGATGATTTTAAATATTCATTAGCATGGAAAAACTTTATTCTTAATGAAATAATATATTCTTCGATTCCATATATTGAATATTTTGATGACTCACTTAAATCTAAATTGATTCAAGACGGTGTATTAAGTGATAGTTCTTGGAAACGTTTTGCTACTGCAATTTTTAATGTATTTAAAGGTGGCAAGCTACAAAGTTCATTTGGTGAAGTTGAATTGGATTTTTCAAGTCTTACATCCTTATCCTTACAAGATAAAGAAAAAATCAAAGCGGAGCTAACTCATTTAATAAAAAGTAACACCTTTTCAATAGTCATAGATAATTTAGATGAGCCGTGGAAAAACAACGATAATATGAACGCCTGGCTAAGAGGATTATTCTTCGCAATTCGTCAGTTAAAAAGAGAGTATACTAATCTTAAAATTGTTGCGTTTTTAAGAACGGATATATTTGAAGTTATTTCAAAAGGCAGTGATCTATTTGATTCTAAAAGCGAAATAACAACTATATCTTGGGATGACAACAATTTCTTTAGCCTAAAACAACTTGTCGCAGCTAGAATAGCATACTATTTGGGAGAACCAATGCCGACCCGCTTTAGAGATATTAATAAATATTGGAATATGTTCTATCCTCTAAACATTTATTATAATGGGAAAGCGAACTATCTTAGTAATTACATAATTACACGAACTTTTCAACGTCCGCGTGAATTGCTTCAATTTTGTAGGCTAATTCTTGAGTTTAGCAAAAAGACATATTTACCTGTAGAAGAAAATGCGGTTGCACCTGCAGAACTACAATATTCGAACTGGAAATTAATAGACCTTGTAGGTGAATACTCAAAAACATGTAAGAATATCGATAAATGTATTTTGTCATTTGTTGGTGTTCGTAAAAAATGGGATTGGGACTGCCCTTCACTCATAACACATATTGACGGAATAGATAAAACTGAAAAATTGTGTGATGCTATTACAAATCAAAACTATTCAGCCAAAGAAGCTCTCTCATTCCTTTACCAAATTGGCTTTTTAAGGAAAGTTATTCGTGAACCCGGAAAAAGAGTAAAATATCGAATGTACTACGAAGATGATACAATTAATTATCAAAAGTCCATTTTTGATATTCATCCCGCCTTTAGAAAAAAATTTACCAATTCATAATACGGGTATCAAAAAGGTGACGGTGTGAAATTTTTTCTGTAAATTTAAATCTTCTATGATAATTGATGCGGCCTGACAGCAGTTTTCTGCGGTTAAACCGTCGTCTATTTAATAGCAAAAATAAGCTGGTATGTCAAGAGCACCCAGAAATCTGGGCGTATATTTACTCTTGATGTTCCAGCTTTTGCTGCTATATCAGCATCCTGTCAGGAAACATAATCTCTAATTCTCCGTGAACTTTTCCCCAGTTTCGGATTGGCATTGTCCATTTTTTTTGCAATCTCAAAAGTTCCCAGGTATAGAGCTTTCATCAGTGCCTGGGAGCTTGGAAATACGCCGCGCTGCTTGTTCATTCTACGATAACAAGAATTCAGTGATTCTATCGCATTTGTAGTGTAAAATGCGGTGCGAACATCCTTTGAAAACTTGAAAATCGGGGATATTGCATCCCAGTTTTCATGCCAACGATTCATAGCGCTTGGATATTGATCAGACCATTTCTTGGTTACACTCTCTAACTGCTTTCTGGCAGCTTCCTCATTTGCAGCTGTATAGATTGTCTTTAAATCTTTTGCAAAAGCTTTCATATCCTTGTTTGCAACGTATTTAAGTGTATCTCTCACCATATGTACAATACAACGCTGTTGTTCCGTTTTAGGGAATGCCGCAGAGATTGCATCCTTGATACCTGTCAAACCATCGGAGCAAAGAATGAGAATATCCTGAACCCCTCGATTTTTCAGGCTATTCAGTACAGACAACCAGTACTTGCTGCTTTCGTTTTCGCCCACAACAATGCTTAGGACTTCTTTCATACCATCTTCATTAATACCGAGTACCACATATGCTGCAAGTTTCCTGATTACCCCATCATCACGTACAGAGAAGTGTACAGCATCAATAAAAACGATTGGGTACACAGGTGACAAAGGACGATTCTGCCATTCTTCGATTCTTAGAAGGAGCTTATCTGTGATATCAGATACCATACCCTCACTTACTTCAAAGTCATAAATATCCTCTATGGTTTCTGAAATCTGTCGTGTGGTCATTCCCTTTGCATACATTGCAATAATCTTATCATCAATCGAAGAAATATCCTTTTGGCGTTTTGAAAGTACTTGCGGTTCAAAGGAACTCTGGCGATCCTGAGGCACATCTACCTCAAATTCACCGTATTTGCTACGGACAGTCTTGGATTTTGTACCATTACGGTAGTTAGGCTCACCGGATCTTTCATAACGATCATAACCAAAATGGTCATCCATTTCCGTTTCAAGCATATCTTGAATTGTTCCAGAAAGCAGATCTTTTAAAGCGTCCTGAATATCCTCCGCAGATTGGATATCATACTCCTGAAGTAATCCCTGGATAAGGTTCCTTTTTCCTTCTGTCATTGGTTTTGGTTTGTAAACTTCTTTTTTTCTGTTTGCCATAATAAAAGGCCTCC
>CAUAFT010000013.1 GCA_958428365.1 uncultured Lachnospiraceae bacterium | reverse complement strand
AATCATCTATCACGAATTTAGTTGGTAAAACACGAATTTAATTTTACATTTTACGAAAAAAATAAAAAAAGGTATTGACCGGTAGTAACTACCGCTTGTTATACTCCCATTATAATCCAATCAAAAACATTTTACAAGGAGGAAAAAAATGAATGATTTTGTATATTCTTATCCGGTAAAAGTATATTTCGGACAGGGAGCAGCGCAAAAACACCTCCCGTCAGAGCTTGCAAAAACGGGAAAAAATATCATGCTGGCATACGGAGGAGGTTCCATCTTAAAAAATGGAATTTATGATGAAATCATGAAAATTTTAAAGGAAGCGGGAAAAAATGTAGTTGAGTTTTCCGGAATTATGTCGAATCCGACCTACGCAAAGGTACAGGAAGGGGCAGAGCTTGCAAGGAGGGAACAGATTGATTTTATCCTTGCCGTAGGAGGAGGTTCTGTCATTGACTGCTGTAAGATCATTGCTTCCCAGGCAAAGACAGAAGAGGACATCTGGGAGATGGAATTTGGCAGACAGCGCTATCCGCAGCATGCACTCCCTATGGGAGCCGTGGTGACAGCCTCCGGCACGGGAGCAGAACAGAATGCAGGAGCCGTCATTACCCATGAGGAGAAGAAAATCAAGGCAGGCGTATTCGGGGCACATGCCGATTTTGCAATTATGGACCCGTCATACACTTTATCGGTGCCATTCGCTCAGGTCATGTCAGGGGCATTCGACACCTTAAGCCACGCAATGGAAACCTATTTTGGAAAACCCCAGGAAAGTTTTCTTTCCGATGAAATCAGTGAAGCCGTCATGCGGAATGTGATTTACAACGCCCGCAGACTTATGAAAAATCCCGATGATCTGGAAGCGAGAAGCGAACTGATGTGGGCTTCTGCCATGGCGGAAAACGGTATCTTAAAGATTGGAAAAATAACCGATTTTCAGGCGCATCAGATAGAACACCAATTAGGGGCATATACGGACTGCAACCACGGTCAGGGTCTGGCGGTGATTCACCCGGTCTTATATCGACACATTTATAAGGAGGGCGTGGAAAAATTCAAAAGATTCGCAATAGAAGTCTGGGGAGTCTCAGAGGAAGGAAAGACAGACGAAGAGACAGCTCTTGCGGGAATTGATGCGCTGTCCGATTTTATCAAAGAGATTGGTCTGCCTGCCACCCTTACGGAAATGGGAATTACGGATTTGGAAATGCTGAAGTCCGTTGCCGACAGCAGCAATATCACAGCCGGATGCTGCAAACAGCTCTCCCATGAAGAAATATTTGAAATCTTAAAAGAATGCATTTAGGAACAGGAGGTTTTTTATGAAGAAAATCTATTTATTATTCCTTACACTTATTATGGCAGTCAGCTTTATCGGATGTCAGAGGACTGATTCCACAGAGGACACGGATAAAAATGCGGGAGGAGTAAAAGAAGCCGAAGAAAAAAATAACAGCGCAGAAAACACTGCGGACAACAGCACAGCGAGCGGCGGGAAGTCACTGGTGGTCTACTTCTCGGTGCCGGAGACAACGGACCCGGAGAATATGACGGAGGAAGAGGAAAACAGTGCGGTGGTAATTGACGGAGAAGTTCTCGGCAATACCCAATATGTAGCCTATGTGATTCAGGAAAATACAGGGGCAGACATCTTCCGAATCGAGCCTGAGATACCTTATACCACAGAGCACGAAGAGTTAGTCGATTTGGCGAGGGAAGAGCAGAGTGAGGATGCACGTCCGGCAATAAAGGAGGAGATAGAAAATATAGATGAGTACACAGATATCTATGTGGGCTATCCGATCTGGTGGAGTGACATGCCACAGATTCTGTACACCTTTTTCGATACATATGATTTTTCGGGAAAAAACATTATTCCCTTTAGTACCCATGGTGGAAGCCAGCTTGCCGGAACGGTGGAGACTATCAAAGAATTAGAACCGGATGCCAGGGTATATGAGGATGCGTTAACGATTTCCAGAGATGATGTGCAGGATGCAGAAGATGAGATTATTTCATGGCTTGACAATTTAAAAGAATAACCAAAAACGTTATAATAATGTCAGATGTACTACAGTTATAGAAAAAAGAGAAGGAGAGAATCATGAGCAAAAAAGTATTGATTTTATCAGGAAGTCCCCGCAAAGGCGGCAATTCCGACTTACTGTGCGACGAGTTCTTACGGGGCGCAAAGGAGAGCGGAAATCAGGTTGAAAAAATATTTGTCCGCGAGAAAAAAATAGGTTATTGCATGGCATGTTATTATTGTAAGGGACATCAGGGAGTCTGTGCCATAAAAGACGATATGGCAGAGATTTTAGAAAAGATCAAGGAAGCTGATGTCATCGTAATGAGCAGTCCTGTTTACTTCTACTCCATAGATGCCCAGATGAAAACTCTGATTGACCGATGCGTGGCGCAGTGGACATCCATCAAGAACAAAGAGTTTTACTATATTATGACGGCAGCTGAAGACAGCGGGGATGTGATGGACTGTACACTGGAATGTTTCCGGGGCTTCGCCGTCTGTCTTGCCGGTTCCGTGGAAAAAGGCGTCATATGTGGAAAAGGCGTCTACGATGCCGGTGCAATCAAAAACCATCCCGCTATGAAAGAAGCCTATGAGATGGGCAGACAGGTATAAAAAAAGAACGTAAAAATTATCCTATGATACAGAGTAAATAAAAGCGAAAGCGGAGGAATGAGACATGAAAGTATTGCTGGTAAACGGAAGTCCACATAAGGAAGGATGTACATACACAGCCCTTGACGAGGTGGCAAAGACGATTCAAAAAGAAGGTGTTGAAACTGAAATAATCTGGATTGGGAACAAACCGATTGGAGGATGCATTGCCTGTAAATCCTGTGTAAAGACAGGAAAGTGCGTTTTTGACGATATCGTAAACGAAGTGCGGAAAAAAGCATATGAGGCTGACGGTTTTGTCTTTGGAACCCCGGTCCACTATGCAGCAGCAAGTGGTAACATGACCGCATTCATGGACAGGCTCTTTTATTCTGAGGTCTGCGGAAATGCCAACAAAGCCTTTTATATGAAACCCGCGGCCTGTGTTCTCTCCGCAAGAAGAGCAGGGACAACCGCAGCCTTTGACCAAATGAATAAATACTTTACGATTCAGGAAATGCCGATCGTATCCTCCAGGTATTGGAACATGGTACACGGTGCAAGACCTGAGGAGGTTTTGGAAGATGCGGAAGGTCTCTATACCATGCGGGTGCTTGCCAAAAATATGGCGTATATGCTGAAATGCCTGGAAGCCGGAAAGAAGGCAGGAGTACAGATGCCGGAAAAAGAACCGCCGGTATTTACGAATTTTATCCGCGATGTCAGAGAATAGCGGAGGGGAAGCCGTGCAACAAGATTCTCTATGTCTTATAGAGACCACGGAACGCTTGACAATTTAAAATAATCCTCCTACAATAAATATACAAATACCCCTTACGGTATATGGGAGGCAAAAGAATGAGACAATGTATGGATGCGGACAATCTTCACCGCAGACTGAAAAAAATTATCGGACAGGTACAGGCAATCGATAGAATGGTGGATGAGGATGTACCCTGTGAAGACATCCTATCCCAGATCAATGCGGCAAAATCAGCTCTTCATAAAGCAGGTCAGGTCGTGTTAGAGGGACATATCAAGCACTGTGTCCGGGACGGCATTGAACAGGGGGACGCGGATAAGACCATTGAGAATTTCACTAAGGCAGTGGAACGTTTTGCAAATATGAAATAACAGACTGGGATGGAATCTCTGAACGAAGTCAAAATCAGGGATACTTCACCAGACCACAGGCAGCCAGTAATGGCTGCTTTTTTTATTTCATAGGATATTCTTTTGGATTTCCTATGAAATAAAAAGCCCTCCTTGACAACCAATACCCCCATAGGTATAATATGCATATACCCCTATGGGTATAAGAGGAGGATTGCTATGAAACAAATAATAAAAAGACTGGAATATTTCATGGATTTGGGCGGCACAAAAAAAGATATCCTATTGCTGTTTATTTCAGGTGCGGCATTGCTTTTCAGTATTTTTGTCCCGTTGCCTCTGCCCTTTGATGCGGCGTGGATCGCCATTGTACTCTGTGGGATTCCCATTATTTTAGAGGCGGCCATTGGTCTGATTACCGCCTTTGACATTAAGGCGGACGTCCTGGTATCTCTGGCGTTGCTTGCCTCTGTCTGTATCGGCGAAGATTTTGCCGCAGGGGAGGTCGCCTTTATTATGCAGCTGGGGTCTTTGCTTGAGGATTTAACTGTGGCAAAGGCGAGAGCCGGGATTGAAAAGCTGGTTCATCTGACTCCGCAGACCGCACGGGTCATCACAGATAACGGCGAGAAAATCATTCCCGCAAAGCAGGTGCAGGTGGGAGACATTCTCAGGGTATTGCCCGGTGAAAGCATTCCCGTGGACGGCGTCATTACCCTGGGACAGACCTCCATAAACCAGGCGGTCATGACGGGAGAATCCCTCCCCGTGGATAAAACCGTGGGAGACGAGGTCTCAAGCGGTACGGTGAATCAGTTTGGTGCCTTTGAGATGGAGGCTGCCAAGGTGGGCGAGGACAGTTCCATCCAGCGGATGATTCGTCTGGTACAGTCTGCGGACGCGGGAAAGGCAAAAATCGTGGGAATCGCGGACCGCTGGGCAACCTGGATTGTGGTGATCGCACTGTCGGCGGCGCTTCTGACCTGGATCATTTCCGGGGAAATCATCCGTGCCGTTACGATTCTGGTAGTATTCTGCCCCTGTGCGCTGGTACTTGCCACGCCTACTGCCATAATGGCGGCAATCGGAAATGCCACAAAGCACGGATTTCTCGTCCGTGAAGGAGATGCCCTGGAACGGCTGGCAGCAGTCCGTAGAATTGCCTTTGATAAGACAGGAACCCTGACCCACGGAATGCCGGAGGTAACAGCTGTAAAAAGCATATGTTCCGGCTATTCTGAGGATGAGATTTATTTCTTCGCCGCCTGCGCCGAGCAGTTCTCGGAGCACCCTCTGGGAAAAGCCATTGTCCGCTGTTACAGTCAGACGGGGGGAGAGAGGGAATTGCAATCCGAACAGTTCCGAATGATTCCCGGACGGGGTGTCATTGCCTCCGTGGAAGGAAGAAGCGTATTAGCGGGAAATGACGAAATGCTTTTGGATTATCAGGTAGAACTTCCGGGAGAGGTGCGCGCCAAGGTGGAAGACTATCTCATGCAGGGAAGTACGGTAATTTATATTGCAATCTCACAGCAGCTGGCAGGTTATCTCGTCCTCTCGGATACCCTTCGTTCCGAGAGCAGTGAGATGATGCGGCGGCTGAACGCACTGGGGGTCTCGACAGTGCTTTTAACCGGAGACCATGAGAATGCCGCAAATACCATTGCAGAGCAACTTCATATCAGTGAGGTACATGCAGGCTGTCTTCCGGAAGATAAATTGAAATGGATGGATACCTACCAAAAGAAAGAAGAACCTGTCTGTATGATCGGCGACGGTGTCAACGATGCTCCCGCACTCAAAAAAGCGGACGTTGGAATTGCCATGGGCGGCGTGGGAAGTGATATCGCAGTGGACGCAGCAGACATCGCCCTGGTAGACGATGAGGTGAAGGAACTGCCTCACCTTTTTGCACTGTCTAAGCGGATGATGATAACGATTAAATGTAACCTGACATTTTCCATGGGATTGAATTTCATTGCAATTATTCTGGCAATTACAGGCATTTTAAATCCTGTTGTGGGGGCACTGGTACACAATGCAGGCTCGGTGCTTGTTATTATCAACTCAGCATTATTATTGAAATGGAGGAAAAGAAATGATTTTTAACATTGTTGGATTAGCGATAGGTCTCATGATATTGGGAGCCGGTATCTACTATCTGGTGAAAGAAAAAGAGGACAGAGAGTCCCGAAAAATCTACAGTATCACAACTGTTGTGGGAGCAGTGATTACCATTTTTATGGTCGTTAAAATAATCTTAGAAATGTTATAAAAGATAAAAATTCTCCGGATATAGAAGCTAATAAGGCGTCAAATATTTTACAGGAAAGAACCGACGTGGAAGAAGCTACGCCGGTTCTTATTCATTCAGAGATTCCCGTCTAATCTTTTATGGTCTATATAAACCATTTCGACAATAGGGAAATGAATTTTGTTTTCTGGGTTTATTCTGTCCGCAATGCAATAACAGGGTCTTTTTTTGCTGCCTTCTTAGCCGGGAGCAGACCGCCTATGATGGTGATCACAATACTGATTGCAATGAGAACAACAGAAGATGCCAGTGGCAGCTGCGCGGTAAGGTCCGCAATACCGGTCACTTTTTGGATCACAGAGTTAATCGGTATGATGGCAAGTAAGGATACGCCGATACCAAGTAAACCGGCACAGCATCCTATGATAAAGGTTTCCGCATTAAATACCTGTGAAATATTGCGCTTAGAGGCGCCCAGGGCACGGAGAATACCGATTTCCTTTGTACGTTCCATAACGGAAATATGAGTAATGATACCAATCATAATGCAGGAGACCACCAGAGAAATTGCCACAAAGGCAACCAGTACATAGGAAGTACCGTCAATAATCGTTGTGATGGAGGATGTCAGCATTGCCACATAGTCGGTATAAGTAATCCGGGCGTCCTCATCGGCGGTCTCGTTGTACTGCTCAATACAGTCGGCGATAGCGTCCTTGTTCTCAAAGCTGTCGGTGTAAATGCTGATGGACGAAGGTGCGTCGTAGCTCACCTTGCCAAAGGCTTTCATATTGTCCTCATAGGTGGAGCCAGCGAGATATTCGTCATAAATTTTCAGAAGCACTTCCTGGTCAGGATCATTTGCGATCCACTGGTCAAGAGCCGCCGCCATAGTGGTCTCATCCATTGCCATATTGCCACCCGCCATACCACCCTGTCCGGAAGCGGTCTGTTCTGAGGCGCCGTCCCCGGCATTGTCTGACGCGTAGTACATCATCAGCTTGTAAAAAGAGGCCTTTTCGGACACTTCCAGGGAACTTAAATATTCTTTGGCGTCATTAGCCTTTGACTCATCGTCCGGGGATTCGAACTGCATACCGGTGAGCACGTTGGTGCTGCTGTCTGCCTCCTGGGCTTTGATGATATTACTCTCGTCGGTATGGGAGATGATATAGTCCGTCAGATCCGGGGTGTAGGCTACGGAAGTGGAAATATCCGCATTGGAAGCGTCTGCTTTCGGGCGGATAATACCTGTGATTTTCAGTTCCACTGCATTCTCAAGAAGTTCTTCCTCGTTTAGAGTGCTGTCCTCAATAGGAGTGAAGGTGCCGTTCTCGTTTTCTATATATTGGTCGCAGGCAGCGACAAGATAGAAGGTGTGGTCGCAGATATCTTCATATGAGAGGTTGATTTCATCCGCTTCCTCATCATTTTCAATTTTCTCGACTGCCGCATTATACTGGTCTTCGGTAATAAGTCCTAATTGATAGAGCGTTCCCGCAGAGATGCCGTTGTCTTCGTTCAGGACAAGGATCACCTCGTTATATTCCTCCGGCCAGCTGCCGTACAGCATATCATAGCTGTCAGTGACGACCTGGCTGACAGAAGCTCCGTCGGCTCCAACCATCAGCTCTGAGAAGTTCGAAGCTCCGGTGGAAGAGCTGCCGCCCATGGCTGTCTGTCCTCCCCTTAACCGGTTCATAATTCCGGTTTGGTCGCCATTGTCGGATCCGGAGGAGGAAGTCTCGCCGGCTTCACTGTCACTGTCGATGAGCTTTCCGTCAGCGTCGTGGGAATATACGCTGAAATCCACATCATAAGTATAGACAATTCCGTTTTCACCGAGGTATTGATGGATGTCGCTGTCGGGATTATCCAGATATTTTTTAAATTCAGTCAGATTGTTTTCCACGATGCTTGAGGAAATCTGTTCGCTGGTTTCAATATCCTTGTAATCGGCATAAACGCCGGTGCGGTCTTTAGTTTCTTTTTGATCCTGCGAGCGCATCTCGCCAACAATTTCGCTGCGGACGCCCATAATACTTGAAACGTCAATGGTCTCGTCGCTGATGGTCACCGGATAGGAAGACATTGTCTCTTTCTGGACGTCGGTAATGTAAGTATCCATTCCCGTGGAAAGGGCCAGGATGAGGGCAATGCCGATGATGCCGATGGAACCGGCGAAGGAAGTAAGCAGGGTCCGCCCTTTCTTCGTGCGCAGATTGTTAAAGGAGAGGGACAGGGCCGTTAAG
This sequence comes from uncultured Lachnospiraceae bacterium, assembly GCA_958428365.1. Lineage (GTDB taxonomy): Bacteria > Bacillota > Clostridia > Lachnospirales > Lachnospiraceae > Maccoyibacter. The sequence goes on along the minus strand of CAUAFT010000013.1, from coordinate 64,245 downwards.
AAGGACATGGATATTTTTTTGTGCCTGATCTTTTCGGTATGTTCCTCTTCTTCACAGTAAGGATTGCTGTCGCTTGTGATCTCGCCGTCAAGCAGGTTCACGATTCGGGTGGAATACTTTTCGGCAAGCTCTGGATTATGAGTGACCATAATGACAAGTTTATCCTTTGCAATCTCTTTTAAGAGTTCCATGATCTGTATACTCGTCTCAGAATCAAGAGCGCCTGTCGGCTCGTCAGCAAGCAGTATATCGGGGTTATTGATAAGAGCGCGGGCGATGGCGACTCTTTGCATCTGACCGCCGGACATCTGGTTTGGTTTTTTGTGGATGTGATCCCCAAGCCCCACCTTTTGAAGTACCGCAATGGCTCTCTGTCGGCGCTCTTTTTTGGACACGCCTGCTAAGGTCAGCGCCATTTCCACGTTGGCAAGTACGCTCTGGTGCGGAATCAGATTATAGCTTTGAAATACAAAGCCGATGGAATTGTTGCGGTAGTAATCCCAATCCGCATCCTTATATTCCTTTGTGGACACACCGTTAATGATAAGGTCGCCGCTTGTGTAGCGGTCAAGACCTCCAATGATGTTGAGCATTGTTGTTTTACCGGAGCCGCTCTGACCGAGAATGGAGACGAACTCGTTCTCCCGGAAAGTGATGCTGACGCCCTTTAAGGCGTCCTGTTTCAAATCGCCGGTTACATAGGTTTTTACAATATCTTTTAATTGAAGCATGAATTTACCTCCTATTTCGCCTCAAAATATAGCATATGAAAATAAACTCTAGGTCACGCGAAAATAAACCGAAGATAAACGGGTATTTTATTGATAATCTGTATTAGTTTATCCTCAGGTTACTTTTATATGTTACAATTTATATTATAGGAGGCGATAGGATGTTTCATATTCTTGTTGTTGAGGACAATGCCGATATGCGTGAACTGTTCTGTACAGTGCTCTCTGACAGCGGCTATAATACGATTTCTGCGGCAGACGGTTTGGAGGCGCTGGAAATTATGGATAGGGAATATATAGACTTGATTGTTGTGGATGTCATGATGCCGGGGATGGACGGCTATGAGCTGACAAAGACTTTAAGAGAGGCAAAAATGGAACTGCCGATTCTGATGGTTACGGCAAAGGATCAGTTCGAGGATATACAAAACGGCTTTCGAGCAGGAACAGATGATTATATGATCAAACCCATCAATGTGAAAGAGCTTGTCCTGAGAGTGGAGGCGCTTTTACGCAGGGCTAAAATATCCAGTGAGAAGAAAATTGTAGTGGGTTCCACGATGCTTGATTACGACGCCCTTACAGTGACCATCCACGGGGTGGAAACTATATTGCCGCAAAAGGAATTTTATCTGCTGTATAAGCTGTTGTCCTATCCGAATAAGATTTTTACCCGTCAGCAGTTGATGGATGAAATATGGGGGATGTTCTCGGAAACGGATGAGCGTACGGTGAACACCCATATCAACCGTCTGCGGGACAGATTCCGGGATTGCACGGATTTTGAGATCGTTACGGTGAGAGGGCTTGGGTATAAGGTGGTGAAAAATGTTGAATAAAAATCCCCATTCCAGACTTTGGATGTATTTTACCGGATTGGTATTTGCGACAATTTTTGCAGTTTTTATATTTATGACCCTGCTTTGGTTTGTGTTATTTAAATTGGATATGGTTGGGATTGCTCCAAATGACAGGCGTGTGCCGTTTCTCGGCTTTGCTCTGGGAAGTCTCCTGCTTGGAGCCGTCATAGCCTTGTTCGTAGGCAGGCTGATTATTCGTCCGGTTCAGAATATCAGCAACGCCTTCGATGAACTATCCAAAGGGAATTTTACAATTAGGGTTCCCGAGAATGAACAGATTATGGAAATCAGAGAGATGGCGCAGCGTTTTAACGCCATGACCTATGACCTTTCCCACATTGAAACCCTGCGAAGTGATTTTGTTGCCAATGTATCCCATGAATTTAAGACGCCCATCGCTTCGATTGAAGGTTATGCGACTCTTTTGCAGAACCATAATCTGTCACCTGAAAAACATGACCACTATGTGGAAAAGATTCTGGATAATTCCCGCAGACTTACGAACCTTTCCGGCAATATCCTGTTGCTTTCGAGGCTGGAGAACCAGGAGATGGTGCTGGGAAAGGCGGCATACCGTTTAGATGAGCAGATCCGCAAATGTATTCTGATGTTGGAGGATAAGTGGGAGGCTAAGGATATCGAATTTGACATGGAGCTGCCAAGGCAGATATATTACGGAAGCGAACCTCTCTTAGAACAGGTATGGAGCAATATACTTGATAATGCAGTCAAACACTCGCCCGCGGGCGGCAGTATTGGCATAGCGATCCATGAGACACCGGAAAAGATAGCCGTATCTGTTTCGGATGAAGGAAGCGGAATGACGGAGGAAGTCCAAAAGCATATTTTTGAGAAGTTTTATCAGGGAGACAGTTCCCGCAAAACCGAGGGGAATGGGCTTGGACTTGCACTTGTAAAGCGGATTGTGGATCTTTGCAAAGGTTCGGTAAAGGTCGAAAGCGCGCCGGAAGCCGGAACTGTTTTCACAGTTGAATTGCCAAAGGAGAATAGAGAGAGATAAAAAAACTCTATGTAGATGGATTACCCATTTACATAGAGTCTTTATGGTAATTTGGTTTTTCTAGAAGTCTGTTAAGTTAGCGTCGCGTTTCTCTAAGAAAGCTGTCATACCTTCTTTTTTATCGTTTGTGGAGCATGTAATACCAAATAAGTTAGCTTCCATCTCAACAGCGTTCTTGATATCCATATCGTAACCATTGTTGATAGCTGCCTTTGCGATTGCGTTAGCATAGCTTCCTTTAGAAGCGATCTTAGCTGCCATCTTCTTAGCAGTATCCATTAACTCTGCCTGAGGTACTACCTTGTTTACTAAGCCGATTCTGTAAGCTTCGTCAGCTTTGATGGTATCGCAGGTGAAGATTAATTCTTTTGCTCTTCCCATTCCTACTAAACGTGCAAGTCTCTGAGTACCACCAAATCCTGGGATAATTCCAAGACCTGTCTCCGGCTGTCCGAAACGAGCGTTGTCAGAAGCGATGCGGATATCACATGCCATAGAGATCTCACATCCACCGCCTAAAGCGAATCCGTTTACAGCTGCGATTGTAACCTGACGCATGTTCATCAGTTTGAAGAATGGCTCGCTTGCTCTCATACCAAATGCTCTTGCTTCAGCAGCAGTGAAGTTCACCATCTCAGCGATGTCAGCTCCGGCAACGAAAGATTTCTCTCCGTCTCCTGTTAAGATTACAACTTTGATATCATCTCTTTTTTCGATATCTGTTAAAACTTCGTTTAATTCGTTCAATGTCTCGCTGTTTAAAGCATTTAATGCCTTAGGTCTTGAGATTGTAAGAACAGCAATCTCGTTTTCAACTTCCAAACGTAAATTGTTCATGAAAAAACCTCCTAATAAATATGTACTGTGTAATATTTTGTAATTTCATTCTATAACTTTGACAAAAAATTGTCAATCCTTTCCTACACTTTTATCGACCTTACAATTATGGTATAATGTCGAAAGACATTATACCCCGCCGAATGGCATCCAAAGCGGAGCGTTTATGTGCAAAGCACATATATAATGTACAAACTAGCAATGAGCTGTGCCAAAATCGCCGGAAACAAATCGACTGCTTGCAGGCGGATTTGTTTTTGGCGGTTTTGATAGGGCGAATGCCCTTGAACGATGCATTGAACACTTGGCGAGGTGTTTTTGAGCCTAGTGTGAAAGTACGCAGAGCAGGAAGCTTTGCTCCCGAGTGACACAGCGGAGTAAATCAATCAACGAAATGGTAAAAACATGCTATCAGATTATAATTTAAAACAAATAAACGAACCCTTAATAACCTGGTTCGACCAAAACAAACGAATCCTCCCCTGGCGTGAATCCCCGACCCCATACCGTGTCTGGGTCTCAGAAATCATGCTCCAGCAAACCAGAGTCGAAGCCGTCAAACCCTATTTTGAACGCTTCGTAACCGAACTCCCCTCCATCCGCCACCTGGCAGAATGTGACGAAGAACGTCTCCTGAAACTCTGGGAGGGTCTCGGCTACTACAACCGTGTCCGTAACATGCAGACAGCAGCCAAAACCGTAATGGAAGAATATAACGGAGAACTCCCTCCAGACTACGAAGAACTCCTAAAGCTCAAAGGAATCGGCCACTACACCGCAGGAGCCATCTCCTCCATTGCCTACGGAATCCCGGTCCCGGCAGTAGACGGAAACGTCCTGCGGGTCATCACCCGGCTCACAGAAGACGATACTGACATCATGAAGCAGTCCTTCAAAACTTCCATGGAAACAGCCCTAAAACAATCCATGCCAAAGGAAGCAGCCAGCGCCTACAATCAGGCGTTGATGGAGCTTGGCGCAATGGTCTGCGTACCCAATGGAGCGCCGGACTGTGGAAGCTGTCCGCTGCAGGAACTCTGCAACGCCAAAAAAAAAGGAACAGCAATGCAATACCCTGTAAAATCAAAAGCCAAAAAGAGACGCCTGGAAGACAAAACCGTGTTCGTCATCCAGGACGGCAGCAAGGTTATATTAAATAAAAGACCAAAGCGCGGACTTCTCGCAGGGATGTATGAATTTCCAAATGTGGAAGGTCATCTGAATGAAGATGAAGCCTTAGAATATGTAAAAAACCTGGGGCTTACCCCCGTAAGAATCCAGAAGCTGGAAGAAGCAAAACATATTTTTTCTCATATAGAATGGCATATGGACGGGTATGTCATAAAAGTAGCTCAGTTAGAGGAGGATGATTCGGGACTTCTATTCTTAGAAGCGGAAGATTGTTTAAGGAACTATCCGGTGCCCTCCGCATTTGAACGTTATAAGAAATATATCAGAAAACTCCTATAAAAAGAGGGAGCCGATGTCTCTCGACATCGGCGTACATATGAAAAAGAATGTATTGTAATGGATTTAATTTCATTACAGTGATTAGTATATCTGTGAGTTGTGAAAAGAATGTGAGGACATTATGATAAAAAAGTAAAAAAAAAATGAACAAGATATGAATTTGCGATATAAACAGAACTCCTCAAATCATAAAATATTCTTAAACTTTTGGAAAAAAGTTGGAATAACCTGCTACAATGTGTATAATATACGAAAAGGGCAGAGGAAAATGCATAGAAGACCAGATGCCAAGCTCGCTTGAGCAGATGGTCTTCTATGTATTTGACGAGCGAAGCGAGCCGGGGGAAACCTCAGTTTTCCCCGGCTCTGCCCGGCCTGGAACACAAAGCACCTTTTCTCTGCCCATAATATAGAGGGACCCCCCTCTCCCGGAGGAATAAAAAAATGTACGACAGCATTGTAGTAGGAAGCGGAATCGCCGGCAGCACAGCGGCGAGACAGCTGGCGGAACAGGGCGACCGCAGAGTCTTAGTCATTGAACAGAGAGACCACATCGGAGGCAACTGTTATGACTGCCTGGACGAACATGGAATCTTAATTCACAAATACGGTCCACACATCTTTCACACGGATATGGAAGAGGTCTACCAGTTCCTATCCAGGTTCACAACATGGACAGACTTCCGCCACGAAGTCGTGGCAAAAGTAGGAGAACAGCTCTTACCTGTTCCATTTAATCTGAATACGCTGCACATGGTCTTTCCATCGGACAAGGCAGAGCAATTAGAGACAAAGCTCACCAGAACCTATGGATATGGAAACAAGGTTCCAATCATGGAGTTGCGGAAAAGTGAGGATGAAGATATTCGTGCCATCGCAGATTTTGTCTACAAAAACATTTTTCTGCAATATACCATGAAACAGTGGGGACAGACTCCGGAAGAGATCAGTGAGGAGGTAACGGGCAGAGTTCCGGTTCTGATCTCTCACGAAAACGGATATTTTACCGATTGTTACCAGGGAGTGCCGGCGTATGGATTCTCCATCCTGTTTCATAACCTTCTGGATCATCCGAATATCACGGTGGCGCTGGGGATTGACGCCAGGGAGATCCTGAGATTTGAAAAAAATACCATATTTCTTAATGGAGAGGAATTTACAGGAGAATTGATTTATACAGGAGCTTTGGATGAACTGTTTGACTGCAGCTTTGGAAGGCTTCCATACCGTTCTTTGGATTTTCGATTCGAACACTATGATAAGGATTCTTACCAGGGCAGAAGCGTTGTCAATTATACAGTCAGCGAGGAGTTTACCAGGATCACAGAGTTCAAATATCTGACGAGGCAGCAGGAGACGGACGGCACCACCATCGTAAAGGAATACCCTTTTGCCTATAGTGGAAAAGAGGGGGAGATCCCTTATTACGCTATTATAAATGAAGAAAACCGCGCCCTCTACAATAAGTATCGGGCATTGACAGCAGATTACCCGAATTTCTATCTTTTGGGGAGGCTTGCAGAGTATCAATATTATAATATCGACGCCATGACGAAAAAAGCGCTGGATCTGACGGAGAAAATCATCAATCAATAGGAGCAAGGATCAAATGAAATTATTATCAGTAGCCATACCATGTTATAATTCCCAGGACTATATGGAAAAGTGTATTGATTCACTTTTAACAGGCGGAGAGGATGTGGAGATTCTGATCGTGGACGACGGATCGAAGGACATGACCCCGGAGATTGCGGACGCCTACCAGAAAAAATATCCGAACATTGTCCGGGCGATCCATCAGGAGAACGGCGGACATGGCGAGGCTGTGAATACGGGGATAAAAAATGCAAAGGGAGTCTTTTTCAAGGTTGTGGACAGTGACGACTGGGTGAATGAGGAAGCCTATCAGAAGATTTTGGAGACCCTGAGAAGTCTAGTGGGTGGAAGTACGCCTCTCGATATGTTAATCAGCAATTTTGTCTATGAAAAAGAGGGAGCAAAACACAAAAAGGTCATGAAATACACGACAGCTCTCCCAAAAGAGCAGATGTTTACCTGGAAGGATGTCAGACATTTCTATAAGGGTCAGTATATTTTAATGCACTCGGTCATTTACCGTACCCAGCTTTTAAGAGACTGTGGACTGGAGCTGCCGAAACACACTTTTTATGTGGATAACCTCTTCGTCTATGTTCCGCTTCCTTATGTGAAAAATATGTATTATCTGGATGTGGATTTTTACCGCTATTACATCGGCAGGGAAGATCAGTCCGTCAATGAAAATGTGATGATTCGCAGAATCGACCAGCAGATCAAGGTGAATAAAATCATGATCGATGCCTATGACCTCTGGAAGTTACAGGACCGCAAGCTCAGAAAATATATGTTCAATTATTTGGAGATTATCACCGTTGTTTCCACCGTCATGCTGATTCGTTCCGGCACGGACGAAAATCTTGAGAAGAAGAGAGAACTGTGGAATTACATTAAACAAAAGGATTTACGGCTCTTCCATCGGCTCAGAAACGGCATTATGGGAAATACCATGAATCTGCCGGGAAAGGGAGGACGTAAAATCTCCATTGCTGCCTATAAGATTTCACAGAAAGTGGTTGGATTTAATTGATGCATTGCTCATCTTAGATCGGAATGTCTCGGTGTTCCAACGGAGTAGAGAAGAAAAAGGCGGTGTAAAGCGTCCGAACCCTTGAGATTGAGGATAGAGAAGCCTGGGGCTGCCGCTTTGTTTTTTTAATATATTAAATGTATAAACATAAGGAGAATCCCGCCTGTGGGATTCTCCTTATATTATGATGTAGAAAAAAATCTTGCAAAGACTTCTAGTCTTCCTGTAAATCATGCAGCTGATTTAACAAATCGTTCTTCAGGTCATATAATTTTTTGCTCAAGTCCACATGGATTTCATGAGGGTTGACAAAACGTTTCGTCTCATCCCAGATCGTATCCTTTTCCTTATTGCAGATTTTTTGAATCTCCATAACACTTGGGGAGGTGTAGACACATGCGCCTTTTTCAAAAATTGGAACGAGAAGTTCTTTGAGAGAGTAGCTTCCCCCAGCCAGTCTCGTCTTCTTCCAGGGTTCGTTCGGGTCAAAAATCGTCATATCTTCTTCCGGGTCAAAGGTCTCGCCCACCAGACAGATCAAATCTGCCCGGATCTTTCCAGTGCTCTTATCATAGATTCGATAAATCGTCTTATTTCCGGGATTCGTCACCTTTTCCGTGTTCTCGGACAGCTTGATTTTCGGAATAAAAGTTCCGTTTTCATCCTGGATGGCAGCCAGCTTGTAGACACCGCCAAAAGCAGGATTGTCCTTCGCGGTAATCAGGTTGGTGCCGACTCCCCAGGAGGTAATCATGGCTCCTTGCAGCTTCAGACTCTCAATCAGATGCTCGTCCAAATCGTTGGAAGCGGAAATCACTGCATCCGGGAAGCCCGCCTCATCTAACATCTGACGCACCTTTTTGGAAAGGTAGGCAAGGTCGCCGCTGTCCATGCGGATCCCGTAATTGGTAAGAGGAATCCCTGCTTCACGCATTTCTTTAAAGACGCGGATCGCATTCGGCATACCGGATTTTAAGGTGTCATAGGTATCCACCAATAGGGTGCAGGCAGAAGGGTATAACTCTGCATATTTTTTGAACGCCGTATATTCATCGGGAAAGCTCATGATCCAGCTATGTGCATGAGTTCCCTTCACCGGGACGTCAAAGAGCTGTCCCGCAAGAACATTGGAGGTTCCGTTACAGCCGCCGATAATCGCAGCCCTCGCTCCGTAAGTTCCGGCGTCCGGTCCCTGTGCCCGGCGAAGACCGAACTCCATCACACCGTCGCCCTTAGCCGCATAACAGACCCTGGCTGCCTTGGTGGCGATCAGACACTGATGATTCAGAATATTTAAAATAGCGGTCTCTACTAACTGAGCCTCCATAATCGGTGCAATTACCTTGATAATCGGTTCCCGCGGAAAGATAATGGTGCCTTCCGGAATAGCGTAGATGTCGCCGGAAAAATGGAAGGTACTCAGATATTCCAAAAAGTCTTCATCAAAGATATCCAGGCTTCTCAGATAAGCGATATCTTCCTCATGAAAATGAAGATTTTTAATATAGTCGATGACCTGTTCCAGTCCGGCACAGACAGCGTAGCCCCCTTCACACGGATTGGTGCGGTAAAAGGCGTCGAATACAACCACATCGTGGTTTTGTGACTTAAAATACCCCTGCATCATTGTCATCTCGTACAAATCCGTCATAAGGGTTAAATTCAATGTACTCATAATTATCTACATGAAAAACATGTACTCCTCTCTTTTTCTTGGACAGGAAATATGGCATCGGCAGAAAACACCGGAGAGTCAGCCTGTCTTATTTATAAGGAAAATTATATCATATCCCTGTTTTTTTACAAGAATCATAGTACATTTTTTCTACTTAACATAATCATCACTGGCGGTATTATTTTCACAAATTTTTAAGAGCAATAATAGCAAAAAGAGCAAAAAATGAAATCTTGACAATCTGATACATGGGTTTTATAATGCTAGAGAACAGAAAAAGACGATGACGAAGACAGTAGGATATTGGTCAAAGCCACAGCGAGCCGGGATAGGTGGAAGCCGGTACGAGTAGCCTCTATCACGAAGATCACTTCTAAGTTGCAGCCTGAAACCATAATTTGCAATAGACACCAAATCGGGATTTTGCAAACCGGACAGGGAGTAGGCGCTGACGATTGCTTCTACGTTACAGAAGTCGTGTATGCAGGATTCATTTTATTTTTATTCTAAGTACGCTGTAATTGGTGGTAATAACACAGGTATTATGCTCGTGTCCTTTTACAGAGGATGCGGGCTTTTTTTGGGTATTGGATTGTTCGGGGCACAAAATATATTTTAGGGGCTGTTACCTGTTTCGGACATAAGACTTTCTAAGTGTTCTGGGAAGGTATTGGACGCGGACGCGACCGGCGCATATTCGCCATCCATGGCTCAGATGCGCCTTTTCCAGGCGTCCTGCCTGGAAATTGCTAAGAATTGTGCAGAACCCTAAGAAAGTCTAATGTCCAAAACAATGTAACAGCCCCTAAAATATATTTTGTGCTTCGGCGAAATCCACTACCAAAATTGTGTGTGCCAGGGATGTTGACAAACGGTAATATACGCAAGATGTAACATTGCAACCAATGCACTCACGTCACCAAACAGTACGCAACACAACCAAGGCTGTTACGGGTATCGCAAGCAGCAGAATCCTCTTCCGGCAATTGCGACTAATGGAGGATATTAGATTTTCTTAATGTTCTGTCGTTGTCAGCAATTCCCGGACAGGACGTCCGGGAAAGGCGCATTTGAGCCATGGATGGCGAATATGCGCCGGTTGCGTCCGGTTACAGTACGGGAGATTCAGAACATTTAGAAAATCTTATATCCGTAATTCGGAGCAAGTGACGGAAGAGGATTCTGCTGCCCCCCGACCCCCCCCAGTAACCCTAAGTAAACATTAGTAATTTCAAATAAATCCAGGAGGAAAACCATGTACAACAAAGTATCCACGAACATGAATTTCGTAGAGAGAGAAAAAGAAACAGAAAAATTCTGGCGTGAAAACGACATCTTTAAAAAGAGTATGGAAAACCGCAAAGAAGGAGAAACCTACACCTTCTATGACGGCCCGCCTACTGCAAACGGAAAACCCCATATCGGACATGTGCTGACCCGTGTTATCAAAGACATGATACCGAGATACCAGACCATGAAAGGAAAAATGGTTCCAAGAAAAGCAGGATGGGATACCCATGGACTTCCGGTGGAGCTGGAAGTAGAAAAGCTCTTAGGTCTGGATGGAAAAGAACAGATTGAAGAGTATGGTCTGGATCCGTTTATTCAGAAGTGTAAGGAGAGCGTCTGGAAATATAAGGGGATGTGGGAGGACTTCTCCGGCACCGTTGGTTTTTGGGCGGATATGGATGATCCTTATGTTACTTATCATGATGATTTTATTGAGTCTGAGTGGTGGGCATTAAAACAGATCTGGGATAAGAAGTTATTATACAAGGGATTTAAGATCGTACCTTATTGCCCTCGCTGTGGAACCCCGTTATCTTCCCATGAGGTGGCGCAGGGATATAAGGATGTAAAAGAACGTTCTGCCATCGCAAGATTCAAGGTGAAGGATGAGGATGCTTACATTCTGGCATGGACGACAACACCTTGGACGCTGCCAAGTAACGTGGCGCTCTGTGTCAACCCGGATGAGTCCTATGTGAAGGTGAAGGCGGCAGACGGTTTTACCTATTATATGGCGGAGGCGCTGTTGGATTCTGTACTCGGCAAGCTGGCAGATGAGGAAAACGGCGTCAAAGCATATGAGATCTTAGAGAGATATAAGGGAACGGATTTAGAGCATAAGGAATATGAACCGTTATTTGACTTCGCCGATGAGATCATTGCAAGACAGCATAAAAAAGCATTTTATGTGACCTGTGATACCTATGTTACCATGGGCGACGGTACGGGAGTGGTTCACATTGCCCCGGCATTTGGTGAGGACGACGCCCAGGTGGGACGTAAATACGATCTTCCATTCGTTCAGCTTGTCAATGGCAAGGGCGAGATGACAGAGGAAACCAGTTACGCAGGAGTATTCTGTAAAAAGGCGGACCCGATGGTGTTGAAGGATCTGGAAGAGAAGAATCTTTTATTCGATGCGCCGAAGTTTGAACACAGTTATCCGCATTGCTGGAGATGCGATACCCCGCTGATCTACTATGCCCGTGAATCCTGGTTTATCAAGATGACAGCGGTAAAAGACGATCTGGTACGCAACAACAACACGGTCAACTGGATCCCGGAGTCCATTGGAAAAGGACGTTTTGGAGACTGGCTGGAAAATATTCAGGATTGGGGTATTTCACGTAACCGTTATTGGGGTACGCCATTGAACGTGTGGGAGTGCGAGTGCGGTCACCAGGAGTGTATTGGAAGTCGTGCTGAACTGGCAGAGAAGAGCGGTAATCCGGATGCGGCAAAGGTGGAGCTTCACAGACCGTACATTGATGAAGTGACCATCCCATGTCCGGACTGCGGCAAGGAGATGCACCGTGTGCCGGAGGTTATCGACTGCTGGTTTGACTCCGGAGCTATGCCGTTTGCACAACATCACTATCCGTTTGAAAATAAGGAACTGTTCGAGCAGCAGTTCCCGGCTCAGTTTATCTCCGAGGCAGTGGATCAGACCCGCGGCTGGTTCTATTCCCTGATGGCAGAATCTACCTTATTATTTAATAAGGCTCCTTATGAAAATGTCATCGTTCTCGGTCATGTACAGGATGAGAACGGACAGAAGATGAGTAAGTCCAAGGGAAATGCGGTGGATCCATTCGATGCATTGGAGCAGTACGGAGCAGATGCTATCCGCTGGTATTTCTACATCAACTCCGCACCGTGGCTGCCAAACCGTTTCCATGGAAAGGCAGTACAGGAGGGACAGAGGAAGTTCATGTCCACGTTGTGGAACACCTATGCTTTCTATGTGCTCTATGCAGAGATCGACCAGTTCGACGCCACAAAATATGAGCTGGATTACGAGAAGCTGCCAGTGATGGATAAGTGGTTGTTATCCAAGCTGAATACGCTGGTAAAGACTGTGGATGAGAACCTTGGCAATTACCGCATCCCGGAGGCGGCAAGAGCGTTGGATTCCTTCGTGGATGAGATGAGTAACTGGTATGTCAGAAGAAGCCGCGACCGCTTCTGGGCAAAGGGAATGGAGCAGGATAAGATCAACGCTTACATGACATTGTACACAGCGATTGTGACCGTGGCTAAGACTGCGGCGCCGATGATCCCGTTTATGACAGAGGACATCTACCAGAACTTAGTCCGCAACCTGGATGCAAATGCGCCGGAGAGTATTCATTTATGCGACTTCCCTGTTGCGGATGAGAAGTTCATCGACAAAGGGCTGGAAGAAAATATGGAAGCCGTTCTGAAGGTGGTTGTGATTGGAAGAGCTTGCAGAAACACGGCGAATATCAAGACCAAGCAGCCGATCGGGAACATGTATGTGAAGGCGGATTTTGAGCTGTCTGATTTCTTCACAGAGATCATTGAAGACGAGCTGAACGTGAAAAAAGTGAACTTCACCGAGGACGTCAGCGATTTCACCAGCTATACCTTCAAGCCGCAGCTTCGCACGGTAGGGCCGAAATATGGAAAATATTTAAAGCAGATCCAGGAGACTCTGGCGTCCTTAGACGGCAACGCAGCCATGGCACAGCTTAAGGCGGAGGGCGCCCTGAAACTTGACAATATCAGTGATGACGTTGTATTATGTGAAGAGGATTTGCTGATCAGCATGGCACAGATGGAGGGCTATGTATCGGACAGCGACGGCGGGGTGACCGTAGTGTTAGACACCAACCTGACCGAAGAACTGATCGAGGAAGGTATGGTGCGTGAACTGATCAGCAAATTGCAGACAATGCGAAAAGAAGCAGACTTTGAGGTAACAGACCGGATTAAAGTGGCTTACAGTGGATCTGAAAAAGTAGGCGGAATTTTTGAAAAATATGGTGAGAATATTCAGAATGTAGTACTTGCCGATGAAATTGTGAAAGGAACTTTGAATGGCTACCAGAAGGAATGGAAGATCAATGGCGAATCAGTCCTTTTGGACGTTCAGAAAAATAGGTAAAAATGGAAAAGAGGAGCTATACCGGAAGGTGTACTCCCCTTTTTATCATCCCGGCTGCAGAATTAGGAGGAGTTTGCACATGAAAAATGAACTGTTTGACAAAGAAGAATTTATGAAGGATGTAAAGGACAATGTGAAGAACCTGTACCGCAAGACCATCAAGGAAGCGTCCCAGCAGGAGATCTTCCAGGCGGTATCCCTTTCCGTAAAAGATAAGATCATCGATCAGTGGCTTGCGACTCAGAGTGCGTATGACAAGCAGGATCCGAAGATGGTCTACTATATGTCCATGGAATTTCTGATGGGCAGGGCTCTTGGAAATAACCTGATCAATTTAAAATGCTATAAGGAAGTAAAGGAAGCCCTGGACGAGATGGGGCTGAATCTGGATATCATTGAGGATCAGGAGCCGGATCCGGCGCTTGGAAACGGCGGTCTGGGTCGTCTGGCTGCCTGCTTCATGGAATCTCTGGCATCCCTGGGCTATCCGGCTTACGGATGTGGGATCCGTTACCGTTACGGAATGTTTAAGCAGAAGATTCAGGATGGTTTTCAGGTGGAGGTGCCGGATAACTGGTTAAAGGACGGTTATCCATTTGAGCTTCGCAGACCGGAGTATGCCTATGAGGTAAAATTCGGCGGTTATGTCCGTGCGGAGGCGGGAGAGAATGGAAGGACGAAGTTCATCCACGAGGGATATCAGTCCGTCAATGCGGTTCCATACGATATGCCGATCATCGGTTATGGCAACAACGTAGTCAATACCTTAATGATCTGGGACGCAGAGCCGATGAACTGCTTCGAGCTGGATTCTTTTGATAAGGGAGATTACCACAAGGCGGTGGAGCAGGAAAATCTGGCAAAGAATCTGGTGGAGGTGCTCTATCCGAATGACAATCACATTGCCGGAAAAGAGCTTCGTTTAAAACAACAGTACTTCTTCGTATCCGCCAGCGTACAGCGTGCCGTGGCGCGTTTTAAGAAGAATCATCCGGATATCCATAAATTACCGGAAAAGGTAACCTTCCAGTTAAACGATACCCACCCGACCGTAGCGGTGGCAGAGCTGATGCGGATCCTCCTGGACGAGGAAGGCTTAGAGTGGGATGAGGCATGGGAGATCACCACAAAAACCTGTGCATACACCAACCATACCATCATGGCAGAGGCATTGGAAAAATGGCCGATCGAGATCTTCTCCAGACTGCTTCCAAGAATCTATCAGATCGTAGAGGAGATCAACCGCCGCTTCATCTTAGAGATCCAGAAGAAGTATCCTGGCAATCAGGAGAAGGTGAACAAGATGGCGATCATCTTCGACGGACAGGTGAAGATGGCACATCTTGCTATCGCAGCAGGCTATTCTGTCAACGGTGTGGCAAGATTACATACAGAGATCTTAAAGAATCAGGAACTGAAGGATTTCTACGAGATGTTCCCGCAGAAGTTCAACAACAAGACCAACGGAATCACACAGCGTCGTTTCTTATTACATGGAAACCCGCTTCTTGCAGGCTGGGTGACCAACAAGATCGGTGACGACTGGATCACAGACCTTCCGCATTTGAAAAAGCTGGAGATCTACGCTGATGATGCAAAAGCACAGCAGGAATTTATGCAGATCAAGTACCAGAATAAGCTGCGTCTGGCGGAATATATCCAGAAGCACAATGGTGTGGAGGTGAATCCGCGTTCTATCTTCGACGTACAGGTGAAGAGACTTCATGAGTACAAGAGACAGTTGTTGAACATCCTTCATGTGATGTATCTCTATAATGAGTTAAAAGAGCATCCGGAGATGGACTTCTATCCGAGAACCTTCATCTTCGGAGCAAAGGCGGCGGCAGGATATAAGAATGCGAAGTTGACCATTAAGTTAATTAACAGTGTGGCGGACGTCATCAACAACGATAAGAGCATAGGCGGCAAGATCAAGGTGGTATTCTTAGAGGATTACCGCGTATCCTTAGCGGAGTGGATCTTTGCGGCGGCAGATGTGTCCGAGCAGATCTCCACAGCAAGTAAGGAGGCATCTGGTACCGGAAATATGAAATTCATGTTAAACGGTGCACCGACTTTAGGAACCATGGACGGAGCCAACGTGGAGATCGTGGAAGAGGTTGGAGAGGATAACGCCTTTATCTTCGGTATGAGCTCCGATGAGGTCATTGCCCATGAGAGAAACAGGGACTATAATCCAATGGATATCTTCAACCAGGATCAGGATGTCCGCAAGGTGCTGATGCAGTTGATCAACGGATTCTATTCCCCGAATGATCCGGAGCTGTTCCGTGATCTGTATAATTCCCTGCTGAATACCCAGTGTACCCAGTTTGCGGATACCTACTTCATTCTGGCAGACTTCCGCTCCTATGTGGAGGCGCAGAAAAAGGTAATGGAAGCATACAAGGATGAGAAGAGATGGGCGAAGATGGCGATCTTAAACGTTGCCAATGCAGGAAAATTCTCTTCCGACCGTACCATCCAGGACTATGTGGATGAGATCTGGCATCTGGATAAGATCACTGTGGATATGAGTGTACTTGAGGATTAAAAAGACATTCGATATTGAAAAAGCATTCATACCGTATCGTACGAAAATAGAATAAGAATAGAATAACCGGAGACGGAAGGCTGTATAGGTCGCAGGTCTCCGGTTTTTTGCTCTGAATATTTTGGTCTGACCAGAACCATAAATTATTATCTTAAATATTTGTCTATGCTGTCGATTGAAAAGCCTTGAAAATTCAACTACAATGAGATTGTTAAAAAATAAACATTGTTGTTAAACAATAGAACGACCTTATCTGGTCGGAACATTTTGAGAATTTCGGAGGTGTATGTTGATGGAAAAACATGTTGATGTTGTAGTAATCGGCGCCGGCAGCGGCGGACTGGGTGCGGCGCTTTATACATCAAAAATGGGAATGAAAACTTTGGTTTTGGAACGTCATAATTTACCGGGCGGAGCGGTCACCAGCTTTGTGCGCGGACGCTTTGAGTTCGAGGCGGCTCTGCATGAGGCATGCGAAGTGGGACCGAAGGAGAACCGTGGTTCCTATGGAGCGTACTTAGATGCTATGGGAGTGGATATTGACTGGAGACAGGAAAATAATACCTTCCATATGGTGGTACCGTCAGAGGGGATCGACGTAAACATGCCATGCGGAAGACAGAACTTCATCGATGAGATGGAGCGTCAGGTACCGGGCTGTCGTGAGAGCGTCACCCATTTCTTTGAGGTGGCGGAAAGAGGTATTGCAGGAATGCATTATATGACAGATAATGCACCGGCAAATTATTTTGAGGGAACTCCGGGGGCAGCGATACAGAAGTTAAAACACGATGCCCAGATGACAAAGTTAAAGACAACTCTGGCGACCAAATATCCTGATTTTCTGCGTATGGCGTCTCTCAGCATCAATGAGGGAATGGATCTGCTGGAGATCCCGAAAAAGGCACAGAATATTATGAGCTCTTACTGGGTATATCTGGGAGCGCCGCCAAAGGAGATGGACTTTTTTACCAACGCGATGATGCTCTGCGCATACATCGACAAGGGAGCAGCCGTTCCATCCATGAAGTCTCATGAGATCTCTCTGGCGTGTGACAAAGCGATCCGTGATCATGGCGGCGAGATCTGGTACAACACAGCGGCAAAAGAGCTGATCGTAAAAGACGGAAAAGTTGTGGGCGTTAAGACAGAAAAATGGGATATCTACGCAAAGGAAGTCATTTCCAATGTAAACCCTCATATCGTTCTGGGAAATATGTTAGATCAGAAGACCTTACCGGAAAATGTATTGAGATATTACAACTCTAAGGATCTGGCGTTAAATCTCTACACAGCCTATATCGGACTGGACATTTCCGCAAAGGATCTGGGGGTAGATACATATTCCAGCCTGCTGGGAACCACCAGCGACGGAGATGAACTTTACGACAGGGCGCATCAGTTATACAGCAATGGCTACACCATCGTGAACTGTCTGAATAATATCATACCGGAATCTTCCCCGGAGGGAACCTGTACCTTGTTCTTAACAGGAATGACCTACGGCGATGTATGGAAGGATGTAAAACCGGAAGAATATCGCCGCGTGAAACAGAAGATTGCCGGTCAGATGATCGATCAGGCAGAGGAGGCAATGGGAATCGATATCAGATCCCACATCGAGGAGATCGAGATTGCCTGTGCTCCAACCTTCGTACGGTACATGGGTACACCGAACGGTACTCCTTACGGATATCAGGTAAGAACCAATGACGGAATCCCAATGCGATGCATGAACGAGGGCGAATATCATCAGATTCCGGGACTCCACTTCTGCGGCGCTACGGGAATCCTCACCGATGGATTTAACTGTTCTTGTATGTCCGGTGCGAAATCAGCCCAGTATGCGGTGGAAAAAATCAATGCAGAGAGTAAGAGATCTGTCAAGAGTCGTTAGGAGGAGGAGAGAAAATGGCGAAGAATTTAAATGAAATCAGTATCAAAGACTTTACAAAATTAGCAGCCACCAGACAAAACGACGTGGATGCTGCACAGGCGATGCCTCTTCCAAAAGAGGAGGCCTATGCTGCTAACTGGCTGAAACAGCAGCTTCATCCGGATCATCAGTATTTTGTGATCTCCAGGATCGTAGACCATGGGGAGGGTGTAAAATGCTTTACCTTTGTACCGGATCCTGAGAGCAAGACAGACCATGTGGCTTATTTTGCACCGGGGCAGTACTTAAGCGTGAACTTAAATATCGACGGAATGCCGGTTACCCGTGCATATTCCATCTCCTCTTCCCCGAAGATGGCAACCGAGGGAGAGATCGAGCTGACCATCAAGCAGGTGCCGGGGGGACTGGTATCCAACTGGGTACATGAGAACTGGCAGGAGGGAACCAAGGTAGATACCTCAGGACCTCTGGGAACCTTTACCTATGAGGGTCTCCGCGATGCAAAAACCGTGATCGGTATTGCGGGAGGAAGCGGAATCACTCCATTTTTGTCCCTGTCCCGTGCCATTGCAGACGGCGATGAGGACTTTCAGATGATCTTACTCTATGGAAGCCGTACCGCAGATACCATCGTATATAAGGAAGAGTTTGACGCTATCGAGGCGAGAACCGATAAGGTAAAGGTCGTACATGTCTTAAGTCATGAGGAGAAGGAGGGCTTTGAGCACGGGTTCATCTCCGCGGAGCTGATTGAAAAATATGCTCCAAAAAATGAGGATTATTCCGTATTCATGTGCGGACCTCAGGCAATGTACAACTTCGTGGACAAGGAGTTAGAAAAGCTGCATCTTCGCAGAAAGTTCATCCGTCACGAGTTATTCGGAGAGATGCATAACCCGAAGGAGCAGGAGGAATATCCAAAGGATATTACTGTTCCAGACACCGTTCAGATCACCGTCATTCAGGAGGGGGAAGAGAAAACGGTGACCGGAAGCACCGATGATTCCCTGCTTCAGATCCTTGAAAAAAATGGAATCGCAGCGCCTTCCCATTGCCGAAGCGGTGAGTGCGGCTGGTGTCATTCCCGCCTGGTTATCGGTGATGTCTATGCACCGACTTCCGTGGACGGAAGAAGAGAGGCGGACAGAAAGTTTGGTTTTATCCATCCTTGCGTGTCCTTCCCGCTGACAGATCTGACCATCGAAGTACCAAATGCAAGATAATAGTGTAAATGAACTCTTGAAAATTTACTTAGCAGAATCAGATTTGGGTAAAAAGAATCTCTTAGAACAGTTCCCGGTCTTTTTACAGCAATGGCTGGAACGAAATCTAAAGATCATTGATTCCGACTCCGCAGGAGAAGCGGAGCTGCTCCACGCACATCAGGCGCTGAACATGGTGCTTGGTGTGGACTGGGGAGGCGGAGTCTGTGAAACTGTGGATATAAACGGGGCAAGGCAGATTCTGGATCAGGAGCTCTACGGTCTGTCTGCTGTGAAACAACGGATATTGGAGATCCTGGTTCAGGTGAATCGAACTCACACGGTACCCGCCTACGGAATCCTGCTAACGGGTCCCGCAGGGGTGGGAAAATCCCGGCTTGCCTATACCATGGCGAGGCTTCTGAGGATGCCCTGGGCTTCCCTGGATATGAGCATGATCGCTGCCATAGAGGCATTAACAGGCACGCCCAGACTTTATGCCAATGCCCGCCCCGGAGCCATCATGCAGGCGGTCTGTGATTTCGGCACGCCTCACGTCATGTATCTGATGAACGAATTGGATAAGGCATGGGAGGGAGGACTGAACGGGAATCCGGCAATGGTACTTCTGTCGCTTCTGGATCATCTGGGATTTACAGACAACTATCTGGAGTGTACGATTCCCACGGAGGGAATCTATACTGTTGCAACGGCAAATCAGGCGGAGAAGATCAATCCGTCTGTTTTATCCAGATTCACCGTGATCGAGGTGCCGGATTATACACCACAGGAGAAGGCTGTCATATTCAGGGATTTTGCCCTTCCACGGGTGTTGAGAAAGCTTCGGATGAAGCCAGAGGAATGTGTGGTGACTCCGGATGCCGTGAGCCGGATCGTAGAAAAGTATGAGAAGAAAACCGGATGCCGGGAACTGGAACAGGAAGCGGAGCATCTGGCCTCCCATGCCCTCTATGAAATAGAAGTCTACGGAGCCTCTTGTGTAACCTACAGGGCGGAGGACATAGAAAGATAAGGAAAGAATATAAGAAAGTAAAGAATCAAAAAAGCAGATGATTTCCCGGATTGCCTCGTATGACAATACTGGAAACATCTGCTTTTATTGCGTTTTCAGAGAAGTTCATAATTAAAATCACAGTCAAATTCCAGGAGTCCCTGTCTTAGAACATCGGCGGCTTTTTTTCCATTATTGTTTCGAATACATTCCAAAAAAAAGTCCAGACGTTGAATACAAAAATCCACGCCGGAGACTCTGATGTATTCTTTCCAGAAAATAAGTCCCGCAGGCATAAAACCATTCATGATCAACGGGGTAAGGGAGTTGCCGCTTAAAAATACCAGAGTCCGGTGAAAACGGAACAGGGCATATGCCAGAGAAGAGAGATCCTCTTTGGGTATCTTTTTCACTTCCATCAGCAGATTTTCCAGAATCTCCAGATCCTGCTCAGTATGATGTTCTCCCAGCTCTTCTAAGGCAGGACATTCCAGATACATTCGGACATTTAAAAGGCTCCGCATGGTTTTTTTGTCCAGCCGTCCGCCATTATATTTCATGATTGCCATCAGAGTATCGAGATTCCCGTTTTGTGCGTAGTCCGCCACCGTCACGCCCTTACGGCTGACCACATCCAAAAAGCCCAGCCTGGAAAGCTCCTGGATCCCTTCGTGAATAACGGTTTTGCTGATCTTCATTTCATCTGAGAGCTCCCGTTCTGTGGGCAGCTTATCTCCCGGTCTTAATTCTCCGGATAGGATCATTCCCTCCAGCTTCTGTATAAATAGCTCTTTGATGGTGGGAGCTACGATTTCTCCAAATCTCATCAAAATCCTCCTCTATCTTGGCTCGTTTCCTTTATTGCGTTCTCTGAAAAAAGACAGCACATTATCTGCTCTGTACTATTTGTGGTATAGTATACCATTTTAGCTCCATTCACCGCAAGCGCCGGGGCAGTCAGCCGGCTTGTCGACGAAAGCAAAGCTGTGTCGGAGTAAAGCGGCTGACAGTCAATAAAGAGGAAGAAAAAATGTTATAAAATTGTAATTCGCTCAAAAATCCGCTATACTAAGGAAAAAGTATTAATAGAACGGCTTTTTTGGAGGTGATGGCATTATGGCGAGAACCGTAGCGATCGGGATACAGAACTTTGAGGATCTGATCCAAAAAAATTGTTTTTATATCGATAAAACTTATTTTATTAAAGAGTGGTGGGAGGCAGAGGACAGCGTAACCCTCATCGCCCGTCCCCGTCGCTCTGGAAAAACGCTGAATATGAGTATGGTGGAGCGGTTCTTTTCCAATGAGTATGCGGACCAGGGAGCGATTTTTCAAGGTCTCTCCATCTGGAAAGAAAAAACATACAGAGCGTTACAGGGAACTTATCCGGTGATCAGCCTGTCTTTTGCGAATATTAAGGAGAAAGATTATCCTTCAGCCTGTTATCGGATTTGTGAACTCTTAAAAAAACAGTATGAGAAATATTCTTTTTTGCTGGAATCAGAGAGACTATCAGACAGTGAGAAAAAATATTTTGAGCAGATGCGGGAACAGATGGGGGAATTGGAAGCGCCGACAGCAATCTATCAACTGTCAGACTATCTCTATCGCTATTACGGGAAAAAGGTCATTATCCTTTTAGACGAATATGACGCCCCGATGCAGGAAGCCTATGTGCATGGGTTCTGGAGGGAGATCGTCTCCTTTATCAGGAGTCTGTTCAATTCCACTTTCAAGACAAATCCGTGGCTGGAGCGGGCGATCATGACGGGAATCACGAGGGTGAGCAAGGAGTCGGTATTTTCAGATCTGAATAATCTGGAAGTGGTGACAACTACCTCTAATAAGTATGCCACATATTTTGGATTCACGGAGGAGGAAGTCTTTGCAGCTCTGGATGAGTGCGGCTTGGGAATGGAGAAGGAGCAGGTGAAGGACTGGTATGACGGCTTTGTGTTTGGAGATTATAGGGATATTTATAATCCATGGTCGATCCTGAATTTTCTGGATAAAGGAAGATATGACACCTACTGGGCGAATACCAGTGCCAACAGCCTTGTCGGGAAGCTGATCCGGGAGGGAAACAGTGATATCAAGGAGCAGTTCGGAGAACTCTTACGGGGAAAGCATCTCTTTGTGCCGGTGGATGAGCAGATCGTGTATGATCAGTTGGATGACAATGAGGAGGCAATCTGGAGCCTGCTTCTTGCCAGCGGCTATCTAAAAGTTCTGTCTTATGAGACGGTGGTGGAAGTGGAGCAGGGCAGGGAGCCGCTGTATGAGCTTGCATTGACTAACCGGGAAGTGCACCGGATGTTCGAGGGCATGGTGAGAGGCTGGTTTTCGAGGAAGAAATCGGATTATAACCGCTTTATCATGGCAATGCTGGAGGATGACCTGGAGGGAATGAACGGCTATATGAATCGTGTGGCGTTGGCGACATTCAGCTATTTTGACACGGGAATGAGTCCGTCGGGGGAGAAGCCGGAGCGGTTTTACCATGGATTTGTACTGGGACTGCTGGTGGAATTGCAGGGCAGATATGTAGTTACGTCGAACCGGGAGAGTGGATTCGGAAGGTATGATGTGATGCTGGAACCGAAGGATCCGGGGAAAGATGATGCGATCGTCCTGGAATTTAAGGTGCATGATCCGAAGAAGGAGGAAACTCTGGAGGATACGGTACGGGCGGCATTGGAACAGATCGAGAGGAAGCAGTATGAGGCGGCTTTGACGGCAAAGGGGATTCCGGGAGAACGGATCCGCAAGTACGGATTTGCATTTGAGGGAAAACAGGTATTGATCGGATAGGAAAGCTGTGTTACGATCCGATTGTCTTGAATCAAAAAGTGAAACAGAATAGCCAGTCTGACTGAGGCAGAATTGGAGCAGAGACCGAAAACGGCGAGAATAGTTGCGTAAAAAATTAAAGAAACAGCAGAATCTTCCGATAAATAAAATAAGAATCACATATCGAAAGACCAGGGAAGGCAGAAGAGAAGGAAATCTCTATCTGCCTTTTTTGGAGCTTATTATAAGGAGAAAGGAGCAGAGAGATCAGTGGTAATTCAATCATCAAATGCAGCCATGAGCAGCAGGAGGCACTATCTTTTACAGCAGGAGGAAGGAAGCAGCATGGTCTGCTGGGGGTCGCCTGAAAATGAGGAAAAGATCGAAAGCGCTTCCCAAAAGACGACAAAGAAAATTCAGGGAGAGGAGAATCCGTACAAGGGAAAGACCATCCATCAGATCCAGTCTGAGGTGATCCAGTATCTGCTGGATCTCTTCTTCGGAGAGGGAGAGACCTGGAAGCCATGGAATCAACAGATGTCGGGGAGAGGAACGTCCGGCAGTGTTCAGGAGTACGGCGGAACGATCACAAAAAGCAGTTTTTATTATGAAAGCGAGACCACGCAGTTTGATACCACGGGAACGGTTGTGACCGCGGATGGGCGGGAACTGGAATTTCATGTGGAAGTACAGATGACCCGTGCCTTTTCTTCCTATATGGAGGAACATATTAATTTTGGAGCGCCGAAGCTCTGTGATCCTCTGGTAATCAATCTGGATACCAACATCGCCGAAGTCAGTGATCAGAAGTTTTTATTTGACATGGATGCCGATGGCAGCGAGGACTGTATTTCCACATTGAAAAAAGGAAGTGGTTTTCTGGCATTGGATCTGAATGGAAACGGCAGAATTGACGACGGTTCCGAACTGTTCGGCGCGAAAAGCGGAGACGGCTTTGCGGATCTGGAGGAATATGACATGGACAAAAACGGCTGGATAGACGAGGCGGATGAAGTCTTTGACAAGCTGAGAATCTGGATCAAAGATGAAAGTGGAAACGATAAGTTAGTGAAGCTAAAAGAGGCGGGAGTGGGAGCGATCTGTCTGAAAAACGCACAGACCCAGTTTTCCCTGAACTCCCGCTGGGGCAACCGCACCAATGCCTATATCCGAAAAACCGGAATCTTTCTGTATGAAAACGGAACGGCGGGCACAGTTCAGCATCTGGACCTGGTGCAATAGCGGGAAAAGAGTCCTGGAATAAACGATCTTGCGAAAACCAACTTGTATTTTTGCCTGAAAATGCTATAATAAGTGCATATTTATACAAGGAGGAATTATTTATGAAAAACGTGAAGAAAGCGGCGGCTCTCTTACTTGCAACGGGTATGGTCTTTGCACTTACGGCATGCGGTGAGAGCAAAACAGCAGAAAATACAGTAAATTCTGTTGATGACCTGCCGGGAAAGACCATCGGGGTACAGCTTGGAACTACTGGTGATATTTATGCATCCGATGAATATGAGAACGATGATGCCGGTACGACCATCGAGCGGTATAACAAGGGCGCCGATGCTGTCCAGGGTTTAAAACAGGGAAAGATCGACTGCGTGATCATCGATTCCCAGCCGGCGCAGGCATTTGTGGATAAGAATGATGATCTTCAGATCCTTGACGAAGATTTTGCAGATGAGGAATATGCAATCTGTATCTCGAAAGATAATCCGGAGCTGACAAAGGAATTTAATGAGGCGCTGGCTGAATTGAAAGAGGACGGCACGTTAGATTCCATCGTAGATAATTACATCGGTGATGATACGAAGGGAAAAAGCCCTTACGAGTCCCCTGAGGACGCGGATCATTCCAAGGGAACACTGACTATGGCTACCAATGCAGCATTTGAGCCATACGAGTATTACGATGGAGATGATATCGTGGGAATCGATGCGGATATTGCCCGTGCGATCTGTGATAAACTCGGCTATGAGCTTGTGATCGAGGACATGGAATTTGATTCCATCATCGCAGCAGTACAGTCGGGAAAAGCCGATTTTGGTGCGGCAGGAATGACGGTTACAGAGGATCGTCTGAAAAATATTGACTTTACAGACACCTATGCCAAGGCAAAACAGGTTATCATCACCAGAAAATAGCATCGGAGACTGATTGTGAAAGATTTTACAGAGAGTTTTTATCAGAATTTTATAGAAAAAGACCGGTATCAATATCTGTTGACCGGTCTGGAAAATACGCTGTTAATTACAGTTTTTGCACTGTTGTTGGGCGTGGTCATTGGTTTTCTGGTGGCAATCATTCGTGCAAGTCACGATAAGAACGGTTCTTTTAAGTTTCTGAATGCGATCTGCCGGGTCTATCTGACGGTGATCCGGGGAACGCCTACCATGATTCAGGTCATGATTACATATTACATTATTTTTGCTTCGGTAAATGTGAGCAAGATCGTGGTGGCGGTCATGGCATTTGGAGTCAACTCCGGCGCCTATGTGGCGGAGATCGTCCGTTCCGGTATCATGTCCATCGACCAGGGGCAGTTTGAAGCGGGAAGAAGTCTGGGCTTGAACTATGGACAGACCATGCGGCTCATCATACTTCCCCAGGCGTTTAAGAATGTGCTTCCGGCGTTGGGGAATGAGATGATTGTATTGTTAAAAGAAACCTCTATCAGCGGTTATGTGGGTACGCTGGATCTGACCAAGGGAGGAGATATCATCCGCAGCGCTACCTATGAACCGTTTCTCCCATTGTTTGGAGTAGCGGCGATATATCTGGTGATCGTCATGCTTTTAACAGCAGGTGTGAACCGACTGGAAAGGAGGCTGAGAACCAGTGAACGTTAATACGGGAGAAGCCCTGATCCAGGTACGGGATCTTCATAAATCCTTCGGTTCCCAGGTGGTGCTGGATGGAATCACAACGGAGATCGACCAGGGAGAAGTGGTGGCGATCATCGGACCTTCCGGCTGCGGAAAATCCACCTTCCTGCGCTCCATGAACCTGTTGGAGGAGCCTACGTCGGGCACCATCCTCTTTGAGGGGACGGATATCACGGATAAGTCTGTGGATATCAATAAGATGCGGCAGAAGATCGGTATGGTGTTTCAGCAGTTCAACCTGTTTCCGAATTATACCATCAGGGATAACATCACTCTGGCTCCGGTAAAGCTGGGGTTGATGACAAAGGAGGAAGCGGACAAAAGGGCTATGGAGCTTTTGGAAAGAGTCGGGCTTCCGGATCGTGCCAATGATTATCCGTCGCAGCTTTCCGGTGGACAGAAGCAGAGAATCGCCATTGCCCGCTCACTTGCCATGAATCCCGATGTGATGCTCTTTGATGAGCCAACCTCGGCGCTGGATCCTGAAATGGTGGGCGAGGTCTTAGAGCTTATGAGAGAACTTGCCAGAGACGGTATGACCATGGTGGTGGTGACCCACGAGATGGGATTTGCCAGAGAGGTGGCGAACCGGGTACTTTTCATTGATGAGGGTAAGATCAAGGAGGAAAATGCGCCGGAGGAGTTCTTCTCGAATCCGAAGAATGAGAGATTGAAAGAATTTTTGTCCAAGATCTTATAACAGTGTCTGGAATTTATAAGAATCAATGATGAGAATGAAAGAAATCAGAAGCAGAGCGGTATTTTGTGATGAAGATATCGCTCTGTTTTTTATGCATGCCTTGCAGCAAAAATAGTAAAAATAATCCATTTGCGGAAATTCAAAATACCGTATATTGTCTCCTGCCAGAATAAATAGTATAATGAAAATAATTTGTTGATAAGAGGGTAGAGTAAGATTATGGAAGCAGTTTACAGGCAGATCGCAGAGATAGCAGAAAAAAACGGCGCAAAGAAAGTCGTACTGTTTGGTTCCAGAGCAAGAAAGACGAACCATCCAAAGAGCGATATCGATCTGGCAGTCTATGGATGTGACAGATTTGATGAATTACAAATACAGTTAAACGAGGATCTGTGGTCTCTGCTGGAATTGGATATAATCAATATGGACGAGCCTTATATTTCTGCGGAATTAATCCAGGAAATAGAGAGAGACGGGGTGGTTATCTATGAAGAAATTTGATCAGTTTTCACATCATTTGGAGGTATTGAAAAAGGCTGACAGAGAAGACTTGGAGAATGAATTTATTATAAGCGGGATCATTGATAAGTTTTATATTCAATTTGAATTAGGATGGAAAGTTCTAAAGGAATTGTTGGCATATGAGGGGAGAAGTATTGCTTCTACCGGTTCTCCACGGGAGATCATTAAAGCTGCGTATTCCTGCTTTGATTTCATAGATGAGGTAAGTTGGCTGGAAATGCTAAAAGAAAGAAATGATACAACTCATATTTATAACGAAGATGCCGCAAGGAAATTGATAGACAATATACTAAATAAATACATTAAAACATTCTGTACGATGCAAGAAGCAATTCAGAATCGGTATGGAGAAGAGCTAAGTAAAATCTTTTAATGTTAAGCAGAGTACTGATGGAAGAGCAAAAGAGGATCACAAACAGAACGGAGGAACACCATGGCATTCACACACCTGCATGTACATACGGAATACAGTCTTTTAGACGGTTCGAATAAAATCAAAGAATATGTTGCAAGGGTCAAAGAGCTGGGCATGAACAGCGCGGCGATCACGGACCACGGCGTCATGTACGGTGTCATTGATTTTTATAAGGCGGCAAAGGAGGCGGGCATCAATCCTATTATCGGCTGTGAGGTCTATGTGGCTCCCAACTCCCGCTTTGACCGGGAGACGGTTCACGGTGAGGACCGCTATTACCATCTGGTATTGCTGGCAGAGAACAACACCGGCTACAGCAATCTTATGAAGATCGTCTCCAAAGGCTTCGTGGACGGCTACTACTATAAGCCCCGTGTGGATATGGAGATTTTAAGGCAGTATCACGAGGGCATCATTGCTCTCTCCGCCTGTCTGGCAGGCGAGGTGCCGAAGCTGCTCAGCCGGGGCAATTACCAGGGGGCTGTGGAGGCCGCCCTGCGCCATCAGGAGATCTTTGGTAAGGGTAATTATTTTTTGGAGCTTCAGGATCATGGAATCCCGGAGCAGAAAAACGTCAATCAGCAGCTTCTTCGCATGAGCCGGGAACTGGAGATCGAGCTGGTAGCTACCAACGATATTCATTATACCTATGCACAGGACGCCGAGCCCCACGATATCCTGCTCTGTATTCAGACTGGAAAAAAACTGGCGGATGAAGACAGGATGCGTTACGAGGGAGGTCAGTACTACGTCAAATCCGAGGAGGAGATGGCGCAGCTTTTTCCCTATGCCCTGCAGGCTTTGGAAAATACCCAGAAGATCGCCGACCGCTGCCATGTGGAAATCGAATTTGGGGTCACAAAGCTGCCGCATTTCGAGGTGCCAAAGGGCTATGATTCCTGGAGCTATCTGAACAAGCTTTGCTTTGACGGATTAAAGGAACGTTATCCCGACCACTATGGAGAGCTGGAAGAGCGGCTCACCTATGAGCTGGACGTTATAAAGAAGATGGGATATGTGGATTATTTCCTGATCGTCTGGGATTTCATCCGTTACGCCAGGGAACACGACATCATCGTGGGACCGGGGCGTGGAAGCGCGGCGGGAAGTCTGGTGTCCTACACCACGGGAATCACAAATATCGATCCCATTAAATATAATCTGCTCTTTGAGCGTTTTCTGAACCCGGAGCGTGTCTCCATGCCCGATATTGATATTGATTTCTGCTTCGAGAGACGTCAGGAAGTCATCGACTATGTGGTGCGAAAATACGGGGAGGACTGTGTGACCCAGATCGTTACCTTTGGTACGCTGGCGGCGCGGGGTGTGATCCGTGACGTGGGACGTGTTATGGATCTTCCCTACGCCTATGTGGACGGTATTGCGAAACAGATTCCGAATGAGCTTGGCATTACCATTGAAAAGGCGCTCATTATGAATCCGGAGCTTCGAACCCTCTATGAGACGGACGAGAATGTTAAGACCCTCATTGATATGTCAAAGCGGCTGGAGGGGCTTCCAAGGCACACCTCCATGCATGCCGCAGGCGTGGTGATCAGCCAGAAGGCGATGGATGAATATGTTCCTCTCTCCAGAGCCTCCGACGGAACGATTACGACCCAGTTCACCATGACTACCATCGAGGAACTGGGACTTTTGAAAATGGATTTTCTGGGGCTGCGCACCCTCACTGTTATTCAGAATGCCGTGCGGCTTGCCCAAAAGAGCAGCGGAAAAACCATAGACATTGACGCTATTGACTACGGCGATCAGGACGTGCTGGAGCTGATCGGCTCCGGCAGAACGGAGGGGGTATTCCAGCTTGAGAGCGCCGGCATGAAGAACTTCATGAAGGAATTAAAACCCCAGAGTCTGGAGGATATCATTGCGGGGATCTCCCTCTATCGTCCGGGCCCTATGGATTTCATCCCGGCATATATCCGGGGAAAGAATAACCCTGGAGAGGTGACCTATGACTGCCCGCAGTTAGAGCCGATCCTTGCGCCGACCTACGGCTGTATCGTCTATCAGGAACAGGTAATGCAGATCGTCCGGGATCTGGCAGGTTACACTCTGGGACGAAGCGATCTGGTGCGCCGCGCCATGTCGAAGAAAAAAGGATCCGTCATGGAAAAGGAGCGAAAAAACTTCGTCTACGGCAATGAGGAGGAGGGAGTTCTAGGCTGTATCAATAACGGGATCCCGGAAGCAGTGGCAAATAAAATCTATGACGAGATGATCGATTTTGCAAAATACGCCTTTAACAAATCCCATGCAGCCGCATATGCTGTAGTGGCATATCAGACCGCCTGGTTAAAATATTACTATCCGGTGGAATTTATGGCGGCTTTGATGACTTCTGTCATGGACAATTCCACCAAGGTATCCGAGTATATCCTGACCTGCCGGAGAATGGGAATTGAGATCCTGCCCCCGGATATCAACGAGGGGGAGGGCGCGTTCTCCGTTGCGGGAAACGCCATCCGTTATGGACTTTCCGCCATCAAGAGTATCGGCAGACCGGTCATTGAAGCTCTGGTTGCGGAGCGGAATGCCAACGGGAGGTTTACCAACCTGGAAAACTTCTGTACCCGGTTAAGCGGCAAGGAAGTCAACAAGAGAACCATTGAGAACTTCATCAAATCCGGAGCCTTTGACGGTTTGGAGGGAACCAGAAAGCAGAAGATCATGATATATTCTGCTATATTAGATCAGATCAACGACGAGAAGAAGCACTCCATGGCGGGGCAGATGAGCCTGTTTGATTTTGCGGACGAGGAGACAAAGCAGGATTTTGAGATCAAGCTGCCCGATGTGGGAGAATTTAGTAAGGAGATCCTGCTGGGCTTTGAAAAGGAAGTTCTGGGAGTCTATATCAGCGGTCATCCCCTGGAGGAATATGAGGAAAAGTGGAGAAAAAATATCTCCGCCACTACCAACGATTTCTTATTGGATGAGGAAAGCGGTAAGACAGGAATTGAGGATAATGCGAAGGTCATTGTGGGCGGTATGATCACCGATAAGACCATTAAATATACGAAAAACAACAAGACTATGGCATTTCTTACGCTGGAGGATCTGCTGGGAACCGTGGAGATCATTATTTTTCCACGGGATTATGAGCGGTATCACGCCTATCTGAACGTGGATGAAAAAATCTTCGTGAAAGGGCGCGCCAGCGTGGAGGAGGATAAGAATGGAAAGCTGATCTGTGAAAAGATCTACGGTTTTGACGATACCAAAAAGGAACTCTGGATCCAATTTGAGAATAAGGAAGCATATGAGCAGATGGAGGAGCGGCTTTTTCAGATGCTCTTAGGCTCCGATGGAAACGATCAGGTCGTCATCTACCTGTCAAAAGAAAAGGCGTTAAAGCGGCTTTCAAACAGCAGAAATATCCACATCAACCCACAGCTTCTGGAAATGCTGGGGGATCTTCTGGGTGAAGGGAATGTAAAAGTTGTGGAAAAACCCATTGAAAACAGCGGGAAAAGAGATTAAAATGGAGACCATAGGAGGATAGACGTTATGGCAAAAGAAGTTAAGACGATCGGTGTTCTCACCAGCGGAGGAGACGCACCGGGCATGAATGCGGCAATCCGTGCGGTTGTTCGCCAGGCGCTTTCAAAGGGATTGAAAGTCAAGGGAATCAAAAGAGGATATGCAGGGCTCTTACAGGAAGAGATTATAGATATGCAGGCGATCGATGTTGCAGATATCATTCAGCGGGGCGGCACGATCTTACAGACAGCCCGCTGTATGGAGTTCACCACACCGGAGGGACAGCAGAAGGGAGCCGAGATCTGTAAAAAACACGGCATTGATGGTATCGTTGTCATAGGCGGAGACGGCTCGTTCAAAGGCGCTCAGAAGCTGGCGGAACACGGCATCAACACCATCGGACTGCCGGGAACCATTGATCTGGACATCGCATCCACGGAGTACACTATTGGATTTGATACGGCGGTGAATACGGCAATGGAAGCCATTGACAAGGTGCGCGATACCTCCACCTCCCATGAGAGATGTTCCATCATTGAGGTTATGGGACGGGGCGCAGGTTACATTGCGTTGTGGTGCGGAATTGCCAACGGTGCGGAGGACATTCTTCTGCCGGAAAAATACAACTACGACGAGCAACAGATCGTCAACAACATCATCAATAACAGAAAACGCGGTAAAAAACATCATATCATCATCAACGCTGAGGGAATTGGACACTCCACCAGTATGGCGAAGCGGATCGAGGCTGCCACGGGAGTGGAGACCAGAGCTACGATCCTGGGACATATGCAAAGAGGCGGCAATCCGACTTGTAAGGATCGTGTCTACGCTTCCACCATGGGAGCCATGGCAGTGGATCTGCTCTTAGAGGGCAAGACCAACCGGGTCGTGGGATACCGTCACGGAGAATTTGTGGACTTCGATATCGATGAGGCGCTGGCAATGCAAAAGGGCATTCCGGAATACCAGTGGGAAATCTGTAAGAGTCTGTCCCGGTAGAGAATAATATGATTACAAGTACGAATAATCCGCAGATAAAAAAAATCATACAGTTGAACACAAAGGGGAAGGCGCGCAGACTGTCGCGTGCCTTTGTTGTGGAGGGAAGCAAGATGTTTCAGGAGGCGCCAAGGGACTGGCTCAAGCAGGTCTATGTCTCTGAGACCTTTCTTCAAAAAAACGGAGATATCTTAAAGGGGACGGAGTATGAGGTGGTCTCCGATTCCGT
Organism: uncultured Lachnospiraceae bacterium; assembly: GCA_958428365.1. Lineage (GTDB taxonomy): Bacteria > Bacillota > Clostridia > Lachnospirales > Lachnospiraceae > Maccoyibacter. The sequence continues at coordinate 31,890 of CAUAFT010000013.1, read as the reverse complement.
ATTCAGGCATATCTCCGATACCATGACTCCCCAGGGGATCCTTTGTATTTTAAAAATGCCGGACTATGAGCTTGAGGATCTGCTTGGAGGAGAGGGCAGAACGCCGCTTCTTCTGGTGACGGAGAGCATTCAGGATCCCGGCAATCTGGGAACCATGTTCCGCACCGCAGAGGGAGCCGGAGCCACCGGGATTCTAATGAACAAGTCCACGGTGGATCTGTTCAACCCAAAGACCATCCGCTCCACGATGGGATCCATTTACCGGATGCCATTTCTCTATACGGAAGACTTGCATAAGACGGTGGAAAACCTTCAGGAAAAAGGCGTGTCTTTCTATGCAGCCCATTTAAAAGGGAAGGCTTCCTATGACCAGGAGGACTACAAAAAGCCCTCTGCTTTTTTGATTGGAAATGAGGGAAATGGTTTGAGTGAGGAGATCGCAGGGCTGGCGGATACCTATATCCGCATTCCCATGGAGGGAGAATTGGAGTCCCTGAATGCGGCGATGGCGGCTGGAATCCTCCTCTATGAGGGAAACCGCCAGAGAAGAAAAGAGAATCCCCCGCAGTGAGATTCTTTTAATCCTCCTCAAGCACCTGTATTTCCAGGTAGTCGAAGTCGATGTTGTCAATAAAGCTGTCCTGATAAAACCTCGCCTTGGCGTGGCGCTTGAAATCCGCCACAGTGTTGTCCAGCCAGATAGGTTTGCTTAAGTCAAAAGCATAGCAGATCTCATCCAGGGCGTGGAAGATCTTATGAGTTCTTGTATCGTTGCTGTTATCGGTAATGGTGGTATCTTTCAGCATCCGATTGTCTTTTATCATCTTAAACCAGATTCGCATAATGTAATGATCCTTTCCGTTGTCCATCTATTATATCATGACTGCGTCATGATCGTCATTCGCCGTTCGCCGAATAAGCGAGCTCATTCTTCTCACTTGCGCTCATTATATCAGATATTGTTTGGGATAGCGAAAAAAATATGAAAAATATTAGAAAATTTAAGACCAAAAGAGAGAAGGAGTGATATAATAAATACAGATACTAGCAACGGAAGGTGGAATTACTATGGGAGCGATATTTGATGAGGGTATTGACAGCTGGCAGGCGGTCATGTTTTTATATAACGCAGCGTTGAAGGAAGTGGGTACGAAGCTGGAGATACTGAACGATGAGTTTCAATATGTGCACCAGTACAATCCGATCGAATACATAAAATCCAGGATCAAATCCCCGGAGAGCATTGTGAAGAAGCTGAAAAAGAACGGTTACGAGACCTCCATCGACAATATGGTGGAACATATCAACGATATCGCGGGTCTGCGGATCGTGTGTTCCTTTACCTCGGATATCTATAAAATGGCGGAGATGATCGGAAGGCAGAACGACCTGACCGTGGTTTCCATCAAGGATTATATTAAGCATCCGAAGCAGAGTGGATATAAGAGCTATCACATGCTGGTCACGGTCCCGATCTTTCTGTCGGATCAGGTCATTGATACCAAGGTGGAGATTCAGATCCGCACCATTGCCATGGATTTCTGGGCGAGTCTGGAACATAAGATCTATTATAAATTTGAGGGAAACGCACCGGAATACATCAGCAAGGAGCTTAGAGAATGTTCCGGCATCGTATCCGTTTTAGATGAGAAAATGCTCTCCTTAAACGAGGCGATCTTAAAGACCAAGGCGGAGCAGGAACAGGATTCCCGTGAGTCATAAGTTGAGAAGCAGCAGGAACTTCCGGCGGGTAAAAATTGTAAAGCACATCATCCTTTACGGCGCGTTCTAACTTGGGTTCATATTTTTGGAACCTCCTCATATATATGTAGGGGAGGGGAAGAATATGGAGAAAAAGAAATCCTTTCAATGGATGGTTGCAGATCTGATCCTGATGTATCTGATCACCGGGCTGGGTCTGGTGATTATGGCGCTGATGCTGGATAAATGCCAGTTAAACGGGACTTTTGTGGATGTGGGCGTGATCGTGGTCTATGTATTGTCCTGCTGGCTTGGCGGTTTTGTGGCGGGAAAGAAGATGAAGAACAAAAAATTTTTATGGGGGTTTTTGGTGGGAATCGTCTACTTTCTGATCCTGTTCGCCGTGTCGGCAGTCATCAGCGGAGGTCTGCCGGAGGACATGGCGCATATGCTGACCAGCCTGGCAGTCTGTGTGGCGGCGGGTACACTTGGAGGAATGATGGGATAAAAAAAGGCTTTTCATATGAAAAACATTGTGTTATACTAGGGCTTAGATTATGAAGAGTTTGAAAGGAGATTTCATTATGAAACACATAAAGACATTAAATACAAAGAAATTACAGAATACAGTGAAAAAAGGCGGATGCGGCGAGTGTCAGACCTCCTGTCAGTCTGCATGTAAGACTTCCTGCACAGTTGGAAACCAGACCTGTGAGCAGAGCAAATAAGCTGTACAAAATTACATATGCGCAGAAATAACGACCGTCCGCAATTGCGTGCGGTCATTTGTGCGTTATAAAAGCATAGGAAAAAGAGACGAGAAAGCGAGGACGAAAGAGTGGTTCATCAGTATATAAACAATGGGTACCACATCGTGCTGGATGTGAACAGCGGTGCGGTCCATGTTGTGGATAAGGTTGTATATGATGTCATTCCTTTATTTGAAAAGAGCAGCAAAGAGGAGATCGTACAGAAGCTTCAGGGAACATACGGCAGGGAAGAGATTGAGGAGGCGGTGGAGGAGATCGCCGCATTGAAGGAAGAGGGAAGTCTGTTTACCGAGGACACCTACGAGGTTCCGTTACAGGACTTCAAAAAGCGTCCCACCGTGGTCAAGGCGCTCTGTCTTCACATTGCCCATGACTGCAACCTTGCCTGTCGCTACTGTTTTGCGGAGGAAGGGGAATATCATGGCAGAAGGGCTTTGATGTCCTACGAGACAGGGAAGGCGGCGCTGGATTTTCTGATCGCCAACTCCGGAAGCAGAAGGAATCTGGAAGTGGATTTTTTTGGCGGAGAACCCCTGATGAATTTCGAGGTGGTCAGACAATTGGTGGCATATGGAAGAGAGCAGGAGAAGCTGCATGATAAACACTTCCGTTTTACCCTGACCACCAACGGAGTTCTTTTAAACGATGACATTATGGAATTTGCCAACCGGGAAATGGACAATGTGGTGCTGAGTATCGACGGAAGGAAGGAAGTCCACGATCACATGAGACCGTTTCGAAACGGAAGCGGCAGCTATGATCTGATCGTGCCCAAGTTCCAAAAGTTTGCCGAGAGCAGGAACCAGGATAAATATTATGTGAGGGGAACTTACACCCATCACAACACCGATTTTTCCCAGGATGTCCTTCATCTGGCGGATCTGGGATTCAAGCAGATCTCCGTGGAGCCGGTGGTGGCGGAGGAGACAGACGATTACGCCATTCAGGAAGGGGACCTTCCGAAGCTGTTTGAGGAATACGATGCGCTGGCGGCGGAGATGGTGGAGAGAAATAAAAGGGGAGAGGGATTTAATTTCTTTCATTTTATGATAGATTTAGAGGGAGGTCCCTGTGTCTACAAGAGACTGTCAGGCTGCGGCTCAGGTACGGAATATCTTGCCGTGACGCCGTGGGGGGATCTGTATCCCTGTCATCAGTTTGTCGGAAATGAGAAGTTTCTGATGGGAAATGTATGGGACGGGGTTGTGAATACAGAGCTTCGGGATGAGTTCAAGTGCTGTAATGTCTATGCGAAGGACAGGTGCAGGGACTGTTTTGCGAAGTTCTACTGCAGTGGGGGCTGTGCCGCTAACGCGTACAACTTCCATGGAGATATATTGAAAACCTATGAGATTGGCTGTGAATTACAGAAGAAACGTGTGGAATGTGCAATTATGATAAAAGCAGCCTTGGCAGAACAGGAAGGTTAAAAGAAAGGAACAAAGATCATGAAGACCATGAAGAAGAACAAAGCGATTGTCACTCTGATTCTGATACTTGGTATTTTTGCGGGGCTGTGTTACTATGCCGTGACCATCATCTCTTCCACCGGAGTGGGAGAGGCCCGCAGTATCAGTCTGGGACTGGATCTGGCAGGTGGAGTGTCCATCACCTATCAGGTTGTGGGAGACGAGCCGTCGGACGAAGATATGAGCGACACCATTTACAAGTTACAAAAGCGTGTGGAGACCTACAGTACCGAGGCACAGGTCTACCAGGTGGGAGACGACCGTATCTCCGTTGAGATTCCGGGTGTCACCGACGCCAATGAGATCCTGGAAGAGCTGGGAAAACCGGGTACTCTGGAATTTCAGACCTCAGACGGAGAGGCGTTTATGGATGGAACTGCGGTGTCCACAGCCAAGGCGCAGACTATCACCGGGGATACCGGAAACAAGGAATATATTGTGGAGCTGACTCTGACAGAGGAGGGAGCTAAGACCTTTGGAGAGGTGACCTCTGAAAATGTGGGAAATTACCTTCCGATCGTCTATGATGAGGAAGTCATCAGCTATCCGCAGGTGCAGCAGGCGATCACCGGAGGCACAGCGCAGATCAGCGGTATGGCAAGCTATGAGGAGGCGGAAGCCTTAGCTTCCCAGATCCGTATCGGTTCTCTGTCCTTGCAGTTAGAGGAACTGCGCTCCGAGGTGGTGGGAGCACAGCTGGGTGAGGAGGCGATCTCCACCAGTTTAAAGGCGGCTGCCATCGGTCTTGTGATCGTTATGATCTTCATGATGGTTCAATACCTGCTTCCAGGTGTGGTATCTGCCGTTTCCCTGGCAGTTTACACGACTCTGGTCATTGCCACCCTGTATTTATTTGAGGTGACATTGACGTTACCAGGTATTGCAGGTATCATCTTATCCATCGGTATGGCGGTGGACGCCAACGTCATCATCTTCGCCCGTATCCGGGAGGAGATCGCGGCGGGCAAGAGCGTTGCCACGGCAATTGAAAACGGATTTTCCAGAGCGCGTTCCGCGATCCTGGATGGAAACATCACCACCCTGATCGCAGCGGCAGTGCTGGGACTGAGGGGTTCCGGAAGCGTTAAGGGCTTTGCGTCGACCCTTGCCATCGGTATTATTCTGTCCATGTTCACCTGTATGGTGATCACAAAGCTGTTGCTTCAGGCGGTTTATTCCATCGGGCTTCGGGATGAAAAATTCTATGGTAAGGCAAAGGAGCGCAAGTCTGTGAACTTCGTTGGCAAGACGGGAATTTTCATCACCATATCCTGCCTTATCATTGCCAGCGGATTTATCGGCATGGGGGTTCACAAGGCAGACAGCGGCAATATCTTAAACTACAGTCTGGAGTTTAAGGGAGGTACTTCCACCTCCGTTGTGATGGATAAAAAGTATACCATCAATGAGATCGACAAAGAGATCGTGCCTCTGGTGGAGGAAGTGACCGGAGACGGTAATGTTCAGGCGCAGGCGGTAGAGGGAACCAATCAGGTCATCATTAAGACCCGTACCCTCTCTTTGGATGAACGCGAGCAGTTAAACCAGGTCTTAAAGGACAACTTTAACATTGACGAGACCACCATCACATCCGAGAGCATCAGTTCCACTGTCAGCGATGAGATGAAAAGCGACGCCATTGTGGCGGTTGCGATCGCTACGATCTGTATGCTGATCTATATCTGGTTCCGTTTCAAGGACGTCCGCTTTGCAGCGAGTGCGGTCATTGCCCTGAGCCATGACGTGCTGATCGTGCTCACCTGCTATGTGCTGGCGTGGATTTCCGTTGGTAATACCTTTATCGCGTGTATGCTGACCATTATCGGATATTCCATCAACAATACCATCGTTATCTTCGACCGGATCCGTGAGACCTTAAAGACAAGACACGAGGAGACGAAGGAAGCCTATCGGGATATTGTGAACAAGAGCATAATGCAGACCATGTCCCGAAGCGTCAATACATCGATTACCACTTTTGTCATGGTGTTGGTGCTCTATATTCTGGGCGTCACCTCCATCCGGGAATTTGCCCTTCCGTTAATGGTGGGACTCCTTGCAGGTACCTATTCTTCCATCTGCCTGGCGAGTGAGATCTGGTATCTGCTGCGGGTAAGAGCCTTAAAGAAGAAAAAATAAGATGTGGTATTATCTGATCTTTATAAATATTCTGGGATTTGTCCTGATGGGCGTGGATAAGAAGAGAGCCATTGCCAGGATGTGGCGGATCTCAGAAAAGAGATTATTCCTGACAGCATGCCTTGGCGGAAGCCTGGGGTGCTGGGCAGGAATGTATTTTTTCCGGCATAAGACAAGACACTGGTATTTCGTTTTGGGAATGCCGGTGATTTTTATATTGCAAATCATTTTCGGGTACTTTATAATAGGGAATAGTTAGCGTCCACGCAGGGAAAGAAAACCTGCGGACGGTGGTACAGAAAACAGGAAAATAATATATGGAGGAAATTACATATGAACTCACTGGAAGAGATCAAGGCAGTAGATCCGGCAGTGGCGGATGCCATCGCAGCGGAGATGGAGAGACAGAACAGCCACATTGAGCTGATCGCATCTGAGAACTGGGTAAGCCCGGCGGTCATGGAGGCGATGGGAAGCATTCTCACCAACAAGTATGCGGAAGGATACCCGGCAAAGAGATACTACGGCGGATGCGAATGTGTGGACGTGGTGGAGAATCTTGCCATTGAGCGCGCAAAGAAAATATTTGGCTGCGACTACGCCAATGTTCAGCCCCATTCAGGAGCACAGGCAAATATGGCGGTTCAGTTCGCAATGCTGACACCGGGAGATACGGTGATGGGCATGAACTTAGATCACGGCGGACATCTGACCCACGGAAGCCCTGTGAACTTTTCAGGAAAATATTTTAACATTGTGCCTTATGGCGTCAACGACGAGGGTGTCATCGATTACGATAAGGTGATGGAGATCGCTATGGAGTGCAAGCCGAAGCTGATCATCGCGGGAGCCAGCGCCTATGCAAGAATTATTGATTTTAAGAAATTCAGAGAGATCGCAGACGCGTCGGGAGCATATCTCATGGTAGATATGGCACACATTGCGGGACTGGTAGCGGCAGGACTTCATCCAAGCCCATTCCCATATGCGGATGTGGTGACCACCACCACACACAAGACTCTGCGGGGACCAAGAGGCGGCATGATCCTGGCAAACGCTGAGGCAGCAGAGAAGTTCAACTTCAACAAGGCGATCTTTCCAGGCATCCAGGGAGGTCCGCTGATGCATGTGATTGCGGCAAAGGCAGTCTGCTTTGAGGAGGCGTTAAAGCCGGAGTTCAAGGTATATCAGCAGGGAATCATTGACAATGCTCAGGCTCTTTGCAAAGGTCTGCTGGCAAGGGATATCAGAATTGTATCCGGCGGCACGGACAACCATCTGATGTTAGTGGATCTGACGAATTATGATCTCACCGGAAAGGCAGTGGAAAAATTACTGGATTCCGTTAACATTACCTGTAATAAGAACACGATCCCAAATGACCCGAAATCTCCATTTGTCACAAGCGGTATCCGTCTTGGTACAGCATCCGTGACTTCCCGCGGCATGAATACGGAGGATATGGACGTGATCGCAGAAGCGATCGCCATGATGATCCAAAAGGGCGAAGCGGCGTCGGAGGATGTAAAAGGAATGGTAAAGACCTTAACGGACAAATACCCATTGAAATAATTCTTAAGATTTGTAAAAAAACATACTTTTTACATGAAGAAATGATATAATGACCGCAGATGTTATCTGTGGTCATTTATTATATATAATATTTTACAGGAGGAAGGTAATGGAGAAAAAGAAAAAAATAGCGATTGGGGCTGCCGTGGCAGTTGTGGCGGTGCTTGTGGTGGTTCTTAGCATCTATCTTGCGAATAAGCAGGGGACGGACAAGTCCAATCAGGCATATGTGGAGAAAGTAGCCGCATTGACGGGAAGCCAGTCGGGAACCACGAATCGTTTTGCAGGAGTGATTGAAGCGCAGGATACCTGGAAGATCAATCTCAGCAGCGACAAGGAAGTGAAGGAAGTCTATGTTAAAGCAGGAGATGAGGTTGCCGAGGGGGATCAGCTCTTTTCCTATAATACAGACGAGGTCAGCAGCCAGATCGAACAGGAGAAGCTGGAGCTTGAGAGTATGACCAATGAGATCAATGATGCCAAGGAGCAGATTGCTTCTCTGACGGCAGAAAGAGATGCGGCTGCTTCGGAGGAAGCAAGATTTGATTATTCCACTCAGATACAGAGCGTGCAAAATGAGATGAAGCAGTCGGAGTACAACTTACAGTCCAAGCAGCTGGAGATCGACAAGCTCAATGAGACGATCAGGGATTCTGTAGTCACCAGCAAGATGGCGGGAGTGGTGAAGTCTGTTGGCGATCCTGCCGCAGGCGGAGATTCTGAGGAAGCCTTTATGACCATTATGGCGAATGGATCTTATCGTGTAAAATGTTATGTAAATGAACAGAATATGTCGGAAATCGCCGAGGGAGAGCCTATGATCATCCGTTCCCGCGTGGATGAGAGTCAGACATGGACCGGAACCCTTGCAGGCATCGATATGGAAGATCCCCAGACCAACAGCAGTTCCGATTACGAGTATGATGATTCAGCTTCGGACAGTGATGCCACCACCTCTTCCAAATATCCGTTTTATGTTACCATTGAAAATACTGAGGGACTGATGTTAGGACAGCATGTCTATGTGGAGTTGGACAATGGACAGAGCAGTGCAAAAGAAGGAATCTGGCTCTATGAATATTATCTCGTACAGGAAGAAAACAGCGCCTACGTCTGGGCAGATAACGGCAATGGAAAACTGGAGAAGAGGACGGTGGAGCTGGGAGAATATGACGAAGAGCTTGGCGAGTACGAGATAAAATCCGGTTTGAAGGAAGATGATTACATTGCATGGCCTCAGGAAGGAATCAAGGAGGGCATGAGCACGACGAAAGACGCCTCTAAGGCGATGGAAGCCATAGAGGATGAGCAGAGTACGGAAGAGGATGGAACGGAGAGTCTGGATGATGAGGAACTGTCAGATGAATCCGGCGAGGATGCAGTGCCTGATGAAGATGAGGCAGCAGATGAGGCGGAGCAGACTGAGGACGAAGGAGATGACTCTGGTGCCGGTAAGCAGTTGAAGAGTCTGGAAGGAGAGGAGTAGGCATATCCATGATATTAAATTTAGAGCATATCTATAAAGATTACATACAGGATAAGCTGGTGATTCCTGTCTTAAAAGATGTGAACCTGCAAGTGGAGGAGGGGGAATATGTGGCGATCATGGGTCCTTCCGGATCCGGTAAGACTACGCTGATGAATATTATCGGCTGTCTGGATCAGCCCACCTCCGGTACTTATGAGTTTGCCGGGGAGGATATCCTCTCCTATAAGGACAGGGAACTGGCAAGTGTCCGTTCCAGCAGTATCGGGTTCGTATTCCAGAACTTTCAGTTGCTGCCAAGAGCTACGGCACAGGATAATGTGGCGCTGCCCCTTAGTTATGCCGGAATTAAACCGAAGGAGAGAAAGGAAATGGCATATGCGGCGTTGGAGAGAGTCGGGCTTGGCGACCGCGCTACGTTCCGTCCAAACCAGCTTTCGGGAGGTCAGAAGCAGAGAGTGGCGATTGCCCGTGCCATGGTGAACTCCCCGAAGATCCTTTTGGCAGATGAACCCACGGGAGCTTTGGACTCCAAGTCCGGGGAGCAGATCATGCAGCTCTTTGAAAAGCTGAACGAAGAGGGTGTCACCATTGTTATGATCACCCATGATGCAAACATAGCAAAGTATGCGAGAAGAGTCGTCCATATCATTGACGGAGAACTGACAGAGGAAAAGGAGGAAGCCTGATGAAGAAGAAAAAAATACTGGTGATCCTTCTGGTTCTCGTTATCATTGCAGGAGCCGTGGGAGGAGGGATCTTTGCCTACCGCAAGCATCAGGACAACAATAAAAAGGTAAAGGTCTATCCGGTTGCCAGCATGGACTGGGGAATGGGAGAGAATGAATCCTACAGCAGCGGAACCGTGACAGACGATCAGTCCCAGGTAGTCTATCTGGACGAGGATGACGTTGTGGAGGAAGTCTATGTTCAGCAGGGAGATACGGTCCAGGAGGGCGATCCTCTGTTTCGCTACAATATGGAGGAGGCAAATCTCAATCTCTCCATGAAAGAACTGGATCTGTCCACAGCGGAGAATGATCTTGTGATCGCGCAAAGAGACCTGGAGCGGCTGCGGGCGACAACTCCCATTGCAGAGAGCACGGAGACCGAGAGCGAGAACACGGAGCAGGAACCTGTCCTGGAGGAAAAGACGGGGGATGCCTATAATATCATTGGAACATCGGCAGAACCTTTTGAGGGAGACGGATCCCAGGAAGAACCATTCCGGTTCCTTTGTACCCAGGAGTCCTATGTGACAGGAGAATACCTGAATTATTTAAAAGACAATTCCTTTACGGCGATTTTTGAGATCCATAAAAAGAACAAGGTAAAAGGGGATATCCTAAACGCATGGCTGGTAAACGGCAGCAGTCTGGAAGACGCCTATGCCGATGATGAAAAATGGTCTGTGGCGGCAAGAGAGCAGGTGGTGGAAGAACCGGCAGACGTGGAGGAGGACGATACGCAGACAGAGGAAGAAGATGGTTATACGGCAGCAGAGCTGGCGGAGGCTATCCGGGAGAAAGAAAAAAGGATCCGGGAGTTGGATATCAGCAAACGGAAGATTCAACTGGAGTTGGAACAGCTTCAGAAAGCGTCCGGGGATGGCGTGGTGACAGCTACGGTAAACGGAACCGTGTCCTCGGTACAGGATCTGGAGAATCTGAGCAGTGACGGTTCCCCGTTCCTGGAGGTCAGAGGACAGGACAGTCTCTATGTGACAGGTTCCATCAGCGAGTTGATGCTGGATGAGATCAAAGCCGGACAGAAGGTTACCATCAATTCCTGGGAAAGCGGACAGATTTATGAGGGAACCATTACGGAGGTATCCACAACACCTACCGACAGCGGCGATTATATGGGAGAGGGCAATCCGAATGTATCCTACTACCCTTATAAGGCGCTGGTGGAAGAAAGCGAGGGACTTAGAAACGGCGAGAGTGTGGATCTGACCATCAGCCAGGATGAGGGAGCTGACGCAGCGCCCTATGTGGAAAAAGCCTTCGTCCGTACGGAAAATGGAAAATCCTATGTGATGGTGGAGGATGAGAACCACCGTCTGAAGAAGCAGTATGTAAAGACCGGCAAATCCTACTATGGACAGATCGTTCAGATCTTATCAGGTATCAGTAAGGAGGACTATCTTGCCTTTCCTTACGGAAAAGAGGTCAAAGAGGGCGTGAGAGTTCAGGAGACGGATGAGATGGATTATTAGGAGGAAGAGCAGATGATAGAAAATATAAGATTATCCTTTCAGGGAATCTGGTCCCATAAGATGCGTTCCTTCCTGACCATGCTTGGAATCATCATAGGAATTGCGGCGATTATAGCCATTGTGTCTACCATCAAGGGGACAAATGAACAGATCAAGGAGAACCTGATCGGTTCGGGAGAGAATAATGTGAGAGTGGAGCTCTATCAGGGCGAATGGGAATATGAGATGGACAGCGGTATTCCGGACGGTGTGTTCCCGGTAACGGAGGAAGCGTTGGAGAGTATCAAAGATCTGGAACATGCCCAGTCTGTATCCCTCTACTACAAGAGAGCGGACTATGGTTCCACCTACTATAAAAATAACTCCATTTCCGGCGGTTACCTGTATGGAATTGAACAGAATTATCTGGAGACCTGCAACTTTGTGGTGACAGAGGGCAGGGGCTTTGATGAAAAGGATTACGAGAAGCAGAGAAAGGTAGCCCTTTTGGATGCGGACTCCAAGGACGCCCTCTTCCAGGGGGAAGATGTTCTGGGAAAATCCATCGAGATCAAGGGTGAGCCATATACCGTTGTGGGAGTGGTGGAGAAAAGCAAAGAATTTGAGCCGGTGATCAGCTCCGTGGAGGATTACTATACCTATATGGAGACGGCAAGCGGTTCTGTCTATATCCCAAAGACCACCTGGCCCATCGTATACCGTTATGACGAGCCGGAAAACGTAGTAGTGAGGGTGGAGAGTACCGACGATATGACCTCTGTTGGAAAAAAGACGGCGGATATTCTCAATGCCAATCTCAGTGTCAGCGACGATACCATCAAGTATAAGTCGGAGGATCTCTTAGAACAGGCGAAGGAGATCCAGGAACTGGGAGAGTCCACCAACTCCATGCTGATCTGGATTGCGGGAATCTCGCTTTTAGTAGGCGGTATCGGCGTTATGAATATTATGCTGGTGTCTGTCACCGAGCGGACCAGCGAGATCGGTCTGAAAAAAGCCATAGGAGCCAGAAAATCCGTGATCCTGGGACAGTTTCTAACCGAGGCGGCAGTGCTCACCAGCTTAGGAGGGATCGTCGGCGTCATTGTGGGAATCATTCTGGCGCAGGTCATTTCCAAGGTCAGCCAGACCCCTGTGGCGATCAGTATTCCGGCGGCGATTTTGGCTGTGGTATTTTCCATGCTGATTGGAATTATATTTGGAATGTTACCGTCCTATAAGGCGGCAAATCTCAATCCGATCGAGGCGTTAAGACATGAATAGAGGGAAAAATCCTCTATCAAACAGGAGCTAAAACAGGATTCGGAAGCAAAAATTACTTGCACACTTGAGGTAATCGGGTTACAATAGAAAAAGGCAATAAAAGAAGGTACACCTTCGTCCCTGTCTCGGACAGGGATGGAGGTATTTTTATAGGAGGATGAAATGTTAGATTTAAAATTTTTAAGAGAGAACCCGGATATTGTAAAAAAGAATATCGAGAACAAATTCCAGGAACACAAGCTCCCGCTGGTGGACGAGGTCATTGAATTGGACGCAAAGGCGAGAGCCGCACAGCAGGAGGCGGACGCCCTCCGTGCGAATCGAAACAAGATCTCCAAGCAGATCGGAGCCCTCATGGGACAGGGCAAAAAAGACGAGGCGATGGCGTTAAAAGAGCAGGTCGGCAAGGACGCAGCCCGTCTTGCAGAGTTAGAGGAGCAGGAGAAGGAACTGCAGGAGAAGATCACAAAGATCATGATGACGATTCCCAACATCATCGACCCTTCCGTACCGATTGGAAAGGACGATTCCTGCAACGTGGAGATCGAAAAATACGGCGAACCCGTAGTGCCGGATTTTGACATCCCATATCACACCGAGATCATGGAACGTTTTGACGGAATTGATTTGGAGGCGGCAGGAAAAGTAGCCGGAAACGGCTTCTACTATCTTATGGGCGATATCGCAAGACTTCACTCCGCGGTGATCTCCTATGCGAGAGATTTTATGATCGACAGAGGATTTACCTACTGCGTGCCTCCGTTTATGATCCGCAGCAACGTGGTAACCGGAGTTATGAGCTTCGATGAGATGGACGCTATGATGTATAAGATCGAAGGAGAGGACCTTTATCTCATCGGAACCTCCGAACACTCCATGATCGGAAAATTCATCGACACGATGAACGACGAGGAGAAACTTCCATATACCTTAACCAGCTATTCCCCATGCTTCAGAAAAGAAAAAGGAGCCCACGGCATTGAGGAACGCGGGGTCTACCGTATCCACCAGTTTGAAAAACAGGAGATGATTGTGGTATGTAAACCGGAGGAATCTCCAATGTGGTATGACAAGCTCTGGCAGAACACCGTAGACTTATTCCGCAGTCTCGACATCCCGGTGCGTACTTTAGAGTGCTGTTCCGGCGACCTTGCGGACTTAAAAGTAAAATCCTGCGATGTGGAAGCCTGGTCTCCGAGACAGAAAAAATACTTCGAGGTTGGAAGCTGTTCCAACTTAGGCGACGCCCAGGCGAGAAGACTGAAAATCCGTGTCAAAGGCAAGGAAGGTAAGTATTTTGCCCATACCCTGAACAATACCGTAGTGGCGCCTCCTAGAATGCTCATTGCATTTTTGGAGAACAATCTGAATGAAGACGGAAGCGTCAACATTCCAAAGGCATTACAGCCATACATGGGAGGAAAAGAAAAATTAGAGCCGAAACAGAAATAGCAGCAATCCAAGATCCAAAGGATTTTCATTGTAATCAGGATTTTTAGGAAGATTTTGGAGGAAAAAATATGTTACAAGGAAAGACGGTACTCCTGGGAGTGAGCGGAGGAATTGCAGCCTATAAGATGCCAAACGTGGCGCGCATGTTAAAAAAACTGCATTGCAACGTCCATGTGATTATGACAAATAACGCACAGAATTTTATTACAGCCACCACTTTTGAGACCCTGACAGGAAACAAATGTCTCATCGATACCTTTGACCGCAATTTTGAATTTTCCGTAGAGCATGTTGCTCTGGCAAAGCAGGCAGATCTGGTATTGATCGCCCCGGCAACTGCAAACATCATCGGCAAGATCGCAAACGGCATCGCAGACGATATGCTGACCACAACGGAAATGGCATGTACCTGTAAAAAGCTCATTGCCCCGGCGATGAACCACAACATGTACCACAACCCAATCGTACAGGAGAATATCGGGAAGTTAAAGCGCTTCGGTTACGAAATCATTCCGCCAGTCAACGGAATGCTGGCAAACGGCGATCTGGGCGACGGCAAACTGCCATCGGAGGAAACCCTGGTAGAATATGTGTTAAAAGAATTGGCATGTGAAAATGACTTGGCAGGGAAAAAGATCCTTGTGACGGCAGGACCAACCTTAGAAGCCATCGACCCGGTGCGTTTTATCAGCAACCATTCCACCGGAAAAATGGGTTATGCCCTGGCAAAAATGGCGATGCTCCGGGGAGCCGACGTCACCCTTGTCACGGGACCGACTCAGATAGAACCGCCGTTATTCGTAAAAACAGAGCAGATCACAAGTGCAAAAGAAATGTATGAACTTGTCATGGAACAGGCAAAAGAGCAGGACGTCATCATCAAGGCGGCAGCAGTTGCCGATTACACCCCGGCTCATACGGCGGAGGATAAAATCAAAAAATCAGAGGGAAGTTCTGTCTTAGAGTTGGAACGGACGCAGGATATTTTGGGAAGTCTTGGAGAGGCGAAGGCGAAAGGGGAGATACACGCCTTTTTGTGCGGTTTTTCCATGGAGACACAGAATATGCTGGAAAATTCCAGAAAAAAACTGGACAAAAAGAAAATCGACATGATTGCGGCAAACAACTTAAAAGAAAAAGGAGCAGGGTTTGCAACGGATACAAATCTTCTGACCCTGATTACCGCAGAACAGGTGAAAGAATTACCCCTTGTCAGCAAAGAAAAGGCGGCAGCTCTGCTGCTGGATGAAATCGCGACAGAAATGTAAAAAAAGATGGGGAAAGAAAAATAAGGTTGAAAAATAATCACGAATATGATACACTTTTTACAATTTAGGTATCACTATGTAAAAAAGAGAATCCCCCTCTTTTTTTTTGAGAAAATTTAGAAAGGACAGGGTAAATAATGAAAGCTTTTCTGATCTTAGAAGATGGAACTGTCTTTGAGGGAACCAGCATCGGTTCGCAAAAAGAAATTATCAGCGAAATCGTATTCAATACGTCAATGACCGGGTATCTGGAGGTCCTAACCGATCCATCCTATGCCGGACAGGCAGTGGTGATGACATATCCCCTGATTGGAAATTACGGGATCACACCGGATATGGAGTCGGGCAGACCATGGGTGAACGGCTATATCGTCCGGGAGCTTTCCAGAATGCCCAGCAACTTCCGATGCGAGGGGACCATTCAGGACTTCTTAAAGGAACACGACATTCCGGGAATTGCAGGGATCGATACGAGAGCCCTGACCAAGATCCTCAGAGATAAGGGTACGATGAACGGTATGATCACCACCGATGAGGATTATAATGTGGAAGCGATCATTCCGAGATTAAAAGAATATAAGACAGGGAATGTCGTAGACAGGGTGACCTGTGATGAGAAAAGCGTATTAAAGGGAAAAGGAAAAAAAGTTGCCCTTCTTGACCTGGGGGCGAAGAACAATATTGCCCGTTCTTTAAACGATAGAGGATGCGAAGTGACCATCTATCCGGCGCATACCACAGCGGAGGAGATCCTTCGAGCAGAGCCGGATGGGATCATGCTCAGCAACGGACCGGGAGACCCGAAGGAATGTCAGTCCATCATTGCGGAGATCAAAAAATTATATGATTCGGAGGTTCCGATCTTTGCCATCTGCCTGGGACACCAGCTCATGGCGCTGGCAACGGGAGCGGATACCTATAAATTAAAATACGGACACCGGGGAGGAAATCACCCGGTGAAGGATCTGGAGACGGGAAGGGTCTATATCTCCTCCCAGAACCACGGTTATGCCGTGAACCCAGAAGCCCTGGATGAAAAAGTGGCGGTGCCGGCATTCACCAATGTCAACGACGGCACGAACGAGGGCTTAAAATATATAGGAAAAAATATTTTTACGGTGCAATTTCATCCGGAAGCATGTCCGGGACCACAGGACAGCGCTTACCTTTTTGACCGATTTATTAATATGATGGGAGGGAACCAGTAATGCCAAAGAATCCAGATATCAAAAAAGTATTAGTCATCGGTTCCGGTCCTATCGTGATCGGACAGGCGGCGGAGTTCGACTACGCCGGAACACAGGCATGCCGCTCTTTAAAAGAAGAGGGAATCGAAGTTGTCCTTGTCAATTCCAACCCGGCTACCATTATGACCGATAAGGAGATTGCGGACGAGGTCTATATTGAGCCGTTGACAGCCAAGGTATTAGAACAGATCATCTTAAAAGAAAAACCGGACAGTGTCCTGCCGACCCTTGGAGGACAGGCGGGATTGAACCTGGGTATGGAATTGGCAGAGTCCGGATTTTTAGAAGAACACGGTGTCAAGCTGATCGGCACCACCGCCGAGACCATTTTCAAGGCGGAAGACCGGCAGGCATTCAAGGATACCATGGAAAAGATTGGGGAGCCATGCGCCCCGTCCACCGTTGTTCACAACGTGGAGGACGGTATTGCATTCACCAACACCATCGGTTATCCGGTGGTACTGCGTCCTGCTTATACTTTAGGCGGAAGCGGCGGCGGTATCGCCCACAATGAGACGGAGTTAATCGACATCTTATCCAATGGACTGCGCCTGAGCCGTGTAGGAGAAGTTCTGGTGGAGCGCTGTATCGCAGGCTGGAAAGAGATCGAGTACGAGGTAATGCGGGACGCCAACGGCAACTGTATCACCGTATGTAATATGGAAAACATCGACCCGGTGGGCGTTCACACCGGAGATTCCATCGTCGTGGCTCCGTCCCAGACGCTCGGTGATAAAGAATACCAGATGCTCCGTACATCTGCCTTAAATATTATATCTGAATTAAATATTACGGGAGGATGCAACGTGCAATATGCCCTGCATCCGACCACCTTTGAATACTGCGTCATCGAGGTAAATCCTCGTGTATCCCGTTCTTCCGCCCTGGCTTCCAAGGCGACCGGATACCCAATTGCAAAGGTGGCGGCAAAGATTGCCCTGGGCTATACTCTGGATGAGATCAAAAATGCCATTACAGGCAAGACCTATGCCAGCTTCGAACCAATGTTGGATTACTGTGTGGTCAAGATTCCAAGACTGCCTTTTGATAAGTTCATCACGGCGAAGAGAACGCTGACTACTCAGATGAAGGCAACCGGAGAGGTCATGAGTATCTGTACCAACTTTGAGGGCGCTCTGATGAAAGCCATCCGTTCCTTAGAGCAGCATGTGGATTCCTTAATGTCCTATGACTTTACGGAACTTAGTAAAGAGGAACTGATTGAGCAGTTAAGAATTGTGGACGACCGCAGGATCTGGGTCATCGCGGAAGCTATCCGCAGGGGAATCTCCTACGATGAGATCCATGAGATCACCATGATCGATCACTGGTTTATTGATAAGCTGGCGATTCTTGTGGAGATGGAAGAGCGGTTAAGAAGCGAAGAACTGACCGTGGAGCTTTTAAAGGAAGCAAAACGGATCGAATACCCGGACAATGTCATTGCGGATTTAACGGGAAAGACGGAAGAAGAGATTCGCGATCTGCGCTATGAAAACGGCATTGTGGCGGCGTTCAAAATGGTGGATACCTGTGCGGCGGAATTTGAAGCCAGCACCCCATATTACTATTCCTGTTTTGGAAGTGTCAACGAAGCAGAAGAGACGCATCCGGAGAAAAAGGTTCTTGTACTGGGTTCCGGTCCGATCCGAATCGGACAGGGAATCGAATTTGACTACTGTTCCGTCCACAGTACCTGGGCGTTTGCAAAAGAGGGGTATGAGACCATCATCGTCAACAACAACCCGGAGACAGTCTCTACCGACTTCGATATTGCGGACAAATTGTATTTTGAGCCGTTGACTCCGGAGGATGTGGAAAACATCGTGCGTCTGGAAAAACCGGACGGAGCCGTCGTCCAGTTCGGCGGACAGACAGCGATCAAATTAACCGAAAGCCTGATGAAGATGGGCGTAAAAATCCTCGGCACCAAGGCAGAGGACGTAGACGCGGCAGAGGACAGAGAGTTATTTGATAAAATCCTGGAGGAAACCGAGATCCCAAGAGCCGCGGGTGGAACTGTCTTCACCGCAGAGGAGGCGAAGGAGGTTGCGAACCGCCTGGGTTACCCGGTTCTGGTACGTCCTTCTTACGTTCTCGGCGGACAGGGAATGCAGATTGCCTTAAATGATGAGGAAATCGAAGAATTTATGGCGGTCATCAACCGTTATGCCCAGGATCATCCAATTCTCGTGGATAAATATTTACAGGGAAAAGAAATCGAGGTGGATGCGGTCTGTGACGGAACCGACATCCTGATCCCTGGAATCATGGAACATATCGAGAGGACCGGAGTTCATTCAGGAGACAGTATTTCCGTCTATCCGGCTCCCACCATTGAGGAGGAGGTCAAGGAGACCATCGTGGAATATACGAGACGTCTTGCAAAAGCCCTTCATGTCATCGGACTGATCAACATTCAGTTCATTGTCATGGACGGACAGGTTTACGTTATCGAGGTAAATCCCCGTTCCTCCAGAACTGTACCTTACATCAGTAAGGTAACTGGAATCCCGATTGTAGACCTTGCCACGAAGGTTATCATCGGCAACACCTTAAAGGGGATGGGATATCCAACCGGACTTGCACCGGAGGCGGATTACATTGCCATCAAGATGCCGGTATTTTCCTTTGAGAAGCTGCGGGGCGCGGAGATCAGCTTAGGACCTGAGATGAAATCCACGGGAGAGTGTCTTGGAATTGCAAAGACCTTCAACGAGGCGCTCTATAAGGCGTTTTTGGGAGCAGGAGTGATCCTTCCAAAACATAAGCAGATGATCATGACCGTCAAGGATGCGGATAAGCCGGAGGCGGCAGAGGTTGCCAAGCGTTTCGAGGCTCTGGGATATAAGATCTACGCCACCAGAAGTACGGCGAAGTTCTTGCAGGAAAAAGGCGTTAACGCCCTGCGCGTCAATAAGATCTCTCAGGAATCCCCGAACGTGATGGATCTGATCTTAGGACACAAGATCGACCTTGTCATCGACACCCCGACTCAGGGAAGGGATAAGAGCAGAGACGGATTTTTGATCCGCAGAAACGCCATTGAGACAGGCGTACACTGCTTAACTTCTTTGGATACGGCGAACGCCCTTGCTCTAAGCCTGGAAAATGCCAGTGAGGAAATGACCCTTGTGGATATTGCAACGGTGAAAAACATATAGAGTGGAAGAGGAGAGCTGGCAGAAGAATCAGCTCTCTTTTTTATTTTGGAAAAAGAGGAGATGAATGATATTGAAAAATATCCTGATCATAGATGATGATGTCCATATCGGCAATCTGCTGGAGGAGACCCTCGCCAAAGAGGGATACGGCGTCCTGCGCGCTTATTCGGGAACGGAGGCGCTGCTTGTCCTCTCACAGAAAAAACCGGATCTTGTGCTGTTGGATCTCATGCTGCCGGGGCTGAACGGGGAAGAGGTGCTTTTGCAGATCAAAGGGATACCGGTCATTGTGGTAAGTGCAAAAGTCGACGTGGACAACAAGGTGGAAGTTCTGCTTGGCGGGGCTGTGGACTATGTGACAAAGCCCTTTCATACAAAGGAGCTTCTCGCCAGGATCGCCGTACACCTGCGGGAACACACAGACGCTCCAGAGGCCCCGGTCCTTGTCTTTGATGATATCACATTGAATACGGAAACGCATCTTGTGACCATAGGAGCAGAGGAGATCCGGCTGACCAGAACGGAATACGCCATTTTAAAGCTTTTGATGCAGAACCTGACGCAGGTACTCACAAAATCGGCGCTGTTGGATCGTATCAGCGAGGATACCCCGGATTGCACCGAGAGCTCCCTGAAAATGCATATCAGTAATCTGCGGAAGAAGCTGCGTGAAGCAGAGGGGAAGGACTATATCGAGTCAGTCTGGGGAATTGGGTTTAAGATGAGGTCGGAATAGGATCTTTACCGTTTCTTTACCATTTGCTTACCGTTTTCTTTACCGCTGTCTGATAGAATGTATCACATAAAGGAGGTTGATTTTTATGGAATATATTCTGCAAACAAATGCTTTGAGCAAAAGTTATAAAAATGTCAAAGCATTGAACGGACTGTCCATGAACGTTCCCAAAGGGGCGATCTACGGCTTCGTGGGAAAGAACGGCGCCGGAAAGACAACGCTGATCCGGCTGATCTGTGGGTTACAGGAGCCGACATCCGGCGGATATACATTGTATGGAAGAGAACATACCGATAAGGCGGTTGTGAGATCCCGCAGACGAATGGGCGCTGTGGTGGAGACGCCTTCCATTTATCTGAATATGACTGCGGAGGAAAATCTAAAGCAGCAGTACCGGATTCTGGGCCTTCCGTCCTATGACGGCTTGAATGAGATCCTGAAACTGGTGGGACTTGAAAATACGGGAAAGAAAAAGGCAAAGAATTTTTCCCTCGGTATGCGGCAAAGGCTGGGGATTGGCATTGCGCTGGCAGGCAGTCCCGACTTTCTGGTCTTGGATGAGCCGGTCAACGGTCTGGATCCCCAGGGGATTATCGAGATCCGGGAGCTGATCTTAAAGCTGAATCGGGAACAGCAGATCACCGTTCTGATCTCAAGTCATATTCTCGACGAACTCTCGAAGCTGGCAACCCACTACGGATTTATTGACAATGGGCGTATCGTGAAGGAGATGAGTGCGGAGGAGCTGGAAAACGCCTGCCGTAAATGTGTCCGTGTGGAAGTGAGCGATACGAAGATACTCGCCCGTATTCTGGAGGACATGGAGGTGGATTATAAGATCCTCTCCGATACTACCGCCGATATTTTTGAAAAAATAAAAGTTTCCAGGCTTGCTCTGGCGCTGGCAAAAGAGGATTGCGAGATCATTTCCATGCAGGAACGCGACGAGAGTCTGGAGAGCTATTATGTCAGTCTGGTGGGAGGTGAAAAAAATGAGTAAATTATTGTCTGCGGAATTTGTAAGATTATGGAAGAGTGCGGTTTTTAAGATGGGTCTGCTATTTGCCGCAGGTATGGGCGCTTTTATGGTGTTACTGCGGTGGCAGGATGTGAGGGAGAATCCGGAGTTGTATGCACAACTGGGAATAGAATACAGCAATGCAGATGGACTTCTTTTTGTGGGAGGCTTATACCTGATCTTTGCCTATGCGGTCTTTGTGGGTATTTTTGTAGGGACGGAATATTCGGACGGAACCATCAGAAATAAGCTCACAGCGGGACATACCCGCAGCAACATCTATCTGTCCAAGCTCCTTGTCTGCGGAGCGGCTGGTATTATGATGCAGCTTGTGCATATCCTGGTGGTGCTGGCGCTGGGAAATCTGCTGCTCAATGGCACAACGATGAAAGCTGCCGATATCCTGCGTTATACGGCAGTTAGTACAACGGCAATGCTGGCGCTCATGGCGCTGCTGCTGCTGTTCTCCATGTCTATTCAGAGTAAAGCGGCGGGAGCGGTGGTCTGTCTGCTCTCTGTGACCATCATGCTTTTTGCAGCGCTCACGATCTGGCAGAGACTGGAGTCGCCGGAATATTTTGATGCCTATGATTATGTGGACCAGGATACGGGGAAGGTCATATCGGTGGAAAGAGAAAAAAATTCCAGATATCTTACAGGGATCAAGCGGGATGTCTATGAGTTTTTCAATAACTTTCTTCCGGTATCCCAGATCTACCAGATCGTTATGAATGTCCCGGATAACCTCAGGCTGATAGCGGTCTATGATGGTGTACTTATTCTTGTAACCACCGGGGCGGGAATTGTAATTTTTAAGAAAAAGGATCTGCGATGACAGGAGTCTGACATGGAAGTTTGGTATGGAGTTGTAATCCTCATTTTGCTGTTGGTTATCACGGCGCTTATTTTAAAAATATATTTATTGCGAAAATCCGTAAAGGAGATCGAGGAGGGCTTTGCGGAACGGCTTGGGACGGATACCAATACCCTGATCGATATTTCCAGCCGTGACAGGGCTGTGAGGAGTCTTGCTAACGCGGTCAACACGCAGCTTTGGCAGTTGAAGAAGGAACGTCACCGTTTTTTGCAGGGAGATCTGGAACTGAAAAATGCCGTGACGAATATTTCCCATGATTTAAGGACGCCGCTGACGGCGATCTATGGATATCTGGAGTTGCTGGAACAGGAGGAAAAGTCCGGGGCGGTGGAACGCTATATTGAGATCATCAAAAACCGGACGGAAATGTTAATGCAGTTGACGGAGGAATTGTTTCGTTATTCTGTCATTCTCACGGCAAAAAACGTTGTGGAGAGGGAGAGGGTGGACGTTGGCAGCGTGCTCTTAGAAAGTATTGCGGCATTTTATACGGCGCTAAAAAAACGGGGAATTACTCCGAATATCCAGATGCCGGAGGAGAAAGTATGGCGTAACCTGGACGCTTCCGCCTTGTCCCGCGTCTTTTCCAATCTGCTGAATAATGTTGTGAAATACAGCGATGGAGATCTGGATGTTACGCTGAGAAAATCAGGGGAGATCATCTTTGCCAATACGGCGTCCGGGCTGGATGAGATACAGGCGGGCAGGCTGTTCGACCGTTTTTATACGGTGGAGACTGCCGGAAACTCCACGGGGCTGGGGCTGGCGATCGCAAGGACCCTGATGGGGCAGATGGGTGGGGAGATATCGGCTTCCTATAAAAATAACAGACTGATCATACGGATTTTCCTTCCGGAAAAGGACTGATCAGTCTGTTTCCTTTTTTATTTTAGAGTTGGCGGAGCCGTCTTTCTTAATTTTCTGGCGATCTTCGCCTTTGCCTTTCGGAATCGGTTTGCAAGCTCCACAATATGTTTGTCCGCCTTGAACTGCTTTAATGTCTCCTCATCGATGGAGATACGGTTATCCATGGTCTTCATGATATCCACGATCTGAAGTTCTTCGTGTACCTTGGGATCTCCCAGATCGTAGATCTTATTATCCGAGAATTTCAGAACCAGAGGCTGTAAGAAGTTGACCGGATTGCTCTCTAAGATCATGGCTTTTTCTCCGTCGGAGAGATCCACGCAGGCGCCCTGGGGAAGAATGTGGATACAATCTGACAACGCCCGGACGATGTCCGGTTTGTAAAAGTCGGGGTATTTCATCAGGTAATTGACTGCCTGAACCTCCGACTGTGGCTCAGATCCGTACCGCATAGCTGTGATCTGGTCGAAACGGTCGGCTACCCGCAGGACCAGGGTCGGCATGCCCCAGGTCTTTTTCAATACCTCGGCGTGATCCTTGTGATTGGACGGATGAGTCATCTCTGAGATGGTCTTTAAAGTCAGCTTCGGAAGGTTATATTCATTGTTCTGCGGGCGCAGTAAAAGCAGCGCTTTTTGTCTTGCGGCGCATAACTGGGCGTAATCCTCACTGTCTGGATCCTCGGTATCGGTGATCTTGTCGGAATCCAGATACAGGTATCCCAGATCGTAGAGCAGCGCCGCTTCTACCAGAGCCAGTTGTTCCTCATATGCGAAGCCCAGCTTGTGGGAGATCATAGCGCAGAGAATGGCGACACTCAGCCCATGCTTGTATAAGAAGTCCCCGGAGCTTCGGATGTTCTGGGAAAAGGCGATCTGGTGGTTCAGATTCCCATATTCCCGCAGGATGTGGGTGCAAAGATCATAGAGCTTATCCGGCTGTTCGCCCTTGGCGATCTTGGCGTATTCGTCCCGCAGGCGGAACATATATACCGTCTGGAATTTTTCGAACTGGATCTCTTCTTCCGAGAGCGGCGGCAGAGGTTCCGCCGGTTCCAGGATATAGATTCCGATGATTGAGAATTTGCGGATGCTGGCGATACCCTGAGGCGTCAGCTTGGTGTTGCGTTCGTAGAGAAGAACGCCAAGGCGGTTATAGATCGGTTTTGCAAGCCGCATACCGGGCTTTAAGTCCTCCGTTTTGACAAATTGCATAATGCATTCCCCCATTTCTTCTTTGTCTATCCTGACAAAAATGTCCTGAGACATTCCTGTTCATCTCCGATATGGCATAGTTTATATGAAGGTATTTTATCATATTGCAACTTCAATTACAATTCGTTATAATGAGCCTGACAGAGGTGTAAAATATGAAAAAAGCAGGAAAACATCTCCTGATTTTCGGGCTGTGCATGACCCTTGTCTGGAATCTTTCCACAGTGGTCTTAGCCACAGAACAAAAAATCGAGGATACGAAGGAAAAATTAAGCGAGCTGGAAGAAAAGAAGAACCAGACGGATAAAAAGGTGGAAGAGCTGGAGAACACCAGGGAAGGTCTGAATGAGGAGCTGGGGGAGCTGGATACGGAATTGGAGGAGATCAGTACGTCTCTGACCGCACTGGAGAGCAAGATCACAGAAAAGCAGAACAGTATCAGCGAGACGAAAAAACAGCTTGAGAAAGCTCAAAAACAGTCAAAAGAACAATATGAGAGCATGAAGAGCCGGATCCAGTACATGTATGAACATGGAAACGATTCTCTTCTGGCGTCTCTGTTAAGTTCCAGATCCATCTCAGATTTTATCAGCCGCACGGAGTATGTGGAATCCATCGCCAGCTATGACAGAGAAAAATTAAATGAATATCAGAAGCTCTGCGAGCAGATCGCCGCAGATAAAAAGCAGCTTGAAAAAGAGCAGCAGCAGTTAAAAGCTCTGAAGGAGGATACAAGGCAGCAAAAACAGCAGATGAGCAGCCTGATCGCATCCACGAAGGAGAGCATCAGCCAGTCTGAAAAAGAACTGGGGGATGCAAAGGAGTTATCCGAATCCTATGAGGAGGAGATCGAACAGCAGAAAGCGTATGAGGCGCAGTTAGAGGAACAGAAGGCGAGAGAGGACGCCGCCCGCATGGAAGAGATCAAAAAGCAGGAAGAAGAGGGGGCGGACGGTTCGAATGTCACGGCTCAGGAGGGAGATCTGGAGCTTTTGGCGGCGCTGATCCAGTGTGAGGCGGGCGGTGAGTCCTATGAGGGAAAGCTGGCTGTGGGAAGCGTGGTCCTAAACCGGGTGGCAAGCTCCTATTTTCCCAATACGGTGGTGGGCGTGATCTATCAGAGCGGACAGTTCTCTCCGGTGGCAAGCGGACGTTTTGCCACGGTACTGGCGCAGGGCGCGGACTCCTCCTGTACCCAGGCGGCGCAGGAGGTTCTGAATGGCAGAATCACCATTAAGGCGCTCTATTTCAGAACCAACAACGGACTGATTCAGGGAACGGTGATCGGCAATCATGTGTTCTATTAAAAATGGGAAACGGGTCTTTTTGTATAATTTTCACAA
Organism: uncultured Lachnospiraceae bacterium; assembly: GCA_958428365.1. GTDB lineage: Bacteria > Bacillota > Clostridia > Lachnospirales > Lachnospiraceae > Maccoyibacter. Next base: position 6,086 of record CAUAFT010000013.1, on the reverse strand, counting down.
AAAAGGACCCGTTTTTTTAGTGAAAGAAAAGTATTTTGATAAATTTTTAACAATGAGGTTTTTGTTGCATTTCCAGACAAATTATGCTATGATTATTTTGAAGTTAAAGCCCGGACTTGAAGTACATAACGTTAGCCTGGGGGGCTTTGTGTAAGAAGTAAATTAAAAACTAAGCAGTTTTTCAATTTATTTTTTTTAAGAGTAAGATTGTTAAAAAATTAACATCAACAACTCAAGCAAAGAAACAAGAAAAGGAGAAAAAGAAATGGCAGAAAAAGTAGTTTTAGCAGGCGCTTGTCGTACAGCAATCGGAACTATGGGAGGAGCTTTAAGCACTACTCCAGCACCGGTTTTAGGATCCATTGTTATTAAAGAAGCATTGAACAGAGCCGGAGTTCCGGCAGAGAAGGTTGATCATGTATATATGGGATGTGTAATCCAGGCTGGATTAGGACAGAACGTAGCACGTCAGGCTTCTATTAAAGCAGGTTTGCCGATCGAGACACCGGCAGTTACCGTTAACGTTGTATGTGGTTCCGGTCTGAACTGCGTAAACATGGCTGCCCAGATGATTAAAGCAGGCGACGCTGACATCGTTGTAGCAGGTGGTATGGAGAATATGTCCATGGCTCCATATGCTGATATGGCAGGTCGTTACGGACACAGAATGAACAACGCTACCTTAGTAGACACCATGGTAAACGATGCATTATGGGATGCATTCAACAATTACCACATGGGAATCACAGCAGAGAACGTAGCAGAGCAGTGGGGATTGACCCGCGAGCAGTTAGACGAGTTCGCAGCTACCTCCCAGCAGAAATGCGAAGCAGCTCAGAAGGAAGGAAAGTTCAAAGACGAGATCGTTCCTGTAGAAGTTAAGAAGAAAAAAGAGACCGTGATCGTAGATACAGACGAAGGACCACGTCCTGGAACAACCAAAGAGAGCATCTCCAAATTACGTCCTGCATTCAAACCGGACGGAATCGTGACAGCAGCAAATGCATCCGGAATCAACGACGGAGCAGCAGCAGTTGTTGTTATGAGTGAAAAAGCAGCAAAAGAATTAGGCGTAAAACCTATGGCAACCTTCGTAGCAGGAGCGCTTGGCGGAGTTGACCCATCCATCATGGGTGTTGGACCTGTTGCTTCCACAAAGAAAGTATTCGAGAAAACTGGTTTAACCATTGACGATATGGATTTGGTAGAGGCAAACGAGGCGTTTGCAGCTCAGTCCTTAGCAGTAGCACATGACTTAAACTTTGATATGAGCAAAGTAAACGTAAACGGCGGCGCTATCGCACTTGGACATCCGGTAGGAGCTTCCGGATGCCGTATCCTTGTAACTCTGTTGCATGAGATGCAGAGAAGAGACGCTAAGAAGGGTCTTGCAACTCTGTGTATCGGCGGTGGAATGGGATGCTCTACCATCGTTGAGAGAGACTAAGAATAGTCATTGTTGATCATTTATGCGGAATATTCGGAAAATGCTGGCTCTACAGTGTTTTCCGAATGCCGTGTAATCAAAAGTTTATAAAATTCCACAAGGAGGAACTGACATGAAGGTTGGTATTATTGGAGCAGGAACCATGGGTTCCGGTATTGCACAGGCATTTGCTCAGACAGAAGGCTATGAAGTATGCTTATGTGATATTAATGATGAATTTGCAGCAAACGGAAAAGCTAAGATTGCAAAAGGATTCGAGAAGAGAGTAGCAAAAGGCAAAATGGAGCAGGCTGCTGCTGACGCTATCCTGAACAAGATCACAACAGGTACAAAAGAGATTTGTACAGACTGCGATCTCATCGTAGAGGCAGCTCTTGAGGTTATGGATGTTAAGAAACAGACATTCAAAGAGTTACAGGATATCGTAAAAGCTGATTGTATCTTCGCTACAAATACATCTTCTTTATCTATCACAGAGATTGGCGCTGGACTTGACAGACCGGTCATCGGAATGCATTTCTTCAACCCGGCTCCTGTTATGAAGCTGATCGAGGTTATCAAGGGTGAGAATACACCGGATGAGTTAAAAGATAAGATCGTTGCAATCTCCAAAGAGATCGGCAAGACTCCAGTAGAAGTAAATGAAGCTGCCGGATTCGTAGTAAACAGAATCTTAATCCCTTATGTAAACGAGGGTGTTGGTATCTTAGCTGACGGCGTAGCTTCTGTTGAGGGTATCGATACAGCTATGAAATTAGGTGCAAACCATCCAATGGGACCATTAGAGTTAGGCGATCTGATCGGTCTTGATATCTGCCTCGCAATCATGAACGTATTATATGATGAGACAGGCGATCCGAAATACCGCCCGCATCCACTTCTTAAGAAAATGGTACGCGCCGGCAAATTAGGACGTAAGACAGGTATCGGATTCTACGACTATTCTAAATAATAAAACGGGCAGACGGAGATCGGGGTTCTTCCCCGGTGCTCCGTGTGTGAGTACCTCAAAATGCAGTACAAATACATTTTGAGGCTTTGCACGTTTTAAAATAAATAAAGTAAATGGAGGAATTGAAATCATGGATTTTTGTTTAGATAAAAAACATGAAATGGCGAGAACTCTCTTCAAAGAGTTCGCTGAGACAGAAGTAAAACCTCTCGCTCAGGAGGTTGACGAGACAGAACACTTCCCAATGGGAACGGTTGAGAAGATGGCAAAAGCAGGATTTATGGGTATTCCGGTACCAAAGGAGTACGGCGGACAGGGATGTGATCCTTTAACATACACCATGTGTGTAGAGGAGTTATCCAAGGTTTGCGCTACTACCGGCGTTATCGTATCCGCTCATACCTCTCTTTGCATTGACCCGATCATGACCTATGGTACAGAAGAGCAGAAACAGAAATATGTGGTACCTCTTGCAAAAGGTGAGAAGATCGGTGCTTTCGGTTTGACAGAGCCGGGTGCTGGTACTGACGCACAGGGATGCCAGACAAAGGCTATTTTAGACGGTGACGAGTGGGTATTAAACGGATCCAAATGCTTCATCACAAATGGTGAGGTTGCAGATGTTTATATCATCATCGCAATCACAAGCGTAACAGAGGATAAGAGAGGAAGAAAGAAAAAGAACTTCTCCGCATTTATCGTTGAAAAAGGCGCTCCTGGATTCTCCTTCGGAACAAAAGAGAAGAAGATGGGTATCCGCGGATCATCTACATATGAGCTGATCTTCGAGGATTGCAGAATCCCGAAGGATGCATTATTAGGACCGGAAGGAAAAGGATTCCCGATCGCTATGCATACCTTAGACGGTGGACGTATCGGTATCGCAGCTCAGGCTCTTGGTATCGCAGAGGGTGCATTAGAGGCAACCATCGCTTATGTAAAAGAGAGAAAACAGTTCGGCCGTACCATTGCTCAGCAGCAGAACACTCAGTTCCAGTTAGCAGACATGGCAGCTAAGGTTGACGCTGCAAAATTCCTGGTTTACAGAGCAGCTATGGCAAAAGCAACTCAGAAGGTATATTCCGTAGAAGCTGCAAAAGCTAAATTATTCGCAGCAGAGACCGCTATGGACGTAACAACAAGATGCGTTCAGTTATTCGGTGGATATGGATACATCAGAGAGTACGACGTAGAGCGTATGATGCGTGATGCTAAGATCACAGAGATCTACGAAGGAACATCTGAAGTTCAGCGTATGGTTATTTCTGGAGATTTACTGAAATAGTCGCGATAAGTAATATTCGAAGCGCAGCGCGTCCGGGAAAACAGGAAGTGTTTTCAAGGATTTGCGCGGGCTAATATAAAACAAACATAAGGAGTGAAATTACCGTGAAAATAGTTGTATGTGTAAAACAGGTACCGGATACAAAGGGCGGAGTTAAATTTAATCCGGACGGTACTTTGAACAGAGCTGCAATGCTTACAATCATGAACCCTGATGACAAAGCAGGCTTAGAGGCAGCGCTTAGATTAAAAGATCAGTACGGTGCAGAAGTAACTGTACTTACCATGGGACTTCCAAAAGCAGATGAAGTTCTCCGTGAGGCTATGGCAATGGGAGCTGACAAGGGAATCCTTGTAACAGACAGAGTATTAGGAGGAGCTGATACATGGGCAACCTCTTCCACCATCGCCGGAGCTCTTAGAAATATCGACTACGATCTCATCATCACAGGTCGTCAGGCTATCGATGGTGATACCGCACAGGTTGGACCACAGATCGCAGAGCACTTAGATCTTCCTGTTATCTCTTATGCACAGGACATCAAGATCGATGGAGATTCAGTTATCGTTCAGCGTCAGTATGAAGACAGATATCATGAATTAAAAGCAAAAATGCCTTGCTTAATCACAGCTTTATCTGAATTAAACGAGCCACGTTACATGACTCCGGGCGGAATCTTCGATGCTTACGAGCAGGAAGTTACCGTATGGGGAAGAGCAGATCTGAAGGATGTAGATGATTCTGACCTTGGATTAAAAGGTTCTCCTACACAGATTGCAAAGGCATCTGACAAAGTTCGTAAAGGTGCTGGCGAAAAAGTTACTCTTGATGCAGCAGAGTCCGTATCCTACATCATGGGCAAATTAAAAGAGAAACATGTAATCTAATAAGAATAAGGAAAAGTGGTGAATAAAAGTGGAAAAAATGAACTTAGACGAATTCAAAGGAGTATATGTCTTTGCACAGCAGGTTGACAATGAGTTGACCCCAATCGCTTTCGAGTTGATCGGAAAAGGTAAAGACTTGGCAAAAGATTTAGACACTGATGTAACAGCTGTACTGATCGGTTCTGACGTAAAGGGACTGGTAGATCAGTTAGCAGAGCACGGTGCTGATAAAGTCATCGTTGTAGATGATCCTGAATTAAAAGACTACAGAACAGAGCCATATGCTCACGCACTTTCTTCTGTAATCAAAGAGTACAAACCGGAGATCATGTTAGTAGGCGCTACTGCAATCGGTAGAGATTTAGGACCTCGTGTATCCGCAAGAGTAAAAACAGGTTTAACTGCTGACTGTACCGTACTTGAGATCGGTGATTTCAAAGGTCAGGAAAAACAGTTATTAATGACCCGTCCTGCATTCGGTGGTAACACCATCGCTACTATCGCTTGCCCTAACACACGTCCTCAGATGGCTACTGTACGCCCAGGCGTTATGCAGAAATTAGAGCCTGTTAAGGGTGCAAAGGCAGAGGTGATCGAATACAATCCGGGATTCACACCGGACAACAAGTATGTCGAGATCTTAAAGATTGTAAAAGAGACCAAGAATGTTGAGAACATCATGGACGCTAAGATCTTAGTATCCGGCGGACGTGGAGTTGGATCTGCTGAGAACTTCAAGATTCTTCAAGATTTAGCAGACGTACTTGGCGGAACCGTAAGCTGCTCCCGTGCCGTTGTTGAGAATGGCTGGAAGCCGGTAGATGTTCAGGTAGGACAGACTGGTAAGACGGTACGTCCAAACCTTTACTTTGCAATCGGTATCTCCGGAGCAATCCAGCATGTAGCTGGTATGGAAGAGTCTGACATCATCATCGCAATCAACAAAGATGAGGATGCTCCAATCTTTGACGTAGCTGATTACGGTATCGTTGGTGACTTAAACAAGATCGTTCCTGCTTTAACAGAAGCTTTAAAGGCTGAGTTAGCTGAATAATCTGTATACATATCTGAAGGGAGTACGTTAGTATCCCTCAGGTACATCATATGATAGAAAGCCCTCACAGTTCCTGTGGGGGCTTTTGGATTATGTCTTTACAAATGTAGCATTTTATGGTAGAGTGAGTCAAAAGCAAAGATTCTAAATTCAGTTCTGGGAGCGAAGCTCCATCTTATGCAGAAAATCCTGCGGTGATCCTTGCTTAAATAAAAAATGGTTTCGAAAAATGGCGGATATGCAGTGAAGCTGTATAAGACCAGTTTTGAGGATCCGTAATTCAAGTATGGAAAAAGTGAAAAGACTGTGCTATATTGAACAAAGGAGGATATGAAAAATGGGAGAAGAAAAGAAGTTAGATGAATTATTTGAACTTGTAAAAGGAATCAACAGTAAAGTTCAGAGTATGGACAGCAAGATCCAGAGCATGGACAGCAAGATCCAGAGCATGGACAGCAAGA
>CAUAFT010000012.1 GCA_958428365.1 uncultured Lachnospiraceae bacterium | reverse complement strand
TGGAAGCTCGTCGGGCTCATAACCCGAAGGTCATAGGTTCAAATCCTATTCCCGCAACTATAGGCATTATCACAGTGAGATCAAAATCCTGTGATAATGCTTTTTTATCCTATTTCAGATTATGGCAGATTCTTTGTTACGAACGGTAGTCTGATAGAATCGGTTGTATTTGGAAAAAATACGCATTATAATAAATATAAGTAAAGAGTTTCATTTATATGAATTTAGATTTGGAAAGGAGTATAAAAGTATGAGTAATAGAGAAAAAGCTGTTCAGCTTTTGGACAGTATACCGGATTATAAAATGAGTTATGTAGTAGCTTATCTTCAAGGGATATCAGCAGGAGAAGAAGAAACGCCTAATCAAGAAACCATAGCCGCAATGCAGGAAGTAGAAGAAATGGCAAAGACTGGCGCAGGACAGCATTTTGAGACTGTAGAAGATCTATTTGCAGATTTGGAGGATTGATGAATGCTGAAAATCAATAACTCCGGACAATTTAAGAGAGACTTTAAAAGGTGCCAGAAACAGGGGTTAGATATGGGCTTGTTAAAAGCAGTCATTATGGATTTGGCTAAGCCAGTTGAATTACCGGAAAAGAACAAAGATCATAAGTTGTCAGGAAACTTTGGGGGTTATCGTGAATGCCATATATTACCGGACTGGCTTTTGATATATTATGTAGAGGATGAAGAGCTCTATTTGGTCAGAACCGGAAGTCATTCAGAGTTATTTGGAAAGTAACCTGTGAGGATTACAGTATGTCCGATATATCAGGCATTATTACAGTGATATCAAAATCCTGTGATAATGTCTTTTTTATTGGCAATCACAGGAGAAGATGTTATTTTCTTTCGAACTATTGACAAAAGTCCGAAATCAGACTAAAATACCCTTTGTCCGAAATCAGAATTGCAGGACAGAAAAATGAAAATACCGCAGATAATTTTATGATAGATGTCATCGGAGGACTTCTGGCCGCAGTCAGTAAGTCGACGTGAAGATGTCGGGTGCGCCCGGTTAATGTAATTTAACCAGGGCGCTTTTTATATCGTAAAAATCTGATGGTGGGAAACAGACTTTGCTCACAAAAGAGAAGGAGGAATACATCATGCAAGTAATAACCATCAGCCGTGAATTTGGAAGCGGAGGAAGAGAGTTGGGAAAACGCATGGCAGATGAACTTGGCTATGCCTATTATGATAAGGAGATATTGTCCCGGTTAGCGCAGCAGAGCGGCTTAGAGGAAGAATATCTGGAGAAAATCATGGAAGGGAAAACACATTATCCCATTGTCTATGGACGTACCTTTGTCTCGAACTTTTCATTTCAATATCAGCAGAACAAGACGGAGCTTTTACTGAAACAGCAGCAGATTCTAAAAGATCTGGCTCAGAAAGGAAACTGTGTGATCGTGGGCAGGGGAGCCGATGTGGTCTTAAGTGCCTATCAGCCCTTTAATCTGTTTGTCTATGCAGATATGGAGTCAAAAATAAAGCGGTGCCGTAAATATGCAAACGAGCATGAAAACCTGACAGAGCGGGAGCTGGTAGGAAAAATCCAGCAGGTGGACCGCAGCAGAAAGCAGTACTATGAACTCCTTGGAGAAAAATGGGGTCTGAAAGAGAATTATCATTTATGTGTCAATACCACGGGATTGGAAATCAAAGAGATGATTCCCGCCCTGTCCCAGTATGCACAGAATTGGTTAAGGAGGGTTGAATCATGAGAATACAGTTATCCGATCATTTTACTTATAAGAGATTGATTCAATTCGTAATATCGCCAATTCTCATGATGATCTGTACGTCGCTTTACAGCATTGTGGACGGTTTTTTTGTATCGAATTATGTGGGAAAAACACCCTTTGCCGCAGTTAACCTGATTATGCCGGTCTGCATGGCTCTGGGAACGATAGGAACCATGATCGGTACAGGTGGAAGCGCCATTGTCTCCCAGGTTTTGGGAGAGGGAAAGAGAAAAGAGGCAAACCAATATTTTTCCATGCTGGTTTATTTTGCGGTAGTCTTAAGCATTCTCTTATCCTGCGTCGGATTTGTCTTTGCACGTCCCATTGCCGGTGCCCTGGGAGCCTCCGGGGAATTGCTGGAGAACTGTGTGGTTTACAGTAGAATTTTATTTATTGCGCTGACTGCCTTTGTTCTACAGAATATTTTCCAGAGCTTTTTCGTGACGGCGGAAAAACCGACCTTGAGTCTTAAAATCGTGATCATTGCAGGAGTGACCAATGTGGTGTTGGGCTACCTTTTTATTGTGGTATTTCAGTGGGGGATTGCAGGGGCTGCGATTGCAACAGGCATCGGACAGGTAGTAGGCGGTTTTGTGCCTGTGATTTATTTTGCAAGAAAAAATAACAGTCTGCTGCGGCTTACCAAAGCCGGAATGAACGGAAGCATTTTGCTGAAAACCTTCGGCAATGGTTCCTCAGAAATGGTTACGAACCTTTCCACTTCCCTGGTAAACATCTTGTACAACTTCCAGCTTATGAAGCTGGCAGGGGAAAACGGGGTTGCCGCATACGGCATTATCATGTACGTCAACTTTATTTTTATGGCAATCTATTTTGGATACTCCATCGGCAGTGCGCCGATTATCGGGTATCATTACGGGGCGGAAAACTATGATGAGTTAAAGAATCTGTTCCGTAAGAGCCTGTTTTTAATGGGAGGAATGGGAGTCATCCTGACATTGTTGGCAGAGATTATGACTGTGCCTCTGGTAACGATATTTGCAAGTTATGATGCGGAGCTATTCGCAATGACCTGCCGTGGATTCCGGTTATATTCCCTTGCCTTTATCGTCATGGGAATCAACGTCTGGGGCTCCGCATTCTTTACAGCCCTGGGAAATGGCGCTGTGTCCGCGACGATTTCCTTCCTGCGGACACTGGTCTTTCAGATCGCAGCGATTCTTATTCTGCCGGTATTTTTCGGTATCGATGGAATCTGGCTTGCCATTGTGGTGGCGGAGCTGTTGGCATTGATTTTTACAGTAATCTTCTTCATCACGAAGAAAAAGAAATATCAATATGCATAGACAAATATGCTTAGTAATCAGGATGGGGAACATCCATCTGTGATACCCATGTATTCGCAGAAGGCGGCAGAGAGGTCTGCAATGGATTCTCTGGTGTCGTTTTCCATCCAGATCATTGTAGTATTAAATAAAGCGCCGGTAAAAACGTATAATTTATACCGTTCCATGGAATGGATCGACATACTGCCGGCGTTTTCTTCATGAAATTGATTCAGACCGTCCAGAAAGACCGAAGCAAAGCCGGATTGGTACAGATTCAGCAGATAGTCCTTATATTTTTTGAAATAGGTAAAGGAGCGTTCCACATTCTTGTAAGTGAGGTAATCCGTCAGTTCATAATCTGCCGAATCTTTAAATTCCTGGAGAATATCCGCCACAAGGGTGGTCAGAATATCATCCTTGGAATCGTAATTCCGGTAATAGGAGGCTCTGGCGACCCCAGCCCTTGTCACGATATCAGTGACCGTAATCTTTGCAAAGCTTTTCTCCTGCATCAGAGTAAAGAGTGCCTCTGTGATACTGGTTTTTACCCGGAGATTTTCTTCTTTTCTCTTATCCATTCTTTTATCCATCTTAAAAATAATTCCTTTCCAGACAAAATTTCATTATTTGTATCAGAAACAAAATCTGAGAAATTGACTCATGTTCCGGTATTGTAAGATGATGTACAATCTGATACATTTATATCTGATATAATTGTATCAGATTAAAAAAGTATGTCAACGAAGAAAAATATATCATTACGGAGAGATGAATATGAGAACAGCAATATTAACAGACAGTAACAGCAGTATTACCGTGGAAGAGGGAAAAGCGTTGAATATTTTTGTGATACCTATGCCGGTCATCATTGATGGCGAGAGTTATTGTGAGAGTGTGGATTTTACCCAGGAAGACTTATACGAAAGCATAAGACAGAATCGGGAGATATCCTCCTCCCAGCCCTCACCCGGCGTCATACTGGATATGTGGGATGATATTTTTCTACAGGGGTATGAGGAAATTGTGTATATTCCGATGTCCAGCGGACTGAGCGGTACCTGTGATAATGCAACGCAGATGTCTCTGGAATATGAAGGAAGGGTACAGGTCGTAGACAATCACAGGATTTCCGTTACCTTAAGAGAGTCAGTTCTGGATGCAAAATACTTAGCAGACCGGGGACGTAGCGCAAAGCAGATCAAAGAGGAGCTGGAGCGCACCGCATACGATTCCAGCATCTATGTGGCAGTTGATTCTTTGGAGCAGTTGAAAAAGGGCGGACGGATTACCCCTGTAGCTGCGGCGCTTGGCTCTGCTTTGAATATTAAGCCGGTTCTTACGATTCAGGGAGAGAGATTAGATGCCTACGCAAAATGCCGTGGGATGAAGCAGTGTGAAAAGAAGATGATAGATGCAATCCAGAAGGATTTTGAGAGTAGATTTAAGAATTATGTACCTGAAAAAATCAGTATTAATGTGGCGGGAACCCTGGTGGATCCAGAGAGAGCAGATGCCTGGAGAAGGGCGGTACAGGATGCCTTTCCTTGGGTGGATGTTACCTATACGCCGTTGTCATGCAGTATTGCCTCCCATGTGGGAATTGATGCAGCGGGAATTGGAATCTGCGGGATGCTCAGAGAGTAGATTCTATCTCTATTTCTTAGAAGGTTCCGGCGGCAGGCAGGGTTCCTTAGACAGCCAGAGGATAAAGGAATCAAATGCCATGTTGCAGACATGTTCAATATAAAAAGAGTTAGTTACATATTGTTAATTAAGGATTAAGAAGAAAAGCGTTCGTTGGCAGCTTGATATGATATCTCTAAAGTAGACAGAGGGCATATCAGTCAGACAATGAATGCTTTTCTATGTTTTAATTTAATAAGGATTTCAGACTCTCTGTCAACTGGTTAATAGACAACCATACAGTATCAGCATCAAAATTCCTGTGGAATGGCTTGCGGGTTCTATGTCACATCGGTTATCATATAAAATATCAATGATTTTAGAAAAATTGGGATTTATGGAGGAAAAGATATGTTGGAATTTAAGTATGACACACAACTTTTGATAGAAGGAAAGAATCTTGATGAGGATAAAATAAGTGAATATTTTACGAACCATTTCAAAGGCGATTGCTTATTGGCTGTTGGAGATGAAGAATTGATAAAAATTCATTTTCATACAAATGAGCCGTGGAAAGTGTTAGAATATTGTTCAAGTATCGGGGAGATTTATGATATTGTTATTGAAGATATGGATAGGCAAGCAAGAGGACTGAAAGGATAAATTTGTGGTAAAAAATAAATGAATTACAAAGAAAAACAAATATTTTTAACAGATAATATCCCATGCACCCTGGGAAGTCCGAAAGAGGAGGACGCTGAGGAGATGCTCCTCTATTTTAAATTAGCTTCTGAGGAATCAAATTTTATGATAAATTACCCTGAGGAAATAACAATGACAGTGGATGAAGAGAAGGAATTTCTCAAAAAGAGTCTGGAGAGTGAAACGGACATCCGAATAGCCGCATTTATAGGAGAAAAAATAGTAGGAAGCGCTACGATCTATTCCTACAGCAGCCAGATGAAAATGAAACACCGTGCCTGTTTTGGAATTGCCATCAGAGAAAAATTTCAGGGAAAAGGTCTTGGTAATATTCTGACAAAGGAAGCCATTGACATGGCAAAACAGCTTGGTTATGAGCAGGTAGAGCTGGGGGTATTTGCAGATAATCATAAAGCCCGCAGCCTGTACCGGAAATATGGGTTCGAAGAGTGGGGATGCGTCAAGAATGCGTTTCGGCTGAAGGATGGGACATACCGGGATGAAATTACAATGGGATTAATATTATGATTCGCACAATTTTAGGAGCTATTAAGATGACTTTTTCAGGAAACGTATTTTTGATAGAGAAAGGTAAAATCAAGATTCTTTAGCCACTTAAAACAAAGGAGGAGGATTATGGCAAAAAAAGAGGAAAGATTTGAACGAGCATATAAGCAGGGAACGATGGAAGGAATGGAAATATGGGTGGACAAAAAGACTGGCGTCAACTACTTATATCATTTCTCCGGTTATAGCGGAGGCCTGACGCCTTTATTAGACCGGGAGGGAAAACCTATCATTACAGCAGTGAGCAGCAGTCAGGAATAAGGTTGGTAGTTATATTATAGGAGAAATTATTCAGGCGAATTACGAACATCCCGGTGAGTGGGAGAATTAATGATTACTGTAACACAGGTATTGGGGCGATGATACCCCGGCACCGCAATAGAGATTGGAGAAACATCTTGGAACAGCCATTCACGATTAGAGCCGCATCAATGGAGGACATATCCAGAATAGCGGAGATACTTGTATTTGGAAAGAGGGTTGCATATCGCTCTTATTTTGAGGACGATATTGGTTCTTTTTGTGATTTGCAGGTATCTTATATTATAGAAGAATACAGAGAGAATCCCGGACGATTGAAGGAGGTCGTCGTGTATGATGACGGCATTGTCAAGGGAATGATGCGCAGAAAAAGTCTGGCGGAAGAACCCGATAGCCTGGAAGTGTGTGAACTTTATGTGGAACCTTTTTTTCAGGGAGAAGGAATCGGGCAAAAATTGATAACATTTTTGATCAAAGAGGGGGAAGCATCTCATCAAAAAGACATCTTCCTATGGGTGATAGAAGATAATCTCCCAGCTCGCAGATTCTATGAGAAAAACGGGTTTATCCCGGATGGAATAAAGCGAAGTGTAGAGGGAACAAAGGTGACGGAGCTTCGTTATAGAAGGAGCAGATAGGAGGTATTATGGGTGAATTAACAAAGCTTCCCAATATTGGAAAGGAACTAAAACGTCAGTTGCACGAGGTTGGAATTAACACAGTGGAAGAATTGACAGCCACAGGTGCAGAGCAGGCATGGCTGAAGATTCGGGCAATGGATGAATCTGCCTGTATCCACAGGCTTCTGGCATTAGAAGGTGCGATTCAGGGAGTCAAAAAGACAGAGCTTTCACCGGAACGAAAAGCAGAGTTAAAAGAATTCTACCATCATGTAAAGTCATAAAAATAAAGAGAAAATCAACAAAGAATACAAGAAAAAACAAATCATAATCTATATCAACGAAAAGGAGGAAACCCAATGACCCCAATCGAACAATTTCAAACGATCATAAAAGAATCCAACAATATTGTCTTTTTCGGCGGTGCAGGAGTCTCCACCGAGAGCGGCATCCCGGATTTTCGCAGTGTGGACGGACTTTATAATCAAAAATACGACTACCCGCCGGAAACGATCCTAAGCCACTCCTTCTATATGGTAAAGACGGAAGAATTTTATCGTTTCTACCGCGACAAGATGCTGGCATTGGACGCAAAGCCTAACGCAGCGCACAGGAAGCTGGCAGAATTGGAAGCAAAGGGCAAGCTGAAGGCAGTCATCACCCAGAACATCGACGGGCTCCATCAGGCGGCGGGAAGTAAGGAAGTACTGGAACTTCACGGCAGTGTTCACCGCAATTACTGCCAGAAATGCCATGAGCTCTACGACGCCAGATATATCCTGGAATCCGAAGGAATCCCTACCTGTCACTGCGGCGGCAAGATCAAACCGGACGTGGTCCTCTACGAAGAGGGGCTTGACAACTACACCATGCAGAAAGCACTGAACTACATCAGCAACGCCGACGTTCTCATCATCGGGGGCACCTCCCTGGCAGTCTATCCGGCTGCGGGACTGATCGATTATTATCATGGCGATAAGCTCATACTCATCAACAAGAGCCAAACACCGATGGACGGCAGGGCGGATCTGGTGATTCATGAGAGTATCGGAAAAGTATTTGAGAGTATAGAATAGATCCGCATAAAAATGCAGAAATCACAATTATATAGAAATATTTATGATCGTATCAGGAGGAGCCATGAACCAATATCAATATGAAGTGGGCGATATCGTACGCCTGAAAAAACAACATCCCTGCGGCAGCAGTGAATGGGAGATCTTACGGGTGGGAGCGGACTTCCGGTTAAAGTGCTTAGGCTGTGGACATCAGATCATGATCGCCCGCCGTATTGTGGAAAATAACACAAAGGCTCTCACAAAAAAGGAAAAAAATGCTTGAAAAACAAGAAAATCCGTGGTATTATATAACCTCGTGATATATTATTAATTCCTTGCTCCCGCGAAAAGGCAGGGGCCAGAGACCAAAAGGAGGTACAACAAGCATGAACAAATATGAATTAGCACTCGTTGTGAATGCCAAGATCGAAGACGATGCCAGAGCAGCAGTCGTAGAGAAAGCCAAAGAATACATCACACGTTTTGGCGGCACGATCACAAATGTTGATGAGTGGGGTAAGAAGAGATTAGCTTACGAAATTCAGAAAATGAGAGAAGGATTTTATTACTTCATTCAGTTTGACGCTGAAGCAGATGCTCCGGCTCAGATAGAAGCAAACGTTCGTATCATGGACAACGTTCTTCGTTTCTTATGCGTTAGAGCAGACGAGGCATAGATAGAAAAGAGGAAACCGCATGAATAAGGTAATACTTATGGGACGACTGACCAGAGACCCGGAAGTACGTTACTCCCAGGGTGAGCAGTCCACAGCCGTAGCAAGATATACGCTCGCAGTAGACAGAAGATTCAGACGCGACGGAGATCAGCAGACCGCTGATTTTATCAACTGCGTTGCCTTCGGACGTCAGGGCGAGTTCGCGGAGAAATATTTCCGCAAAGGAATCAAGATTGCAATTACCGGACGTATCCAGACCGGAAGTTATACCAATAAGGACGGACAGAGAGTCTACACCACCGACGTTGTGGTAGAGGAACAGGAATTTGCAGAGAGCAAGGCGGCAAGCGACAGCAATGCAGGTTTTGCCCCGGCAGAGAGACCGGCGCCGAGCAGTGCGGCGGGAGACGGCTTTATGAACATTCCGGACGGAATCGACGAAGAATTACCATTTAACTAAAACAGGAGGTAAAGATCATGGCTTACAATAAAGCAGAGAAAAGCGATGCTCCAATGAGAAGAAGAGCGCCACATAAGAGAAAAAAAGTATGTGTTTTCTGTGGAAAAGACAATGTAATCGACTACAAAGATGTGAATAAATTAAAAAGATATATCTCTGAGAGAGGTAAAATCTTACCAAGAAGAATCACAGGCAACTGTGCAAAACATCAGAGAGCGCTCACTGTAGCAATCAAGAGAGCACGTCACGTTGCATTAATGCCATATGTGACAGACTAATCTATATCTGGTAGAATGTATGACCCCATACCCAATTATTTGTGGTATGGGGTCTTTGATTTTCCGGAACTGCAAAAAATGCTTTAATTATAAAGGTTTTAATGCTATACTTATAAGGATTATATTCACCCATAGCCTGCCCATTGGCATGAAAGGCGACGGGGCGTTGTGCGTAGAGCACAGACGCATGAAGGAGAAGAAATGAAACAGAATATAAAATTAAAAGGACGGCTGCGCAACTATATGTACTGGCCGTTATTTCTGACGATATTGCTGGCGCTTCTCAATATACCGATCTACATGATCAACACAAAATCCGGTTTTGTTGTGACGGGGTTCACCTTAATTTATTTTATCGTGGTATCCCTGTCCTATAACCACAATAAGCCTGTGCTGGTCAATGAGCTGATTACCTTTGCCACCCAGTATGGAAGCGTACAGAAGAAGCTGTTGGAGGAATTTGAGATCCCCTATGCGCTTTTGGATCAGGATGGAAAGATCCTGTGGCTGAACCAGCAGTTTTCAGAGATTACCGGAAAAGAAAAGACCTATCATAAGACCATCAACGGCATTTTTCCGGCGCTGACAAAAGAGATCTTACAGAAAAAAGAGGATGTGCTGGATGTCTCCGTCACCATGGACGAGAGATACTACCGGGTGCATCTGAAAAAAATGTATTTTGAGAGCATTTTACCGGAGAACGGCATCGTGTCTCTGGAGGAGGGGGACGATTTTCTGACAGTCCTCTATCTCTTTGATGAGACGGACTTAAGATCCTACATCCGGGAAAATGAGGAACAGAGGCTGGTGGCGTCCCTGGTCTATATCGACAACTATGACGAGGTTTTGGACAGTGTCGAAGATGTGAAGCGTTCTCTTTTGGCGGCGTTGATCGAGCGAAAAGTCAACAAATATTTTTCTAATGTGGACGCCCTTGTGCGAAAGATCGAGAAAGACAAATATTTTGTGGTTTTCAAGCACAAATATCTGGAGGAGCTGGAAAAGGATAAATTCAGTCTCATTGAGGACGTTAAGACCGTGAAGGTGGGCAATGAGATGTCAGCTACCCTCAGTATTGGAATCGGTTATAATTCCGGTACTTACAACCAAAATTATGAGTATGCCCGCGCCGCGATCGATCTGGCGCTGGGACGAGGCGGGGATCAGGTCGTGATCAAGGAGAGAGACCAGATCACTTATTATGGCGGAAAGTCCCAGAAGGTGGAGAAAAACACCAGGGTAAAGGCGAGAGTCAAGGCGGAGGCGCTACGAGAGCTGATCGAGAGCAGAGACCAGGTCTTTGTCATGGGTCACAGGATCGCCGACGTGGACTCCTTTGGAGCGGCAATTGGAATCTACTGCGCTGCTAAGGTACTTGGAAAGAAAGCCCACATTGTCATTGACGAGGTGACCACCTCCCTGCGTCCGCTGAAGGAATGTTTTACGGAGGATAAGGGCTATCCGGTGGATCTTTGTATCAGCAGCGAGACTGCCTTACATAAGGTAGACAGTCATTCTCTGGTGATAGTGGTGGATACCAACCGTCCGGGCTACACGGAATGCCCGGAGCTTTTGAATAAAACCAAGTCCATCGTGGTATTCGATCATCACAGACAGAGCAGCGACGTGGTGGAGAATCCGATCCTTTCCTATATTGAGCCGTATGCGTCCTCGACCTGTGAGATGATTGCGGAGGTATTGCAGTATTTTGCGGAAAAGATCAAGTTAGAGTCAAGCGAGGCGGACTGTATCTATGCGGGGATCCTGATCGATACCAATAACTTTATGACCAAGACGGGAGTCCGCACCTTCGAGGCGGCGGCTTATTTAAAACGCTGCGGAGCCGAGGTTACAAGGGTTCGCAAAATGCTGCGCAACGATATGGGAGCTTATAAGGCGAGAGCGGAAGCGGTGCGCCATGCCGAGGTCTATCGCGGTAAATTTGCTATTTCTGTGTGTCCGGGGGATAAGATCGAGAGTCCTACCATCGTGGGCGCCCAGGCGGCAAACGAGCTTTTGAATATCATCGGGATCAAAGCGTCTTTCGTATTGAGCGAGTATCAGGGGAAAATATATGTCAGCTCCCGTTCCATTGACGAGATCAACGTACAGCTTATCATGGAGCGCTTAGGCGGCGGAGGTCATCTGAATGTGGCAGGCGCCCAGCTTACGGACTGTTCCGTGGAGGAAGCGAAGCAGATCATTCAGAATACCCTGGATGAAATGTTAGAAGAAGGAGATATTGAATAATGAAGATTATTTTATTGCAGGATGTAAAATCTTTGGGAAAAAAAGGCGAGATCGTGGAAGTCAGCGCAGGCTATGCCCGCAATATGATCCTCCCGAAAAAACTGGGAGTGGAGGCAACGCCGAAGAACCTAAACGATCTGAAATTACAGAATCAGCACGCCGATAAGGTAGCGCAGGAGAATCTGGAAAAAGCCCAGGCTCTCGCAAAGGATCTGGAAGACAAGGTGGTAGAGGTTAAGATCAAGACCGGAGAAGGTGGAAAAATCTTTGGTTCTGTGTCCACCAAGGAGATCGCAGCGGCGGCGAAGGAACAGATCGGACTTGCGCTGGATAAAAAGAAAATGCAGTTGGAGGAGCCGATCCGCTCTCTGGGATATCATGACGTTCCGATCCGGCTTCACACCAAGGTGACGGGAAGCCTGCGGGTTCATGTGACAGAAGAGTAAAAGAGGAGGTTTCCCATGGAAGAAACCGTGATCAAGAGGGTCATGCCTAACAGCCTGGAAGCGGAGCAGTCCGTAGTCGGTTCCATGATCATGGACCGGGAGGCGATCATGGCAGCCTCGGAGATTTTGACAGAAGAGGATTTTTACCACAAGCAGTACGGAATGCTTTTTGCAGCCATGCTGGAGCTGTTCAACGACGGAAAGCCCGTAGACCTGGTAACCTTGCAGAATCGGTTAAAGGAAAAGAATGTACCGCCGGAGATCAGCAGTCTGGAGTATGTGGGAGATCTGGTGGCGGCGGTGCCTACCTCGGCGAATGTGAGACATTATGCCAATATCGTCAGGGAGAAATCCCTGCTCCGCAATCTGATCCGCACCACGGAGACCATAGAGAATGCCGCCTATGCTCAGACGGATTCGGTGGAGGATATTTTAGCAGACACGGAAAAAAATATTTTCAGTCTTTTACAGAGCCAGGGCGGAGGGGATTATGTTCCCATCAAGGATGTGGTCTTAAATGCCCTGGAAAAAATAGAGATGGCGGCAAAGACCAAGGGAAATGTCACAGGCATTCCCACAGGCTTTATAGATCTGGACTATAAGATGTCTGGACTTCAGCCTTCGGATCTGATCCTTGTGGCGGCGAGACCGTCCATGGGAAAGACGGCGTTCGTTTTGAACATCGCTCAGTATGTGGCGTTTCACGAGGACGAGTGCACGGCGATCTTCAGTCTGGAGATGTCCAAGGAGCAGTTGGTCAACCGTCTCTTTGCTCTGGAATCCCATGTGGACGCGCAGCTTCTGCGTTCTGGTAATCTGGCGGATTCCGACTGGGAGAAGCTCATTGAGGGAGCTGGAACCATCGGAAGATCCAAGCTCATCATCGATGATACGCCGGGTATTTCCATCTCAGAGCTTCGGAGTAAATGCAGGAAGTATAAATTAGAACATGATCTAAAACTGGTCATCATCGACTATCTGCAGTTGATGACAAGCTCCGGCAGAAATACCGATTCCAGACAGCAGGAGATCTCCGATATCTCCCGTTCCCTGAAATCCTTAGCCAGAGAATTAAACGTTCCCGTTATCGCCCTGTCGCAGCTCAGCCGTGCCGTAGAGCAGAGGCCGGAACACCGTCCAATGCTCTCCGATCTAAGAGAGTCGGGAGCCATCGAGCAGGATGCCGACGTGGTAATGTTCATCTATCGCGACGACTATTACAATAAAGACAGCGACATGAAGGGAATTGCGGAGATCAACATTGCCAAGCAGAGAAACGGTCCCATCGGAACCGTGAACCTGGTATGGCTGCCGCAATACACAAAATTTGCCAACATGGAAAAAAAGTAGAAAAAGACGAATCATGCAGATATCGCCAAAACTCAGGCGGTATCTGTTTTTTTCTGTCATTTTTACACGATGAAAAATTCTTGTAAAGATGCGGGGCTTTGTTATAATAAAATAAGATACTGCATAGGAGGTAGAATTAGTTTGGAAAAAGTACGTTACATAATTTCAGATGCTGCACAAATGATTGATGTGGAATCTCATGTATTACGTTACTGGGAAGAAGAACTGGATCTAAAGGTTCCAAGAAATGAATTGGGACACCGGTATTATACGAAAGAAAATATTGAGCAATTTCAGAAGATAAAAGAATTAAAAGAAAAGGGATACCAATTAAAAGCGATAAAAATGATCCTTCAGGAGGGCGAACCTATCGCCGAGACGGAGGAGGAAAAGGAGATTCCTGAGATAAAGGTACACACCATGCCCAAAGCCAAGGTACAGACCACCGGGAATCAGGCGGCACAGTTACAGGCAAGACAGGCGCAGATGATACAGAACGTTCCGGCACAGGTCATGCCGGGACAGGCTGCCGCAGGTCAGATGCAGGGCGCGGGTGGTATGCAGCCGGGAGCGGAGGAACGGATGGAGCAGTTCCAGAATCTCATGACCGGAATCGTAAAAAAAGCCATCGAGGAGAACAACCAGTCCCTGGGAGCCTCCGTGGGCGAGCATGTGGGGGAGAAAGTCTTAAAAGAGATGAATTACCTCATGCGGGAACAGGAGGAGATGGCGGAGGAGCATTACCGCAAGCTGGATGAGGCGATCCGCCAGAGACATAAGTCCAGAAAGATGTTCCACAAGTCCAAATCCAAGGACAAGGCGTTACAGCCTAAAACGATCTAGCGGACAGGCTTTTTTCGCCGGGTGGATCTTTTATAAGATCGGTGGAAAACGGGAATTGTCCATGGAATAAAAATAAAACCGCCACATCGCTGTGAC
Organism: uncultured Lachnospiraceae bacterium; assembly: GCA_958428365.1. Classification (GTDB taxonomy): domain Bacteria; phylum Bacillota; class Clostridia; order Lachnospirales; family Lachnospiraceae; genus Maccoyibacter. The sequence continues at coordinate 77,255 of CAUAFT010000012.1, read as the reverse complement.
GGTTTTATTTATCATGTACGAAAAAAATTATTCGGACTCGATTGCTCCTGTAGGACAGGCACCAGCACAAGTACCGCAATCTACACATGTGGAAGCATCGATCTCAAATTTGCTATCGCCTGCGGAGATAGCGCCTACTGGACACTCGCCTTCGCAAGTACCACAGTTTACACAAGAATCTGTAATAACGTATGCCATTTTAAATTCCTCCTTATATAATGTTTTGCTCACCGCAGATACCTCTGCGTCTAGTCACATTTTATTACAAAAATTACTCAAATACAAGTGTAAAATACTTCAAATACAAGAATGCATTGAAAAAAAAACGAAAAGGTATTATACTACAGTAGGAAACTGTCCCAGGACAGGCATATAGATAGGAGGTATAGCAGATGGCAAAGGTTACAAAATCAACTATGATCGGTGAATTACTGCGAATCGATGAAAATATTGCACCACTTCTCTTAGGAATCGGTATGCATTGCCTTGGATGCCCTTCATCCCAGATGGAGACCATCGAAGAGGCTGCAATGGTTCATGGAGTGGATCCGGATGGCTTAGTAGAAGATATCAACAATTTCTTAGAGCAGCAGGGTTAATTCAATATGAAAAAAGAGGGTGTCGTTTATCAAAAGATAATCGATACCCTCTTCTTATTTTAATTATAGATCGGCAAGCACAGAGAGCGCATTGGATCTTACGATGCAGTCGTAATGCTCTTCAAAATATGCTCCGGCAGCGTCGGTGTAGCGTTCCTGATGTGCATACTCGGAAAGAATATTGCAGACCTTGTTGAAATCTTCCGGGGTGTGGCTGCCCTTGCGGATCACCAGATAGAATTTCTTCGTTGTTAAATTTTTATATAAGTCATTCCGCTCATGGTAAAAGCCGTTTAACACATGGGCGAGTCTGGTAACGTCGTCTAAACTCTGGAAAACAAATAATTTGGTAATGTCGGTCAGGACATCCATCGATTCCCTGGAACCATCCTTTTTTGCAGTCTGCTCCTTGGAAAAGGTTGCCTCCAAAGGAACAAAATCAGACACCTGCTTCAACTCTTTTTCCGCTTTCTGGCGTTCTTCCTGAATCTTGCGGTAAAGCCCTAAGATATCGTCAGCGCCCTCGGAAGGAACAGCAGCGCTCTCCTCCTGCTGGTAGGAATCAAAATCACTTTCATCTCCCTCTGAAAATTTAGAAAAACGAGTATCGATCTCTTCCGGATATTCCACTTTGGTGATAATTAAGATAATGGTATCAGCAGATAATGGAATCGCTTCTATCATCAGAGGAATATCTTCCGCCTCGAAACCAAATTCATAAGCTGCCTGCTGCATCATGTCCCGGAAGAGTACTTTTGCTTTCTCAGTACCATAGGCCAGTTCGCTTAATTTTAGCTGGCGGTCGGCAAGGTCTTCCTTCGTTAAAGTACAACGAATCTGGTTATCATTTACTTTCTCTATTTTCATAAAATCACTTCCTTTACAAGAAACTCAAGTAATTGGTACTATTATTATAATCAAATATCTCAAATATGTAAATGTAATTTTAAGGAAAGCAAGTATTAAAAAAGGATAAATTTTGAAAAAATTGGAAAAACAGGTTGTCTTTTGTGTCTCGGTGTGATATAAACATGATATGAGATACCTTTCTCAAAAATTCTTAAAAGGACAAACTTTCATAAAACTATAGAAAATTCATGCCTTTCATATTCAATCATGATTTCAGGGCATCTGTAGTTTCAATCTGAAAAGCAGACGGAGTCTGCATGTCGAATTATTTTCCAACAAAGTAGTAAACAGCAACAATGAATTTAAGAATTGTGTGTATTTTGGCAGGAGGGAGGTCTCTGAATAACATCCTGTTTGGGATGAAAAAAGGGGTGAGGCGAAGCCACCGGGGGTTGAAGTCTGCATAGAGCACAGGGATATGGTGATTTGGGATAAAAAAGATAAGAAAATAAATAAGGTAACCCGGAACGCTTTTGCAGATTTTAACTGCTGATGGCACGGAGAAAAACATCTGTAATATATCACGGAAGAAAGAACTCCTTTTGGATTTGGGAGAAAGAGGGATGAAATGAAGGAAGAAGAAGTCATGATGCTGTTCATGGAACTCCGGAGCCTGGAAGAACGCGGGGTCGGAATCTGGATGGAGGGAAGGATCAGCAGTCCAAGAAACGTAACGGAAACAATGTCTGTCAATGAAGAATTTGACTATATGCGCGATTATGTATTTCAGGAGGGGGTGTTGAGAGAGCTTCATTTTGATAAAGTAACAAATAGATAATGAAATAAGAAACCGATATGCTTGAAGAGGAAGAGCGGTCTGTAAGAGGATCGCTCTTCTTCGTGTGTTTACGCATAAATAAGGAAAGGGATGGCATAATAGGAGCTGATTATAAAAATCTTTTTATTTTGTGCAATGCATATGATATAATGTCAAAAGATATTATATGCGCCGAATGGCATCCGAAGCGGAGTGTCACATGCAACGCATATGATATAATGTTAATAGGCATTTACATAGGGAGGTAACACATGAAGAAAAAAACGTCGCCCATCCTTGCGGCGCTGCTTCTCATCGTCGTCGTTGTTCTGATGCTGGCGGGTAAGGCCGTCATAGAGAAGTATGTTCCATCCAAGGAAAAGGCTGATTTAAAAGAATACTTTCAGTTAAACGAGGCGGAGGACACCGCAGTGATCGTGGACAATAACAAGCAGGACACCACCGCAAAGCTGGTGGCGGGAAAGATCTATGTAGAGTATCAGTTCCTTCACGATAACTTAAACGAGAGGTTCTACTGGGACGCCAACGAGAACCGTCTCCTCTATACCACTCCTTCCGAGGTCATTTCCGTGGAAGCCGGAAGCAGCGAGTACACCGCCTCCAAGGAAAAGCATACGGAAGAGTACACCATTGTCTATGCCGACGCTGACAAGGCATATGTGGCTCTGGACTTTGCGCAGAAATATACAAACCTCGAATATCAGATGTTCAAGAAGCCAAACCGTATCATGATTACGAGAACCTGGGGGGATATCACAACCGCCTCCATGAAAAAGGAAGCAGAGCTCAGAGTAAAGGGCGGCATCAAGAGCCCAATCTTAAAGACGGTAGAGAAAAATGAAAAAGTCACCGTTGTGGAAGAGGGGAAGAAATGGACAAAGATCTGTACCGACGACGGTTACATCGGCTATGTGAAAAACCGTCAGCTGGGAAAGACAGAAAAAGAGACGTTAACCAGCAACTTTGAGGAACCGGAATTTACCCATCTGTTAAAAAAGGAGAGCATTAACATGGCATGGCACCAGGTAACAGAGCAGTCCGCCAACAGCACCCTTGCCACCGTCCTCTCCAACACGAAGGGCGTAAACGTCATTTCTCCAACCTGGTTCTACTTAAACGACAACAAAGGAGGTATCGCCTCCTTAGCCAGCAGCGATTATGTAACCTATGCCCACCAGCACAACGTGGAAGTCTGGGCGCTGGTCAGCAATCTGGAAAATCCTGACGTGGACACCACCGAAGTATTGACCCACACCTCCTACCGGGAGAACCTGACAAATAATCTGATCTCCATGGCAATTCAGTACGACCTGGACGGAATCAATGTGGATCTGGAGGCGATCAGCTCCGACGCGGGAGAGGGTTATATTCAGTTTATTCGTGAGCTCTCCATCAAATGTGAGAAAAATGACCTCATCCTCTCCGTAGACAACTATGTTCCATCCTCCTACACTGCCTTTTATAACCGGGCAGAGCAGGCTCTTTTTGCAGACTATGTAATCATCATGGGATATGACGAACACTACAAAGGTTCCGAGGAAGCGGGATCCGTTGCCTCCATTGACTTCGTAACTCAGGGAATCAAAGACACCCTAAAGGAAGTTCCGGCAGAACAAACCATCCTTGCAATGCCATTCTACACAAGACTCTGGGCAGAAACACCCGGAGAGGACGGAACCGTCACCGTCACCTCAGAGGTAGTACGGATGAATGCACAGCAGACAGTCATTAATAACAGCGGAGCACAACAAAAATGGTCGGACGAATATGGACAGTATTATCTGGAATACACCCAGAATGGAATCACCTACAAAATGTGGATGGAGGAAGAAAAGTCCATCGAGCAGAAGCTGAAAGCCATGAAAAAGGCAAAGTTAGCGGGTACTTCCGTGTGGAAGCTGGGAATGGAAGACGCTTCGGTGTGGGATACGATTATCAAGTATGTGAATTAGTGTGGGGACGGACGCACAAAATATCGTTCCGGCATGGTTCCCTGTTTCGGATGTAAGAATTTCTAAGTGTTCTGGTTCTAATTGAATATAAGACGAACGCAACCGGCATATACGCGCCATCCGTGGCGCGAATATGCCTTTTTTGAACGTCCTGTTCAAAAATTGCTGACACACCCAGAACACTAAGAAATTCTAACATCCTACACAAAGGACCCATGCCGGAACGATATTTTGTGCTGTGTACCAACCACCCTATTAGCAGATCCCCTCCGCAGCATTTTTAGGCAATCTGCGGAGTAAGCCGAAGCTTCCAGGGGCAGGGGGACATTCCACGGATTGTGACTGATTCTGGACATTAGACTTTCTTAATGTTCTGCACATTGTCAGCAATTCCCAGACACGATGTCTGGGAAAGGCACATCTGAGCCATGGATGGCGAATATGGGCCGTTTGCGTCCGTTTTAGAATCTGTTCCCAGAACATTTAGAAAGTCTTATGTCCATAATCGGAACAAGAAGTGGAATGTCCCCCTGCCCCTGGAAGCCCCCCGTCTTACACCCCTCCCCTCTCTTTCTGTAGAACAGTTCTATACACCCCAACATCCTCATAAAATACAACAAGTTCAATATTATGGTAAAACTGTGAAAAAGAAAATCGAATTAATCATGGGCGTTATCCTACTGGTAGCCGCCGGATTCCTGGCAAAGCGCGGTTCCATCTATGTACAGCAGATGAAAGTAGAATCGGCAAAGACCTGTATTGTGGTGGACGCCGGACACGGCGGAAATGATCCGGGGAAGATCGGCATACATGATGAAAAAGAGAAGGAGCTGAATCTGCAGATCGCCAAAAAGCTGAAAAAGCTCCTGGAAAAAGAGGGATACCGGGTGGTTTTGACCCGTGACAGCGACGAGGGACTGTACAGCGATACGGCAAAGAATAAAAAGGTGGAGGATATGAAAAAGCGGTGCGAGATCATCGATGAAGCCAATCCGATTTTTACCATCAGTATCCATCAAAACAGTTATCCGGAGGAGTATGTCAAGGGAGCCCAGGTCTTTTACTATGGACAGTCCCAGGAGGGAAAGAAGCTGGCGGAGGCGCTTCAGGCAAGTCTTATTGAACACCTGGATAAGGAGAATCATCGGAGCGCCAAGGACAATGAGAGCTATTATCTGCTGAAAAAGACCAAGTCTCCCACAGTCATCGTGGAGTGCGGATTTTTGAGCAACAGTGAGGAAGCGTCCCTGCTCTCAGATTCGGAGTACCAGCAGAAAGTCGCCGCCGCCATCAGCGAGGGCGTGCAGAAATATCTGAAGGATGCGGCAAAGCAGGATAAGAAGCAGTAGAATTTACACGGTTGCCATATTTCCATAACGTGGTATAATATTTGTTATGGAAACAGTGGTAGAAAAGTTAGATTTAGAACAGATAGATCAGGAAATCATCGGGAAGGCTGCGCAGATCATCCGAGAGGGAGGGCTTGTTGCATTTCCCACAGAGACCGTATATGGACTGGGGGCGGATGCCATGCAGGCGTCGGCTTCCAGAAAGATTTATGAGGCAAAGGGCAGACCGTCGGACAACCCTTTGATCGTACACATTGCTGACAGCAGGGATTTGAAAAAGCTGACGGATCAGGTTCCAAAAGAAGCTGAAAAGCTGGCAAAAGCGTTCTGGCCGGGTCCCCTGACTATGATCGTGCGAAAGAGTGAGGCAGTGCCTTATGAGACCACGGGGGGGATGGATACGGTGGCAGTCCGGATGCCGGATCATCCGGTGGCATTGGAGTTGATCAAAGAGAGCGGAACCTTCATTGCAGCCCCAAGTGCCAACACATCCGGAAGACCCAGCCCCACCAGGGCAGAGCATGTGAAGCAGGATCTGGATGGAAGGATTCCACTGATTCTGGATGGAGGCAGTGTGGGAATCGGGATCGAGTCCACCATCGTGGATCTGACCGAGGAGATTCCAATGATCCTGCGTCCCGGATATATCACGAAGGATATGTTAGAAGAGGTGATCGGGGAAGTGCGGACAGATCCGGGAATCATTGCGTCGGATTCTCTGCAAAAACCCAAGGCGCCGGGAATGAAGTATAAGCACTATGCGCCGAAGGCAGATCTGACGCTGGTCAGCGGAGACCGGGAGGACGTGGTGTATACCATTAACTGCCTGACGAAGGAACAGATTTCCGGGGGGAAAAAAGTCGGGATCATCGCAACGGATGAGACAGCGGGGGCTTATGTTCAGGGAGAGGTCCTGAGTATTGGAGCAAGGGAAGACGAGGACGCTATCGCAAGACATCTCTATGGGATACTGCGTAAGTTTGATGATCTGGAGGTGGATCAGATCTATTCGGAGAGCTTTAGCTCTCCGGGATTTGGACAGGCGATCATGAACCGCCTGTTAAAGGCTGCCGGTCATCATGTCCTGGAAGCACAGGGTGAGAAAAGAATGAAGGAATACGATAGGATCATATTTGTGGCAGACAGCGGAACCTGCCGGGCGCCTATGGCGGCGGCCATACTGGAGGGACAGGTTCTGACCCGTCCGGTGGAGATTCTCTCCCGCGGGCTGGTGGTATTATTTCCGGAACCGCTGAACCAGAAGGCAGAAGCGGTTATGATCAGCAACGGGTTAAAGACAGAGGGCTTCATGTCCGCTCAGTTGGAAGCGGAGGACATTACGGAGAATACATTGGTTTTGACCATGAGCCAGGAAAACCGTCAGAAGATATTTGAGCTTTTTCCTGAGACAGAGGAAGAAAATGTGGAGGTTCTGACGGAATTAGTGGGAGATGAGCTGGAGATTTTAGATCCTTATGGGGGAAATCTGCAGGCATATGGGATCTGCTACGAGACTCTGAACAAATCTATCAAGAAACTGGTTAAATTACTGAATGAAGGAGAAAAGACATGTCAAAAGTAACGATTATGGAACATCCATTGATCCAGCACAAGATCGGATGGATTCGGAGACTGGACACGGGCTCTAAGGATTTTCGGACGCTGATCAGCGAGATTGCCATGCTGATGTGCTATGAGGCAACAAGAGATCTGGAACTGACGGATGTGGAGATCGAGACGCCGATCTGTAAGACTACGGTGAAAGAATTAAAGGGAAAGAAGCTGGCTGTTGTTCCGATTCTGCGGGCAGGTCTTGGCATGGTGGACGGAATGCTTGCCATGATCCCCTCTGCAAAGGTAGGTCATATCGGTCTGTACCGAAATGAGGAGACTTTAGAGCCGGTGGAATACTACTGTAAGCTGCCAAAGGACTGCGATGAGAGAGAGGTCTTTGTGGTGGATCCGATGCTTGCCACCGGAGGTTCCTCCGTTGCGGCGATCCAGATGTTAAAGGACAAGGGAGTAAAGCGGATTCATTTTATGTGTATCATTGCGGCTCCGGAGGGTGTGGAGAAGATGAAAGAGGCGCACCCGGACGTGGATATGTTTATCGGGGTTTTGGACGACCATTTGAATGAGAACGGCTATATTGTGCCGGGACTTGGAGATGCGGGAGACCGGATCTTTGGCACGAAATAATCGGATATTGGATATTGAGAGGAAAATTACGGATTGTCGAGGGACAATCCGTAATTTATATCATAGGAAAGACCTTGTCGTATTAACGTATGAAAGTAATAATTTTTCTGTGATAAAGATCCCTGCGGGGATGCGTGAGGCAAAAAGGTATGATGTCGCTGAGGTGAATATATATTTTTCAGGAAATAATAAACTATGGGAGGTACTTACATATGAGCAATAAAAGAGAGGACTATATTAGTTGGGATGAATATTTTATGGGGGTTGCGATGCTCTCCGCCATGAGATCCAAGGATCCGAATACCCAGGTGGGAGCCTGTATTGTAAGCCCGGATCACAAGATCCTTTCCATGGGGTATAACGGTTTTCCGTCGGGCTGCTCCGATGATGAGTTCCCATGGGCGAGGGAGGGAGAACCTCTGGAAAATAAATATTTTTACACGACTCACAGTGAATTGAACGCCATTTTGAATTATCGGGGCGGCAGTCTGGAGGGTTCCACGTTGTATGTTTCCCTGTTTCCCTGTAATGAATGTGCAAAAGCAATCATTCAATCAGGTATAAAAACCATCGTTTATGATGAAGATAAGTATAAGAACACACCGGGCGTCATTGCGTCCAAGAGAATGTTGAAGGCGGCTGGCGTGGAATACCGGAAATACGAGCACACAAACCGGGAAGTGAAAATGGTCTTATAGTTCCGTTGAAGTCTGCATTTTACAGTTCTTGGCTCTGTTGACAGCCTTTGTTGAAAAATGTAGAAATTCGTAGAATCCTGTGGACAATTTTCCCGGAAATGTTATAATTACAGATATTATATTTGTCAAATACTATTAGCCTGAGGCATGATAGATGCCCGGACTTATAGGAGCAGAAAGGAGCTGCATGTGAAGTACAAAAAAAGTGTTTATCAGTCTCTCGTACTGGTTACTCAATTCGGTATTAACATGATAGTTCCTATTTTACTATGTACAGGACTTGGGATTTTTATTGAGAAAAAAACGGGATACGGAGTGTTCATCATCCCGCTTTTTATTCTGGGTGCGCTGGCTGGTTTCCGCAACTGCTATATCGTGGCAAAAAAAATATATGAAAGTGATGATAAAAAGCATGATAAGAAGACTCAATAAGGCGCTTCCTGCGTTACTTTTGGGGATCGTACTCTATGGGATCGTCATACAACTGGCAGGGGTCTGGTTCGTGAAGGACAGACTGCTGTACAGCACGGGACTCTGGATCGGCATTGCGCTGGCAATGGGGATGGCGGTTCATATGGCGGTGGTCATTGAGGACAGCGTGACCCTTTACGGCGAGGACGGCGGAAAAAATAAGGTCATCCTGTGGTCGCTGCTGCGTTACGCCGTGGTGGTAGCGGTGTTTTTTGTCACGGCGAAGTTCCGATTGGGAAATATTCTTATGGTGTTTGTTGGAGTTATGGGATTAAAGGCGGCGGCTTATCTGCAGCCTTTCATTCATAGAGTACTGTATCGCGACGAAGGGAGAACAGAGGAGTCAGACAGTACCTCATGATTGCGTTGCAATCACAGAGACTCAGCCGGAGGCTGGGCAACAAGAGAAGAGGCTTATACCTTGTTATTAAGGATTAAGGAGGTGAAATTGTGAATCATTCAATTTTGATGGCATCCGCAGCAGATGATATTGATTTTATGATACATGGACTTTATTCCTATGAAATTTTTGGTCATACTGTATGGATCACGACGACCCATGTGTGTGTGTTGATCGTTATGCTGATACTGATCGGTTTTGCGTTTATCGTCAACCGGAAGATGAAGCATGCGACGGATGTACCCGATACATTTCAGAATATTGCGGAACTGATCGTGGAAAAACTGGATGGGGTCGTAGAAGGTGTTATGGGAGAGAACTCCAAGAAGTTCAAAAACTACATCAGTACGATCTTTCTCTTCATCCTGTTCAGCAATATTTCAGGACTGTTTGGGTTAAGGCCGCCGACAGCGGATTATGGAACGACCCTTGCAATGGCATTGATCACGTTTTCCATGATCACATTCTGTAAGTTCAAGTATCAGAAGGTATCGGGTGTTCTCAAAGGACTGTGCGATCCATGGCCTTTCTGGGCGCCGATCAATATTATCGGAGATCTGGCAGTACCGGTATCCCTGTCTTTGCGTCTGTTTGCAAACGTCTTATCGGGAACCGTAATTATGGCATTGATTTATGGTCTGTTATCAAAGATCGCAATCGCATGGCCGGCAGCGTTACACGTCTACTTTGATTTGTTCTCAGGAGCAATTCAGACCTATGTATTCTGTATGCTGACCATGACCTATGTAAACCAGGCGATGGATACGGAATCATAGTTACCGTGAAGAAAATTTCATGGAAACAAGATAAATTTTAGGAGGATTATATTATGATTACAGGAAATGATTTAATTTTAGCATGTTCAGCAATCGGAGCAGGTCTTGCAGTTATCGCAGGTATCGGACCTGGTATTGGTCAGGGTATCGCAGCAGGACACGCAGCATCTGCAGTAGGTAGAAATCCGGGTGCAAAATCCGATATCACATCTACCATGTTATTGGGACAGGCGGTAGCCGAGACCACAGGTCTCTACGGTCTGTTAGTAGCTATGCTCTTACTTTTCGTAAAACCATTGGCAAAATAATCGGTATCACAGAAAATAACGGAAAGGAGGCATACTTCTAAGCTATGACAAGATTATTCGATCTGGATTTTCAGTTGTTGCATGATACGGTGTTAGCGGCGATCGCTGTCTTCGTCCTGTTCCTGTTCTTATCCTATCTGCTCTTTAATCCGGTCCGCAAAATGTTAGAGGACAGAAAGTTAAAGATCAAGACGGATCTGGACACGGCAAAATCGGACAAAGAAGACGCAGCCGCACTGAAAGCAGAGTATGATGCAAAGCTGAAGAATATAGAAAAAGAGGCTGAGCAGATCTTAAGTGAAGCCCGCCAGAAAGCGTTGAAAAATGAGGCGCGGATCGTGGAGGAAGCCAAGGAAGAGGCGTCCCGCATCATCAAACGCGCCAACGAAGAAGCAGTACTTGAGAAGAAGCGTGCTATGGATGAAATGAAGCAGGAGGTCATTGAGATCGCATCTCTGATGGCTGAGAAGGTGGTATCCGCTTCCATTGATACGACGATTCAGGATACCTTAGTGGAAGAGACTTTGAAAGAAATGGGTGATTCGACATGGCAAAATTAGTGTCCAAGACATATGGGGATGCTTTGTTTGAGACCGCCGTGGAGGAGAACCGTATCGAAGATTTTTCCGAAGAGGCAAGGGGAATCCTGGAAGTCTTAAAGGAGAATCAGGACTTATCCCGGCTGATGAATCATCCACAGATTGTAAAAGAGGAGAAATTACAGTTCATAGAAGATATTTTCAAAGGAAAGATATCGGATGAAATGATCGGTTTGATGCGGATGTTAGTCGCTAAGAACCATTTTCATGAGATGGAAAATGTATTCCTTTATTTTTTAGAGGAGGTAAAGGAGTATCAGAATATCGGAACTGCTTATGTGACTTCTGCCATGGAATTATCCCAGGATCAGAAGAAACTTGTGGAAACGAGACTTTTAGAGACCACGAAGTATGAATCTTTTGAGATGAACTACGACGTGGACGCCGCTTTGATCGGCGGAATGGTGATTCGTATCGGAGACAGAGTGGTGGACAGCAGCATCAGGACAAAGCTGTATGAGCTGTCAAAAGAACTCTATAATATTCCGTTGGGAATGACCGGGTCGAATACTTAAGTATAAGACGTTAAATTATGAAAATAAGTTGAAAGTAGGTGAGGAAGTTCCATGAATTTAAGACCAGAAGAAATCAGTTCCGTCATTAAAGAGCAGATCAAGCGTTATGCGGACAAGCTGGAGGTTGCCGACGTAGGTACGGTTATCCAGGTGGCAGACGGTATCGCTCGTATTCATGGCCTTGAGAATGCAATGCAGGGAGAGCTTTTGGAATTCCCTGGTGAAGTATATGGAATGGTATTGAACCTCGAAGAAGATAATGTGGGCGCCGTATTGTTAGGCGACCAGAAGAATATCAACGAAGGAGATACCGTAAAGACCACCGGAAGAGTGGTAGAGGTCCCGGTAGGTGACGCGATGACAGGGCGTGTTGTCAATGCACTGGGTCAGCCGATCGACGGCAAGGGACCGATTGAGACAGAGAAATACCGTCAGATCGAGAGGGTGGCGTCGGGAGTTATTTCCAGAAAATCCGTAGATACCCCGTTACAGACCGGTATCAAAGCCATCGACTCCATGGTGCCGATCGGAAGAGGTCAGCGTGAGTTAATCATCGGTGACCGTCAGACAGGTAAGACGGCAATCGCCATTGACACCATCATCAACCAGAAGGGTCAGAATGTAAAATGTATCTATGTTGCAATCGGACAGAAGGCATCTACCGTTGCTTCGATTGTAAATACGTTGGAAGAGTTCGGAGCTATGAGCTACACCACCGTGGTTGCATCTACGGCAAGTGAGTTAGCACCGTTACAGTATATCGCTCCATATGCAGGATGTGCGATTGGAGAGGAATGGATGGAGAATGGAGAGGACGTGCTGGTTGTCTATGACGACCTGAGTAAACACGCTACGGCTTACCGTACACTTTCCCTGCTCCTTAGAAGACCGCCAGGACGTGAGGCATATCCGGGTGATGTATTCTACCTACATTCCAGACTGTTAGAGCGTGCGGCAAGACTGAACGACAGCTTAGGCGGAGGTTCCCTGACGGCTCTTCCGATTATCGAGACCCAGGCTGGAGACGTATCCGCATATATTCCGACCAACGTTATTTCCATTACAGATGGTCAGATTTATCTGGAGACAGAGATGTTCAATGCAGGTTTCCGCCCGGCGATCAATGCAGGTCTTTCCGTATCCCGTGTAGGTGGTGCGGCACAGATCAAGGCGATCAAGAAGATTGCGGCGCCGATTCGTGTGGAGCTGGCACAGTACCGTGAGCTGGCAGCTTTCTCCCAGTTTGGTTCCGAATTGGATGCGGACACCACAGAGAAGCTGGCACAGGGTGAGAGAATCCGTGAGATTTTAAAACAGCCGCAGTACAAACCAATGGCAGTAGAATATCAGGTAGCCATCATCTATGCGGCAACCAAGAAGTATCTGCTGGATATTCCGGTGGATAGGATTCTGGACTTTGAAAAAGAGCTGTTTGAGCATATCGACACGAAGTATCCAGAAATCATTACTTCGATTCATGATACAAAAGAGCTGACGGAAGAGACAGAGCAGAAGTTAATCAAAGCGATTGAAGAGTGTAAAGCAGACTTTAAATAGGAATGGCGGTGAATGCATATGGCCTCAATGAGGGACATAAAGAGAAGAAAAAGCAGTATTCAGAGTACGCAGCAGATCACAAAAGCCATGAAGCTTGTATCAACCGTAAAGCTACAGAAGGCAAGAACCCATGCGGAGCAGGCGAATCCATATTTTAACTATATGTATCAGACGGTAACGTCCATGCTTGCGAAGTCCGGGAACATGAACCATCCTTATTTGAAGAAAAATGATTCGGAGAAAAAAGCCATTGTCGTCATTACCTCCAACCGGGGACTGGCAGGAGGCTATAACTCCAACATCATCAAGCTGATTACCAACGGAGATTTTCAGAAGGAAGACTTAGAACTGTATACCATCGGTAACAAGGGACGTGAAGTCTTAGAACGCCGTGGTTATGAGATTAAGAATTCTTATCCGGAGGTTATTGAAGCCCCGGACTATTCCGATGCGGATGCCATCTGTAAGGAAGTCTTAGGAGCGTATCAGCGCGGAGAGATAGGGGAAATCTATCTGGCTTATACACATTTTAAGAATACGGTTGTTCATGAACCGAAGCTCATGAAGTTGCTTCCGGTCTCCTTCGACGAAGAGGAGATTGCCGGGGAAGAGGATGGCAACATACTGATGAATTATGAGCCGAATGAAGAAGAGGCTTTGGATATGATTATTCCGAAGTATGTGACCAGTCTTTTCTACGGAGCTTTAGTGGAAGCAGTAGCAAGTGAGAATGGTGCGAGGATGCAGGCGATGGATTCTGCGACAAGCAACGCAGAAGATATGATCAGCGACCTGACATTGAAATATAACAGAGCACGCCAGGGCTCCATTACGCAGGAATTGACAGAGATTATTGCGGGAGCGGAGGCGATATCTTAGTAGGGATACTAAGAATCTTGGATACCCGCAGGCGGTGGAAGGTCAGAGAATTCTGATACTATCCTGCCCTGCGAGAATATATTATAAGGAGTGATAGGAAAAATGGCAGAAACAAATGTGGGAAAAATCACTCAGATCATCGGTGCTGTATTAGATATCAAGTATTCGGAGGGAAACCTTCCTGAAATAAATGACGCTATTGAGATCAAGACCAGAGACGGCAAGAGATTAGTAGTGGAAGTATCACAGCATCTGGGTGACGATACGGTACGGTGTATTGCCATGGGACCTACAGACGGTTTAGTGCGTGGAATGGATGCCGTAGCCACCGGAGCAGCAATCAAGGTTCCGGTTGGAGAGGCGACATTAGGACGTATGTTCAACGTCTTAGGAGAACCAATCGACGAGGTGGAGCCTCCGAAGGACGTGGAATATATGCCGATCCACAGAAAAGCGCCGACCTTTGAAGAGCAGGCGACATCTACAGAGATGTTGGAGACCGGTATCAAGGTCGTAGACCTTCTCTGCCCTTACCAGAAGGGTGGAAAGATCGGTCTGTTCGGCGGCGCCGGAGTAGGTAAGACCGTATTGATTCAGGAGTTAATCCACAACATTGCGACAGAGCATGGTGGTTACTCTGTATTTACCGGTGTAGGAGAGCGTACCCGTGAGGGTAATGACCTCTACTATGAAATGAAAGAATCAGGAGTTATCGATAAGACCTGTATGGTATTCGGACAGATGAACGAGCCGCCGGGAGCGCGTATGCGTGTAGGTCTGACAGGACTGACCATGGCAGAGTACTTCCGTGACCAGGGTGGTAAGGACGTACTGTTATTCATTGATAATATCTTCCGTTTTACACAGGCAGGTTCCGAGGTGTCCGCACTGTTAGGACGTGTACCTTCCGCCGTTGGTTATCAGCCGACCTTACAGACGGAGATGGGTGCTTTACAGGAGCGTATTACCTCTACTAAGAACGGTTCCATCACATCCGTACAGGCAGTCTATGTGCCAGCCGACGACTTGACAGACCCGGCTCCGGCAACGACCTTTGCCCATCTGGATGCGACCACCGTATTGGAGCGTTCCATCGCAGAGCTTGGTATTTATCCGGCTGTAGACCCGTTGGGTTCTACCTCTAGAATCTTGGACCCTCGTGTCGTAGGAGATGAGCATTTCCAGGTAGCCCGTGGTGTACAGGAGATTTTGCAGAAATATAAAGAGTTACAGGATATTATCGCCATCCTGGGTATGGACGAATTATCCGAGGACGACAAGCTGGTCGTTAACCGTGCCAGAAAGGTACAGAGATTCTTATCACAGCCATTCTTTGTAGCAACACAGTTCACAGGCTTAGAGGGAAAATATGTTCCGATCGCTGAGACTGTCCGGGGCTTCAAGGAGATTCTGGAAGGAAAGCATGATGACATTCCGGAAAGCTATTTCTTAAATGCAGGAAGTATTGATGAAGTACGCGCCCGCATGAAGTAAGGGGTGAGCATATGGCAGATGACAGAATTTTTTCAGTAGAGATCATTACGCCGGACCGGGTTTTTTATAAAGGTGAGGCGGAGATGATTGAATTTACCACTGCGAATGGGGAGATTGGCGTCTACAGGAATCACATTCCGCTGACTACCGTCTTAGCGCCGGGAATCGTAACGATTACGACGCCGGAGGGTAAGAAGGAGGCGGCGGTGCATTCCGGTTTTGCTGAGATCTTACAGGATAAGGTAACACTCTTAGCGGAGATTGCGGAGTGGCCGGATGAGATTGACGTAGCCCGTGCCCAGGCAGCGAAGGAGCGCGCCGAAGGACGTTTGGAATCACATAGGGAAGAGATTGATGTGAAAAGAGCGGAGTTTGCGCTTAGAAAAGCGTTGGTGCGTATTAATATCAGAGATTGAGAATCAAAAATGCAGAATGGCCCTATCTGCGGCGTTGCAGTCGTGGATAGGGCTGTTTTTTATGGATGGGATAGCGGATCAATGCCACGAACGATCTGACAAAAATTACAGCAACAGGAGGGGAAATGTTATGCAGGAAATGACATTGGGTGAGATACTGGAGCATATGCGGATGGATAGAAATATTTTCAAGGCACAGTTGTGCGAGGGGGTATGTACTATTACAGCTCTGACGAGATATGAACAAGATATCAGAGTACCGGATAAGTTCGTGATAGATTGCCTGTTGGAACGTTTAGGAAAAAATGCTAATAAAATAGAATTTATAGATACAGATGAAGAGTTCAAAATGAGCATGTACCGAGCTCAGATAGAGAAGAAGTTCTTTCATGAAGAGTTTTTGGAAATGGAAGAGCTGTTAAAAGAATATGAAGGGGAAATCCATCATTCAGAGAATCTCCATCAACAGTATATATGTTTAAAAAAGGGGCAGTTAACGGCGATTTATCGGGAATATGAAGATGCACTTGAATTATTTCATCAGGCATTATCATTTACGAAACGGGAAGTGATCCCGGAACTTGGGATAGAGAAAAAAGTTCTGTCGGATATTGAGGTGGAAGTTTTGTATCATCTTGCTGAAATATATCTTAAAACAGAGGAAAAAGAGAAAGCTGTTTTTCTGTTTTTGGAATTAAATGAATATCTGGAAAACTTAGAAAAAGACGATAGGAAAAGAATCAAGTATTTTCCCAAAGTATTATTAGCGTTAGCGCAGGAAGTGATAGAAAATGATAACTTTGGGCTGGCGATCTCTTATTTGGAAAAGGCAGAGAAGATACTGATTCAGGAATATCAGACAAGTAACCTAGAAAAAATGCTGCGATTACAGTTGGAGATACTGGAGAAAACAGGTGCAGCCGATAGAGAGGCAGAAATAAAAGACAAAATCCTGGCGTTAAAATTAATAGGTATGACAATGGAAGACGGTATGATTACTAAGGAGGGAATGGAGTTATGGGAGAACACAGCAAATCTGCGATTATCAAGTATACAAGAAAATATCTGAATATGACGCAGGAGGAACTGGCGGAAAATATTTGCGATCCGGTGACGTTGGCAAGATATGAGAGTGGAAGTCTGAATCCTTCTGATGAGAAATTTCATTTATTGATGCAGAAAATGGGAATGTCCGGGGAAAAATATGTAATCCCTGT
This sequence comes from uncultured Lachnospiraceae bacterium, assembly GCA_958428365.1. Lineage (GTDB taxonomy): Bacteria > Bacillota > Clostridia > Lachnospirales > Lachnospiraceae > Maccoyibacter. The sequence goes on along the minus strand of CAUAFT010000012.1, from coordinate 60,139 downwards.
CCAAAATGCGAAAGAGGATCATGAAAAGCAAATGAAAAAGATCCTGTACGCCTTAGAAAGAGAAGATTATAAAGAAGTGGAAAAGGGAGTAGAATGGTTGAAAAAGTCTCCCGGATTTTCTATGGAATCTGTGGAAAACAGGCAGTATATCAGAAGATTAGAATTAATATTGGAGGACGAAGCCGGAAAGATTACGAACAAAGAATATATTAAGAGCCTGGAAGCTATTTTGAAACTGACGTTTCAGGATTATAATGAAGAGCATTTCCCGGTACATAGGGTATTTACGGAAAATGAAGTACTGATTATCAGCAATATTGCCAGACAGTATGCTATGATGGGAGACAGAAAACAAGCAATCCGCATTTATTACAATCTGGAAGAGTATTTTCAGACGGATGTAGTAATCAATGATTATAAGCCCAGATATTTGGAGTTGGTGAATCTGTCAAATCTATTAGGACTTTCGGGAAGATATGATGAAAGTATGGAAATATGTAAGAGGGGGATTCAGTGGCTGTTAAGACGTGGGAAAAGCAATTACCTGTATATTTTTTATTATAATATGGGATGGCTTATAAACGAAAAGGTTAAGAACGGGAAGGAAGATCCGAAAATGATGGAACAGGCAGAATGTTATGTCTGGATGGCTTATCAATTATTCCGAATCTATCCTGAGAATAAGAAAAATATGGAATGTATTCTTGATTTTTGTAAAGAAAATTTTTGAGTTAGCTAACGAGCCAGTTCCATATTGCAATAGGTGGAAGGAAAATAAGATGTAAAATGTAAATGATGAAAGGGGATTGTTGCAGATAATAGGGTAACACATAAGATGGTAGACATAAAAAAAATCTTCATATTGATAATTCTCCTTTATTTGTAATTTATTGATTAGTTTATTATATAGAAAGAAGGGGGATATAAACATAACGTAACCGGTGAGTTTGAACTCACCGGTTACGTTATGTTAAAGGGTAGTAAAATGTATATAATAAAATTTATCTGGGATTACATAATAGGAATTTCTTTGAAAACGAAGATTAGTATATGTATCTGTATTATAAATTTTTGTATAAATCATGGACGGAGAGATGAAGCAAATTGAAAATGTCGATTGAAAAAATAGATAATGATTTTTTAAAATACATATCGAAATTTGGAAATACAATATCTTTTTGCAGAGTAGGATCTTCAATATGTCAAAATACGAATAAAGATGTAGATTATTTATGGATAGTTGAAGATAAAGAAAATGCAAAAAAAGTCATATCTAATTTGGAAAAAATAGAAAATATTGAATTTTTAGATGACAGTGTTAGATTTTTATATGCAAATATTACGTGTAATATCGCGATTTATAATGTGTTAGATATGGACAAAAAAATTGAACAAATAATAAATGGTGATATATTGGGGGAAATTAGAGAGTGGGTGTTTGGGTATTGGTTACCAGAGGGATTACTTTACGATATAAGGAAATCATATATTATAATTGATAATGAAGGATGGTTGGAAAAGAAAAAAGAATATATTGTACAGAATATGGAAAATTTCAGAAAAAAAATAATTTGTCGATTGATAAAAGAAATTGATTATTGTTGTAAATTTCCGGAACATCATCAGTTTGCATTTGTTATGCGAGGGAGACTTATTTTGACTATGCTCAGATTGTATAATATATCAAATAACTGGGAAGAAATTAGTTTTCAGAAAATTTATGATAGAGTTGAAAAAAGCATATATTATAGAAAATTCAAAATATTACTAGATATCAATAATACATATCCCCCAAATATAATTCCTGAATTGTTAAATCAAATAAACGAAATTTATTAAAGTAAAGGAGAGACTTAAGATGAATGAAGTACTTAAAAAAGCAAATACGGAAAAAATGGTACAAAGAAATGGGATACGAACAGGAAGGAAATATAATTTTTATAAAAATATGTATGCGGTTTTAGATAGTGATTTGAATTCTCCATTATCTTGTATAAGTGTTGCAAATAATTCACTGAGTGTGGATTTATGGACAGGATGTTCATTTCAATGTGCATATTGTCATGTTCAGGGAATAGAAGAGGATATTGCAAGTGACGGGAAGATGCGAAAAATACCAATGCGAAGAAATTGTTTTACAATAGATGAGGTATTGTCAAGTCTAGTACAACATCCCTTTTTTAAAAAAGATGTTACCGTTATAAGTATTGGAACATCAAGTACAGAACCATTTGCTGTAGGTGAAGTATTGGAAAGTACATTAGTTCTTATGGAAAAAATGATTGAGATGGGTTATAAAAATCCATTTTGGATTGTTACAAAAGCAGGCATACCAGATGCAGCAATAAAAAGATTAATAAATATAAGTGATAATATTAGCAAACTTATAATATCAATTTGCTGGGCTAATAATCCTAAAGAAATTGAGCCAGTTCAAAATAATAGATTTAAAAATATAGATAAATTTTTTGGGAAAAATGTGTCTATTAATTGGTATTTACGGCCAATTACAAAAGAATGGATTAATAGTATTACAGAATTAGAAAATATGTTTAATATGGTATCAAAACAATATGGGAAATATATCGACTGTATTATTCCGGGGGGATTGCGTTGGACAGAAGGAATAGAGTATGGAATGGTAGAAGTAAGAGGTTTAGAAATGCCAGAAATTTCCAAAGAAAACAATCAAAAAACGTTAGATGAGGAGGAGTGGAAATATATTATGTTGTTAGCAAAAAAATATTTTAGTGAAATTCCAGTATTTTATCATTCATCTTGTGGTATATCGTTTGCGCTAAAAAGATCTAATATTTGTTTGTTGCAATTAAAAAATAAAAAAGAATGTGAAGGTTCGAAATGCACTAGTGAGCAAAGAATACGTTGTGAAATAAAACCAAATTACAATCTAAATGTTGTACAAAATGAACTGAATAAAGTGGGATACGATATTGATGTGAAAAAAATTGATTTTGAAAATGGAACTATGATAACAGAACCGGATATGAATAATTTATCACCAGCACTTAAACAGGAAATTTATCATATTATGGCTTTTTGTAATTAATATATGGTGAAAAATATGAGTAAATTATGTTTAGGAACATGGCAGTTTGAATCTCAATTTGGAAAGGTGACATTGGAAGAAGCAAAAGAAATAGTTCAGTATGCAAGAAGTAAAGGTATAAAATATATTGATACGGCACAGGTTTATGAAAAACAAAGAATAGAAAGAATGTTAGCAGATATAATTGAGGATAGTGATATTATTATTACCAAAATACCAGCATGTGAAAAACCACAATTATATTCAAATTGTGATATAAATAAATACTATGCATTAGAATGGCTAGAAGAAAGAATTGAAATTTCAAAAAAAAATTTAAAAAGAATACCAGATATTATTTTATTACATAACTGGATACCTTTTTGGAATGACAAAGATATAAGCCAAAGACTAATCATGAGACTTGTTGAACTTAGGAAAACTGAAAAAGTTCAAAAGATAGGAATTTCTCTTCCGGATAATTTCAATAGAGATATTCCAATATGGATACTTAAAGAAATTGATTTTCTTGAAGCACCGTATAATAGGAAAAATAATTGGATACTAGGAATTATAGAAAATGTAAAAAAATATGATGTTAAATTAGGATTGAGAAGTTTGTTTGAAAGAGGAAGTGTTTTACAATCAGAATTGAATAAAAAAGATATATATAACCATATAAAGAGAGCTGGAGAAATAGCTGATGTATTAATAATTGGAATGACATCAAAAGAAAATATTGATAACAATATTTTGCTTATGGAGGAAAAAATGGATCAGAAATTAAAGAACTTATTAGTGAGAACAATTAGTAAGGAACAAATAAAATATATTATGGAAAATTATAATGATATATGTAATGATGAAATACTAGGGATTGGTATTGACTCTTTTGATTATATGAATTTGTTATCTGAATTAGAAGATATATGTAAAGGCAGTGAGGATATACCTGATACATTAAAAGATATAGAAGATTTTTTGCACAAATATCAATAGGAATATTATTAAATATAATTAGGAAAGGAGTTTGACGCTTTGCTTTGTCAAAGATCAAAAAAAGTATTATGGGTAAAAATCAGGTGCCAATAGAAGTAGAATCTGCGATACAACAATATCTAAAATCTTGCGAAGAAAGAAAAGATAAAGAAAAAAAAGCAAAATTATTTAGGAAACTATGGAATAAGAAATCTTTGGATTTTATTATAAACAGTACACAGATTGATTGTAAAAAATTGGAAAACCGACTAAAAGCAGATGAGAGATTTATACATAAAGTTAAAAGTTTTTTTGAGAAAAATAGTATTTTGGAAAATTGTTTAAATATTGAGGATTTAAAAATATATATTAGAAAAATGTTTTGTGAAATATTCGATGTTGAGAAATATTTTGAGGCGGATGAAAATATAAATAAAAAAGTTGTAAATGAATTAGAATTAAATAAATTGGATCATATTGTGATAAATGATGACAGGTATATGACCTATGCTTTGTGTCATCATTGTTATTGTTTAGTAAAAGAAGCTCCAGAAAAGTATGTAATAGAAGGAAAATGTTATAGACATGAAGATTATTTAGATATTTTTCGAAAAGAAAAATTTACTATGGTTGAAATGGTATTATTCTCCAGTCCATTGCAGTTGGAAGATTATAGAAATAAAATTATTTATTTAGAATATTTTTTGGTAAAAGGTTTATTTAGTAATTACAAATTTTGTATTGCAAACGATTCATTTATTTCAGATGCACCAGACTTATTATTATATCAATTTCTTAATAAAACAAAATTGGAATTGCAAATATATGATGATATAAATAATAAATATATAGCTGTAAGTTCTATAAATATGCATATGAAGAGTTTTACAAAAAAATATAAAATATGTACCTGTGATGGAAAGATGGCAGATTCTATGTGTGTAGGAATTGGAATAGATAGATTGTTTGAGTTAATAAGGAGAATAGAGTCAAAATGAATGAAGAGAAAATTATAAAAAGGTTGAATCAATTTAATTTTGATATATGTTCTCAAGAAATTGAAATGAGATGTGAATTACCTCCTATTATGAAAAAATATGCCTATTATAAACAGAATAAAGAGTTTATAGAACCATTTATATGTAATGTAGAAGAGAAATATTCTATAGACAAAATAGAAGAAAATTTAAAGCTCATTATTGAGCGGCAAAGTTTGATGAGATCTATCGTAACATTAGAAGATGACGAACTAAAAATTTTAAAATACAATAAAAAATTAGGTATTCCTAGAATTAGGTTAGGAAAAGAAGAAAGATTAGAGGATATAATATATCTTTTGTCAAAATATCAGATGAAAATAGATAAGCAAAAGAATGCAATGTATAGCATTGTTTTGATTGAAAAAAGTAATAAAATATATGTTTGCGCAGTATTTAGTCATATGATTTTTGATGGAGGTTTTCCTCTGAGTAGATATATTAATGATGTGGAAAGAATGTCTGAAAATACTATAAAAAATTTTTTTTGCTATTTACATAATTTGCCATTGGATCAAAAGAGTGATTTTACAAAATATAAAGAAATAAAAAAAATTATGATAAGAGAGTATTTATCTGAAGAAGTCATGGAATCTATGATGGAGGTTGAGGTAAAAAATTTTTATAAATATAAAAAGATATCCATTGAGGAGTTTTGGGTTTTGGTTATTGGAAAATCATTATTTAATATTTTTGGAAATGAAATTGAAAGTATTCCAATAAATATTTTAACCAATGGTAGAACATTTGCAGATTTTGTAGAGTTTAAAGATTTTGGAGATTTTCATGATGAAATTATTCTTTTATGTGATTTTAAAGAATCATTCAATAAGATAATTAATTTATATAGAGAGTATAGGAAAAAAACATATTTAAATTCAAAAAATTATGCATTATCTTTTTCTAAAGATGATGAGACGTTGTCTTTTATCGAGCCAATTATATTACTTATAGCTGTTGATACTAAAGCATCTACAGAGCATCAAATATTAAGAAAGTCATTGCCCAAACTTTCGAGGCAGTATGTATTAAGTATAAAAATTCTTGTAAGTGCAGATTTGAAAAGATATAAAATATTTTTTAGATACTCAGTAAAATTAAAAGATAGAATAGAAAAATTAAAAGATAGTATTGGGAGAGAAGTTTCCAATATAGTAGAATGGATTGAAATGGATTAGGGGTAATTATGAAAAAAGTGTTGTTAATACTTATGGACGATACATTGTTGGAAGAATATATTGAAATTGCAACGTCTTTCGGGGATTGTATAGATGTTGTGATGGTGAATAATTTAATGAAAGGTAAATTAAAAAATAAAACAGAAATTGTATATGTTAAATATAATGATGTCTTAAGTATATCAGATGCTATTAAAAATAAAAAATATGACTATATTTTTTCTTATGATGAGAAAATTGTTAATAAAGTAGCAGATATAGCAGAAAATGTAGGAGCAAAAACGTATAATATAAAATCAGAAGCAGTAAGAGATAAAGTTGAATTGAAAAAGATACTGACAGAAAATCAAATATTATGTCCGGAAGCATATGATTTTGATAATGTAGATGAATTAGAAGAGTATAAAGATAAAATAAAATTTCCTGTGATAATTAAGCCATCAAACAGTTATGCCAGTAATGGTGTGAGAAAAGTATCAAATTGGATAGAGCTAAAAGAACAAGCAAGGAATATAAAGAAAATTAATATTTTCCAAAAAAAAGTAAATAATGATAAGCTTGGTAAAATTCTTGTTGAGCAATACATATCAGGCGAAGAATATGCCGTAGAAATGATTTGGCAAGCTGGGAAGCCTGTATTACGTGGAATTACATTAAGACTTCATGATAAAGATAATGTTTTTTTCCCAGATTATGTTTATTATATAGAACCGAATATGGATGAAAAGGAAAGAAAAACATTATATAATATCTGTGATAAAATCGGAAAAGTAATGGGAATTAGAAATGGAGCAACACACACAGAGTTAAGAAAAGAGGGAAGAAATTATTATGTTTTGGAAAGTGCATTCAGACCAGGCGGTTCGGGTATGTTATATAAACTATTTAAAGAAGAGCAAAAAATAGATTTTTTGAAAGCATATTATGAAGTGATGACAGGAAGAAAAATAGAAGATAAAAAAGAAGTAAAAAATAATTGCTTTCATTTGTTATATTCATATCCAAAAGCAAGATCTGGAATTATAAAAGATGTTGTTTTTAATGAAAAAAAATTAGATTCTAAAATTAGTATTATACATATTCAGAAGTTTGTTGGTTATGGTGATAAAATTATGAGTATTCAACAAATACAAAAATACATTATATTTATTTTAGCAACAGTAGATAGTAGAGAGAAAAGTGATTTGATAGAAGCAGTACAAGATTTGGAGAATAACTGCTGTATAGAATATATGGATTGAGAAAATGAGATTATTACACAATAGAAGTTTTATATTATTATTATTGGGGAATTTTGTTTCCCGTACAGGAACAGTAATTTATAATATTGCACTTAGTTGGTGGATAACAACACAAACAGGAAGCACAGTTGCGATAGGTTATATTTTAGGGGCATCAACAATAGGTACAGTATTGGCATTACCTATAAGTGGGGTAATTGTTGATTATTTCAATAAGAAAAAAATATTAATTGTTACTGATAGCATAAGTGCTATTGCAGGAATATGGGTAAGTATATTAATATATAGGGAGGTGGAAAATACTTTTTTATATATAGTTGCAAGTTTTATATTAGGTTTATGCAGTTCTATTTTTAAACCAGCGGTAAAGGCAATAGTACCATATATAGTACACAAAGAAGATTTTGTTAAAGCTAATTCATTAAGTGCAAATATAGGTGAAATTTCTAAAATAATTGGTCCTGGGGTAGCAGCTATTTTGATGTCAGCATTTCCAAATGGTGCGGCTATATCAATATTTTTGGATGGAATCTCTTTTGGAATATCGGCTATATCAGAAGTTTTTATTAAAGCCGATGAACCTAACAAAGAAGGTAGATTAAAAAAGAGTTCTTTTGTAAATGATTTTTTAGATGGTTTTTCGTATTTAAAAGATAATAAAACTATATTAAATATTATTATGTTGTCTACTGTAGCAAATATATTTATAGCATCATTCGATATAGTCCTTCCTGCATATGTATATCAGATAATTCATGAAGATGAGATAACATATTCTAATATGTTGATATTTTACGCTGTGGGTGGAATGTGTGTGACATTGTTCATGTTTTTTGTAAAAAACATAGAATTGAAAATTAGTAAATTATATAAATACACAGCAGCAATAGGGGTGATATTTGCAATTTTATCATTTGGCAGAAATAGAATGTTTTTATATGTTGTTGTAGCAGTTTTTGGAGCGGTATTGGGATATTTTAATACTATATTTATGTCATATGTTCAATTAAATGTGAGTGAAGAATTCATAGGACGTATTTTTTCTATTGTGTTTTCATTAGCGCTTGCTGGAACACCTATATCATATGTTGTATATGGTTATCTTGGAGAAAAATATTTGGAGATGATTTTTTTTGTGTCGGGGGTATTGATATTTGCAACGGCGTTGATTTTTTTTGCGATAAGTTTTGAACCAAAAAGAATACATAGGTGACGAATTAATTCAAGTTTGACTGTAATATTATTTGGCATTTACTCTAGAAAAATATAAGGAGGAATCATGAACACATATATATTAAGCAGTATGTTTCCAAATGGTTTTAATAACCAGGTGGCAGAAGAACTTAATAGACTCATTCAAAATAGAAATAAGTTTGCATTTATTGCTTCAGAATTTGAAGGGAATTATAAAAAGACAGATGAGTACTTTAGGTTATTTCTGAATATGTTTCGTGAAAAAGACATGATCTTTCAAGAAGCCTGTGTGGTGGATGGAAGAATGGCAAAGGAAGATGCCCGGAGAAAGGTAGAGGAAGCAGATGTGGTTTGGCTTTCCGGCGGGGATACCATAGTAGAGCATCAGTATTTGTTGGAATATGGATTAGATGAAGTTATCCGGCAACATACAGGAATTGTGATTGGTATGAGTGCCGGGGCGATTAACTTATCTAAGACATCCATCTGTACTCTGTCATGTGGGCACTGTGAGCAGAAGATATATCAGGGGCTGGGTTGTGTGGATATTTCTGTGGAACCACATTTTGAAGTTGAAAAAATATCAGAGGAATTATTGGAATTATCGAAAAAATATGATCTATATGGATTGTGTGATAATAGTATCATTATTTGCCACAATGGAAAGACAGATTTTTTAGGAGAAGTATATAAGATCAAAGCGGGTGAGGTCTACCGTATATGATAAAGGAACGACTTTCAGTATTACATATTCAATAATTTTATAAATTATAGATTTGGTTTTGAATACAAAATTGCTGAAAATAATTTTAATGATTAATATTACCTTCCTGTTACTCATAGTGTCGGCGGTTTTTTAGACAAGGCACAATAAGTGCATGAATGAAGTTTGGATGGCAAATCGGAATGGCTGTGGTATAATATCAGGGATATATCATAGCCTTTTATTTTTATTCAGAGGAGGATAAATAGTAGTATGAAATCATCAGAAGAATTGCGTAGTCTGTTACAGAGGATCGACCATAAGGGGTATCCGGCGTATAAGGATACCAGAGGATCCTATCAGTTTCCGGGATTTGTGTTATCCATAGATCATGTACAGGGAGATCCCTTTGCATCCCCATCTAAGGTCAGCGTCCATGTTTCCGGAAAAAAGGCGGCATTTGATACTTATTTTTATGATGAAGAGTGTAAAAGGATTGCCCTTCAGGACCATATTTTAAGAAGGATGGCAGCGAAGGTGAAAGAATATTCTTTCAAAGCAAAAGGTTCCGGCAAGAGCGGCCTGATCTCTGTTAGCAATCCGGAGCAGGAGGTGCTCAATCGAAGCGCCTGTGTGGTGGATACTAAGAGCGGAAATGTGACGGTGAGAATGGAGGTTGGCTTCCCTGCCAACGGCAGAACAGTAAACGCAGGAGAATTAATTAAAATATTATTTAATTTTCTTCCGATCTGTGTAAAACATGCGATGTATCAAAGCTCCTATTCCAGAGAGGAGTTGGAGAGGACGGTACATCTGGCGGTGGATCAGCAATATATCCGGGAAGAACTGCCAAAACGGGGGCTTACCGCCTTTGTTGCCAATGGATCTATCCTGCCAAGAAAATCAGGAGTCTCTATGCTGCCGATGAAAGGAGCCGTAGCATTTACATCGCCAAAATCCATGGAAATCAGCATGGATCTGCCACACCATGGAAAGATAAGCGGAATGGGAATACCAAAAGGAGTCACTTTGATCGTGGGAGGAGGGTATCATGGTAAGTCTACACTGTTAAAGGCTCTGGAGCTGGGTGTGTACAATCACATTGCCGGGGATGGCAGAGAATATGTCATTACCGACGACAGCGGAGTGAAGCTGCGGGCTGAGGATGGAAGAAGTATTCAGAAGGTGGATATCTCCATGTTTATCCAGAATCTTCCAAACGGAAAGGATACCACTTCCTTCTATACGGAGGATGCCAGCGGCAGTACCTCCCAGGCGGCGAATACCGTAGAAGCCATGGAGGCTGGGGCAGGACTGTTTCTCATCGATGAGGATACCAGCGCTACCAACTTCATGATCCGGGATGAACTGATGCAGAGGGTGGTTCACCGGGAGGAGGAACCGATCATCCCGTTTATCGACCGGGTAAGGGAGTTGTACGAGGAGGATGGGATCTCTACGATCCTGGTGGCAGGCAGCTCCGGTTCCTATTTCCACAAGGCAGACCATATCATTCAGATGAACCGTTATGTGCCGGTGGAGATTACGGAGCTTGCGAAGAAGGAAGCGGAACAGTTTCCTCTGGTGCTGGAGCATATGCAGCCAGCAGAGAAACCGTCCATGCAGCGTGTTGTGAAGCGGGATGGAGCCTTTGCAAAGGAGAGCCGCATTAAGATCAAAACATTGGGAAAAGAGAGTATCTCCATTAATAAGGAAAATATTGATCTGCGTCTGGTGGAGCAGTTGGTGGATCAGGAGCAGCTGACGGCGCTGGGATTGATGATAAAGTCTATGAAGCTGCATTATTTCGATGGAAAGAGAACTCTGCAGGAAGCGGTGGAAGTGTTTTATGAGAAGGCACAGCGGGAAGGATTCGAGGCATTCTGCCAGGGGGACGTGCCGGGGAATCTGATCCTGCCGAGAAAGCAGGAGCTTTATGCTGCGCTGAATCGATGCCGTGGATTATTGAAGGTGGAAAACTAGAAGTTATATAGACAGAATCAGGAAGTAGAAGGTCAGGAAAAGGATGAAGTTTAAAAGAGCAAAAACGAGGGCAGAGCTTGCAGAGGTTAAGGATCTTTATGAAGAGGCATTTCCAGTCTGTGAGAAGAAACCCTTTTGGTTGATAAAACACAAGCAGAGAAAGGGGCTTGTGGATATCTGGCGGATAGAAGAAGGGGACGAGTTCACAGGTCTGGCAATTACCATGAAAGCGAAGGATCTGGTGCTGCTGGACTATTTTGCCATGGCAGAAAAGAAGCGAGGAGGAGGCTGCGGTTCCCATGCCCTTAAGATGCTACAGAAGCATTATGGGGATAAGCGGTTTTTCCTGGAGATCGAGAGCACTTATGGAAGGGCGGAGAATCAGGCAGACAGAGAACGACGGAAGCATTTTTATCTCAGGAATCAAATGACAGAAACAGGGATGCTGGTGGACGTGTTTGGAACGGAGATGGAGGTTCTGGGATATCGGTGCATCCTGAATTATGAGGAGTATGTGTCGGTGTATCGGGAGATCTATGGATCGATAAAGGCGAGGGGATTGAAGAAAATATCTAATTAGGACCCAGTTGAATCACCACCGTAGTACCATCCTCCTTTGTGGATTCATACCGCAGGGTTCCCTGATGGAGCTTTACGATCTCATGACACAGCGGAACCCCAAGACCTCTTCCGTGGATTCTGTTTTTCGGAAGGGAGCGGTTCTTATTCAAGAATATCAAAAGCTCCGGTTCAATGAAATCCTCCGGGTTGTTGATACGGATCTCATGTTCTGAGGCGGTAAGACAGGTCTCGCCTCCGTCGCGGCTGATATTAGAGATCAGATTCAAAAGCAGAGACAATAGTAGGGAGCGGTCTCCGATCAAGTCCGCCATTTCGTTGTGAATCGTAATGGAGGGATAATAGGTTCTGATGGTGGAAAACAGATCATCAGGATCTATTTTTTTCATGGAAATCTGGTGATTCCCCAACTGTTCCATTGCCAGTAGCCGTTCGATGATCTCGTTCATGTACTTTGCCTCCCGATGTATCTGTTCACTGGCAAAATGAATATCCTCTTCCTTTAGCTTGCCCAGCAGGATATATTGGGCATAACCCTGAATCGAGGTGAGAGGAGTCCGCAGCTCATGGGCGATATTGTGAACAGGGCGGTAGATCCGATTCATGCACAGGTAGAGAATGATCATGAGCAGTATGGAGATCAGGGCGGCAGTGAGGAGGAAGGATCCCATCTGACGGTAAAAAGCCTGATAAAAGTCGTCCAGAGGTCTTGCATAGAACAGTGTAAACTGTGCGCTGTCATCTATCTCTGTATTTACATCCGAACCTTTATCCGGAGAAAGATAGGAGTCAAAGAGCAGCAGATACTTTTCTCCCTGATCTGCAACGATCTGAGACCCTTTCGTAAGACCTTTTGGATCATCGGGAGTGAAGGGAAGATGACAGCTCAGGAGTTCTCCGTTATAGTAGATGGCAGTGGAAATTCCCAGCTTTTTCATGGAATTACAGTAGAGGCTTAGTTTATCCTCAGGATTTTCCATAGAAAAAATCGACTGAGTGGACAGAAGGATACTCTGTTCCGTTTGAAAGGCATTGTCATAGAGCTGACGGAAGTTGTTGCGGTAAGACATGTTCAGAATCAGAAAGAGGCTTCCATATAAGGTCAGAAGGATGATCGTAACCGTCAATAAATAAGTTTTTTCCCAAAGTTTCATATCAGACCTCCAATCGATAACCAATCTTGTATACAGTTTTGATATAGTTTTCCCAATGTAATTTTTTGCGGAGCCGTAAAATATGCACGTCTACCGTGCGAGCGTCTCCATCGTAGTCCCATCCCCAGGCGGCGTTTAAGAGCTGATCTCTGGTGAGGGTGAGGTTCTTGTTAAGGATCAGGGCACGGAGAAGTTCAAATTCCTGCTTTGTCATGGGAATCTCCCTATCGCCGCGGTATGCCTTATAATCATCTAAATGAACCGTAACGCCGTTGCATTGAAAGAGACTTTCCTCTTTATGATAACGGCGGAGTACCACATTGACTCTGGCAATCAATTCCTGGAAGTCAAAAGGTTTCACGATATAATCCTCGGCGCCGCCGTTGAGTCCCCGTACCCGGTCGGAGATATCGCTTCTGGCGGTGACATAGATTACGGGAGGCTTTGGATCCGGAAGCTGTGTTGCCAGAGTGAAACCGTCCACATCAGGCAGATTGATATCCAGTAAGATCAGATCTGGGTTCTGTTCTTTAAAAATGGAAAGAGCCTCACTGCCCGAAGAGGCAGTGAGACAGTGATGCCCGGTCATGGACAGGCAGCGGTTCATAAGTTCAGCGATGGTTTTATCGTCTTCTATAATGAAAATAACAGCCATAAGTTGCTCCTAGTCTTTTGGATGATCCGATGCTTCAAAGACTGCCTGATCGATCCTGGCAATCTGTTCTGCGGTCAGATCCTTTACAACGGCCTTGTCCGGGTCAATGCCTGCCTCCTCGCAGACTTCACGGATGATCTCGGTGGAATCTTTACTGGTGGCATTGACGTCCTCGATTGCATTCTGCAAAGAACTGTCGCCGTAATTTTCCGCAGCGTTTTTTTGCAATAATGGGGCGTCCGGCATCTCTGATAATAAGGACTTGGCATATTCTAAGCTGATAGCTTCCTGATCCTCGGATTCAAGAGATACTTCTACAGAGCTGTCTCCCTGTGATGTCTCGGAGAGTCCTTTTACTGTAATGGTGTTCGGTGATGTTTTTGAGAGTTCACCTTGAAGTATCTTATCATTTCCGGAGCCGTTTTCGGCGGAATTGTCTGTGGAATCAGATACCAGTATCCTGGTATGGATTCGATTCTGTGCATAACGGGAGCCTAAGGCAAAGGAGCCGGAGAGTCCCAGGATCAGGGCTGATGCGATGATGATATTTCTGTGTTTTCGGATCATAGTCATTCCTCCTGTTTGTTGTAAAATGGATTATGTAGATAAGATCTCTGTTACATGTTCATCATAGCAATGAAATATTTCCAAGTTGTAACAGGAGAAATTCTGGTTTAAATCTTATTTTAAAGGGAAGAACAGGATTGTCAAGGAAGAATGGTTTTATAGTGGTAATGATGAGGTATGTGTGGTATTATTTTTAAAGAAAAGATGGGATTATAAGAGGATCAGGTATCTTTTAAACCTATAAAGACATTTATGTGAGAGAAGAATGGTTAAAATCAGGAGGGGTTTGAAAATGAGTATTAGTGTAGCGGTGTGTGAGGACAATCAAATATTTGCAGAAAAAGTTAAGAATCTGTGCGAAGAATATTTTGCGATAAAACAGGAAGATTACCGGATAGAGCTTTTTTCATGTGGGGAAGAACTCCTGAAGGTAGAGTCATTATCGTGGGATGTTCTTTTTTTAGATATAGAAATGGGTGAGATGTCCGGAATAGATGTAAAAAATCAGCTTGTGTTTCGGGCTGAATCCGTTCGAATCATATTTTTGTCATTTCATGAAGAATGTATGAGAGAAGCCTTTGGAAAAAATGTTTTTGGTTTTATAAATAAAGGTGACGCCGAAAAGAAAATACCGGAAGTTCTGGAATATGTATGCAGAGATATCGAGAGAGAACATATTACATGGAAAATAGGCGGGAATGGAATTAGTATAAATGAGATCCGCTATCTACAGGCAGATGGGGGATATGTGAATGTTATTGCCGACGGAGAAGATTTATTACTAAGAGTATCCTTAAAACAATGCGAGGAAGAATTAAAGGAAATGGGATTTATCAGGGTACATCGTTCTGCGCTGATTCATTTAAAATATGTTACCAGGATAACAGAGAAATATGTTGAGATAGAAGGAGGCTATCGGGTAAAAGTTGCGAGAGGTATGTGTCGAAAGGTAAAAAAAGCATACTTAGAATATATCAGAAAAAATACAATAATCATTTAAGACAGGGAGTTCTTTTGCAAAAACCTACAATTTATGACAAAAAACCTACAGTTTGTAACATGAAAATAGAGTTGTGTGTCTGATTGGCTTATACTGATAGTTAAGTCAGGAGAAAAGGAGGGTAGAATATTGTATTGGGGAACTATGTAGGTTTTTAAGTTTAGATTGTAAAAGAATGGAGAAATTATGAAAGGGAAGAATTTGTTAAGAAAGGGTATCTGTATATTATTAGGTACGTTAGTGATTACAAATACTGCTTTCACTGGGGTACTGCAAGTTGATGCGTCAGAAACTCAGAAAAATATCGATCCGGAGAGCCAGGATTATCGTATTGTACCAGAGGAAAATCCGTTTTCTAAAGAAGACATGAGTCGGACAGTTGATATAATAAAGCAATCCAGGCGAAGTGGATCAACGGCAGCAAAATTAATTAATGCGATCGAGGAAAAAGATCTGTATGAGTATACTTTAAAAAATGTATTGGAAGAGTATTATAATAATGGAGACAAAGTCAATTTGAAGAATCTTACAAATCATATAGATTCCAGAGCAGAAAAAATTATCAAAAATTATAAGGAAGCGCAGGACGAAAGAAAAAAATCAGATCATTTGGATTATGATGTGGAAAGAGTAATTGTTGGATTTGAACCAGACACTTCAAAAAGCTATATTAGAAAAGTAGCAGCCGAATTGTTTGGTGAAATAGAAATGTTCAATGAGAATAAAGTAGACTTAAGTGGATTAAAGAATTATAAAAAAGAGCAGATAAGAAAAGTTGCGAACCAGAAAAAAGATGTAATGTCAGTAATTGATATTTCTAATGGTCAAACCGTTGAGCAGGCAATTGCTGAATACAGCAGTTATGCGAATGTTAAATATGTAGAGCCTGATTATAAAGAAGAGATTGACGGAGAATGTATCACTAATGACACTTATAGTGGAAAGCAATATTATTTAAATAATATTAATGTAGAGAGTGGTTGGAACGCTGTTCGGGATTTTGGTTTTCGTGAGACGTATGTTGCTGTTTTGGATACAGGTTGCCAGATGAATCATCCGGACTTAAAAAATATGTATTTGAAGTCCAGAAGTGTAGATACTACTGTATCTGGAAACCCTAAATTAACGACATTATCAAAACAATATACTTCAGATCATGGTACAGAGGTGACAGGAGTAATTGCTGCAGAAGCGGATAATGCAAAAGGAATCGCAGGTGTAGGGTCAGGAGCAGACGCATGTATGGTAAGAATTATGGCAATTAAATGTGCAACTGAACCAAAAACACTGAGTCATAGTGCATTGATACGAGGAATTTATTACGCTGTGGATAATGGTGCGGACGTCATAAATATCAGCTCAGGATCCTATTCCTATTCAGAAGCGTATGAGGCTGCGATAGCATATGCGCATCAGGCAGATGTTGTAGTGGTAGCTTCGGCTGGAAATGACAATAAAAGTACAAAGCATTATCCCTCTTCTTATAAATATGTTATTTCGGCAGCGGCAACTACGGAGGATAATAAAAAGGCAAGTTTCTCAAACTATGGAAGTGATGTAGATATATCTGCGCCAGGTGTTTCTATCTATACTTGTAAAACAGGAAGTACATATCAGGCGGTAAATGGAACATCCTTTTCAGCTCCAATCGTGAGTGGTACAATAGCAGTAATGAGGTCATATAATTGTGATCTTTCAGCATCTCAGGTAGAAAACATTATAAAAAATAAAGCAAAAGATATAGGTTTAAATAAGATGGGAAGTGGGCTAATTAACAGCGGACTTTCTATCCAGGAAGCAAAATATCTGTCTTTTAAAGATAAAAAAGAAGTAGCAAGTGTTTCCGTACCTGACAAAAAGGGGAGTTTGAAAATAAAATGGGGAGGAGATTCAGATTCTGAAGGATATGTTTTGTATAGGGCTACAAGTAAAGATGGAACTTATGAAAAGATAAAAACAGTTAAGGATAAATATACATGTTCCTACACCGATACGGGGTTAAAATCTGGGAAGACATACTATTATAAGGTGCGCGGCTACATGAAATATGGAAATGAAAATAAGTATTGTAAATACTCCAGCATAAGATCTGGAAAAAGCAAATAAGGAGGAAGCATCATATGAAACAGAAAAAATACGGATTGGCGATCTTACTGATACTCAGTCTGATTCTCGGTATCTACCCATCATACACAGTACAAGCCAAAGGTGAAACACCAAAGCAGATCATCTTATCCAGTAAAAATCAGACCATCTACACAGATCAGAGTATCACCTTAAAGGTAAAAAAGACAGTCCCGAAGGGAGCATCCACAGATGTAAGATGGTCCAGCTCCAATAAAAAAGTAGCCAGGGTTACAAAATCCGGTAAGGTAACAGGCATAAAAGCCGGAACAGCCACCATCACGGCAGTTTCTAAAAAGGACAAGACAGTGAAGGCTTCCTGTAAAGTCAAAGTTTTGAAGTATAAGGCGAAAACGATCAAGGCAAAGAAATCCTATACTTCATCCTCCAACCCTTATCTGAAATCTTCAGGAAAAACATACAGAGTGATTACATCTTACAAAGAGCTTACCACCTTTAAAAAGGACATGCAGAAACAATATAAAAAATACAACAGTCCCGGAACAAAGGCGTATTTCCAGAAAAGCGCTTTGGGAAAGAAGCTGAACAAGTACAAAGAATCCTATTTTGAATCTAAGGTTCTGATTGTGATAGAGGGAAGTACTGCAAGCAGCAGCCGGAGAATAGAAATCGGTGATTTTAAGCTCAGCCAGAATAAAAAAGGAAAGGTCTGCGGCAATCTCTATGTTTCGGAAATATTGCCTAAGGGAGCGAATGAGACAGGCGATATGAGTTACCAGCAGTATTTTATAGAGCCTAATAAGAAAGATATCAGAGGAATTCAGAGTTATCGTCTCATACAGAACAAATTAATTCAGGTTACAGACATATAATCATAGGAAACGTAAGACAATTCAAGGTAAAAAAATTTAACTTTAAGGTAAAACCACAGGACTGTGCACTCTGCACAGTCCTTTCATTATGCAAAAAATTAAGTAGAAAAAATATTTTTCCATCCAAATCCATTTCGTGCGGGTTTTCTACTCGATGTTAAGACGCCGTAAAGGTTTTGAAAAAATCGTTCAAAAAGCACGAAAATAAAACGAAAATATCAATAAAACTTGTGTAATTCATACAATTTCTGGAAAAAATGGAAAAGCGTTCATGCAAATTGACATTGAACATAAAGTTAAATAGAATACAGTCAACATTTCAACAACACACATAAATTTCATAAAAAAGGAAGTGGTAATACGGAGGAATTATCTAAGGCACTCATGGAAGAATTGAACTGTGAGACAGCGTTTACCATTCCAATATTGGGAGGGATCCCGGTAGCGGAATCCGTTGTTGTCACCTGGTTCATCATGGCGGTACTGGTCATAGCTTCCATCCTCCTGGTCCGTAATCTTCAAGTGGAACAGGTTGGAAAAAAGCAGCTTGCGTTGGAGACCGTGATAGGGTCGCTTCATCAGTTCTTTTATGATCTGCTGGGGGAAGAGGGGAAAAGATATATTCCATATCTGATGACCGTGGGACTCTATATCGCATTTTCCAACATGATCGGACTGCTGGGCATGAAGTCACCGACAAAAGATGTGGGCGTTACCGGAGCGCTGGCGCTCATGAGTATCATACTGATCGAGTATTCCGGAGTACATAAGAAGGGGGCGAAAGGTTTTTTAAAGAGCTTTGCAGAACCAATACCGATCATGCTGCCGATGAACATTTTAGAGATTTTCATTCGGCCATTATCGTTGTGTATGCGTCTTTTTGGAAATATCCTCGGAGCTTTCGTGATCATGGAACTGATAAAAATTGTGGCGCCGCTTCTGGTACCCATTCCCTTCAGTTTTTACTTTGATCTTTTTGACGGGTTCATACAGGCATATGTATTTGTATTTTTAACCTCTTTGTTTATCAAAGAATCCATAGAATAAAACAGCAAAATAAAAAAGGAGTGTTTCATTATGACATCATTAATCGCAATCGGAGCAGGTCTCGCAGCAGTAACAGGAATCGGAGCAGGAATCGGAATCGGCATCGCAACATCCAAGGCCACCGACGCCATCGCAAGACAGCCGGAGGCAGAGGGTAAGATCACCAAGGCACTTCTGTTAGGATGTGCCCTGGCAGAAGGTACGGCAATCTTCGGTATGGTAGTTGCCATCCTCATTATCTTATTCTTAGGTTAAGGGAAAGGACTTGACAGAAAATGCAGTTATTAAGGTTAGATTGGAACATCGTCTTTACCATCATCAACCTGATTGTTCTCTATTTACTATTAAAAAAGTTTTTGATTGGCCCGGTAACTGCAATCATGCAGCAGCGCAAGGACATCATAAGATCGGAGTTAGCCGACGCGAAGCAAAAACAGGAAGAGGCAGATGCCAGAAAAAAACAGTATGAAGAGATTCTGGAACAGGCGCATGAAGAGTCCGCCCAGATCATCGATGAGGCGAGAAAAACGGCACAGCTTGAATATGATAAAAAAGTAGAGACAGCCGAGGAAAAAGCAGAAGAAATCTTAGAGCAGGCGCAGCGAAGGATCGAATTGGAGCGGGAGAAGACCATGCAGGAGTTGCAGTCACAGATTGCAGGACTTGCACTCGCCGTTGCAGGAAAAGTAATAGGAGAGAATCAGATGGAAGAAAACAGCCGTTTCATGTATGAACAGTTTTTAGAAAAAGCAGGTGAATGGAATGACGCAGGCAGCAGGTAATTATGGAATCGTCCTCTATGAGATGGGGGTTTCCAGGGACATTGTGGATGAGACAAAAAACATCTTTTTTCTGACGCAGAAGCTGCAGCAGGCGCTGCTCAGTCCCCTTGTCACTTCTACAGAAAAACACCGGCTGATCGAGAGGATTTTTCCAAAAGAAGTACAGAATTTCCTGAAAGTGCTCTGCGACTATCAGAGCATCGACCTGCTGGAAGATATTTTCCAGGCGTATGAGTTCTATTATGAGATCCAGAATCAGATCTTACATGCTCATCTGTATTATGTCCTGCCTCCAACTGAACAACAGCAAAAAGAGATGGAAGAGTATCTTAAGAAAAAATATGGAGCCAGGGAAGTTCGGCTGGAACTGGAAGAGAGAAAGGAACTGCTGGGCGGATTTGTTCTCCGTGTTAAAGATATGGAAGAGGACTGGAGCATGGAAGGGCGTCTGAAAAAGTTAGAACAAAGTTTGATTTGGAGGTGATGGTGTGAGTTTCATAAGCTCGGAGGAAATCATATCCATCTTAAGAGATGAGATAGAACACTATGACATGGTAAACAAAGAGCAGGAGGTGGGCTCCGTTGTCTGGGTAGGAGACGGGATCGCCACCATCTATGGAATAGAACATGCCATGTATGGAGAGGTGGTTCTTTTTGAAAACGGGATCAGGGGAATGGTACAGGATATCCGAAGAGATCAGATCGGATGTATCATCCTTGGAAAAGATACCGGTATCAAGGAGGGAACCAGGGTAACCAGAACAAAGAAAAAAGCTGGCGTTCCCGTGGGAGAGGGCTATCTTGGAAGAATCATCAATGCTCTGGGAGCGCCCATTGACGGAAAGGGAGAGATCAAGGCGGAGGATTATCGGGCTTTGGAGCAGGAAGCGCCGGGTATTGTGGAGAGGCAGTCTGTCAAACAACCTATGGAGACGGGCATTCTTGCCATAGACAGCATGTTTCCCATCGGCAGAGGGCAGAGAGAGCTGATCATCGGAGACAGGCAGACGGGAAAGACTTCCATAGCCATTGATACCATCTTAAACCAAAAAGGCAAGGATACGATCTGTATCTATGTCGCCATCGGACAGAAGGCGTCCACGGTAGCAAAGCTGGTAAATACGCTGGAAAAACATGGAGCCATGAGCTATTCCATCGTGCTTTGCGCCACCGCCAGCGATTCCGCGTCATTGCAGTATATCGCCCCTTATGCGGGAACTGCCCTTGCAGAATACTTCATGTATCAGGGAAAAGATGTTTTGATCGTATACGATGATCTGTCCAAGCACGCAGTGGCTTACCGTGCGCTGTCCCTGCTGCTGGAGCGTTCTCCGGGACGTGAGGCGTATCCGGGAGACGTATTCTACTTACATTCCAGACTGTTGGAGCGCTCCAGTAAATTAAGTGAGGAGCTGGGCGGCGGTTCCATCACAGCGCTGCCGATCATCGAGACCCAGGCGGGAGATGTGTCGGCTTACATACCAACCAATGTCATTTCCATCACGGACGGACAGATTTTTTTAGAGAGCGACCTGTTCTTTGCGGGAATGAGACCTGCAGTGAATGTGGGACTCTCCGTATCCCGTGTGGGCGGTGCGGCGCAGACGAAGGCTATGAAGAAGGCTTCTGGTACGATCCGTCTGGATCTGGCGCAGTACCGTGAGATGGAGGTGTTCACCCAGTTCAGCTCGGATCTGGATGACACGACAAAGGAACAGCTCCGCTATGGAAAGGGATTGATGGAGTTATTAAAACAGCCGCTTTGTCAGCCCATGAGTCTGGCAGAGCAGGTCATCACATTAACGGCTGCAAACAAACGATGTTTTTTGGACGCTGAAGTGCCAAAGCTAAAGGAATATCAGGAAAAACTGCTGGATTTTTTCCGGCTGGAACATAGAGAGATCATAGATGAGATCCAGAGGACGAAGACGTTGGAGGATCCCACCGTAGAAGCCATAATTGCAGCAGTGGAAGAGTTTAAAAGCAGGTGATGGAATGGCAAACACGAAGGAAATTCAAAAGCGGATGAAAAGCATCCAGGATACTATGAAAATAACCAACGCGATGTACATGATCTCCTCCGCCAAGCTGCGAACTGCAAAGCAGAAATTAGAGGATACGGAACCTTATTTCTTTTCGTTACAGATGGCGGTATCCAGATTCCTGCGGCATATCCCTGAGAATCACAGCCGTTATTTTGAACAGGAGGAAAACATTCCTGATGAGGAGAAAAAGAGGGGCTATATCGTCATCACAGCCGATAAAGGTCTGGCGGGAGCCTATAACCACAATGTCATCAAGATGGCGCACGAGCTTTTCAAACAGGGAAAAAATAACAAATTGTTCGTTGTCGGGGAATTGGGACGCCAGTACTTCGCAAAAGAAGGGCTGGAAGTGGACACGGAGTTCAAATATACCGTTCAAAATCCGTCCCTGCACCGGGCGAGGGTCATTACGGATTGTGTGATGCAGCTCTATGATGAAGGCGAGCTGGATGAGATCTACATTGTGTATACAAAGATGGAAAACGCATTTTCCATGAACGCTGAGAAGTTAAAGCTGCTTCCCTTAAAAAAGGAAGATTTTCTGGAGACTCCTTCAAATATGAAGGATCAGGATGGGGCAAAAGTTCCTGTTGAGGTGTATCATGAGGAGATCCGGGTAGAACCGTCCATGGAGGCAATTTTGGAGCATTTGGTGCCGAACTGTGTGACAGGAGCGATCTACAGTACTCTGGTGGAGTCCTTTGCCAGCGAACACAATTCCAGAATGATGGCGATGCAGGCGGCAACGGACAGTGCGAAGGAAATGCTTCAGATGCTGTCCGTGGAATATAACCGTGTGCGTCAGGCGGCGATCACCCAGCAGATCACCGAGGTGATCGGAGGAGCCAAGGCGCAGAAAAACAAGAAGCAGAAATAAAAAAGCGAAGTCAACAACCCGCGCCCGGCTCATTGCCCGCGGGAATAAAAAAGAAAAAAGCGAGAGGTAAATGGAATGAAAAAAGGAAAAATCATGCAGGTAATGGGACCTGTGGTAGATGTTGCATTTGAAGATAACGACCTTCCATTTATAAAAGATGCTTTGGAAGTAGATAACGATGGGAAGAAATGTGTGATGGAGGTGGCGCAGCATATCGGAAACAATACGGTGCGCTGTATCATGCTCTCCTCCAGCGAGGGTCTCTGTAAGGACATGGAAGTCCTTGCCAAAGGAGGCGGTATTCAGGTTCCGGTGGGAAAGGGAACGCTGGGACGGCTGTTCAATGTTCTGGGAGAGACCCTGGACGGGGGCGCTTCTCTGGAACGGGAGAAGCACTGGGACATTCACAGGGAGCCGCCTTCCTTTGAAGAGCAGAGTCCGGTGGTGGAGGTCTTAGAGACCGGGATCAAGGTCATTGACCTCTTAGCCCCATATGCAAAAGGTGGAAAGATCGGACTCTTCGGCGGCGCCGGTGTGGGAAAGACCGTGTTGATCCAGGAATTGATCCGCAATATTGCGACGGAGCACGGCGGATATTCCATCTTTACCGGTGTGGGAGAGCGTTCCAGAGAGGGAAACGACCTCTGGACGGAGATGAAGGAGTCGGGTGTTTTGGAAAAGACGGCGCTGGTGTTTGGTCAGATGAACGAGCCGCCGGGAGCCAGAATGCGTGTGGCGGAGAGCGGACTTACCATGGCAGAGTATTTCCGGGATGAGGAGCATCAGAATGTACTGCTCTTTATCGACAATATCTTCCGTTTTACCCAGGCAGGTTCCGAGGTCTCCGCATTATTGGGGCGTATGCCTTCCGCCGTAGGCTATCAGCCCACACTTGCCACAGAGATGGGAGAACTGCAGGAGCGGATCGCCTCCACAAAGAGCGGTTCCGTTACCTCTGTACAGGCGGTCTATGTGCCTGCCGACGACTTAACGGACCCGGCCCCGGCAACTACCTTTGCCCATCTGGACGCCACGACGGTCCTGTCCAGAAAGATCGTGGAGCAGGGAATCTATCCTGCCGTGGATCCCTTGGAGTCCAATTCCCGAATTTTAGAAGCGGATGTGGTGGGAAAGGAACATTACGAGACAGCCAGAAAGGTACAGGAGATCCTTCAAAAATACATGGAGCTTCAGGACATCATTGCCATTTTGGGTATGGAGGAACTGTCCGAGGAGGATAAGCTGACGGTGTACCGGGCAAGAAAGATTCAAAAATTCCTCTCCCAGCCCTTCCATGTGGCGGAGAACTTTACCGGAGTTCCGGGAAAATATGTACCGTTAAAGGATACCATCCGGGGATTCCAGGCGATCATTAATGGAGAAATGGACGAATATCCCGAAGCTGCGTTTTTCAATGTGGGAACGATGGAGGATGTGATAGAGAATGCCAAACAATACGTTTAGTCTGAAAGTCATAGCCTGCGACCGTGTATTTTTCGACGGCAGGTGTATCCAGGTGATCCTGCCCCTGGAGGATGGAAAAAAGGCGATCCAGGCGCACCATGAAAATATGGTCTTTGCCGTAGAGATCGGAGAGATCCAGATCCAAAAGGAGGACGGGGAATGGATATCCGGTGTCACGGGAACCGGATTAGCGCAGGTGATTAATAACCGCGCCATGGTGATCGTGGATACCTGCGAGTACCCGGAAGAGATTGATATTTACCGTGCGAGAGAGGCAAAGGAGCGGGCGGAGGAGCAGCTTCGCCAGAAGCAGAGTATTCAGGAGTATCACCGCTCCAAGGCTTCCCTGGCGAGGGCGATGTCCAGGTTGAAGGCTGGGAACCGGAGTCATCCGGTGGGATATTGAGATGTGCAGCTGGAAACCTGCGCCTATCAGCGGTATTTGATACTAGGAATCAGATCCCGGTTACATCTTGTTGAATTTTTGTAAGGCGATCTCCATCAATTCCTGTTCGCTTTCGATATCGGCAGGATAAGGATAAGAGCGGATGCATCTTTGGAACTGCAGCTGAAGATCCTCCGCTTTTTTTCGGTCTTTTTCTACAAAAAGGGCATAGACGTATTCTGTACGCAGTACGGAAGGGAATTTCTTCATGGACTTCATGAATTTTTGCAGATCCCATTGATACCATTTTTTAAAAAATTCCAGACGGTTTTCATTTATCGCTTCGCAGTAGATGAGATCGCAGATCAGCAGTCCCCGGTGGAGGTCGGTCATCGTTGTTTTTTCTCCGGTGGAGGGCTCAAGCAGTTCCATCATAAGAGCTGCGCTTTCCGAAAATCTGTGCATATCCAGCAGGCGGTTGCAGGCGAGGACGGCTCTTACGGCAGACATGGAATTTTTCATCTCTTCTTTCGGAGGAAGGGCAAACCACTCCTTTGGCATATCTTTTAAGCGGGTTCCCTGAGCCAACAGGGCATTCGCCCGCAGTTGAATCCAAAAAGAATAGAGGGCGCCGTCGCTTTTTAAAAGAGCCAGGGTATTGCTTCCGTCGTTACCCAATGGAACAATGGGAATACCGTTGATGAATGCGAAACCAAATCCAAGAACCGTATGAATCAAAAACCAGTTATCGAGCCAGACGGGAAGATCAAAAAGCAGGTAAAGGCAAAGGGAGAGAATGCCAAGGAGCAGGTTCACAAGCGGTCCCCCCAGATTGTAAAGGACAAAAGGGATCTTTCCATTTACGAGTTCCGGAGGCGACATCAGGCACTGACCTCCGGTCCCGGCGAGGGAGAGACGTTTTAGCTGAAGATGTCCGTCTTTTTTCAGCCACATCAGATTTCCGATGCGAAAGGAAGTAAAATGGTATCCACTGATAAGACCAAAAATCAGATGTCCGGCTTCGTGGAGGATGAGCTGTAAAAAGACAGCCAGATAGAGGGCGACCAGAAGAAGGGCGATAAGAAAGAGTGTGTTTTCGGGGGAAACGTTTATTGTCAGATTCATGGATTCTCTCCTGTTCATGGGTAGTTCATCTTTTGCGATTTTGCTTTTTTCGTGTTCGTATGCAGATATCATATCATTTCTGTTTATGATTTTCCATGGATTTATCAAGGGAATAACTGCGGTGGGGTTGAAAATAATATGACATTTTATAAAAGTAGAAAAGAAATGACTTGCATGGGTATCCGTGCTATAATTTATACAAAATGGAACATACGAAGAGCAGAAATGAAAACAGCCCATTCCACGAAACGTAGAATCCGCATAAATTCACCATATTCTACGCTCCGTGAGTGTCATATTCACATTAGAGGAAGGATAATGGAATCAGAAAGGAGGAGACCATGGATCAGATAAAAACCGGAAGGTTTATCGCAGAACAGAGAAAACAGAAAAGTTACACTCAGAAACAACTGGCAGAGATCCTTGACATCAGCGATAAGACCGTTTCCAAATGGGAGTGCGGAAATGGTTTCCCGGAGATTTCATTGCTGCTTCCGCTGTGCGATACATTGGACATCAGTGTCAATGAACTTCTCTCCGGGGAAAAGGTGGCTGACAGGGATTATCGTAAGAAAGCGGAGGAAAATATGGTGAATATGATGAGAGAAAAAGAAGAAAATAAGACGAAAATGATACTTACTGCCATCACAGGAGTGATCGCTACGATCTCCTTTATAACCCTGCTCCTGGTGGTTGTCACCTACACGGAGGTGATGAGCCTGCCGGTAAAGGTCACATTGGTGTTGATCGCATGTGTTATCTTTGCAGCAGGACTCTATGTGGCAATGCAGGGAGAGTGTAAGATCGGGTATTACAAATGCAGGCATTGTGAGGAGGCGTTTATTCCTACCTTTGGCGCCTATTCTATGGGAATGCATATGTTGACTACCAGATGGTTGAGGTGCCCCCACTGCGGGAAGGCAGGCTGGTGTAAGAAAGTTTTGACAAAGGAATAAAAATAGACAATTTCACATATTTATGTTATCCTAACCATAACGCACCTGATTTCAAAGGTTCGTCCTGCGAAAAAAGGCACAGAATAAATATGACAGTAATGTAAGTAACGCGATAGGATCGTTTATGAGATCATACTGCCCTTGTGCCTTATTGCAGGCACAAGGGCTTTTGTTGTCTTATTAGAATGAAATTAATTTGTAAAAAAACATGATGAAAATTGCAATTATTGGATATAGCGGTTGTGGAAAATCGACCCTGGCAAAATATTTGTCAAAAAAATATCATATTCCGGTTCTCTATTTAGATTGTGTACATTGGCTTCCCGACTGGAAAGAAAGACCGCAGGCAGAAGAGAAAATGCTTGTAGAACGATTCTTAAATCAGAACACATCCTGGGTAATTGACGGTAATTATGCGAATCTGTGTTTTCAGAGACGTATGGAGGAAGCGGATAAAATTATTTTTATGAATTTTAATCGTTTTGCCTGTCTTGGACGTGCAATGAAAAGATATGTGAGATACAGAGGGGAGACCAGAGAATCTATGACAAAGGATTGCCCTGAAAAAATAGATTTTGAATTTATCTCGTGGATTCTTTACGCTGGAAGGACGGGGGAATATAAAAGACGATATCGTGATGTCTTAAAAAAATATGCATCGAAAACAATCGTCATTAAGAATCAAAGACAGCTCACAGCATTTATAAAAGGAAGCAGATAGATTAGATGACGATCTTATCTTGCATGAATTTGGATTTGAAATAAAGACATTATGACAGTCTGAATCGTCGCAACTTCGAATGGAGGCTATAAGAAGATTTTAGGGAAGTATGCGTAATTTACAGCATGAATTTTACAACTACAGGAGAAAAACATTGGTCATACGAAAAGCGGAAAAAGAAGATTATCAGAGCGTTAAAGAGTTGGAAGAACTGGTATTTAAAGAACATCGGCTGGCAAGACCTGATTATTTTAAAAATCTGGAAGACAGCTACACAAAAGAGGAATTTGAAAAATTGCTATCGTTGCCGTGCCCGATAGCATGGGTGGCAGTATGCGAACAACGTATCGTGGGGCTTTGTTTTGGGAAAATTTCTGAAACACCAGAAAATTTTGTTTGCAAAGCACGAAAAGTAGCTTATATAGAAGATTTGGTCACCTTACCGGAATATCGCAGCCAGGGTGTGGCAACAAAGCTCATTTTAAAATCTCGAAAACAGGCTATAGATGAGGGAGCAGAATCATTGGAACTCTGTGTCTGGAATTTTAATGAAAAAGCCCTGAAGTTATATGAAAAGCTGGGAATGCAGGTGCAGTACTATCGAGTGGAAGAAAAATTAAAAAGTGAACCATATCAATGATTGCAAAATTAAAGTACACACAGAATACCACAACAGAAAGGATTTCCACCATGGATACAAGACTTGCCAACATCGCCATCGTCGTAGAAAAATCCGAAAGCGTAGAACGCCTCAACCAGATTCTCCACGAGTATGGTGAATACATCATCGGAAGAATGGGCATCCCCCACAAAGAACGAGGGGTGAACTTAATCAGCATCGCCATCGACGCGCCTCAGAACGTCATCAGCAGCCTTTCAGGAAAACTCGGCATGTTAGAAGGCGTAACTGCAAAGGCGGTATATTCAAAACTTTAAGAAGGATTCTGATTCGGGAAAGACAGGATTTCTGAAAATATTTTAAGGAGAAGAGCATGAACTTACTGCAAAAATTAGAGCGAGAGCGAATGCTTACAAAAGAAGAATGGGAAAACCTGATAGCAGGGCAGCAACATGATCAGGAAGAAGCCGCCGCCATGGCCCGCCGTATCCGGGAGGAACAATTCGGCAATCAGGTCTATGTCCGGGGCTTAATCGAATTTACCAACTACTGCAAAAATGACTGCTATTACTGTGGTATCCGAAGGAGCAATCAAAATGCAGAGCGTTACCGACTCACCCTGGAACAGATTTTAGAGTGCACTGACATCGGCTATGAATTGGGGTTTCGGACCTACGTCCTACAGGGCGGTGAGGACAATTACTACACCGATGAACGTATTGTAGAAATACTAAAATCCATTAAGGTAAGACATCCCGACTGTGCCATTACTCTCTCCATCGGAGAAAAAAGCCGGGAAAGCTATGAAGCATATTTTAAGGCGGGGGCAGACCGCTATCTTTTAAGACATGAGACCGCAGATCGTGTTCATTATGAACAGCTTCATCCCCCGGAAATGTCCTTTGAACACCGAAAGAACTGTTTAATGGAGTTAAAAGAAATAGGTTATCAGGTAGGCTGCGGTTTTATGGTGGGGAGTCCGGGACAAAGTGCTAAGACCCTGGCGGAGGATATGCTCCTGATTCAGGAGTTACAGCCTCACATGGTGGGTATTGGTCCCTTTGTTCCCCACCACGAGACGCCGTTTCGGGAGGAAAGAGGAGGAACTGTGGAACAGACTCTGTATCTGTTAAGTCTGATCCGCATCTTAGAACCGTATGTTCTTCTGCCAGCCACCACCGCCCTTGGGACCATCGACCCGAAGGGCAGAGAAAAAGGGATCCTGGCGGGAGCCAATGTAGTCATGCCGAATCTCTCCCCTACGGACGTGCGCAAAAAATACGAGTTGTATGACAATAAGATCTGTACCGGGGATGAGGCGGCGGAATGTCGATACTGCCTGAACAACCGTATGAAAACCATCGGCTGCGAGCTTGTAACAGACCGGGGCGACGCACCAGGCTGGAAGAGACAGAACGGATAGATGGAATGATTGAGTGAGATGACAGTCTCATATTTATAAAAGTAAGAATTAGATTCATTTTAAAAATAAGGAGGAAAGCAAAAATGTATGATGTAAAATCAAGCAAAGCGGAGGAATTTATCTCCCATGAGGAGATTCTTGAGACCCTGGAATACGGAGAAAAGAACAAAAGTAATGTGGAAGAGATCAACCGTATTCTGAATAAGGCGAGAGAGAAGAAGGGAATCTCCCACAGGGAAGCTCTGGTACTCTTAGACTGCGATATCGAGGAGAAGAATCAGGAGATCTACGCCCTTGCTAAGGAGATTAAGGAGGAATTTTACGGAAACCGTATCGTGATGTTTGCTCCGCTGTATCTGTCCAACTATTGTATCAACGGCTGTGAATACTGTCCATACCATGCTAAGAACAAGCACATTACGAGAAAAAAACTGACCCAGGAAGATATCGTAAGGGAGGTCACAGCCCTTCAGGATATGGGGCACAAACGTCTTGCCATCGAAGCTGGTGAGGATCCGGTAAACAATCCCATCGAGTACATCTTAGAATGCATCCAGACGATCTACAGCATTAAACACAAGAACGGAGCCATCCGTCGTGTCAATGTTAATATTGCCGCCACTACAGTGGAAAATTACAGGAAACTGAAGGAAGCAGGGATTGGAACCTACATACTCTTCCAGGAAACCTATCATAAGGAAAACTACGAGAAGCTCCATCCGACAGGACCAAAGCATGATTACGCCTACCATACGGAAGCTATGGACAGAGCCATGGAGGGCGGGATTGACGACGTGGGTCTCGGCGTTCTCTTTGGACTGAACAACTACCGCTATGATTTCGCGGGAATCATCATGCATGCGGAACACCTGGAAGCTGCAAAAGGAGTGGGTCCTCATACCATCAGTGTTCCAAGGCTTCGACGTGCGGATGACATTGATCCGGATGATTTTGACAATGGTATTTCCGATGAGCTGTTTGCGAAGATCGTAGCCTGCATCCGTATAGCGGTTCCGTACACGGGTATGATCGTGTCCACAAGAGAATCTGCTGAGACTCGTAAGAAGGTATTACAGTTGGGAATTTCCCAGATCAGCGGTGGTTCCAGAACCAGTGTGGGAGGTTATGAGGAGCCGGAGCCGGAGGATGAAAATTCCGCGCAGTTCGATGTCAGCGACCGAAGGACCCTGGATGAGGTGGTGCAGTGGTTGATGGAGATGGGATTTGTGCCAAGTTTTTGTACTGCCTGCTACCGTGAGGGCAGAACCGGAGACCGCTTCATGACCCTGTTAAAAAACCGTCAGATCGTCAACTGCTGCCATCCGAATGCACTAATGACTTTAAAAGAATATCTGGAGGACTATGCCAGCCCTAAGACAAAAGAAATCGGGGAGGCATTGATTGCGAAGGAGCTGGAGGTAATCACGAACCCGAAGGTAAAGGAAAAAGCAAAGGAATATATAGAGAACATCCATGAGGGAAAGAGAGATTTCCGTTTTTAGAGACCTGTTTTGCATAATTTCAGGAATATTTTGGAATATCCGTAAGCGTTTGTTCTTTCTTGAAAAGAGAACCGTTTTATGCTATCTTAGAGATAAGTAAGCATTAAGGTGGGTAAATAGGGAGAACAGCAATGAGTGTACAGGACAAAGTAGAGCGGGTTCTTCGTGATTTTCATGTATTGATTTCAAAAAGTGAACCATATGACCAGGATCCACAGAAGGTCGTCGTTGATAAAAAAGACGCTTTGGAATTATTGGATCAGTTAAAATACTGCATGAATGAAATGATGGAAGAATATGAGATTACGGAAAACAGCCGTAACAGAGGCGAGCGGGAAGCCCGGAAAAAGAGTGATACCATCGTGCGGGATGCAGAGCATATGGCGGAAGACATCTACGCAGCTTCCGTGCTCTATTCCGACGAAGCCCTGACTCGTATTCAGAAGATCATTCAGGACGCCAGCGAAGAGATGGAGCAGGTGTACGGAACCATAAAAAAAGAGATGAAGGAGAGAAAGAAGATCGTCCGGGAGAATCAACTGGAACTGAAATCCTCTCTGGAAAATCTTAAGGATACCAACAAATACCGTCAGCTCATCGAAGAGCGGAATAAGCAGATGCAAAAAGAAACGGAAAAGAAAGAGGAGCGTAAGGCAGCCACCGTGGCGGCTCCGCTTTTCCCGGCGGGGAAACCGGAGATCAAAATCAACCCGGAATATTTTGAGAAGACGGGCAAAGCCGTGTCCACGTCATCGGAAGAGCCGACCTTCCAGCCGGAGCAGAAAGTGCCTCAGGAAATGGAGATCAAGGTCAATCTGGACGCTGAGTACTTCCGTTGGAGACAAAAACAGCATAAGAAAAAAGCAGATGGCTAAGAGAATGAGAGGGATCGGTATACGATATAGAGTATGCCGATCCCTTTTTGAAAAAGATAATGAAAAAATCTTCCTTGAAGCAAAGCAAAAAATATGTTAGAGTAATAACGAATTACAGGTCTAATTCAATTCTAGACGGGACATTCCCGTATCCAGCAGAAATTCTGCACTTATCCAAATTTTAAAATTTCATATAGGAGGGTAATCTATGGAAAAAGACAAAAGAAAAAGAAACTTACTGCCGGCGGAGTATCAGTTCAACTTAAGTGACTTTGCACTCTTTTTATCCGTCATGAAAAATAAGAGGGCGTATGAGTGTACACTCAGCATAATTTTGGAAGAGGAGATAGAACTTGAGACTGTTAAGGTGGAGCAAGTCATTCTGAATCAATCGGGAAAGCGCGCCATCCGTTTGGATGCCTGGGCGAAGAGTACAGATAAGCGGCAGTTCAATATGGAGATGCAGAATCGTACAAAAGATGATGATATCCCAAAACGTTCCAGATACTACCAGGGGATGTTGGATACACCAATCTTAAAATCAGGAAGAGAGACGAAATACAGGGAACTGCCGTCTACGGTCATCATCTTTATCACACAGGAGGATATATTTAAAAAGGATTTGGCAAAATATACATTTACAGAACAGTGTGAAGAGCTTCCGGGTCTTCATCTGGGAGATGGTACAACAAAAATATTCTTAAATATGACAAGTAAAAATGGTTCCAAAGAGTTAGTAAGTCTGTTACAATATATGAAAGAAACCAATCTGGAAAATCCGGAAATTATCGTTAGAGATGCAAGGATTCTGGAATTGGATAAGATCGTAACGGAAGTAAAAGAATCCGAAGAGTGGGAGGCGGTAGAGATGAACATTCTGGAAATTGGGATTGAAAGAGGAATTGAACAGGGAAAACAGGAAGGAATCAAGGCTGCGATTGATATATGTTGTGAGTTCGGAATGTCAAGACAGCAGACCACAGAAAAAATTGCAGACAAATTTTCTATCGAAGAAGATCTGGCAGAAAAATATATAAGTGAATACTGGAAAGACAAATAAAAATGCAAAGGCGCCGGGCAGTCATATGAATGACACCCAGGCGCCTTTTTTGAATCTTCAAAATATCTTAAGGAATAAAACGGTGTCAAATAAGAAAAGACATGTTAAAATAGGGAAAAACGGGCAAAGGAGGCTGTCATGGTCAATATTTTGGTGTGTGATGATGATAAGGAAATTGTGGACGCTATAGAGATTTATTTACAGCAGGAAGGGTATCGTGTCATAAAGGCATATGACGGAGAGCAGGCGTTGGAAAAATTAAAGACCAACGACGTTCAGCTTTTGATTATGGATATCATGATGCCAAAGCTCGACGGCATCCGGGCAACCTTGAAAATCCGGGAGAACAGCAGTATACCAATTATCATTCTCTCCGCAAAGACAGAGGATGCGGATAAGATCCTGGGACTGAACATCGGGGCGGACGACTATGTCAGCAAACCTTTCAATCCTCTGGAACTGGTGGCAAGGGTCAAGTCTCAGCTTCGCCGTTATATGCAGCTTGGCAATGTGGCAGATGAAAGCCAGGCGGTGTACCGGGTCGGAGGGCTGGAGATCAACGACGACTTAAAAGAGGTCAGGGTGGATGGAGAGACGATCCGTCTGACGCCCATTGAATACAACATCCTGCTCTTGCTGGTAAAGGACGCTGGGAAGGTCTTTTCCATCGAACAGATTTATGAGAGTATCTGGAATGAGGAGGCGGTGGGGGCGGATAATACCGTAGCCGTTCATATCCGCCATATCCGGGAAAAAATCGAGATCAATCCAAAGGAACCGAGATACCTGAAAGTTGTCTGGGGCGTGGGTTATAAGGTAGAAAAAGGAGTCTGATATGAAAAACCACCGTTATTCCACAGCAGCAAAAATCGCAGCGGTATCCATCCAGCAGCTCATGGCAGTTCTGCTGGTGATCTTTTTATGCCTGATCGGAAGTCTTTTCAGCAGAAGTATGCTGGAGTTTGAGGATATTGGAAAAAAAGGATTTGAGGACTCCGCTTATTTTACACAGGAATTTAAAACTACCACGGTGGAGGTTCAAAAGCTGGTCAACCTGCGAAGGCTCTTTGAGACAAACGGCGAGTACGATCCCTCAAAACCCATCTCCATCAACGGAGAGATCTCCTATCGACTTGGAGATCTGGAGAATTGGGCGGAAAAGGGATGCAGTTATCAGGCGGCGGGATACTTAAGCCTGGTGGAGGAGAGCTATCCGGCGGTGAGCGGAGGCGGCTACATTGAGCGTTATCTGAATGAGGAGTTAAGCACCCAGGAAGCCATCAATATTTCCAACGCTATAGAAAAACGGGTGTCCAACATCACCGACGATATTAACAATTATAAGCGGCTCATCAACAAGTACGATGCGGGCAAATCCAATGTTTCCTATTATTATATGGATGCAGAGGGAAATACCTGCTCCAATCTGAAGCTGGAGGGGAACAGCAAGGAAGAGGCAAAAGATCAGATCGAGAATGTGGGAGCCTATCTCAGTTATGACGATCAGGACATTCGCTTTGATACAAATGTCAACGGGCTGGAGGATTATTTTTATCAGGATGTGAACTACATCACCGGAAATATGGATTCCAATTCTGTTTTTATGATGGGAGTGAATACGGAGCTTCCCTATAAAGACCATTTTTATGAGGCAAAGGAATCTTATGAACATCTGCATCCATGGATCAAGATCAGTATCATCATGACGCTGGTCAGCCTGATCGGCTGGATCGCAGCCCTTGTCTATCTGAGTACCGTAACGGGACGCAGCGCCCATGAGGATGAGGTGCACCTGAATGGGTTCGACCGTATCAAGACAGAATTTTTCTTCTGCATTGTAATCCTGTGTGTTCTTGCGGGAGCGATCCTGGCGGCTTTGGCGGGAGCCAAGACCTGGGAGACATCGGGAATGATGATCATGGCGGGCGTCTTAGCCTTTGTGGGAAACGCCGTGTTTTTATTCCTGTATCTAAGCCTGATACGGAGGATGCGTTCTGGTATCCTCTGGAACGGAAGCGTTCTCTGTCTCGTTTGCAGGATCTTGCAGGAGGCCTATGAGAATCGCAGGGTAACCGGAAAGTTTATGGTGGTTTACCTGGTTCAGGCAGCAGCCGTATGGATCCTGGCGGTGTGGGGATACTATTATTCACAGCCCCTGTTTTTGGCGGTCATGGCTCTATTGATCCTGGTTGTTGGGGTCTTTATGCTGAAAGACCGGGTACAGAGGCAGAAGATCATTGAAGGAATTGAGGAGATCAAGTCCGGCAATCTGGAATATAAGATCGATACCGAAGATCTTTCCGGGGAAAATAAGACTCTCAGCGAGGGGATCAACAACCTGGGAGAAGGTCTGGAGAAAGCCGTGGATTCCAGTATGAAGAACGAGCGGATGAAGGCGGATCTTATCACAAATGTCTCCCATGACATCAAGACGCCCCTGACCTCCATCATCAACTATGTGAATCTTTTGGAAAATGAGCAGCTGGAAAACGAAAAGGTGAAGGGTTACATTCGTATTTTAAAGGAGAAGTCCGCAAGGCTGGAACAGCTCACCGAAGATCTGGTGGAAGCCTCCAAGATCAGTTCCGGCAACATTACTCTGGAAATGGTGCGGATCAATCTGGTGGAGCTGGTCTATCAGACCGGAGGAGAGTTCAATGAGAAGTTTGAAAAGCAGGAGCTGACCGTCTTTACCAAACTGCCCAAGGAGCCGGTGGTCATCATGGCAGACGGCAGACGGATCTGGAGGGTGCTGGAAAACCTCTATAACAATGTGGCAAAATATGCCCTCACCGGCACGAGAGTCTATGTGGAGGTGGAGAAGCAGGAGAGCGAGGCAGTATTTTCCATTAAAAACATCTCCTCCAAGCCTCTCAATGTTTCCTCTGACGAGCTGACGGAGAGATTCATCCGGGGTGACGTCTCAAGGAGTACGGAGGGAAGCGGATTAGGGCTGTCCATTGCGAAAAATCTCACTGCTCTTATGGGGGGAACCTTCGATATTATTCTGGACGGCGACCTCTTTAAGGTGGTGCTGAGATTTCCCCTTGCTTTTTAAACAGGCATTTATTATAATTTTTAGTGGAAAAGAGTGTCGACGGTGACCTTTCACCGTCGATTTTCTATATCAGTCCGAAGGACAATATGAAGGAGGATATGACACATGAAACTTTATGAAAACGGTGTTTATTTGGTAAACGGCACGGATCTGGTGCCGGACGGACCGGAAGCGGCAGCCCAGATCCAGGCAAAGACGGGCACATCTGTGGGAAAAGACGAGGCTGCAAAAAACACGATCGCTTACAATATTTTAAAAGAACACAATACCTCTGGGAATATGGACAAGCTGAAGATCAAGTTCGACAAGCTGACCTCCCATGATATCACATTCGTGGGGATCATCCAGACAGCCAGAGCGTCAGGACTGGAAAAATTCCCGATTCCATATGTTCTGACCAACTGTCACAACTCTCTCTGTGCGGTGGGAGGAACCATCAACGAGGATGACCACATGTTCGGACTCACCTGCGCCAAGAAATACGGCGGGGTCTATGTACCGCCTCATCAGGCAGTCATTCACCAGTTTGCAAGGGAGATGCTTGCAGGCGGCGGAAAGATGATCCTGGGTTCCGATTCCCATACCCGTTACGGCGCTCTGGGTACCATGGCAATGGGAGAGGGCGGTCCGGAACTGGTAAAACAGCTCTTAAGCCAGACTTACGACATCAACATGCCGGGAGTGGTGGGCGTCTATATGACAGGAACACCGCAGCACGGCGTGGGACCGCAGGATATCGCCCTGGCAATCATTGGAGAGGTCTTTGCCAACGGCTATGTGAAGAACAAGGTGATGGAATTTATGGGACCGGGCGTTGCCAACTTAAGCGTGGATTACCGTATCGGTGTGGATGTCATGACCACGGAGACCACCTGCTTATCCTCCATCTGGAGAACCGATGAGAAGGTGAAAGAGTTCTATGATATCCATGGCAGAAGCGAGGACTATAAGGAACTGAACCCTGGAGCCGTGGCTTACTATGACGGCATGATCGAGATCAACTTAAGCGAGATCAAGCCGATGATCGCAATGCCGTTCCATCCAAGCAACGTCTACACGATTGAGGAATTAAACAGCAATCTTATGGATATCTTAGACGACTGTGAGAAGAGAGCCTTAGTCAGCTTAGACGGAGCCGTAGACTTCACCTTAAAGGATAAGGTCAGAGACGGAAAATTATATGTAGAGCAGGGAATCATCGCAGGCTGTGCCGGCGGTGGATTTGAAAATATCTGTGACGCGGCGGATATCTTAAGAGGAGCCAGCATCGGACCGGATGAGTTCACCTTAAGCGTATATCCGGCAAGTACCCCGGTCTATATGGAACTGGTACGCAACGGTTCCGTAGCGGATCTTCTTGCGACGGGAGCCATTGTTAAGACCGCATTCTGCGGACCATGCTTTGGAGCGGGAGACACACCGAGCAACAACGGACTCTCCATCCGTCATTCCACCCGTAACTTCCCGAACCGTGAAGGTTCCAAGTTACAGAATGGACAGATCGCTTCCGTCGCACTGATGGATGCCCGTTCCATCGCAGCCACAGCGGCAAATAAGGGATACTTAACCTCCGCTGCAGACATGGATACCACTTACAGAAAACCGGCTTATCACTTCGATCAGACCATCTATGCGAACCGTGTCTTCGACAGCAAGGGTGTGGCGGATCCAAGCGTGGAGATCAAGTTTGGACCGAACATCAAGGACTGGCCGAAGATGAGCGCTTTACCGGAAAACATGGTATTGAAGGTCGTATCCGAGATCCACGATCCGGTGACCACCACCGACGAGCTGATCCCATCGGGAGAGACTTCTTCTTACCGTTCCAATCCGCTGGGACTGGCAGAGTTTACCTTGTCCAGAAAGGATCCGGCTTACGTTGGCAAGGCAAAGGAAGTGCAGAAGGCGCAGAAGGCGATCGAAGAGGGAACCTGCCCGCTGGATGCCTTAGAGGAATTAAAACCGGTGATGGCAGCCATCAACGCCGCATATCCGCAGAAAGATTTTGCCAACAGCCGTAAGACGGGAATCCTGGGATTCGGAAGCACGATCTTTGCAGTGAAACCGGGAGACGGATCTGCCCGCGAGCAGGCAGCTTCCTGCCAGAAGGTATTGGGCGGCTGGGCGAACATCGCCAATGAATATGCCACCAAGCGTTACCGCTCCAACCTCATCAACTGGGGAATGCTTCCGTTCTTAATTGAAGAAGGAGACCTTCCATTTGCCAATGGAGACTATCTGTTCCTCCCGGATATCCGTAAGGCCGTAGAAGAAAAGGCTTCTGATATCACCGCATATGTGGTAAAAGAGGACGGATTAAAAGAGTTCCGCTTACAGATGGGTGAACTCACAGACGACGAGAGAGAGATCATCTTAAAGGGATGCCTGATTAATTACAACAGAGTAAACTAAGGAGTGACATGCAGATGAAAGATTATAATTCCTATGATCCGCAGAGAGTGGAAAAGAAGAAAAGCTCACATTGGAACATCCGTCCCTATCTGGCGATGGGGCTGACCATATTTCTGGTGCTGTCCCTGTGTATCGTGGTGTTTTTCCTGATCTATCGTTATCATGGATTTGCGGCTTCATGGAAAAGACTGATCTCCATACTGCAGCCTATTATCATCGGAATCGTCATTGCCTATCTGATCAATCCGATCATGATGTTTTTTGAAAAATATCTGATCCGCCTGATCGAGCCGCGGATGAAGAAAAAGGACAAGGCGAAGAAGCTCTGCCGCAGCATTGCCACGCTGGGAGCTCTTGCCGTCTTTATCCTGATCATCGCCCTTTTGCTGGTTATGCTGATCCCGCAGCTT
This sequence comes from uncultured Lachnospiraceae bacterium, assembly GCA_958428365.1. Lineage (GTDB taxonomy): Bacteria > Bacillota > Clostridia > Lachnospirales > Lachnospiraceae > Maccoyibacter. Next base: position 21,106 of record CAUAFT010000012.1, on the reverse strand, counting down.
GTGGACAGCGTTCAGGGTCTGGTGACGTCGCTGCCGGGGGAGGTGCAGGAGTTTATCAATAAGATGAACAAGCTGGTGAGCGAGGATTCCAAGGCGGCGGATGCCCTGGAGGATATGCTGCTCCATGCCACGGACTATCTCCGCGACTGGGCGATGAACGATCTGCTGCCAAAGAGCAACCGCTATCTGACCTCCATTACCACGGGGCTGATCGGATTCTTTAAGGTACTTCTTAACATCGTGGTGGGACTGATCGTTTCAGTCTATCTGCTGTTCAGCAAGGAGACCTTTGTGGGACAGTTCAAGAAGCTCACCTATGCCATCTTCAAGCCGAGGAAGGCGAACATCATCATTGAGACTGCCAGAAAGAGCAATGAGATCTTCGGCGGATTTATCAGCGGCAAGATCTTAGATTCCGCCATCATCGGAGTAATCTGCTATGTCGTACTGCTGATCATGAAGATGCCGTATCCGGTTCTGGTCAGTGTGATCGTGGGAGTGACCAATGTTATTCCATTTTTCGGACCGTTTATCGGTGCGGTGCCGAGCTTTATCATCATCGTGCTGTCGAACCCGCTGCAGGGGCTTTACTTCCTGATCTTTGTGTTCATCTTACAGCAGGTGGACGGCAATATCATCGGACCGGCGATCCTGGGAGATTCCACGGGTCTGTCCCCGTTTTGGGTGGTCTTTGCCATTATGGTTGGAGGAGGCCTTTTTGGTTTTGCAGGAATGCTTTTGGGCGTTCCGGTCTTTGCCGTGATCTATTACATTTTACAGAGGATCCTCTATCATTTTCTCAGGAATAAGAAGCTGCCCGAAGAGACAGAATCTTATATCCGGCTGACGGAAGTGGATGTGAAAACCAACGAACTCCGTTATCCAAAAGAGGAAGAAATCAAGGAAAAAGAAGAGAAAGAAGAGTAGAAAAAGAGCCGTATTCGACAGGGGTTGACGAATACGGCTTTTACATAATAAATTTTGACACACGAGGGTATCCTATGATACACTACAATAGATAAAGGTCTGTCTATCATAGGCATATTTAGAGGTGACACGAATTGGATAAATATGAATATAAATTAAAGTTGGATCAGATGAAAAGCGCTCTGGCGGAGGGAAATGTACATATGGCGGAGGAGCTGGCGGACTCCATTAACTGGAAGCGTGTGCGCAACGCCAATTCCCTGATAAAAGCGGCGGAAGTCTACGAGGCTGTGGAGAGATTTGACGACGCCAGAGAGACGCTTCAGCTTGCGTACGAGCGCTCCCCGATCGGAAGGACCATCGTATACCGTCTAGCGGAGCTGGCGCTTCGAACCGGGGACTTTGACGAGGCCATGGAGCATTATGAAGAGTTTGTGGAGATGGCTCCGAATGATAATCTGAAATTTGTGTTAAAATATAGGATATACAAAGCCAAAGGTGCCAGCCTGGAAGAACAGATACAGATCCTGGAGGATCTGAAGGATCAGGAATATATCGAAGAATGGGCGTATGAGCTGGCGTATCTCTACCATCAGGCAGGCATGAGTGAAAAATGTATCGAGGCCTGCGACGAATTGATTCTATGGTTCGGAGACGGCGCATATGTTGAAAAGGCTTTGGAGCTGAAGATGCTCTATCAGCCATTGAATAAACAGCAGGAGGAAAAATACCGCCAGTTCCGTCAGAAACGGGACGGAATCGTGGAAGTGAGACCAAACGATATGCTCCAGTCGGGAGAGATCGTCTCCGAGGTGGTGAAGATCCCTCAGGTGACCATGAACACCAGCCGTTTTAATACGGTGAACCTTCAAAAAGAGCTGGCAAAAAATATGCAGCAGATCATGGACGCTACGGAAAAGGAAGAGGTCAACGACTCCATGGACGCCATCAAGAAGATGGTGGAGGAGATTCCTTATTTGCAGCTTCCCCATGAGGACGAAGAGGAAAAAGAAGAGAAATACGGACATATTGAGACAGATGAAGAGATAGACGGTTCTTTGAAGATCAATTTCAAAGAACTATTAGCCGAAGATTCCGACGGACAGATCAGTCTGTACGTTCCGAAGGACCCTATGGTGGAAAGACAGATTACGGGACAGATGAGCATCCAGGATGTACTGGTGGAATGGGAAAAGACGAGACGTGCGGCGGAGACGGCATTGCAGGAAGCACAGCAGCGGAAGTTAGAGTCCGCAAAAGCAAGAGCTCTCAAGGAAGCAGAGGATATCATGGAGAGGCTTGTGGATGTGATCCCTCAGTTGAATGCAGGACTGTCGCCAAAAGAATTATTGGAACAGGAGTATTTGCAGGATATGGATATGCCGGAAAAAGAGGATAAGACAGCGAAGCTGTTTCAGAATGTCAACAGCATTCTCACCCAGGAGATTGAAAAATTATCTCAGGAAAATAGTAATATTGAACAGATGATACAGGAGAATAAACAGGAAGAGGCGAAGGTTCCATCCATGGAGCCGGAGATGCAGCGGCAAGAGACAAAGCTTTCATCCATGGAGCCGGAAGTACAGGGGCAGGAGACGAAGTTTTCATCCGTGGAGCCGGAAATACAGCGGCAGGAGGCGGCGGAGGAACTGCCTGAGGTTGCAACCACGCCGGAAGAGCTTTTTAAGGACGATGACATCTCAGAACAGATCGAGTCGGCACGAAGACTTATGGAGCAGGAGGGAGATAAGGAGATCCTTCCTTCCATTCAGGTTCCGGAGGATGTGCTGGAGGATGAGGAGATCATCACCCATCTGACGGAAGCGCAGAAGGAGATTTTTTCTTATTTTATCCCAATTCAGGGAATGGAACAGCAGATCTGCCAGGTATTGACCGGAGTGAAGAAGAGAAGGGGAAGAAGTATCACCTCCGCGGAGGGCAATATCATCGTACAGGGAGGACCGGGCAGCGGTAAGACGGTGCTGGCGACAGACCTGATCAAGGTGATCCACCAGGAGACGAAGCAGGTGGGAGGCAAGGTCGGCAAGATCGAGGCCTCGTCTTTGAATCAGAAGGATATTCCGGACTTATTGAAAAAAGTCCGTGGAGGCTGCCTGATCATTGAGAAGGCAGGCGATATCACCCGTGAAACAGCAGTAAAAATGGCTTTACAGATGTCCCAGGATACGGCGGGAATGTTGGTGATCCTTGAGGATACGAAGGAGGGGATCCGTAAGGCGCTGGGCAGAGATGAAGAGTTTGCGAAAAAATTCACGGAGAGGATCAATATTCCGATTTTTTCTATCGACGAGCTTGTGGAGTTCGCAAAATCCTATGCGGGAGAACTGGATTACGAGATCGACGAGATGGGAATACTGGCACTTTATAACCGTATCAGCAGTATCGAAAAACTAGATGAAGCGACGACCCTATTTGAAGTAAAAGATATTGTAGATGAAGCAGTCGCCAACTCCGAAAAGGGAGGATTCAAGAAGGCGTTCAGTCTCTTTTCCTCAAAACGGAGCGGACAGAGCGACGGCAAAATATTAAGAGAAAAGGATTTTGAGGAATAGTGAAAGAGGTCAAAGCGATGGGGAACTTTACAGAATTGGATGCGTACCTGTTCGGACAGGGTACACATTATGACATCTACAAAAAATTAGGTGCGCATCCGTCAAAGAACAAGAAGAAAGAGGGCGTGCGGTTTGCTGTCTGGGCGCCCAATGCAAAGAGAGTCTTTGTCATCGGTGAGTTTAACGGCTGGGATGAGACGGCAAACGAGATGGAGCGCATAGAGCCGGAGAGTATCGGCGTCTATGAGACTTTTATTCCGGGTGTGAAGATGGGAAGTCTCTATAAATATCTGATCGAGACAGAGGACGGAACTCTGTTGTACAAGGCGGATCCTTATGCCAATGCGGCGGAGCTTCGACCGGGAAATGCTTCTAAGGTAACGGACATCGAACATTTTAAATGGACCGACAGCCAGTGGATGAAGGAGCGGGCTGCCTGCAAGGATCCATATGAGAAGCCAATGGCGATCTATGAGGTGCATCCGGGTTCCTGGATGCGCCATCCGGGACGGGAGGACGACGGTTTTTATACATACCGTGAACTGGCTCATGCCCTGGCAGACTATGTGCTGGACATGGGTTACACCCATGTGGAGCTTATGGGAATCTCGGAATATCCTTTTGACGGCTCCTGGGGTTATCAGGTGACAGGATACTTCGCGCCTACAGCCCGCTATGGCTCACCGGAGGATTTTGCCTACTTTGTAAATTATTTGCATAAGAAGGGGATCGGTATTATCTTAGACTGGGTTCCGGCTCATTTTCCAAGAGATGCCCATGGACTGGCGGACTTCGACGGAACACCGACCTATGAATATGCGGATCCGAGAAAAGGGGAACATCCCGACTGGGGAACAAAGATCTTTGATTATGGAAAAAATGAGGTCAAGAACTTCCTCATTGGAAGTGCCCTGATGTGGATCGAACACTATCATATCGACGGACTGCGTGTGGACGCCGTGGCGTCCATGCTTTATCTGGACTATGGAAAAAATGACGGCGAGTGGGTAGCCAACGAGTATGGCGAGAACAAGAACCTGGAAGCCATTGAGTTTTTCCGTCACATCAATTCCCTGATCCTTGGAAGGAATCCGGGTACGGTGATGATCGCAGAGGAATCTACCGCATGGCCGCAGGTTACCGGAGATGTGGAAGAGGGAGGACTGCACTTCACTTATAAGTGGAATATGGGATGGATGCATGATTTCTTAGATTATATGAAGCTGGATCCCTATTTTAGGAAAGACAATCATCATAAGATGACCTTTGCCATGAGCTACAACGGAAGTGAGCACTATATCCTTGTGCTCTCCCATGACGAGGTGGTACATCTGAAATGTTCCATGATCAACAAGATGCCGGGACTGGAAGACGATAAATTCGCCAATCTGAAGGTGGGTTACGCTTTTATGATGGGACATCCGGGCAAAAAGCTGCTCTTCATGGGACAGGATATCGCCCAGTACAGAGAGTGGAGCGAGGAGAGAGAGCTGGACTGGTATCTTCTGGAGGATCCGAGAAATAAGGGAATCCAGACCTTTATGAAAGAATTGCTTCATATCTACCGGAAATATCCTTGTATGTACGAGCTGGACAAGGGCTGGGATGGATTCGAGTGGATCAATGCGGACGATACGGAAAAGAGCATCTACACCTTCATCCGCAAGGGCAAGGAAGATAAAAAGCGTCTGCTCTTTGTCTTTAACTTCACGCCGGTTGCCAGAGAGGACTTCCGTGTGGGCGTGCCGGAAAAGACAGATTATAAGCTGATTCTCACAAGCGAGGAAGAACGGTTTGGCGGCACGGGCGATGTGCCGAGGAAAAAGACCTATAAGGCTGCGAAGAAGCCTTGGGATAACAGGGAATATTCCATTGGGTATCCGCTTCCGGCTTATGGAGTGGCAATTTTTGAATATTAGAAAGATAAAATGGCTAATCGGAGGATGTATATCCAATTAGCCATTTTAAATTTAGAGACCTATTTTTTGAAATGGTGATAAAACCAATCAAAAAATGGATGATAGCCGTAAGTCATCATGTAAATCACCACCTTATATTGATATGGATTAGAGTAAAAGATGTCCTAAGAAAAAGCAAGAAAATTGTAAGGAATGGTAAAAAAATGTAAAAAACGGAAGGGGAGGATAGGGATTGAAGAATATAAAATATCAAATAGGAATTTGTGACGACGAAGAGTTTTGGAGAAATCAGATATATAATTGCTGCCGAAAAATGAGTGAGGACCAAAATATTAAAGTGGAATATCATATATTTTCATCCGGAAAGGAATTACTGGAAGGCTCTGCTGATTTGGATATTCTTTTCCTTGATGAGGAGATGGGGGATAGTTCCGGTTTGCAGATAAAAGAAGGGTTTGAGAAGGTCAATAGAGATACCATGATTGTTTTCATTACCAGTCATACGGAGATACTCTATGAATCTTTTGGAAGAAATGTTTATGGATTTTTGAATAAGCCTGTCTGTGAAGCGGATTTTAAACGTTTATGGAATAAACTTGTGAAAAGGCTTGAAAGTCAAAGTTATATAGAGACATATGATGCAGTGTGCGGAAAAGTGTTTATTCCGTGTAAGAGTATTTGGTACATTGAAGCTGAAACAAGTTATTCCAATATCATTTATGGTTCTCAAAAAGAAAAAATCATTGTACGCAAGACGTTAGGGGAAATAGAAAATGAGATGATGTTTCAATATATTGTCAGAACGCATAAATCCTATATGGTTAATCTCATGCATGAATGTAAGTTAGATTTAACCCATTTAACGATAGAACAAGGTGATATGGTAATTCCGATAGCGAAAAGACGAAAAAAAGAAGTGGAAAAAGTCTATGCAGAAATGTTGATAGAAAAGGCAAATATGGTATGGAATATATAATTTTTGAAGTTTTAGAATTACTGGTAGAGATTCTGGTCATGCTTCTTCTTTTTCAGAATCTTATAACGTCGAAAAAAAATCGTATGATAAGTTGGGCGTTGTTGGCATCTGTTGCGTTGATATTGTCAGCAGCCTTTAAGCTGGGGGAGAATATTGCAGTTGTAGATTTAGCGCTTAGCATATGTTTAGTAGCAGCTTTTCTGGAAACTCAATGGTATAAAAAAGTAACAATCTTCCTTCTTTTATATCCTTTGTCCTCATTGACTTATCAAGGATTTGATTTAATAGTAGACTCTCTCATTCCAAAGTTTAATTTCTTTAAAGCAAATAGTATAAGTGTAGAAATTTTTGAGAAAATCGGTACAATAATAATCTTACTGATGATACTGGTTTTAAAGAGAAAAAAGAACTATACGCTGAAATTAACACAGCCAAGTATCATCATATTAGGGATAGAATCGATTATTATCAGCTCTTTTCTTACGGCTGTCACCTGGGAAAATCAAAAATTGAAGCAAGATACACTATATCTGCTGGCATCCTTGAGCGGCGCTTCCATTTTACTGGTATTTTTATATCTAATTGTTGCATCAGCAAGAAACGTTTCATCGGAAAAAAATGAGATGCAAATGCGCTACATAGAGGGTTTGGAAAAGTATTATGAAGAATTGGAAAAAAATGAGTTGTTCATGCGAAAGATTCGGCATGATATGAACAATCATTTTCAAATTCTGAGTAATTTAATGGCAAATGATAAAATTGATGAAGTAAAAAGGTATCTGGAGCAATACCAGGATGGAATCAGCATGAAAATAAAAAAATTGCCGGACATTGGAATGCCAAGTATCAATGCAATTATCGTACAAAAGATGAATGAATATCCGGATATAAAAATAGAGTACAAAGGTGCTGTAAAAGAAGAAGGGAAAATAAACGAATATGATTTATGTACGGTTTTGGTAAATCTTTTAGATAATGCGCTGGAGTATTCCAGCCAGCATGGGTTTAAGCAGATAAAGCTTGGGATGTATCAGGACTCAAATTGCGTTCTTCTCTCTGTAGAAAATGAAGTTGAAAAAGGGACTGGAATAGAGCATTTAAGGCATACAACAAAAAAGGATAAAGAGAACCATGGGTTGGGAATAGATAATGTAAGAGATGTTGCGGATAAATATAAAGGGTCTTTAGACTATTCCGTAATGGGGGATAGATTATCAGCAGTGGTAAAATTATATTTGAATTGAGAGAAAAAGATGTTTCAGAAGTTTTTAGAAACATCTTTTTTCCGTTATTAACAAAATATGACCGTTCCTTACAAGTTTCTTGAACGAGGTATGCTAAGAGAATATAATCAGAGCGTAAATAAAAACATACAACAGGGAGGAAAAAAATGAGTGACTTAAACATCGAACCAATTGAAGAGAAGATGGAGACAATTGAAATCATGGGACAGGGATGTAGAAATGATTGTACAAGATATTACTGGAAAGGAGACGAGACATCTAAGAAGAAAAAATGTTATAAAAAGAAAAAAGTAGATGCACATTGGTCTATTAATCGTTAAACAGGAATAAAAGCCCGATGATAAAGGATATTTGTTATCATCGGGTTGAATTTTATAGAGGAAAAAAGAGATGCCATATATACAAATAAGGGACGTAGTAAAAAGTTTTAAAACCGGGAAAATCCGTAAAACAGTTCTAAAGGGAATCAGCATGAATGCAGAAAAGGGTGAATTTGTCGCAATCGTGGGAAGAAGCGGTTCGGGAAAGAGTACTTTTTTGAACATTTTAGGGGGACTGGATACGCCGGATAGCGGAACAATCATGATTGATGGCATTGATATAGCCAGCTTGCAGGAAAGAGAATTGTGTGATTACAGAAAAAAACATGTTGGTTTTGTCTTTCAGTCTTATCATTTGATTCCGGTGTTGAATGTTATTGAAAACATTGAGCTTCCACAGATAGAGAAGGACACTGTCTATGTGGAACAGCTTTTAGATATTTTGGGAATTGGTGATAAACGAAACAGTATGCCGAATGAGTTATCAGGAGGTCAACAGCAAAGGGTGGCAATAGCAAGAGCATTGGTCAATCGTCCGGAATTTATTATTGCAGATGAACCAACGGGAAATCTGGATTCTGTTACAGAAAAAGCGGTCATAGAGATTTTAAAAGATTGCAGGGAAAAATTAGGGACGACAATTGTTATGGTGACGCATAATATGGAAGTTGCTGAAAGTGCGGATAGAATCGTGCGGATACAGGACGGTGAGATTTCCAATGGATAAGATGGTAAAATTAGTATTAGGTTATTTGAGTTTCTATAAAAGGAAAACAATAGGGATTATATTTGTTCTAGGACTTGCATTTGCAAGTTTTTGTATTGTAAATGTGACATGCAAGAATATTAATATTGCCAATTATAATAAAGCTGGAATGGACAATGGGAAGCAATATTTCAGTATTTCAAATCCGGAAGAGGAACTTGTCCAAAACTTGAAAAAGGAAAAAGTTGAAAAATTAGGACAACAATGGGTCCTCGGACAGGATGAAATATCTTATAAAAAAGAAATGATTTATCTTTATAATTCCAGGGATTTTGATGCCTTAGAAAATAACTATGCACATATTTCAAAGGGAAGAAAACCAAAAAAATCAAATGAAATTGCTGTAACTGCTTCCCTGTTAAAAGAGCAAGGGATTCATCTTGGGGATGAAATATCCACAACCATAGAGAAGGTTGATTATAAGAAGGGAATTGTAAAATACACGGAAAAGAGAGCATTTCAGATCGTAGGAGTTATGGAAGATACGGATGACCAGAAGATATGCCATGTAGCAGTCGTATCGGAGGAGTTGTTGGAAGAATTTCAGGGAAAATATGGGATTAGAGCAGAGAATTTGGATGTAACGTTAAGTGACAATCAGGATATTGATTCTCAGATATCTGATTTGATTGAAAAATACCAATTGAATGATACGATAAACATTAACCATGAATTGATACAGGCAGTGGATTCCATGCGAAATATGAATATCATGAATGCCGGAATTTTGATATGTATCGTTCTAGTTGTGGGATTGACAGTCAGCAACCTGATATATTTTACTTTCATTTATAACATAAAAGATTATGGGGTTATGAAATGCATCGGTATGGAAAATTCCTTTATATATCGTGTGATTCTTGTGAATGTAGCGTTTTATATGGTTCCGGCAATCATAATCGGAGCATTGATAGCGGGGATTGTGATACGGTTTGAGGGTGGTATTATTGGGAATCTTTTAAGTATAACTGATGGACAGATGGAATACATGGATTTAGTGAAAATGGTTCCGGCATCAGATTTGCTTATGGGAATAGGGCTTTTGGTGATTGCTTTGATACCAAGCTGTATGATACCAATGATTCAGATAAAAAAAATGTCGCCTGTTGAAATAGTACGGGAGGGCAGACAAAAGATTATAAGCTGGAAACATCCGTATTTAGATAAAATCATTTATCATAGAAATGATAATAAAATGAAAATCTATGCTATGAAAAATATTCTGCGTAACTTTAAAAGAACTCTGTTAACTCTGGCAATCATCCTGTTTTCTATGTTGCTTATCAGCGGAATTACGGCGGAGGCGGTGACAGAACAGGAAGCTGAGACGGCAATCAGAGAGGTGGTCCCGGGGGATATTTATATACAATCCGAGAACTATATGGAGAATGCATCCGGTTTTGATACTGCATATCCGGAAGAGGTGTTGTCTTCTTTAAAAGAAACAGAGGGAATTGAGTGTGTAGATGCCTGTGCCATGAAAGAAATGATGGCCTATTTGGATGTAAAAAATATCAGGAAAGAACATAAGGCATATCAGGAAGAAAATAACAAGACTTCTTTTTATTTGGAGGATTTGACGGCTTACGGAGTTACAAATGTAGAAGATTATTTCGTGGAAAGCGATGAAAGTGATGGCTGTGAAGTGGTGATTACGGAAGACGAGGCGAAGTTCTGGAATCTGGAAGTCGGAGATGAATTTGAAGTAAGCCTGTTTCAAGAGGATATTGAGAATGCACCTCGAATCTGCTTAAAAGTTAATAATATCATAGAGCAGGGAAAGTTTGTAACAGAATCGACAGGCAGTATTGTTTATCTTAAATATGATGATATGAAAAAATTATTTCAGTCCAAAGGATATGACCGCTTTGATATATATGTAAAAAAGACAATAGAACCGGCAGTTATCAAAGTGGGAATAGAGGCAATGGACAGTTTTAAAGAGGATACGACGGTAGAGAGTTTTTCTGACATGGCAAAAGAGTATGAACAATCGCAATTTATCCAAAAACGGATAAAAGGAATCTTTGTATTTGTACTGGTTATTATCAGCGGCGTTGGCTGTGTTGATGCTATTTATACAGGAATTATGAACCGTCGCGTGGAAATGATTAATCTATATGCTGTGGGAATACAAAAAAAAGATTTGTGTAAAAATGTCGTCTATGAGGGTGGATGTTATGCAAAGGTAGTTTTTTTGCTGCTTTTACCGATACAGCTCATGGTAGTTGTCGGTACTTGTTTCATGAACTGTTTTGATTCAAAACTTCCGGTCTGCTATGTCCTGATGGATTTGGGGGCGTATCTTTTGTGTGCGATAGCGGCTCTGGCAGCGGGGAAAAAACTGATGAAGAATATGGATATTAATGAGCTGAAATGCGAATAGGAGATATCATGATTTGGAATAAAGAGATTAGAAAAATAGAACGTGGGAAATATATTTTACTGTTTAAGGGTGAAAGGATTATTAAAATATTAAAAAGCGACTATGATATTCTCAACAGATTGATGGAAGGCCAGGTGCCGTATTCAGATATTGCCAGGAATTTTGTCAGGAAAGAAGACGGGGAATACATCAGTCATATTGCGGAATGTCTTATAGAAGAACAATACCTGGAGAACGAAGCAGCTCAGCCAAAAAAAACGAAGATTTCTCTCAATCTCCTTTTAACTAACCAATGTAATTTGTCATGCAGACATTGTTGTCAGGATGCGGAATGTATTGGGAAAGACGAGAAAGAATTTTCTACCGGGGAATGGAAGGGAGTTATTGAAAGATTGAGGCAGCTTCCCATAGAGAATGTAATGATTTCCGGCGGAGAAGCATTATTGCGTGAGGATTTTCAGGAGATTATCCAGTATTTACATAAGAGATTGAAGTGTCCTAAGATTCTCATGACCAACGGGTTATTGATTAATGAAAATAATGTAGAGTTTTTAAAAAATCATTTTGATGAAATCAGTATCAGCCTGGATGGAAGCGATGCAGAGCTTACGGAAATTGTAAGAGGAAGAGATGTTCATTTTACCGTTCTTAAGAAAATAGAATTACTGAAAAATTACGGGGTAGAAAATATATCATTGTCAGCCATTTTACCAAATTCAGATAAAGTGGAAGAGGATTTTCTGAAATTGTGTGAGCGGTATCAGGTGAACCCCGAGCTGAGATCCTATTCTTATACGGGAAGAGGCGAGGTCAACAGTGATTGTTTGTATCAGGAGTTTGAGTCGTACCTCGAACGGAAACATTATTCCTCTTATAATACTTTTGAAAGGGAAACATTTCAATGGCTTGGGAATTGCCAGGCAGGAAAGACGAATTTGACAATAGATGCAAAAGGAAATGTGTTTCCGTGTAACCTTTTACAGGATTCGGACATGAGAATAGCGAATGTCTGGGACGTGGATTTTGAGGATAAATGGAGTAGTTATAAAAAATGCGATGAGGAAGAAGTCTTTAAGAATACGCCTTGTGAAATATGTGAGTATCGGTTTTTATGCTGGCATTGTATTTCTGAATTCCGCACTTATGTTGGAACAGACATCTTTGACGAAAGATGCCGGATTAAAAAGAGATGCTTACAAAACGAAATACAGGAAGTAATAGAAAGTAAAGGAGATAGATGCGTGCATCTGGTGGAGAGATGAACATATGGTTGACAACATCGTGTAATATGTCATGCCGATATTGCTATGAACGAAAAAACATATCGGAAGAAAAGAACATGTCACAGGAAATGGCAGAAAAAGTCTTATTGTACATAGAGCCTTTTATAAAGCCAGAGGATAATATTGTTTTTCATGGAGGAGAACCCTTGCTGAATTTTCCTGTGATGAAATTCTTTACGGAGGAATTTCTTCAAAAATATCCCCGGATAAAGTTTGGCTTTACAACAAACGGAACAGTCTGGAATGACAATATCAGGACTTTTTTAATGAAGTACCGGGAACATTATGAGGGTGGAATTTCTGTCAGTATAGATGGAGACAAAGAAACACACAATGGAAACCGGGTTATGAGAAACAGAGAGGAATCTTACGAAACAGTGATTCATACCATTCAGGAATTGAGAGAAATTTTTACGGAAGTCCGGGGGCGTATGACCATAAGTGCGGATTCTGTAAATCACACCAGTGAAAGTGTGAAACACCTGTTTTCCCTGGGATTAAATCCGATTTCTCACGCCTTTGATTTGTCCGACAAAAACTGGGATAGCAGTAAAATGTGTGTAGCAGAGAAAGAATATAAAGAGATTTATGCATTTTGGAAAGAACATAAAGATTTAGATATTTCTTTTATTGATGAACTGCGGTATCGCAAAAAGCTGGGACGCTGTGAGGGAAGTATTAATATTTATCCGAATGGTGATATCTATCCGTGTATGGAAGTAGCCGGGAATACCGCTTATAAAATGGGAGATGTCGAAGGTGGTATAGACAGGGACTCTTGGCAGAGGATAAAGAAACGGTTTCTTAAGGATAACGAAAGCTGTGAAAGGTGTGTACAAAAAGAGAATTGTATCCATAACAGATGCAAATTGATTAATGCACAGCTCACAGGGAATGAGGAACTGCCGGCAAAGGCAGGTTGTACTCTGGAGCATGTCAAGCATAGATTTTATATGAAATATAAAGGAGAAGGGTTTTTAAATTAGAGGAGAAAGCGGATAGTTGAAAGTAGCGGTAATAGACTCAGGGATCAATAAGGAATTTTGTGATTTCAAACATATCGCCATAGAAGCAGGAGATTTTGTCCCTATAGGTGATGAAAATGGGCATGGAACGGCTTCCGCAGCAGAGATTGTGAATGTAAATCCCAATGTGGAGCTGTTGGTATTTAAGTGTCTCGGAGAAAATAATGTGGGAAAGTTATCCTATGTGGTAGATGCTTTGAAATCCTGCTTGCAGCGGCAGGATGTCTCTATCATCAATATGAGTATATCTACATGGATTGAAGACGATGAAATTTTTAAATATTTGGAGAACCTTGTAAAGAGAATTATCCGAAAAAAAATGAAAGTAGTTGCATCCATATCCAATAATATCACCGGAAAAGAAAAGGCGAGAATGTTTCCGGGGGACATTCCAGGAGTAATTCGAATTCGTCATATCTATGCATCCTACAACCATCTTATATTTTGTGAAGAGGAAAACACCTGGCTTTTTTATGGGCCGTATCATCTAATGCCCACGAAGCAAAATACATATGCATTTTATAAGGGAAACAGCAGTTTTGCAGCGAGATATTCGGGTCTGCTAAGCATTACGGATAAAATGGATGAAATGAACAGGCTGCTGAATGCGATGGAAGAAGAAAAAGCAGCATACCTTCCCAAAGAAGAGGCAAAAAAAGTAATCCAATATATTTGCGGGGGCAGACAACTGGATAGGGACTGGGAAACGTCTGAATATATACGGTTATTAAAAACCCTGGAAATGGAGAACGGGATAGAATTAGATTATAAAAAATTTTCTATTGAAACATTTAAAAGTGTGGAGTCCCTATTAGAAAAAATAAGTGAATAATTACAGGATATACATATTATGAAAGAATATAGAAATGAATTTGTTAAAGATGTCAAAAGGTATGTCCCAATGCTGGTATTAGCAGGGATACTGACTTTTTCAGCATCAATCTGTGAAATTATTTCCCCGATATTTATGCAAAAAATTCTGGATGATGGAATTATAGGTAAGAGCTTGCAGCTTATTTTTTTATGGGCGGCTGTACTCTTGGGATTGGAGGCAATACATTCAATTTTAGATTATCTGTATCATCGGGTCTGTTTTAAAATACAAAAGGATTATATTGTAAAAACAAAAGAAAAGGTTTTTGATAAAATCTTCAGTTACTCTTTTCGCGATTGCAATCAGAGTATGAAGGGAAAACTAATGAATATTTTTGAAACAGATGTTGAATATATAGCAAATACGATGACATCCCTTTTGTTTCAGATTTTTAGCGGTATGGTGGTAGCCTTTAGTGCAATAGTTCTGCTGTTAATGCTCGATTGGCAATTATTTATTCTTATTGTATTCATTCAAATAATCTTAGTTATATGTAATAAAAAAATGTCGGTTAAAATTGACAAAAAAATTAATCAATATCAGAAAATGAATGATAATCAAAGTCAAAGGGCACAGGATATTATTGGCAATCTGACCTATATCATAAAGAGCAACTGTACCAAATATAACGGAAAACGATATATGGATTACGAAGCCAGCCTACAGAAAACATCCGTTGAAATTGATCAGTTTTACATTGTAAATGGAATATTGAGTTCGGTTTTATATACCATTACGGAGCTGGTGGTCTGGGGAATCGGGGGATATAAGGTATGTTTGGGACTTTTAACAATCGGAAAGCTATATCAGATTAGTTCCTATTCCGGTAAATTTGCGATGCCTATTGTAGAACTTATTGACAATACCGTGACATTTAAGAGGATAGATCTGGCGATTAAGCGTATATATGGAATTCTTGCAAAGAAAACGGTGATTGGCGGAGAAGAAGATATTAAATTTTTAGAAAGCATAGAATTCAAAGATGTGCAATTTTCGTACGGGGATAAAATAATACTGAATTCGTTTCATTTGTCCCTTGAAAAAAATAAATTGAATGTAATAGTAGGTGAGAGTGGCACCGGAAAAAGCACGATTATTAATTTGTTGTTGGGTTTTTGCAAAGAAGAAAAAGGTGATATATTAGTTAACAGCAAAGACATAGGAGAATATAGAATTACAGATTTAAGAGATAGAATCAGCTATATGGCGCAAAATGCAGGAATTTTTAATGACAATCTGAAAAATAATATTTATCTGGGAGAAATGAAGGAAAGCAAAGAATTTCATATTATCCTAGAAAAACTGGGTATTAATGAGTTAGCAGATAGTCTGGAAGATGGATATGATACAGTGTTAGAGATAGCAGGTTCAAATATCTCCGGAGGGCAATGTCAAAAAATTTTATTAGCAAGGGAATTTTATAAAATCTATACAGGTAGGACAGATTTGTTGATTTTAGACGAACCAACTTCAAACATGGACAATTATAGTGAAAAACTGATTATGGAGTGTATAGAAATGATAAAGCACAGGGCTACAATATTACTGATTAGCCATGATCTGGAGTGTGTAAAACAGGCAGATATTATATATGTACTATCGGAAGGAAAGATTGTTGAGAAAGGAACACATGAAGAATTGCTCAGACATCGAGGAAAGTATGAAAAACTTTGTACGGTATGGAACAGTATTTAAATATAAGCAATGGATAGATGAAAAAAATCTGCAAACCAAGACCGGGAATGTCCTAGTGGATGTTTCCGGTTAAGTTTTCCGGAAAGAAACCGAAATACATATCAGAAAGCAAAACGAAAGATATCATCGGAGGCATCTATGAGAGTTGATTTAGGAAATCTGACGGAAGTAACGCAGAAGAGCACAAGCGTACAGAGCCGTGGGGGCGGCACTGTTTTAATAGAGAACAGCACCACCAGAGAAGTGGATAAAACAGGAAAGTCCTATCAGGTAAAAAATGTGACCTATGAAAAACCACTGGCAGAGGAAGAACAAAATATCCTCGATGTGGCAGAGCAGTCCCAGAATATGGATCCTCAGGCTATGAAAAACGAAATGGTAGTCCTGTCTAATACCACGACGGAAGAGGATTACGAAAAGATGGAAGAGGACGGGTTCAACGTGAAGGATGAGGAGATTCCCGTTATCGTAACCGAGATGGACAAGATTAAGATCCAGCTTGCAAAGGCGGGGGTGGATATCAGCGTCTTTGGGGACGATCTGAGCAAAGAGCAGATAGAAGCGGTACTTGGCAGTGTGGATCTGCCGGCAACCCAGGAAAATGTGGAGGAGACACAGGAAGCTCTGGCAATGGCAGAAAGCCTTGAGAATCCCTCCGAGCCTGCCATCAAATATCTGCTGGACAACGGCCTTAAGCCAACCATCGACAACCTCTATAGGGCAGAACACAGCACAGGCGACAACTATGTCCCGGAGCCTTCCGAGGAGATTCATTTTGAGGAACTGAATGCTCAGATACAAAGGGTTCTGGAAGAAGCCGGATTTGAAGCCAGCGATGAAAATATGGAGGATGGACGCTGGCTTATCAAAAATGAGATACCTCTGACAAAGGAAAACCTTGAAAATTATCAGGAATTAAAGGTATTACAGCTCCCGGCGGAAAAAGAAGAGGTTATGACCGCGGTGGCAGACGCCATCTTACAGGGGAAACGCCCGAAGGATGCCGTTTTAACCATCACAAACCGCAGAAAATTAGAGGAAGCCCGTCTGGAGATGAGCGCAAAAGCGAACTATGCCCATTTGGATAAGGATATGGCGATCGACACGGAAGCCATTGCCAAAACGGTGGACGCCTTAAAGGAGGCGGAGGAAGCCTATTACAAGAACTTCTTAACCCAGGGCGGCGTGGAGCCGACAGAGGAGAATATTGAAGTCTACCGGAATATAGAGCAGGTATTTGAGGAGTTAAAAAGCGTGCCGGCTTATACCCTTGGAGTGGAAGAGGGGAACCTGGACACGCCGGGCAGGCTGCATGAGGAGGGCAGGATCTTACAGGATACCTTTGAAAAAGCCAATGAATCCTATGAGGCGCTTATGACCGCTCCCCGCAAAGACATGGGGGATAATATTCAAAAAGCCTTCCGAAATGTGGACGATATTCTGACGGATCTGGATCTGGAAACCAATACCATGAATCGGCGGGCGGTGCGCATCCTTGCCTACAATCAGATGGAGATCACAGCGGAATCCGTCACTCAGATGAAGGCGCTGGATGAAAAAGTACAGCAGACCTTCCAGAATATGAAGCCTCAGGTGGTGCGGGAGATGATCAAAACCGGAGTAAACCCGTTGGACATGAGTCTGGATGAACTGAATCAGGCGGCGGTGGAGATCAAAGATCAGCTGGGATTGGATAACCAGGAAGAGAGATTCAGCAGATATCTCTACAAACTGGAGCAGAACAGCCAGATCGCAGAGGAGGAGCGCAGCGCCTATATCGGTATCTATCGCCTCATCGCCCAGGTGGAACAGACCGACGGCGCGGCGATCGGTATGCTGGCAGAGCAGGGCAGCGAGTTCACTATGAGAAATCTGCTCACAGCAGTCAGAAACAGCAAAAAAGAGGGAAAAGAATATACCATAGACGATACGTTTGGAGGGCTGGAGGAGCTGGAAAAAACAGGACTCTCTGTTACCGACCAGATAGAAGCGGGATATCAGAACCACTGTCTGAAGGATGTGGCAAGACAGTTAAGTCCTGAGAAGATGGCGCAGATCCCAAATTGGGAAGACATGACGCCGGAACAGTTAAAAGAAGCCTTAGAGCAGCTTCCGGTGGATGAGGAGGCACAGCGCGGTTATATGGAGCAGGAGCTTGCGGATTACCGTGCCAGCGCCATGGCTTCGGAGGACGTCTATAAGATGCTGGAGCGGTATGATCTGCCAAAGACCGTCAGCACTATCCTGGCGGCACAGGAAATGATAAGCAACAGAAACGGAATGTTCCGTAAGCTCTTCGCCAGGGCAGCGGATACGGAGAACGTAACTCTCGCTGATTTAAAACAGCAGATTTTTGAAGAATTTGCCGAGGCGGTAAAGACGCCGGAGGATATGGCAAAAGCCCAGAAGGTGTTGGCAGAGAAGGCGGAAAACGTCATGAAAACCATGATCAACGAGTCCGAGGTCACCAGCGTGGATTTAAAGGAGATGCGCATGGTGCACACCCAGATCGCTCTGGGAACCCGGATGGCGAAGGAGGAGACCTACCACATCCCGGTGCTGGTGGGAGATTCGGTGACGGGAGTTTCGCTCAAGATCGTCAGGGGAACAGAAGAAAAAGGCAGGGTGGATGTTCTCTTTGGCGGAGAGAATATCGGAGAGGTATCCGCCAGAATTTCCGTAAAAGGAGAGAAGATCGAGGCGTACATCGTATCGGACACCGAGGCGACTCTGGATGCTTTCCGGGAACAGGAAGAAGAATTTTCTGCAATGCTCTCAGCAGAGGGTGGTCAGGAAGTGGAGCTGCGTTATGTCCATGCACAGAGGGCAGATCAGATCAGTTTTTCACAGCAAAGTCCGTCCATTCCGCAGGAGGAGAGAAGCGAGACTCAGACCAGAACCCTTTATCACATGGCGGAAAGTTTTCTGAGAACGGTACAGAATTTGAGAACAGCAGGCTAGAGGCGGGAGATTTCATAATAATTTCACAAATGTTTGTACAGAAAAATCGGATTTTACCGATATATATACTAGACACAGGATGGCAGAAACCGCAGGGAAGCGAGAATACGAAGAAGAAATGAGGAGACCTATATGAAGATTAACCACAACATGTCAGCGATCATTACGAATCATCAATTGTTGAATACAGAAAATTCCCTTTCCTCCACCATGGAGAGGCTGTCCTCAGGACTTAAGATCAACCATGCAAAAGACGATGCGGCTGGAATGGCGATTTCAACTAAGATGAGAGCACAGATCGAAGGACTTGACCAGGCGTCCAGGAATGCTTCAGACGGCAACAGTATCTTACAGACTGCGGACGGAGCCTTAAACGAAGTGACCGATATGATCCAGCGTATGCGTGAGCTGGCGGTACAGGCTGCCAACGGCACCAATACGGATGATGACAGGGACGCGATCCAAAAAGAGATCGAGTCTTTAAAAGAGGAGATCGACCGTATCTCCACAGATACGGAGTTTAATAAAAAGACGTTGTTTGACGGAAGTCTGGATACCAGAGTCTATGCGGATCATCTTTCCAGGATCACGGTATCCGATGCGGTGACAGCGGGGGAATATTTGCTGACTATTACACAGGCAGCTACCCAGGCGACATATAACGATCCTCTTGCGGGAGCCGTATTAGAGCCAAGCTATATAAATGACAATGGTGAAGTTCCGCGGGATTTTGACACTATTCCGGAGGACGCGGCGGGCGTCGTGGTTATCAACGGAAGAGAGATTGAGATCAATGAGGGAGATACGGCGGAGACCGTCTATGAAAAGCTGCGTGACGGAGCGGAGTTAGGAGAATGCGATATCATTCCATTGGATGCAAATTATGTGGAAAAGACCGGAGCATATGCTTTTGGAGATGCATTGCAGATCACCTCTGTTTTTTACGGTATTGATTCTAAGGTACAGATTAGCTGTGATAATGAGCAGCTGGCGAATTTCCTTGGACTTCCGACCAATAATGTGGACGATATGCCGGTGGGAACCGACGCCCAGATCACATTGGATACGGATTCCGCGTTTGGAGCTCACTGTACTTATGCCCTTGACGGGAATAGAGTTACCATCAGTAATCGCGCCGGATTTGAGATTTCTTTTATGGCGGATGCCGGATATGAGAGCACAGAGCCGATTTTAATTGAGGTGACGAATATCGGAACCCTGACCTTACAGATCGGGGCGAATCAGAATCAGACCATGGAAGTGAGGATTCCGGAGGTATCCACGGAAAGCCTTTATATTGACGATCTGGATGTTATGACCGTCAATGGTGCAGACCGTGCCATCATTCAGTTGGACGAGGCGCTTCAGAAGGTCAGCAATGTCCGTTCTAAGATCGGCGCATATCAGAATCGTCTGGATCATGCCGTGGCGAGTCTGGATCAGGAGAGTCAGGACATGACAGCGGCGCTTTCCAGGATCGAGGACGCGGACATGGCGGAGGAGATGACGGAATACACGAAGTTGAATGTATTGTCCCAGGCAGCCACCAGCGTGCTGGCGCAGGCAAATGAGATTCCACAGCAGGTACTTCAATTACTGCAGTAAGCAGGTGAATAAAAATGGATAAGGAAAAGATATCGGAATTTACCAGAAGGATCAGTCAGTGCAATAAGAGCGGGCTGACTCTGATTACATATGAGATTTTATTCTCTTATTTGAAAGAAGCGGGGGAAGCCCACAGGAGGCAGGAATATGAAGGGTTTAGGCAGAGCGTGAGAAAAGCCTCCGACTGTTTGAACCGTCTGATGGAGACTCTGAATTTTAATTATGAGATCTCCAGAGAGCTCTATCCGATCTACCGTTTCTGTCGGGACGAACTCAGTATGGCAGTAGTAAAAAATGATGCGGAGAGATTGGAGACCGTGGAGCAGAATCTGAAGAAGCTCTACGAAGCATTTTCGGAGGCGTCAAAAGAAGACCACTCCAGTCCGCTGATGCAGAACAGTGAAAAAGTGATCGCCGGAATGACCTATCAGAAAAATGATCTGACGGAAAATTATGCCATAGGCGAAGAGAACAGAGGATTCTTAGTGTAGGATCCTCTGTTTTTAGTTTGCGCGCCATGGGCGCGCTCTAACGGGTGAAAGTCCCGAACAT
>CAUAFT010000011.1 GCA_958428365.1 uncultured Lachnospiraceae bacterium | reverse complement strand
ATGTTCGGGACTTTCACCCGTTAGAGCGCGCCCATGGCGCGCAAACTAAAAACAGGACCATAGTCTCCTATGATCCTGTTATGATCGCGATACGTTCTACGGCTCCGGCTCCGTTTCCACCGTCTCATTCTCCGTAACCGTAACAACAAATTGCTGCAAAGCGACTTTCACCGTATTATTCGGATTCATCACCTGATAAGTAATCGTATAAGTTCCAGCCTGGGTAAAGGTCACCTGCCCATTCTGTATTGTCGGAATATCGGTAATCGGAGCATTGTCCGCTCCAACACCGCTGATCTGAGCGGTGATCTGCGTAAGCGCCGTTCCATCCGGCAGCTTTGCCGTTACCTCTGCAAAGACATCATACGGCTGACCAACATAAGCGGCTGCCGCCTTTCCTGCTCCAATGGTAATCGTTGGAACTCTGTTATCCTGAACTGTCACCCGCATTGTCCGGGAGACCGCTGCTCCGCTGGTCGGATTCTGGGCAGTGTACTGTACCTCATATACCCCGGTCTGGGTAAAGGTGTAGGTACTTCCACTGACGGAGGTTACCGCATTCTGCGGACTCTTCACCCTGATGGTAAGTCCCGTTGTAATATCTTTTCCCGATACCAGTTTTACCGTGATTCCGGATCTCAGATTGAGACTCTGTCCGATCTGAACTGTCTTGGCTCCGGTTACGCCTTTCATCTGCGGCGCCTTGGTATCCACCACGGTAATTATGCATTTCTTCTTCGTCACGGATTTTTTATAATACGGATTGGATACCGAATATGCCACATAATATTTTCCGGTCTTGCTGAACCGGTATTTCTTGTAAGCGGAGGTGCTGAGCTTCTTATAGCTGCTTGCTCCCGGAGCCTTGACCTTTATAATCAGACGGCTCTTCACATTTTTCCCGGAACGCAGCTTTGCCGTAACCTTGGAACTCAGATTTGTTGTGGTTCCGTATTCCAGAGTTCTC
The DNA here is from genome assembly GCA_958428365.1 of uncultured Lachnospiraceae bacterium. Classification (GTDB taxonomy): domain Bacteria; phylum Bacillota; class Clostridia; order Lachnospirales; family Lachnospiraceae; genus Maccoyibacter. The sequence continues at coordinate 106,656 of CAUAFT010000011.1, read as the reverse complement.
CTGGATTTAACCCCGCTCAATTTTGGAGGTTTCGTATCCCGGACCTTCACCTTACAGGTCACCTTCGTCACTTTCTTATTGTTTGGATTAGTGACATAGTAATTGATCTTATAAGTTCCCAGCTTCGTGAACCGGATGGTCTTGGACTTCACTGTCCTTTCCTTCTTTGTCTTTGGATAGATTACTTTAATCTTGATCTTCTTAGTCAGATTTTTTCCCGTAACCGTATAGGCTTTTACGTTCTTGCGCAGATTCAGGGTGGAGTTATACTCCTTCGTGAGCTTCTTCTTTACCCCCTTGATCACCGCTTTTTTGGTGTCCACCACCTTATAGGTCACGCTGGTCTGAGCGCTCCGTCCCAGAGCGTCCGTCACATAATATGTAATCCTGTATTTTCCCAGTTTTTTTGTATTCACCCTGCCTGAATAGGTGAGTTTATATGTAATATCATTTCCCAGAGAATCGTATGCCGCGATTCCTGTCAGCGGAGAAAATTTTGACTTATAAGTAATCTTCGTCTTCGCTCCTCCGGTGGTGATCCAAGGCATTGCCGACGCATATGGATTTCCCTCCGACGGGTCCGTCGGATCCCATCCGGTGACTGCTCCCGTATTGACCTTGATCGCCTCCGGTTTTCCCAGAGGATCATTATAAGCCGCCCCGTTGATGATCACAACCCTCGTACGCAGCGGGCAGTTATCATAGATCCATTTGGCGTCCGCCACCGTCAGACGGACACAGCCATGGGAGGCTGTGGTTCCCAGCTTGTTATATGCCGAATACGGCATGGAGGACGGATCCCCGTTGACATTGTAAAAAACGGAATGAAACAGGATCGAACCTGTGATTCTCGTACAGTACTGTCCATAAGACGGCCCCATCAGCGTATGCCATCTGAGTTTCTGACTGGTGTAAAAAGTTCCTGTGGGCGTATCGTATCCCACGGAACAGATAAAAGCCCCCACCGGCGTTCCGTCATTGGTGTAAACGGTAACGGTATTGGTTCCTTTATTGACCTGCAGATAATAATTTCCCGCTGCTTTTGCCTCCTTTGCCGGAACCAAAAAAAGAGTCAGCAAAATCAGCCCCAATGTGCACAGCAGCAGCCTTATTTTTGATTTACATTTTTCCATTCTCATTCCTCTTCCTTTTTCCCATCCTCGATCCGATGTCGAATGTGTTTTAACGCCTCGTCAAAGATCTCCACAACATGCTCGTCGTCCAGAGAATAGTAGACGTTCTTTCCTTCTCTTCTGGACTTAACCTGTCCTTCTAATTTGAGGAGCTTTAACTGATGCGAAACCAAAGACTGAGAGATCCCCAGAGCAACGGCGAGGTCACTGACGCACATCTCATTCAGAGACAGGGCGTAGATGATCCTGACCCGGTTCTCCTCTCCTACGGATTTAAAAAAAGACGCCAGTTTTTCCACATAGTCGTCCGGTATGATATCTTTTTTTACTCGCTCCACTACTTCTTCGTTGTAGCTTATATCCACTGTCTTTTTCACAAAATAACACTCCTCTATTATTTTTAGTATACGGAAATGAAATTTATTTGTCAAATAAACCCAGGGGATCCGGTTTTTGACTGTCCGGTCAGGCTTTCATCTGTCTCTTCTTCTCATACATTGCCTGATCTGCCCGTTTAAATATCTCCTGTATATTATCATGGGAGTTACATTTTTCACAGCCGTAGGCAAGCCCCACACGGTTTACCGGCACCCGAAGCGCATCGCTCAGCCGCTCCCTTGCCTGATCGATACGGTACATCTTCTCCTCCATCTCATTTTCCGAAATATTTTCACAGAGAATACAGAACTCGTCCCCGCCAATACGATAGACCTGACCCTCTTTTCCGATGATTCCATTGATGATCTCGGCGGAGAGACGGATATATTTATCTCCCCTCTGATGTCCCTCCTCATCATTCACTCTCTTTAACCCGTTCAGGTCGATGACGGCAAGATAACACTCCGTTCCCTCCATCTCTTCCATCTTACTCTGAAATGCCTGGCGGTTATAGGTCTGGGTGAGGGCGTCATATTTAAAATCCATCTCATTTAAAAACATATAATAGGAAAATACTGCGAACGCCACCGAGGGCCACAGCAGCAGACATTCCTCCCACAGAAGCTGTATGACGATCCCGCCGGAGAGCATGGCATAATTCCAATTCAAAAATCTCCGCTCCTCCTTCTCGTAGCGGTAGCGGTTCAGAAAATTTGCCCCTATGAATAAGAAGAACCCATAGAGATTAAAGATCGCGTTTACAAAAAACAGCTCTCCCCGGATATAGTTGTTATCGGGAGATATCTCAAATACCCATCCCGTCCAAATACTGCAAAATGCAACACAGCTTCCTATGATGATCGGAATCACATTTTTCTTCCAGTTACTCTTGATCTTTTCACTCTGAATGATGGCAAAGAGATAACTTGTCCATGGGGACAGGGAAAATTCAATTCCGTTTGTCAGAAGAAGAACCCCGTGGAGCCCCTTCCCGCCCCTCCCTTCCAACAATGTAGTTATTATAGATAGCACCATAATAGCGGAAACGATATAGGTCAGATATTCCATCTTTCGCAGTGTGTTTTTGTCCAGGATCCGGTTCATGTGAATTGCTCTATGTAAGATGATTAAAATTATCAGTCCCAATATATCAGGACCTATGATCGCCATGTTCATAAACTGCTCCTAATTCTTTTCATTCGTCATTTTTTTACATTTTTATCCTAACAGAAAAATCCATGGGATACAATGCCAACGGACCGAGTTTGGAATATATTTTATAAAAGATCAAGGCGCTTTTGATATCCGAATCTCTGAAAAAAGAATTTCCTATATTATAACAGGCAGCAGATCCTCCCGAATCTGCTGCCTGTCTTCTTAAATACAAATGCATTTTGTTTCTTTATCTTGGCATATAGACCGCATAGGTCACGCTGCCGTCTTCATTTAAGGTATAAGTGTCAATATGAAGAGACTGGATCCCCTCATCGGAATAATTGTAATTAAACTGCGGCGACATTCCCGGCGTCTCATCCAAAAACAGCTCTTCCATAAGCACAAATCCACTTGCGGCAGTCCCATCCTCCAGCTCATAGGATGTATGAATGCGCCCCTGCTCATCCGGCGTTACGGTCTGCACCGTGCTCTCCACCCGCTTTGCATACTGCTCAATATTTTCAGGCGTGATCTTCTCCATCCAAAGGTCTTCCTCTGTCTTTCCCTGTTCGTTCTCACCGGAGCTTTCCTGCTCTTTTTCCATCTGTCTTAAGTACTTCTTCACTGCGCCGGGATCTGCCTTCTTCTCATCCAACGGCAGGAGGAACAATGCGTTCAGCCCCTCATACTCCTCGTTCCTGGTAATGGCTCCGCTCTTTTCATTATAGTGATAAGCCTCCGTATTGTAGAAGGTTCCGTCGCTGACACAGAGATAGATCTTGTGATCCGCGAAAATCTCCACATTGTCACACTCGCTGATTCGATACAGGATTCCATCCTTCACCACATCGGCATATCCTCCATTCATAGTCGCCGCATTGTACTGATTCGGTGCATATCCCTCGATCAGCGGCGATACGAAGAATGCCTCCTCGCCATAGGCATCCTCCGAGATATCCGGCATCGGTGTTCCATCCGACTTCTCAATGGCTGTCACCGCGTAGGTTCTATCCTCCCTCATCTCTCCATTGGCCTCCGCCGCAAAGTCCGTCAGATCCTTCCCTGACAGGATCCCCAGAAATGTGACGTCATAACCTCCTCCGCTCTGGGTCTGGTTGATTTGGACAGCCTCCTTACTGCGGAATGCCTCCGCTAACTTTTCGTCCTGTATCTGTTCTGCCGCCTGATCCGGCGTCAGATATTTCCACGCCGCCGCCGCTGTCACAGAGCCTAACCCCAGAACCAGTAACGCCGAAAGAACCACAGGGATCCTCTTCATACTCTTCTTTTTTTCCATATTATCTGTCTCCTCTGCCTGATGCAAAATATTCTGATTCAGCCAGAAATCCGGTTCTTCCCTTGGAGTGAGGGCCTGTTTTAATATCTCATCCATTGTTTTTTTCATCTAAAACATCCTCCAATTCTCTCTCCAGTCTCTTTCTCGCCTGATACAGCCTGCTCTTCACCGTTCCTTCCGGAATCTTCATAGCACGGGCAATCTGTGCAATGGACAACTCCTCCATATAGTAAAGCAACACGGGAATCTTCAGCTTCTGCGGCAGCCTTCTCACGGCGTCCCGCACAAGTTCGCTCTCTTCTCTGTTCAGAATGGCTTCTTCCGGGGATTCCTGCGTCCCGCCCTCCTCAAGGGATGATTCCAGACCTTCTTCTTCCAGATAGGTTCTGGTGTCTGCGATCCGCTTCCTCCACGCATATTTACGCTTCTTATTTTTCCAGATCCGTATGGCAATGGAGAGCAGATAACTCCTTGGATTCTCTTCTATGCGAATGTCTTCACACAGCTCCGTTGCCTTTAGAAACGTGTCCTGATACAGGTCGTCGGCTTCCTGCTGGTTGTATGTCAGATTTCTGCAAAAGGAGTAGATGTCGGTTCCATATTCCCGGATACATCTCTCCAACTCTGAATGTGTCATTTCTCTCTCCACTTCTAAAATATCGATATCTTGTTCATGGGATGCCCTTCAATGATACATTGTCACATCCAGACAGAAGGTTCATTTTTTCTGCATTTTTATTCTATGGAAATATCACCGTCCTCACTCTGTATCGTCAGGATACCTGACGCCTGCTCCACATCCCGCTCATAGCTTGCCGTATCGTCATAATCATCGTCATGGAGACTTCCCTTCCAAAAGGATGCCGCCGTAATATCCCCGGAGCTGGTTTTGGCTTCTATTTTCAGACGGCCGGACTTCTCTCTGCCGGGTGCAACCTTCACATCTCCCGACTCGCTTTGAATCTGAACCTCCCCGGTCAGAATCAATTCCTCAGCCTCCAGATCTCCATCCTCTAAGGTAATGGCTGCGTCCTTAAATTCTGCGGACGTCAGTTCCACATCTCCTGACTCGGATCTCAGGTTCAGATTCCAGCAGGTGATATCCCGAAGCTCCACATCCCCGTCATTCGCCGCAATTACTCCGGTCTCCGCTTCCAGTTCTTTTCCGATCAGATCCCCGGAACGGAGGGCGAGATCCAGATTTTTGCAGCGAAGTCCTCTTATCATCATATCTCCATCTCCCATGGACAGCTTGCAGTCCTCCAGGATCTTATCCTCAGGAAGATAGAGGGTGATCAGGTTCGTATACTCCTCCTTATCCTGCTCTCCCGTCATCTTATCCAGGAAACTGATATCCACCTGAACGTAATAGCTGCTGTCATATCCTCCGCTCTCCTCCAGCTTCAGGACTCCATCCTCCACTGAGTAGGTGACGGGATTCTCTCCCTTTCTGGTCTGAACATCATAGGAGAGATAACAGGAATCATCCCCGGACGGCTTGATCACCAGATCCACATCGGCAATGCTGCCCTCGATCCCTTGCATGTCTCCCAGAGCTTCCTTTTCCAACACGGCTCTTTTCTCGTTGGATACATTCCCGGATTCTTCCTTTTTGCTGTTTTTGACCTCTTCCATCCCGCCTGTGGCGCGTCCCACGCCATAGAGGATGATGCCTGCTGCACACAGGGCGATTCCTACGCATAATATGATCTTTGTCGTCTTTTTCATAATGCATCCTCCTTGTTTTTATTTCGATTTTCTGCTTCTTTTCTTTGAAGTATCTTCTGTCCCATCTTACTGATCTCAATGATAATCCCCTCTCATCAGACTTTCATTTTCATCTGATAAAAGGAGACTTCCGTTTTCACATGATAGATTTTTTAATTCAGATCATCCTGTCTGAAATACAGATATCCCAATATCAAAAATACCACTCCGCCAAGCAGCGAGACGACTGCTGCATAACACCTCTGATCCCGCTCCAATGCAAACAGATCCATGCAGCCCGCAACCGCCAGCATCCATGCACTCTCCCCCTTTTCCTGCCAGATAATGTTCATAAGCATCTGTGCATATCCAAATATAAATCCGACGAGCCAGACAAGGTAGACGTTTTTAAACACCATGGTGAGAAAAACCAGTTCACAGACCACACGGACAAAGAGCAATGCCATCAGCCCATAGCCCATCACCGCCTCTTCCCATTCCATCGCCTCGCCCCAGCCGTATTTTCCCGTAATCCATACAGGATAAACGAGCGCCAGGATCATCGTAAGGGGCACTCCTGTAAAAAGAGCCGTCAGGGCCCGCCCCAGATAAATTTCCTTCCTGGAATGGCCGGAGAGGATCTCGTAATTGAGAGTCTTATCCATAAAGTCATTTCCCACCACACTCCCGGTAAGCACCAGTAAAAACAACATCCCCGTCACCCCGAAAAAGGCACCGTTCTCCAATACGATCCAGCTGCCTGTTGCTGCTTCCCCCGCCTCGCTGACGGAATCAAAGACAAAGACTCCGGCGATAAACAGTACAAAGACTGCCATTCCCAGAACGACCTTGTCTTTTCTTAAGGATCTGAATTGTGCTTTTATAATATTGCTCATCACTCATCCCCTCCTATCAGCTCCATGTAATACTCCTCCAGGCTCTTCCACTCCATATCCAACCGCAAGGGAATCGCTCCATTCTCATAAAGCGTCTTTGAGACCAGGCGGATCTCTTCCAGATGATCAAAGAGACGGATGCTCCCATCCTCCTGGATTTCAAAGGCATCGGTGTGGAGTCGTTCTCTTAAGATGGAAGCCGCCAGCGGATCATTGTCGGTGTGAATGCTCAGATACCGATGACATACTTCCTCCAATTCCCGCTGCTCCAACGTTCTTATCAGCCTTCCCTGATGTAAAAACAAATACTCGCTGCACATTAAGGACAGCTCACTTAAAATATGGGATGAGATTAGAATGGTCATATGCTCCCTGTGATTCAGTTCCAGCAGCAATTCCCGGATCTCGACGATTCCTTCCGGATCCAGACCATTGATGGGTTCGTCCAATATCATCATCTCCGGCTTTGCCAGAAGGGCATTGGCAATTCCCAGCCGCTGTCGCATCCCAAGAGAATATTCCTTCACCTTCTGTCCTCCTGCCGCTCCCAGGCCGGTTAGTTCCAGCACCTCCTCCACTCTCTTTTTCTCAGGGATTCCCTTTTGGATCCTCTGTTTCTCCAGATTCTCTTCCCCGCTCTGATTTAATCTGGCATAGGGCGTCTCGATCAGAAAACTCATGCGGCTCCTCGCCCTCGCCAGTTCCTGCTCGTTCTTTCCTCCATATAAGGAAATCTCCCCGGCTGTCGGAAAGACCAGTCCGCCCAACATCTTCATGATCGTGGTCTTGCCCGCCCCGTTGGGACCCACCAGTCCATAGACGCCGCCTCGTCTGATCTGAAAGCTCACCTGGTCCACTACGGTTTCCTTTCGGTATCTCTTAGTCAATCCCTGTGCCTCTATTACAATCTGCCCTTCCATCGCTTTTTCCCCTCCTTCTTCCATTCCCCTGCTCCCGTACCGCGAAAGCCTCTTTTTTCGCAGCGGGTACAGACACGCCGTCCATAGGCGATGGGGAGGATCCTTCCACAATATTTGCAGGTGGCGATGTAATCCTTCTTTCCTCTCATGAGGTACTTCATAATGGAGTTTTCCGTATCCTCCCGCTCCTGCTCCAGCCATTCCGTATCGATCCATTTCCCCATACGGTAGGAAAACTGATAATAGAGATCCAGCTCCTTATAATAAGTCTCATACTTTGGAAGTCCCTCTTTTCCACAGTCCCGAAGATCGGGATGCTTCAGGGACACATCCGCCGTATAGGTTCTGCAATATTCCAGCCACAGGGATACCACCTTCCGATCCTTGACATCAACGGGACAGCTGATCATCTGATACAGCGTATGCTTGTCCGAGAATCCGGCAATGCTCTCCCTCTGGTTCCATGCCTTCTCATACAAAAAGAGCATGTCCTCAATGCTGACCTTCTCAAAGGGATCCGCCGCATCTCCCTCATGCCAGATCTTCAGGATCTCATCCAGCCTTCCTTCCAGATTTAACAGCACCTGAGGAAATCCCAGACTTACGGTATGTATCGGCTCCTCCGTCCCCGGAAGCTGCTCTGTAAGATCGTCCAGCCCATTCTGTCCCATTGCCGTCACATACCCGGTATCATAGATCCCGAACCGCCCCGCTCTCCCGGCGATCTGCTTGATCTCCGAGATCTGTAACGGTCTGCGTCCACTGCCGTCATACTTGTCCATCTGGATGAACACGATCCTGCGCACCGGAAGATTCAGACCCATGCCAATGGCGTCGGTGGACACCACCACCTTCGTCCGCCCACTGGTAAACAGATGCATCTGCTTTCTGCGGATCTCCGGCGGGAGGCTTCCATAGATGACACTGGCTGACACTCCCTCCTTCTCCAATCTGCCTGCGATATCCAACACGGATCTTTTGGAAAATACGATGAGGGCGTCCCCCTCCTGTACGTCCTCAGGAAACAGGAACGGCTCGCTCTCACACAGCAGATCCGTCTTTCTCTCATAGCGGCAGATCTCGTACTGATCCCCGGTAAGCCCGATCAGATGGGTAATGACGCCTTCCGCCGCCGGACTCATACAGATATGGATCTCCCTTGCACGGATCCCAAGAATGGCTCTGGTCCAGGAATGTCCCCGCAGATCATCCTGTACCATCTGCGCCTCATCAATCACCGCCAGATCGAACTCTTCCTGAATATCCAGCATCTCCACGGTCGCCGCCGTCACCCGGCTGCCCGGATCCTGAATACACTCCTGTCCCGTGAGCATGGTACAGGGCGTGCCATACTCCTGCATCTTCTCATAGACCTCCAGGGCAAGCAGACGAAGCGGCCCCAGATAGATACCGTTGCGGGCATCCTTTAATTTCTCCAGGGAGTGAAAGGTCTTTCCGCTGTTGGTGGGGCCGATATGCAGGATAAACCTCCGTTCCATCTCCAAAGCCTCCGGAAATTCCAGTTCCGGACGGGAAGGCACCAGCGCCAGGATCTGATTCTTCAGTACAGCTTCTTTATAGATCCTGTGCACCTCGAAAAGAGACTTCACACAGACAGCCCCCGGCAGTTCTCTTTCCAGATAATCTAAAAAATCCTCACCCAGCTCCTCCCGCTCGTCCTCCAGAATCATGCTAAGATCCAGACGCACCAATTCCGGCAATATCCTCTCGTTGAGCTGGCTGATGACGCGGGGGTTATGATAGCGATAGGCAAAGTAGGCAAGATTTTTGATCTGCCTGTGGTAATCCTCCAGCACCCGGCTGCTCATCTGAGAAGGCTTGGCACGGTGGAGATTCCTTGCCAGATTCTCCATCCTCCGCTCAAACCCCTGTGCTTTCCCAATATTCTTAGGCTTCTTCCTGCTGCTTTTTTCATATTGTAAAATATAAAATTCCGTAATTTTTTCTTTCGTTAACATCCTAATCTCCGATTCTTTATCAATATATTTCATGATATCATATTCGGAGGGGTTTTGCATTAAGTTCTATGGGCGCCGATAGTGCAATTTCTATGGGCGGCATTTTATATGTAAGCAGCTTTCTCCCGGTTTATGGAAGGTCGGTTCCGTCAAAAAGCTCCTGTACCGTCCTCTTTTCCGTCTTATCGCCATACACGATCGTTAACGTTTCCTCCCCGGTGAGCTGCTCTTTAGTGCCGTCCTCTTTTAAGATCGTATTTTCATCCACAAAGGTATATCCATAGTAGCCGCCTTTTCGCAACGGTTTTTGCAGCGGGTTGACATGCTTTGCATAGACCACGATCTTATCCGGATTCTTGGACTCCCGTTCTACCTCTATATAAATATTCTCATCCTTTGGAAGAAAACCCAGGGTCACCACGCCGCCCACCTTTTCATAAGTCACCTCCACATCGGAGGAATCCACCTTCCACTCTCTTGCGTAATACCAGCTATAAATTCCAAAAATAAGCACGCACACCAGCGCTGTCAATCCAACGGCTTTCCAGATGCTTCTTTTTATCTTCCGAAATGGTTGGATCTCCCTTTTATTTTTCTCTAACTGAGCGGAACCTTCTATGCCCTCTCTCATCTCATCCAGATATCTCCTGCATCCCGGACAGGTTTTCAGATGTCCCTCGATCTCCCGGTTGCTCTCCCCGCTTGTCAGCTCGTCAATATAACTTGGCAGTAAATCTCTGATAATCTCACACTTCATGTTCTTTCTCTCCTTTCACGATCCTTTGTCTCGCACGGTAAAAGGTCACCCGCGCCCAGTTCTCATTTTTCCCGAAAATATCTCCGATCTCCCGGAAGGAAAATGCCCCGGTAAGACGAAGCAGTACGACTTCCTTAGCCTCTTCGCTCAAAATATGTACTTTTTTGAACAGCTCCATCTTCTCTTCCCTCCGGCAGATCTCCTCCTCCAGGGCGCCGTCTCCGGCCAGCTCTTCCTCCAGGTTCACGGTTCCCTTCCTTCTCCTCCTGTCCAGTTCCTGATACCACAGATGCTTTGCGATCTGGCACAGCCATGTGGAGACCTTACAGGTGCCGTCATATTTTCCCGAAGAACGGACTGCCTGATAAAAAGTCTCCTGCGTCAGCTCCTCCGCCGTGTGTTCCTCCCGGCACAGCGTCACCAGATATCCAAATACGGTTTGTGCATATTCCCGGTAAATGACATCCATGTCTAACATCTTTCTCACCTCTCTTTGTCCATATATCGCAAAAACAGAGATTTCGTTACAAAAAACTCCACACTTTTTTGTGTGGAGTTCCATCCGCTTTCCCTCTATATCATCATTCCTGCTCTTTTCCCAGCCACTCTCCCATACATTTCAGAAGTTGATCCACATTCAGCGGCTTTGTGATATGCTCATTCATACCCGCCCGTTTACTGGCGATCATGTCCTCTGTGAAAGCATTTGCCGTCATGGCAACAATGGGAATTTTCTTTGCGTCAGCTCTGTCCAGGCTTCGAATTTCCTTCGTCGCCTCATATCCGTTCATGATCGGCATCTGGATGTCCATAAAGATCAGGTCATAATAACCCTCTTCCCTTTCACTGAATTTTTTAAGCGCCTGCTGTCCATCCTCCGCACTCTCTATCTCCACACCGGTACTCCCAATGATCTCCTGGGCAATCTCCCGGTTTAGCTCATTATCCTCAACAAGGAGGATCCTCTTTCCCTCAAAATTCCGCTCCACTTTCTTTTCCGGCAAAGAATGTTCCCTCGGTCTCTTCTCTCCTGCTCTCTGCTGTTTTAAGAACACCGTCACCGTGAATCTGGATCCCTCTCCCTCTTTACTCTCCACATGGATGTTTCCGTTCATCATACTGACAATGTTCAAAGCAATGGTCATTCCCAGCCCGGTCCCCTCCGTCTTGCTGACACGGGAGTCCTCCGCACGACTAAAAGGTTCAAATATCTTTTTTTGAAACTCCTGGGACATTCCCACTCCATTATCCTGGAATACAAACTCATAGCGCCCATATCCACAGGTTTTGGATGCTTTTTCAGAGATTTCCAGCTTCAGTTTTCCACCTGCCGGCGTATATTTTATCGCATTTCCCAAAATATTTAAAAACACCTGTTGAAGCCTTATGGCGTCTCCAAGAACATCTTCGTGTTCCATCTCTATAGAAACCTCCAATTCATGTCCCTTTTCCCGGATGGAAGTCCGGCTCATGGTAAGAAGCTCCTCCACCAATTCCTTCAAATTAAATTCTTCCTCCGCCAAATCCATTTTTCCGGATTCGATCTTGCTCATATCCAGCACTTCATTGATCAGCGAGAGGAGATGTTTACTGGAAATCTCAATCTTATTCAGGCAGTCCGCCACCCGCTCCCCGTCCTCCATATGCTCCCTTGCAATTGCAGTCATTCCAATGATGGCATTCATCGGTGTACGAATATCATGGCTCATTTTAGAAAGGAACTCGCTCTTCGCCGCATTGGCATGATTTGCCGCTTCACACGCCTCCCGCAGCGCCTGATACTCCCATTCTTCCTTCTCCTTGATCTCTGTCACATCCTGAGCCACATACAGCGCTTTGCTGGGTTTGCCCATCTTTGTCTCGGCAAGAACCACTGTGGCGCGTATCCATCCATTGTCTTTTCCTTCCTCTGTAATCCTCAGATATTCTGTCGCTATATACGGATGCTCCCAGCTTAAGATCTGCCGCAGATTTTCCCGATCCATGATCTCAAGATATTCTTCCCGATAATCAGGATGTACAAAACGCTGCGCATAGGCGCCGATTCCCTCATCAAAGCTCATCTCGCCTCTCAGCGCCTGTCCCACCTCTTCCCTCTGCGTTACCGCATAGAAGGTATTTTTATCCAGATCCGTATAATAAGTAGCAAAAAACAGGCTGCTCAGGCTGTTAATGATAAAGTTCTTCTCCCTCTTTTCCCTGCGTTCTGCTTCCTCCTGCTGCTTTTCACTTTGACTCTGCCGTCTCTCCCGATAAGTATCGTTTGCCGTCTCTGTGCGATAAGCAGCAGTGATTAAAAATGCTGGAATACGATCCTCCCACAGGATTCTGACGGCTGACAGATCCACGGTGTGACCATAGGGGTCATCATAACGGACAGAACTGCTCTCCTCCTTGCCGTCTATGGCAAGAAGAGGGCAGTCCGGGCCAGAAGCCGCACAGATCTCACGACATCTCATTCCAATTTTGATGTCAGGGGCTGTTTCCAGCGCTTTTTTATTAAAATATAAAATCTGATGGTTATCCTCCCGAATTACATAGACCGCCGTGGTCTGCATGGCATCCAGAATTTTTTCATAATTTTTTGTGTCCGCACTCATTTTCTGCCACCTCTGTGAACTTATTTTTCCGAGAATTTGGTTTTGTATAGTATAGCATATTATTCTTTCCAAGACAAAAAACAAGGTGCGGTGGTATTTACTTTTTCAAGCCGGTCATCTGTTCGATCTGCTCCAAGCTGGCAAAGCCTACCGACTGTTTTATTGGCTTTCCATCCTGGAAGAGGATCAATGTCGGAACGCTGGCAATGCGATATTCCTGTGCGATCTCCATGGCTTCATCGATATCTGCCTTTCCCACCTTCACAGAATCTGCGTTTTTCTCGGCAAACTCACTGATCACTGGAGCAAGCATCTTGCACGGTCCGCACCAGCTTGCAAAAAAGTCCACCAGCACCAGTCCCTGATGATCTAATACCTCTGCCTTAAAATTATTTTTGTTTAATGTGATCTCTGACATATCTTGTTCTCCTTTTTCCATATCATAGCTGTTTTTAAGGCTTTTTTCTACATTCTATCTTTTGATCAAAAAAAGCCCCAGGTTGTTGTTACTATTATCCTACCAAACACCCAGGGCTATGTATGTGACGAAGTCACATTATAAGAATTTTTTCAATTTTTCTTTATCGAGAATGATGATCTTGCCTCTTTTTAGTTCCACCGCCTGATGTTCTGCAAGATATTTTAATACCTTCGTGACCACTTCTCTTGCACTGCCGATATATTTTGCAATCTCATCATGAGTCATCTGCAATTCGTCATGATGATTCCGCATGCTTTCGTCCCACAGGAAACGCGCCACTCTCTGATCGATCTTCTGAAACAGGATCTGCTGCATGGTCCACATGACTTCTGAAAACTTTTCCGTTGCCGACTTATATAAATATAGTTCAACATAAGGGTTGCTTTTTATGATCTGGTTCAGGCAAAGGGAGGGGATGACCAGCACCTCCGTCCTGTCTGTGGCTTCGATGAGAACGTCAAATTCTATGGAGTCCATGAGACAGGATGCGGAGAGGACGCATACATCATTGGCATAGACTCGGAACAGTGTGACTTCTCTGCCTTCGTCTGACAGGATATAGGTTCGCAACTGTCCTGACCGTACCGCCATAAGTCCCTTGCAGTTTTCCTCGCTGCGATGCATGAGGGTGCCTTTTTCATAGGTTTCTGTGTATATGGATTGGGTTATGTTGTCTTTTTCGTTCTGGGTTAAGTGGGACCAGAAGGGGAATAGGGTGGGATGGTTCATATGGTGTCCTTTCTGAGTATGCTATAATACCTACAAACGCAGGAGCGGGATTCCAAGAATCCCGTCTCAACAATTGACAAAGAACTACAAAAACAGAGAACTGTATCATACAGTTCCCTGAAAGCGTGGCTGGTCTTACACATTGCTATTGCCCTTCCACAAGATTATTATATGCAACATTTGCTCTAATATTAAAAAAGTAAACATGACGTTTACTTTTTTGTAGCTGGTCTTACTCTTTTGATGCCCTTCTATGATTTAAATCTATCATATGCCTTGGAAAAAGTCAATAGATTTTCTGCTTACTTCTTTTTATCAGTTGGATGATGAAGCCAGGAAGGAAATCGTGGAAACCTTACGATTTAAGTTACAATACCACAAAGACCCGGAACGGGCTGAACAGATTAAAGGATGGGAATTTCATGCCATAAATGCTATCATTATAGTATTATAGATATATGGTACAAGGAGATAAGATATATGACAAACAATAAATCTTTTCTCCCTTCTGGGTTAACCCAGAAGGGAGAAAATCAAACTTCCGGTCAAGCAATTCTATACACCCTTCGGACATGGATTAGGATTACGGCTAACACAATCCGATGCTCGCTATCCTTACGGACAATCAGTACGGCAAGCCGGAATTAGTTTTTCTCAAATACCAGTATCTTCTGCGTCATTTTCTTGGCGATGGGCAACCAGTCAAAGAGTCGCTGCGCCGGTACAAGCTGTCTCATACCACGCAGGATATTGTCGTCCTTTACTTTGTGATAACCTTCGGCTATGTTGCCAAGATCTTCAAAGCTATCCGCTCCAAAGATAAATTTCGCTCCTGTTTTCTGAATCGATTTTTCGAGGCCTTCTTTCTTTACCCACATTTTTGCCAGACACTCCATGAGGATATAAGCGTTATCAAAGTTGTCTTTTATAATATTCAGAATTTTGGCATTTTCTTTTTCTGTCAAATACATGGAAAGTCCTTCTATAATAAACAACATTTTCCCACGCTTTTCGACCTGATCTGTCCAAGCAGGGTCAAGCGCTGAAATCCCTATAGTACAAACACGTCCCGATTCTTGATAAATTTGATCGCGAATAGCTATTGTTTCCGGCAAGTCAAGATTATACCAAGTGATTTTTCCATTATCCATACGGTAAAACCTTGTATCTAAACCACAAGCGATATTGACCACAGTACAACTTGGATTTTCCTCTATAAATGCCCTCACCAGTTCATCAAAAACAAGCGTCCTGGCAATGACTCCGTTTCCCATTGCTGAATCTTTCTCAGCATCGGAAAAATCATAATCTA
Organism: uncultured Lachnospiraceae bacterium; assembly: GCA_958428365.1. Taxonomy (GTDB): domain Bacteria; phylum Bacillota; class Clostridia; order Lachnospirales; family Lachnospiraceae; genus Maccoyibacter. The sequence continues at coordinate 91,312 of CAUAFT010000011.1, read as the reverse complement.
TCTTGTCTATTAGTTCTACGGCTTTTGCATCATAGAATTTATGATTTTTACTTTTTGAAAATTTTGCTCTGGCATAAAAACTCTGAAGCATGGTTTCGGCAGAACCGTTTACAATCGGTTTTATTTTTTTATCCATTTTGATTATCCTTCCGTAGATTAGTTGCGACTAACCAATTATAGCATCAGGTGACTTAGATTTCAATAATTTAAACTTATATTTTGAGTTTTCTCCTTATCCGGGTTCACCCATAATCAACAAATGAAAAAACTTCGCACAGATAAAGGAATTAATTGCAAAGGAACTCCACACAAAACATTTTTGGTACGCTCCGGCTATTTTAATATGATTAACGGTTATAAAAATGCCTTTCACTGGTGGTACTGATGCTAATGGAAATCATACCTATTTTCCAAATACAAGCTTAAGTCAAATTAATAGCCTAAAAAAATTCGATGAGTCACTAAGATTATTTTTACTTAAATATATTACACAAGTCGAAGAAGAAGTAAGAACCCTAACTGGTTACAAATTTGATCAATGTAATGACAATGGAAAAATACCTTGGTATGAGACAAGTGCATATTCATCCAACGTCACTTTACAATCTAAAATGAGTACCATTTCATCTGCATATTCTGAGTTAAGTAAAAGCAAATCAGAATATGTACAATTTTATATGAATAATCATGAACAAATTCCGACATGGATTATGATAAAAGTTGTGAATTTCTCCACTTTTATTGATGTTCTTGTAATAGCAAGACAACTGTAACCCACGCTATTTGCAAATTATATTCTATGTATGATAACAACAAAATCTTGTCATAAATTCTTAAATGTGGTAATATACTAACACAGAGATAGCCATATTGATTATGGCTGAAAAACACTCATGCACATATGTGCATGGGTGTTTTTTACTTTACAAAAATCTATACTCAGAATATCTTTCTTGGCACCGCTGGCCCTATTTTTCATCATTCATTATATCTTTCTCAAGACGTAAAAAGGGCTTCCCGACTTTTCGGAAAGCCCCATAAAATCTAGCTTATCGTAGACACTCTCAAAGATTACTCGATAATGGAAGCAACACGACCTGATCCAACAGTTCTACCACCCTCACGGATAGCGAATGTAAGACCCTGCTCCATAGCGATTGGGTGAATCAGCTCGATGGTCATCTCTACGTTATCACCAGGCATGCACATCTCTGTACCAGCTGGTAACTCGATTACACCAGTTACGTCAGTTGTTCTGAAGTAGAACTGAGGTCTGTAGTTGTTGAAGAAAGGAGTATGACGTCCACCTTCATCCTTTGTTAAAACGTAAACCTGAGCTGTGAATTTTGTATGGCATGTTACAGTTCCTGGCTGAGCAAGAACCTGTCCTCTTTCGATTTCAGTTCTCTGGATACCACGAAGTAACGCACCGATGTTATCACCAGCCTGAGCCTCGTCTAATAACTTACGGAACATCTCGATTCCTGTTACAACAGTTTTCTTAATTTCCTCTTTGATACCAACGATCTCAACTTCTTCGTTTACATGAAGAACACCACGCTCTACTCTACCAGTAGCAACGGTACCACGTCCTGTGATAGTGAAGATATCCTCGATTGGCATTAAGAATGGCTGATCTGTAGCACGCTGTGGATCTGGGATGAACTCATCAACTGTGTTCATTAACTCCATGATCTTGTCGCCCCATTCTCCGTTCGGATCTTCCAGAGCTTTTAAAGCGGAACCTTTGATGATCGGGCAGTCTGAGAACTCATACTCTTCTAACTGCTCTGTGATCTCCATCTCTACTAACTCAAGTAACTCTTCATCGTCTACCATATCACATTTGTTCATGAATACAACGATGTAAGGTACACCTACCTGACGGGAAAGAAGGATGTGCTCTTTTGTCTGAGCCATAACACCGTCTGTAGCAGCTACTACAAGGATAGCTCCGTCCATCTGTGCAGCACCAGTGATCATGTTCTTTACATAGTCAGCATGACCTGGGCAGTCAACGTGTGCGTAGTGACGTTTCTCTGTCTCGTACTCAACGTGTGCGGTAGAGATTGTGATACCTCTCTCTCTCTCTTCCGGAGCTTTATCGATGTTCTCGAAATCTGTAGCTTCGTTTCCTGCAACTCTCTCAGATAATACTTTTGTGATAGCTGCTGTTAAAGTTGTTTTACCATGGTCAACGTGACCAATGGTACCGATATTACAATGTGGTTTTGTTCTTTCAAATTTAGCTTTAGCCATTTTGAATATCCTCCTTAATTGTTTGCCCTTCGGGCTATTGTTTTATTAAATATTCACCTGATTCTGATTATATAAAATAGCTCAGGTTTTTTCAAGTTTTATTTCCCTTTTTCAGAGATAATTTTCTCCTGAATATTCTTCGGTACCTGCTCGTATTTCTCGAAGAACATGGAGTAGTTACCACGTCCCTGTGTTCTGGAACGTAAATCTGTGGAATAACCGAACATCTCTGCCAACGGCACATATCCACGAACGATCTTACCGCCGCCTAAGTCATCCATACCTTCGATACGTCCACGACGGGAGTTGATATCACCGATTACGTCGCCCATGTATTCCTCAGGCATTGTAACCTCCACCTTCATGATCGGCTCAAGCAGTACAGGATTTGCTTTCTGCATAGCTTCCTTGAATGCCATGGAACCTGCAATGTGGAATGCCATCTCGGATGAGTCGACTTCATGGTAGGATCCGTCATATACAGTCGCATGAACACCAACTACCGGGAATCCTGCTAAGATACCAGCCTGTGTTGCTTCCTCGATACCTTCGCCGACAGCCGGGATGTATTCTTTTGGAATTGCACCGCCGACAACGGTAGAATCGAATTTGAACAGCTCTTCACCGTTGGCATCCATTGGCTCGAATTTAACCTTACAGTGACCGTACTGTCCACGACCACCGGACTGTTTTGCATATTTGTATTCCTGATCGATCGGTTTTGTAAATGTCTCTTTGTAAGCAACCTGTGGAGCGCCTACATTTGCTTCTACGTTGAACTCACGAAGAAGTCTGTCTACGATGATCTCTAAGTGAAGCTCACCCATACCTGCAATGATGGTCTGACCTGTCTCTGTGTTAGTGTGAGCACGGAAGGTCGGATCCTCCTCTGCAAGTTTTGCAAGAGCCTCGCCCATCTTGCCCTGTCCGGCTTTTGTCTTAGGCTCGATAGCCAGCTCGATAACCGGTTCCGGGAATTCCATGGACTCTAAGATAACAGGATCTTTTTCGTCACAGATGGTATCACCAGTGGTTGTCAGCTTGAATCCTACGGCTGCCGCGATATCACCGGAGTAAACCTTATCAAGCTCTTCTCTCTTATTCGCATGCATCTGTAAGATACGTCCAACACGCTCTTTTTTACCCTTTGTTGCATTCAGTACATAGGAACCGGAGTTCATCGTACCGGAGTAAACTCTGAAGAATGCCAGTTTTCCAACGAATGGGTCTGTCATGATCTTGAATGCCAGAGCGGAGAACGGCTCTTCATCGGAAGAATGTCTCTCGATCTCATTGCCCTCTAAGTCCACACCCTTGATTGCAGGGATGTCGGTAGGAGCCGGCATGTACTCTAAGATCGCATCCAATAACTTCTGAACACCCTTGTTTCTGTAAGCAGATCCGCAGCAAACCGGGATCGCCTCACATTCACAGGTAGCCTTTCTCAGAGTCTTCTTCATAGCATCAATAGAAGGCTCTTCACCCTCTAAATATTCCATCATTAAATCGTCGTCTAACTCACAGATCTTCTCTACTAATTCTGTGTGATAGAGTTCCGCATCATCCTTCATGTCGTCCGGGATATCTACGATGGAGATATCTTCACCCTTATCGTCATTGTAGATGTATGCTTTCATTTCAAATAAATCGATGATTCCCTGGAACTCATCTTCCTTACCGATCGGTAACTGAAGACAGATCGCATTTTTACCCAATCTGGTCTTGATCTGCTCTACTGCTCCATAGAAATCTGCACCTAAAATGTCCATCTTGTTGATGAATGCCATTCTCGGTACGTTATAAGTGTCAGCCTGACGCCAAACGTTTTCGGACTGAGGCTCAACACCGCCCTTTGCACAGAAGACACCAACGGCGCCGTCTAATACACGAAGGGAACGTTCCACTTCCACCGTGAAGTCAACGTGTCCTGGAGTATCAATGATATTGATACGATGCTCTAACGCACCCTTTTTCGGTTTGCAGTTCTCCTGCTCTGTCCAGTGACAGGTTGTAGCGGCTGAAGTAATTGTGATACCTCTTTCCTGCTCCTGCTCCATCCAGTCCATGGTCGCAGTACCCTCATGAGTATCACCAATCTTATAATTTACACCGGTATAATATAAGATACGCTCAGTCAATGTGGTCTTACCCGCATCGATATGAGCCATAATACCGATGTTTCTGGTTCTCTCTAATGGATATTCTCTTCCAGCCAAGGGATTTTCCTCCTAAAATCTATAATGTGCAAATGCTTTGTTTGCCTCTGCCATTTTATGCATATCTTCTTTTTTCTTTACAGATGCACCGGTATTGTTTGCTGCATCCATAATCTCGTTTGCCAGTCTTTCTTCCATTGTCTTCTCGCCTCTGTTGCGGGAATATGTGGTCAGCCAGCGAAGCGCTAACGCCTGACGTCTGTCCGGTCTTACTTCGATTGGCACCTGGTAGGTTGCACCACCGATACGTCTTGCCTTTACCTCAAGTACAGGCATTACGTTGTTCATTGCCTCCTCAAATACTTCGATGGCAGGTCTCTCGGTCTTTTCTGCAACTCTTTCAAATGCTCCGTATACAATCTTCTGTGCGATACCCTTCTTACCGTCTAACATGATGTTATTGATAAGCTTGGTAACCACTTTGTTATTGTACATCGGATCTGCTAATACGTCTCTTTTTTGAGTATGTCCTTTACGTGGCACGGTCCTTCCCTCCTTAATCATCTTTCTTTTTTTCGATTAAATCAACGGTACTCACATGTGTCGTTCTCTGTGTTCGTGCGGAAAAGTCCTCATACGAATTTATCCGTAATAGGTGAATCTACATTTCCAACACTTTTACCAAGTTCTGTTTGTGATACATTGTTGACTGCTAAATCTTATTTCTTAGCATCTTTTGGTCTCTTAGCACCATATTTGGAACGAGCCTGTTTTCTGTTGGCTACACCTGCTGTATCCAATGTACCACGGATGATATGGTATCTTGTACCTGGTAAGTCTTTTACTCTACCACCACGGATCAGAACAACGCTATGCTCCTGTAAGTTATGACCTTCTCCAGGAATGTAGCTTGTTACCTCGATTCCATTGGAAAGACGAACTCTGGCGATCTTTCTAAGAGCTGAGTTAGGTTTTTTAGGAGTTGCAGTCTTTACTGCTGTGCAGACACCTCTCTTCTGCGGTGATGCAGTATCGGTTGGTTTCTTCTTTAAAGAATTGTAACCCTTCTGAAGTGCCGGTGCGGTTGACTTCTTTACAGATGTCTGACGTCCTTTTCTTACTAACTGGTTAAATGTTGGCATGTTTTTCACCTCCTGTAATTTTGATTGAAAACTGTGCATTTGTATGCACGCTAAATTATTATATAAGCAAAAAATTCGTCTGTCAAGTTTTTTTTGCCGCAAAATCAGCAAAAGACAAGGCTTTGGCAGAAATCACTTTTCACAGATTATTCCCGAATATGGATCATATTACACACCCTTTTGACACCCGGATCAATAGGAAAATCAACGAATTTTCCCAGCAAATTAAAAGAGATGTCCTGACAAAACTCCGATTCCTGTGTTTCATCCTGACATCTCTTTTATATATTTTTATCTCAGATTCTAAATTCTGTATTATTCAAGGATTTCTTCTATTATATTACTAGCCGCAGCATTTTCTTCTGACGCAATTCTCTTAAGATCACGCCATTTTTTCCTTTTCCTCTTCTCCCTTTCTGCTGCTGACGATCAGATACACGCCCACAAAGAATACTGCCAGGCAGAGGATCACCTTCGCATTCAGCTCCGGTCCCGTCTTTGGCGTACTGTCCAATACATGCTGACTGGCTGCGAGCTGACTTGCGGATCTCACGCCGTTGGACGTAAGGGAAGAACCGCTGACCGTTCCGCTTGTGGTTGTCGTACCGGAACCGCCATTGCCATTCTGCGGGGTGGTTCCATCACCTGTTCCGCCGTCTCCTCCACCATCTCCTGGGGTGCCCGGATCAGGATCCTCTGCGGTATCCTCCGGAGGTGTCACCGGATTGTCATTTCCACTTGTTTCATCTGGATCCGTAGTCGCTGCGTCTAACAATTCGTAATTATAATTATTGTTGATAGCAAAGGTCTCGCCCGCACTTCCTGAATAAGTGGAGATCAATTCCGGTGTCCAGGACGACTGTGCGCTGATGGATTCCACACTCTTTGGAATCGTCACCTTCTGGACTCCGCTGTTGGAAAACACATTGCTTCCCACTTCAACCACATTGGAAGGGATCGTCACCTCTGTAATGCCATAACAGCCGCTTAATGAAGCCCCTCCAAGGGAAGTTGCCTGCGTAGATATCTCAATGCTGGCTTTTCCTTCCGGACAATACAAAAGGGTCGTCTGGGTCTTATTATAAATACAGCCATCATAGGAAGAATAAGTTGCATTTCCTCCATCTACCGTGATACTGGATAAGTTGCTGCAGCCCGTAAACGCCGTAGCTGATATTGTGCTGACAGCCGCCGGTATGTTGATACTGTTCAAAAGGGTACAGTTCCCAAAAGCTCCGTCTCCAACGGTGGTCACACTTGCCGGCATGGTAAAACTGCTCAAACTCGTACAGCCGTAAAATGCATTCGTCGGAATGCTGGTTACATTTGCAGAAAATACCAGGTTGGACAGGCTGCTGCAGCCATAAAATACACCATCTCCCATACTCATCACACTTGCCGGGACCACCGCCTGGTACAGGTTCGTACAGCCGGAAAATGCATTGGCTCCAATGCTGTTCACGGTCTCCGGGATGGTCACGCTGGTGAGGGACAGGTTACCGGAAAATGCTCCGTCCCCAATTCCCTGTACGGTCTGTCCATCCACACTGTCCGGTATCACAATATCGCCGCCCAGACCGGTATAGCCTGTGATCGTTCCACCCACAATCTGATATTCTGTCTCTCCCTCAGCGAGGGAAGAAAGCGCCGGGTAGATCAAGACGGCAAGCATTGCAACTACCAACAAGATTCCCACTCTTCTCTTCGTTTTTCTCTTCATGTTTCTCGCCCTACTTTCATCCTTGAATCTTTATTCTTCTATTTTCTTTGCTACTATATATAATCTTCCGTTCTCCACATAGTGATTACAGGTGGAGAGTGTCAGAAGTTCATCTCCATATGCAATGGGATCCTCATCCGATAAGACTGCGCTTTCCAGCACATTTTTCTGAAATGCCTCAAAGTCCTTTTTGCTCTCGGCATTCAAAAAATCATAATAGCGGAACACATCCTCGTCCTGGTACTCCACTTCCCCAAGACAGACTGCTACAATATCATAGCTTCCCTTTTCATAGATGGTGTCAAACTGGATCGTCTTATGACTCCTCCAATAATCCTCTTCCAGATATTTTTTCAGGGAACCGAACATGGCGTTGCTTTTCATATTGTGTCCGTAAATAATCAGATTGGTACTGCGGTCCACAATATCATTTCTGCTGTCAATGAACAGCGTACCGTTGCTGTCCTCCTCACCGCTGAAGGTATGATCCAGATAATAATTCGGATCATTTTTCGACTGCATCACCGGATAGTCAATGATGGTGTCCGGTATCGTGATCCAGCCCACAAATTCCTTGTTCTCCTGATAGATCGCCTGATACTCTGCTAAGATCTCCGGCGTCTTTTTCTCCTCTTCCTCCGGCTCCTCCTCCCCGGTGATGTCCTCTCTCTTTTCCAGGGTGGTGGTGGGAGTCTCCTGAGAAGTCTGTTTAAGATCCTGAAGATATTCCACTTCCTTTTTCCCTTTATAATTACTATACTCCAAACCAAAGTAAATTACAAAGCAAATCGCTGCGGCTATGACACAAAATACGCCGATATATTTTCGAAAATAATCTGTCTTTTCTTTTTTGTCCTCTTCTTTCTTATCCACCTCCAGCTGCTGTTGGGACTGGGAAGCCACCCGCTCCACCACGTCCATAAAAAAAGCCTCGCCTATCGGACTTTTAAAAACCAACTTTTCCTTTTTCATCCAATCGTACAGATGCAACAGTACATCCATATCTTCCATGTCGACGTTGTCGACGATGTAACGTATGGTATTTACATCGTCGAGTCCGTCACTGTATTCTTCATATGTACCAAAAACGTATGCACCAATCTTGTACTCTTTTTTCATAAAAACTTACTTCACTTTTTTATTTTTCACAGATGAATAACTTCCATATACCTTCTTACCATTGATCGTTTTATAGGCACGCACTTTATAGTAATATTTCTTTCCACTTGTTAATTTTTTCTTCGTGTAGCTTGTGGTGGACGACTTGGTAACCGTCTTAATCTTCTTGTATTTGCCATTTTTAGAGGTACTCTGATATACCTCGTATCCGGCTGCTGAATTGAGCTTCGACCACTTGATCTTCAACTGCTTGCTCTTGGTAGCGGACACGGAGATCTTCGGGGTTGCCGGAGTGGTGTTCGTGGTCAGTACCGAGGTGAAGCTGCTGTAGACCGTACCGTTTGCTCCTTTGAAGTAGGCTCTTACCTTGTACTTATAAGTCTTGGAATTGCCCAGCTTTTTATTGGTATAGGTCGTGGATTTCGTAGTAGCTATCTTTTTATAAGTCGAACCCACAAGGCGGTATACCTCATAACCCGTCGCTTTGCCGCCGCTGCTCCAGGAGAGCTTGATTGCCGTGGCTGAATTGGAACTCATTTTCAGGCTTTTCGGAGCCGCCACTGTGATATTGAAGTAGCGGATGGATGTACCGGAATAATTGTTCAATCCCGTGACGATCACTCTGCCCACGCCGGCATTTGTATTCGATTCATATTTAACGCTGTAGTCCTTATTTGCAACCAATACTTTAGAACCGTTTTTAATGGTCACTGCTGGAGTCTTGGCTTTTCCATCATAGACATAGGAAGAGATCTGTGAAAAACTGCAATTTGCAATGTTCTTCTTCACAATCTTATAGGAATAGGAATAGGTTCCCATATAGTTGCCCAATCCCGTAATCACAACCTGCGCTGTTCCCACATTCACATCATTGAGATAGCTGACTGTGTAATCCGTTCCCTCTGTCAGACTGGTCTCTCCTGCCAATGCCATTAGTCCTGCATCGGCGTCCGGATAAGAAACTCCCGTCGGTCTTGGTCTGATATTAGTTCCCGTGTATGTGTACTCATTTGCAATGCCGCTGACCGTAAGCGCACGCTCTGATATATTGTACGCCACCTGGAAGTTTGCCTGGGTCTCACCTGTATAATACTCACCGATTCCCCGGATCGTAACCGTTGCGATTCCCACATCCCGGTTATTCTCCCAGCTTACGATCTCGTAATTTTCATCCTTCACGAGAGTTACTCCGGCAAATGAAACGTTCAGTTCCGGTTCCACATTCTCTCCCGTATATGCCTGAGACGGAATGGCAGCAATGGTTCCATACTGGCTCAGATCTCCTATGATCCGAAATTCTACCACCCGTTCTCCCTGATAGTTGCCTGTTCCAGTGAGTATAATGGACGCTGTTCCCGGAAGTCTTGTATTCTCTCCCACGGAAACCTGATAGTCTCGTCCTTCTTCCAGAGTATATCCACCGCTGTTTCCACTGTCCGTCACTGTGATCTCCGGTATGATACTGCTTCCCGTATAAATCTGGTCTGTCTCCAACTGTACCGCGATCTCAGGAGTACTTTCCGCATCCATTGGACGCCGGATGATCTCATAGCTTGTGGTTCTCTCTCCCTTAAAGTTGCCTGTTCCGGTGATGGTAACTGTAATCTCACCGACATTGATACATTCCGCATCACTGTAAGCAAGCTCGTAATCCTTGGTTCGGATCAAGGTATAACCTGCGGATTCTTCCGTAGCTCCATAGACCATATTTACGTCAGGCTGCTGTGGAGAACCGTTGTATTTTTGGTCTTCCATATCAGCCAGATCCACTTCGCTGAGGTCTCTTCTTTGAATCTCAAACTCTTCTGTATAAGTTCCGCTATAATTTCCCTGGAAGTGAACAATCACTCTTGCCTTCACTGTCTCGGTGGTGGCATCCACATTATTTTCATAGGAAAGCCAGTAATCGGTTCCCGCTTCTCCTTCGCTTCCCTCTGTCAGAGTAACCACTTTTTCTTCCGTCTGTACCAAGCCTGTTTCGTCATCAAGCAACGGCTCGCCATTTTCATCGCAGACCTGCTGTTTGATGATATCTGTGATATTCATCTTCGGCTGGATCTCAAATCCGGTATAGATCCAATCCTCCGGAATGATCTGCGCTGTAGTACCCTCTTTTAAGGTACCGTCGTCGTTGTTAACTTCTTTCGGCAGAATCTCATAAGGAATCTCAATGCTGTTTCCATAGTTATTGTGTCCAATGATGGTAGCGGTCTGTGTTCCCGCATTGATCACATCACTGTACTCTACGGTATAATCATTTTCTTCCCCTTCTTTCAGAGGATCTGTCTGGATCGTATCCGTCACTTCCACATCCGGTTTGTGCGGCAGACCATCATACACTGCGGAACTCAGCTCATTGACTTTGATATCTCCGGTATTTCCTGTCTGATAATATTTATCCAATGGACGAGGCAGGATCGTATAAATCGGATCCTCCGCCGTAAAGGTCCGGGTTCCGGTGTAATTGCCATGACCTGTCAGGGTTCCATAGACCGGACCCGCCTCCTGGTTAGTTGCAACCTTCGTGGAGCTTCCGCCTTCTTCCTCCGACTCCACTTCCACTTCATAATCCGCCTGATAATCATAGTCAGTGCTGCCATCACTGTACTGAGTCAAAGTCATTCCGTTATAAGTCAGCGGAAGATCCGGCCAATGCTGTTGTCCGTCATACTCTACGGTCAGCTCACCCAGGCTGACATCGTAGATTGGATCTCCATTTTCATCATAAATCGTATTTCCATCTTCATCCTTCGCAAGATCATTGATATCTTTTGGAATAATGATAAAGGAACGGTTGAAACTTCCAGTATAATTTCCTGTACCGCTGATCGTGACAACTCCGATGGTATTCGGCGTAGATACTGTGTCACTTACATTCACATCATTCTGCGTGGTGATGGTGTAATCTGTTCCTAACTGAAGCGTATAATTCTCACTGCTCTTATCCGTTACATCGTCAGCGTTTACTTCATACTCGAATACCCGAAGATCATCCAGGACCACTTTGCTTCCCGTATATACCTTATCTTCGATCGGATCCGCCTCATAACGATAGGTTCCGTTTGTTCCATCTTCATTCAGATCTCTCGGTTCTATTGTGTAAGTCTTGCTGTATGTACCGCCGTAATTGCCCATGCCGGTAATCTCAATCTGGTAAGTTCCGGCATCCTTACACTCGGTCACTTCTGTAGTAGTTCCGTCTTCTTCGACTCTTAACCATCTTACTTTATAATCTTTGTCCTCTTCCAGAACTACCGCTTCATTTGTATCCGCATCTGTAATGGTGGTGTCTTTAATCTGTACGGTTGGATTCTGCACTTCCCTGTTGTAGATCACACGGTCTGTCTCCACTCCATCTACAAGGATGCTCGCTTCCATTCCGTTTACCCAGTCACCATTTTCATCCACCATGGATTTTGGAAGTATCTTATAAGTAACCGTTCTCTCCTCGCAGTAATTTCCCTCTCCTTTCAACGTCACGGTAACGTCTCCGGCATTAATGCACTGACTCATATCCTCTTTTGCCTCTTCGGCGCTGTCACCGCTGTCCTTCATGGAGGAAATCACAAAATCCGTGTGGTTTGGATCGCTGTTCAGTGTCAGTGTATTTGTAGACGTTCCACCCGTACCAACATAATAATATGTCAGACTAATATCATCCGCTGTGATCACATGGGATTTTCCATCATAATAATAATTCTGCAATTCCTGATCCAACTGGATATCCGGATCCCGAATGTCTTTTTGCGGGATGGTGAAGAACTCTTTTGTCAGAGTTCCGCCATAGTTTCCTTTTCCTGTGATCGTCATGGAAACCGCACCTGCATTGATACACTGGCTGCCCGTTCCGTCGCTCATTTCCGTATCATTCTCTGAATCGCCGGAATCCATATATTTTGTAATATCAAAGCTGGTACCCTGTACCAGTTTTTCACCATTGTAGAGTGCTCCCAACTGTGATTGCGGATTTCTTGCCAGTCCATTGTAAGCATCGATCTTAATATACTCATCCCACGTAATGTCGTCGGAGTCGATCTGCTTTGGCAGGATCGTAAAAGGTATCTGCAGGGTTCCCATATATTTTCCCTGACCCTCGATCTCCACATATGCCTGACCGGCGTTAACACAATTATACCAGCCTTTGATCTCATAATCTGAGGAACTGAGCGTCTCATTTACGCTGTTTTTCAGATCAACAAAGGTAATCCTCAGATCCGGATGTATCGCACTCACCTGATATACAAATTCACTCTGCTCCGCTCCATCTTCAAGGGTCTTTGCCGTAACCCATCCGTTCACCGTATCATCCAGAGGATATCTGATGTTGAAATATTCCCGGAAACTTCCCGTATAGTTGCCGGTTCCAGTCACCGTAATGATAGCCTGTCCAGCTTTCAGATAATTGCTGATGCTTTTCGTATAATCCGTTCCCGCTGTCAAAGGTACTCCGTTTGCGGTAACAGAAATTGTCGGATCGATCTCAGATCCCGTATAAGCATATCCGCCCTCCTGGATACCGCTTACGTCCACGTCCTCCGCTCTTGTATACAGAGGGGTTCCCGTTCCGATGGATTTCGGCTGGATCTTAAAGTTAATGTCCGCGCTGTCCGTAAAGTTACCGGAGCCTCCGGTCACTGCCTGAACTGTTATTTTGAGGTTCGTTCCTCCCTGAACATTTACATAATCCACATCTGCTTTTTCTTCCAGTTCAAAGTCTCTTCCCTCAACCAATTCGTAACCACTGGATTTTAACTTGATTACAACCGTCGGTTTTACTGCTTCTCCTGTATAGGTTGGATTGGTAACTGTATATGTAAAGTCATTCGCAAGATTTTTCAGGGATTTTGGATTAATCACCAGACTTACTTCTTTACTGCCTGCATATCTACCCTTTCCCACAAGAACCATCGTCTGAGTCCCCGCATCGGTATGATTCCGATATTGGATCTCATAATCGGTATCTTTGGTCAAAGCGACATTCCCCTTCGAGTAAACTCTGAGTGTCGGTTCTATCTCTTCTCCGGTGTAATCATAACTTACTGCCGTTGTCTCTGCCGTAGCTTCGGCAATATTTCCACAAACCCAGAAAGATTTCCTGTTGGTTCCAGTATAATTGCCGCCTGTAACTCCTGTTATCACCGCATAGGCGTCCGTTTCACTGGAAGCCGCAGTTAAGGCATTCCCCTGTCTATCTACATAAGACACTTCATAATCCTGCCCTACTCGCAGGGTTCTTCCATTGTATGTTACTGTTAACGACGGCGACGGTGTACTTCCTACCACATCCCAATTAGGAATGTCTTCAATTGTGACCTTATCCAGGTCTACAGCTGTGATCTCAAATGTCTTTGTTAAGGTTCCTTTGTAGTTATTCAGTCCATTGATCGTAACGGTTGCTGTTCCCTGATTTCTATTGTTATTAAAAGAACATTGAAAATCCGTACCTGCTTTCATATTGCCGCGCAGATTATCTACAACGGTAACGGTGGGTTCAATCGCCTCACCACCATTATATTCCTGATCATCGATCTCATTTACGGTAATGGTTCTTCCTGCAGCGAGATTTTCTATATCGCATTTTTCTATCGTATAGTCGACTGGATAATACTCACCATAATTTCCTTTTCCCGTAACGGTAACCGTTGCTGTTCCCGCATCCGTGTTATTCGTATATTCCAAGGTGTAATCCAGCCCATTCACCAGCTTGTCCGTTCCATCCATTACGGTAACCGCCGGGGTATGCGCTGTCCCATCATACTCATAGCTGTCCTGTGATAAGGTAATCGTACAGTTACGCATGGCTTTGGCAGCAATGGTAAATTCCTTTGTAATGCTTCCCGTATAATTGCCGTTTCCCGTGATCTGTATTCTACCCGTTCCCACTGACGTATTGTTCAAATATCTCACACTGTACATATTGCTCGGTATCTCATTACCATTATAGCTGATCGTGATATCCGGTTCTATTGCACTGCCCGTATATGCCCAGGAATCCTGATAATTATAGACAAAACCATTGGAAGCCTCTAATGTCTTGGCTACAATACTATATGATAAGGTCTTTGTACCAATACAATTCGTTGTTCCATCTGCTGCCGCTATCTCCAACTGCGCAGTTCCCACATCCGTATGATTCGAAGTGGTATATGTAATCTTATAACTGTTCAACGGCAAAACCGTTCCATTGGCGCTCACCGTGACCTCCGGCTCTATTGGCGAACCTGTGTAAGTCTGGTTCGGGAGCCTGTTCTGTGTAATCGTAGTAGAGCCCATTGTGATCTGAGCATTGGAGAGATTAAACGCCGTGATCGGAAGCTCTTTTTTAAAACTTCCCGTATAGTTATTGATACCGATAATCTCCACATAATTCACATCACTGCTTCCGCCTGCCTCGGTATTGGTTCCATAATTCACTCTGAAATCCGTACCCTCTACCAGAGTCACACCATTACAGGTTGCGACCTGAACCGTTGGTTTCTTCTGTGTTCCATCGTAGACAAGGCTGTAACTTCCATCATAAGTGAAATTCACAGTATTTGCAGTATCCGACAAATCTGTCGGCACTCCGTCTCCCAGCGCCGTCACCTCATAGAGGCTTATATCCGGCAGCATAGCGATCCCGGAAGTCTGTGCGTCTTCGGCGTATGGGGCATTTGCAGTATGCAAATCAGACTGTTCCGTCTCCTCTTCCGTAACAGTCTCCTGGGTATCTGACACATCTTCTTCGGAATCCGGTTCCTGTGATGTCTCTTCCTCTGTTGCCTCGACCTTTTCCGCTTCCTTTTGCACATCTTCCTCCGCCGTCTGGACAGTCTCGTCCCCTGTCTCCAGGCTCTGTGCCTCCGATGTCTGCTCCTGCTCTGCTGCATATACCGTCAGTCCGCTCACGTCTATGGACGTGCCAACCATGCATGCACACAAAAGAAAAGCAGTCACCCTCTTCCATACGTCTTTGTACATACCATCACCCTTCCTTTATTTCTCGCTTCTCTATGTAAAATTCGACACTATCTCTAATGATACATTTTTTCAAGATAATTATATGCCATTTTTCGCCTTTTTTCAAGCGGATTTCTATGGAAAAGTCCGTTTGAAAAATCCATGACACAGACCGTGTTTGGGCTGTATTCATTATTTCGGCAGGTTTTGTGGAAAGTTTTATCGGATAGGGAGATTTCATGGATTTTTCACAGTTTTTTGCATGATGTAAAAAAAGAGCCGATGCTCCGGCAGTTTCCTCCACTGCTTCTGCATCAGCTCTTTCAAATTTTTATTCTATTCTTCCGAATCTCCTATCACGTCAATGGCTACCACTGCGTCATCAGGAACTTCCATGATCTCTTCATCGGCAAAATCCACATATTCATCATCAAAACTGATATCTGCAAACTGATTCAGGTCGGAATCCAGCTTGATATCGCGGTAACGCTTCATACCGGTTCCCACCGGAAGGAGTTTTCCAATGAGGACGTTTTCTTTCAGTCCGATCAGCGGATCGACTTTTCCTTTGATTGCTGCCTCGGTGAGGACTTTTGTGGTCTCCTGGAAGGAAGCTGCGGATAAGAAGGAGTTGGTTGCAAGGGCGGCCTTGGTGATACCAAGGAGTACCTGTTTTCCTTCTGCCAGCTCTTTTCCTTCCTCTTCCAGTCTCTCGTTCATATCGTCGAAATCCAGTGTGTCTACCAGTGTTCCCGGCAGGAACTCGGAATCTCCGTTGTTCTCGATACGGACTTTTTTCAGCATCTGACGAACGATGACCTCGATGTGCTTATCGTTGATCTCCACACCCTGGAGGCGGTATACACGCTGTACTTCCTGAAGCATGTAATCCTGAACGGCACGAACGCCCTTGATCTTTAAGATGTCGTGCGGGTTGACACTACCTTCGGTCAACTCGTCTCCTGCTTCCAGAACAGCTCCGTCTAAGATCTTGATTCTGGAACCGTATGGGATCAGATAGGTCTTGGTCTCGCCTGTCTCCTGGTTGGTGACGATGATCTCACGCTTTTTCTTCGTGTCTTTGATGGTGGCTACACCGCCGAACTCTGTGATGATTGCAAGTCCTTTTGGCTTTCTTGCCTCAAACAGCTCTTCGACACGAGGAAGACCCTGGGTGATATCGTCTCCTGCCACACCTCCGGTATGGAAGGTACGCATGGTAAGCTGTGTACCCGGTTCACCGATGGACTGTGCGGCGATGATACCGATTGCCTCGCCGACCTGTACCGCCTGACCGGTTGCCATGTTGGCACCGTAACATTTTGCACAGATACCGATGTGGGAACGGCAGGTTAAGATGGTACGGATCTTCACCTGGGTGATCGGCTCGCCGTTTTCATCCACACCCTTGCTTACGACCTGAGCCGCACGCTTCGGTGTGATCATATGGTTTGCCTTAACAATGACGTTTCCGTCTTTATCGCAGATGGTCTCACAGGAGAAACGGCCTGTGATACGATCCTGTAAGCTCTCGATCTCTTCTTTTCCATCCATAAACGCTTTGACGTACATTCCAGGAATCTCTTTGTCGGTTCCCAGTGTACAGTCGGATTCACGGATACTCAATTCCTGAGATACGTCCACAAGACGTCTTGTCAGGTAACCGGAGTCTGCGGTACGAAGCGCCGTATCGGACAGACCCTTACGGGCTCCATGGGCGGACATGAAGTATTCCAGTACGTCCAGACCTTCACGGAAGTTGGACTTAATTGGCAGCTCGATGGTTCTACCGGTTGTATCTGCCATCAGTCCTCGCATTCCGGCAAGCTGTTTGATCTGTTTGTCGGAACCACGGGCTCCGGAGTCAGCCATCATGAAGATGTTGTTGTATTTATCCAGACCGGAGAGCAGGGCTTCTGTCAGCTCATCGTCGGTCTCTTTCCAGGTCTCTACGACTTCTTTGTAACGCTCTTCCTCTGTTACCAGACCACGTTTGTAGTTCTTGGTGATGAGGTCTACGGTATCCTGTGCCTGCTTGATGAGTTCCGGTTTCTTTGCCGGAACAGTCATGTCAGATACGGATACGGTCATAGCTGCTCTGGTAGAGTATTTGTATCCCATTGCCTTGATGTCGTCTAAGACTTCTGCGGTCTTTGTGGCGCCGTGGATGTTAATAACTTTTTCCAGAATCTGTTTTAAACCTTTTTTACCTACGTGGAAGTCTACTTCCGGTAATAAGAGGTTTTCCGGTTTGCTTCTGTCTACAAATCCCAGATCCTGCGGAAGGATCTCGTTGAAGATTAATCTTCCAAGTGTGGTCTCAATGGTGCCGCTGACCTTTTCTCCCTCTGCATTCACCGCTTCTCTTCTGACGCGAATCTTCTGATGAAGGGTGATATCTCCGTTTTCATAAGCTAACAGAGCATGGTTGGTACTGTTGAAGTTATGTCCCATCAGATCGTGAGGGGTACAGATCACAACGTGTTTTCCGTCTCCGGCACTGAAGCGGATGTTGGTGTATTCGTTGATTTCGTCTGCTTCCACTGCTGCTCTGACTTCTTCTTTATCCGCATATACTTTTTCGCCTACGGTATCCAAATCCACCTCAGCTGTGCGGTCGATCATCTTACCCATGGTCAGATAGTAGATACCAAGGACCATATCCTGGGAAGGAACGGCTACCGGACCACCATCGGATGGTTTTAAGAGGTTGTTCGGTGATAAAAGCATGAAGCGGCATTCTGCCTGAGCTTCTACGGACAATGGAAGATGGACAGCCATCTGGTCACCGTCGAAGTCGGCGTTGTATGCGGTACATACCAATGGATGCAGCTTGATTGCCTTACCCTCTACTAAGATCGGCTCGAAAGCCTGGATTCCAAGTCTGTGCAGTGTAGGAGCACGGTTCAACATAACCGGATGTTCTTTGATGACATCTTCTAAGACATCCCATACTTCCGGCTGAAGTCTCTCTACCATTTTCTTGGCGCTCTTGATGTTGTGGGCTGTTCCGTTTGCCACCAGCTCTTTCATAACAAATGGTTTGAACAGCTCAATAGCCATTTCTTTTGGCAGACCGCACTGATAGATCTTTAGTTCCGGTCCTACGACGATAACGGAACGTCCGGAGTAGTCCACACGTTTTCCCAGCAGGTTCTGACGGAAACGTCCGGATTTACCTTTTAACATATCGGAGAGGGATTTCAGTGCACGGTTACCAGGTCCGGTTACCGGTCTTCCTCTTCTTCCGTTGTCGATTAAGGCGTCTACCGCCTCCTGAAGCATTCTCTTCTCGTTGCGGACGATGATATCCGGCGCACCGAGTTCTAAGAGTCTTCTCAAACGGTTATTTCTATTGATGATTCTACGATATAAGTCGTTCAGGTCGGATGTTGCAAAACGTCCTCCGTCCAACTGAACCATCGGACGTAAATCCGGAGGGATGACCGGGATCACATCCATGATCATCCATTCCGGTTTGTTGCCGGATTCACGGAAGGCTTCCACAACTTCAAGTCTCTTGATAATACGGGCGCGTCTCTGACCTGTCGCATCTTTTAAGCCTGCTTTTAATTCCGCTGCGTCCTTATCCAGATCGATCGCCTGCAACAGCTCTTTGATCGCCTCCGCTCCCATTCCGACGCGGAAGGCGCTGCCGTATTTTTCTCTGGCTTCCTGGTATTCGTTTTCCGTCAGCACCTGTTTGTATAAAAGCTCGGTATCGCCGGAATCCAGTACGATATAGGAGGCAAAGTACAGTACTTTTTCCAAAGTTCTCGGAGATAGATCAAGGATGAGTCCCATTCGGCTTGGGATTCCCTTGAAATACCAGATATGGGATACCGGAGCCGCAAGCTCGATATGTCCCATACGTTCCCTGCGGACTGCGGATTTCGTGATCTCTACGCCGCATCTGTCGCAGACAACTCCTTTATAACGAATCTTTTTGTATTTTCCACAATGACATTCCCAGTCCTTGCTCGGTCCAAAGATTCTTTCACAGAATAAACCGTCTTTTTCCGGTTTTAAGGTTCTATAGTTAATGGTTTCCGGCTTCTTTACCTCGCCGCGGGACCATTCTCTGATTTTTTCCGGGGAAGCCAGACCAATCTTAATGGCGTCAAATGAAATTGGCTGGTATCCGTCGTTTGTCTTATTCTCTGGCATTACGATACTCCCTCCTTCTATTCTTCATCAAGAACATCGATAGCTTCACCTACAAATACAGCCTCTTCCTCTTCGGCCTCCGGCTCCTCTTGTATATCTATCAGCTCCTCGCTCTCTGCGTCAAACTCCTGTTTTGTGAAGCCCATTTTTTCAAAGGATTCACTGTCTTCAAATGCAAAGTTCTTATCGTTGCCAATGATTGCATTCAAATCGGTCTCGCCATACTCGCTGGTCTCCATGATCTCCACTTCACTGTTATCGTCGCGAAGAACGCGGACGTCCAGTCCAAGGGACTGCAACTCTTTTAAGAGTACCTTGAAGGATTCCGGGATTCCCGGTTCAGGGATGTTGGTTCCCTTGATGATGGCTTCATATGTCTTCACACGTCCAACCACATCGTCGGATTTTACGGTTAAGATCTCCTGTAAGGTGTAGGCTGCGCCATAAGCCTCCAGCGCCCAAACCTCCATCTCTCCGAAACGCTGTCCGCCGAACTGTGCCTTACCACCCAGTGGCTGCTGGGTTACCAGTGAATAAGGACCGGTGGAACGCGCATGGATCTTATCGTCTACTAAGTGATGCAGCTTCAGATAGTGCATGTGTCCAATGGTGACCGGACTGTCGAAGAACTCTCCGGTCCTTCCGTCACGGAGTCTTACCTTACCGTCTCTGGAGAGCGGTACACCCTTCCAGAGCTCTCTGTGGTCTCTGTTCTCATAGAGGTAATCCATAACCTCCGGCAGCAATTCTGCCTCGTGTCTTTCTTTGAATTCTTCCCAGGATAAGTTGACATAGTCGTTTGCCAAATCCAGGGTGTCCATGATATCGGTCTCTTTTGCTCCGTCGAATACCGGCGTTGCGATGTTGAAGCCCAGGGCTTTTGCCGCGAGACTCAAATGGATCTCAAGGACCTGACCGATGTTCATACGGGAAGGCACACCCAATGGGTTCAATACGATATCTAACGGACGTCCGTTTGGCAAGAACGGCATATCTTCCACCGGAAGCACACGGGAAACAACACCCTTGTTACCGTGACGACCAGCCATCTTATCTCCTACGGAAATCTTTCTCTTCTGTGCGATATAGATACGAACGGACTGGTTGACTCCCGGTGAGAGCTCATCTCCGTTTTCTCTTGTAAACACCTTTGTATCTACGACGATACCATATTCGCCGTGTGGTACTTTTAAGGAGGTATCTCTTACTTCTCTTGCTTTTTCACCGAAAATAGCGCGAAGCAGTCTCTCCTCCGCCGTCAACTCTGTCTCTCCCTTTGGAGTTACTTTTCCAACCAGGATATCGCCTGCGCGCACTTCGGCGCCGACACGGATGATTCCTCTCTCATCCAATGCCTTTAAGGCGTCGTCACCCACACCAGGAACGTCTCTTGTGATCTCTTCCGGTCCTAATTTGGTGTCGCGGGCTTCCGCCTCGTATTCTTCCATGTGGATGGAAGTGTATACGTCGTCCTGTACCAGTCTCTCTGATAAGAGAACGGCGTCCTCGTAGTTGTAACCCTCCCAGGTCATGAATCCGATCAACGGGTTCTTACCCAGCGCCAGCTCGCCGTTGGAGGTGGACGGTCCGTCCGCAATGACTTCTCCCGCCTCTACCCGGTCGCCCTTGAATACGATCGGTCTCTGGTTGTAGCAGTTGGACTGGTTACTTCTCTTAAACTTGGATATCTTATAGGTGTCGGTGGTTCCGTCGTCGTTTTTGATAATGATCTTGTTGGACTCGGAGCGCTCTACCACACCGGATTTTTTTGCCACAATGCAGACTCCGGAGTCTACAGCTGCCTTCGGTTCGATTCCCGTTCCCACTACCGGCGCTTCCGTACTTAAAAGCGGCACTGCCTGACGCTGCATGTTGGAACCCATGAGGGCGCGGTTCGCATCGTCGTTCTGCAGGAATGGAATCAGGGCTGTCGCCACGGAGAACACCATCTTCGGGGAAACGTCCATGTAATCGAACATGGTTTTCTCGTATTCCTGCGTCTCATCCAGATAACGACCGGACACGGAATTACGGACAAAATGTCCCTCTTCATCCAACGCCTCGTTCGCCTGGGCTACATGGTAATTATCCTCTTCATCTGCGGTCATGTAGACTACTTCGTCTGTGACACGGGGATTCTTCGGATCGGATTTATCAATTTTACGGTATGGCGCTTCGATAAAACCATACTCGTTGATTCTCGCATAGGTAGCAAGGGAGTTGATCAGACCGATGTTCGGACCCTCAGGGGTCTCGATCGGGCACATTCTTCCATAATGGGAGTAGTGAACGTCACGCACCTCGAATCCCGCACGGTCTCTGGAAAGACCGCCAGGTCCCAGCGCAGAAAGACGTCTTTTGTGGGTCAGCTCACCGAGAGGATTATTCTGATCCATGAACTGTGACAGCTGGGAGGAACCGAAAAATTCCTTCACTGCCGCCGTAACCGGTTTGATATTAATCAGACTCTGCGGGGAAATGCCCTCCAGATCCTGAGTGGTCATTCTCTCACGAACTACTCTTTCCAAACGGGAAAGACCGATGCGATACTGGTTCTGCAGCAGCTCACCCACGGAACGAATACGTCTGTTGCCCAGATGGTCGATATCATCGTCGTGTCCTATTCCATATTCCAGATGCATATTATAATTAATAGAAGCAAAGATATCTTCCTTGGTAATATGCTTCGGAATCAACTCATGGATATTTTTGCGGATCGCCGCCTTGATATCCTCAATCTCCTCGTTCTCCTCTAAGATCTCTGCTAATACCGGATAGTATACATATTCTGTAACCCCCAGTTCTCTTGCGTCAATGCCGTCAACATGGGCGTTAATATCCACCATAAGGTTGGAAAGCACCTTGACGTTGCGCTCTTCTGTCTGAACCCACACAAAAGGAACACCTGCGTTCTGGATATTTTCCGCCAGCTCTCTGGTTACTTCGGTGCCTTTTTCTGCCAGGATCTCGCCGGTATTTATGTCTACCACATCTTCTGCAAGAACCTGTCCGTTGATTCTGTTTTTCAGCGCTAATTTTTTATTGAATTTATAACGTCCTACCTTTGCAAGATCATATCTTCTTGGGTCGAAGAACATAGCGCTGATAAGGCTCTGGGCGCTCTCCACGGTGAGCGGCTCGCCCGGACGGATCTTTTTGTATAATTCCAAAAGACCTTCTTCGTAACTGTTAGCAACATCTTTTCCAAAACTTGCCACGATCTTCGGCTCTTCTCCGAAATAATCTATGATTTCCTGATTGGTTCCGATACCCAAAGCACGGATCAATACGGTGATCGGCACCTTTCTGGTTCTGTCCACACGGACATAGAAAACGTCATTGGAGTCTGTCTCATATTCAAGCCATGCACCACGATTCGGAATTACGGTACAGGAAAATAATTCCTTACCTACTTTGTCGTGATCTATGCCATAATATATACCAGGAGAACGTACTAACTGGCTGACGATGACACGCTCCGCACCATTGATAACGAAGGTTCCCGTCTCTGTCATAAGCGGAAGGTCGCCCATGAAGATCTCGTGCTCGTTAATTTCATCGTTTTCTTTGTTGTAAAGACGCACTTTTACTTTTAACGGCGCTGCGTAAGTTGCATCTCGTTCTTTACATTCCGAGATGGAATATTTTACATCGTCCTCACACAGTGTAAAATCTACAAATTCCAGGCTCAGATGTCCGCTGTAATCAGCTATTGGAGAGGTATCTGCGAATACTTCTTTCAGACCTTCGTCCAAAAACCATTGATAGGATGCTTTCTGCACCTCTATCAGGTTCGGCATTTCCAATACCTCTTTTTGTCTTGAGTAACTCATACGCATGCTTTTACCGGCTTTGACCGGACGTATTCTGTTTTTCTCCATTGACGTTCACCTCTCGTTTTTTATACTTAACTTTACCTATTATACCGGGTTATCGTTACGCAGGTCTTTGTGATATTTTTGGGTAACACAAATAAGCCTACGGCACCACAATAGTGCAACGTATATGATAGCACAAGGCTTGGTTGTAAGTCAAGGATTTTTTATAAATAGATTGTTGGGGACGGACGCTGCGAGCAGTACATTCGCGTCTGCTTTGCTCCTGCTTGTGCACGGCTGTCGATGAGTAAAATTAGTTGTTGGGGACGGACGCTACGAGCAGTACACTCGCATCCGCTTTGCTCCTGCTCGTGCACGGCTGTCGCCGAATAAAAATAAAAAAGAAGCCGATTGGAAATAAATTTCCATCGACTTCTTTTTTATTTTTATACTGCTCGTAGCTGGCGTGACTATTTAAGAGTAACCTTAGCGCCTTCTGCTTCAAGTTTGGATTTGATATCGTCAGCTTCTGCTTTCTCAGCAGCCTCTTTGATTACCTTAGGAGCTCCGTCAACTAACTCTTTTGCTTCTTTTAAGCCTAAGCCTGTTGCTTCACGAACTACTTTGATAACCTTAACTTTGTTTGGTCCAACTTCTGTCAGCTCTACGTCGAACTCTGTTTTCTCTTCGCCTGCTGCCGCTGCGTCACCGCCTGCTGCTGCAACGACTACGCCTGCTGCTGCAGATACGCCGAACTCTTCTTCGCATGCTTTTACTAATTCATTTAACTCTAATACGCTTAACTCTTTGATAGCTTCAATCATTTCAGCTGTTGTTAATTTTGCCATTATTATTTCCCTCCATTTTTCAATCTTAGTTTTTTCATTTTTTATGAGGAAGTTCTGCCTTTCATCTCAAAGAACGACCTCACAACGCGTTCCGTCTCCGCCCTGACTTATAAAATCACCGGGTTTATTCTGCTGCCGGAGCTTCTTCCGCTGGAGCAGCTTCCTCTACAGGAGCAGCTTCTTCTGCCGGAGCCTCTGCTGTCTCAGCTGATGCAGCTGATGCAGCGCCGCCCTGCTCTGCGATCTGATTGATAACACGAGCAAAGTTTGTGATAGGGGACTGCATACTTCCAAGTAACTTGGACAGTAATTCTTCTCTGGATGGTACGGCAGCGATTGCCTTCATTCCCTCTGCGTCATAGAAAGTTCCTTCTACAACACCGCCTTTGATCTCTAATGCCGGAGCTCCCTTTGCAAATTTACTTAAGATTCTTGCAGGAGCGGTAGCATCTGTGGTAGAGATTGCAATAGCGTTCGGACCGTCCAGCATCGGAGCAAGACTTTCGAAGTCTGTTCCCTTGAACGCGAAGTTCATCAATGTGTTCTTGTATACTTTATAAGTAACACCTGCTTCTCTTAACTCTTTTCGTAACTGGGTATCTTCTGCTACGGTAAGACCAAGGTAATCTACCAGCACTACGGTCTGAGCGTCTTTGATCTGCTCAGAGATTTCCTGTACGATTGGTTGTTTCAGTTCTACTTTTGCCACGAATCGTGCACCTCCTTTATTATTTTGTATTTCCTCAGACATAAAGGTATTATAAAATCCCTCTGCCATAGACAGAGGGATTCCAAATTCATTTACTGATATTTCATCCAATAAATTCCCTCGGCAGGTTCTACGGTTACGCCTTGCGGCACCTGCTGTCTTCGGCAACATGCTTTCGCATTATATCATGATCTATTTTCGATGTCAACTAATAATTACTGTGCAACTTTTACTACGTTGAGTTTTACGCCAGGTCCCATGGTCGGAGCTAAGGTGATGCTCTTGATGTACTGACCCTTTAAGCTGCTCGGTTTTGCTTTATTAATTGCATCCATAAGCGTCTGGAAGTTGTCCGCTAATTGTTCTTCTGTAAAAGAAGCTTTTCCAACTGGCACATGGATAATGTTTGTTTTGTCCAATCTGTACTCAATCTTACCGGCTTTGATGTCGTTGACTGCCTTTGTCACGTCCATGGTTACTGTTCCGGCTTTTGGGTTCGGCATTAAGCCTTTTGGTCCAAGTACACGTCCTAAACGACCAACAACACCCATCATATCCGGTGTGGCAACAACAACGTCGAAGTCTAACCATCCCTCGTTCTGGATCTTCGGAACTAATTCCTCTCCGCCTACGAAGTCTGCTCCTGCTGCTTTCGCCTCGTCAATCTTATCGCCTTTTGCGATAACCAATACTTTTACAGCCTTACCTGTTCCGTGAGGTAATACGACCGCACCACGGATCTGCTGGTCTGCATGACGACCGTCACAGCCTGTTCTGATATGAGCTTCGATTGTCTCGTCAAATTTTGCAACTGCTGCTTTTTTCACAAGGCTGACTGCTTCTTCTACGTCGTACTGAGCAGTTCTGTCAATGTTCTTAGCAGCCTCTACATATTTCTTTCCTCTTTTCATTTAAAAACCTCCTAGTGGTAATATCGGGAGAAGTCCCTCCCACGATTGTTTCGTTTTCAGTCTTTTTTAGGTCTATTAAAATAAATTTTATAAGTCTGCTTTGGGTCTACTCCTCTACTGTAACTCCCATACTTCTTGCTGTTCCAGCGATCATGCTCATAGCAGCCTCTAAGGAACCTGCATTTAAGTCCGGCATCTTCATCTCGGCGATCTCCTGGATCTTTGCCTTGGAGATGGTAGCCACCTTTTCCTTATTCGGTACACCGGAACCGGATTTGATGTTACATGCTTTCTTAATTAATACCGGCGCTGGCGGAGTCTTTGTTACGAAGCTGAAGCTTCTGTCCGCATAAACGGTGATTACTACAGGGATGATCAGATCTCCCTGATCTGCGGTTCTTGCATTGAACTGTTTTGTGAACTCCACGATGTTTACACCGTGCTGTCCAAGAGCAGGTCCAACAGGTGGTGCCGGTGTTGCTTTACCAGCCGGAATCTGCAATTTGATATATCCTTCTACTTTCTTTGCCATTTGGATATGCCTCCTTATCCTTTAATCTGTCTTTCTTACATCTGCGAAACTTATCTCTACCGGCGTTTCGCGACCGAATAATTCCACATTGATCGTGACGATCTGCTTACCAGGGTTCATGGTCTGGATCACGCCAACCGTATCCTTCCAAACGCCTCCGGTAACGACAATGTTGTCTCCCTCTGCAAAGTCAACTACAATATTGTCTGATTCGATTCCCAACGGTCTCATTTCAGCTTCAGTGAGTGGTACCGGCTTCGATCCCGGACCAACAAATCCGGTAACGCCTCTGGTATTTCTGACAACGTACCATGTGTCATCATTCATAACCATATTAATAAGAACATAACCCGGAAACATTTTTTTCTGAACCTGTTTCTTAGCGCCATTTTTCAATTCAACGACATCCTGCATCGGAACACGGACCTCTAAGATCTGATCCTCCAGATGTCTGTTCTCGATGGTCTTATCAATGTTCGCTTTCACCTTATTCTCATAACCTGAGTAGGTATGAACTACATACCAGTGTGCCTCTGCCATAAAATCACCTTTGCCTCCATTATAAATTTACAAGGAAATCCACACCGTACTGGATCACATAATCCATGAGTGCAATGATCAAACCCAAGACAACAGATGTGATGACGACTGCTGTTGTCTCACGCACAAGTGATTCTTTATCAGGCCAAATAATCTTGTTAAATTCAGCCTTCAGACCGGTGAACCTGCTCTCCTTTGGAGCGTTTTCATTATTCGTGGTTTCTCCCATCTTAGTCACTTCCTTTGCTTGGTTCCGCTTATTTCGTCTCTTTGTGTAATGTGTGTGTTTTACAGAATCTACAATATTTTTTTGTTTCCATTCTGTCCGGATGAGCTTTCTTATCTTTTGTCGTATTGTAATTACGCTGCTTACATTCCGTACATGCCAATGTTATCTTTGTGCGCACAACTTCCACCTCCGCTTTCATTCTTACTGTTTTTAGGCATAAAAAAAAGACCTACTTCCATCGCTAGTCTAATATAGCACAATCCGCAGAGTGCGTCAACACCTTTTCCTCTTTTGTAAAAATAATTCAATGACGCCGTTCATTTTTTGGTTTTTTGTCCGATATATACTAAAAATATAGTTCAATAGTCCTATTTTTTTACATGACAAATCTATTCTTTCATATTATAATGTAAGTATATAAATGGATTTATTCAACCCCGTGCGACTGCATATTTCAAGGAAGAAAGGAGGGGACGAATTATGGCTGCGATTGATACCGTATATCATTATTATCTGAGTACTTATGCCAACTCAACCGTATCGCGCTATGATTCTCATAAAAAAAGTGAATTACGGGATATCTACAACCGGATGGTCAAGGCAAATAAGGAGTCTCCTCTTTACAAGATACAGAACTCCAGGGATGCAGCTCAATTCGCCATTGACGTCAAGGAAAACGCAAGGCGGATCCAGAATGTGATCGCATCGCTTTCTGCGGACGACACCGGAATTGAAAGCGCTTTTGCAAAAAAAGTGGCGTCCTCCACGGACGACTCCATTGTGGAAGCCAGGTACATCGGAATGAATGACGACTCAGAATCTACGGAGGATTTTGAGATTGAAGTTAAACAACTGGCAGCGCCTCAGATCAATCAGGGACATTTTCTCTATGATATTGGACGAGACATTCCAGTTGGAAGTTATTCTTTCGATCTGAATACCGCTTCCCGCTCCTATGAATTCCAGTTCAATGTCAACGAGGGAGAAAAGAACCGGGAAGTTCTGGAAAAACTGGCGCGCCTGATCAAGACTGCCGATATCGGTTTGAAGGCAAGGGTTGTGGAAAACGACAAGGAACAGAGCGCTTTACAGTTAGAATCCCTGCGAACCGGACTGGGAGAGGACGAGACATCCGTATTTGATATCGTACCGGAGGGCACCTCGGACTCCTATCTCGCCATGCAGATTCTGGGAATCAACGAGACCGCGTCTCCGGCGGTAAATTCTTCCTTTTTGTTAAATGGAACGGAACATACCGCCTTCTCCAATACAATCACTATTAATCAGACCTTTGAACTGACCTTTAAGGATGTCAGTCGGGAAGGCGAGTCGGAGACCATCGGATATAAGCCCAGTGTGGACGCTGTGGCGGACAATCTGCAGGAACTGGTGGATTCCTATAATTCCATTATTGATATTGCCACCAACAGTACCGGAGAAAAGCAGCAGGGGAACAAGCTGCTGTCGGATATGAGACGTGTTCCGGCGGAATACCGCAGTGAACTGGAAGCTATTGGTCTGAGGACTCTGGATGACGGACAGATCAGTATCGACAGGGCTTTGCTGGCGGACGCCGTGACCTCGGAGGATTCCAGGGAGAGTTTTTCTGTACTGAATGCCTTTAAGGATGCTTTAAATGAACGTGCAACGACGGCTTCGATCAACCCGATGAATTATGTGAATAAGGTGGTTGTTGCCTATAAGAATCCGGGACATAATTTTGCTACGCCGTATATTTCTTCCATTTATGCGGGAATGATGTTGGATCGGTATTGCTAAGGGTATAAATTATGATTATGTGATAGAAAAAAGCGGTTGGCAGACCGCTTTTTTTGTTACCCTGATACTTGGTTCTATCCTATCTTCTCGGCGAATCCGGGTGATCCATGTTCCAGATTATAAAACAAAGGTCTTGAGATTACTTATTTTTTTCTTCCGCTCGCCTCTGGATTCCGCCTCTCTTTCCAGGATTTTCTTCACTTCCTGCTCTATGGTTTCCACCATTTCCAGACATTCTAATGCATCCTGGCGGCTCACTTCAACAAAGTTATCTCCCGGATATCTTGCATCGAAGTAAAAGTCTCCCAACCATTTTACATCTCTTGCAGTAATCTTTACATCAGGATATTCTTCTTTTATCACATTTAGAATCGAACGCAGATTATGCGACTTCAATAAGGATATCGCATCTTCTCTGAAAATACACTTCTCTATGACCGCTTTCAGATATTTCTCAGCAGCCTGCGCACACATGGATGCCACACCATTGTAATCTCCATATTCTTCTCCCACAGACATTCCTGCCTTTGCATAAAGGTAGTCGCTGCGTCCTCTCCCCAGATAAGAATTCATTTTTGTTTCCATACCACAATCCCCTCCTTGCGGATTTCAGAAATCAGCAAACAATCTGATGCGTCAAATTGTTCCATCGTATAAAAAACCAGATCTATATTTTTTTCTTCGCATTCACTGCTAAGTCCTCCACGGATCTCCCGTGGTATCTCCTGCTCTGTGAGCAGAAGAATATCCAGATCACTGGTAGCCTTTTCCTCACCTCTTGCATAACTTCCAAATAAAATAATGTAGCGCAGCCCTTCTACTTCTTCTTTCAGATTAGCAATTATTTTCTGTAATAACGCTTTCTTGTTTTCTCTCAAAAAGGAAAGACTTTCATCTATTTTCATGCTCATCCTCTTAAAATATATTCTCTTTTATATTCTGCCATTCTTGTTGCAATTTTAATACCGATCATTCGGGAAAATGGTTATATTGTATCCAATATCTGCTTCACCCGTGTCTCCAGTGAATACTGCTCCTTTGCCTTCTGATAACCATTTCGGGCAATCCGGACACGTTCCTCCTCATGTTCCAGATAGTAGCCGATTTTCTGAATCAGCTCCTCCTCGCTGGCATAGGTCTCCAGATCCCTTCCAATCTCAAAATACTCCGGTATTTCCGTCTGAAAATTCGTGAGTACAAACCCGCCTGCTCCCAGAATGTCCCAGATACGAAGAGGGAGACCAGTACGGATCGGTTTTGACGTGAAGTTCAGATTGATCTTAGAGAGATGAAAAATCTTCGGCATCTCTGTCATGGTCTTGGCAAGACCACGGTAGTTTGCATTGGGAAGCGCAGTAATATCGCTTCCGGTATACAGGTCTAGCTCATATTCCTCCGAAACCCGTTTTAACAGCCGCAGTCGCTCCTGCTCCGTCACCTTATTTCCAAGGTAGAGGTGCGCCATCGCCGCCTTCTCATTTTTATTGGATTTCTCTGGAAATTGATAGAACGGTACTGCTGCCTTAAATTCCCGTAAGATCTCATCTGTGATACATTCCTCTAAGAAATTATAGCCGTAAACCTTAAGCTGCGCTTCCACCACTCCGTCCAGATAGCCTTTTAAATAAGTATCCCGCTGCTTCAGACGATTGTAAGGACACTTCTCCGTATAAAGAGAACCGATGAATGAGACGTCCGCCGAAAATTTTTTCTCATCCGCCTCCGAGATGGTCTCCATCAACGCATCCAGACGCTCATAATTTGCCCCTAACGGCAGATAGAAGATTCCATTTGGATTCTCGTCGTGAAATTCCTCATATAGCGCATAGTCGAACAGAAAGATCCTGTTCCACGGGTTCCGGATGGAATGAGAATATAACTCCATGACCGGGCTGTCCACAATCCAGCAGACATATGGGATATGGAAAATGTTACACACTTCTGAAACAACCGGAAAGAAGTTAATGCTGAATACCATATCATACTTCTGTTGTTTTAATGCTTCGCTTACAAGGAGCATCTGTTCCTTTGCTTCCAGTTCTTTATTGGTCATTTCCTCTGTGATTTCGATAATGCTATGACCCAGCCTGGTCATAACCTCTATCATATCCGGCTCACAGATGCTGTTGTAGCGGTAAAATAAGATATTCATTCTTCTATTCCCAATTCTCTGTAAAGTTCTTTCCTGAACTCTTTATCACTTGTTGCTTTTAAAAGGTCTTCTGTTCTGGATTCTCGCAGAAGTTTTTCCGTCAACATAGCAAAACATTCTTCGCCTTCCGCCTTTCCTCTTACCTCTCCCTCTTTAATTAACGTTGTAAGCGCCTCACACATATCTACCTTCCCATCCTTTCTGTGATAATCCTTCACCTGAATCAATTCTTCCGCTTTCGTATAAGTTACCACTACATCAAATGCATCTTCATCCATATCCTGATAGTATCGGTCATTCATCACTAAATCCTTCAATTTTTCCGAGTCACCGGAATAACGAATAAAATCAAATACCTGACGAACATCTGTCCGAAACATATCTGTGTTTTTCAACTTTCGTATTTCTACCAGATGCATATGATAATCATTCACCAGTTCTACCAGATCCTGGGGAATATCTTCAAAATCAATGATCCCATGCAGATTCAAGGCACCGTCCCAGTCCTCAGAACCCGAATACAATATAAAGGTAACCACTGGGTATAATCTGCTATCTTTTCGAAATCCATACAGATATTCTCCCGGTTTCAAACCAGAATGATTACGACGGATTTCTTTTCGGATCCTGGCTGCCTGACGTTCATACTCTCCGATATCATAAGACATAATCCTAAGAGGCAGCCTATAATCAATTTCTTCCTGATTCTCCACTCCTATAACGGCAAAATTAATCCCAAGTGCAACTTTTCTTAACATATCACGAATTCCGTTCCGATGAGAAAACCTTACGGATTTCCGTTCTCTTACAAGCCTTAAATTCCTCCATATCCCCGTCTGTGTATCCAACTCTTCCAGATCATCCCTATGTACGATCTGCTTCCCCCGACATCCAATACCGTTAATTAAATCTGCATAACGTTCATTGTCAGAAAAGAAACGTTTCCACACCATGTCTTTTTCCATATTCAGTTCCTCCTGTTATTCGCAGGAGCACTTCCCGAAAACTCCTGCTTTTATAAAAATGTGGTTTTAAAAGCATGAATTTTCTAAGATATATTGAAATAGACAGAACGATCCGAAAATCGCAAGATACAGTTCTCACAACAAACTGCAAAAGAAAATATGCTTTGAAATTATCTTAACACGAACAACCGATTGACGCAATTCTTTCATCAGGAAAAATCTCCAATGATCTGGCTTAAATAGACTTCATCTTTTAACGGGAATAACTGTTGTTCTTCCCCCAGCTCATTATTATACTTTCCCTCTATGGGCACCCTGTATCCTTTTCCCTGCAAAAACCACTCATATTCCAAATCCACATGCCCAACATCCACAGCCTGGTATCCTGCCCTGCATAAATCATAAGCAAGGACGGTTGCCGTCGGTCCAAGCGCCAGCAAGAATAAGGTATCTTTCTTCTGCTCCATGCAAGTATCCAATATCTCCTGATAATTTGAGAATGCATTTTCCGCAGGACCCAGGATTCTTTGAATACTGCCCGCATTGTCAAACAGATCATTCCCAATCCCCAGCCTTGTATAACAACCTTCCACAAAAACGCAATTACGATTTTCCCATATTTTCTGTAAATCTGCAAATCTCTCTGCTGGCGCAGCCGTCTGATTATCCGCATACATCACATAGGGTCTTGTAACATAGGCATCATAATATGTCTTTTGGGGATCCAAAAGACTCAGGTGTTCCTTACGGACCTTAGGACTTAAATAACAGCGTATTTCCCGCTTTGCCTGTTCCGTATATTTTTCCAAACTGCCATAGTTATCGGCGATTCCGATTAACAGATTTTCTTCCTCTGACTGAAGCACCTCCAACAGACGCCGTTTCAGCCCCTCGTCAGTCTCCGTCTGAAATCTATGGCGTATCCTTCCCGCGATTGCGGCGAACTCACCGTCGCCAAACCGGGCTAAGGACTTTCCTTCGTTAACAATCAGGTCAATGGTCCCTTTCGCAGAGCGAATGGACGGATACCAGAACCTCTCTCCTTCTTTTCGGCAAAGAGACGGATCATTCATCTCAAAGAAAAGATTCCGCTGATATGCCGCTAATTCCTTCTGCTGGTCTTCCAACAGTTCCAGGCACTGTTTGTTGGAACGGAGCAAAACCTGATTTGCATTTTCCAGGGAAGAGATTCTCTGCTGCATCCCTTCTACGATTTGTACCAGTTGTAAAAATTGTTGTTCTATGTTGTTCATTAATCTATTCTTCCCAACTTCCTGCAAACGTCATCATCTATTGAAACATTTCCCATTTTAAAATCATATCCTCAAGAATGTCTTCCTTCGCTCTCTTTCCAACCAGCTTTTGCATATCCTCAGGATGAATTCCGGTTCCCGGACGCTTGAAGGTCAACATTTTTTCTTCGATTACAGTGCCTTTCTTAATTTTCATACTGCTGACTAAAGAACGCCTTGCATTTTGTCTTGCCATCTTTTCGCTCTCCAGACAGGACAATTCATAATCCCCCCGAATCTTATCCAAAAATGCGATCCCTTCCAGTATCTGTTTTGCATCTTGCGGATCCATTGCATGGTAATGGTCATTTCCGGTCAGAGTTTTATCTAAGGTATAGTGTTTTTCAACCACCTGAGCACCCAGATTATATGCCGTTTTAATGACATCCTTGCAGATATCCGGTTTTGTATGGTCAGAATATCCGATAACCAAATCCGGATAACGTTCTTTTAAAGAAACAATCTTATTCAGATTTGCATGTTCGTAAGGCGTCGGATATTCCAACACACAATGCAATAACACAATCGGCTGTTGATTATATTTTCGAATGCAGGCAATCGTCTCGTCAATCTCGTTTGCATTAGAAGCCCCTACTGATAAGAGAATCGGCTTGCCCTTCTTCGCCTGATATTCTACAAATGGATGATTGTTCAAATCCGAGGAGGATATCTTATATACCTCCATAAGTTCATCAAGATAATCGGCTGATTCAATGTCAAATGCCGTAGATAAAAACTCAATCCCCTGCTCTTTACAATACTCTGCTAATTCCCGATACTCCTCATAGCCAAAAGAATCGAACTTTTTAAATAACTCATATTGGGAGCTGGTACTCTCTTCCGTTGTATCCCAATAGGACGGTGAGTCCTTTGCTGCCAGGGTTCCTGCTTTATAGGTCTGGAATTTTACAGCATGGATTCCCGCTTCTTTTGCTTCCCGTACCATCTTTTTCGCTGCTTCCATATTGGAAATTCCATCTTTTTTCGCAATGTCATAATAATTCACACCAATCTCAGCGATTAATACGAATCCCCCCCGTTTAACCTGTTCTATAATACAACTCATTGCCATTTCCTCCTATACTAGTCATCTTTTAAAATGATATCTAAAACACGATCCGTACTCTTGTCAAGCCTGTTTCGCAACATCAGATCTCTCATTTCCTTGCGAATCTGCGGTGTATGAACTAACCATTGAAAGGTGGATAGAATCGTTTCTTCCGTCACGTCTCTGCCAAGCCCCAGATTCAGAAATCCATTTTCCATCTGCGCAAAGGTATGCATCTGTTCTCTCTGATTCTGTGCAAGCACAATGGCAGGTACACCCATGGCCGCCAGTTCAAAAACCGTCCTTCCCTGGGACGTGAACGCTAAATCCGCCTGTTCCATATATTCCGAGACATTCTGAACGTTGTTATGTATGAAAATCTTTTTTTCTTCATCCGTAACAATTTGATTTTCCATGACAGAATAACCGCTTCCTGTAATAAAATGAATCTCCATCTGCGGCTCTTCCATCTGTAGCCTTTCTGCCATTTTGTAAATTTTTTTCGTCAGATTCGACGGGTCTGTTCCACCGAACATCACCAGTACATTCTGTACCTGTTCTGAGAACTCTTTCGGCCTGCGAATCAGAAATTCATCCCGGATACAGACATAGTCCGAACCCACATATTGGTTGGGATTTGGCGCATCCACATTGTAAAGGGCATTGATGACCGCATCCGCATAGAGCGCCCCCTCTCCCAAATCTTCAATCGTGATTACTTTCTTCGCCAGTTCTTTCAACCTTAAAATATGCTCTTTTGTGGTATTCAGACAATCATTTACAACCACATCCGGCTGATAGGACTCCAAAAACTCATAGAACTCTTCCTCACGTTCAATGGTGTGTACCGGAAGAAAACTGTTCTTTAACTTTTCATAGCCTTCTCTGTGATTCTTATTCGTAACAAACATGATTTCCTGTCCCGTCATGCGATAAGCCAGAGTCAGGCAATGATAAATATGTCCCATCCCCCGCTCTTTATAACCATCTGCACGGAATACAATCCTCTTTTTCTTTAACTCATGCTCACAAATCATCCAGTCATTTGCCGTATCAATATCGACTGCTTCTTTTTCATCCACTTCATATACTGATATATTTCTTCCAAGACGGCTATTTTCCGTAACAAATTCCCGTCTGGTAATAAAGAAGGCTCCCGTCTCCAGATAATTAGGCGGCAACTGCTGCCGATTCAAACGCTCTTTATAATTCGGAAAAAATCCCTTCTCATTCTTCCCCCAGGATAAATGCGCCTGATTTACCACACTGATGTAGGTATCCTTATCATCACTTACGAATTGCTCAACAGCCTGATTTAAAGTCTCGCTTTTCAACAAAGGGGAAGTTGCCTGAAGCGTAATCACCACATCATAACGATACCCTTTCTTTTCCTCCATCTGAAAAAGAGCATCATAAATAACAGGATCCAGCGTGATATGGTCCGCCGCCAGCTCCGGTCTTCTTTCAATAACCTCGACATCATGCATTTTGGCAATCGCCATAACCTCGGAATCATCTGTTGTGACAACCGTATCAGTGATTGCAGCGCATGCCTTTGCATTCATCAGTGAATAGGCAATTAACGGCTTCCCATCCATCAAGCGAACATTCTTTCTCGGAATCCCTTTGGAACCGCCTCTTGCCGGAATGACTGCCAATACGTTCATCTGCTGTTCCTCCATCTATTAAAGATATTCCCCCAGACTCTCCACATGTTTTTCCATAATACGGAAATACTTCTGCATGAGTCCATAAGCATTCTTGATCTGCATAAAATCTGTCTGATAGAGATTATTCACATAATCATCCACCATTTGCAACAGATAGCGGTTCGGCACTTTTCCAACCGCATTAATTACACGGTCTCCGTCGTAGTTTACTTTCACACCCAGGTCATATGCCGCAATATTCTCTAATCCCAGCGCCTTATTGACTCCGGAACCCCTTCCATCTTCTTCAATCAAAACAGAAATATTGCGATGGCTCAGATTGTAAATATGGGCATGAACACGAAATCCAAGATGCAAATCACAATCATCATAGACGGAAAAACCATTCTCTCCATAACTGATATCCACACATTGCGCCCCCAGACCTTCACATTCCGTCACTGCTTTTTGTATCATCTGTGCTGTCCGTTCATCTGTGTAAGAATCCGCCTTCATTCCTCTGTGAAAAACTATTTTTATCTCTGCCTTCGGGAAAATCTGCCTTACATATGCCGCAATATCAATCATGTTTTCCAAATAATTCGCATTCGCCGGATCGGAAATACATACCTTTTTCACATCATAAGGATTTGCCGAAGTAAATGTCTGCTGATTTACAAATTCCAGATTGTACCACGCCGGACATCCTGTCATCTTTCCTGACCAGATACCATTGTTGCGAAGCACACTCACACTATACCAGTCACGGCATCCTAAGACTTTGGTATCGGATTCTATTCTTTTCAACAGCCCCACTGTGCTGTCCGTAAAACGGTAATTGTATACTGCTTTATTGGTATAGCTGGTTCCAAACCATCCCAATCCCAGCGCAAACATCGGCACCTGAATACGGTTCAAATCCGGGACCAACGGGAACACCTGTGGATACAACTGCGGCAGATATGCCGGACCGCCGCAGAATATCATGGCATCCATCCCATTTATCTTTTCTAAATACTCTTCTAAAGATGTACAGCGATTAAAAAAAGAGAATTCCGCATTGGGATAGACATGTTTTATCAATTCCTCACTTCTCTTTACAATCAAAAAATCTCCTGCATTTTTTAGTGCCCCTGACATCATAGCAAATTTCAAATGTTCCGTCTTTTCAATCTTCATGTGTTATCTCCTATCAATCTTCCTTAAAGCATTTGCTCTTGCTTCCCACCTATATCTTTGTATAATTCTTCCGCATACTCCTGGAATAATTCTGCCATTTTTTTAACGTTTTCCGCATAAAGGATTCCTTTACGTGCGATTTCCTTCCCTTCTTCATTTACGGAATCTTCATGTTGGAACTGTTCATTCCACAGAATATATTGTGCATTTACCATTGTGGAAGCCACCAACTGATATATTTCATTTGCCTCAATCGCATGATTCGCTTTTTTTATCTTCTTCAATATGGACAAATATTCTTTTGTATCTAAATTTTTCTTCCTAGATATTTTATCCAATTTTTGATATGTCTTTTTTGCTTTTCCTGCATCTACAGCCAACGTTTTAAATTTAGATGGTATTTCGCGCAAATATTCTTCTGCCCATAATTTCGACTCTGCATCCAACATTGGTGAAAGCTTTTTGAAGCATTCCTGTATATCTACCTCTTTCGTGCACTCTTGCTGAATAGCATCATGTAAGCTCATAATCTCTGTATTTTTAATTTTAGCGCCGCCCTCTGTTGCATTAATTACACGAAAATCCGGATTACGCTCCTGTATATTCCTAATATAATAATCATACCACTCAAGATAACTTTTAAGATTAGCAATGGTTGGAACTTTTTCTTCGACATTACCTTCCACCATAATATAATTCCGAGTATCCTTTTCCTCCATTACTGTTTCAAACGTTCCATCTGCATGGGATTTATTATTGGTATATGCCAAATCCTGTCCCACCAGAATAATGCGTGTAAATCCCAATTTATAAAGCAAAGAAAACGCATTGGTAGCAACCGAGCCACCGGAATCAACATTGCCTGCCCTCATTTTACTTTTTCTGAAAATCCGCTCAGCTATCAAAAATCCCTCATTATAGAAAAACTTCATACCAGTATGATAATCTAACACATCACTATTCGCATTTATTGTTGAAAGAAGAGGTATCTCTCTTGCCCTTTCATCCTGCACCAACTTAAATTCCTTTTTACCATCAATAATCGCGAACATATCCGGAATAATTCCTTCCGCCAGAAGAGGTTTTATTGCCGTATCTACTGCAATGATAAAAGCTCTTCCTTTTGCCTTTTTCAACTCCTTAATATTCTTATTCAAAGAAGGTCCAGCTGCCACAACAATTCCCGGTATATCTCTTGGTATCACATCTACAAGCTGAGTCGTCTTATATCCATCGCAAAAATATCTTATATTTGACAATAGATTTTTAACC
Organism: uncultured Lachnospiraceae bacterium; assembly: GCA_958428365.1. Classification (GTDB taxonomy): domain Bacteria; phylum Bacillota; class Clostridia; order Lachnospirales; family Lachnospiraceae; genus Maccoyibacter. The sequence continues at coordinate 52,887 of CAUAFT010000011.1, read as the reverse complement.
ATAACAGTTGAAAAAAGCATCTGAGTATTGTACTGAATTATCTCAGTTTTTGCAATATCACGAACCATTCTTAAAAAATCTATTGTTTCTTCCGGAAATAAAATATCATAATTTGGCAGAACAAGCTTTCTGGAATATGGCAGCATCTCATATCTTATAATGCGCTTCAATAACTTTTCCATCGCTTTTTCATCCATACCTTCAATTCCGCGTACCCAGAACACAATTGTATGCTTTTCCATCCAACCTTTTAATGAAACTGTTTCGAGAAATTTCAAAAAAATCTGAACAGATGGTTCATATATAACAATTGCAATTCGATTTTTTGTGTTTTCAACCAAATCCTGTAGATAAGTGTGATTTCCCAATCCCATTATAAAAACAGGTGCATTCACCTGCAACTCTCCTAATGTTTCCCTCCATATCTGCGCCGATTCCTTCGTGTTACGTTTTCCATTCAAATAACAAATTCTATTATCTTTCTTGATTTTAAGGATAGTCTCTCCATCGTAAGAAACCTCTTCAATTATTTCAAGTTCCGGTTCCAGATTTTTCTTGGCTTCTTCAATCAGAACATCCATCTGAGGATATGCTTCTGCTAATATTTCCAAGTTCTCTTCATATCGTGTCATCTTCCTCTTCCCCCTGTTCTTTTTCTATAAAAAGCTCCAAATATCCCATCAACCCGTGTGCCAATGCATCTTGCAGCAATACACGATCTTCCTGCTTAAGCGCTTCTAAAATGTCCTCCAGAATCACAAGTAGATTTCTGCTCATTCCCTGATACAACTCATCTTCTATTCCAAATTTATTTCCCTCTAAAAACCACAATACAAATTCCTGTATCTGCGGGATAATTTTCTTCGTTAAATCAATTGTTTTCCGCTCTTGATAAATCAAATAGGCGGCTGAAATTCCAACAACTTTCTGATATAAACTCTCAATCTTTTCTTTCATCTTTTCATCCTGCCACTTTTTCTAAGAATAAAGGAGCTGGCAATGCCAACTCCTTTATTCGTTTTCTTATTAAAATCTGTCTAAAAACAAATTTCTGATATTGATAATTACTGTAATAAGGATAATACACCCTGAGTGGACTGATTAGCCTGAGCAAGCATAGACTGTCCAGCCTGAGCAAGAATATTATTCTTGCTGTATTCAACCATCTCATCTGCCATATCTGTATCACGGATACGGGATTCAGCTGCCTGCGTATTCTCTGCTACGTTGTCCAAGTTAGCAATTGTATGCTCTAATCTGTTCTGTAATGCACCAAGTGCAGATCTCTGAGAAGATACTTTGTTAATAGCATCCTGTACTGCTGTTATAGTTGCATTCGCTTTAGAATAGGTATCAACACCCGGTTTATCTAATTTAAATGCAGAACCTTTCACACCTACTGTTACATCATCTGCTGCAATATTCTCTGTTGTAAGATATGTAGCAAAACTTGTCTCAATCGCTGCACTTACTGCTGCTTTTGCCGCAGAAATATCAGCTTTCATGGCCAGACTAGCCTGTGAATATTGATTACCTGATGCATCAATATACCAGCCTGCTGTAGCTGAAGCACTGAACTGCATAGCATACTGATCTACGTTAGCATTCTTGGAAATTGCTGCCTGGAATGTAGAAATTGCTGCTGTCTTATTTGCAGATACAGTTTTAGCATTGTCGTATGCATATGTATTACCATTGTAGTTGATGGATACTGGCTTAACACCCTTCTGAACATCACCTTTTTCCTGACCTTTGATGCTTCTTAAGCCTAAAGTCTCAGCGTTCATGTTACCAATGCTGATAACAATCTTCTGATTTGCATTAGCACCAACCTGAAGATTCTTATCCTGGAAAGATCCATCTAACAGGTTCTGTTTGTTGAACTGAGTTGTGGTAGAAATTCTGTCTAATTCCTGAGTCAATGCATCCAACTCTTCGTTGATAGCATCACGGTCAATGCTTTCATTGGTGTCGTTAGCACCCTGAACTGCTAATTCATTCATTCTCTGAAGGATAGAATGAGCTTCATTTAAAGCACCTTCAGCTGTCTGAATTAAGGATACACCGTCCTGTGCATTTGTGGACGCACGGTCAAGTCCACGAACCTGGCTTCTCATTTTCTCAGAAATCTTTAATCCTGCTGCATCATCGCCTGCACGGTTGATTCTGTAACCAGATGATAATTTCTCAGATGATTTAGACTGAGCGCTTGTTGTGATACCTAACTGACGGTTAGAGTTCATTGCTGTAAGGTTGTGTTGTACTATCATTGCCATAATGTTTTCCTCCTTGAATTTAGATAGGCTTCCATGCCTAATTTTTCTTTTGCGTTCCGTTCTCCCTCTATGCAAAGCCTTTCCGCCGCGCGCTCGGTCATTCCTTCCATATCAGGTTTCCATTCCGCTAAGTAAATTTTCTACTCTATAGTAAAAGAATCTGTGATTCTCCTTACTCGTATGATAGTTGTAAATATGTAATTGTCATTTCGGGAACTTCAAGATGAGAGTCTTCCATCTATAACCACCGCTTGTCCATCTTTTTGCGGTATCAGATATGCTGTTTGATTCCTCCTTGAATATCGTCATCCGCTTTCCTCTGTAGGGATGACTCTTTTCCCTTGTACTTTATATATCGGTTAAGTTAAAAATTACTTTATAGCTTTTTTTGATTTTTCGACATTTTTTATTTTGAATACGAAATGCAGACTCTTTCAAGCAAATCATTTTATAAGCCAAATTCTTTGTACAGTTTCTTCCTGTATCCGCCATCCTCCATTGCTCTCTTTAAATCTATAATTCGGTTCTCTGCGAGCAGTTTTTTATTCAATGCAACCACCCGATCTTCTCCCTGTTCTAGCCCTTGCTGTACTCCTTGTTCTAGCCCTTCCTTCTTTCCTCTTGAGAACTCATCCTTACGGACGTCCTGCATCACAAGTTCTTCATTATATTCAAAAATACTCACTTCGACTGCCTCCTCCCGGTTTCGTTTTAAAAATTCCTCCAGTATTCCCTCGCGGATACATTCCTGTACCGCCCGCTCGACAGCATCCTCAATCAACATATGCAACGCATATTCTCTTATTTTTTCTACATAAATCATATACTCTCTTAATGGTCTACACTGGTCTAAAAGCTCGTCATTCTTTCCCGGATTGATGTTCAGTACCGTTACGACTAGTTCCAGATCCGGTTCTTCCAACGAATTTTGAAATGCATCTGACAGCCGCAAGTATTTTTGATCCGGCTGGTTCTCGGTTCCATTGTAAAACACGATGAACCTGGGCGCCGGAATCTTCACGAGGCTTCTGCGATAAAGGGAATTTGCATCTACCAACACAGAAAGTTCCTTTGCCACATAAAAAAGATTCCTCAGAGGCATATTGGGATTATAAGTGGACTGGTGTTCATAGAGGTGCAGTGAATAATCAATTACAAACGCAAGATCATTTCTCATATTCATGTAAACCGCATTTTCCAAAGTTACGATTTCAAGCTCCTCCGGATTCTCATAGTCAGAACCATTGACTGCATTGTAAAGACTTAACAATGATTCCTTCTCGCTAAACAGTCTGCGGAAGATGGTGTCCTTATAATCCTTCCGTACGCCTGGTAGTTCTTTTGTTGATTTTGTCTCTTTCATTTTTTTGTCCTCCTGTATACCGCAGGAGGTTTCTACCCATTCTTCTCTTTCCGAAAACTCCTGCTTTTTTGTTGTGGATTTTTAAAGCATGAATTTTCTGAAATGATTAAGAATCTATAGAATTTAGATATGACCGACTGTCATAAATAGAAAATATGCTTTGTCTTTATCTTAGCATGAATATTTAAAGGGTGCAACTTACAGCCCAAATTCATCATATAATTTTTTCCTGTATCCGCCGTCCTCCATTGCTCTCTTTAAATCTGTAATTCGATTCTCTGCAAGCAGTTTCTTGTTCAACAGGTTTACTCGTTCCTCGCCCTGTTCTATTCCCTGTTCTATTCCTTCCTTTTTTCCTCTTGAGAACTCATCCTTACGGACGTCCTGCATCACAAGTTCTTCATTGTATTCAAAAATACTCACTTCGACTGCCTCCTTCCGGTTTTGTTTTAAAAATTCCTCCAATATTCCCTCGCGGATACATTCCTGTACCGCCCGCTCGACAGCATCTTCGATTAACATATGTGACGCATATTCTCTTATTTTTTCCACATAAATCATATACTCTTTTAAAGGTTTACACTGGTCTATAAGTTCAACATTCTTTCCCGGATTAATATTCAGTACCGTTACCACCAATTCCAGGTCAGGTTCTTCCAACGAACATTCAAATGCATCTGATAGACGCAAATATTTTTGATCCGGCTGATTCTCGATTCCATTGTAAAACACAATGAACCTGGGCGTTGGAATCTTTACGAGACTTCTGCGATAAAGGGAATTCTCATCTACCAGCATAGAAAGTTCCTTTGCCACATAAAAAAGATTTCTCAGAGGCATATTGGGATTATAAGTGGACTGGTGCTCATAGAGATGCAGTGAGTAATCAATCACAAACGCAAGATCATTTCTCATATTCATGTAGACTGCATTTTCCAGAGTTACAATTTCAAGCTCCTCCGGATTCTCATAACCAGAACCATTTACTGCATTGTAAAGGCTCAACAATGATTTCTTCTCACTAAACAGTCTGCGGAAAATAGTGTCCTTATAATCCTTCCGTACGCCTGGTAATTCTTCTGTTGTTAATCTCGTCTCTTTCATTTTTTTCCTCCTGTATACCGCAGGAGGTCTCTACCCATTCTTCTCTTTCCGAAAACTCCTGCTTTTTTATTGTGAATTTTTAAAGCATGAATTTTCTGAAATGATTAAGAATCCGTAGAATTTTAGATATGACTGAGTGTCATAAATAGAAAATATGCTTTGCGTTTATCTTAGCACAGACAAAGAAAAGGTTCAATTCCTATTTCATAACTTTTGCAATTAGTCATTGAAACAATACCGCATCCTCGTTTTAGGGCTTTCAAGCAAAGAAAGAAACAGAGTGACACCACGCCTCTGCGCCATAATGTCACTCTGCAAAAATCACTTTCTTCCACTTTTCTATTTCTTTTTATCCATGAACTGCGGATCCACAAAATTAAGCTGCTGCATATTTTTGTAATACTGCATTGCCCCCTTGCTTCCCGCTTTGACCTGACGGATTTTTTTCTTCGCCTTTGAAAACTGCATACTTGCAAGCTCCTTATTGCGCTGCTCCTGTGCCTGGATCTTCATGCTGCGCTCCGTGATATCGGCAATCAATTTCTTCATCTGCCTGATTTCTTCTACATGAGCAACACGATTTACATTCAGCTCCTCCTTGACTCTGGCATAAATTTCCTCGAATCCATCGTCAAGAAAAACGATCTTGTCAATATATTCGCTCTTTTCCGATACATTTTTCTCGAAGGCATCCATATCCGCTTCTTCCGCAGACAAAATCTCATATTGCTCTTTATTTTTTTCTATAATGCAATCTAAAGCCTCCACTTTTTGGTGAAGGCTTTGTATCAGCACTTGAATATAACTCTGCATATGAATCTCCTAATTCGCTTTTGCGAGCTTGTTCAGACGCATAACTTCTTTCCAGGTATCCCGCATGGTACGAAGATGAGTCAGTATTTCTTCCAGGATTTCCTTATCTTTTTTCAGATTCGCTTCCTGTAGACGCTGCTGTAAGTATATATATACATTGTCAAAATCTTTTGACACCTCATATTTCTCGTCCAGCGTTGCCCGAAATTCTGTAATAATCCGCTCCACCTTCATAATATTATTGTGAGCCTTCTCAATATCTCCTTCTTCTACTCCCATAATAGCAATATTACAGAATTTAATTGCTCCTTCATACAACATCAGAGTCAATTCTGCCGGAGATGCTGTTAAAACTTTACTATTGTTATATGCCTGATATGCACTGTTTGGTGCCATGTGATATCCCCCTTTTTACGAACCCAGCAAACCTGATAACTGTGACTGCTGGGAATTCAACGTTGCTAACGCTGACTCCATTGCCGAGAACTTATCATAATAATATTCTTCCAGTTCTTCCAGTCTGGTCTCCCAGGTCTCAATCTGTTCCGTATAATCATCATACTCTTCCTGCATCTGCTTGTCATTATATACTTTATAAGCACTGCTCAGAGTAGTAGACTTCATCTTGGCATCCAATGCATCATATACGCCGCTGGCAAGCTGATTGAAGAATGCTGCTACTGTATCCGGATCGGAAGCAATAGCTGCTTTTAATTTATCCGTATTTGATTTTGTGGATTCGTCATCCGCATCTCCATCAATGTGGTATGCATTCTTTTCATTTTCCGCTGCCGTAAAATATCCTAAGGTACTAATACCAAAAGATGAAAGGCTGTAGTCCTTACCATTGATCGTGTAAGATTTTGCCATAGCCATTTTCATAGCTGATGCCACGGTATCCAGGGTGGAATCTCTTCTAAGCAGCGAATCTTTAATCTTCTGCTCCCATTTCTCAACTTCCGTCTCGCTCATGGCATCTTTTTCATCATCGGTTAACGGTTCATAACCTTTTGCAGAATCCGCATTATATGCTGCGTCCATAGCATTGATCAATTCACTGTATCCTTTGATGAAGCTCTTAATCTTATCGTATACTCCATCCACATCCGTCTCAGTTACAAGAGACATCGTAGATTCACTGACACCTTTTGCCGTAATCGTCAATCCATTGATGGTGAAGGTGTTGCTGCTTCCCTCAAAGGTCGCGCCATTCAATTCGATGATCGCATTGGAAGCATCCTGCTTTACGGCTCCGTCTGATGTGGAAAGTCCCAATTTCTTAAGTGCGTCACTTGAGGAGTCACTCTCAATAAAGTTAAAATCTGCATCCGCTCCACTCTCCTGGGAGTTAATGAAAAATCTCTGCTGAGTGGTGTCGAAGTTGGCATCTACTCCCTGTTCTTTTAAAGCCTTTGTAAAATCACTAATGGTCATATCACCGTTGATTTTTACAGTCTTTTCTTCATCTCCAACCTTGAGCTTTAATTCCGTATTGCTGATTCCCAATTCAGAGAGTTTTGTAGATGTAGAATATCCTTCTTCCGACTTGCTTTCCAGTTTTTTTCCGGTCAAATAACCGGCTGTAGCAAGCTGATTGATCTTTAAAGTCTGTGTTCCGTTGATAACGGTACTGCCTGCAGTGATTGTCGCCTTAGTTTCATCGGACAGGGTGGTCTTCTTCATGCCGTCAAAGTTGGACATGAATTTGAACTCTGTCAAGGATGTACTATAAAAGCTGTAAATCTTTGTATTCATTTCCTTCCAGGCATCCTGCTGCCAGGATAACTTGGTCTGCTTTTTCTCTAAATCTTCTTTTTTTGTAGCATACGCCGATACTAATTCCTGAACGATAGAGTCAGTATCAAGCCCTGATACTAATCCCGTGATTCGAACTGCCATATCGCCTTCCTCCTATCTCTTCTCGTCCACCATGATGCCTGCCAGCTCCCATACTTTTGCAATCATATCCAGTGTCTCTTCCGGTGGAAATTCTTTGATTACTTCTTTTGTCGTCTTATCCACGATTTTAATCATGACGCGGTTCGTTCCCTCGTGAATTCCGAACACCGCTTCCGAGTTCACCGCCTTCTTATTGATCTGCTCGATCGTCTTTTTCACATTTTCCGCATTGGCACGGCCCTGTGATTCCTGGTTACTTCCCTGTTGCTCTCCGGAATCCTTTACATCTAACTTCACGGTATTACCTGCCAGCGCTGCGGAGCCTGCCTGATTCTCAACAACCTGAATCTTAGGCTGAGACGCTTCCCTGGTAACTTCCGGCGCCGACACAGCCTGATACGTTGCTCCCGCGCTCCTGATCGCTTCAATTGCCATATATGTCACCTCCATGTGAGCTCATGTCTATTGTTATCTAACTGTTATATCGGTAATTTTTGTAAATAAATTAATGCTTAAAACAATTTTTTTAACGCATCCGTGTTTTCGCTGACAAAGGCTGCCTTATTTTCTTCCTGTATCTGAAGATATACTTCTTTTCGATAAATGGAAACGTCCTTTGGAGCAGAGATTCCCAGTTTGATCTGATCCCCGCGGATTTCTAATATGGTTACTTCCACATTGTTGTTAATCATCAGGGATTCTCCTTTTTTCCTTGTAAGTGCCAGCATCTCTACTCACCTGCCTTCTTCTGGTCTGATTTAATGATGTCATAGATTGGATATTTCACTTCTTCGCCGTCTACAATGACCTGCGCTGCTTTTCTCTCATTGGCGTTGATCACAATCGGCGCCTTAAGGTTGATGGATATTTTTTCAATCTCTTCCGGTACTGTTACGGTCACCAGAACAAGCATGTTATCCGGCTCCAGGTTCCCCAATGTTTTTAAGAGTTCTTCCTCCACTATGGGATTGTAATCCGGCTTGATGACCAGAGGATTCATAACAGGCAATGCAAATACCGGTTCATCCAGAGACTGAAGCCAACTGATCTCTGTGCGTTTCTCCTTTTCACTGTTGAAGATCAGTGCGAACTGTTTCATGTCCGGAAATCCTATGATCCCATCCTCGAAGGTAAGGATCTTTTCATCTTCAATGTCTATTTCCCCAAATACTCTTGTATCTACTTTCATCTGCTACCTCCATTAAATATAATCCAGTAAGGTCTGCTTGATCGCCTTTGCCGCCGCCTGCATGGAAGACTGGTATGCGTTATAAGCCGCAGTGTACTCGATAATAATATCCGACAGCTCCTTGTCCTCGTTTGTGGACTTTAATTTTTCAAAGGTGAGCTGCTGATTGGACATTCTGGATTTGGTAAGGGCTAAACGACTTCCCTTATTTCCCACATCGGTTCTGGCAAGGGTGACGTCGGTCAGATATCCCTGGAATTTTGTGATACCCTCTGAATAAACATTTTTCATATTAGCATCGGCATAATCCGCTTCCTTCTTTGCCGTATCCAGCCACTCCTGTAAAAGCGCCTGATCTTCCTCTCCGGCATATTGCTCCTCATCCATCATGGCTTTGATCTTGTTCACCTTATCGTGAGCGGTGATTGCCATCTGTACCGCATCGGTCAGCTCATCAATATCCCTCTGCATTCCGGAATCAAAAACATCTGACGCCTGTGTATTCACCGCAAGGGTCTGGCTGAAAGCGATCATGTAATTGATCTCCTGATCCTCTTTTACATAGGTGATGTGATTATCCGGATTCGGGTTTGTGGTATCCGTACAGTCATAGTAATGTTCCGGACGAAGCTCACCTTTGGCAAATCCCGTCTTGTCATAGCTGGCAACAATATCAGGCTGCGTCGCACTCATATGCGTCGCAACATTCTTACCCAGAAGAATCTCTCCGGTCTCCGGGATGTAGACTACCTGATTGTCCTCCACTTCAAAATTATAGGCATTCTGCCAATCCGTATAATGCCGCTCCACAAATTCCACAGTATCCGTGGCTGCATTTCCATCCTCATCCAGGAAATTGATAGTCATTCCATCCACATCCTGGAGATTTCCATCCGCATCCCTGTACTGCAGCTGAGTCAGATCTCCAAGGCTGTCGTAGGCAAGACGGATCCGGCTATAAGTGTTCTCCTTAATTTCCATATCCTCGGATGGAAGAGTTCCCGCTTTCAGGTCGTCTGCCGACGGCACGGAGGAGAGATCACAATAATAATTCTTGATGGAAATATCGTCATATTCAAAGGTCTGGGTGATATTATAGGAGGTATCCTCCGTATCTTCCTGGAAGGTAAGGGTCTTATTGGTCTTATATCCCGTGAATACGGTTCTTCCCGCATAATCCGCATTTCCCTCTGAATAGACCTGGTCACGCATCTGCTGTAAATTCACTAAGATCGTGTTCCTGTCTTCTTCCGTCAGAGTGTCCGTAGCGCCGTTGACACACTGCTTATAAATATCGGTGATAATGGACTGCATATTTTTCAGGGCAGTCTCTGTGGCTTCTAACCAGCATTCTGCATCCGGTATGTTTTTTTCATAATACTGATCGATCTCGCTCAGGCTGCTGCGAAGACGCAGGGCGCGGATGGCGATCACGGGGTCGTCGGACGGCCTGTCGATTTTTTTCTGCGTAGACATCTGGGTATTTAAAGTATCCACCAATGTCTTGTTGGTATTCATATTACTTGCCGTGTTGTTCATGATCATGCTGTTTGTAATACGCATTCCGATTCCCTCCTTATACTGCCGTGTTCAAGATCAACTGATCGTACATCTCCGCCATGACCGATATCATCTTAGACGCCAGGTTATAAGCGTTCTGGAATTTTACCAGATCCAGAGCTTCCTCATCCTCGTCAACGCCGGAGATGGATAATCTCTGATTCGTGATGGTCAACGCGATATTCTGATGATTTTCATAAAAAAGCTTTGCTTCCTCTGTATCCACAGAAATATCTGAAAGGATACACTGTAAAAATCCGTCGGAACTGCTTCCCCGATACAGCTTTGTCTCATCCTTCAGCGGCATCAGCAGATCGATCAGCTCGGCTCCGTCCACACCCTGTACTACATTCGCCGTAGTACTGAAAATGTTCGGATCCTTCACACTGGCATCAGCTACCTCAAAATTTCCCGCAGTCATCTTATAGTAGCTGGACATAGAAGATGTGATCTTCGTGTAAGTGTCCGATTTTTCCAGTTCACCCTGTTCTCCGGTAACCACATCTCTCGCCACAAAGAAAGCCCCCATCGGATCTCCCTCCAGAGTCTCTCCGCTCATCTCGATATCATTAAAGCTGGTAGCAAAGGCCCTTAAGAACTGGTTCAACTGTGCCTGATAATATGGAATTCCCATATAATCAATGCTGGTTCCGATGCTGGCATCATAACCCACCAGAGACGACGCGCTACCGCTCACCGAGTCTTTTAACTCAAAAGTATAGGTGGCATTTCCATTGGCGTCAAATTCCACCTCAAATCCCGTATATTCATATTTTTTGTTCTGGATCGTTATATATCCCTGCTCCGGCATGGTCATCTCTTCCACCTTGCTCTGGGAAGGATTGGTGATGACCAGAGTATTTCCCGTAATACTGTCCACCGTACCTTTGAAATTTTCTTCGTTATTTCCATCCCGGATATCGATCAGGGCTTTCAGGGAACCCTCCATGTAATTGGAGGTAACGCTGAAATCATTACCGGTATCGGACCATACGATATCATAAAGTCCGTCCACATCGGTCTGGTTCACCTTGTTTTCCCTCGTCTTGCACTCCAGGGTACGATATTCTCTTGTGTTGACAAGCGTCTGTCCGTTGATCTTAACCACATACTCGGTACATCCCGTGTAATACTCGTCATTGGTATTTAACACCTGCTGCTCGCTGACTTCCACCGGCACGATGGTGGATAATTCATCGATCAGCAGCGCTCTCTGGTCACGGAGCTCGTTGGCATAGCCACCCTGCATCTCCACCACATTGATCTGGTTGTTGAGCAATGCGATCTTCTCCGCAATAGCGTTAATGTTATTCACCGTACTCATGACCTCCAGGTTGGCGTCTGTCTGAATACGCTGTAATCCAATATATACACTGTTAAAATAAGTAGCAAAGCTCTGACAGCTGCTGATAACAGTCTTTCTTCTGTCCAGATCTCCCGGCGCATCCGAAAGCAGATCAAGATTATTGAACATCTCATTTAGGATGGTGGAAAATCCCTTGGAACTGTCATCATCAATAAAATAGTCTTCAATCTGCTGCATATAGTATAATTTTTTTTCGTAAAGGCCAAGGCTGGAATTGTTGTTCCAATATTTTACGTCATAGTAAGAATCCCGGATCTGAGTAATGGAAGTTGTGGTAACACCGCTTCCCGCCGTTCCGTATCTCGCATATACACGAAGGGCTTCTGACTGTACGCGGTTCGCAACCTGACGGCTGTAACCTTCTGTCTGCACATTTGCAATATTATTGGCGGTGGTGTTCACTGCCGCCTGAAAAGCGCTCAGTCCCGATCCCGCAATTGTTAATCCAAAAAATGTAGATGGCATCTAAATCCCTCCTTCCTAGCTTCCAAGCTGTGTAATGATATGCTCGATCATCTCGCTGATCACTGTCATAAAACGGCTTGACGCATTGTAGGCGTTCTGATACTTGATCATATTCGTCAATTCCTCGTCAGAGGATACTCCCATCACCTGCTGCCTGTTGTTCTCTATGGTCAGGACGCTTCCCGCCAGACTTTCCGCCGTCTTATTATAGACGTTTCCGATGGTTCCAAGTCCGTCGATCATTTTCTGATAATATAACTTGAAGGTCACCGGTTCCGGGTCTGTCGGATCCAGCCCGATGATATTTTCCTCCCAGACGGTGGCGAGCTTCGTTCCAAGCTCTCTGTCCACTTCTCCGTTCTGTGTCAGATGCGGGAGCAGGGTCTCCACCTTTTTCAGCGCCTCATTGATGTCGCAGCTTGTCAGGCTGTACATAAGAGAGGTATCACTGGTGTCCTCTTCATTATAGATATAATAGGTCTTGCCGTCGCTTCCCGTCACTTCCGTATAACGCTCCACGCCGCTTCTGACGAATAATTCCTGCGGCGGGAGTTCCCCGTCGCTTCCCAGGGCACAATTCTCTGTATCCAGTACCTGAACACTGCTTAAATCTATCGTATTTCCGTCTGCATCCTGATAGGTTACCCCTGCCGGTCCCTCTACATTCGGACAAAACAGGTCGTTTACCGTAGTCATGATCGAATGCATCATCTGATCCAGCTTTGCCTGCATATCCAGCATTACAGACATATTGGTGGTGTCGAGATATTCCTGTTCTCCCATCCCCTCAATATCCGAATAATCTGCCCAGTGATCGCCCCGGCACAATAACAATGCTTTCAATTCTCCGATATCGCTGTTCAACGCGGAACTGATATCAATGGAGAAGTCAAACACTTCTTCATATTGTTCCTTATCCAGATCGGAGAGCTGCGGCCAGTACGGTGTGACAAAACCTGTGATCTTATCTGTTGTCATGCCGATCTCATAGGTGTGAAGCTCATCCACAAAATATTCGTCTTCCAGCTTCACCACAACCACTCCGTTGGAATTTTCTTTATAGGAGATTTTTGCCAGCGCTCCCAGCTGGTCGAGAGCCAGATCTCTTTCATCCCGCAGATTCATAGCGGTTTCCTGATTGCCCACCTCAATTCTCTGAATCTGCTGGTTCAGTTCCCGGATCTTATTTCCCAGCTTATTTATTTGTTCAATATCATTGGAAATCTGTACATTGATGTTTGCCTGATAACTCTTCAGCCCGCCATAGACCGTCTGTGCACGGGTTAAAAATAATCCTGCTTTCTGTACGACCAGATTCTGATTTACAGAATCTGAAGGATCCTTGGAAAATTCCTGAAGCGCTTCCCAGAAATCTTCCATTGCTGACTGGAAGGTCTTTCCCTCCATCTCCTGATAATAGGTCTGTACCTCATCCACAGCAGTAAAGCAGGTCTCATAGAAAGCCTGCCGACCACTCTCGGTACGAAATGCCTTGTCGATAAATACGTCTCTGGCATGGACAACATCTGCGATGTTCAGTCCAAGTCCCGCCTGCTGCTTGCTGACTGCAGCATTGCCAAAGGTATTATATTCTTTATCTGAAAATAAAACTTGCTGACGCACATACCCATCGGTATCTACATTAGCAAGATTATTTGCGGTTGTATTCAGTGCATTCTGGCTGTTGCGCAGTCCAGATGACGCCACATAAAGCGTACCCATTCCATTTGCCATTACATGTTCCTCCTGCCTCTTCCTTACTGTTTCGCATCAAAACCGCCGCTTCCCAGCAGTTCGCCGGTATTGCATGCCTGTTTGTTGTAATTGGCAGTCTCCGGAGCCTGTCTCATGCTTTTGAGCAATGCCATATCAAACTCCACCAGTTCCATCGCCTGGTTAACCAGAGTCTGATTTTGTTCATTGATCTCCTTCATCTCTGTCAGGGTATCTTTTAAGCGGGAGCGGATATTGGCTAATTGTTCCTGCTCTGCGGGCTGATCCTTCAGAACCTCCATCATGGCGTCCACCGTCAGTTCCTTCGTATCCCGGTTCAGGACATTCGCAATATCATTCATAATTGAGATCCGTCTGTTCTCAATGTTTTTGATCTTTCCGGCAATCTCCTGTTCCTCACCGGTAATCTCCTCCAAAGCCGCAATATCGGCTTTTATGATAACATCTTTTTTTTTCGTGGAAGCCGATACCAATTCTCTGTATGCCGCTTCCTCCCTCTCCAGAACTTCTAAGAGTTCATTCATTAAACTAGCCAATTTCTGCCCTCGCTCACATTATTGCAGCATTGTATTTTTCCAATAACTTACCTGCAAAACTATCCGTGTCTACGCTGTAATTACCAGAGTCCATGCTTGCCTTTAACTGTGCTATCTTATCTTCCCTAACGTCCGAAGCTCCTGCTACTGCCTGTTTTGCGATCTGATAATCACGCGCTGTCTGGGAAATCTGTACTTCGTCCCGTACTTCTGTTGTATTTTCCACACGATTTGTCCGTGCGCTTTTTCCGGTTTTATACAGCTGCGCTATCTGATTGTATGCATCTATACGCATAACGGCATCTCCTTTCCTCCTTGAAAATCAGGTGCGAAAACCTCAATATTTCTGGTTTCTATATACTTTATCGGATGGAATCTGAAATTCTTTATAGCTTTTTTATTTTTTCATGACAGCCGCAGTCAGGGGTGTCTCAGTCCAGATTATGGTTCAGCGAGATCACTAAAACATCCTCTGAAGAGGGGTTTTTTACAAAGTAATTCGTCGTCTCCACTCTTCGATAGATGTCGTCATCTCCTTTTTGCCTCGTAACGAGACGGATCGTTTTTTCTCCTCTATGGTAGGCTTCCAACTGATTTTTTATACAGAAGGTATGATAGAATAACTGCTGGTCTTCTGGGTGCATAGTGGAAGCGCCGCATCGGATGACCTCCTCAAAAACGCCAGTGGACGGACACTTTCTGGATGTGAAATTCTCATATGCCATCATGTAGAAGCTGTTCCTGGTGAGGTTTGCAAGAAGGACCATCGGATATTCCATAAAGATTGCTTCCATTAAAAGCTCGTTTGCGCTGGACGCCGCCTGAACGAACAGAATGTCCTCATCGCTGATCTTCGCGTCCTCCTGACATACTTCCCAGAAGTCTTTTTCCGGCATTGGCTTTGCATATAAGAATCCCTGGATGATCTTACAGTCGCAGGTACGCAGGAAACCCAGCTGCTCTTTTGTCTCCACTCCCTCGGCTACGGTGGTGAGTTTGAGACGGTGCGCGAAGATGAAAATACTTTCCAGAACGATCCTCTCCTTCTCATCCTCACAGTTGCTGCTGAAAAGAGATCTGTCCAGCTTGAGGATATCCACCGGGGCGTCTTTTACAAAGCTGAGGGAGGATAGACCGCTGCCAAAATCGTCGATGGCAACGCTGAACCCCTCCTTTCTGATCTGTCGGATAAGATCTATGATTTTTTCCGACTGTTCCACAAAAGCGGATTCGGTGACTTCCACTTCTATCATTTTATGAGGGATCTCATATCGGTCTACGATCTCACAGAGGCGCCCCGTGAATCCCTTTTCATCTACATGCAGCCTGGAGAAGTTAACTGCTACCGGAACGCTGTGGATCCCCTCTTCCTTCTGGTGTTTCAGGAAAATGCAGACCTCCTCCAGCATATACCAGTCCAGTTCCAGAATCGCCCCGTTTTTTTCTAATTGGGGAATGAAACTACCGGGCATGACAATCGTTCCATCAGGTTTTTGCCACCGTACCAGGGCTTCCGCGCTGGTGAGTTTATTGGTAAGAGAATTATACTGTGGCTGGTAATACACTTTCAGTTCCCGGTTCTGCATGGCTTTTCTAATTTCAGAACATAACTTTTCTTCCTGTTTTTCCATATTCCTTCAGCTCCCTTGATATCATTTGTGCGGGTGATAGACTATGGTTTTATTATATATAAATTTTGGAAAATTTGAATAGGAATTTTGCTGAATTTCAGAAAAGAATCACGAAAAATAATTTTTTGATATGCGTATGATGTGGGTCGATAATCTCTGCCCTCCTGTATCCAATGATGATTTATATGCATCAAGTTCCATAACAAGCTCCCTCTATGGTCATGTAGGATACTTTGGAGTCCACCGCAGGATTACCTGCCACCACATCTGCAAGATTTGAATTGACATCTTTATCATAGATTATTTGTCAAGCATTTTCTGTCGGTTCTTTTTCTCTAATATGTCGATTTTTCGGATAGAATCATCCTATTTTCCCAGAATTTCGCTATTTTAGTAGTCGGATTTTGTCGAAAGGTTTAAAATAGAGATTAGAATGGTAAAAATTTCCATTTCATTTGTCAAATAAATGAGGTGTTACGTATGAAAGATAAGATTCGTATTTTATTGGTGGAGGATAATCAGGAAAAACGTTTGGAATTTCATTACCAGATTCAGCAGAATCCGCACTTCGAGCTGTGCGGTGAAACAGGAAGTGAGACAGAGGGGTTGAAGCTGTTGAAAAGCAGAAATGCAGACGTAGTGATTCTGGATCTGGAGCTGGAAGAGGGAAACGGAATCCAGTTTGCAGAAAAAATGCGCCAGCTCCCAATCCCTCAGCCCTTTGTAGTGGTTACGACAAATAACGGTTCTTCGTCGATCCTGCAATATCTGCGAAGGGAATTAAAGGTGGATTTTATATTCCAAAAGACAAATATGAGTTACACTGCCAAGCAGGTACTGGATATCATTGATAAGGTATATAAGTATCACAGCGAACCGGATCCTAAACTTGCAGATGAACGTCAGATCATACGGGAGCGAGCCCTCCAGGAATTGCAGAATATGGGCTTTCCTCCAAGCGCGGGACGAAATTATCTGGTAGAGGCATTCTCTTTTCTCGCAGAACATCCCGATGATTCTCTCAAGGTGTCCAAGGTCATATATCCCGCCATCGCAGGCAAGTATCAGACCGATCCTGCCAATGTGGAGAGGGCGATCCGCAGCGCCATTGAAAGAGTCTGGAGCAGCTCCAGCCTGATAACGCTCTCAAAATACTATCCTTATGATGTTAAGAATAAGAACGGTCGTCCCAGCAACGGAGAATTTATCGCGAATATGAGATCAAGGTTCTTTGGGAAGTAACAGACTTCCCTCTAAGATCCGCCCACTCCTGTAAGAATCAATCCATCTTCCGTTCTTCCCGTTCCAGATGATGCTGATTCCTTTTGAAAAAGTGGCTCCTTCACCATATTCCGTCAATTGATACGTCGCCTTATGCTGTTCCAGAAAATCCAGCATGTCGGCAATCCCATTTCCCGTTCCTCCCTGTGTATTTCCTCTTTTTCCAAATTCGTTGAGGATGAACAGGGGAAAGGGAGCGCCGTCGTCATAGATATCTACCTGAAAAATGTCGTCGATACAGCCTATGACCAACAGGATATTGCCCTTTGCTTTTTCTGATTTTTCTATGGCACGGAAGGCATTTCTCACAAGGTCTCCGATGAGCCGCAAAAAATCCAGTTCCTTTATGTGCCTCTCTTTAAAAATTTCCGGCAGAGGCGCCCCCACAAACACGTCAAAATTGATGGATTTTTCCGCCGCTTCTTTTCCATATAGCTGAATTTGCTCGTCCAATATATGAATCCCTGTGGATGGAAAACTCTTTTCCTGCATGTCCCACTGCCGGCTTTCCCCAAGTTGTTCCTGACACAGTTGATGGATCTCTTCTAAGATACCGTCCAATGCGGTAGAATCGCTGTCGATTTTCAAGTGGTTTAAGGCGCTGTTTAACGCTGGGATGAGTTCTTTTGACTTGTGAAGACGCTTGGACATCCGGTCGTTGTCTTCCCAGAGGAGACGTTTTTCCCGTTCGGTGCAATACCAGTCGATGATCCAAAGGATGCCGAAAATGATCCCCATAATCAAAATGGTAAGAGCAACATATAAAAATGTATTGTTGCTGCTATCATGATTAATACGGATCGTCAATTTTGCTATTTGAAAAAATAATCCTGTTATTATAATGATATATTGTGCTCTTTTCTGCTCTAACAGCTTATCCATCTCATATTTTTTCGCCAAAATATAAAATGGATATAATAATCCTATGTTAATGAAATAACCGAGTAATAAAAGGGGAATATAATATGACTCGCTACTACTTAAAATGCTTAAACCAAATATGATAATCGTCTCAATCAGGACTCCGACCTGATTAATGATCTGTGTTGCCATTACAACCGCAAACATCGATAAACAGCGTTGTCTTTTTAACACTGCGAGATATGTAAAATATCCTATGGTGTCTAATAAAGTACTCAAAATATTCCATAATCCATCTACTTTCTCTATGTTGTACCACATACAAAAATTTAGAATTATGAATATCCCTTTTACAATCCATACTTTACGATCTGGTTTAATATGAGATAGTTCATCTATAATGAACATACAGACGATACATTGTACGACAATCCCTACTGCCTCTGCAATCTCTGCCAATGGTATGTCACGCTCCTTGTACAAGTTAAGGATATTATATCCATTGGCAGACGCATTTTCAATATGTGTTACTAAAATCAGGCTCCCTTGTTCCTCTTTTTTATTACAAGAACGCCTTTTTCTACTAACGAATGAACCTTACAAACCAATCCCAAAAGCTCACCAAACTCACTCCTTTACTGATTTTGGCAACAATCTATCACTCAAAATCAGTTCTATCTGTCGGTGAGCTTTTGCCCGATTGTCGAACAAATCGTTTGACTTTTTGGCTTCCCTTTTCTACGGTTTTTTCTTATGCGAAAAAAGTCGAACGATTTATTCCGGTTTCAGGGGACCATAGAAGTAGCTTGCCGTTGCGCCCCCGTCGATCAGGAAATCCGCGCCTGTGATAAACGCTCCCTTATCGCTCATCAGAAGCTCCGCTGCGTTTGCGATCTCGTCCGCCGTGCCAGGACGTCCGGCAGGACATTTCGCAAACATATTTTTATAAAAATCCCCGCGGGAGCCTTTCAATTCGTCCAACGCCAGCGGCGTAACCACAATGCCGGGAGATATGGAATTGATACGAGCTCCTTTTTCTCCCCATTTGACAGATTCTGCCATAACCCGCTTTTCGTTGCACCGTTTCGCCATCTGGTACGCATGGAGTGTATCAAGGATATTCTCCGGCTGCAAAATTTCCAAGGACAGCAATTCATCTGCCGGGGTACAGGCGAGTTGTTCATCCTCTTTTGGAGTAAGCTGTTTCATACGATGTCCCGATTGACTGGAAATCGTTACACCAACACCGCCGGGAGCGATCACTTTTCCGACCTCCTCCAACAATACCGCAGTACCGTAAAGATCCACCTTCAAAATGGTCTCAACGGAAGCCTGGCTTGGCGATACCCCTGCCGCATTGACCAGCATCGTAATATCTCCGTATTTCTGCCCTTCGGCGATCATTGCCTGAATGGACTCCCGACTGGACAGATCCATTGCTACAGGAATCACATCAAACCCTGCTTCGTTCATGATCTTAGCAGCTGCTTCTGCATTCTCCATTTTCCTGTCACCGACTACGATTTTCATACCGTAGCCCATTCTGCGGGCAATCGCCATGCCGATCTGACCGGCGCCTGCCCAAAGCATTACCTTTTTCATTATCAACTCTTCCTCTCTTTGTTGTTATCGTGCTGCGTTTTTCTCGTTTCCTCCTGCACTTCTGTTCAGTGGGTTTCAAACTCCTTAGCCACATCCTCCAACAGGTTTCGGATCGATAAATGCTGGGGACAGGCTTTTTCACATTTTCCGCATTTCACACAGTCAGAAGCTCGCCGTCCGGGACCGGTATGGACATTGTTGTAATAATAATCCGCGTTCCAGTCATGATAGATCTGCTTCGCATTCATAACTGCAAACAGATCGGGAATCGCAATATGTTTTGGACAGCCATCTGTACAGTACCGGCAGGCCGTACAGGGAATCAGATTCATGCTTTTGAAAATTTCCTGTACTTTTCCTACAGCCGAAAGCTCTGTTCCTGTCAAGGGCTTAAAGTCCTGCATAAAACTAAGATTGTCCTGCATCTGTTCCAGACTGCTCATACCGGAAAGAACCATCATCATACCGGGAAATCCCGCCGCAAAGCGGATAGCGTAACTGGCTGGGCTTCCGCCATGCAAATCGTCTAAAACCGCCTTCGCTTCCTCCGGCAAGTTCACCAAATTACCGCCCTTCACCGGCTCCATGACGATAACCGGCTTGTCAAATTTTCGACAGACCTCATAGCATTTCCGGCTCTGTACTGCCGGATCATCATAATCCACATAGTTGAATTGAATCTGTACCACCTCTATCTGGGGATATTCGGTCAGAATCTGTTCCAAAACCTCCGCACGGTCATGGAAGGAGATTCCAACGTGCCTTACCTTACCCTCTGCTTTTAATGCAAAAGCTGTCTCATAGGCGTGACAGGACTTGAAAAACTTAAAGTTCTCCGCACTCTGTGCATGCATCAGATAAAAATCAAAATAGTCGACACCGCAAGCTGCAAGCTGACTCTCAAACAATGGACGAATGTCAGATTCCTTTTTAAAGAAAAAATTTGTCAATTTATCCGTCAGGATATAGCGATCACGAGGGTAGCGGCTGGTTAAGCACTCCTTTAGCGCCTTCTCGCTTTTCCCCTGAATATAGCCGTGAGCCGTATCAAAATAGTTAAAGCCCGCATCCAAAAAAGCGTCCACCATGCGGCAGGTCTCAGTGATATCCACCTCGTCTTCTCTCATCGGGAGGCGCATACAGCCAAATCCAAAGTTCTTTTTTATTTTTTCCATTGTGAAATACTCCTTTCCATTTCATAAGTTTTTCAAATAAGGGTGCCTGTAAACATCCCCTTTATCCCATGTGCTGGTTCCATAAATTCCTCCTTGCTTTTTCTGTCTTTATTTTAGTCGGAAGCGTGGTCTGTATCAATTTTTCTTTTTGACTATTTGCATAAGAAAAACTAATACGAAAAAAGCCACTCCCGGTCAGGAATAGCTTTGACTTATTTTTAATTATGATATTATTCTTTGAACTGTGCCTGCAATATTTTTGCAAAGGTTTCTACGCAAAAGCCAGAATTGTTCTTTTTCCAAAAAGCACAATAGTTCCGCAGAATTGGTTCATCCTCCCGTATCAGAGGAATCCTGGTAATCGAAGCTCCTCCAGGGGGCGCATTTCCATTGCCCTCCATCGGCATGAACCCTTTTCTGCCTATTACCATCAGGCGGGCTTCTTCCAGATTTTCCGCAAATAAAAATTCCCCCTGAAATCCCACAATAGTCTGATAATATTCCTGTTCCGTTTTCTGCTGCGTCTGAGAGGCTACCAGAATACAGGGAATATTTTTCAATTCCTGCGGCGTGATCTTCTCCATTTGCGCCAGCGGGTTGTGGGAGGATATTTCGATATAACTGCTGGCGGTGGTTAGGATCAGATTGACGTATTCATCCGAAAACGCCCGGCGCTGATCGTTGAGAGCCATGTCCACCTGTCCGGTACGAAGCATGGCGTACAATTCTTCGTGATTGCCATATTCAATAGACACGGCAACGTCCGGATATTTCTCTGCAAATTGTTCTAATGCCTGATGCAATTCACTTCCTGCATAACAGCGGAGATAGCCAATTTTCAAGGATGCCTGACGACCTTTTGCAACCCTGGCGGCTTCGGCGCACATACGATCATAGTCCGCCGTCAGTACAAGACTTTTCTGATAGAAATATTCTCCGGCAAGCGTTAACGTAAAGGTCCGGTTCTTTCGTTCCAACAGCGGAAATCCCAGTTCCCGTTCCAATGCCTGTATTTGCTGGGAAATAGCAGATTGAGAAATATAGTTTTCTTCTGCCGCTTTGGAAAAACTGTTGTTTCGGACAACTGATTGGAAGTATCTGAGCTGTTTGAGCATGAAATTATCACCTTCTCTGTGCTGTCTGTGTGGAAGCATTATTTGCAAGTATTTTATCCTGGCACGCAAAAACTGTCAATCTTTGCTCTGTTGCCTGCACGATATTTACCTGCGTTCCGTGAGGAGTCAGAAGCATCCATGCAATCCCAGCAATCCCCAACAGAAAGATCATGGCGCATATGCAGATTAAAATTTTTTGTTTACTTATATTCAATCAAATTGACCTTCATATTGCTGTGATAACTGTCCAGTGTAAAGGCATCCATGACTCCTTCGGTCAGATAGATTTCTCCGTCCTCGGTAAGCAGAATCATATCAAAATTCTGATGCTGCTTCCAATATTCAGCCGCCCGGTCAGGCCCCATGACAAAAAGGGAAGTAGACAGCGCATCGCACAAGTGTCCTTCGTCTGCAATGACGGTAACGGACGCCAGACCGCTTTCTGCGGGATAGCCTGTGGTGGGGTTAATAATGTGACCATACTGCTTACCATCCTCACCGATAAAGTACCGCTCGTAATTGCCAGAGGTCACAACCGCCTGATTGCTGATTTCCAGCACTCCTAATGTGCCATCAGAGAACGGGTCACGCAGGCCGAGCCGCCATGGACTGCCATCCGGTTTGGTTCCAACCGCCTGAATGTTTCCTCCAAGATCCAGCAGGGCGGAGGGAATACCATTGTCTTTTAGCACCTGCGCGGCAAGATCGCCGGCATACCCTTTTCCCACAGAACCCAGATCCAGCATCATACCGCTGTCCAACTGAACCGTCGTATCCTCCAGCCGGATTCGTTCATAGCCTACATTCTCCAGAAGCTCTGTAATCTCAGCATCGGATGGCACACGATTTTCCTCTGTAGTAAAGCCCCATGCAGTCAGGACCGGATAAATGGTAGGCTCCAAAGCGCCATCGGTTTCCTCCGCCATCTGCAGAGCAAAGGAAAGCAGTGCCGCTGTTTCCTCGCTTATGTTGACGGGTTGCCCATCGCTGTGGTTGACTGCATAAATGTCACTATCCGGGTCTGTTACCGACCATAGCTGTTCCAACTCTACCAGCTTATTCTCTGCTTCTGTCAATGCTGTTTCTGCATCCCGTCCATAGGCGGTCATCGTTATGTAGGTGTCCATAGCGAAAATTTCTGTTGTCGACTCGCTCTGCACATTTGCCCTGGCAGGAAGCAGCTCTGGGAAAAATCGAACAATAAGGAAGCTGACCACAAGGAGAATTATGACAAAAACGCCTGACAAGAGCAGTAACAGCCGTTTCATATTCCGCCTCATATTCTTTTCCTCTTTCAACTAAGCCATTTCACCATAAAAAAGGTGTATGGTTATTCATTTCCATACACCTTAAACTCATTATTCATTTGTTTATTCTAGTGCTAATGCCGTTGATACAAAAATTAAGGCTTAATTGCTGTTTTTACCTTATTTACGACTTTGGAGTAAACATCGATATTTTGTCCTTCTGCCACTTCAAACGTCACAAATATACAATACGGAATAGCGTTTTTAAATTTCCCTGCATCCTCTTTACAATTCACCTTAATTTGTATTGCTTTATCATCATTCCAAATTAAGGCTTTTTCACCCTCAAATACTTCATGTTGTAAGGTTCCTTTTTGAACTGCTTGCCATTCTGTATTTTCCCTACTTGCAGCTAATTGTTCATTTCCGAGCACATCAAACCATAATTTTGCACTTCTATAAGCTTGTTTATTTACCTCGACAGGCGAGAAATAAGCTAATGTAACTATTAGCCTCCTTTTAATTACCTTTGATGAGATATCTACAGGTAATGGCAATGTAAATATATGCCCCTCATCCTTTTTCAAACTACCCGTACCAATTAACGTAACCCTGTTTTTTGCACATTCCTCAACTCTTGAGACATCTGGGATTCCATATCCTAACCATCTTGAAACTTGCTTTTCTTTCGCTCCTGTTATCTTTGCAACCTGACTTGCCAAATCTCCCCATGACGCCCCATGCGTAAGCATTGCTTTTATAAGAATCGCCATATATTCTTTTGGTGGCACTCCACTTGTTTCTGCTTGATAAATATCCTTTAAGACATCATAACATTTTAATGCTTCATGCGAAATTAAAGCTGTTGCATCACTTGTTCCAAAAGTAAATGCCTGTCCATTTTTTGTAGAATCCACAGTTGGTGCTGCCACCTTACAGCCAGGTTCTCTATTTGATTGTAGCCATTGACATTGCCCATTCCATGAACTATATATAAATTTTCTACCACCTCTATAATATAAATCTGGCGTAATAATTGACCTATAACCTTTCCCATATGAAGAAATAGGACTTGGCAAACCTTTTTGAACCGCAAATATTGCTCTATCATTCTCATCAACATTGCAATAATCATCATAAATTGCACCAACTGTCAAACCATTGATATTCTCTGCTGGTGACAACACTTTTACATTTCTTTGATTGTTAGATATACACCTAAAATATTCTTCACTTCTTTCGTATATGTCTTTATTTTTTAATTCATCAAATGTACTCTCTAACATATTTATTGTCTCTGGATGATTTCCTGCACTAACAATAAACAAGACCGAATACTTATACGCCAAATAGTCAATTAATCGAGCTAATGGACTCATTAATGTTGCTAATTGTCTTACTGGATCTCCTAAAGAAAGATTTATAATTCTTATTGTAGGTGCCACTGGTTCAGTACCATTTTGATTTTCAAAAAGTCTAACAATAGCTGCATGAATTTTATCTACAATCAAACAATCACTAGGTATCTCTTCTACAAAAGTATCCGGTCCAATCTCTCTCGGTTTCAAAATAGGACGAAGATAAATGCTATGATTTAGAAACTCTTTTTTATTCAAGTCGCCATTCAATATTAGTGAAGACATTGCCGTTCCATGACATCTATTCTTACTTTCATAGCCACTTTCATAGCCGTCTGGATCATCTAATATTATTCTATTCTTCAAAAATGGATGATTTTGTATTGGCATTCCATCAAATACACCAATAATCGGTGCAGATTTTTCCACAGGAATTTCCTCATCAATTTCTTCTATAACAGAATTATCAGCATATACATTAAATGCGGATTGACAGGTTGGTCTAAAAAACATTACATCATCTATATGTACTAATTGCACTTGTTCATAATTTTCAACAAGCTCTTCTATCCTATTTCTAGGCAATTCTACCAGTAGTGCATGATATGCTATTTCGCTAATATGACACTTGTTAAGAATGCGTCCTCCTAATCTCTCTATTTCTGCTACAACCGCCTTCTCTGCCAACATTCTTTTTTCTTTATCATTTCTATAGAATAATTCTACCTCAAATGGTACTGCTGTATTACCATCAATTTCTAATGACTCCCTCCAATATTCAATTATTCGCGTTTCCTGTATTCTATCTTCAGAAGTCCACGTTCTAATTTGCTTTATATTAACAAAAATATCTCTCAATCCAGCATACCCACGAGCAAACACATCACTTTCTCCATCGTTAAATCGTCTCCAGCATGATAACATTTGCTCCATGGCTTCTTGATTCGACATGATACAGTACACTTTTCCAGAAATATTTTTCTCCTTATCTTTATCAAAATAAAAATCTTCGTCAGGTTCTATATCAAATGAATCCTTATCAAAAAGCCATTCTAATCCATCAGAATTTTTCACAGCAGTATAAAAGTTATCAACAGAACCAACCACCTCGAAAACAAGGGCATATTCTGGATTCATTCCAATCGGTGCATTTTGGATTTGTACTTTCTTTTTTTCAAATGCTTCTTTCAAAACTTTAAATGTCGGTTGAAGTCGATTATATTGTTTTCCAAATGTAGGTTTATTCATCTGCGGAATAGGAATCTTTCTCTTATCTCGATCAGCCAACTGCGGTTCAGGAAATAATATTATTGGTCTTTCTGCCATACCTCTTCCTCCTTCTGTTCCTTATTAATCATTTTCTGTGTCTGCCACAA
The DNA here is from genome assembly GCA_958428365.1 of uncultured Lachnospiraceae bacterium. Classification (GTDB taxonomy): domain Bacteria; phylum Bacillota; class Clostridia; order Lachnospirales; family Lachnospiraceae; genus Maccoyibacter. Next base: position 26,936 of record CAUAFT010000011.1, on the reverse strand, counting down.
CTTCAATACTTGACTTGTAATCTCTTTAGGCTTATCTTGTGGAATATTTAATACATATTGTCGGTATATCTCCAATGCTAACTCTTCTGCCTCCGCATAACTTAAACCCAAAGTTTTTTTTGCAAGAGTGCTCGGTAAAATTCCGAATTCAAATCCTCTTTCCTCTTGAAAATGTTCAAAGAATAATTCCAAGTTGTTTCTAGTAGGCTTAGGTATTTCTATCTTTACTTGGAATCTTCTCCACGCCGCCCTGTCCAACAATGTATCGTGATTTGTTGCTGCGATTGCAACCACATAACTTGGTAAGGCGTCAATTTGCATAAGTAAAGAACTAACAACCCTTTTTATCTCCCCTGTTTCATGTGCATCTCCACGCTCTTTTCCCAAAGTTTCAAATTCATCAAAGAATAATACACATTTCCTAGTTTTTGCAATTTCAAAAAGTTTCGACAACTTTGATGCTGTTTCGCCTAAATATGCACCAACTATACTTTCATATCTCACAGTTAATAAAGGTACCATCAAAGCTTCTGCTATAGCCTCTGCTAAAGAGGTCTTACCATTACCTGGGGGGCCTATTAGCAATGCCTTATTTCTTGGCTCCAGTCCATAAGACTGAAGTACTTCCGCTCTTAATTGCTCGTCAATCACGCTTTGGCATATATCTTTTACTGTCTGTGGTAAAATCAAATTATCCATTCTCTTTTGAGGTACTTTTTCCCAAAAAAGACTTGATTCATTCATCCCACTTCTAACAAAATTAACCGAACTATTCCGTTCAATCGATTGTTTCTTTTCCATACTAAGTAAGTCTTGTATTTTATTTGCTAAAATAGTATGTTGCTTTGCTCGTTCCTCCGCACATAACGCTTCAGCCGCCTTTCTAAAGTTTATATTATCATTTAGTAATCCATATTTTATCAATTCACACATTAAATCAGCTCTAGCCATTTTCATTCTCCTTTATAATCTACGAGATACCTTTAACTATATAAATCAATCTTCCAAGTCGGTTGTATCAATAAAATTGTTCTCACAGAAATCAAGAAAACTTTTTACAGCCAGCTTACTTGGTAATGCTTGATTATTTTCCCAACGATTTACCGTGGCATAGCTAACATCAAGTGCCTCTGCAAGTTCCTTTTGTGTATAATTTAATTGTTTTCTTACTTTTTTTACAAATTCAGAATATTTCATCTCGTCCTCACTATTCATAAAATATAACATTTGCTACATTTCTCTTAAAATTAAGTATAACACATGTTATATTCCTTTACAATATTGTATCCACAATCACTCCTATAAAATCACCCCTTTCTCTTTTTTCTTATTCATGCCCCGCTTTTCCAACTCGCCTCCAGCAACCTTTACTTTCATCGCTTCCAGCTTCGCCTTTAATCTGATTCTCCTTCCGTAAATTAATTATAGGCATCAAAAAAAGAATGTATCTTTCAACCTTCTTCTCTGACAACTTATGACTATAAGAAATGACACCACCTCAGCCCTTGATTTATCGTCATGGGCGAAGCGGTGTCAATACTTAAAAGTTTTGAATCAATATTTATTTTTCATTCAGATATAGGATGATTATAATAGGATGGCATAGATATATAGTCCCCTATTCCGTTTCATAAACTTCTCTTAAATATATATTTAACATTTTTTCAAATCCTTCTAATAATTCAGTCTGACTATATAAATATTCTCCCTCCGTATTATTTGTATCATTTGATTTATATCCATAAACATAAAAGGATGGTTCTTCTTGACTAATCAAGATTTGGACAGTTTGATAAACTGAATGTTTATACGAATTTGAAATACTATTTATTATTTTTAAAAATTCTATGCATTCATCAAAACACTTAAAATCAGAATCCTTTTTGTTTAAATATCTACCTATAGAATCTATTTCTATTTTAACTACATTCTGTTGACTTTCCATCTGATTCTGAATCCAAACTATTGAAATCATATCGTCAACGACTCTACGCATATGATATATAATTTCCTCTTGTAAGAAAGCAAATTCATAATTTGTATTATTCCATTTTGTTTTTTCTCTCTTCCATTTCTTAGTATATTCAAAACACATTCTATTAATTCTATTGATTCTCAGCATCAAATTTATGTGCTTCAGCTCTAATACACTAAATGCCTGTTTAAATGACTTATTCATGGATATAATATATTTTCCATCTTTTCCAACATACTTATCAATATTTACCTTTTGTTTCATAAAATTGCCACCCTTAAAACATTTAATAATTAAACTATATGAACTCGCACTACTCCGTCACCACATACCATAGACAATAATTTGCATTCTGTAATCATATTACCTCAATATACAAGAAAACCCCATCAGACAGATTTCTCTATCTAACGGGGTTCCAGTTGTCATATCGTCTGATTCCACATCATTATATCATTGTCTTACATCAAACTCTGCATCATTTGGCGTAAAATTGGCGTATGGCGTGGTGTTCAAACCTCGCAAAGCCAGTATTTAAGCCACTTTATTTATCCAAGCTCTTCATCGTCGGGAACAAAAGCACATCCCGGATCGCAGCCGAATTCGTCATAATCATAACCATCCTGTCAATACCAAATCCAATTCCACCTGTCGGCGGCATACCATGATTCAGCGCGTTCATAAAGTCCTCATCCGTCGTATTCGCCTCTTCATTTCCCTGTGCCAACAGCTCCTCCTGCGCCTTAAAACGCTCTCTTTGATCAATCGGATCATTCAGCTCGGAGTAAGCATTCGCCATCTCCCATCCGTTGATGAAGAACTCAAACCGCTCCACATACTCCGGATTTTCCGGTTTCTTCTTGGTCAGCGGTGAGATCTCAATTGGGTGATCCATGACAAAGGTCGGCTGGATCAGATGCTCCTCCACATATTCCTCAAAGAAGAGATTCAGGATATCGCCCTTCTTGTGATGTTCCTCGAATTCAATGTGATGCTCTTTGGCAACTGCCTTTGCTTCCTCCGTATCTTTGATCTCATTGAAATCCACATTGGCATATTTCTTAACGGCATCCACCATGGTGATCCGCTCAAACGGTTTGGATAAGTCAATGACATGCTCGCCATACGGCAGTTCCAGACTTCCCACAACCTCCTGCGCTACATGACGATAAAGATTCTCTGTCAGATCCATCATACCGTGATAATCGGTATATGCCTGATATAATTCCATCAGGGTAAACTCCGGGTTATGTCTCGTATCCACACCCTCGTTGCGGAACACCCGTCCGATCTCATAGACTCTCTCCAGACCGCCCACGATCAGTCTCTTCAGATACAGCTCCAGAGAAATTCTCAGTTTCAGATCTTCGTTTAAAGCGTTAAAATGTGTCTCGAAGGGTCTTGCCGCAGCGCCTCCCGCATTGGATACCAGCATCGGCGTCTCCACCTCCATGAAGCCCTGTCCGTCCAGATAATGACGGATACTGCTGAGGATCTTTGAGCGCTTGATAAAGGTATCTTTCACATCCTGATTCATGATGAGGTCCACATAGCGCTGTCTGTAACGGATGTCTGTGTTGGTCAGACCATGGAATTTTTCCGGTAAGATCTGTAAGCTCTTGGAGAGAAGAGTCACTTCTTTTGCATGGATGGAGATTTCTCCGGTCTTGGTCTTGAATACAAATCCGGTGATGCCAACGATATCGCCCACATCCATTTTCTTAAACGCCTTGTAGGAATCCTCTCCGATCTCATCCCTCGCCACATAAGACTGAATATTTCCCTTCAAGTCCTGAATATTGCAAAAAGAAGCCTTTCCCATCACACGTTTCTGCATCATACGTCCTGCTACGGTTACGGTCTGCTCTTCCAGCTCCTCGTAATTGTCCTTGATGTCCATGCTGTGATGAGTCACATCAAATTTGGTGATCAAAAAAGGATCGTTGCCATTGGCCTGCAGGTCTGCAAGTTTCTCATGGCGTACCTTGATCAACTGATTAATATCTGGTTCCTGTGTATTTTTCTGCTTTTGTTCCGCCATTTTGCTCTCCTTTAATTTGATCTTTGAATTTCTAATACTTTATAATTTAAGTCTCCCGCCTGGGTCTCCACGGTTACAATATCATTTACTTTTGCGCCCAGCAATGCTTTTCCCACCGGAGACTCGTTGGAAATCTTTCCTTTCAGGCTGCTTGCCTCTGTGGAACCTACGATCTTATATTCCAGTTCCTCGTCATATTCCATATCCAGGATCCGTACGCGGCAGCCCACGCTGATCTTGTCCAGATCCACTTCTTCCTCAATGACAACCTCCGCATTTTTTAAGATTTTTTCAATCTCGTCAATACGGGCTTCGATGTCGCGCTGTTCGTCCTTGGCTGCGTCGTACTCCGCATTCTCGGATAAGTCTCCCTGCTCTCTCGCCTCTTTGATTTTCTGAGAGACTTCTTTTCTTCTCACTACTTTTAAGTCCTGTAATTCGTTCTCTAACTTCTGTAATCCTTCGTAAGTTAATAGATTCTTCTTGTCCATGACTTTTTCTACCCTTCTTTATTTATTTCTATTCTTAAATACAGACTTTTTTACATTCATAGTATTATACCCGCCAATCCCGCTTTATGTCAAGGATTTCAGCAGTTCGGCAAGCTCTTCGTAAGTTTCCGTCTCGTTGATCCTGCCCCGCAGCTTCGTCGAGTTCTTATAGCCCGCCGTATACCAGGCGGCATGTTTGCGGATTTCTCTCATTCCCGTATACTCACCTTTGAACTCCATCTGCATCCTGGCATGGCGCAGGATCATTGCGACGACTTCTTCCGGCTTGGGCTTCGGCAGATACTCCCCGGTCTTCTCATAGTGGAGAATCTGTTGAAAGATCCAGGGATTTCCCTGGGCTCCGCGGGCGATCATGATCCCATCGCACCCGGTCTCCTCCCGCATCTTTACGGCATCCTGCGGGGAACGCACATCCCCGTTTCCGATGACTGGAATTTTGACCGCCTCTTTTACCAGCCTTATGATCTCCCAGTCCGCCCTGCCGGAATAGTACTGTTCTCTGGTTCTTCCGTGGACGGCAACCGCAGCCGCGCCGGACTCCTGTGCGATATGCGCCAACTCCACTGCGTTGATATGCGCCTCGTCAAAACCTTTTCGAATCTTCACCGTGACAGGTTTTTGGATAGCGCGGACTGTCTTTTCAATGATCTCGCCCGCCAGGACCGGGTTTTTCATAAGAGCGGAGCCATCTCCGTTGTTGACCACCTTCGGCACCGGACAGCCCATGTTGATGTCCAGAATGTCAAAGGACAGTTCCTCGATCCGCTTTGCCTGTTCGCTGATGATATCAGGATCGGAGCCAAAGAGCTGTAGGGATACCGGGCGTTCCCTTTCGTCAATCGTCAGAAGAAAACGGGTATTTTTGTTATTATACAGGATTCCCTTGGCGCTGACCATCTCCATGCACAAGAGCCCGGCTCCCTGTTCCTTGCAGAGCAGTCGAAATGGCAGGTCCGTTACCCCTGCCATTGGTCCCAGGATCAGATCGTTTTCCAATGTGACGTTTCCGATCTTAAGTTCCCGGATCTTATGTCTCTCATCCCCATATTCTGTGTTTTTGCAGTTTTTACAGATATCCGTTCTGTTTTTATCAGAGTATTTTTCCGCCATTATTTCTCACTCCGGCTCTGCTTTTCATAGATCAGGCGCATTCCCTGAAGAGTCAGATTCGGGTCGTAGATATCAATGGATCTTGTTTCCGGCGCGATAATACTGCCCAGACCTCCCGTTGCCACCACCTTGATATCTCCAAGGGATCTTGCCTCCTCTTTGATCTGCTTGATGATATATTCCGTCTGTCCGATCTGTCCGTAGACCAGACCAGCCTGCATACTGCTGATGGTCTCTTTGGCAAGGATACTCTTTGGCTTTTTGATCTCGATCTCCGGCAGCTTTGCCGCATCCTCCCACATGGCTTTTGCGGAGGTACGAATCCCCGGAGCCGTGATCCCCGCCAAAAACGCTCCCTCTGCATCCACCAGATCGTAGGTGGTGGCCGTTCCGAAGTCGATGACGATAACAGGACCACCGTAGAGTTCGTAAGCCGCCGCCGCATCTACGATCCGATCCGCCCCGATCTGCTTCGGGTTCTCCGTCACAATACGGATTCCGGTCTTGATCCCCGATTCTACGATGATCGGCTTGATCCCCAGATATTTGATGATGGCACTGATCAGCGAGTGCATGACATTTGGAACCACCGATGAAATGATCACGTCGTTGACGCTTTTAAAAGAAATTCCATTCTGCAGCAGCACCCCCGACAGGGCAATGGCATACTCATCCGAAGTTCTCGCCTGCTTTGTGGTCAGACGAAAGGTGGTGACCACCTTCTCTCCCTCGAACACTCCCACTGTAATATTTGTATTTCCCACATCTATGGTTAACAGCATCTCTTATTCCTCCTCAAAGTCCTCTCCTAAGAAAAATACCTTAAAGTACATCTCCAGGGATTCTAACAATTCCCTCTTCTCCCTCTGAAGCTGTTTGATCTTCAACACGCTTCCAATATCGTCATAGAGCAGATCTCCCTCATCCGCATCGGTTCGGAAATGGAGATTCCCTTCCTCGTCAAAGACAAGCTCTAAGGTTCCTCCCACATCCTCCGTATACAATACGCACATGATCTTCAATTCATCCTGAATGCTTTGAGGAAGTCCCTCAAAGTCCTCGCTCAGATAATATTTCTTGTTGTAGGCGCTTGAACCGCACAATACGACCTCATCCTGATACATTTTTCCCTCCTGAGTTCCGGTTTTAGACTATTTTTCAGAACCTGTCCTGATTGTGATTTTTTTAACGATCACACATATCCGTAGAGTCCCCGGACAGACACCTCCCCGGAAGACACCAGCTTTCTCGCCTCCCAGGTGTCCACGATCAGCTCTCCTTTCGGCGTAATGCCCATGGCTTTTCCTTCAAAAGGTTCCCTGGGATCCAGCACACGGACCTGCTTGTTCATGTTGGCAAGTTTGCCATTGTATTTTTTCACCAGACCCTGCATATCCTGAGTCTTTAAATAGATGTCATAATATCCCTCAAAGGCTTCCCACACCGCCTCAATGATGGCTCCCCGGTTCTGCTTCTTCCCGCTCTCCAGATAGAGAGAGGTGGCAGTCTCCTTTAACTCCTCCGGGAAGGATTCATTGTGGACGTTGATCCCGATGCCGATGACGATATAGTTGATATAATCGATCTGGGTGCTCATCTCCGTGAGGATCCCACAGACCTTTTTTCCGTTTACCACGATATCATTGGGCCACTTGATCTGGCAGTCCAGTCCTGTGGTTTTCTCAATTCCATCGGCAACTGCCATTGCCGCCACAAGGGTCAGCATGGAGGCGTTTCCCGGTTCGATCTCCGGTTTTAGGATCAGGGACATGTAGATGGAGATCCCTTTCTGAGAATCCCAGCCCCGTCCTCTTCTGCCTCTGCCTCCGGTCTGCTCGTCCGCCACCACATAGGTTCCGTGGACGGCGCCCTCCTCCGCCAGCTTTTTGGCACGGGTATTGGTGGAGTCCGTGCTGTCAAAATAATAGATTTCCTCTCCGATCCACGCTGTTTTCCGATTGCTCATAAGCTCTGTCTTATTCAGAATATCGGGGGAGGAAACCATACGATATCCCTTGTTTTGAAGGGCTTCAATCTCATAGCCCGCCTGTTTCAACTGATTGATGGCTTTCCACACCGCCGTTCTGGACACTCCGAAACGCTCGCAGAGTTCCTGGCCGGACACATAGCCGTCGGCGCTGCGAAGAGCCGCTAATATCTCCGATTTCAAGATTACTCTCCTAACGTTGCTAACATCACCGCTTTGATGGTGTGCATACGGTTCTCCGCCTCGTCAAAGACAACGGACTGGCTGCTCTCAAATACTTCGTCTGTCACTTCCATCTCAGAGATGCCGAATTTTTCATAGATCTCCTGTCCGATCTTCGTCTTCAGATCATGGAATGCCGGAAGACAGTGCATGAAAATGGCTCCCTCTTTGGCATTTTCCATGGCTTTGGCATTGACCTGATAAGGCATCAGTTCACGGATCCGCTCTTCCCAGACTTCCTCCGGTTCTCCCATGGAAACCCAGACATCGGTGTAGATTACGTCCGCATCCTTTGTGCCCTCCATCACATCTTCGGTCAGAGTAACGCTTCCGCCTGTCTGAGCCGCCACTTCTTTGCAGTAGTCCACAAGCTCTGTCTCTGGAAAATAATGCTTCGAGGTACACGCAACAAAATGCATTCCCAGCTTGGCACAGGTCACCATCAAAGAATTACCCATGTTGTAACGGGCGTCTCCCATGTAGACCAGTTTTACTCCCTTTAAGGTTCCAAGATGCTCCCGGATGGTGAGCATGTCCGCTAACATCTGGGTCGGGTGAAATTCATTGGTGAGTCCATTCCAGACCGGAACTCCCGCGTATTCCGCAAGCTCTTCCACGATATCCTGGCCAAAACCACGATATTCGATTCCGTCAAACATTCTGCCAAGTACCCGCGCCGTATCCGCGATACTCTCCTTTTTCCCGATCTGGGAACCGGACGGGTCTAAATATGTAACGTGCATTCCCAGATCATGGGCTGCCACTTCGAAGGAACAGCGGGTCCTGGTGCTTGTCTTTTCAAAGATCAGGGCAATGTTTTTTCCCACAAGACTGTCGTGACGGATTCCCTGCTTTTTCTTCGCCTTTAACTCCTCTGCCAGATCGATCATGTACAGGATCTCTTCCGGGGTGAAATCCTTCAGTTTTAAAAAGTTACGTCCTTTTAAGTTCATCTGTCTGCCTCCTATATGTTCCGGTATGACACAGCCGTCGCGACGGATCCATACCGGTTATGTAATGCGCTATATGTGAAAGGGGCTGTCAGTTCCACCAACAGCCCGTAAGATTCACTATGATACGCTCTCCTGACGGATTGCTCTTCTATTCTGTGTCGGTCGCTACCTCGGTAATGGATTTTACCAGACCGGCAACTCCCTGAATTTCCGATGGAATAATGATCTTGGTCGCTTTTCCATCGGCTGCTTTTGCAAATGCCTCCAGACTCTTTAACTGAAGCACTGCGTCGTCTGGTCCTGCCTCCTTTAAGAATTTCAGACCGTCTGCATTCGCCTGCTGGATCTTTAAGATAGCTTCTGCCTGACCCTCTGCCTCCCGCACGGTGGCCTCTTTCTTAGCCTCCGCACGAAGGATGGCTGCCTGTTTCTCAGCTTCCGCATCCAGGATGGCGGATTCTTTCTTACCCTGGGCTACCAGGATGGTCGCCGTCTTTTCTCCTTCCGCTCTGGTTACGGCTTCACGGCGTTCACGCTCTGCTTTCATCTGTTTTTCCATGGCGTCCTGAATTGCCTGCGGCGGAATGATGTTCTTCAATTCCACCCGGTTGACCTTGATTCCCCAAGGGTCGGTCGCCACGTCCAGGGAGGCTCTCATCTTCGTATTGATGGTCTCTCTGGATGTTAAGGTCTCATCCAGTTCCAGATCTCCGATGATGTTACGGAGGGTGGTAGCCGTCAGATTCTCAATTGCCATGATCGGGCTGTCCACACCGTATACAAAGAGTTTCGGATCCGTGATCTGGAAAAAGACAACGGTGTCTATTCTCATTGTAACGTTATCCTTCGTGATCACCGGCTGCGGTGCAAAATCCACCACCTGCTCTTTTAAAAGCACTTTCTTGGCAACGCGGTCGATAAATGGGACTTTGAAATGGATTCCCACTCCCCAGGTTGCAAGATATCCCCCTAAACGCTCAATGACCATTGCATGTGCCTGCGGTACGATCCGAATACAGGAAACAGCAATCGCCAGTACGATTATAATTAGTACGATCAATGCTATAGCCATAAATATTTCCTCCATATTTATCTTTTCTGTCTATGCTATATCTTACTATACTTTATCCACAAATACAAGAAAAATTCCCGCCGCAGAATTTAAAAACCACCGTCCTGCGAATATTCCTTCCGCAGGACGGTGGTTTTTCTCTCTGATAAAACTTTTAATAAAAGACATGGTTTCCGATGACCAAGCCGCCTTTTCCGCTGCTTACCGGAGCAAAGCTGAGCGCTCCCCCGGTGTTGTCTGTTCCGGCAAGGGCTGCCTGAGCTGCCTGCATACAGGAAGATCTCACGCCTCCCGCCGCAACTCCTGCGATGCGGCCGCTGACAGAGAACTGTCCCGCCTGATATACCACGCCGGTAATGCTTCCCGGATAGCTGCCGCTTCTGACGCGGTTCATGATAACTGCTCCCACGGCAACCTGTCCATCATAGCTCTCGCTTCCCGCCTCTAACTGGATCACTGCGGCAAGAATGGTCGTTTCGTCATAGCTTGCTGCTACGGCTTCATTCTGGGTAACAGCCGACTGCTTTGCCTCTTCTGCCCTGCGGGCTTCTTCCTCCGCCTGCTGCTTTGCGATGATCGCCTGTTCCTCTTCTACGGTGATTCCGGTTCCGGTGGCAAGAGAAACCTCCACATACTGGGCGCTGACATAGGCAACACCGTCCCCATAGGAAACGGCTGTCCATCCCTCAGGCGCCTCCGTATCCGCTGCCACGGTCAGCACGTCTCCCTGAGCCGCCACATCATAGATGGCGGACGCCTCGTCTGCCTCTGCTCTTAAGCGGAGACCGCCTTCGAGAACCGTTGCCTCTGTGGTACAGTTTGCTTTCGCATAGTCGTAAGCCTCCTGTCCGAATACACAGTACTCGTTTTTGACATATCCGCTTACATTTCCGGATGTGATCTGCGTCCACTCGGAACCCTGTTCCACGATCTCCGCCACATCGCCCTTGCGGAGCTTTCCTGCAAGTTCTGCTTCCTCGCTGGCTTCTGTGCGGACGTTTAAGGATTCTTCCACCTTCGCCATCAGACGATTCTGCCATGCGGCTTCCTCCTCACTGGTCTGGGTCGCAGTCACCACATCTACCTCATTTTTTTCTATGGATGCTTCCTCGGCTGTTTCTTCCTCATCCGAATTCTGAAAACCTTCTGTGATTCTGCGTGCCATTCCCGCCGCACAGGAAGTATCTTCCTCCTGTACCACTTCCAGTTCCTGCGTAGGAGCTGCTAACACATACAGGGGGGTGGCGGATACCAAAGCCGCTGTCAGCACCGCACTCCCCAACACTCTCTTTTTCAGTCTCATATAATCCTCCATTGCATACGGTATTTGTTATGATAATGTTACGCAAAACCGCATGTTTTTATTCATATTTGTTACAAATATTACAAATATATTACGAGATTATATCAGAGCTTTTTCGATTTGTCAAGTTTTTCTATTACAGGCGTTTTTTGAGAGCCTCTCTCTCCTCCTCATAGCCCGGCTTTCCAAGAAGGGCAAACATGTTGCGTTTGTAGCTCTCCACACCCGGCTGATTGAATGGATTCACCCCTAAGATGTAACCGCTGACGCCGCAGGCAAACTCAAAGAAATAGAAGAGCTGTCCCAGGCAGTATTCATCCATTTTCGGAATCTTCACCATGAGATTCGGCACGTTTCCATCGGTGTGTGCAAGGATGGTTCCATTCATAGCGCTCTTGTTGACAAAGTCCATGGTTTTTCCGGCAAGATAATTCAATCCGTCCAGATCCACCGGCTCCTCTTCAATCGTGATGGTCTCTCTGGATTCCTCCACGCACATAACGGTCTCATACATGATTCTGGCGCCGTCCTGGATGAACTGTCCCATGGAATGCAGATCGGTGGTAAAATCCACTGCTGCCGGGAAAATTCCCTTCTGGTCCTTTCCTTCCGACTCACCGTATAACTGCTTCCACCACTCGCCGATGTAGTGAAGCGCAGGCTCATAATTCGCCAGCACCTCCACGGATTTTCCCTTCCGAAGCAGGATGTTGCGGACTGCCGCATACTGCATCGCATCGTTGTTCTCGAACTTCTCATTCAAAGCAAGCTCTCTTCCGCTGGCAGCGCCGTCCATCAACGCCTTGATATCCGCTCCGCTGACTGCGATCGGAAGAAGTCCCACCGCCGTGAGTACGGAAAAACGTCCTCCCACATCATCCGGCACTACAAAGCTCTCATAGCCCTCCTTCGCAGCAAGATCCTTCAAAGCTCCTCTCGCCTTGTCCGTGGTGGCATAGATCCTCTTTGCCGCCTCTTCCTTTCCATACTTCTCCTCCAACATCTTCTTGAAGATACGGAAAGCGATCGCCGGCTCCGTGGTGGTGCCGGACTTGGAGATTACATTAACAGAAAAGTCCCTGTCTCCGATCACATCGATAACGCCCTGCAAATAAGTGGAACTGATGTTGCTTCCCACATAATAGATCTCCGGTGTTCCCCTCTGCTCCTTCGGCAGATTATTATAAAATCCATGTCTTAAAAACTCAATCGCCGCTCTCGCTCCAAGATAAGAACCTCCGATTCCGATCACCACCAGAACCTCAGAGTCCCCTTTGATCTTCTTTGCTGCCTTCTCGATCCGGGCAAACTCCTCCTTGTCATAGACCACCGGAAGATCCAGCCATCCTAAAAAGTCATTTCCCGCACCGCTTTTTGCTACCAAAACTTCCTTTGCCTGCTCCGCAATTCTGCTCATGTAGCCGATCTCTTCCTCACTGATAAAACCGGCTGTTTTCGAGTAGTCAAATGTAATTTTTCCCATTTCAAACACTCCTTTGTATAGTATAGTTAAATTTTAGCAAACCACCTATGTATTTTCAAGGAAAATATTCCATCAAAACGTCCTGCAAAAGCTCCGCATCTCTGGCTTTTTGAGCGCTTTTCGACACCCTGCTCTCCGTCTCCTTCACCCGACTTTTTATCTCCTCTCTCTCTTCCTCCTCCTCTTCTTCCAAAATATACCTAAAATAATCCTCCGCCTTCGCCAAAGCGCCCGATAACTTCTTATTGATCTTCTTCATCTGTCGTAAATTCGCCATCAGGATCACTGCCAAAATCACCAGCAGCACACAGATCCCAATCGGCGCATAACCCATCATTTTTTCCAAAATAACTACCTGCATACAAACCTCTTCTTTCTATATAAATAATGCAAACCTCAGAACCCAGCCATCAAAAAAGCCACTATCGGAAATTTTTAGCCAAAGTGTCTGCATGGGCGATATCCTGCCCTTTGTGACTAACGGAGGATATTAGATTTTCTTAATGTTCTGTCATCCCCAGCAATTCCCAGACACGACGTCTGGGAAAGGCGCATCTGAGCCACGGATGGCGAATATGCGCCGTTTGCGTCCGTCCCCAATCCTGTCACATCAGAACATTTAGAAAATCTTATATCCTACGTTCGGAACAAAGGGCAGGATATCGCCCATGCAGGCACTCCCCCAAAAAATCCTCAACCTCCCTTCCCAACACCCAGGTTCCTACCCACCCCCTAATTATAAAAAAAGAAACCCACTCTGAAAAGGGGACAACCCCCACTTTTCATCGCAAGTTTCGTCAATCTTCTTCTTTCGGCGCAATATATCCCGAAAAACAATAAGCAAATTCTTCATTCACATTGATAAACCGGTTAAAAGAACTGGATGTGACAATATCCCGGATCACACCGCTGTCCGTATTCTTTCCACAGGCACAGATATAATACTCCAGATCCATCCCCGTAAACACCGACAACAGCCTTTTATTCCAGGATTTCTTATCCCCGCAGTTCGGTATGGCGATCCCCCGCACCTGCTCTAAGACCGCTCCGTACCGCGCAATCACGCTTTTCAGACTGGTATTCAGATTCACATTCCCCAGATTCAAAAGCCCTACCCGAAGCACCTCATGGTTGGCATCCATATGCTTTTTTATCCTGTCATAATCATTCCGGTAAATGCACTTTAAGGCACAGTTTTCGTACTGATCCTTCATCTCTATGCTGCAATGCTGCGCTCTGGTAAAAACCTTTGATGAGAAGAGACAGTGCACCTCTCCATTTTTAATATTGACCGGACCGGAAAACATGGTTATGGTATCGAAAGAATTTCTGCTTCCATTCCAGAGCAGGTCCACGCCGTAAAATCCAAAATAGTAAAACCATTCATTTTCCACAATAAATCCCGCATAATACACCGGGATCGGCGCTTTTTCCATGTCCGTGATCATTGCCTGGAGCTGATCGTCCACTCTCTCAAAATAAGTTCCCTCTTTTAATTCGCCAACCTCCCCGCAAAAGGCAGGACCATTTCCATAGAGAAGATAGACCTGATCCACACCCTGCGCTTTTAAGTAGGCATAGGGTGCGCTGAGAAAACGCTGTATTTCCTCCCTGCATTCTCCTGTACCCGCCAGATAGGTGATAAGCTCCAATCGAATTGTGGGAGGGACATAGGGCAGGACAACTTTCCTGACCTTTCTCTCCCTAAGAATCTCCGTCAGCCTGCAGATGTATGGAATCGTATAGGCTCCCAATACAAACAGGTCCAGTACACTTTCCTGGGGTATGATATTGAGTCCGCCTTCTTTCCTCCGCTTTGTTTTTGGCCTCTGTGTGTACTCCCCTGCCATATATAAATAAGTCGTCTTATTGCCCGATTCATTATTCCACACACAGCCAGACTGAATGATTCCGTCCTCTGTGTTTTCATATTGGCATCTAAAATATCTTTCTTCCATGAGAATATTGTAATGACATCTGTCCTTTTTTACAAGAAAAACATTTATATTTTACATGAATTATGTTAAGATAAGTTGACAGATTGTCATTGAAAAACGTCGGAAAGAGGTGTTTTATGAAAATTAATATCTACTACGGAGGACGCGGGCTGCTGGACGATCCGACTCTCTACGTCTTAAAGAAGATGCAGAATGTCTTTACGGAACTGCGCGTCACCGTAGAACGCTATAATATCTATGAATATAAAAGCAGTATTCCCACCCTCCCACAGACCATGAAGGACGCGGATGGAATCATCCTCGCCACCACTGTGGAATGGCTTGGAATCGGCGGATATATGTATCAGTTCCTGGACGCCTGCTGGCTCTATGGGGATAAGGAGAAGATCCAGTCCCTCTATATGCAGCCGGTGGTAATGTCCACGACATACGGCGAACGGGAGGGCATGACCTCCTTAGAGGATGCCTGGGAGATGTTAGGCGGACTTCCATGCAACGGCTTCTGCGGCTATGTAGAGGATATGGTGGCTTTTGAGATGAATCAGGATTATTCTCTGATTATTGAAAAAAAGGCGGAAAATCTCTATCGCACGATCTCCCAGAAGCTAAAGGGACTTCCTACCAGTAACCAGGCAGTGAAGCAGTCGGTTCTGCGCACCCAATCTCTGGATCTGACCCCTCAGGAGAGCGAACAGCTTTCCAAATATGTTGCGGACGACACCTATGTCAAGAAGCAGAAAGAGGACATTCAGGAGCTTTCCTCCATGTTCAAGGACCTTTTGGAACAATCCGATTCCGACGATGGTCCTTCTTATATTCTGGATCTGGAATCCCACTTTGTTCCGCGGGCAGATTTTGTTGCAAACTACCTGTTTATGATCGACGGACAGAAAAAACCTCTTGTCATCGAGGTGGATGGAGAAAATCTGAACTGCTATTACGGGCAGCAGGAGTCCATTGACGTCTATGCAAAGATGACCGCTTCCGTTTTAGAACGGATCATCTCCGGTCAGATGACTTTCCAGAGAGCCTTTATGACAGGTGAGATGACGGCAAAGGGCAATTTTAAGACCCTTCGCATGTTAGACCATATTTTTATTTTTGAGTAATTGAGGAGGTTATCAGATTATTATGAGAAAAGACGACTGTGTTTTTTGTAAAATTGTATCGGGAGAGATCCCTTCCAGAAAGATCTATGAGGATGAGGACGTTATCGTGATCATGGATCTGGCTCCTACTTCCAAGGGACATTCCCTCATCATCCCGAAGGAACATTGCACGAACATCTACGATATCAAAGAGGAGACCGCCGCTAAGGTTATCAAGGTTGCCAAAAAACTTGCTACAAAGATGACCGAGGTACTTGGCTGCGACGGATTCAACCTTCTTCAGAACAACGGCGAGACTGCGGGACAGACCATGTTCCACTTCCATATGCACTTGATTCCGCGTTATAAGGATGCGGATAATGATATGTTGAAATTTACTTCCGTGAAACTGACGGATGAGGAAATGGATGCGATCCGGGATCAGATCGCAGAGAGTCTGTAATTTTGAATCTTACTCTTATCTGCGCTGCAGACGGATGTGGGATTGGATTCTAAATTCGTGAATAGAACCTTTGTACAAAATAAGCAGGTGATGATACAGTTTTTATATTCTGTAACACCCCTGCTTTTTCTATTTTCAAAAATTATTTAGCCTCACGTTCGATCAGGCGGATCACTGTCTGCACCGAATCCATCTGGTTACTCTTCTCCATGGCATCTTTGTAACGCTTCCGGTCGGCGTATACCTCCTCCACTGCTTTTAACAACGTCTCTTTCGTGAGCTTCTCTTCCTCCATCACATAGCTGAATCCCTGCTTTTCAAAAGATCTGGCATTCAGGATCTGATCACCGCGGCTTGCCGCTGCTGAGAGAGGGATCAGGATATTCGGCTTATGTAATGCCAAGAGTTCGCAGATAGCATTTGCTCCCGCTCTTGATACTACAATGTCTGCTGCCGCGAATAAGTCTTTCAATTCATCTTTGATATACTCATATTGAGCATAACCCTTTGTCTGATCCAGGGCAGCATCCAGATTACCCTTTCCACAGAGATGGATGACCTGATATTTTTTTAATAGCTCCGGCAGCGCTTCCCGCACCACCTGGTTGATAAAGACGGAACCGATACTTCCTCCGATCACCATCATCACCGGTTTTTCTGAAGTGAATCCGCAGAAGCTGAGCGCCTTTGTCCGGTCTCCTTTCATCAATTCACTGCGGATCGGGGAGCCTGTGAGAATCGCCTTTCCCTCCGGGAGATACTGCAAAGTCTCAGGGAAGTTGCAGCACACTTTTGTGGCAGACGGGATCGCCAGCTTATTAGCAAGCCCCGGCGTAATGTCCGACTCGTGGATGATAACCGGTATCCTGCAGTGTTTTGCCGCTAAGACCACCGGAACGGAAACAAAACCACCTTTTGAAAAGACAATGTTGGGTCTTAATTTTTTCAGGAGCCGAACTGCCTGACCATATCCCTTCAAAACTTTAAATGGGTCCGTAAAGTTTTTCACATCAAAATATCTTCTCAGTTTTCCGGAAGATATCCCATAATAGGGAATCTTATAGGACTCGATCAGTTTCCTTTCAATCCCATCATAGGAACCAATATAATCTATCTGATATCCCAGCTCCTGAAGTTTCGGAAGCAGCGCGATATTCGGGGTTACATGTCCCGCCGTTCCGCCGCCTGTCAGAACAATTCTTTTCATCCTTTTATCCTCTCAATACTATCTATTTTCTACTTATTTATATTATACTGTTGCGGCAAAAAGTCAAGAATCTATATGAGATATCTGCAAAAGTGATCCGATCGCCCTCCTCCAGTTTTCTGGCATTTTTATAGATGAGAAGCTCTCCGTTCACCAGCGTTCCGTTGGTGGAATTCATATCTTCAATATAGTACCCGTCTTCTCTTTTGCAAACCTTAGCCTGGACATTTCCCGCCGCCGCAGACTTCAATACTCCGTCCACCGCCCCGTTGTCTCTCCCTATTAGAAATACCGGCTGATCCAGAATGAAATCTTTCTCTTCTCCCCGCCCCAGATAGATCAGCCTGGCATAGACCGGCATCTGGAAGGTCTGGACGCTCTCTTCCCGCTCCCGGCTTTCCAGTATCTTTTTTTCTTCCGGTATCTTTTTTCCTTCCGGTATCTTTTTTCCTTCCGGGATCCGTATCCCTGTTTCCTTCTTTTTTAATTTGTCCATATAGAAAAAGGATATTCTTTTTTCCAAAGACTGGGGTATATGATCTTTTAATCCTTTTAAAGCCGGTAAATACTCCTGGATTTTCTTCTGCTTTTTTTCCGGAAGCTGCTCCTCCTTCGCCCATTCCTTCTCTGTCCTGCTTACATCTTCTAACAGGTATTCCTCCTGATGGATTTCCGTTTTTGAAAAGAACAGCTCCTGTAACTGCAAGAGACTGTAATTCTCCTCCTGAGTTCTCTGGTACAACTCATAGAAGATTTCCACATCTTCTTTTTGATCATGAGAAAATCTTGTCATAAGTTCCTCCAAAAGCATCCGGAAATCTGCCTTTAAATCGCCCTGTATTCCAGTATGATAGCAAAAATAGAACTTCTCCCCCTCCCCGTCCATAAAGATCAGCTCCTGTTTTAAGCACAGATGCTCCTCGCTGAGAAGATATTTATCCAACTCCCGGCAGAGATGGATCAGATTTTCCAAAATCCTGCGGATGATCCCCAACCCGATCTCCTGATTCTCCAGATAACTGTCCAGCGACTTTTTCCCGGTAATATCATAGGACAGGCAGGGGCTTCCCTCCTCCGCGATCCTCTGAACCGGAAGCAAGCCTCCTATCTCATTATATTTGAGCATTTCCAGCTCATACCCCTCTTTTGGCGCTTCCTTTTTCAGCACCATAAAGCTCTGATTCCAGGTTCTTCTATATTCCATCTCCATATCATTTCCCCCATAATTCTTCTAGTCCGTTGGTGGTTCTGAATATATCCACACCGCTCAGGTCTCCCAGCTCCGCGGAATAAACGGAACTCTCCTTCACTTCCTGACACAGAGTGATTCCCAACTTTAATCCCTGAAATATTGCAAACAACAGGATGGGCGCCACAAGAGCGGCTTCTAAAGTGTAGCTTCCCTTATATGATTTTTTCAACATAAACACCTCCCAGATGAACGAGATAGGAAATCCATATGAAGGGAACAAACGCCATCTCATCTTTTCCACTCTTTTTCCGAAATAACATCTGTATCGCGGAAAAAATACACGCCATAACCAGGCTGGTGAACAGGAGTTGAAAGTTCTCCCAGATTCCCAGAAACACACCGGTCGCAAGGAAGATCAGTCCGTCTCCATATCCCATTGCCTCATGAGTCGCTCTGCTGATTCCCAAAAGAAATATTCCCAGAGAAGCCCCTCCCAAGACTTCCAGAAACGTCAATTTTCCTGTCACGGCCTGAAAAATGATTCCCGCCGCCAGAAACACCAGCACCAGCCACAAGCTGATCCTCTTTTTTCTCATGTCCTCCACAGAAAACATGGTCAAAAATGCAAATATTATATTTTCCTTTAACATTTCATCCTCCTGTGCATTTTGCACATGCATGACGGCTTCCCGCCTTATTCAGGGGAATCATATATACCGTCCTTTTTAAGCCGCTGCAATCCAGGCTGCGATGGTAAGTTCCCCCATAGTCCGTAATGTAATAAGTCGAAGCTTCCTGATTTTTCTTACAACAGGAACTACAGGCTTTGTACTTTCCACCGCTCTTATTGCGCAGATTTTTTAATTCGGAGGCGGACGCCTTTCGTATACTCAGATCCAGATAGGCGCAGTCCCTGGTCCTGTGATACGCCTTTCCGGTCTGGGTCACATAGACATAGGAATCCTCTTCCTTTCCGTCGGCATCCCTCACCCTCCCCGTCCATTTTCTCGCGGAGACCTCCTGCTCCGTCTGATGTGACAGCTTTCCAAAAAAGCCTATGTGCAGGGTCGTCTTATACTTTGCATGAATACAGATCTGCGTTCCCCCGTAGTCCGACCGGGACAGGGATATCCCGCCCATTCCGCCGTCTATGTATTCTAAAGGCACATCCTCCTTTTTTAGTCTGGCTGTGAGAAGCAGTCTTAACTTTGCAGTGGAGACCTCCTCCTCCATATCCTTCGTGGATGCCGCCGTCACCCTGGCGGTATACGCCATCGCCTGCTCCACCCCGGTCTGAACCTGCATGATCCGAAAGTAAAACATCAGAAATACCATGAATCCCACAAATAAGGGCAGTGCCACGGCAGTTTCCGCCATTATGGAGGCTTTCGCTCTATAGCAGGTACAGGAACATGCCTCTGTTTGAACTACATTCCCAACACATTTGCTGCTTATAGAGAGAGGTTTTCTGCTTTTATGACGATTCCTTTTATTTTCGTATGCAAACAGAGACATATTCCCACACCTGCCTTTTTTCTTTACTCCATCCGCTCATAATCTACTCACAGATATGTATAGGATCCATTCCATCCAAAGTCGAACCCATTCAAACCCAGATCGCCAAGTTCAACATAACTCCAGAACAATGGCTGCGTTTCATAGCTCATCCGTGCCTCACAGGTTACGATCATATGGTCCATCTGTATGGTTTCTCTTTCTAATATGTTTGTATTTGCTTCAATCAAATCCATAGAGCGGTAATTCACCTTGTTATCTTTCTCAAAACAGAGCAGAAACTGAAGATATTTCATGTAATCCCATCCATGGACACAATCCTTCGCCATGGCATATCCCTCCATGGACGCTCCCATCTCTCCGATCCCTGAAGTCCATTCCTCAGAACTTTTCATCCATGAAATCTTCCGCCCTTCCAGCAGAGCGCGGACGTCCAGAATGCTCTCCGTATATGCCCATGCCCCCAAAATTCCCCATTTTGCTGCGGAAATCGCGACGGGATTCGCCGTCCAGCCCATGAGCGTCATCGCCAGTTCTCCCGCCTCCGCCTGCTTTCCCGCATCTTTTGCCAGAAAAGCCAGATTGGAGATTTCTCTAATCGCGATTAAACTTTTCACCGCTCCCTCCAGATTCTCCCGGTCTGAGCTTTTTCCCTTCAGAACATATTCCATCTCATAGTCTAACACACGGTTTGATTTTGGATTTTGAAAGGTTCCCATATGGGTTTCCAGATATTTTAAAAACCATAACTCATCTAAGATCTTTCCCTCCGTATGGAGATTTCCCTCTTGCTTCTGTCTGTGGAGCAGACAATTTTCAGTGGATATTGCCTTGTTCGACAGAGCAGCCTCATCCTGTACGACCATGGATAAAACGGCTCTTTTTTTCCACTTTTTCGCCTCGTCTATCGGATTTTCTATATTCCCTGACAGGTTTGAGACAGTATCACCATTTTTCTCTGTCTCTGCTTCCTTCTGCTCGTTCTCCCCGACAGCTTCTCTTTCCTCCTGCTCACTCTCTCCACTCCTTTCCTGTCCTGCTTCCTCGACTGCCTTCTGCGCTGCCTCCTCTGCTGCCTTCTGCGCCGCATCCAGATATTCTTCCACGGTTCCATGTTCAGCTTCCAGTCTTTCCTTTTCCTGAATCTCATCTGCAAAGCTCTCCACCGCCTGGACTGCCGCTTCCTCCCTGGCGGTCTCGGCAGCAAGGCGACGGAACACATCTCCATTTTCATCTGTCGCCAACTGGTACTTCGTTATCTGACAGCCCGTGATCTCCAACTGATAAAATTCTCTGGTCTGGTTCTCAGAGGAACAGAGATTTATACATGCCATCTCCTCCAATCTCTTTTCTACCTTCTGCATCTGAAAGTCACTGCTGCCATACGCTCCGTCCAGGAGCAGCACTCCATAGTTTTTATAGACGTCCTGCTGATATTCCGCAAAGACAGACTCCAACGCCATATCGCTCACCAGCTCTGTCCTGGTGTCCAGACCTGTCACTCTGGCAGTTTCCAAAAGAGCGAACAAAAAGGAGGAGATCATCGTTAACAACAATGCCAGAAAGACCGTGATACTTCCCTTTTTCCCATATAGCTTTCTCATAGCTTCCCTTTTTATATTGCTTTGGCATCTTTGGAAAGTGCTTTGAACAGATCTGTAACTAAACCGCTCAATTCACTCTTAAAAATGGCCACCAGAGCAATCAGCACCACTAAGATCAGGATCATCTCCACCGTCCCGATTCCCTCTTCTTCATACAAAAATTCTTTCCAACCTTTCATCTTCATCCTCCTGTTCCATATTAAAACGAAATAACCGCCGGTACGATTACGATGACCATGACCAGCGCCAACATCATCATCATGGGCAATAACATCTTCGTTCCCGCCTCCTCCCCCAGTTTTTTCGCAAGGTTCTTCCTCTGTTCCAACGCCAGTTCAGCCTCTTTTGCCAACAGCTCCGACATCCCCGCCGTTCCCTTCCTGAGATTCTGCGTCAACAGAGACGACAACTTCTTATATTGGGGCAGGTTACAGCGTATCCCAAAGTTTTCATAGGCTTTCCGCTCTCCCACTCCCTCCTGGATCTCATTCCAGGTATGGCACATCTCCTCATATGCCTCATTTTTCCTCCCCTCCTTTCCCTCCCTGTAGCGGCTTACCATTCGCTCCCATGCCTTTGACACGGTCATCCCCGCCCCCAACAGCAGGGAAAGGGTGGTCACAAGCTGCGGATAATAATATAACAGTTCCGCTTCCCGCTTCTTCTTTTTCTTCCTCTCCTCCTCAACTCCCCGCAGTTTCAAAAGCGCTGCCATAACAACGCCAAGTAAAAGGATATATCGAAGGGGATGGGAGGATCTTTCCCGCCACACGATCTCCTTTCCCCCGATTTTTACCGGCAGGGTGAAGGTTTTCTTCGTTTTGCTCTCTTCTTCCTCCCGCTCCAGGGCTGCGGCGATCTGTTCTTTCATGCTCAGTTTCGGGGCATAGACCTGAAAAGAAAAGCTGTACTCCTCCCTGACGTCCCCACAGGAGAGAAGTACTCCTGCCCCGATGAGTTCCCCCTCCTTCGCCAGATCAGTCTTTATGAAGTTTCCCTCCGCGTCTATGATGTCGTAGGTATCCAGACTCCACTCAGCTTCCACCTCCCCATCCTGGTAAGTTTCTTTCATAACCACCGGCTTTCTCACCTGATTCAGAGAAGCGTTTTCTCCGGGAAATGTCCGGTCAACCTCCTTTTTTGCGGCTTCGATCAACTTCCTTGCCTCTTTTTCCGTATACTGTCTTTCCCCTACGGACACCTCCATCTCGTAAGTCTCCCCTTCTACCTCAGCCTCCAAAGCCTCCTGCCTGTCTCCCCCTCCCGGATCCTTCCTGGATATCCCTCCATCCTCGATTACAGACGAATGGGCGCCCTTCCACAGAATCAACAGTACAAGAGATCCCAGAACCGCCGCAACCACCTTCTTTTCCTTAGACTTCAATTCTCGTCATCCTTTCCGAAATCATAATCGCCGCAGCATAGACTGCCAGGCAGATGGTCATAAACAGAACTCCCAAAATATTTCCATAGAGAATATCCAGATACCCCGGCGAGGTGAGATCCATATAGACCAACAAGAACAGCGGCATCACATTCAACACCTTTTGTTCCAGCTTCTTCTCTGCGATCATGGTCTGAATCTCTTCTTCAATCTGAATCTTGCTCCCGATATTTTCCACGGTTCCCCGGATAATCTCTACGAGATCTCCACCGCTGCGCTTTGCAAAGGTCAGAATCTCTGAAAAATTCCGAATCTCCTCCACCTCACAGGTGGCGGCAAACTCCCAGAACACTTTTTCCAGAGGCTGATTCATACACACCTGCCTGTTGATTTTCTCCAATTCCAGTCTCATGGGACTCTGGGCGCCGTAGAGTATTTCCAGCTCCTTCTGAGCATCCGAAAAAGCATTCTCCAGAGCATACCCCGCCAGGAGACTGGCGGATACCATCTCCATACAGCTCTGAAATTCCTTTAAAAGCCTTCGCTTTTCCTCCCCCCGCCTCTTTTTTTCTCTATAACGCCGATAGAAATAAAAGACTGGAAAAAAGAGCAATAGCGCAATCCAGCTCTTATAAAAGAGTCTCGCAATCAGAGCCGTCAGCCCCAGCGCTACACCAAAATCCCGTATCCCGCCCTTTCCATCTTCTGTGTATCCTTCAATTCTCCGATGCATTTCCATCCTGTCTCCGCCTTTCCCGCCCCTTTTTCTTCCGCAATCTTCCAGATTGGATGCAGTCTGATCTGATCTTCCTCATATCCCGTCACCTCCGTGATATTCAAAAGTTTCCGGGAGCCGTCCCGCATCCTGCCCACATGGATCAGAATATCCACCCCGGAGGCAATCTGGCTTCGGATTGCCGGAAGCGGCAGCTCCATCCCCATCAAAACCATGGTTTCCAGACGGCGCAGCATGTCCTCGCAGGAATTGGCATGTCCGGTGCTCAGGCTCCCGTCGTGTCCGGTGTTCATCGCCTGAAGCATATCCAGGGCTTCCGCCCCGCGGCACTCCCCTACAATGATCCTATCCGGGCGCATCCGAAGCGCCGCCCGGATCAGATCTCGGATGGTAATTTCCGTCATACCCCTGACATTGGCATTGCGGGTCTCCAATCGGATCAGATTCTCCACACCGTTTAACTGCAGCTCCGCCGAGTCTTCGATGGTGATGATCCGCTCCGTCTTTGGGATACACCCGGAAAGTGCATTTAAAAATGTCGTCTTTCCCGATCCGGTTCCACCGGAAATGAAGATGTTATAGCCCGCTATCACAAGCCTCTTTAAAAACTCCGCCATCTCTGCATTCAAGGTTCCAAGCGCTAACAGTCTCTCCATGGTCATGGGCTCCTTTGGGAATTTTCGGATGGTAATACAGGAACCGTCAATGGACACCGGCTCCAGTACAATGTGGATACGGGAGCCGTCCTCCAGCCTTGCGTCCGCAATGGGCATGGACTCGTTCACCACCCGGTTATTTTTAGCCACGATCTTCTGGATCACATCCTCCAGCTTCTCCTTCCCCGGAAATTGTTTCTCCCAGGCAAAAAGCCTGCCTCCCCGCTCATAAAAGATCTTCTGATAGCCATTCACCATGATCTCTGTTACCGAATCATCCTGCAAAAGCTCCTCCAGAACATCCAGCTTTCTTAAGGAATAAAAAATTTCCTGTACATACCTCTGCTCTTCTTCCAGAGAGAGCAGATGCTCCCTGGCATATTCCCAGACCTTTTCCTCGATCCGCTCTTTCAACTGCCCGTCGTCATTTTCTTCATTCAAATCCATCTCTTCCAAAATACGCCTGCGTATCAGTTCTGTTTCCAAATTCTCTCTCCTCCCCCAATAATCGTCTCGCACATCTTCCCATCTCCCCCATGTAAAATTCCTCCACCTGGTATCTTCCATCCTCACGCCAGGGCTGTCCCCCTGGCAAAAAGACCTCTTTCGCCCGTTCATTCAGCCCTGCGTTCCGTTTTTGGAAGAGTCTTTTCAATTCCTCCAATCCAAGATCTCTCCGGCTCCGGTTCTCCTTCAAAAGCCAGATCCGGCTGCAAAGTTCCAGGGTCTGAAAAAATCCGGGGATCATACAGCCCAGATCCAGGATCAGTACCTCATAGTCCGTTTTTTCCAAAAGGCAGATGAAAAATCGCTCCACCTCCTCCCTCTTCCACTCCATATAATGTTCGGGATTTTCCGGCGGCGGAATCACGGAAAAGCTTCCAACGGTATAAACGCTGCTCTTTAATTTCGCGAGAAATTCTCTCTCCCCCTCCCGGATCAGATAGAACAGATCTCCCATATCCATTCCCTTTTCAATCCCCATACTTTCACAAAATCCATGGCAAACGCTGAAATTCAGATAAAGTACCTTCTTCCTCCCGGATAACTCCTCCGCTGCCGCTAAGGCAAAGGGCGTCTGCATCCGGTGATTTCCAGGAGAATAAATGGCGATGACTTCTTTTTTCCCGGAAAAAATCTTTCTTTCCTCCGGCGCCTCCATAAGCTCTCCCATGCAATAGTGGATCCCCCGAAGCAGATGATCCGCAGACTGATATTTGAACAATACCGGAATATCCCCCTGTCCCTTTGGAACACTCCCTTCACTCAGATAGATCACATGCTCTTTTTTCTCATACGCCCCGGACTTTTCAAAAAATCCCTCTCCAAACAATAGGATATTAAAATTTTCTTTCTGCTCCGCCCTCAGATATTCTTCCTCCCTGGAAAATCCGAAGACCTCAAAATCCTCCTGTTTTTGTCTGGAAAGATATTCTCCAAGACGTCTCGTATAATCAGCGTCCCTTTCACAGATCGCCATTTTTATTTTTTTCAGCTCATCACCCCCAGATAATAGAGATAGCCCGCCAGTATCGGTATGGAAAAATGGATTCTGTTAGGATCTCTCATCTTTTTTGCAAAAAGAATCTTAACCGCACAGACCACCGTCCCCGAAATAAAGGCTGCCACAATACAGATCCACCATTCTTTTATCGTCAAAAAACCTGCTATCACGGAAAATAATTTGATATCGCCGGCTCCCAGACCGCCGATGCGAAACGCAAGAAAAAATAAGATTACCGGAATAGATATTTGAAAGAACCAAAGAGGTATAGATCGCAACCCCTTCTCATAAACTGTTATCATAAATCCCAGAATCAGCCCCAAAAGAATCAGCCGGTTTCTGATCTTCCCGGTACAAAGATCCGAGATCGCTGCCGCCACCAGAATGCACAGCAGAACGATTGATTTTACTTTCCTAAGTCATCCCTCCTTTTTGTAAATGCATTCTATCGAAAATTTTAACACCTGTCTATTGTATAATTTTTACAAAATTATTTTTGTCTTTTACACAAAAAAGCGTCTCACCCCTCTGTTTTTCAACATTTTTACCGTACAAAACAGGTTTTGAGACGATTACTAATTTTTGTATAATTTGGATTTTTCCTGATTATACTTAGTAAAAAGGGAAGTATATTCCAAAAAGGATGTGATAGAATGTTCCTACTGACAAAGGATGCGGGAAAGACGGATCCGCATTATACGTTACTTTTAGATGATATTAAAAAAACAAAACAGGAACTGGACATTGCCTATGCAAATTTTGAACATGCCATAGACCCGGATCTGATCGACAGCTCCATCTATGAACTGAATGCCATCCAGCTGCGTTATAAATTCCTTCTAAGCTGTGTAAAACAATTCGAAAATGTGTAATATGTAATAATAGAAAAAAGAATCTCCGTTGGGATTTCCTATACCAATCGAGTAGGAGGGAAGTTTAAATAAACTTCCCGACCTCTCACACCACCGTAC
>CAUAFT010000010.1 GCA_958428365.1 uncultured Lachnospiraceae bacterium | reverse complement strand
GTAATTTTATCTTACATCAGTTTGAAGGTTTACACAAACTTTGGGATACTCCCATGAGATCTGTTCTGGCGGCTCTTATCAGGGACAACACATATTTTTTCTGATGTTAGATTTATTATTAATCTTCGGACTGAAGCGCATCATATCCGGTCTGCTTCGTACGAATCTTTGTAGCACTTCTGATTTCATAGCTGAAAATCTTACCGTCTCCAACCTCTCCGGTAAAGGCGGCTTTTTGAATGGCGTCAATGACCTTAGCCTCCCATTCCTCCGAAGAAACCACAATCTCAAACTTAATCTTTGGATGCAGGAAAATATCGATCTTAGAACCTCTGACTACTTCACTATATCCCCGCTGGATCCCGCAGCCCATCACTTGGGAGACGGTGATTCCGTTTACCTCAATGTCACTGAGCGCATTTTTTACCTCGTCGAACTGTTCTTCTCTGACGATGGCTTCTACTTTTATTAACATGGAACTACCTCCTTTTTTCTATTCGATGGCTTAGTCAAATCCGTTGAAGGATGGGTAAGCCTTTTCCCCGTGCTGCGAGATGTCAAGTCCAATCTGTTCATCCTTCTCGTCCACACGAAGAGTGGTAAAGATGCGGATGATTCCGATACAGATTAGAGTACCTACAATAGCAACAGCGATGGTTACAAGGATACTGAGGATCTGTGCAACGAATAATCTCGTCTCACCGAATACCAGACCATCCCACTGTGCCACGGAATTGATGGAGGACTTACCGAAAAGTCCCGTTGCAATACCGCCCCAGATACCGCCGATTCCATGACAGCCGAAGGCGTCTAAGGCGTCGTCGATTTTGAGTTTGTGCTTGATAAAAATAACCATGTAATAGCAGATCGGGCTGACCAGGGCGCCGATGATAAAAGCGGACCAGATCGGTACGAATCCGGCTCCCGGTGTAATTGCAACCAGTCCCACAACCAGTCCGGTGGAAGCTCCCACAAGGGTAGGTTTTCCTTCGCGGATGGTGTCGATAAGCATCCAGGAAAGCAGGGCGCAGGCAGCGGAAATGGATGTCGTCATAAAAGCGTGTGCGGCAAGACCGTCTGCGGCAAGAGCGCTTCCGGCATTGAATCCATACCAGCCGAACCACAGAAGGGAGGCGCCCAGGACAACGAAAGGAACGTTGTGGATGCGGTAGGATGTATGTTCATAGCCCTTTCTTCTTCCCAGGTAGATGGCAAGCACTAAGGCGCTGACGCCGGAACTGATATGTACCACGTTACCTCCGGCGAAGTCCACAGAACCGATGGCAGCTAAGAAACCGCCTTCTCCCCAGACCATATGTGCCATTGGATAGTAGACGATGACAGACCACAGGGCGATGAAGGAAAAGAGCGCTTTGAACTTCATACGTCCCACGACAGCTCCTGTAATCAGGGCAGGTGTGATCATGGCGAACATCATCTGAAATGCAGCGAACACGAGATGTGGAATCGTATCAGAATAAGGACCTGCCTCCCAGCCGACTCCGTTCAATCCGAACCAGCGGAAATCTCCAATGATTCCTCCGTGGTTTCCGCCAAAAGAAAGGGAGTAGCCAAACAGTGTCCACATCACAACGGACAATCCCATAATGGCAACACATGCCATCATCGTGTTGCATACATTTTTCCGGCGGACCAGACCACCGTAGAAAAAAGCAAGACCGGGCGTCATCACAAAGACGAGGGCGGCACAAATCATAATAAAACCAGTATCTCCAGAACTCATAACGAATACCTCCTAATGTATATTATTTTGAGATAGCAGAAATCCTGCACAGAGGACTTCTTAATCATAGATAAGTCGTTATGTCATACGTTCTCATACAACAAAGTCTTTTCTATGATAAAAAGGCGCCTGGAAGATTCCCCTGTGATAGCTCACATCGGTTCTCTTTCAGACGCCTTTGTCTGTGGATAGGATAGCAGAAGTAAAAATGAAATGTCAAGGGATGAATAATATCTTAACAGGCTCTTAGCGGAGGAAGGGGCTTGGAGAAAATCAGGGCGGGGCAGGAGAATACCTGTCAGGGGCGGTTGGGATCGATCCCGCAATAATTTATCTGGAGTTTATATATTCGGAGTTTTGACATGCTATAATATCGACAGATATTATAGTATGCCGAAAGGCATCCAAAGCCGAGCGGCATGTGCAAAGCACATGATATAATGTGAAAGCGGAATGAAAGTAGGGGATAATATGACTATAAAAAAGCGTTTATTCTGGTCAAATATTTTAATGATCGCTGTTCCCGTGGCGTCTACCGTTCTGACTGGGTTGTTGTGTATGGGACTGATCTGGCTGTCTCTGACTGGCGGTGCGGGGCTGGGGATCGAAGACCAGGAGGATTTTGACCATGCCTGTATGGCAATCAGCGAAATGTTAGAGTATGATATCGGAAGAAATTCCGATTTTTCTTCTGTAAAATCTTTATTAGACAGCAACCAAATGACATTGAAGGTCGTATCCGGCGAAGACACTGTTTTTGAATATGGAGAGAAGAAGAGCAGTGATGAAGCGCTGCTCTCTGCCGCCGGAATTTTGGACGGACAGCCCACCATAACGCTGAACGGACGCGGTCTGTATGTGGGAACGGAACGGATTGAAGATGTGGAATATACAATCTATCTGTTCGGAAGTTATTATGGACGACAGACTTATTCGGAATTAAAAGTGGCGTTGGTTTTATCCGCCATTGTGATCGTTTTTGCCATCTTCCTCTCCATTCTGCTTACGAACCGTTTCCTGACAAAGTTCGTATTTAAGAGGATTGAGGAGCCGTTGGATATCTTAGCAGGCGGCGTTCATGAAATCCGGGACGGCAATCTGGAATACAGGATAGAGTATGGGCGGAAGGATGAATTCCAGGCAGTATGTGAAGATTTTAACGAAATGGCGGTGCGCTTAAAGCAGTCTGTGGATATGATGCAGCGGCAGGAGCAGAGCCGTAAGGAACTGATTGCGGGCATCTCCCATGACCTGAGATCTCCCCTTACTTCCATCCAGGCGTATGTGGAGGGGCTTTTAGACGGGGTTGCCAGGACGCCGGAGGCGCAGAAGAGGTATCTGGAAACCATTAAGGGAAAAGCAGAAGATATGGCGCACATTATATCCCAGCTGTTTTTGTTTTCCAAGATGGAGCTTGGGGAATACCCGGAGAATCTCTGTCCGCTTTTCCTGGATGAAAAAATAGCAGAGACTGCGCTGGCGCTGAAAGAGGAATACGAGGAACAGGGACTCTTGATCCATATGGAGATGGATCCGGTGAAAATCAACGCAGACCCGGTATATCTGCATCGAATCGTCACGAATATCCTGGGAAACAGCTTAAAATATAAAAAGAAAGAGCAGGGAAATGTATGGATTCGTCTGAAACGGACTGCAAACGGCTGCCAGTTGTCCTTTGCGGATGATGGGCCGGGTGTGCCGGAGGAATCATTGCCCCATTTGTTTGAAGTGTTCTACCGAAGCGACCCGTCGAGGCAGAATCCTGATAAAGGCAGCGGGCTGGGGCTGGCAATCGTTGCCAATGCCGTAGAGAGGATGGGAGGAACGATACAGGCGCTTTGCAATGAGTCCCAGGGACTGGAAATCCGTATTGATTTTCCGGAGACGTGCGACGAGGAGATAGATGATGAGAAGAACGGCGAGGTGAATAAGGATGGCAAGGATACTGATTATTGAGGATGACGCGGCGATTGCCGCAATCGAGAGGGATTATCTGGAGATCGAACATTTTGAGGTCGAGGTTGCGGCTGACGGGACAACCGGATTAGAGCGGGGACTTGGCGGTGAATTTGATCTGATCCTGTTGGATCTGATGCTTCCCGGAATGGATGGATTTTCGGTCTGCAGGCGCCTGCGGGAAAAAATCAAAATTCCGATTTTAATGGTGACGGCAAGGCAGGAGGACATAGACAAGATACGTGGGCTTGGCCTGGGTGCGGACGATTACATTGAGAAGCCTTTTTCGCCAGGCGTTCTGGTTGCTAGGGTAAAAGCAAACCTGGCGCAGTATGAAAGGCTTTCGCAGACCGGGGAATCGCCGTCAGAGATTGTTTTGGGAACGATTCGTTTGAATACGGGGACGCACCGCGTCTTCGTGGAGGATGTGGAAGTGGAACTGAAGAACAGAGAATACGAATTGCTTCTTTTTCTTATGCTGAATGTGGACATGGTATTTGATAAGGAGACGCTGTATGAGAAGGTCTGGGGTCTGGAGGCGCTGGGGGATAATGCGACAGTTGCCGTACATATCAACAGACTGCGGGAAAAGCTGGAAAAAGATCCGGCACATCCACGCTATATAGAGACAGTCTGGGGAGCCGGATACCGGTTCAGGGGATGATACTGTCCTTGACGATGACAGCAGCTGGTTGTTTATAAAATACGCTGACCGTATGCTTTATGGATTTATCCATGGGCATACGGTTTTTTATGTTCTGTTTAACTTTAGAAAAAAATCTGTTTAACTTCCTGCCCTATACTGAACCTATCAAAGAAACAAGGAGGGTTTCATATGATTCAGACAGAGAATCTGACAAAGGTTTATAAAAACGGATTCAAGGCGGTGGACGGCTTGAATCTTCATGTGGAGGAAGGCGATATTTTTGGATTTCTGGGGCCCAACGGCGCAGGCAAGACGACTACCATTCGAATGCTGGACGGTCTGCATGCTCCAACGTCCGGGACAGCGCGGATTGCAGGAATGGATATTACGAAGCATGCGGTTGAAGTGCGCAGGCTGATCGGCGTTGTGCCGGAGTCGCATGGTTATTACTATTCCATGACGGCGCAGGAATATCTGGAATATTTTGCGGCGCTCTTTGATGCAGATAAGGACTCCGGGAAATATGTGGAATATCTGTTAAAAAAGGTAGGGTTGTATGAAAAAAGGAATGTTGCAGTGGGACAGTTTTCCAGAGGTATGAAACAGCGTCTTGGGATTGCAAAATCACTGATTAACCATCCTAAGATCGTCTTTTTGGACGAGCCAACCCTTGGGCTTGACCCGCGGGGACAGCATGAGATACAGCAGCTTCTGCTTGAGATTAACAGGACGGAAAAAATCACCATTTTCATTACATACCATCAGCTCAAGGACATTGAAGTCATGTGCAATAAGGTATGCATTGTCAAAAACGGCGTTCTGATCGAGCAGGGAAGCATCGGGGAATTGCAGAAAAAATATCTGATGCACTATACCATGTATCTTGACACGAATGACAACGATGGAGCGGGGCGGCTGCTTGCGCAGATGGAGACCACCCGGAGTGTGAAGGAGCTTGCAGAAGGCAGCCTGGAGATCAAGCTGAAAAAGGAGCTGTCCGAGTCGGAGATTATGGAGGCAAAACACAGAATCGTACGCCAGCTCATGGAGAAGGGCTTTACGATCGAAGAGATGAGCCGCAAGGTTCTCGGCATGGAGGATATTTTCTTCCGGGCAACGGAGAAAAAGGAGGAAACAGGCAATGAATAAGCATATGATCAAAAAAGAATTTCACGAAAGCCTTTACGACAGCAAGGGACTATGGATAGTGGTTGCCGTATCAGGGATTCTGACGGCGCTGTGTATCCTTGTTATGACGATTAAAGAAGGCAGCGTGCTGGCACAGAATGATATTTTGCAGTATGCGATCAAGGCGGTATTATTCCTTACGCTGACGGTATCTATGGTGCTGGGGGCGTCCAGTATGATTGCAGAGCGGGAGGAAAACACGTTGGAGAGCCTTCTTCTGACACCGATTTCAAAGAAGAATATTGCATTTGCCAAATATCTGGGGGTGATACTGATCGGGGCGATCCTCTATATAGCGTCCGTTCCGTATCTGGCGGCAATCGGGCTTGGCTCAGGAATCGGGATACAGGCAGTTTTCATCACCTTTTTTGGAGGATTTTTGCTCCTCTTCGCCTTTGTTGCAATCTCTATGATATTGTCCATACTTATGAAAAGCTCGAAGGCATCGGTGCTGACCTCCATCCTGATTATGATTATCCTTACGCTTCCTGCAATGATTCAGGGAATATTCAAGCTGTCGGCGGTTGGGCTTTTTATCCTGAAGATCGATCCGGTTGCCTGCTGCTTTAACATGATGACGAGGATGCTGACAGACAGGGTTTCATTTTGGACGCTTGGAAATTATATCCTGCCATTACTGCTGTTTGCGGCGGTATCCCTGGGCGCGCTGTATTTTGTCAGTGAGAGAATTGCTTTGAAAGGAGAACGGTAAATAAGATGATAAAAAATATTTTAAGAGCTTTCATATTGACCGGAGCGCTTATATTTTCATTTGGAAGTACCAAGGCTCTGGCGGTAGAAAAAACAGGCGGTGATGAACTGAAAGTAGAGATTTTATCGCCGGAGAGGATAGAGTCCGTGCCAATCTATGAAGGAGATGTGGAAATTGCGGTGACGAATCTTTCAGATGCCGAGCAGACGAATCTGAACTGCTTTTTGACGGTGGTGGACGAAGAGAGGAAGCAATCGTTTCCGATGGATGAATTTGGGCCGGATTCCTACCAGACAAGAACGATCAAATCTTTGCAGCCGGGAGAAACGGCAACGATCCGGATTCCGCTTCGCATTATGTATGTGGGAAATTTTCAGTTAGTCGCAAATGTGGCTGACTATGCGTTGAACCGGGTATATGCGGCTCCGTCCCTGGGAATAAACATGATTTCCAATACAAATCTTCACCGGGGACTGGTGTTCTGTGTGGCTGGGGTGATGCCCATCCTGCTCGCCGGGGCGACGATTGTGTTAGGACGAAAACGTGGAAAGAAAAAAGAGGCTTCTGCTTAGGAGGGATGCGCTATGAAAATCCTTTTGACATCCGACTGGTACATACCGGCAGTCAATGGCGTTGTTGCTTCGGTTCTGAATCTAAGCAAGGGTCTGAAAGAGAGAGGTCACGAAGTAAGGATATTGACCCTGTCGCAGACGCACCGCTCTTATGTGCAAGACGGCGTGACCTATATTGGATCGCTTCCTGCGGGGATTGTCTATCCGGGCGCCAGGCTGCGTGCTGCTTTGTCAAAAAAAGAGATAAGGGAACTGCTGGAATGGAGACCGGACGTCGTCCATTCAAACTGTGAGTTCAGCACCTTCCTGCTGGCAAGAAAAATAGCGGTGCGTCTGGACGTTCCCCTTATTCATACCTATCATACGGTTTATGAAAATTATACCCACTATTTTTCACCCAGCAAACAATGGGGACGGAAAATGGTAAAGACCCTGACACGGCACATTGCCGCGCAGACAGACTGTCTGATCGCACCGACGCAGAAGGTAAAAAATCTGCTTTGTGATTACCATGTTTTTCAGCCAGTCTGCGTTGTCCCTACCGGGATCGAACAGGAGCGGTTCCAGCCGCAGGGTGGGGACGCCGGCCGGGAAGCAATGAGAGAAAAATTAGGGATTCCTACAGGGCATACGGTTCTGGTATTTGTCGGGCGTCTGGCAAAGGAGAAGAATTGCGGGGAGCTTCTGAAAGCGGTTTTTGGTTTCCGGCATGAGGCGGTTACACTGCTGATTGTAGGCGACGGTCCCTGCCGCCGGGAACTAGAGCGGCAGGCGGAGTCCCTGGGACTTGGCGGTCAGGTAATTTTTACCGGAATGGTGCCTCCGGAGGAAGTCGGCCGTTATTACCATGCCGCTGATCTGTTTGTCAGTGCATCTGCCAGTGAGACGCAGGGACTTACCTATCTGGAGGCGCTTTCCTGTGGACTTCCGATGCTTTGCCGGAGGGATGAGTGTCTGCGGGGAGTTCTTCTGGATGGGGTGAATGGATGGCAGTATGGAACGGAGGAGGAATTTTCAGACAGGCTGAAAATATTTTTGGAGAATCCCGGGATCCGGTCTGAATTATCCTGCGAAGCAGCCCGAATCGGCAGAGGATTTTCCATTTCCTCTTTTGCAGAAAATGCAGAGCAGGTCTACCGGGAACAGATCGTACTGCGTCAGATGTTAAAACAGGAGGCGTCGGCATGAAAACGGTATTATCACAGAATGTTTTGCGGGTTGTTTCCCTGGCGGGTCTTGCCGGATGTATACTGTTAGCGGTTTGGGGATTTAGAAGCGGCGTATTCACTTCACGCCAGGTAATGGAGGACACCGTAACCGGATTTGGAGTAATGGCTAAGATTCTCTTCGTCTTACTTCAGGTGGTTCAGGTGGTACTCCCGATTCTTCCGGGCGGCGTCAGCTGCCTGGCAGGGGTGCTCCTCTTTGGTCCGGGAAAGGGCTTTTTGTACAATTACATAGGAATCTGTATTGGTTCCGTTCTCGCCTTCTCACTCGCAAAGGGCTGTGGGCGTCCGCTTTTGCCTAAGCTGTTCGGACAGAAGCTGTTAGAAAAATATGACGGTTGGACAGAGGATAAAAAACGCTTTGAAAGGCTGTTTGCACTGGCAATCTTCCTGCCGGTCGCCCCGGATGACTTTTTGTGTTATCTGGCAGGCACCACCGCCATGTCCTGGCAGAAATTTGTTTCTGTTATTTTGCTGGGAAAGCCTTTTGCGATCCTGTTATATAGTCTGCTTTTGAATACCGCATGGGACAGGCTTCTTACAGTATTGTAGAAAAAAGGAGGTATGTATGTCAGTTTATTTATATACGGGCGGTTTGAAAATTGTAAGGAAAAGCGGTGTGGGACAGGCGATCTTACACCAGAAGAAAGCGTTGGAAGCGGCGGATATCAAAATGGATACGCGGTTTGAAAAGGATACGGAAATTGTCCATATCAATACCGTATTCCCTGATTCGTTCATTGCCGCTTTAAAAGCGAAGTTTAGGGGTGCGAAGGTCATATATTACGCCCATTCCACGATGGAGGATTTCAGGCGCTCTTTCCGGGGTTCTAATACGTTAGCCCCATTGTTTAAAAGATGGATCATGCTTTGCTACAGTCTTGGGGATGTGATTCTGACGCCGACGGAGTATTCTAAGGGGATTCTGGAAAGCTATGGACTGCATAAAAACATATACAGTATTTCCAATGGAGTCGATACGGACAGATTTCGTCCATGCAAAAAGAGAAGGGCTGTATTCCGAAGACGGTATTGCCTGGCAGAGGAGGATCAAGTGGTAATTTCCGTGGGACATACGATTGAAAGAAAAGGGGTCTTTGACTATATTGAGCTTGCGAAGAGGATGCCGGACGTCTGTTTTTTCTGGTTCGGATATACGGAGCCGTCCTTGCTGCCGAAGGCTGTGCGGGCCGCGATGGGGAGCGCTCCTGACAATCTCAGGTTTGCCGGTTATGTGGAGCAAAAGGAGCTTCGGGACGCCTACTGCGGTGCGGATGTGTTTGCATTTTTAAGTAAGGAAGAGACGGAAGGAATCGCCGTGCTGGAGGCGCTCTCCTGTGGAATACCGGCGGTTATTCGGGATATTCCGGTATATGACGGCTGGCTTGTACATGGTGAAAATGTGTATAAGGCGGATACCGTGGAGGATTTTGAGTATTTGATCCGCGGGTTACTCCATGAGACATTGCCCGGTCTTTCCCATGAGGGAAGGGATGTTGCAAAAACCCGTAATTTCAGGGCTGTCGGGGAAAGACTGAAGGAGATTTACCGGACGGAGGGATTTTTAGAGGCTTAGAATCAGTAAAAGAATGGAGGTATCTCTGCTTTGAGAGTCGAACTTGGAATTTTAGATTTTATTCAATCATATCTGCGCTGTGACCTGCTTGATGCGGTAATGCCCCTTGTCACGAAGCTTGGGGATGGAGGTACCCTCTGGATTGCCTGCTCCCTGCTTCTGCTTGTGTTTCCAAAGACCAGGAGGGCGGGAGCCGCAATGGCGGTGAGCCTTGGGATGGAGGTGCTTTGCTGTAATGTACTGTTGAAACCCTTTGTGGGAAGGATACGTCCCTGTGATGTAAATGAGGCGGTACAGCTTTTGATCCCGCATCCGGGAGGTTTTTCCTTCCCATCCGGGCACACCGGCTCTTCCTTCGCCGCAGCCTCAGCGCTGTTTTTTGGCAGGAGCCGGCTTGGGATTCCCGCTTTTATCCTGGCGGCAGTAATCGGTTTTTCGCGTCTCTATCTCTATGTGCATTATCCGACGGATGTGTTTGCGGGAGCTCTGATCGGGATTATGCTTGGCTGGCTTGGAAATATGCTGGTAAGAGCGGCGGAAAAGAAACTGCATGGACGGTTCCACGTGTCTGCATAGAGGAAAGAAGCGGTGTAGAAGGAGGAATGGGACACATGAAAAAAGAGATGAAAGAAGAAGAAAAAGAAAAAATTGCGGAGCTGAAACAGAAAAAAAGGCAGATGCAGGAGGAGCTGGACGAGCTGAATGGCAGTACGACGAAGGGAAGGCTCATCTGTGCGGCGGTATTTTTCCTGATTATGGCGGTGTTGCTTGGAGGCTTTGTAGGAATGGTGAAACTTAACGCAGGGGGGATTGCAAGTGAAGTGCTTGCACCGGTGATCTCCGATGTTCCCGTTTTGCGGAGGATTCTTCCGGCAGAAATGCAGGAAAAAAATGCGTCTGAGCTGGCGGCGGAACAACAACAGGCGGAAGAAGAAGCCAAGGCGGAAGCAGAGGCGCAGGCGGAAGAACAGGCGGAAGCAGAAGCAGAGGCGGAAGCGGAGGCGCAGGCGGAAGCGGATGAGCAGGCAAAAGCGGAGGCAGAGGCAGAAGCGGAAGCGGAGGCAGAAGCAGAGGAGGAAGCGGAAGCTAAGGCAGAGGAAGAGGCGCAGGCGCAGGCGGCTTTGCAGGATTATGCGGATACGTACTCTTCCATGAAGCCGAAAGACGCGGCAAAAGTATTTGACAGTATGATGCCGGATCAGGAGGATTTGATCGTCAGGATACTGGAGAATCTTACCCCGGATCAGCGAGCCGCTATCCTGTCGCGGATGAGTGTGGCAAATGCAGCGGCGTTGACGGCAAGAATGAAGCAATAAATTTCATGCAGGAGGTTTTGTTTGTATGTTAAAAGATGGAATCAATGGTTTTTGTATGGCGCTGGCAGACAGCGTGCCGGGGGTATCCGGCGGGACGATAGCGTTTATTATGGGATTTTATGACAGGTTTATCGGTTCGATCCATGATCTGGCGTTTGGAAATATGAAAGAGAGAAAAAATGCGGCGAGGTATCTGGTAAGGCTGGGGATTGGCTGGGTAATCGGTATGGCAATGGCGGTACTGCTTTTGTCGGCATTATTTGAGAGTCATATTTATGTGGTCAGTTCCCTGTTTCTGGGATTTATTTTCGGAGCAATCCCGCTGATCGTAGAAGAGGAAAAAGACAGTCTGCAAAAGGAACCGAGAAGCCTTGTCTTTTGTTTTATCGGGCTGGCGGTTGTTGTGGGTGTTACTGTG
Source organism: uncultured Lachnospiraceae bacterium (assembly GCA_958428365.1). GTDB lineage: Bacteria > Bacillota > Clostridia > Lachnospirales > Lachnospiraceae > Maccoyibacter. The sequence continues at coordinate 117,138 of CAUAFT010000010.1, read as the reverse complement.
GCAAATGGGAGGATAGGCGGCGCTTCTATGGATCTGGGGCAGTTTTCCGTCCCAATGGCAGTCAGGCTGTTCTTTATTGGGATGATCGCGATCTCCGCTATGTTTCTTCCGGGGATATCCGGCTCCACCCTGCTTTTGATATTCGGGGCTTATATTCCGGTGATTACGGCGGTAAAGGGAGTTCTGTCACTGGACTTTTCCTATATCCCGTGTCTGATGTTTTTTGGATGCGGCGTACTTACAGGAGCCGTAACGGTAGTGAAGGCAATCAAAGCATGCCTTGAAAGATTCCGCCCCCAGACGGTCTATATGATTCTGGGAATGATGATCGGTTCCTTTTATGCCATTGTTAAGGGACCGGCAACACTGGAGATACCGCAGGACCCTCTGGGAATTGGGAACTTCCATATCCTTGCGGCTGTCGCAGGCGTTGCGTTGGTATTTGGGTTACAGAAGCTATCGGTAAGCAGACAGAAATAAGAGACTGAGAAGAAAAGGAGGAGATGGCGTATGACGGCTGTAATCATTCCGGCATATAAGCCGGATCAGACATTGGCAGTGATCGTGGATCAGCTTTGGACATGCGGGTATCGGATTATCGTCGTAGACGACGGCAGCGACGGGGAGTATGAGCCGGTATTTGCCAGGGTGAGAGATACCTGTGTTGTCCTCAGACATCCGGAAAATCGTGGAAAGGGAGCGGCGATCAAGACAGCCCTGCTCTATATAAAAAACGAAGTATGGGACTGTGATGTGATCGGGATCATGGATGCGGACGGACAGCATCTGACGGAGGATCTGGTAAAGCTGTCGGAATTTTCGAGAACACATAGGAATACGCTGGTTCTCGGCGTCAGGAATGTGGGAAAAGAGATGCCGTTAAAATCCAGATTGGGAAATCAGATCACAAGAATGGTTTTCAAATTTGCAAGCGGTGCGGACATATCGGATACCCAGACTGGGCTGCGCGCATTTGGACCGGAATTGGTCACGGAAATGTTAAAAGTGGAGGGAGACAGGTATGAATACGAAATGAATGTTCTGTTGTCTTTTGTAAAACTGGGCATTTCCATCGCAGAGGTTCCCATCCATACGGTCTACCAGGATAAAAATAATTCCAATTCCCATTTCCGGGTATTTTGGGATTCTTTGAGAATTTACAGGGGTATTTTGCGATTTACCCTCTCCTCGTTTTCCAGTTTTGTTTTGGATTACCTGTTGTTTTCGATGCTTATGCTTTTTTTGCCCCATACGGCGGTCTGTATGCTCCTGGCAAATATTGCGGCAAGGCTTGTCAGCGCATTTTACAATTATTCTGTGAATTGCCGCTTTGTGTTCCATACGGGCAAAAAGATAAGCACGGCTGCCGGTTATTTTCTTCTGGCAGGATTCCTGCTGGCGATGAACAGTATCATTTTGGAAATGTTTGTGCACATATTGCATTTTTCCGTATATCCGGCGAAGCTTCTGACGGAATGTCTGCTGTTTCTTTTAAGCTGGCTGGCACAAAGCTGTGTGATCTTTCGAAATGAGAGAGGATTAGGTTTTGTAAGTAAGAAGGTTGGAGTATGAAAAGAAAGATTTTATGGATGCTCGCGGATTTTACGATAGCCTCAGTGGCTGCGCTTAGCATATGGATTATGGATTATAAACTTCCGCAGAACGGGTTGGAAGCGGTGAAATCAGATACCCTGCAAAATACCCAGGTGCTTTTGGACTCCCAGGACTGGCATGAAAAATTCGCAGATAAATTTACGGATGAGGTTATCACCACAGACACCTCATATACCAGCCCTGATCTGTCCATTCAGTTATCCTACAGCCACTACGATACGGGGAAAACAGATAAGTCTGCAGCGGGTGTCCATGAAAAATACGGCACCCAGATCTCTTATGTGCTTGCCGACATTTATGTGGGAGACATCACCTGTTTTCGGACGGCTTTCGCACAGGATACCTACGGCGTAGGCTATATGGAGAAGCTGTCGGATATGTCTGCAAGGATGCAGGCGGTGCTTTCCGTAAATGGCGATTCTTACAGCAATAATCGTAACAAGGATAACGGAACGATTATCAGAAACGGCGTAATCTACAGGAATCAGCAGACCGATGCGGAAACCTGTGTGCTGAACTGGGACGGCACGATGGACATCTATGAGCCGGATCAGATTGATTTGCAGCATCTTATAAACAGAGGGGCATATCAGAGCTGGATATTCGGACCGAGCCTCTTAGACGGGAATGGAAGGGCAAAGGAATCGTTCAACACCTGGAGCTATATCCGCCAGTCCCATCCAAGGACGGCAATCGGATATTATGAACCGGGGCATTACTGCCTGTTATTGGTGGATGGCAGACAGGAGAGCACGCGGGGAATGTTCCTCGATGAAATGGCGAAGGTATTTGAGGAGCTTGGGTGTAAAGCGGCATATAATCTGGATGGAGGTCATTGTTCCTTTATGACTTTTTTGGAGAGGACGGCGAATCATCCCTATAAACCGGAGCATGAGGTGCCGGATGGAATATTCATTACGGAGGCGTTATGATGGATAAATTCAGAGGATTTCTGTTACATATTTGTGTAATATGCAGTTTTATTTGCATGATCGCAGGCGTGCTGGATTGGTATAATCCATATATGGATTTTTCGGGACGCATATTCTGGGTACAGAATATCCTGTGTGCGGGGGTTATCGTACTTGCTGTCACAAGACCGCATAAATCTGTGACCAAAAAACAGACTTCCAGGAAAAAATAAAGAAAAAAGGCGACAGGAGCAAAATTTGTGCGGATGTTACACGAAGGAAGCAGTTGAAAAATTGTAGATTCAGTGCTATATTTGTTTAAAAATGAACAATTAAAGATCGGTAATACAGTGTTCATCGAAAAACAAACAGAGGTGCAAAATGGAAAATCAGATAGAGATTCTGCTGCATGGCGGACAGTATAAGCAGTTGGTGGAGAACAGGATTTGTAAGATCCGGGAAAAATATGGTCTGAGAAAAGTCGATATCGAAGTACTGCATTATCTCTCAAAATGCGGGGACAAGAATACATCTAAGGATATTCATGCCGTTACAAAACTCACAAAAGGGCATATTTCCCAATCGGTTGACCACATGCAGAAGATGAATCTTCTGGTATTTATTCCCGATGAAAAGGACCGAAGATGCGTGCATTTTGTCCTGACCGAAGATGCAGATAAGCTGGTACAGGAGATTCGGGGAATCTGGGTGGAATTGCACAAGATTATTTTTGAAGGAGTTACGGAAGAAGAAAAGCAGACCCTGGCGAGGGTGGCGTTCAAGATGGAGAAAAATATGGAAAAAGCTCTAAGGGTCTGATCTGTAACAGCAAAACAGTTCAGGGTGCCTGTTTTGGCACCCTGATTTTAAACCCTATTGACAATTTCTTTTTTTATGTTATAATAGTTTAAAATTAAACATTTAAAAATTAAACATTCCTTGTAATTCCAGACACACAGGAATATTTTTTTACACCGGAGTTAGCACTCGATAAAATAAAGTGCTAACAAAAATGGGAAATGGAGGCGGACCAAATGGAAAAAGACATTTATGAATATGCAAAAGAGCAGGCGGTTCTCTGTGGAAAAAACGACAGTATTTCTCCAAAGCTCTACAAAGAGTATGGGGTCAACCTGGGTCTCAGGGATGAGAATGGCAAAGGAGTCTTAACAGGACTCACAAATATCTCCAAGATCGTGGCATTTAAGGAAGAGGATGGAAAAAAGGTGCCATGTGACGGAGAATTGTGGTATCGGGGATATAACGTAGAGAATCTGATTAAAAATCTGGGTGAGCGGGAGTTCGGCTTCGAAAAGATCGCCTACCTGTTGCTGATGGGACAGCTCCCGGATGCAAAGGAGTTACAGGATTTCCGTGAAGTGATTGCCAACAGCAGGACCCTTCCCACCAACTTTACCAGAGACGTCATTATGAAGGCGCCCAGCGAGGATATCATGAATACCATGACCAGAAGTATCTTAACCCTGGCGTCCTATGATGAATCTGTAAAAACAGTGGATGTGAGTAACTGTCTGCGTCAGTGTATCCAGCTCATCAGCCTGTTTCCTCTTTTGGCTGCATATGGGTATCACGCATATAATCACTATGCAAACGATGCGAGTATGTACATCCATCGTCCCGACCCGCAGCTCTCCACGGCGGAAAATCTTTTGATGATGCTTCGACCGGATCAGAATTATACCTGGGTGGAGGCAAAAGTACTGGACACAGCCCTGATTCTGCATATGGAGCACGGAGGCGGTAATAATTCCACCTTCACCACAAGGGTAGTCACCTCCTCCGGCTCCGATACCTATTCCACCATTGCGGCGGCGATGTCCTCCCTGAAAGGACCTAAGCATGGCGGGGCAAATATTAAGGTAATGGAAATGATGCAGGATATCCGGGAGCATATTGAAGATATTCATGACAAAGAGGAGGTTGCGGCATATCTGTCAAAAATCCTAGACGGCGAGGCATTTGACGGAAAAGGGTTGATCTATGGAATGGGTCATGCAGTCTATTCCCTGTCCGATCCAAGAGAAAGGATATTTAAGAAATACGTGGAAAAGCTCGCCGTAGTAAAACACCGGGAGGAGGATATGCTGCTCTATAACACCATTGAGGAACTGGCGCCGGAGCTCATTGCAGAGAAGAGACATATTTATAAAGGAGTCAGCCCGAATGTGGATTTTTACAGCGGCTTTGTATATGACATGCTGGGGATCCCACAGGAATTGTATACGGCGATTTTTGCCGTGGCAAGAATCGTGGGCTGGAGCGCACATCGGATGGAAGAACTCATCGGCACAGACCGCATCATTCGTCCCGCCTATATGAGCGTCATGGAAAAGAAAGAGTAAGGTGATCATATGAAAGATAAAAAATTAGGAGCAACACTGAAAAAAGCCAGAGAACACGCAGGATATTCTGCAGAAAAGTTAGCGCACCTTATAGGAGTCAGCCCGGAGGAGATTGCATTATGGGAGTCCGGGGAGGCACAGCCGGATTTAAGACAATGGCTGCTGTTGAACAAACTGTATGGGGTGACGCTGGAGGATACCATGCCGGAAAACCAGATCATTCAGATGGCGGACGCTCAGGTGGTGGAAGAATTTAAGCGTGAAGTCTGGTTAAATAAAATGGCAAAAAGAATCATGGCATAAAACCAGGCTAGAGAGAAAAAAGGGACTTGCAGCAGGCTTCGACAAAGTTAATTTTAAAAATCCATGATACCCGCGTCCTTCGACAGGATGGTGCTTAGACCGCGCTAAAATTCCGTCAAAGTCGATTTGAATCGGACGATTTTTATTGAAATGAGAAAAATGAAACGCTATAATACCTCATATGTTAAAAAAATGTCAGGAGGGACGGCGGCATGGATAAGCTGAATATTGCGATTGCAGATGATAACGAAAGAATGGTACGCCTTTTAGGCGACATAGTACAAAGTGATGAAGAATTACAGGTGATCGGAACTGCAAAAGATGGAGTAGAAGCGTATGAATTGATAAAAACCGCAGAACCGGATGTCGTTTTGCTGGATATTGTCATGCCGAAAATGGACGGTCTTGGAGTTATGGAAAAAGTCAACAGAGATTCAACGATCAAAAAACATCCGGCTTTTATCATGATCAGTGCGATCGGACAGGAAAAAATTACGGAGGACGCTTTTCGGTTAGGGGCGGATTACTATATTATGAAGCCATTTGACAACGACATGATCATCAGCAGGATCAAGGATGTGAAGAACCGAAATTCCATCCGCGCCACAGAGGTGCGCAGGGTAAATCCTTATGAGAAAAGAGAGGAATTAAAGGAGAGAAATCTGGAGAGTGATGTGACGGCGATCATCCATGAGATCGGAGTTCCGGCTCATATCAAGGGCTATCAGTATCTAAGAGAAGCCATTATTATGTCGGTAAACGATATGGATATGCTCAATTCTATCACGAAGATCCTCTATCCTACCATTGCGAAGAAGTTCCAGACTACGCCGAGCAGGGTGGAGAGAGCCATCCGTCATGCTATCGAGGTGGCATGGAGCCGTGGAAAGATGGATACCATCGACGCGCTCTTTGGATACACCATCAACAACGGAAAGGGAAAACCGACGAACTCAGAATTCATCGCATTAATCGCAGATAAGATCAGATTGGAGTACAGAAATAATTACTAGGACAATTTTTCATGAGAACTACAGCTTTCAAAATACTTCTAAGTACGATATAATATCTTATATTGGACTTGGAGGTATTTTTTTATGAAAAAAGTATTGTTTGTGACGTCCGAAGCAGTGCCCTTTATCAAGACAGGAGGGCTTGCCGATGTGACGGGTTCCCTGCCGAAATATTTCGATAAGCAACAGTACGACGTGCGCGTGATCCTGCCGAAATATGCCTGCATGGAAGAGCATTTTAAACAGATGTTGACCTATATAGACAGCATTTATGTAAAATTGGGGTGGAGAGAGCAGTATGCGGGAATCCTGTCCGCCTCCTATGACGGGATCACTTACTATTTTATCGACAACGAATTCTATTTTGGGGGAGACAAACCCTATAACAATATTTACGAGGATGTGGAAAAATTCGCATTTTTCTCCAAAGCGGTGCTGGAAGTAATGAAGAAGCTGGATTTTCAGGCGGACATTCTGCATTGTCACGATTGGCAGACCGGGCTGGTGCCTGTGTTTTTAAAAAATTTCTATCAGAATGACGGATTTTATCAGAATATGAAAACGATTTTTACCATTCATAACCTGAAATTCCAGGGAAGGTGGAAGATCGAGAGCGTTATGGACGCCGCGGGACTTCCGAGGAGTCTGTTTACCCCGGATAAGCTGGAATCTTACGGGGAATCCAATTACTTAAAGGGCGGTATCGTCTATTCGGATCTTGTGACTACGGTGAGTCGAAGCTATGCCCAGGAGATCACAACGCCCCAGGGTGGGGAAGGACTGGACGGATTGCTCCGGGAAAGAGGAGACGATCTGTTTGGGATCGTGAACGGGCTGGACTATGGAGAATATGACCCGGCAACGGACGGAAGGATCCGAGAAAAGTTTGATAAGATGAGTTTTTTAAGAGGAAAGCCTGTAAACAAGGCGTGCCTTCAGGAATGGATGGAGCTGCCAAAAGAGCCGGAGACCTTTTTGGTGGGGATCGTTTCCAGACTGACATCCCAGAAGGGAATGGATCTGATCGCCTATGTCATGGATGAGCTGCTGGGTCAGGACCGGATCCAGATCGCAGTGCTTGGAACGGGAGAAGAACAGTATGAAAATATGTTCCGTCATTTTTCCTGGAAATATGAGAATAAAATGTCCGCAAGGATTTATTATTCCGAGGATCTGGCGCACCAGATCTATGCCGGGGCGGACGCCTTTTTGATGCCTTCCCAGTTCGAACCCTGCGGACTCAGCCAGCTTATGAGCATGAGATATGGAACCGTGCCGATGGTCCGGGAGACCGGAGGGCTTCGGGATACGGTCTGTCCTTATAATGAATACGAGCAGACCGGAAACGGCTTTTCCTTTGCAAATTATAATGCTCATGAGATGCTGCATATGATCCGATACGCTAAAGATACCTATGAAAATCACAGGGATCAGTGGAACGGGATCGCCTACCGCGCCATGGAGAGCGACTATTCCTGGAACGTATCGGCGGCGGAATATCAGGAGCTCTATTCTAGGTTATAAGCCCGGTCTTGCGGCTGTAGAAGTAGGCGTGGTCTGAGAGGATCTCCTCCGGTGTTAAGTGCGTCCGGTTGATCTCTTCTATGACGGAATGGTAGTCGGGCAGATCTTCCTCCTCCGTGGCAGGAAGCAGGAGAACCTCGTGAATGCTGCTGGGAAAGAGGATGAAATCCCGTTCCATGCGCTGGGCGATGGAGGAGAGCAGTTCGGGATAGAGGATGACGGAGGCGCCGAAGAGTTTTTCGGAATTGGTGAGAACGAAGAGGGGCTGGGTGTGTGAGGCGCTGTATTCCAGCAGATCGCCAAAGTCCGTCAGAATGGAAAAGATATCGTCCAGATAGTAGGGGAGCAGTCTTGGAGAGTTTTCTTTTGCAAGAGAAAACAGATCTTCGGGGGTTACCTTCCAGTGCTTCATATGATCGGTATAGATCTGGATGGTGGCGTTTTCACCGGGAATCAGTGAGAAGAGATAATAGAACACCACGGCGAGATCGAGAAAACGAATGTGGGGAACTTTTTTTAAGAGTTCCCTGTTTTTTTCATAGTGGACTAATTTCATACAGATACGGTCTTTTACATGGTCAAAATCTGTAAAAAAGCGAACATCCACACTTTCGGTGGGACGGTTGACGGCATAGAGATTCTTGATCTCCTCCACAATGGAAAAGAGGGAGGCGCCCCTTTGAAATTTTGCATAGTAGGGGTTTAAGTAGATGGTGGGAGAGATATTGCAGCCCTTCTCCTGGATCGTCAGTCCATCTAAAAGAACCTGATTATTCTTCGGAATGGAACGGATGGTCAGGGTGTAATCTTCGCCGTAATAGGCATGAAGCGAGTCTAAAATCATTTTCTTAAAATTTTCAAATGTCATAAAAACCTCCTGAATACAGGCGGGATATGAAATAAAAAATGGGAAAATGCACGACGGTGCAAAAGATAAAAAAATCCACATGAGCGTTCATGTGGATTTTAATGTAACATGGTTTATCAAAAAAAGCAAGAAGAAATTATTTGGATTTCAATTCCTTCCAGAGCTTGTTGTAAAGAGCGATGGAATCGTCGTCGAGACAGCGGAAGATCTCGCAGTTGTCCAGGGTCTCCTTATCCGGGAAGATGGTCTTGTCATTTTGTAAATCTTCACTTAATTTTTCCTTTACCGCCGTATTTGGCGTAGCATAGTAGACGTATTCAAAGTTCGTCATCGCCACGTCCTCCCGGCAGAGGAAATCCAGGAATTTTTCCGCATTTTCCTGATTTTTGCAGGTCTTAGGAATCAGCCAGGAGTCGATCCACATATTGGAACCCTCCTTTGGCACGGAATATTCCAGATCTTCGCTTAAGGACTGGGCGTAGGCTGCCTCTCCGGAGTAGACCAGCGCCAGAGCGGCATTGCCTGCTACCATCTCATCCGCGCTCTCGTCCACAAGATAGGAATAGACCAGAGGCTTCTGTTCCACCAGCATATCCAGAGCCTGATTCAATTCTTTTTCATCTACGGAATTGGAAGAATAGCCCAGGAGCTTCAATGGAACTAAGAAGGTATCCCGGACACTGTTTTCCATAATGATCTGATCCTTGTATTTGCTGTCCCAGAGAACATTCCAGCTCTCCACTTCCGAGGGATCCACCTTGGTCTTGTTGTAGAGGATGCCCACGGTGCCAAAGAAGTAAGGCATGGAATATTTATTATCCGGGTCGAAGGCTCTGGAAAATTCAAAATAAGATTTGTCCAGATTTTCGGAAAGAGGGACGTTCTCAAAATTGATTTCCTTTGCCTCACCCTCATTAATCAGGCGTTCCACCATGTAATCGGAGGTACAGATCACATCGTAGTCGATGGCGCCGGATTTATACTTGGTATACATTTCTTCCGGGTTGACATATTCCTCGTAATTGACACGGATACCGGTCTCCTCCTCGAACTGATCCAGAAGCTCCGGTTCTAAATATTTTCCATAGTTCAGGACGGTGAGGGTGTCCCCGGAATCGGTGGAGCCGCAGGCGGTCAATGAGAAGAGAACGCCCAGGCAGGCTGCAAGCAGTAAAAATTTCTTTTTCATGATAGATCTCCTTATGGGTTGTATGTCATTGCAGGACTCTTTTTGGATGAACGGTAGTTCATGGCAAGTAAGAGCAGCAATGCGATGAGAAACAGAATCGTGGACAGAGCGTACATCTCCGGCTTGATCCCCTTTTTCAGTTCCGTATAGATCATGGTGGAGAGGGTGTTGGTTCCCGGTCCCTTGGTAAAATAGGTGATGGAAAAATCATCCAGGGACATGGTAATGGACATCAACAGTCCGCTGAACACCCCGCCCTTGATCTCCGGCCAGATGATCTTTCGGAAAGCGTAGGAACGGGAGGCTCCCAGATCCAGCGCCGCCTCGTAGAGGTTGGGGCTTAGGGAATTTAGCTTCGGCAGTACATTTAAGATCACATAGGGGATGTTAAATGTAATGTGTGCAATCAGCACCGTGGTTACTCCAAGTCTTGTGAACTTAATTAAAAGCAGCATCAGCGAGATTCCTGTGACAATGTCCGCATTCAAGAGGGGGATGTTCGTCGCTCCCAGCATGATGGCTTTTTGTTTCCGCTTCATTCCGTGGATTCCGATGGCAGCCATGGTTCCAAGGATCGTGGCTGCGATGGAGGCTGTCAGGGTGATAAAGATCGTGGTATAAAAGGCTTCCATGATCACACGGCTCTTAAACAGCTCCTGATACCAGTGGAGGGTGAAGCCGCCCCACTGCACTCTGGATTTGGAGTTATTAAAGGATAGAACGATCAAAACCCCAATTGGAAGATAGAGGAAGAGAAAAATTATAATAAGATATAACTTTTCGACACTCTTTTTTACCATACGGCAGTTCCTCCTTCCCCGTCTTTATTCTGAGTATTCATAAACGCCATGGAGGCGATGACAAAGATCATCAGCACAATGGAGAGACCGGAGCCTAAGTGCCAGTCCATGCCCTGCATGAAGGACTGTTCGATGACGTTTCCGATCAGCAATACCTTGCCGCCTCCAAGCAAGTCGGAGATGACAAAGGAGGTCAGCGCCGGGACAAAGACCATGATCACGCCGCTGAATACCCCCGACATGGTGAGGGGGAAGATGATCTTAAAAAATACCGTGAGATTATCTGCGCCCAGATCCTTTGCCGCCTCGATGACATCCTTTCGGATACGGACTAAGGAATTATAAATGGGCAGGATCATAAAGGGCAGGTAGTCGTAGACCATGCCAAAGACCACGGCGGTCTGGGTATTCATCAGGTTGATCCCCGAAAAACCGAGCTGCTGCAAAAAGCTGTTGATGATCCCGTTGTTGGATAGAAGCATCTGCCAGGCGAGAATGCGCAGCATAAAATTCATCCACATCGGAAGGACGAAGATGAAAACCACAAAGCTGTGCTCTTTGATCTGCATGTTGTTTAAGATCATGGCAAGGGGATAGGAGAGCACCAGGCAGATCGCTGTACAGATGAGTCCCAGCTTCAGGGCGAGCAGCAGCGATTTAAAATGAACCGGCTCCGCAATGGCTGTAATATTCGATAAGGTGAAGCCTCCGGCGGAATCTGTCAGCGCATAATAGAGGATGGCAAAGACCGGGAGGACGATAAATCCGATGATCCAGACAATGTAAGGTCCGGCTAAAAGCTGTTTTCCTAGTTTACGCATCGATTTCTGCCGCCTCCTCGTCGCTGGATTCCGGTTTGTTCATGATCTGGATGTTGAAGGGAATGACACGGATGCCCACCTGGGAGCCCACCTCGTGCATTTTGGTCGTGTGTACCAGCCATTCATATCCGTTGGCGTTCACCTCGATCTCATAGTGAACCCCTTTGAAGATCATGGAGGTGACTCTTCCTTGCAGGATTCCCTCGGAAGGCTCCACCAGCTCCACATCTTCAGGACGGATCACCACGTCCACCGGGCGGTTGGTTCCAAATCCCTCGTCCACACAGGGAAAATTGGTGTCCAGTATCCGAACCAGACGATCCTCCAGCATAACGCCGTCTAAAATGTTGCTGTCTCCGATAAAATCCGCCACAAAGGCGTTGACCGGTTCATTGTAGATATCCTCCGGAGTGCCGATCTGCTGGATATAACCCTGGTTCATGACCACGATGGAATCGGACATGGTAAGCGCCTCCTCCTGGTCGTGGGTGACGTAGAGAAAGGTAATGCCGAGTTCGTTTTTCAGCCGGATCAGCTCATACTGCATATCCTGACGCAGTTTTAGATCCAAGGCTCCCAGCGGCTCGTCTAAGAGAAGAACCCTCGGCTCGTTGACAATGGCTCTTGCAATGGCGATCCTCTGCTGCTGGCCGCCGCTTAAGGAATCCACGGAGCGGTGCTCAAATCCGTCCAGGTTCACCAGTTTTAAGGCGTATTTAATCTTATCGTCGATATATGCCTTGCTCTTTTTGCTGATTTTCAGTCCAAAGGCAATGTTTTCCGCAATGGACATGTGGGGAAAGAGGGCATATTTTTGAAAGACCGTGTTCAGTTTCCGCTGGTTTGGGGCAAGATCCGTGATATCGGCGCCGTCAAAATAGATCTTTCCGGTATCCGGCGCCTCGAATCCTCCTATGAGGCGCAGGGTCGTGGTCTTGCCGCAGCCGGAAGGACCCAGCAGGGTCATAAATTCGTTTTCTTTGATATTCAGGTTCAGATCGTCTAAGACCGTCTGACCGTCAAAAGACTTGGAAATATGTTCAAGGGTGATAAAATCCTGTTTCATGCGATACAGACCTCCTAAAAATTCGGTGGGGTAGAGACCCAGATAAATACAGCGTCTCTGGAGCCGTGGGCTTCGATATGATGGCGTTTTAATCCCTTCAGATAAAAGGATTCCCCTGCCTTTACCAGATAACTTCTGGTTCCCCGGATGATGCGGATAGCGCCTTTTAGGACATAGCCGAACTCCTCTGCTTCGCTGGGCTTTAATTCCATGGAGCGTCCGCCGGGGGAGAGGGTGACGCGCAGGGGTTCCATACTGTTTTTCTGGGCATTGGGGACGATCCATTCGATCCTGGAATGGTCCTCCTCATCTATTTTTGTAAAATAATCTTCTTCTTTAAATACAATCTGTTCCGGTTCCTCATCTGCAAAAAATTCTGCCGGAGTCGTTCCCAGACATTGGATAATGTCCAGAAGAGTTCCGATGGATGGGGAAGTCAGATTGCGTTCCAACTGTGAAATAAACCCCTTGGAAAGCTCGGAACGGTCTGCCAGTTCCTGCTGGGTCAGACCGTAGTGAACACGGAGTTCTTTCATGCGGTGTCCGATATCCATATCTTACCTCACAAAAAATAAAAGCAATAGTAAATTGCATGTTTAATAATAATAAACAAAACTGAAAATAATTATAAAGATTTTATATAAAATGTCAATATGTTTTGGGGGAGAAAAAACAGAAAATGCATAGAAAAAAGAGAGGCTGCATATTACAGCCCCTCTGTCATATATCAATAACGGTCTCTTCTGTCGTCCCGGCGATCCCAGCGGTCATCCCTGCGGTCTCTTCTGTCGTCTCTGCGGTCCCAGCGGTCATCCCTGCGGTCTCTTCTGTCGTCTCTGCGGTCACATGGAGGGCATGGAGGGCAGCCTGGTCTGCGCCAGACATCCTGAGAGAATTGATCAAAATTTTCAGGCATAAAAAATTCTCCTTTTTCTTTTAGAATATGACAAAAGGAGAAAGGTGTGATAGCTTTTATAAAGCTGAGAATGGGACTCGGACCCAATTACAAAATGCAAAAAAAGCCAGTAAAATGTAGGCTGTCATAAGGATTGTTGAAGAAATATTGAAAAATAAAGACTTATAGACAGTTGGCTTGTAGTAAAATTAATATGGAATTGTAGATAGGCATATCCGATATTGAAAACAGGTGTGCTTTTCTATTGTTGTAAAACAGCATAAAAATTAAAATGAACTTGCTTGATATATCTTATCAGAAAAGAATTTGTTAAAAGATTGTTGCGGAAATAATACTTAAGCAAGTCTTTTTATTTTGTTGATGTATTTATATCCACTTTTGTATTCTTTTTTTCGGACATTCATAAAAAAGATAAAGAGATAATGGAAATTATCAAAAAAGACAATAACAAAGAAATAATCCAAGAATTACGAGCGTTTGATTATTATACATTGCCACGTTTTATTGCTGACATGTCAAAACAATTTTCTTCTTTGTGGATTTTTATTTTTGTGCAAGTGCTATTTATAGAAGTTCCAGAATTAGTTACTGAAAATTCAAAAGCCATGATGCAAGCATATTGGGGTATTATTGAACTATCATTATTGATATGTTTAAGTTCTTTTATACTGTGTACATCTTTTTCTGTAGCAATTATATCAACATCTTTAACAAAAAACAGACATATTAAATATATATTGAAAATTCGTAAGTCTTTAATTAAAAGGGCAAAAAACGAAATATCTTTATAAATTTTGTAGTTATTAGTTTAAGCCATTCTTATTTTATAATAGATATTATCAATAAAAGGCAAGACAGGCAGACACCGTACGAAGTATAAGGTGGCTGTCTGTCCTAGCCTTGCAGGAGTGGCTTTAGCCACGACTGCTTTGCCCCCGGTATCTAACAGGGGGCACAAATACGACTGGAAACTGTAATTAAAATTCTTAAAACACTGATTTTACAAGGTTTTGAGTCACTTTAAAGCAGATGTGACAATTTTGCAAAATGTCACATACCTGTAGTTTTATTTGACACAGGCGTTCCCTTCTGTGCTCCGTAAATGCCTTGTAATTTAACTGTATTTGTCATATTCTCACCTTTAACCTTTCTTTGTATTGTAGCCTGCCATCATCAAAGCCGGGAGACCATCTCCAGCTGACGCCTCGAAGGGCGTTTCGGTTTCAGTTTGCATATTCGTAAACGGGGCGGAAGCTTTGAAGCATTTCACTCCAGACCAAGAGTTTTAACGCAATAATTTTTCCCTCTTTTTCCTGCTCCATCGCCCAATCGTCAGCTTGCTTATCACTTGCAAAACCGCCTTTCTGACCAAGTTCATCATTATCTAAGTTTAAAAAAGATATTCTCCACATAATTTCTACCTCCGCCTTTCGTGTTTGGTTTGTTTTCCTTTGATGTAATTATAATACATTAAAAACGGTGTAATTTCAACAGAGAGAATACACAAAATCTAATGTATATATTGCAAATAAAACTACGCATATTACACAAAAAATAATGTATCTTTACAAAACACAAAAAATAATGTATCATAAGAATATGAAAGTGAGGTGCTGAAATGCTGATATATAAAATAAATGTCCTTGAATCATTAAAAGAAGCAGGCTATACGACTACTAGATTGAGAAAAGAAAAACTTTTAGGAGAAAATGCAATTCAGTATTTAAGAGAAAATAGAATGGTTGGCACAAAGGCATTAGACAACATTTGTAAAATGCTTGATATGCAACCGGGAAATATTATCAAATATGTTGACGAAAAATAATGTAATATTATAATTGATGCATTAAAAATGAAGTATATTACATTACTTTTGAAAATACACAAAAAACAATGTAAAAACTTATTGATAATACATTAAAAAAAGTGTATAATAATATTGTCAAAAGGCAATAACCGAGCAAGCGGAGAAAGGAGAAAAATATGTTGGAAGAAAAAGACTTACAAGCGATTAAAACGATCGTAGAAGATGTAGTTGACAAAAGGATTACTGAGAGTGAGAATTTGATTTTGAAGTACGTGGATGATACTAGAAAGACTCTTGAAAAACAGATTGAGCAGGTGCGGAAAAACATGGAGGAACTTAACCAGTATTACCGGATTACAAAGCTTGAGAATGATAACACGGCGTTATTGTTAAAAATGGTTGATGGATTATCAAAACGAGTTGAAGAACTTGAAAAGAAAACAGCGTAAAATATAGCCGGGCTTGCCACCGACTGTTTGCCGTTGGAGGTGTTGCAATGTTTTATAGAGTGCAAAGCGTAGAGCCGAAAGATAATTTTATTTTATCTGTGTTATTTACGGATGGAGTAAAAACAGAATATGACATAAAACCATTATTCACAAAGTGGGATGTATTTAATAATCTTAAAACCATCAAAGGACTTTTCCAAAGAGTGTGTCAGAAGTTGAGTTTGATGTTATGGTTAATTATCTTCAACAAAATTCAGACATCATTAACTTAGGGATTTTGATGATGTTTGTTACAGGAGTGAGAGTTGGAGAATTGGTTGCGTTTAGATGGTCAGATGTCGATAGTATCGGTATAAACATACGAAGAACAGAGAGCTGTTATAAAGATAAAAAAGGGAAATCAATATACACAATTAAAGAGTACCCAAAATCAGAAGCCGGCATAAGAACTGCTATAATTCCAAGGGATTATATGTGGATAATAAAAGAACTAAGAAGATTAAACCCATTCGGAGAATATATTTTTGTTAAATCAGATAATCGGATTACGACAAAACAGGTAAGGCGAAGATTGGATTATTTGTGTGAGAAACTTGGTATATATAAAAAATCCCCACACAAAATACGCAAAACATATGGGAGTATACTTCTGGATAATCATATTGATAAAAATTTGATTTTAGGACAAATGGGACATGCTGATATTCTTTGTACAGAACAGCATTATCATCGAAATAGGAAGAATGATACAAAAAAATTAGCAATATTAAGTGAGATACCGGAATTGATGGCAAAATAAAAGTACCAGACACCGAACATATGTCTGATACCCTAGTTGATACCCTAACGAAATCACGAAGCCGCGAAGCCAGTAAAATCAAGGGTTTCAGAAAGCTGAGAATGGGACTCGAACCCACGACCCCTTCATTACGAGTGAAGTGCTCTACCAACTGAGCTATCCCAGCACGCACAAAAATCATGCTTTAGTATTATATATAAAAAAGCAAAAAAAAGCAATGGTTTTTTTAAAAAAGTCAGGAAAAAATGTGAGAGGAAGAAAACTTCATGATCTGCAATGTCTATTACTGTACCAGAAAAAAAGAAGAAACTCCGGGAGCCTATGTGAAAAAATTACTGGAATACGGATTTTTGGACAGCTTCGGGCTTCCCTACCGGGAGGAGGAAGTGGGAAGGGGAGAATATGGAAAGCCCTTTTCTTATATAGAAGGAATCCACTTTAATATCAGCCACGGTCAATATCTGGCAGCCCTGGTCTGTGCCGATTCTCCAGTGGGAATCGACGTAGAAAGTCCCCGCAGGATTGCAGAAAGAGCAGTACAGAAGAGTTGTACCAAAAAGGAGCTGGAATGGCTGGGACATTCCGGGGACAGGATGACAGATTTTCTGCGGCTGTGGACGCTGAAGGAAAGCTATGTGAAGATGGTGGGGGAGGGACTTAGGATCCCTCTTCGGGAGGTGGAGTTTTTTATAGAAGAGGAAGGGAAGATCCACTGTAACCGGAAGGGGATCTTTCGTCAATATTCTCTGGAGGAAGGGGTATTATCTCTATGTATCGAGGATACCGGGCTTTTGTGGTGGGAAGAGGAGATAAAGGTACGAAAAATGACATTTTAAGGTGGAAAATGAGAGGAAATTGTGCTAATATAATACTATCTAAAATAAAAAAGGAGAGAACATAATGAAAAAGAATTTTTTGGCAATGTTTTTAGTTTTGTCTTTCGCATGTATGCAGGTAGTAGGATGCGGATCAGATGAGAAAACAGATTCTTCCAAAGAAAAGACAGAGGCAGTCGACGACAAAGAAGCCGATGCGGACGAAGAGGAAGAAAAGGAAGAAGAAAAAGAAGAAGAGAAGAAAATTGAAGCGAAAAGGGGAACCATTGCAGATGGCGTCTACACAAATGAGAGCTTTGGAATCTCATTCCCGGTTGCTTCGAACATGATTGCCTGCACAGATGAGCAGATCGCACAGACCTTAAGCCTTGGAACGGATTTTATCGCAGAGGAAGGTACTTATTCCGCAGAGGATATGGAAGAGGCAATGCAGGGAGCGATGTACGATACAATTCTCCTGTTTTCCGATAACAGTTCCAACGTATCTGTCATCTATGAGGATATGGATAAATCCCAGGCAATTTCCTTAGATGAAGAACAGTATTTGAAGGCGCTTGCAAATAATCTGGAATCTATGACCAGCATGGGTTATGAAGTTGGTGAGACATCCACACAGAATATCGGTGGTACGGACTTCTCCTCCTTAACAGCTACAGCATCCGGATTCACACAGAAGTACTGCTTACATCAGGTTGGAAATTACATGATCGAGTTTATCTTCACTTATACAGATGCTTCCCAGCAGGAAGTAGAAGATTTCATTTCTACGATTACATTTGAAAGTCCATTATAAAATAATAATTACTATGTAAAGGATGGGTTTATCCCATCCTTTTTTGATACCATTTTTCCGCAAAACCGATCAGTCCGTACAGTCCCATGGAAATGACACAGAGGATGACAATGGACAGTAACATCCAATCCATCTTGAAGACCTGGGATGCGTAGATGATCAGGTATCCGAGACCGCATTTCGACGAGATAAATTCGCCGATGATGACGCCCACCAGGCAGAGACCGATGTTGACCTTTGCCAGACTTAAGAGTCTTGGGACGTTTGCCGGAAGCAGAACCTTGGTAAGGATATGACGCCTGCTGCCGCCCAGGGTCCGGATCAGCTTGATCTTGTCGGGATCCACATCCTCGAAACCCTGATGGAGACTTAGGATGGAACCGAAGATCGCGACGGACATACCGGTTAGGATAATGGTTTTATAGTTTGCTCCGAGCCAGACAATCAGCAGCGGAGCTAAAGCGGATTTTGGGAGACTGTTGAGTATCACAAGGTAAGGCTCTAAGGTCTCTGACAGTTTCCGGCTGAACCAGAGCAGGATTGCAAAAAACAGAGAAAAGAACAGTACAAAGGCAAAACTGACAAAGGTCTCGAACAGAGTAACGCCGGTGTGCAGGAAGATAGAGCCGTCTTCGACCATATTAAAAAAGCAGGTTATGATCTTGGAAGGACTGCTGAATACAAAAGAGTCAATGATTCCAAGATATGCGGTAATTTCCCATAGGAATAAAAAAAGAATGCAGATACTGCATCTTCCAATTCTGACAGTACGTTTATGTTTTTTCTGAGAATGGATATATTGCCGTTGGGCAATGGACAGTTCACTCGTCATAGTTTAACTCCCTCCAGATAATGTTGAAATAGTCTTTGAACTGTGGAGTAGCGCGTCGTTCAAAAGGAGTCAGATTGTCCTCAAATTCCAGAGGAACAAGTGCCTGAAGCTGGGCAGGACGTTTGCTTAAGACGATCACACGGTTAGCAAGGCTCACCGCCTCGGACAGATCATGGGTAACTAAAATGGCAGTCTTTGCCTCACTTTTTATGATCAGTCCAATGTCATTGGCGACCTTCAGCCGGGTCTGGTAGTCCAGCGCGGAGAAAGGTTCATCTAACAGAAGGAGCGCCGGTTGTAAGACCAGCGTGCGTATTAAAGCAGCCCGCTGTCTCATCCCTCCGGACAATTCGCTGGGACGTTTGTTTTTAAAATCTATGAGTCCATAATTTTCCAGAAGAAAATTGGCGTAGGCAATGGAATCTGAGTTGATCTTATGCTGGATCTCCAGACCTAAGAGGATATTTTTCCAGATGGTGCGCCACTCTAACAGATGATCCTTTTGCAGCATATATCCAATGGGATTCTGAGACTGCTCACGCACCTTTTTTCCATTCAGCAGGATCTTGCCATGTTCCGGCTCCAGGAGACCGGCTATCAGGGAAAGAAGGGTTGATTTGCCGCATCCGCTGGGACCTACGATTGCAATAAAATCACCTGGATATACGGTAAAATTAATATTGGTAAGAGCAGGGGTCTCTCCCTGCATGGAATGATACGAGTAGTTGACGTGGCTGATTTCCAAAAGTGGTTCCATAACGATCCTCCTATATCAGGTTCTAGGATATTGTATGAAAAAGAAAGGGAAGTGTGACGGGATAGGGCGGTAAAGTGAGCCTGGTTTTCCATGACAAATGAGAGGAAATGCAGTATAATAAGTTAATTTTAAATGAAAGAAACAGAGGTGCCTGTTTTAATGAAAAAAATAGCCGTATATATTTTTTGTATCCTGTTCATGACCGTTCCAGCAGCAGGCTGCACATCCCCTAATCAGGAGCATTCATCTATAAAAGAATCCACGAAGGAGAGATCCCGGCAGAAAGACTTCTCTCAGGAGAGTGAGAAAGACGAGGAAGTGGTATCAACCATTGCGAAGATCCGTACCCTTCCGGCGGGAACCGTTTTGGATACGGCAGATTTAAAGGATGGTAGAGCTCAGGAATGTTTTTACAGCGAAGAACTGACAGGAGATATCATAGCAAGGATTCAGGATAAGTCCTATCAGAGCAATGAACAGATCACATTTGACGATCTGTGTTATCTGCGGGTTTTGCATATGGGATTTGACGGTCAGACCCATATCGGGGAGCTGATCGTGAACCAGTGCATTGCAGAGCAGGTCTTAGATGTTATGAGGGAGCTTTACGAGCAGCAGTACCCGATTGAGAAGATGGTGTTGATCGATGAATATGATGCGGATGATGAGCTGTCCATGAGTGATAATAATACCTCTGCTTTCAATTATCGTGTCATTGCCGGGACAAACCGTCTGTCGAAACACGGACAGGGACTTGCTATCGACATCAATCCAAAATATAATCCCTGTGTCCGTACTGAAAATGGAGCGATGATAGTGGAGCCTCAAAACGGAGCGGAATATGCGGATCGTGCGCAGGAATTTCCCTATAAAATAACCGGTGACGATGTCTGCTGTCAGATATTTAAAGAATATGGCTTTTCCTGGGGAGGGGACTGGAACAGTCTGAAGGACTACCAGCATTTTGAGTGGGAAGAATAAAATTGCTTTTTTTATAAAAGTAAGATAGAATAAATACATTCCAGTCTTATGTAAGGAAACATCATGAATCAGAATTATCAGAAATTATTGGAGCAGACAATCGAACAGATCGTGGGATCCGGCAGGGTTCCCACCTTGTTTTTGCACAGCTGCTGCGCTCCATGCAGCAGTTATGTATTGGAATATCTCTCGGAATATTTTTCCATAACGGTATTTTACTATAATCCCAATATCTATCCCGATGAGGAATATTTTAAGCGGGTGAGGGAACAGAAGGAATTTATCAGGCGTTTTCCGGCAAAGCACCCCATTTCTTTTGAGGAGGGGGCGTATGATAAAGAGTCCTTTTATCAGATGGCACGGGGGCTGGAAGAGGCGCCGGAAGGGGGAGAACGCTGCTTTCGTTGTTATGAGCTGCGGCTTCGGGAAGCGGCAAGACATGCAAAGGAGCGGCAGATGGACTATTTTACCACAACCTTGTCCATCAGCCCTATGAAGAATGCGGCAAAGCTCAATGAGATCGGGCTGAGTCTGGAGCAGGAATACGGAGTAAAATATCTGCTTTCTGATTTTAAGAAAAAAAACGGTTACAAGAGGTCGGTGGAGCTGTCGGGTGAGTACGGCATGTACCGGCAGGATTACTGCGGCTGCGTATTTTCCATGCGGGAGCGGGAGAGACAGAAGGCGGAGAAGCAGCGGCGGGTTGAAGCATGATATCCGGTAAATACGGATAAGTTTGAACGAAAAGGAAATAAAATAAAAAATACATAAAAGAAAGAGGAAATGATATGGCACAGTTATGGGGAGGACGCTTTACCAAGGAGACCGACCAATTGGTCTATAATTTCAACGCGTCCATTACATTTGACCAGAAATTTTATAAGCAGGACATTGAGGGCAGTATCGCCCATGTCACCATGTTGGGAAAACAGGGAATTTTGGCCGATGGGGAGACGAAAGAGATCGTGGACTGTCTGAAAGAGATCTGTCAGGAGGTGGAGAGCGGGAAGCTGGAGATCTCCACAGAGTATGAGGACATCCACAGCTTTGTGGAGGCAACCCTTATCGACCGTCTGGGAGATACCGGAAAGAAATTACATACCGGAAGAAGCCGCAACGACCAGGTGGCTCTGGATATGCGTCTCTACACAAGACAGGAAGTGATGGAGACCGATGCCCTGTTGGAAGAGCTTTTGCATACGCTGTTAAAAATCATGGAAGAAAATACAACCACCATTATGCCGGGCTTCACCCATTTGCAGAAAGCGCAGCCCATCACCCTGGCACACCATATGGGAGCGTATTTTGAGATGTTTAAAAGAGACAGACAGCGCCTCTATGATATTTTCAAACGGATGAATTACTGCCCTCTGGGATCCGGCGCTCTGGCTGGAACCACCTATCCGCTGGATCGGGAGTATACAGCGGAACTGATGGGATTCTTCGGACCGACCTTGAACAGTATGGACGGGGTGTCTGACCGGGATTATCTGATCGAGTTTTTGTCGGCATTGTCTACGATCATGATGCATCTGAGCCGTTTTTCCGAGGAGGTCATCATCTGGAATAGTAACGAGTACCAGTTCGTGGAGATCGACGACGCTTACAGTACGGGAAGCAGCATCATGCCGCAGAAGAAGAATCCGGATATCGCGGAGCTGGTAAGAGGAAAGACCGGACGTGTGTACGGCGCGTTAATGTCCCTGCTCACCACCATGAAGGGAATCCCGCTGGCATACAATAAGGATATGCAGGAGGATAAGGAGTTCGCTTTTGACGCCATGGACACGGCAAAGGGATGTATCGCATTGTTTAACGGCATGCTGGCGACGATGAAGTTCAACAAGGATGTGATGGAGCGAAGCTCGAAAAACGGATTCACCAACGCCACGGACGCGGCGGACTATCTGGTCAATCACGGCGTGCCGTTCCGGGATGCCCATGGAATCGTGGGACAGATCGTGCTTTACTGTATTGATAAAAATATCGCCATCGACGATATGAGTCTGGAGGAGTTAAAAGCCATCAGTCCGGTGTTTGAGGAGGATATCTATGACGCGATCTCCATGGAGACCTGCGTGAACAAGAGACTGACCATCGGAGCGCCGGGAAAAGAAGCTATGGAACAGGTCATTGCCCTGGAGCGGGAATATCTTGAGAATTTTCACGCTAAGGACTGGTTCGCAAAATAAGATCAAAGAGGAGTGAATAGGTCGTCTTTGGTAGAAATGCATAAGAAAAAGTAGAATTTATGCACTTTTTCTGACAAAATATGAATTGTTTTTTTGAGGGAAATGGAATAAGATAGTACTAATATGTGAGAAAAGACACCTGTCCGCGGCAAACGGACAGAGAGGCTTTTTGAAATCATGCTAAGACGCCAATGTCCAATGGGATGGAAGCGGCAGAATGAAAAATAAAAGAACTTACAAGGAGATTAGGAAATGAGTGAAAAGTTAAAAGTAGGTATTTTAGGCGGAACCGGAATGGTGGGACAGAGATTCATCTCTCTTTTGGAAAATCATCCATGGTTTGAGGTGACAACCATCGCGGCAAGCCCAAGAAGCGCCGGAAAGACCTATGAAGAGGCAGTGGGCGGCAGATGGAAGATGGACACTCCGATGCCGGAGGCAGTGAAAAATATCGTAGTCATGAATGTTAACGAGG
Organism: uncultured Lachnospiraceae bacterium; assembly: GCA_958428365.1. Taxonomy (GTDB): domain Bacteria; phylum Bacillota; class Clostridia; order Lachnospirales; family Lachnospiraceae; genus Maccoyibacter. The sequence goes on along the minus strand of CAUAFT010000010.1, from coordinate 93,829 downwards.
TAGAAAAAGTAGCTGCTGAGGTAGACTTTGTATTTTCCGCAGTGGACATGACAAAAGAAGAGATCAAGGCTATCGAGGAAGAATACGCCAGGACAGAGACGCCGGTGGTCTCCAATAACAGCGCTCACCGCTGGACCCCGGATGTGCCGATGGTAGTGCCGGAGATCAACCCGGAACACATGAAGGTCATCGACTTCCAGAAAAAACGTCTCGGCACCACCAGAGGTTTTGTAGCTGTAAAACCGAACTGCTCCATTCAGTCCTATGCTCCGGTATTGACAGCGTGGAAAGAATTTGAGCCATATGAGGTAGTGGCAACCACCTATCAGGCGATCTCAGGAGCCGGAAAAACCTTTAAGGATTGGCCGGAGATGGAGGGAAATATCATCCCATATATCGGCGGCGAGGAAGAAAAATCCGAGAGAGAGCCGCTTCGTATCTGGGGCGAGATCAAAGACGGCGTGATCGAGCCGGCAGCCAGCCCGGTCATCACCTGTCAGTGTATCCGTGTTCCGGTACTGAACGGACATACGGCGGCAGTCTTTGTAAAATTCAAAAAACAGCCGACAAAAGAGCAGTTGATCGAAAAACTGGTAAACTTCAAAGGAGCGCCTCAGGAATTGGAGCTCCCAAGCGCGCCAAAGCAGTTCATCCAGTACTTAGAGGAAGACAACAGACCGCAGGTCGCATTGGATGTGGATTATGAGAACGGAATGGGCGTCTCCGTAGGACGTCTTCGCGAGGACACGGTCTATGACTGGAAGTTTGTAGGACTCTCTCATAATACCGTTCGCGGTGCGGCAGGCGGAGCAGTGCTCTGTGCGGAACTCTTAAAGGCGCAGGGATATATCACAAAGAAATAAGTTAGGCTTTATGAAAGGATGTCAGTTTTTGGCATCCTTTTTTTGATGGGTGAGGTTCTATGCCGTTTCCATTCGGAGGGTGGGACAGCTTGCGGTGCACAACGGCTTTTTAGCAACTCTAAACGGATCCTTTTACAATGCCCTATTAGATTCCGCTGCCAAAACTCGCTTCAGGATTGTCGAAGTCGTATGAGCTATTGCGCTCAAACAGTTGTCAGCAGAATCGGCATTGTAAAAGAATCCATTAAGAGTTGCACAAAAGCCGTTGTATGCACCGCAAGCTGTCCCACCCTCCGAACGGAAACTCATCGTCCCCGGAGCCTTTTCGCCCCAAGGTTGTCTTGAATGTTAGAAGGGGCATTCAAAAGCTAAGAGTGCGGCTGTGGGAATTGGGGTGGGGCGGGGAGCATTTGTGCGAAGATTAGAACTTCTTAGTATTCCGTCTCAGCGAGCAATTATCAGACAGGACGTCTGATAAAGACACTGTCGAGCCATGGATGGCGAGTCAGGGTCGGTTGCGTACACATTCAAAAATGAACCACGGAATACTTAGAAGTTCTTATCTTCGTGACAACGCTCCCCGCCCCACCCCAATTCCCACAGCCGCTCACAACCTCCAACGAATCCGCTTCCAACCTTCAAGATAATCCGCGCATCTTGTACTGGAAATTAAATTATGATATAATCCAGTTCAGAGTTAACAATCTGTTGTCATGCCACCATACTACAGGAGAGGAGGTCCATGCATGATTATCAGAACAGCAGAAGTCAGACCTTTGGAGGAAGAATACCAAAAGAGCGGGAATCGTCTGGTTCTCTATTACGGGGATGAGAACAGCCAGAAGGAAACGCTTTTGAAATATTTTATGCAGGGAAAGAAGGTCTTTTATTACAGGGCGAGACCGGCGTCGGAGAAGCAGCAGAAAGCCATGATGGGAGCACAGATCGCAGAGCAGTATGGTGTCGGCTTAAGTAAGTATACTTATGACGAATACTTTAACCGGATCAAGAGCGGGGATGCTTCCAAGCTGGTGGTAATTATAGATGAGTTTCAGCATATTGCAAAAAGGGACGGCGCTTTTCTGGAGAGTATTTTGAAGTTGAAGGCGAAGAAGCTCTATCCGGGTCCGGTGCTGATCGTTCTTGCCACCTCTGCTTTTAAGTGGATGGAGGAAGAGGGAGCGGAACTTTTCGCGGGAAAGGAAAAGAAAATTGACAGAAGGATCCGTTTGACGGATATGAATTTTCTGGAACTGGTACATGCCCTCCCGGAATATTCCGTAAAGGAATGTGTAGAGACCTATGGGATCATCGGCGGGGTTCCGGCCTATGTGAATCGCTGGAGTTCCAAAAAGGATCTGAAATACAATATCTGTAAGCATGTTCTTTCCCAGAATGGAATCCTCTTTCATGAAGCAGAACGGGTGGTGGGCAGAGAGTTGAGAGAGCTTTCAGTCTATGATACGATCCTCTGCTCCCTGGCGGCAGGAAACCGAAAATTAAACGATCTGTTTCACGATACGGGTTTTTCCCGCGCCAAGATCAGCGTCTATTTAAAAAATCTCATGGCGTATGACATTGTGGAAAAGATCAGTGTCTTTGAGACCGGAGGCTGGGATAACGCGCAAAAAGGGCTTTACCAGATCAAGCATACCTATATTCATTTCTGGTACAGATTCGTCTATCCCCATATGAGCCGTCTCTATGAGATCTCGCCGGAGGAGTTCTATGAACGCTATATAAAAGAGGATCTAGACGAATACTTAAATCGTTATTTTATAAAAGTATGCAGAGAATATCTGGTATTGTTAAATCTTCGGGATCAGCTCGCCATTAAGGCGGTAAAGACCGGAACCTGGATCGGAAAAAAGGGCAGTATTGATATCGTAGTACAGGATTCCATGCGGCAGAACATCGTTGCCATCTGCAACTGGTCAAAGCCGGAGCTTACGGATCAGATGTGGGAGGAGTTGGTCTTTTCCATGAAACAGGCAAAGATCAAGGCAGAGCAGTATTATCTCTTCTCGGCGCACGCCTTTGATGAGGCGATCCAAAAGAGAGCAGCCAAGGATCCGAAGATCAAACTTGTGGATATGAATGAATTGTAGGAGTAATTATGGCGAAGGCTTTATATATAGCGGAAAAACCCAGTGTAGCACAGGAATTTGCCAAGGCGCTGGGCTTTCAGATGCGCAGTTATAACGGTTATAAGGAATCGGAGGAAGCCGTTGTGACCTGGTGCGTGGGACATCTGGTAACCATGAGTTATCCCGAAGTCTATGATGAAAAATATAAAAAATGGAGTCTTTCCACCCTTCCTTTTTTGCCGGAAGAATTTTTATACGAGGTGATTCCCAGCGCGGCGAATCAGTACAGGATCGTATCGCAGCTTTTGAACCGTGAGGATGTGGATACGATTTATGTCTGTACCGACTCCGGGCGGGAGGGAGAGTATATCTACCGTCTTGTGGAACAGATGGCGGGGGTTAAGGGAAAGACCAGAAAAAGAGTCTGGATCGATTCCCAGACGGAGGAGGAGATACGAAGAGGGATCCGGGAGGCGAAGGATCTGTCGGAATACGATAACCTCTCCGATTCCGCCTATCTTCGGGCGAAAGAAGATTATCTCATGGGAATTAACTTTTCAAGACTTCTGACCTTAAAATACGGCAATACCCTTGCGAATTATCTTCATGAACGCTACACGGTAATTTCCGTGGGACGGGTCATGACCTGTGTTCAGGGAATGGTGGTGCGAAGGGAGCGGGAGATCAGAGAATTTGTAAAAACTCCGTTTTACCGGGTTCAAAGCAGCATGAAGCTGCAGGGAACGCCCCTGGAGGGAGAATGGAAAGCCGTGGAGGGAAGCCGGTATTTTCAGTCTCCGAAGCTCTATAAAGAGAATGGTTTTTTGAAAAAAGAGGACGCCAAAGAGCTGATCTGTTCCCTTCTGGCAAAAGACGCGCAGGAAGCAGTATCACTGATCGACAGGGCAGATTTCCGGGAGAATGAAAGCGGGCAGACCTGTCTGGAGACAAGCCTTGAGGCAGTGGTGGAGAAGGTGGAGAAGAAAAAGGAGCAGAGAAAACCGCCGCTTTTATATAATCTGGCGGAGCTGCAAAACGACTGTTCCAAGTTCTTCAAGATCAGCCCGGATGAGACGCTGAGAGTTGTTCAGGAGCTCTATGAAAAGAAGCTGGTCACCTATCCGAGAACCGACGCCAGAGTGCTGTCCACAGCGGTCTCCAAGGAAATTGCAAAAAACATCAGGGGGTTGATGAACATTCCCGGAGTGCGGGGCTTCGCGGAGGAGATCCTGCAAAAGGAACTCTATAAGGGACTGGCAAAAACCCGCTATGTCAATGATAAGCAGATCACAGACCACTACGCCATCATTCCTACGGGACAGGGCTTTGGCGCCATGAAGAGCTTAAAACCTCTTTCCGTCAAAGTGTATGAGGTGATCACCAGAAGATTTCTGGCGATCTTCTATCCTCCGGCGGTCTATCAGAAAATAGGTCTGACCACCGCCATAAAACAGGAGAGATTCTTTGCTAATTTCAAAGTTTTAGCAGATCCGGGCTATTTGCAGGTGATGGATTATTCCTTTTTCAAAAAGAAGGAGACAGACGACGAAAGAGAAGAAAATATCTGCGACAGCGCACTTTTAGAGCGGATTTCATCCATAAAAAAAGGAGACGTTCTTCCGGTCTGTCAATTGCTGATCAAAGAGGGGGAGACCACCCCGCCGAAACGCTATAATTCCGGTTCCATGATCCTGGCAATGGAAAATGCGGGACAGCTTATCGAAGACGAGGAGCTGCGCGCCCAGATCAAGGGAAGCGGGATCGGAACTTCCGCAACCCGCGCGGAGATCTTAAAAAAGCTGGTGAACAACAAGTACCTTGCCCTGAACAAAAAGACCCAGATCATCACACCGACTCTGCTGGGCGAGATGATCTATGATGTGGTTAATTTTTCCATCCGTCCGCTTCTAAACCCGGAATTGACGGCGAGCTGGGAGAAGGGGCTGACCTATGTCGCCGAGGGGACTCTGACCACAGAGGAATACATGGTAAAACTGGAAGGCTTTATCAAACGTCGGACCGACGCCGTTCTAAATCTGCAAAACCAATACGCCCTCCGATCCTATTTTGACCATGCCGCAGGCTATTACAAGAAAAGCCCTGCAAAGTCAACAGGTAAGAAGAAAAAGGAAACTGCAAAAGGTAAGAGTGAAGAACAGTCTGCCAAAGAGAACAGCAAAGACCGTTTCGACATATAAGAATATAAATACATAATCCTATAAAAATGGAGAGAGAGGAAAAGAAAATGGAAAACTGTAAAATCCAAAATCTGTATACGCTAGAGGAAACCATCGCAGCCAATTTGTTTGAGGGTTTGGACTATCCATGGGAAGCGCTTCCAAAAATCAAAGACTTCATCATAGAATTGGGAAGCACCCTGGATCCGGAGACCTATGAAAAACGGGGAGAAAATATCTGGGTTGCAAAAAGCGCTAAGGTAGCGCCTACAGCTTTCTTAAATGGTCCTTTAATTATTGATGAAGAAGCCGAGATCAGACATTGCGCTTTTATCCGCGGCAATGCCATTGTGGGAAAAAACTGCGTTGTCGGCAACTCCACGGAGCTGAAAAACGTCGTTCTATTCAACTCCGTCCAGGTTCCACACTACAACTACGTCGGTGACTCCATCCTCGGATACAAATCCCATATGGGGGCTGGTTCCATTACTTCCAATGTGAAATCAGACAAAACACTCGTGGTAGTAAAAGAGAATGAAGAGGAAATTAAAACAGGACTTAAGAAATTCGGAGCTATGCTCGGCGATTTCGTAGAGGTGGGATGCAATTCCGTACTCAATCCGGGTACGGTTATCGGTCCCCATACCAATGTCTACCCGCTTTCTATGGTGAGGGGAGTGGTTCCGCAGAACTCTATCTATAAAACCAAGAATGAGATAGTGCAAAAGAGGTAAGTGTTGGGGAGTTGTCAAAAAGGTTGAGAGGCGTGTTACACAAACAGCAGTGTGGTTTCGTGACCTTGTCCGGGAATAAGAACTTCTAAATATCCTTGCTTTTAGGCTGTGGCGGTGGACGCAACCGGCTCAAACTCGCCATCCATGGCTCGGTTTCGCCTTCATCAGACGTCCTGTCTGATGATTGCTGATTACGATAAGGATATTAAGAAGTTCTAATTCCCTCCCAAAAGTCACGAAACCACACTGCTGTTTGTGTAACACGCATTTACGTTTTTGGCAAAGATGTCCCTTGGGGTTGTGCTGTTGAGACGGGAGAGTGTGGAATGACGCTTTGGACACTTATATATCAACATTGTGCACAGTAAGTAGACACACAAAAACGTCCTACGCCACGCCAACAAACGTTCCGTACACACAACCTAGGGCAAACGTATTCACGGCCAGAGCAAGACAATCGGGGTATTTTCATAAGCTGACATCAGCCCCGGGAGGCAATTTTGTGAGCATAGCAGCAGATATCGGAGAACTGTTTGAGCCCCTTGTGGGCGAGTTTTCGGAGATATCTGCTAATAGGCGGCGGAGCAAAATTGCCTCCCGGGGTTGGGTCAGCGTTGAAAATACCCCGATTGTCTTGCCCTCCGTAAATCCAACCCCTCCCCTTCAAAATGTAACGATTTCAAATTGGTTTATCCCGTCATAATTCCGTCACTGTTTTTAAATAAATGCTTGATGTTTTCGACATTTTATGAGAAAATGACAATAAGTACGTTAAGAATTTAACGCAACTACAATTTCATCCAATCGAAAGGAGTCTTAAAATGATTTACACACAGGAAGTTCAAAACATGTGTCCGGTTGCCAAAGGTGCAAAACACGAACCGGCTCCAATTCCAGAAGAAGGAAAATGGATTCATTCTAAAAAAATCGAAGATATTTCAGGCTTTACACACGGTGTGGGCTGGTGTGCTCCGCAGCAGGGTGCCTGCAAACTTTCATTAAACGTAAAGAATGGTGTGATCGAGGAAGCATTGGTTGAGACCATCGGATGTTCCGGTATGACCCATTCCGCAGCTATGGCGGCAGAGATCTTACAGGGTAAGACCATTTTGGAAGCGCTGAATACAGACCTTGTATGCGACGCTATCAACACTGCCATGAGAGAGTTATTCTTACAGATCGTTTACGGACGTACACAGAGTGCATTCTCTGATGACGGACTTGCGATCGGAGCAGGTTTGGAGGATTTAGGAAAAGGACTTCGTTCCCAGGTTGGTACTATGTACGCAACAAAAGAAAAAGGAGTTCGTTATTTAGAGATGGCAGAGGGCTATGTTACAGGAATCGCCCTGGATGCTGACAACGAAGTAATCGGATATCAGTTCGTTTCTCTTGGAAAAATGACTGACTTTATCAAAGCAGGTGATGATCCGAACACAGCTTGGGAAAAAGCTAAAGGACAGTATGGCCGTGTGGATGACGCAGCTAAGATCATCGACCCAAGAAAAGAGTAATCGAAAGGAGACGGACAAAAATGGCATTATTTGAATCATATGAAAGAAGAGTTGACCAGATCAACGCTGTATTAAACAGCTATGGTATCAGTTCTATTGAAGAGGCTGAGAAAATTACAAAAGATGCTGGACTTGACGTATACGATCAGGTAAAGAAGATCCAGCCAATCTGTTTTGAGAATGCATGCTGGGCTTACACAGTAGGTGCAGCCATCGCAATTAAAAAAGGATGTAGAAGAGCAGCAGACGCAGCCGCAGCAATCGGTGAAGGTCTTCAGGCATTCTGTATCCCTGGTTCCGTTGCTGACCACAGAAAAGTAGGTATCGGTCATGGTAACCTTGGAAAAATGTTATTAGAGGAGGAGACAGAGTGCTTCTGCTTCTTAGCAGGTCATGAGTCCTTCGCAGCAGCAGAGGGCGCCATCGGTATCGCTGAGAAAGCAAATAAAGTACGTCAGAAACCGTTACGCGTTATCTTAAACGGTTTAGGAAAAGACGCAGCTCAGATCATCTCCAGAATCAACGGATTTACCTTCGTTGAGACCAAAATGGACTATGAGAAAAACGAAGTAAACGTAGTATACGAAAAAGCATACTCCGACGGACTTCGTGCATCCGTAAAATGCTACGGCGCAGATGACGTTGTAGAAGGCGTAGCCATCATGCACATGGAAAACGTAGGCGTTTCCATCACAGGTAACTCCACCAACCCAACACGTTTCCAGCATCCGGTAGCAGGTACATACAAGAAAGAGTGTATCGAGCAGGGTAAGAAATACTTCTCCGTAGCTTCCGGCGGCGGTACAGGACGTACCCTTCACCCGGACAACATGGCAGCAGGTCCTGCTTCCTACGGTATGACAGATACTATGGGACGTATGCACTCTGACGCACAGTTCGCAGGTTCTTCCTCCGTACCGGCTCATGTTGAGATGATGGGTCTGATCGGAATGGGTAACAACCCAATGGTTGGAGCAACTGTTGCAGTAGCTGTATTGATTGAGGAAGCAGCTAAGGCTGGTAAATTCTAAATAAAAGCAAATAGGACGCTTTCAGACTGGCGTGTCAAAAAGGTAATATACAAAAACAGAGGATTTTTTATGTTCTGACAGAGCATGGAAAATCCTCATTTTTCTGGAAAAAATCAACATTTTGTGAAAAATATGGATTCATTCATGGTACATAAATCTTGTCTTTTTCCCCATAAAATGGTAAGATAAAACAGAATCTAACATTATAGTGTAGTAACGTCATCATTCAGATGACGTTATTCTTTTGTAAAAAGCGAACGAAAAATTACGAATATTTCATTAAAAGATACGAGGGGAAAACATGAGATTTATACCAATTGAAAAAGTAGAAAATGGAATGATGCTGGCAAAGTCGATTTACGACTACGAGACCAGAACCCTGCTTCGGGAGGGCAAGCTGCTGAATGAGGATATCATTATGCGTATCCGGGAGAGGGGATACGCGGGAATCTATATCGAGGATGAGCTGACGAAGGATATTGTCATTCAGGAAGCGATTACTGTGGAGCTTCGGAATCATGCCGTGGAGACCTTGCAGGATTTGGATCTGGAGGGCGCCATTGATGTGGCGGAACATATTGTGCAACAGCTTTTGGAGGCAAAGACCATTTCTCTGGACATGCTGGATCTGCGTACTTTTGATGATTATACATACCGCCATTCCATCAATGTGGCGATCCTCTCCGTAGTGATTGGAATTGGAATGGGATATTCCAATGAGGACCTTGTGGATCTCTGTACGGCGGCGATCTTTCACGATCTGGGCAAATTGTCCATCGACAAAGAGATCTTGAATAAACCGGGCAAGCTGACGCCGGAGGAAAATGAACTTCTGCGCAGCCATTCCCGGATGTCCTATGATATGTTGAGGGAAAAATGGAATATTCCCTCCAGAGTTAAGGCGGCGGTCTTAAGTCATCATGAAAATGAGGATGGAAGCGGCTATCCGAATGGTCTTTTTGGAGACCAGATCCATCCCTTTGCAAAGATCATTCATGTGGCGGACGTTTACGACGCCCTCTCTTCCGACAGAGCCTATAAGAAAGCCTACTCCTATTCGGAGGCTTTAGAATATCTGATGGGCGGCTGCGGCACCTTATTTGACCAGAGTGTGGTACAGACTTTTCTGGAAAGAGTTCCGGTCTATCCAAAGGGAGTCAGTGTTAAAATGTCTGACGGCAGGGAGGCGGTCGTTGTTGAGAATCATTTGGGAAATCCGCTCAGGCCAACGGTTCGTTTTTTTGACGGAAGCGAACTGAATCTGAACGACTCGTCTGTGGCAATGAATCTTACCATTATTAACCAAGCGGATACTACAGTCATTGACGAGGAGGAGATGATTGAGTTTGAGACAGAGCGCAGGAACAGGGAATTGAAAAGTATTCTCGTGGTGGATGATATGGTGACCAGTATCCGTGCGGTAAAGGCGGCTTTAGACGGGCTTTATAAGATCATCGCCGTTCGTTCCGGGGAGGAAGCGTTGCAGTACCTGAAGAAGGCTACACCGCATCTGATCCTTATGGATATTCTCATGCCGGATATGAATGGGATCGAGACTGTGAAGCTGATCAGAGAACAGTTTCCGGGAAATATTCCGGTGATCTTTTTATCCAGCGCCAATGATGTTCAGACCGTACTGGCATGTCGGGACGTCCATGCGGATGATTATATCGTGAAGCCGTTTAAAGTGGACTATATGAGAGAGCGGATCGCTATGATATTGGGAGAATAGAGATGGCGGTTACATTAATTTTGAATCTGATCTGTATTATTATCCTGTTAGTGGATATTTATTTTATGTCAAGCAGAAAAGAGAGCAGAGAGAAAAATCTGCTCTCGGCTTGTATGAGAATTTCGCTGGTATATTGCGCGGCGGTATGTATGGAATATATCTGGGCGAAGAAGCAGGAGGTTGATCTTTTAGAGACCACGGAGATCATTTCTGCCGTTACCATGGCAGTTCTCTTTATTTTCTGTTTTCATTATGTGGTGTGTTTGGCAAAAGTGCAGATCAAAAGAATTTGGGTTGCAGGGTATATGTCTTTGTATACGCTGCTGATCTTTTTTATCGTTACAAATTCCTACTATCATATGTTTTATAAAAATTTCAAGGTCATCCAAAACGGGCGGGGAGTCATAGAACTTGAAAAAGAATATACCGCAGGATTTTATTTTTATTGTCTGCTGTTAGGCAGTACCGCTGTTTTTATCATCTATATGGCGCTGCATTATTACAGGAAAGAGAAAAAGAGTATCAATAAGAGGTGGGGAGGAAAGGCGCATCTTCTTCTGGTGGCTTCCTTTATTCCATCCCTGCTGCTTTTCCTGTATTGGCAGGACATTAACAGCACATATGATCTGGTGTGCATTGGAACGGGAATCTCAGGACTTTTCCTGGTTTATGTGATAAGGACGCATAATTATATGGAGGTTGTTCAGAATGCCAAGGAATTAGTGGCGGAGGAGATGAATCTGGGATTACTGATCTTTGACAGAAATTATCAGTTTCTGGAAGCCAACCGATTCATGAGGGGAAAATTTCCGGAAGTAGAGAAAATGCTGGAGCTGCTGGAGACGGATGAGAAGCTGCGGGATGTCATAACGGGAAACAGCGACAGACTGGAATGGAGAGACCGCATCTATAACTGCCAATGTAACGAGATCAGGAACCAGACAGGCGTGCTGATGGGATTTGCATTGATCGTTTACGATATCACAGAACTGGAGCGGCATGCGGAGGAGCTTGGAGTCTTAAAAGAACAGGCTGAGGAAGCAAACGATCAGAAAACCAAATTTTTGACCAATGTAACCCATGAGATTCGTACGCCTTTGAATACGATCCTGGGAATGAGCGAGATCGCTCTGCGTAAAAACACGGTGAAGGATCTGGAAAATCCATTAAAAATCATCTATCATGAGGGGGAGGGTGTTCTGGGGATGATCGACACGCTTCTGGACGTTTCAAAGCTGGAATCGGGTACGATAGAATTTGCACATGAGATGTATAGTATGGAGGAGATCCTCTATGAGATCTCCAACATGGTCTATATGCGGATCGATGAAAAGGATCTGGATTACAGAGTGGAGGTAGAGAACGGATTTCCGAAAGCTTTTTACGGGGACCGTATGCGGGTCAAGGAGATCTTTCAGAATTTGCTCGGAAATGCCATCAAATACACGGAGTCGGGGAATATTACCCTGAATCTGAGCGGCGAGAGAGACGGAGAACGCTATAAGATCCTGCTGGAGGTGAAGGACACGGGAGTCGGCATGAATGAGGAGGATCGGAAAAATATTTTCAAGCGTTTTATGCGCAGTCAAAATCCAAAAACGGAGAATGTTTTTGGTGCGGGGCTGGGACTGAACATCACCATGAATCTGGTGAAGCTGATGGGAGGAAATATCACAGTACAGAGCAGGATCGGTGAGGGGACGACCTTTCTGGCGTCCTTTTATCAGGAGATCGCGGACAGTGAACCTCTAGGCTTAAGGGAAATGACCAGGGAGAGGGCGGAGAGCCACATGGAGGACAATAGCTTTCTGGATCAGATCCATGTGATTTTTCCCGGAGCGCATGTGCTCATCGTGGACGATATGGAGTCCAATCTGAAGGTGGAACAGGGGCTGATGCAGCTATACGGAATCGAGCCGGAGATGGCATTAAGCGGAGAAAGGGCATTGGAATTGTTAGAAAGCCGGAAATACGATTTGATCTTTCTGGATCACATGATGCCTCAGATGGATGGCGTGGAGACTCTGCACAGGATGCGTCAGATGGAAAATGGAAGAGCGGTTCCCATCGTGGCAGTTACGGCGAATGCAGTTGCCTACACCACGGATTTTTATGAAAAAAGTGGATTTGACGACAGCCTGACAAAACCCCTTCACACCACAGAACTTCTGGAGGTGCTCAAAAAGTATATCCCATCTAAGATTCAGAACAAAGAGAAAGAGGAATCGGACGAAAATCTGCCGATCAAGAGCCTGATGCCGGAGATTGACTGTGTGGAGGGAATCAAAAATATTGGTGGAAGTCTGGAAAAATATAACGAGCTCTTACAGGTCTACTACAACGAGATGGCGCAGATCCTGGAGATTCTTCCTGAGCTGGCGAATGAGAATCTGGAGCAGTTCAGAATCAAGATACACGGAGTTAAGGGAAGCAGCCGCAACGTCGGTGCAAAACAATTGTCAACGCACGCGCTGCAGTTAGAAGAATGGGCAAAAGCAGGGAAGCAGGAAGAGATTTTAGCACAGCTGGAGACGTTCTTAAAGGAGCTGGATGAAGTCATGATTCGGATCCATTCCTACCTAAAAGAGACGGTCCAAAGTATAGAAAGAGATGGGGATTTCCTGCCGGAGCTGGAGCTTACCAGCGTCTATTCTATCTTAAAAGCCCTCGCTGATTTTGATATGGACGAGGTGGAAGAGGAAGTGAGGGAGCTCTACAAAAACCGCTATACAGATGACACGGAAGCGGTGTTGGAGGAATTGAAGCGTTATGTGGATGACCTTGACTACAAGCATGCCACGGAGCTTTTACAGGGATATTTGGAAAAGATCGGATAAAGACAGATAAAAACAGGGAGGTCTTAGAATGGAGCAAACAAAGGGGCTGACAGGCTCAACCTTAAAAATAATTGCCATGGTCACCATGCTGCTGGACCATATCGGTGCAAGTATTCTGGAGAATGGAGTATTAAAGGAGATCAGCGGACAGAGCGTCACTTCCGCAGATGTGGCGTCTCTTCACGCCTATAACAGGTGGCGGCTTGTGGATCAGATTTTAAGATTCACCGGAAGGCTTGCTTTTCCGATCTTCTGTTTTCTTTTGATAGAAGGTTTTTTGCATACGCATAACTGGAAAAAATATTTTGCAAGGCTCTTTGTGTTCAGCCTTCTTTCAGAGATCCCATTTGATTTGGCATTTTTCAAAGAGTGGTTTTACTGGGACGCACAAAATGTCTTTTTCACGCTCTGGATTGGGCTTTTGGTCCTAGCAGGGATGAAATATCTGGAAGAGCGGGAAGATTTTGCCCAATCTGTCAGATATTTATTACAGGCGGGCGTGATAGCAGCCGGAATCGCTCTGGCGGAGTGGTTGAAGACCGATTATGCGGGCTTCGGCGTTCTGGTCATTGCCCTGATGTATTTTTTGAGAAAAAATAAAAAAGCGCAGATTACCTGTGGATGCGTCTGTTTTTTATGGGAAATCACGGCGCCCCTTGCGTTTATTCCGATTTCCCAATACAATGGAAAGCGGGGAATGGATTTGAAATATGTATTCTATTTCTTCTATCCGGTACATCTGCTCATTCTCGGTTTCGTGACAAAATTCTGTTTTTGACATTGACAAAACAATTTAGTATGCTAAAATGTGCTTAGTGTGAAAGTGTAAAAGAAAAGGAAGATTTTCTTATGAAAAGACAAGTATTATCTATTCTGGTAGAGAATACCGCCGGTGTGACAAGCCATATTTCCGGTTTGTTCAGCCGAAGAGGCTATAACATCGACAGCTTTTCCTCAGGAGTCACAGCAGATCCGCGGTTTACCCGGATTACCATTGTGGCAAGCGGAGATGAGCTGGTGTTGGAGCAGATTGAAAAACAGCTTGCAAAGCTGGAGGATGTCTTAGACATCAAGAAGCTGGAGCCGGACAATTCCGTAACCCGGGAATTAATTATGGTAAAGATCCGGGCGAAGGATACGGACCGTCAGGCAATATTAAACGTCACAGAGATCTTCCACGGTAAGGTCGTGGATGTAACCCATGATTCCATGGTCATTGAGCTTACCGGAAAACAGGCGAAGCTGGATTCCTTCCTGGATTTATTGCAGGGATATGAGATCTTAGAGCTTGCCAGAACCGGTCTGACAGGACTCACCAGAGGCTGTGACGATGTTACATATTTAGATTGATATCATAGCAGATACGGTATTTTACGGATATTCTGTTGTGATGAAAGATTCAGATAACAATTATAGGAGGAATAAAAAATGTCAGCAAAAATTTATTATCAGGAAGACTGTAACCTTTCACTTTTAGAGGGCAAGACCATTGCCGTGATCGGTTACGGAAGCCAGGGTCATGCACATGCATTGAATGCAAAAGAGTCAGGATGCAACGTTATCATCGGACTTTACGAGGGTTCTAAATCATGGGCAAAGGCAGAGGCTCAGGGATTTGAAGTATATACAACAGCAGAAGCTGCAAAAAAAGCAGATATCATTATGATTCTGATCAACGATGAGAAACAGGCAGATATGTACAAAAAAGACATCGAGCCAAACTTAGAAGCAGGCAATATGTTAATGTTTGCACATGGATTCAACATCCACTATGGATGCATCGTACCTCCGAAGGACGTAGACGTAACCATGATTGCTCCAAAAGGACCTGGACATACCGTAAGAAGCGAGTACCAGGAAGGAAAAGGTGTTCCTTGCTTAGTAGCTGTTGAGCAGGATGCAACCGGAAAAGCCTTAGATATGGCATTGGCTTATGCACTGGCAATCGGTGGAGCAAGAGCAGGTGTCTTAGAGACCACATTCAGAACTGAGACAGAGACAGACCTCTTCGGTGAGCAGGCAGTTCTCTGCGGTGGTGTATGTGCACTGATGCAGGCTGGATTTGAGACCCTCTGCGAGGCAGGATATGATCCAAGAAACGCATATTTCGAGTGTATCCATGAGATGAAATTAATCGTAGACTTAATCTATCAGTCAGGATTCGAGGGAATGAGATATTCTATCTCCAATACTGCTGAGTACGGCGATTACATCACAGGACCTAAGATCATCACAGAGGATACCAAGAAAGCCATGAAGAAAATCCTCTCCGATATCCAGGATGGTTCTTTCGCAAAAGAGTTCTTACTGGATATGTCACCGGCAGGACGTCAGGTTCACTTCAAGGCTATGAGAAAGCTTGCAGCTGAGCATCCGGCAGAGGAAGTAGGAAAAGAGATCCGTAAGCTCTACAGCTGGAACAACGAAGAGGAAAAGCTGATCAACAATTAATCAAAAAACATAGAAAATTTTCGGAGACAGGGCTTCCTGTCTCCGTTTTTTTTTGCTATACTATTTCTGCAGAGATATTTAAGACCTGCGGTAATAGAAACATATGAAGAAGGATTAGGGCAGATGGACAAAATACTGATTATTGACGACAGTCACCTGGCAAGGAAGGTGCTGGAAGATATTTTAAAAGACACCTATGAAGTGCTCACAGCCAATAGCGGTCAGGAAGGGATTGTTATGGCCGCCACAAAATCGCCGGATCTGATCCTGTTGGATATTGAGATGCCGGATATGAACGGTTTCCAGGTGCTGGAAATGCTAAAGGGAAGTCACGAGACAGATTATATTCCCGTAATCTTCCTGACGGGATTTATTGAAGCGGAATATGAGGAGCGCGGTTTCCTATGCGGCGCTGTGGATTACATCGTAAAACCCTACAACAGCAATGTGGTAAAAGTAAGGGTCATGACCCATATCAACCTTTCAAAATACAGAAGGCAGTTGGAAAAGCAGTTAAACCTGGATATGCTGACAAATGTCGACAACCGCCGCGGATTGGATATGTATGTGGAGGAAGTGGCGGAGGAGGCAGTCCGAAAACAGCTTACCTTCACCTTCATCATTGTGGATATAGATTTTTTCAAAAAAGTAAACGATACTTACGGTCATCTGGAAGGAGACCGTGTTTTGCAGAGAATAGCAGGCATTTTGAAAAAATGCGTGGAAAAGGCAAAGGGCTATGTGGCGAGATATGGAGGAGAGGAATTTGGAATCGTCCTGCTGGGCTGGAGCAGGGAGGAAGTGGAGGTTCTGATGGAATATATCTCCGAGGAAGTGCATGAAGCCAAGATTCCAAATGAAAATTCAGAAATTGGGAACTATCTGACCGTCAGCGCCGGAGGCGCGGGAAAGATCCCTGCAAGCTCCGACGAGGCAAGAAAGCTGGCAAAACTGGCGGACGAAGCCCTGTACAAAAGTAAAAATACGGGAAGAGACCGCTTTACATGGTATGAGTAAAGCAGATCTGTCCGGCTTGAAGCAGCGATATTATTTCTCTAAGAATAATTCTCATAGAACTGTACGAACTTTTCCAGGGATTCCGATATTTTCACATCCCGGTTATAGGCAAATCCGATCTCCCGCTTATGGATCGGGATTGCCAGCGGAATCTCCATCAGGGAACCTTCCTGCAGTTCTTCTTTTACAAAATCCTTGATGACGCAGCCGATCCCAAGGCTGATCTTAGACATTTCGATGACCAGATCCATGTTGGAGACCTCTATGATATCCTGTAAGGAGATGTGGTTTTCCTGGAGATAATCATCAATATACTGCCGCGTCATATTTTCTTTATCCAAAAGCATTAAGGTGGCGTTTTGCAAAAGCTGATCCCGCCGCACTCCGCGGATACTCAGATTATGCAGATAATCCCTGGTTGCCACGAAGATATCTTCGATCTCACGCAAAGCATAAAAATCAATATTTTTTAACTGAGCCGGTTTTCCGATCAGTCCCACATCCAGCTTTCCCTCCTCTAAGAGATGCAGAGTCTGGTTCGTGGACTGACAGGAGATGGAGATATTGATATGGGGATTTTCCTTGATAAATTCCTTCAAATAGGGCAGTAAGATATATTTACAGAGGGTGGAGCTGACCCCGATGGTCAGATGTCCCACGCCCAGCTCAATGGAACGGCGCAGCCTGTCCTCGCCCAAAGCCAGGGTCTCAAAGGCGGATTTTACATGGGTGTAGAGCAGTTCTCCTGCGTCGGTGAGGGTGACGCCCCTGGAGCTTCGCTCAAAGAGCCTTGCGCCAATGCTGTCCTCTAATTTCTGAATGGATTTGCTGATGGCGGGCTGGCTGATATAGAGTTCTCTGGCAGCCTTGGAAATATTTCCCGTATTGGCAACCGTATAAAAAATCTTATATGACGACAAATTCTGATACATAGTTCCTCCATAACAAAAAGTTATAATAAATATATTTAATATGTATTGTTATTATAGCATGTTCTGTGCTATGATAGCAACAATAGATAGCAAATTGCACTTTCACACTACACATGAAAATAAATTTAAGGAGGAACTATGCATGGGAATGACAATGACGCAGAAGATCCTGGCGGCGCATGCCGGTCTGGATTCTGTATGTGCCGGACAGTTGATTGAAGCTGATTTGGATCTTGTCCTGGGCAATGATATTACTTCGCCGGTTGCGATTCATGAGATGGAAAAAATGGATACGGAGAGTGTCTTTGATAAAGATAAGGTGGCGCTTGTATTAGACCACTTCGTTCCGAATAAGGACATCAAATCCGCCGAGCATTGTAAATGTGTCAGAGAGTTTGCCTGCAAGCATGAGATCACCAATTATTTTGACGTGGGACAGATGGGAATTGAGCATGCTCTTTTACCGGAAAAGGGGCTGACTGTAGCCGGAGATGTTATCATCGGAGCGGACTCTCATACCTGTACTTACGGAGCCTTGGGAGCATTTTCCACCGGAGTCGGCAGTACCGATATGGCGGCTGGAATGGCAACGGGTAAGGCATGGTTCAAAGTTCCGGCGGCGATTAAGGTGAACATCACCGGAAAGCCGCAGAAATGGGTCAGCGGTAAGGATGTGATCCTGCATCTGATCGGAGAGATCGGAGTGGACGGAGCTCTTTATAAGTCTTTGGAATTTGTGGGAGACGGCATTGCCAATCTGGGTATGGACGACCGTTTCACCATTGCAAATATGGCAATTGAGGCAGGAGCGAAGAACGGTATCTTCCCTGTGGATGAGTTAGCCGTTGCATACATGAAAGAGCATTCCAAACGTCCTTATAAGGTATACGAAGCGGACGCAGATGCGGAGTATGAGCAGGAGATCACCATTGATCTGTCACAGTTAAAATCCACGGTATCCTTCCCGCATCTTCCGGAAAACACAAAGACCATTGACGAGGTGGGAGAGATCGCCATTGACCAGGTGGTCATTGGTTCCTGTACCAATGGAAGGATCGACGACTTAAGATGTGCGGCGGAGATCTTAAAGGGCAGAAAGGTGGCAAAGGGACTGCGTGTCATCATTATTCCTGCCACACAGCAGATTTATTTACAGGCGATGGAGGAGGGGCTTTTAAAGATATTTATCGAAGCCGGAGCCATTGTCAGCACACCGACCTGCGGACCTTGTCTTGGAGGTTACATGGGAATTTTGGCTGCGGGAGAGAGATGCGTCTCCACCACGAACCGGAATTTCGTAGGACGTATGGGACATATTGATTCGGAAATCTATCTGGCGAGTCCTGCGGTTGCAGCAGCCAGCGCCGTGACCGGTAAGATTTCAGGACCGGATGCATTGTAGGAGGAAGAGACATGAAAGCATGTGGAAGCGTATTCAAATATGGAGATAATGTAGATACAGACGTGATCATTCCTGCAAGATATCTGAATTCCTCAGATCCAAAGGAACTTGCAGCGCACTGTATGGAAGATATAGACAGGGAATTTGTAAATAACGTGAAGGAGGGAGATCTGATCGTAGCCGATAAGAACTTTGGCTGCGGATCTTCCAGAGAACACGCACCTATCGCCATCAAGGCGGCGGGAGTGAGCTGTGTCATCGCGGAGACCTTTGCGCGTATTTTCTACCGCAACGCCATCAATATCGGACTCCCGATCATTGAATGCCCGGAGGCGGCGGCCGGAATCGAGGCGGGCGATGAGGTGGAAGTGGATTTTGACACGGGAATCATCACGAATAAGACGAAGGGCAGTACCTTCCAGGGACAGCCGTTCCCGGAGTTCATGCAGAAGATCATTAAGGCGGAAGGACTTGTCAACTACATCAATCAGAAATAGGGGATTTCTAATAGGATCAAAAACAGGGTTCCGGATCGGAACCCTCAATTTTTTTCTTTTCGAAGAGGATGTGGCAGAGCTGGACGATACCTTGTTCTTTCAGGTTTTCATGGGATGGGTGAATGTTCGGAGCATGAAAGCTGTCTCAGGTAGTCCTGATATTTTTGGGATATCTTAATATGGGTATAAAGTTCGGCGTATTCCCTGGCGGAAAAGGATTCCACATAGTTTTCCGGGAAGTTTTTTTTCATGCCGAAAGACTTTGCCAGATCCACCGCCTTGTTGTAGGCGATGGCGGCTTTTTCCGGGGTGGAGTAGGTTCCGATCAGATAGTTGCCGTTGATATGGATGCTTGTCCGATAGCGGGTCACACCCTTTTTTACGATCTGGCTCACGCCGTGGTAGGGATTGATGACAATGACGTTGGAATAACGCCAGTCCAGAGGATCCCCGTTTGCAAAGGTGAAGTCTTTTCCGGCTACGCTGTGGCTGTGGATGCCATAGCGGGAGTAGAGGCTGGTCTGCATACCATACTCACTGACGAAGAGGTGCCCGCCTCTTTTCAGGATCTTATGCTGGGAATAAAAGAACAGGTCGTCGATGTCGAACTTCAGCTCTTCCCGGCTGCTTAGAAAGTAGGAAAAATAGTTGTTTCTCAGATAGATCGGGGTCTTGATGTAGAGCCCGTTATCACGGAAATTGCAGAGGACTACGATCTTTTCAAAGGAGAGGGTCAGCTCGGAGAACAGAGTGGAGTCAAAGGGGATATCTCCCGAATCCAACAGCTTTCCGGCTTCCAGATAGGCGCAGTGCGCCTCTGCCTCGGTGGAATAGCTGCCGAGACTGATGTGTTTATTCTGATAGTGGATGCTGGCACGGAAATAAGGCGTTCCGTCTTTTTTTGTGGCTTTGTAGACTCCTGGTAACATGGGAGATTCCTTTCCGTTTTGTAAAAGTACAGGTATCATATTTGTTAATATTATATCATGTGCGCTGCACATGACGCTTCGCCTGGATGCCATTCGGCGAGGTATAATGTCTAACGACATTATAACATGTGCTTTGCACATGACGCTCCGCTCTGGATGCCATTCGGCGTGGTATAATGTCTAACGACATTATACCATATTTAACAATCCGGGGAAAAGAATTGACAGGCTCCGTTTGTTTATTCTATAATGAAACACAGTAAAACGAACAATAAGAAGAGGATGAGAGAATGGACTTATTATTTTCAAGTACACGCAATAACGAGGAAAAAGTAACCGCATCCCAGGCAATTTTAAAGGGTCTGGCAGATGACGGCGGTTTATTTGTACCAAACGAGATTCCGAAGCTGGACGTAACGGTGGAGGAACTGGCAAAGATGACCTATCAGGAGACGGCCTATGCGGTGATGAAGCAGTTTCTGACGGATTTCACAGAGGAAGAGTTGAAGGATTGTATCAACAAAGCCTATGACAGCAAATTTGACACCGAACAGATCGCTCCCCTCGTGGAGGCGGACGGAGCGTATTACCTGGAGCTGTTTCACGGGGCGACCATTGCTTTTAAGGATATGGCGCTGTCGATCCTGCCGCATTTACTCACCACAGCAGCGAAGAAGAATCAGATCGACAACGATATCGTAATTCTGACGGCCACCTCAGGCGATACCGGGAAGGCAGCTCTGGCAGGCTTTGCCGATGTGGAAGGAACGAAGATCATCGTATTTTATCCAAAGAATGGAGTCAGCCCGATCCAGGAAAAACAGATGGTGACTCAAAAGGGAGAAAACACCCTCGTAGTGGGTATCCACGGGAACTTCGACCAGGCACAGACCGGAGTGAAGCAGATGTTCTCCGATAAGGAGCTGGCAAAGGAGCTTGGAGCAGCCGGATATCAGTTCTCCTCTGCGAACTCTATCAATATCGGAAGACTGGTGCCGCAGATCGTATACTATGTATATGCCTATGCAAAATTATACGAAAATGGAAAGATCCAGAAAGATGAAAAGATCAACGTGGTGGTGCCTACCGGTAACTTTGGCAATATCCTTGCCGCGTTTTATGCGAAGAATATGGGAATCCCGATTGCAAAGCTGATTTGCGCTTCCAATGAGAATAAGGTGTTATACGATTTCTTTGAGACTGGAAAATACAATAAGAACCGTGAGTTTATCCTGACATCCTCACCGTCCATGGATATTCTGATCTCTTCTAATCTGGAGAGGCTGATCTACCGTATCGCCGGAAATGATGCGAAGAAGAATGCAGAATTTATGAAAGCTCTGAATGAGCAGGGCGTCTATGAGATCACACCGGAGATGAAGGCGGAATTAAAGGACTTCTATGGAAATTATGCGGGAGAGAGTGAGACCGCAGAGGTGATCAAAAATCTTTACGAAAAGACCGGATACATCATTGATCCCCATACCGCAGTGGCGGCAGGCGTCTATGAGAAATATAAGGCGGACACAAAGGATGAGACAAAGACCATGATCGCGTCCACTGCAAGTCCGTTCAAGTTCACAAGAAGCGTTATGAATGCCATTGATGGAAAATACGATGCCATGAGCGATTTTGAATTGGTGGATGAGCTTTCCAGAATTGGAAATGTGGAGATTCCAAATGCCATCGAGGAGATCCGCAGCGCAAAAGTTCTCCATGATACGGTCTGCGAGGTGGAACAGATGCCGCAGATAGTGAAGAATTTCCTGGGGATGGAGTAGAGAGATACATAGCGTAAAAAATATTGTAAAACATAAAAACAGCGTAGCAATTCAATTCATTGCTACGCTGTAAATTTACGCAGATAAATACATTTCATTCACCTGGTCTCTACTCCGTGATCGTAAAAATAAAGTTGATGGTTCCAAACGGATAGATCACCGGGAGAATGTAATGCTCTTTTTCAAAAGTAAGGATCTCATTCATATGTACCTCCGGCGGCGTCAGCATCAGCTCATCGGAGTAGATATTGGACATATTAACATTAAACAATCCATTGTGAAGATTTAAGAAGTCCTCTAAGGAGGCTTTTACATATTCGTCAAATTCCGTAAAACCGTCGTTGGCATAGCGGGAGGCAAATTCCACGGCGGTGGTCTCATTGGTATCTAAGAAAGATTCAATCGTAAAATTGCCGTGTACCAACTGTTTCACGCAGTACACAGAAGGATATTCACTGCATGGAATCGGAGTCAGGATCGTAAAATCATTTCCGATAAAACGAATCAGGTTGGTGACCAGAAGCTGAAGATATTCTACAAGGCGCGTCTCCTGCTTCTTATCTGAAAAATGACAGAGTTCCTGAATCATCTCATCGAACTTCTTCTTCTGAAAATTTGAAAAATCCAGATTGTAAAGCTCGTTTTCGGACTGATACTCTACAATGATATTCTCAAACTGGGTATTGGTCAGAATCCCCTGTTCGATCAATACCTGTCCAAGCAGAAGATAGTCCGGCTTCTGGGTCTCTAAGAGGGAATCTACCTGTTCCTGGGTGAGATAACCTTCCTCAATGGCGAGTTCTCCGAATTTCTTATCCTGGTGTGTCTGCATAATCACAATGTTGTCGACTTCTCCGGCTGTCATATAACCCTCATGGATTGCAAGGGTGCCGAGTTTTAAATGTACCTTGGACTGTTCCTTCAATGCCTCTAAGAGCTGTTCTGTGGTAATGACATTCTTTTCCAACAGATAATTTCCAAAAAATTGTGTATACATAGATTATCTCCCTTCAAAACGGACTTTTATGATACCTTCCACCTGATCGGTATTCAAAGGCTTCTGAATAAAATCCTTCGCACCTGCTTCAATCGCCTGTTTTAGCTGTGTCTGGGTTCCAACGGAGGAGACGATGATGATATCGGCGTCCTTGTCGGCTTCACAGATTTCCGTTACAGCGGCGATTCCGTCTTTTACAGGCATTACGATGTCTAAAAAGACCAGATCCGGTTTCTCGGTCTTGTATTTGTCAATGGCTTCCTGACCATTGGCGGCATCTATAAAATTCGTACACCCCAAGGAAGCGAGAACATCTTTTAACTGTTTTCTGGCAAGAATGGAATCATCCCCAATGAGTATTTTTGCATTTTCAAGTAACATAAACGAATTCCCCCTAAACTGAATAATGTTTTTTTTATTTTAACTTAAAAACCGAGGGGCTTCAACCAACAATTTGTCAGATATGACCAAGTTTCCCCAGCATTCGCCAAAAAACAAATTGCAATCGCCAAAAAGAATGTTATAATGTTCGTATAGGCAGAGAAAAATAGACAAATCCAGAACCACGATGCTTGCATCAGTGGGGCTGAATTTGTCTATTTGGCGAGCGAAGCGACCTGGGAAAATCTCCGATTTTTCCAGGCTCTGCCGGACGCCGCCAAAACCTCTCTTATATTACCATCGAGAAGAGGAAAAGAAAGGATAAAAAATGGACTCAATCAACTTCCTAATGCTATTCGACATCATCATCCTAGGCTACGGACTCTGTATCATTTCCGGCGCTGTTAAAATGAATAAAACCAAAGTTCCCGCCAGCATGCTCATCCCCGAAGAAGACCTGGTGGGCAGCAAAGACCCAAAAGGATTCTGCGAAGTTATGTATAAAAAGACCCTTATTTTCGGAATCCTCTGTGTCCTGTACGGACTTTCCGGCATCGGAAGCGAACTATTCTGGCAGTCCAGAATTATCAACATCGTTTCCTTAACGATATTTATCATCGCAGTACTCTGGTATTGCCGGGAAATGCGCAGCGCCAGACACACCTATATCAAATAATCAAAAAACTTTCACATACCTGTCACATTGGACAGGTATTTTTGATAATAGGGGATATCTCAGTGGGAAAAGAGATAAAATCTACGCCCTTTGGCAATTGGAAAAAGGAGGCACATATGAAAAAGGTTCTGGTTGTGGATGATGAAGAAAAGATCCGTGCGATTTTAAGAAAATACGGCGAATTTGAAGGCTATGAGATCACGGAGGCGAACAACGGCATGGAGGCGATACGGCTCTGTGAGAAACAGGATTTCGACTGCATTGTCCTGGACGTGATGATGCCGGAGCTGGATGGTTTTTCCACCTGCCGGGAGATAAAAAAGAAAAAAGACATTCCCGTTATCATGTTATCTGCCAGAGGAGAGGAGTACGACAGGATCCATGGCTTTGAGACCGGGGTGGACGACTATGTTGTAAAGCCCTTTTCTCCAAAAGAACTGATGCTTCGCATCAAGGTAGTGATCGAGAGAAATCAGAACAACCAGAGGGAAGAGGGACATGAGATCTTCCAAAAAGAAGGGTTGGAGATCGATTTTACCGGAAGGACCGTAAGCATAGACGGCGTTCGGGCGGAACTTTCACCGAAGGAATACGACCTGTTATTTTATATGGTCAGAAATCGTAACATTGCTTTGGAGCGGGAGATGCTTCTTTCCAATGTCTGGGGCTATGACTATTATGGGGACGACAGGACCCTGGACACCCATATCAAACTTTTGCGGAATAGTCTCGGTGATTATCGCAAATTCATCGTCACCTTAAGAGGAGTGGGATATCGTTTTGAAGCGTGAACAAAAGAGTATTAAATGGAAAATTTTTGGCTATCTGCTGCTGTTTACTCTGATCATGCTCCTTTTTCTGTGGTTTTTCCAGATCCTCTATCTGGATACATTTTACAGGAACATCAAGACAAGGGATGCAAAAAAAGCCATGGATGCGACGGCAGAGATCCTAAAAGATGGTTCCAATGTGGAAGAGCGGATCGAAGCCCTTGCCATGGAGAAAAATATCTCGCTTCTGGTCATGGATACGCAGGGCAATACCCTCTATTGCAGCGAGTACATGGGAGCCTCCAGACTGGAAAATATGCTGCTGGAGGAACGGCTGTTTTATTATCAGAAGGCAGAGGAACAGGGGGGGAATGCGGAGATTACTTCTCTTCCTATGGAGCAGAAAGAGGAGAAGATAAAGGAAGAGCTGCCAAAGCCCCCGGAGGACAGCTCAGAAAAGGAACGGCGCGACAGGAACGGGATGGAGTCCGTTATCTATGTTCAGATCGCAGAGGCGGATGGGGAGGAGCAGGTGATCCTTTTGAATACCCTTCTGACCCCGGTGGAGGCGACGGTGCAGACTTTGCAGATACAGTTGATCTGGATTACCGGGATCCTGGTGGTGTTAGCCCTGCTTCTGGCAATCCTCATGTCCAGACGAGTTTCTAAGTCCATCATCCGCGTGAATGATTCGGCGAAAAAGCTGGCGAAGGGAGATTATACGGTGACCTTTGACGGAAAGGACTATCGGGAGATCGCTGAATTGTCCGATACCTTGAATTATGCGGCAAGGGAGCTGAATAAGACGGAGGAATTTCGCAGGGAGCTTTTGGCGAACGTCTCCCATGACCTGCGAACGCCCCTGACAATGATTATTGCCTATGCAGAGATCATGCAGGATCTTCCGGGAGAAAATTCACCGGAGAATATCCAGGTCATCATTGATGAGGCGAAGCATCTCACCAATCTGGTTAACGATATGCTGGATCTGTCCAAGCTGCAGGCGGGAGTTTTAGAGAAACATGCGGAGCGTTTTAATTTAACAAAGAGCGTTGAATCGGTTTTGGAACGGTATCATAAGCTCAAGGAGCAGGAGGGATATCAGATCACCTTCACTTACGGGGAAGAAGTGGAGGTGGAGGCGGATGAATTTAAGATCTGCCAGGTCATTTACAATCTGGTGAACAATGCCCTTAATTATACCGGGGAGGATAGAAGGGTTATGGTCAGACAGAAGACCCAGGGGGATTCTGTCCGAATCGAGGTGGAGGATACCGGGGAGGGAATCAGAACGGAGGATATTCCCTATGTCTGGGACCGCTATTATAAGGTAGATAAGACCCATAAGCGGGCAGTCAGCGGAACGGGGCTGGGATTGTCCATTGTGAAAAACATTCTGGAACTTCACGAAGCGGAATTTGGCGTGGAGAGCCATACAGGGGAAGGATCGGTATTCTGGTTTGCATTAAAAAGGAATTTATCCTGAGGGATAAGTTCCTTTTTTCGTGGAATCTTTTTTCTTTTATCACCTGTTCATCACATAGAGAATTTACACTAAGGCTACCAAATGAGAAAGGAAGAGACGACATGAGTCAGGATGTATTTAACCGATATGAGAAAAAGTATCTGCTTACAGAAGAAGTTTATCTGGAATTGAGGGAGCGGATTTCAGACCATATGCAGGAGGATGAATACGGACTGCATACCATCCGGAATATTTATTACGACACAAAAAATGACGAGCTGATCCGCACGTCTTTGCAAAAACCGGTGTATAAAGAAAAGTTCCGCGTGCGCTGTTATGGCAGACCGGAGGCGGATTCCACCGTATTTTTGGAGATCAAGAAAAAATATCGGGGGATCGTAAATAAGAGAAGGACTGCCATGGCAAAGACAGAGGCGGAGCAGTATCTGAAAAACAGAAGTTATCCGGGAGAAAAGTCCCAGATCCTTCAGGAGATCGACTACCTGCTGAATTTTTATCAGCTGCAGCCGAATCTCTATCTGGCCTATGACAGGATCGCCCTCTATGGAAAAGAGGATCCTGATTTCAGAGTGACCTTCGATCAAAATATCAGAAGTCGCTGGGAACATCTGGATCTTTCGGATGATACGGCAGTGGAGTACTTGCTGGATCAGGGAATATATTTGATGGAGGTCAAGGTAAAAGGAGCTATGCCGCTGTGGTTTACAGAGATCTTATCCGAGTTACAGATCCGCAGCACTTCTTTTTCAAAGTATGGAAGGATCTACCAGAAGAAACAGGAAATGATGAATACAGAGAAAGGAGCAGCTTAAGATGACAGTGAGTGCATTTTTATACGCCGCAGCCGCGGGAGCTTTGGGACTTGTGATCTCATTTACCTATTTAAAAACGGGAAAAGTATCCGTGAATTTTGCAAGGACCCTGGTGATACTGCCTATTCTGGTCTGTATCGTCATGCAGGCGGTCAATGGAAATCTGGGAACTTCCGTGGCGATATTAGGAGCTTTCAGTCTGGTGCGTTTCCGTTCGCTTCAGGGCAGCTCCAGAGATATCGCCTATATCTTTTTTTCCATGACGGTGGGCATTACCTGCAGTATTGGATACCTTTTGTTTGCAGCCGGAATCACAGTTTTTGTCTGCGCGCTTTTGTTTTTCATGAATCTTGTACACTATGCTGAGAAGAGGGTAAAGCCAAAGGATCTGAGGATCACCATCCCGGAAAATCTGGATTATACCGATATTTTTGACGATATCTTTGAGCAGTTCTTGAATAAGTGGGAACTGATCCGGGTCAAGACGACGAATATGGGAAGTCTGTATGAGCTTCAGTACCGGGTGGAGGAAAAAGACGCAGAGAGAGAAAAGGAAATGTTGGATAAGATCCGCGTCCGCAATGGGAATTTAAATATCGTCTGCGGCAGGTGTGAACTGGAATATGAAGAATTGTAGAGGTGAAATATGAAAAGAGAAAAGAAAAAAAGAAGAGGACTGCTGATCCTGCTGATGGCGGGAAGTCTGGCGGCGTTGGGTCTTAGCGGATGTTCTGAAAAAAGCGCCGAGACTACGGAGAAGGAGCAGACTAAGGAAAGTCAGGGCAGCAGCTCTAAGGCTACGGAGGAAGAGATCGCAGAGGCTGCCAGTATCGAGATAGAAGATCTGAAAGAGATCACGGACTGGGAGAAAATGGCGGATATCCAGTTGGGGGACCAGATTGAGATCGACGGAAAGGGCGTCGAAGAAGAAGACGGAGTTCTCACTATTACGGAAGGCGGAGAGTATGTCTTTTCGGGAAGTCTGGAAAATGGAAGAATCCTCGTGGATACGGAGGAGGATGTAAAGATCACGCTGAATGGCGTCACAATCTCCAGCGAGGATGGTCCCGCTATCTGGGGTGAAAATTCCAACAGTATCTATGTGAGCACCAAAAAAGGTACGGAAAATGTGTTGTCTGACGGGACAGAATATGAGGATGCCAAGGCAACGCTTTTTTCCAACGACGACCTGATACTGACGGGGGAGGGAACTCTGAAAATCACTGGGAATTATAAGCATGCCATTTGTTCTGACGATATGATCTACATAGAGAGTGGAACGATTCAGGTAGTCTCCGCTGTAAAAGATGGATTTCATGCCAACGATGGAATCTGTGTGGATGGGGGAAGTATAGAAGTAAAGACGGCGCACGACGCTATGGAAAGCGAGGGAGCCTTTGTCGTGGGCGGAGGAGAGCTTGTCTTAACTGCCGAGGACGATGGACTGGCAACCCTTGGAAATATGGACATCAATGGCGGAACGATTCAGATCTTATCCTGTGAAGAAGGGCTGGAGGCAAAAAATGCGCTGATCGTCAATGATGGAACCATCGAGATTACTGCAAATGATGACGGAATCAATGCGGGAAATGATTTGCAGATTTGCGGAGGTAAGATCTTTACGGACGTATCCCAGGGAGACGGACTGGATTCCAACGGTACCCTGACCATTTCGGGGGGATTGACGGTGGCACTGGGTTCACAGCAGCCGGAGGGCGGTATTGACTGTGATGAACGGGAGATTGTCATCACAGGAGGTACTCTGATCGCTTGCGGAGGTACAAACTCAGCGCCAAGTGAGAGTGAATCCTCTCGTGTCAGCGTTCTTTTGGGAAGCGCTCAGGCAGGAGACTCCATTGGAATTTTGGATGAGGACGGGAATACGGTCTTTGCCTTTTTGGCGGAAAAGGATTATGCCAATATGTTGTTGTCCAGAAAGACGATAGAGAGCGGTAAAAGTTATACGATCTACACCGGAGGAACCATAGAGGGAGACAGTCCTTTCCACGGTTATTACAGTGATGGAGTCTACAGCGGGGGAGAAGAATCTCAGTCCTTTACCGTGGAGAGCATGGTGGTAAGCGCTGGAGGAACCAGCGACAGTGGAATGCCGGGCGGCGGCGGACGTGGAGATGGAAAGATGCAAAAACCGGATGGAGAAGAACCCTTCCAGGAGGGAGAAATGCCGGAGGGAAGGGAAAAACCAGAAGGCGGGCAGATGAATGGCGAAGAACCGCCGGAGAGTCAGTCCGCAGAATCAGATACGATGTAGACCTGCAAGGTTAAAATAAAAAAACCACCCTGTTGGGTGGTTTTTTTATCGCTGATCCATCGGAATAAATTCTTTGTGTTCACATACGTTCTTATAAGCAGGACGCATGATCTTTCCGTTGTAAGCGATCTCTTCCAGTCTGTGGGCGCTCCATCCGGCGATACGGGCGATAGCGAAGATCGGAGTGTATAACTCCAGTGGAAGATCCAGCATACTGTAGGCAAAGCCTGAGAAGAAGTCCACATTCGGGCTGACACCCTTGTAGATCTTGCGCTCTTCTGCAATGACCTTCGGCGCAAGACGCTCCACTAAGGAATAGAGTGCAAATTCATCCTCCAGTCCCTTCTCCTTGGAGAGTTCTTCCACGAAGGAGCGGAAGATTACGGCACGAGGGTCGGAGAGGGAGTAGACTGCGTGACCCATACCATAGATCAGTCCGGCATGGTCGAAGGCTTCCTTATTCAAAAGAGCCCTGAGATAGTTCTCTACCTGCGCCTCACTGGTCCAGTTTGTCAGGTTCTTCTTCATGTCATCGAACATTTTAACCACCTTGATGTTGGCTCCGCCGTGTCTTGGACCCTTCAGGGAACCAATGGCAGCCGCGATGACAGAGTAGGTATCCGTGCCTGAGGAGGATACCAGATGTGTGGTAAAGGTTGAGTTGTTACCGCCGCCGTGTTCCATATGTAGGATCAGAGCGGTGTCTAACAGCTTTGCTTCCAGCGGTGTGTATTTACTGTCCGGTCTCAATACATGCAGAATCGTCTCAGCGGTGGAAAGTTCCGGCTGAGGGGCATGGATGAAAAGACTTGCGCCATCGTGATAATGGGCATATGCCTGATAGCCGTAGACAGATAACAGTGGAAACAGACTGATGAGCTGTAAGCATTGACGAAGTACGTTCGGCAGTGAAATGTCGTCGGCACGGTCGTCATAGGAATATAAGGTCAATACACTTCTTGCAAGAGTGTTCATCATATCTTTGCTCGGCGCTTTCATAATGATATCCCGCACAAAACTGGTCGGCAGTGTACGGTATTCACTTAGCAGCCCGCAGAAAGACTTTAACTCGTCCCTGGTAGGCAGCTTGCCGAAGAGAAGAAGATAAGTACATTCTTCAAATCCAAAATGGCTCTTTTTATCGATCCCGCGGATGATATCCTCCACATTATAGCCCCGATAGTAGAGTCTTCCGTCGGCTGGGACAGATTCGCCATTGACGATCTTGGTGGAGCAGACATCGGAAATTTCAGTCAGCCCTACCAGGACACCCTTACCATTCAGGTCGCGCAAACCGCGTTTCACATCATATTTGGTATATAACTCCGGGTCAATCGTAGCGGCGCTGGAACATCGTTTAGAGAGCTCCATGATTTCAGGAGTCAGTTCGCAAAATTTATTTGTTGTCATAGTTTTCCTCCTTTTATCGTTATATCATAACATTGTATGAAAATTGACACAAGAAAAATTCATTGAATTTAAGATTTTTTAAGAAAAGTTTAGCCTTTTTTCACAAAAAGCAGGAAGATAGTACCATATATTGTGGATATTTATGCAAAGAAAATGAATGGATTTTTGAAACGAGGTGTATTATCATAATTGTGATGGAAATACCGGGCATTCGTACGGAAAGGAAGAAATACAAATGGAAATAAATGAAAAAATGGAGAGGGAACTGGTGAGAAGGGCCGTTGCGGCGAAGGAGTTTTCCTATTCCCCCTATTCCCATTTCCGGGTGGGAGCAGCCCTGCTGGCAGAGAGCGGGAAGATCTATACGGGCTGTAATATAGAGAATGCGGCGTACACGCCTACGAACTGTGCGGAGCGCACGGCAGTGTTCAAGGCGGTGTCGGAGGGAGAGCGTAAGTTTGCGGCGATCGCAGTCGCCGGGGACGCGCAGGACTATACCGCACCCTGCGGGGTCTGTCGTCAGGTGCTGCTGGAATTTTGCGATACGGAGTTCTGGGTCCTGATGGTGGGAAAAGGGGAGGACTATAAGAAGATGAGTCTGGGAGAGCTGCTGCCGGAAGCATTTTCCAGGAGGGATCTGGAGTAGTGTTTAGAGGCTTTTATGAATATAAAAAATCATAAAATTTGTGAAAAACTTATTGACAAAAACTTAACATAGTGTATATTGTAATTGGTGTATTTTTTTAAATACACCAGGTAGTCAAGCTCAATAATTTAATTTTTAAGGAGGATATATTCAAATGTCAACAAAAGCTTATTATCCAATTAGCGAAATTGGCGCTGGAAAAGTTGGTTTTTCCAAGACCCGTTCCATCATCGAAGCTGCTTTCTACGGCAACAATGTCGTAAAAGTAAACACATTAAAAGAGGCTTATGAATTAGCTAAAAATTCACCGGGTACCATCGTAACAGATATGCCTGTAAAAGATGGCGAGACATTCGGTCTTGAGAAAGACGCAAAGGTATTATTATTCAATGACGGTGCGGTAACAGGACGTTACGCAGCAGCCCGCCGTATCAAAGGCGAGCCGGGCGTAGACAGTGCGAAACTCGATAAAGTAGTTATGGATGCTATTTACGAGGCAAGATGGAAAACCTTGTATCATGCAGAGTGCTTCATCGGTCTGGATCCTGAATTTATGGTAAAAGCACATCTTCTGATTCCAGAAGGAGAAGAGAACATCCTTTACAACTGGATGCTGAACTTCCAGTATATGTCAGATGAATATGTAAAAATGTATAAAAACTCCAAACCGATCGCAGACGGAAAAGAGCCTGACATCTACATCTTCTCCGATCCGCAGTGGATCCCACAGGAGAGACCGGACGTTGACTTCAGTTGCTTAAGCGATCCGTTGACTCTGTGCTACTTCGACACTGATCAGAACTGCGCAGCAATCCTTGGTATGAGATACTTCGGAGAGCATAAGAAAGGTACTCTGACCATGGCTTGGGCTCTGGCTAACAGAAACGGTTACGCTTCCTGCCACGGCGGACAGAAAGAGTACTCTCTTGAGGGAGGAAAGAAATTCGTTGCATCTGTTTACGGATTATCAGGATCTGGTAAATCTACTTTAACACATGCAAAACACGGCGGAAAATATGACGCATTCGGCGGTATCAAGGTTCTTCATGACGATGCGTTCATTATCAATACAGATACCTGTGCATCTATCGCATTAGAGCCTACATACTTTGATAAGACAGCAGACTACCCAACAGGCTGCCCGGACAATGAGTACTTATTATCCGCTCAGAACTGCTCTGCTACCTTAGATGAGAATGGAAAAATTCAGTTAGTAACAGAGGATATCAGAAACGGTAACGGACGTGCCATCAAGTCCAAATTATGGTCTCCAAACCGTGTGGATAAGATCGACGCACCGGTTAACGCAATCTTCTGGATCATGAAAGATCCTACCATTCCACCGGTAGTAAAATTAAAAGGATCCGCACTGGCATCCGTAATGGGAGCGACTCTTGCAACAAAGACCTCTTCCGCAGAGCGTGTTGCAGCAGGTACAGACTTAAATGCACTTCGTATCGTACCTTACGCAAACCCATTCAGAACTTACCCATTAGTAAACGACTATGAGAAGTTCAAAAAATTAGTAGAAGAGAAAAATGTAGCATGCTACATCGTTAATACAGGCGACTTCATGGGAACAAAATGTCAGCCAGCCGATACTCTGGGAATCCTTGAGACCATTGTAGAAGGAAAAGCAAACTTCGAGAAATGGGGACCATTCGAGGACATCGAGATCATGTATGACTGGTCCGGCAAGACTGCAGACTTCAAGCCTGACTTAACAGACAAGACTTATGTAGAGGCGTTAAAGAACGCTATGCAGAACCGTGTAAATGCCGTTGAAGATTTCGCAACAAAGAAAGACGGATACGACAAACTTCCTGATGAAGCATTAGCAGCATTAAAGAAAATCGTTGATGAGGCAGCTTCTCTGTAAGATCACAGAATCCGTATGAGACAGGGGCTGGTGTGAAGGTAGTGAAAAACGACCGGAGCGCCGGCTCCTTTTTTGTTTAAAAGGAATCAGATCGCTGAGGCAGAAAAGAGCATCTTTTCTATTTTGCAGGTTATCTTTATAAATCCTTTAAAATTACCTGTTATCCTGTGTTAGAAAATACAGGAAAGGACAAAGAACATATGGATACTATTCTGCAAACAAAAAATCTCAGCAAGAAGTTCAAAGGACAGACGGCGGTGGATAACCTGTCGTTGGATATCAGGAGAGACTCTGTCTATGGTCTGCTGGGTCCAAACGGAGCGGGAAAGTCCACCACTCTGAAAATGCTAACGGGGATCTTAAGACCTACGTCAGGAGAGATCCTTTTTGACGGACATTCGTGGAGGAGGGAGGATCTGAACCGGATCGGAGCTTTTATCGAGACGCCTCCCATCTATGAAAATCTCACAGCCTATGAAAATCTGAAAATCCGGGCAATGATCTGGAAGCTGAAGGATGAAAGGATCGAGGAGGTGCTGCAGATCGTGGGACTATCGAACGCCGGAAGAAAAAAAGCCGGGCAGTTTTCCCTCGGTATGAAGCAGCGTCTGGGAATCGCCATTGCCCTGTTGAATTACCCGGAGCTCCTGATCCTGGATGAACCCACCAACGGGCTGGATCCGGTGGGAATCGAGGAGCTTCGGGAGCTGATCCGCTCCTTCCCGGCGAGGGGGATCACGGTGATTCTCTCCAGCCATATCCTCACAGAGGTACAACAGACTGCCGACCACATAGGAATTATTTCTGAGGGAGTTCTGGGGTACAGTGGGCAGGTGGATCCCAATGAGGATCTGGAGGCGCTCTTTATGAAAGTAGTCAGAGATAGCAGAAAGGCAGGTGGAGTCCATGTGGCAGCTCGTTAGGATGGAGCAACTGAAATTACATCATACCTTTGGAAGGAAATTGCCGATCCTAGCCCCGGCGCTCACCCTGGTATTGGCGTTGGTTTTGACCAGCGGATATAACAATACCTTTCCCGCCGGTGCGTGGAACTGGTGGTACATTATGCTTTTGCCGGGGATGCTGGCGATCCTGTCTTATCTGAATGTCAAAAAAGACAAAAAGGCGGGTTATTATAACCTTCTTTCGACTCCTGTTCCGAGGGAGAAAAGCTGGTTTGGGAAGATTTTTTACTGTGCCGGGGGACTGCTGCTTGCAAATCTTTTGATCTTTTTGGGAACCTGGGCGGGGGGAGCCGTGTTTGGCACC
Source organism: uncultured Lachnospiraceae bacterium (assembly GCA_958428365.1). Lineage (GTDB taxonomy): Bacteria > Bacillota > Clostridia > Lachnospirales > Lachnospiraceae > Maccoyibacter. The sequence continues at coordinate 59,247 of CAUAFT010000010.1, read as the reverse complement.
ACCATTTCTTTTGGGGAAGGATTATGGGGAGCTGTGCTGCTTGCGCTTACTTATCTGTGGGAGATTCCATTGTGCCTGTTTTTAAATGTAAGATTCGGCGTTTTTACAGGAGTTTTTACCAGCATGGCGCTGGCGGTATTGGGCGTGGCATTTCTTGCGGATACCGGTCTTTGGTGGGTCTGCCCTTCGTCCATACCGATCCGGCTGATGTGCCCTGTGCTGGGGATTTTGCCAAATGGACTGTTGGTTCCACAGGGAAGCCCATTGCTGCGGCCGGACGTGATCTTGCCTGGGATTACGCTTTCCCTGCTGTGGTTTTTGATCCTGGCTGTGGGGACAGCACGCTGGTTTCGGAAGATGGAGGTGTAAAATTATGGAGGGATTTTTCCGGTATCTGTACGCGGATTTTTTCAAGACAAGGAGGCTGTATATCCGGCTTTTGCATGTGCTTCTTCCGGTGTGTATGGCGGCTGCTTTTCTGCTCTATTACAGCTTTGCCCCCTGGGATCCCTATGGTAAGGTGGAAGCCTATTTTCAGATATTGGGAATCGCGTATCCACTTTTGATCAGTCTCTTTTGCGTTATGCTGGCGGAGCAGGAATTTGAGGCCGGGACATTTCAGGGTATGCTGATGGCGGTGGGAAGAAGAGCTTCCTTTTTTGGTAAGCTGGCGCTGCTTTTGCTGTTTGGGCTGTTCTTTTTATGGAGCTCAGGGATCTTATTTGGAGCGGGTTATCGTTATCTATTGGAGCAGAGTATTGTTCCCGCTTCTTTTTACTGGTATGCGCCCCTGATTCTGTGGGGAAGCGGTGTGTGTCTGTATATCTGGCATTTGTTTTTGGCGTTTAGGTGGAGTAAGGGGCTTTCTCTGGGAATCGGCGTGACTGAGAGTCTGCTGGCGGCTTTGATGCTCACAGGGATGGGAGATAGGATCTGGATGTATCTTCCCTTTGCCTGGCAGGCAAGGCTTGTCTCACAGTTCCAGGCAGTGTACTGCAGGCAGGAGAGCTTTGGAGGGGACGGCATGTTGGCAGTGTCATGTTGTATCCTGTATACATTACTGGCATTTGCAGCATTTGGAATCTGGTCCGGCCGTTGGGAGGGAAACCATAGCGGAGACTGAACTTTACCCCACCGCAGAGCACCGTTATAATAAGAACAGATCTCATGTGAAAGGAAGGGATAGCGATGGCAAATATTCTGGCGGTGGATGACGAACCTGCCATTTTAAAAATGATACAAAAAATTCTGGAAAAGGACGGTCATCAGGTCAGAACGGCGGAGGATCCAGCAGAGGTGGAAGCAATGCATCTGGATTCCTTTGATCTGATCCTGTTGGACGTTATGATGCCGGGGCAGGATGGATTTCAGCTCTGCCGAAAGCTGCGCCGTCTTGTGGACTGTCCCATTCTTTTTCTAACGGCAAAAACGGAGGAGAGCAGTCTGGTCTATGGTCTGGAAAACGGGGCGGACGATTACATCAGCAAACCCTTTGGAGCCATGGAGCTTCGCGCCAGGGTATCCGCCCATCTCAGGAGGGAGAAAAGGGAACACAGCGTCCGGCTTTTTTTTGGGGACGCCCACTTCAATCTCTCGGCAAAACAACTGCTGGTGGGGGAGGAGGCGGTTCCTCTCACCAGGGGGGAATATGAGATCTGCGAGTTCTTAGCGCGCAACTGCGGACAGGTCTTTTCCAGGGAGCAGATCTATGAAAAGGTATTCGGCTTTGACGGGGAGAGCAATGACAGTACCATTGCCACGCATATTAAAAATATCAGGATCAAGCTGGAAAATGCGGGCTATGCACCCATCAAAACGGTCTGGGGGATAGGATACAGATGGGAAGACTAAAAAAGGAAAAAGAAATACCCTTAAGTGTGTTTTACCTGAAATACTTTGTGTACCTGCTGCTTGGCGGTCTGCTTATTGCGGTCTGTGTGATCCTTCTGTTTAATAAAATGATTCTGGGAGATATGATCTATCCTGCAGATTACGCCCAAAAGCAGGCGGAGATTGCCAGCGAAGAGATCGCAAGGGCGGAGGAGGTGAAAGAAGAGATGATCCCCGATCTGTGCGAATATCTTCTGTTTGACGAGACAGGCAAGGTAAGAGCCGGGAATATGAAAGAGGGGAGAGGGGAAGCCTGGAAGGCGGTGCAAGAAGAGATATCCCGTGCGGGGGGATATTACTATAAGGTGATCCCAAGGGAGGGGGAATACTGTGTCCTGCGCTACCGCATTACCCCGGAATACAGATCCGGGTTTTTACGCGCATATCTTTTGCCGCCCCAGACCATGTTTATCACCGTGACCTTGTGTCTGGCGTTCCTTCTGGTTCTGATCACGGCAGTTTGCTTTGGACGCGCTCTGCGTAAAAAGCTGGGTCCTCTGATCCTGGCGACGGAGAAGATTCAGAATCAGGAGCTGGAATTTGAGATCGTGCCAAGCCATATCAGAGAGGTTGACCGGGTGCTGGATTCCATGGAGCGGATGCGGGAGGCGCTTAAGGAATCTTTAGAAAAACAGTGGAGTCTGGAGCAGTCCAAAAAAGAGCAGATGTCTGCCCTTGCCCATGATCTGAAGACGCCTCTGACTCTGATTAGGGGAAATGCAGAATTGCTGTATGACCTGGAGCTCACAGAAGAGCAGAGGGAGTGTGTGGATTATATTGAAAACAGTTCCTTACAGATGCAGGGTTATGTGCGGACCCTGATCGAGGTCACAAGATCTGAAAGTGTCCTGAAGCTGCAAAAACAGAAGCTGAAGCTCAGTGGATTTTTAGAGGAGATCAAAAAGCAGTGCGAGGGACTCTGCGCCGTGAAGCAGGTTGTTTTGCAGTGGGAATGTCACTGTCAGGAACAGACGGTTTTGGCGGATCCGTTTTTCCTTGAGCGGGCGCTGTTAAATCTGTGTTCCAATGCGGTGGAATATACGCCTTTGGGCGGAAGCATATATTTTACGGTGTATGAGGAGGAAGTCTGGACGGTCTTTGAGATCACGGACACCGGGAAGGGATTTTCCGACGAGGCGCTGCGGCACGCAAAGGAGCAGTTCTATATGGAGGATGGGAGCCGGGGATCGAAGAATCATTTTGGAATTGGTCTCTATACGGCGGATTCCATTGTGAGACAGCACGGAGGACTTTTGATTTTAGAAAATTCCGGGGATCCTCACGGAGCCAGAGTTCTTGTGAAAATTCCGAAAAAGGAATAAATCCCTGCGAAGACGGTCGAAAAAAGGTTCGCTGCATATACTATTATGAAATAAAAATCATAAGGTATGCAAAATGAAATCTAATTATGTATCGTTATCACTGGAAACGCATTTGTTTTTCGGAAGAATCATGAAGGAACACGCCCTGTTTTTAATGACGGGGTTTTTGGAAAAAGACGCGGAGTTTACAAAAAGGGCGGACTGGTTCCGGGCACAGTTCGAGGAGATCTTATGCAGGGCAGTGGAGTTAGGACAGGGGAAGGTGGAAGAATCCGTACTTGACTCCGGGGAGCTGGTAACGGAGTTCACCCTTGCCGCAGAGAGAAAAACCAGCTGTCTGACAGGAATTGAGATAGACAGCAGTATCACGGAGGCAGAGAAGGAGCTGGAGCGGGAATGCAGCAGCGCCATATCCAGAGAGCTGTTCCGGCAGACCAGACAACTGAACAGGAGGGCATTACAGCTGACAGGCGCTTTTATCGGCTTTAAGGAGAAGGTCTTAAGGGAGATGAGGGACTGTCAGCTTTTTGCGTTTAACTATCCCCTCTTAGTGGAGCATATTTTACGGGAGGCAGGACTCTATCGTTCCATGGTGATCGAACTGGAGAGAAGAGGCGGGCTTTCCAGCCAGAGTATGCTTGAGATGGAGGTGTTCTGGAATCGGATCATGATGGAACACGCACTGTTCATCCGGGGACTCTTAGATCCCACGGAGGAGACTCTGATCGACACGGCGGACGAATTTGCCGATGACTATAGAAGATTATTGGAGGAGGCAAAGGAAAGGGACTGTATGGCGACAGATGATCTGAGTCTAAGAACCATTGCCAAGACCCGTGAATACAGAGATTTTAAGGCGGCTGGAACGAAGGGAATTACAGAATGTCAGATTGCGGGTCTGATCCTTCCTCTTTTAGCGGACCATGTCTTAAGAGAGGCAAATCACTATTTAAGGCTGCTTGAGATGTCTTGTGTTCAGTAGGGGGAATTAGTATGGAATTATGTAAGTATTCAGAAGGGAGAAGAATCCGCACATTCTGGATTGAGGCCATACAGATCCCGATTGTCTATAACAAGTATGGAGACCATGATCCTGACGGTCTGCTGTATGTACTTGCGGAAGATGCCGAGAGAATCCAGGAGGGAGCGCTTAGGAATTTTCAACAAGAGATTCCACAGCCCTATGAAGAAGTAAAACCCTTAGTCATACGTGTAAACCAGGGGGATGAAGTGCATATCAAGTTCCACCATTCCCTGAACCGTTTTCTTTCTATTCACGTACAGGGGCTGGAGTACGATGTAGACATCTCTGATGGCGCCAGTGTGGGATTTAATGCGGACAGCACGACGGATTCGGAAACCACCTACACCTGGTATGCAAAAAAAGAGGGAGTCTATCTCTTCCACGATATGGCGGACCCCAGAAGCAGTGAAGAGGCAACCAATATCCACGGGCTGTTCGGTGCCATTATTGTAGAGGCTCCGGAGGCAAGATGGCTGGACCCGCAGACCGGGGAGGAACTGGAAAGCGGTTTGTTTGCGGATATTTACACACCGGGAAAACCGGCGTTTCGGGAATATGCCGTGTTCTTCCATGATGAATTGGAGATAAAGGATAAGGATGGGATGCAGCCGATGGACCATCATACGGGGCTTCCGTCCTCCACCACCGGAATCAGTTATCGCTCGGAGCCAATGAGAAACCGTATGCCCCTGACGGATGATCCGGCAGACTCCGGGGAAGATATATCCATGAGTTCCTGGGTATACGGAGACCCGGCACCGCCGATCCTTCGGGCGTATGTGGGGGACCCGGCGAAGATTCGCCTGGTTCACGGCGGGGTAAAGGAGACCCATGTATTCCATTTACACAATCATCAATGGAGGCTGGAAGGGGATAACCCGTCCTCTACGGTCATAGACTCCGTGTCCATCAGCCCCCAGGAGTGTTTTACCCTGGATATCCTCTATGGAGCCGGAAGCCTGAACGGCATGATCGGAGATGCTATTTTCCACTGCCATCTCTATCCGCATTTTCATGAGGGGATGTGGACCCTGTGGCGGATTCACGACCGTCTGGAAGATGGAAGCGGAACTCTGCCGGATGGAACAAAGATTCCGCCCCTGCTGCCATTACAGGACCGGAAGAGACCGCCGAAGAAGGATGAGAAACATCCGGGATATCCGAACTTTATCAATGGCAGGGTGGGAGAACCGCCGTTGCAGCCGCCTTTTGGGATTCTGGATGCCGATGGAAACAATGTCATAGAGCCGACGCCTTTGGAAGAGGCAAACTTTGTGGAAGATTTTGAACCCGGAGCGCTTTACACCGATACCTGTCCCTGTCATACGGATGAGGGATGCTGCCATACAGAGGAAGAAAACGGGAATGTCAGGGTGTTTGAAATTGCCATGGTCCAGGCGAAGGTCACCTATAACAGCTATGGCTGGCATGATCCCCAGGGACGGTTCTTCGTACTGAAGGAAGAGCTGGAACGCCACGGAGGATTGGAGGCTTATATTGAGAAAGTGGAAGAGGGAGAGATTCAGGCAGAGCCGCTGGTCATCCGGGCAAATGCGGGAGACTGTATTGAACTGCGGACTACGAATCTTCTGCCGGAATTTTTGGAAGCGAGTCCCTTCCAGATGCGGACCAGGACAGATATTGTGGGACACCATGTCCACCTTGTGAAATTCGATACGATTGTCTCGGATGGGGCGGCAAACGGCTGGAACAATATTGCCGGGGCGAGACAGTACCAGACCCTGGTGGAACGTTTCTTTGCGGAGGAAGAACTTCGGACTGTCTTTTTCCACGACCATCTTTTTGCCAATTCCCACCAACAGCACGGAATGTTCGGTGCGTTGATTATCGAGGAGGCGGGAGCTACCTTCCACGACGTATGTACCGGGGAAATCCTTGCATCGGGAACCAGGGCGGTCATTAAGCGGAGGAATGGAACCTCTTTCCGGGAATTCGCGTTATTTTTACATGACTTTGCCCTGCTGTTTGACAAAGAGGGAAATCCTTTGAATCCGCCGGAGGTTCCCGGCTCCCATGACGATCCGGGAGTTATGGGCATCAATTACCGTGCCGAGCCGATGCGGGAGAGATTAAAGAAGGATGAGGACCCGGCCTATGTGTTCAGTTCCCTTGTGCATGGCGATCCGGCGACACCGATCTTGGAGACCTATCCGGGGGATGAACTGATGATAAGGCTTTTAGATGGGGCGCATGAAGAACAGCATGTTTTAAACATTGCAGGAATGTCCTGGAAACGGGAGATTTCCGATTCGAATTCACCTCTGGTGGCTTCCCAGACCCTTGGAATCTCGGAGGCGTTTAATCTAAATGTCAAAGAACCGTATCAGCCGGGGGATTACCTCTATTATTCCGGCGGCATCGACGACGCATGGCTGGGACTCTGGGGAATTATCCGGGCATATGACAGGGAACAGAAGCATTTATTGCCGCTGTGCAAGAAAAAGAACCGCATTCTGCCGCTGCCGCCGTGTCCGAAAAAAGATGAGATTGTCCGAAAATTCGAGATAGCAGCAGTCCAGACAGATTTGCGCTACAACCGATATGGGGACCACGATCCGAACGGGCTGGTCTTCGTACCGTTAAAAGAGATGGATAAAGTCCTGACCGGAGACTGGGAGCCAAAACCTCTGATTCTACGGGCAAATGCAGGGGACTGGATCGAAGTAACACTTCACAATGTCTTTGATCCGCAGAATCCAATCCCATATTTTGACTACCCGGAAGTACCGTTAGATAAAGAGCACAAGCCATCTGCCCGTGTTTCTCTGAACCCGCAGTTTTTACAGTACGACCCGGTCTGTGATTCGGGAATCAATGTGGGATACAATAACAGAGAACAGACCGTGGGCATTGGAGAGAGCAAACGTTATCTATGGAGGGCAGATAAGGAATATGGAGCCTGTATCCTGCAATCCTTTGGAGATATGAGGAACCACAGATATCACGGCTTGTTTGGCGCAATCATCATTGAGCCGGCAGGGGCAAAATGGTATAAGAACTTCACAAAGAAAAACGGAAATTTTGCAGAGCAGGCGGTAGTGACAGCGCCGGGAATAGAGAGTTTTCGGGAGTATGTTCTCTTTATTCAAAATGGAATCCGGCTGTTGGATAAAGATGGGGAACTGATAAAAACGGCATCAGGGGAAGATGAAGCACCGGATGCGGAAGATACCGGAGAAAAGGGATATAATTACAGATCGGAACGTTTTGAAAACAGGTTGAAAAAAGACAGAAGAATCTCAAAGGTGTTCAGCAGCAAGGTACACGGTGACCCGGCGACTCCTGTGTTTAAAGCCTATGCCGGAGACCGGGTGGTATTCCGTACGATGATGCCGGCGGATAAGCCGAGAAATACAGGACTTACCATTCACGGACATCTGTGGAGGGAACAGCCGCAGGATCCGTTTTCCAGAATCATTCCAATGCAGGGAGCAATCAGTATTGGAAATAAATTCGATATGGAGCTGGAAGAGGGAGCAGCCGCCCCCGGTGATTACCTGTATCGGTCCGGAAGTCTTAAATGGGATGTGGAATCCGGTATGTGGGGAATCTTCCGTGTCGTAAAACAGGGCATCGGATGTAAATGTAAAAATACCTGTAAGAAGGCAGTGGAGCATTTTTGTAGAAAGAAAAGTTAGATATAGAAAATAATGTAAAGTCGAAGCCGGTTGAATTTATTCCTGTAATGTGATAAATTTACAACATACGAATGGAAAAATATGGTAATTTACACAGGAGGAATTCACATGGTTCGTGAATATCTGGAACAGGATGTATATGAAGTATTGCAGGATCGGCTGAGGCTGATCTTTGAGGAATTTGAAAATATTTATGTCTCCTTTTCCGGGGGGAAGGACAGCGGTCTGTTGCTGAATCTGGTGTTGGATTTTAAGAGGAAATACTATCCCGACCGCAAGATCGGCGTGTTTCACCAGGACTTTGAAGCCCAGTATACGGTGACAACGGAATATATCGAGAGAACCTTCGAGCGCATTCAGGATGAGGTGGAACCCTATTGGGTCTGTCTGCCTATGGCGACAAGGACGGCGCTGAGCAGTTATGAGATGTACTGGTATCCCTGGGATGACAAGAAGAAGGAGAGCTGGGTGCGGGAGATGCCCAAAAAAGATTATGTGATCAATCTGGACAATAATCCGATGACCACTTACCGTTACCGGATGCATCAGGAGGATCTGGCGAAGCAGTTCGGCAGATGGTACCGTATCTCCCATGAAAAGAAGAAGACCGTATGCCTTCTGGGAATGCGGGCGGAGGAATCCCTGCAAAGGTACAGCGGATTTTTAAACAAAAAATATGGCTATCAGGGGGAGTGCTGGATCAGTAAACAGTTCAAGGACGTCTACTGCGCCTCCCCACTCTATGACTGGTCTTTGAATGACGTCTGGCATGCCAATTATCTGTTCGATTATGACTATAATCGTCTGTATGATCTCTATTATAAGGCAGGTCTGAAGGTAACGCAGATGCGTGTTGCCTCCCCGTTTAACGATTATTCCAAGGATGCTTTAAATCTATATCGGGTCATTGATCCTGAGATCTGGGTCAAGCTGGTGGGAAGAGTCCAGGGCGCTAATTTTGCCTGTATTTACGGAAAGACAAAGGCAATGGGCTATCGGAACGTGACGCTGCCAAAAGGACACACCTGGGAGTCTTACACCCGGTTCCTTCTGGACACGCTTCCGGTGAGACTGCGGAATAATTATGCGAAAAAATTCAATACTTCCATGGAATTTTGGCATAAGACCGGAGGAGGACTGGATGAGGAGACCATTCAGGAGCTTTTGGAAAAGGGTTACCGGATCAGGAGAAATGGAGTGTCCAATTATACCTTGAGCAAAAAATCCAGAGTCATTTTTTTGGACAGAATACCGGATGACACCGACGATATCAAATCCTCCAAGGATATCCCAAGCTGGAAGAGGATGTGTTTTTGCATTCTGAAAAACGACCATATCTGCCGTTTTATGGGATTTGGGATGACCAGGGAACAGCAGAAGAGAATTGATTTTATCAAGGAAAAATACAAAAGCGTTGAGGAGATGGATTATGGAGTTTAAGAGTCCTGTGTACCAGATTATTTCAGTTCCGGTGGAGAAGATCGAAGCCAATTCTTACAATCCCAATGTGGTTGCGCCGCCGGAGATGAAGCTGCTCTACGAAAGTGTCAAGGCGGACGGCTATACCATGCCCATTGTCTGTTATTATAACAAGGAAACGGATACCTATATTATCGTGGACGGATTTCACCGCTACCGGATCATGTTAGAGCATAAGGATATCTATGAGAGGGAGGGCGGAATGCTCCCGGTCTCCGTGATCGATAAGCCCATTGACCAGCGAATGGCGAGTACGATCCGCCACAACCGGGCGCGGGGAACCCATGATGTGGATCTGATGAGTAATATCGTAAAAGAGCTGCATGAGCTGGGACGTTCCGACGCCTGGATATCCCGGCATCTGGGGATGGACAGGGACGAGATTTTGCGCTTAAAGCAGATTACCGGACTGGCTGCCCTGTTCAAGGATGTGAAGTTCGGAAAGGCGTGGAGGCCTGCGGAGGAGGATGAGCAGAAGGAATAGATAGAGTTAATAATTCGCTAAGAAAGCATAATTCCCTTGTAATACGGCATAAACTTCATTATAATTCCGAGAAACAGGAAATAGTTGAACGCAGGCCGCTGCGGGATCTGTGTTCATGAGTATGCAGCAAAACGGAATGCGAATGTCCGCTTTGCGTAAGGAATATAAAGGAGGAATTATGCAAAAAGGTATGATCCACACGGTACTGAAGGGAATGTGTGTAGGAGGGACGATGCTGGTTCCAGGGGTCAGTGGAGGTTCCATGGCGATGATACTGGGAGTCTATGACAGACTGGTCACTTCCGTCAGTTCTTTTTTTAAACATAAAAAGGAGAGTCTGATCTTTCTGGGGCTTTTTTCTGTTGGCGGCGCTCTGGGGATGATTCTCTTTGCGAATCCTCTGCTGTATCTGATCGAGAAGTACCCTATGCCGATGCTGTACTTTTTTATCGGCGCGGTGGCGGGGGGGATTCCTCTGATGTATGAAAAATCCCAGGTGGAGGGGATTACTTTAAAGGCGGTGTTCTATCTAGTCCTTGGAGTTGCCATTGTGATTCTGATGACGATTTTTCCACAGAGTGGGATACAGCAGACAGAAGGGACGAAGGGAGCACTGATCCTGTTGGTGGCGGGAATCCTGGCAGCAGTTGCTCTGGTCCTGCCTGGGATCAGCGTATCTTTTATGCTCCTGGTCATGGGAATCTATGAGACGGTTGTGGAGGCGATCGGGAGCCTTCGGCTCTCCATCCTGATTCCTCTGGGGGTGGGAGTATTGCTGGGAATCATCCTGACGACAAAATTTCTGGAAATGGCGATGAACCGTTATCCACAGCCTACCTATCTGATGATTCTGGGATTTATTGTGGGCTCCGTGGGAGAGATCTTTCCGGGGATTCCCACGGGGATCGAGTGGATCACCTGCAGTCTGATGTTGGTGGCGGGATTTGGGATCATACGGCTGATCTCTCAGAGTGATGAGGAGGAAACGGTAAAGGCTTTTGGGAAAAACAGCCTATAGAGAAGTAAAGTGGAAAATGATATAATATCTCCTATAATTTACTAGTTTTAAAAACAGGGAGGTATTGAAATGAAAAAGAAAACAAAAGAGGAAGAAAATCAGAAAAAAGGAGGGACGAAAAAGGGGATCCGGGGGCGGATCCTGAAAAGCGTACTGATTTTATCCTTGGGGGTCGTAGTGATTTTGGGAGGCGTTTCCTGTGCTTTGAATTATGTGGGGGCGAACATGATTCTGAAGCAGACCATGAAACAGACGGCGCTTACGGCGGCGGAGCGGGTAGAGTGGGAGCTGACGTCTTACAAGGATATTGCCAGAGACTTGGGATTGCTTACCCGTATGAGCAGCGACAGCTACACTCCGCAGGAGAAACAGGAGTTGATCGATCAGAAGGTGGAGATCTACGGTCTGGAGCGGGGCAAGCTGATCAATGCGAAAGGGGTCGCGGAGATTGACGGAATGGATTACAGTGACAGAGAATACTTTGCCGCATCCATGAAAGGGGAAGTCTGTGTGACGGAACCAATAGTCGCTAAGACCACCGGAGAACTGAGTATCATTATTTCTGCGCCGGTCTATAAAGACGGAGATCAGAACAAAGAGATCGTGGGCGTTGTGTTCATCGTTCCTCAGGAGAACTTTTTAAACGATATCGTGGAATCCATTCAGGTGAGCGACGGAGGTTCCTCTTACATACTGGATGAGGAGGGAGATACCATCGCCCATAAGGATATGGAGCTGGTGAAAAACAGCAGCAATACCATCAAGGATGCAGAATCAGATTCTTCTTTGAAAAAGCTGGCAAAGCTGGAAGAAGAAATGATCAAAGGGGATACCGGGTTCGGTACCTATCGCTATGACGGAACGAAGAAGATCCTGGCATACGCTCCAATTAAAGGAACCGATGGATGGAGCCTTGCCATCAACGCTCCGATCAACGATTTTATGACGGGAGTCTTTCTTGGAATGGTGATCACCGTGGTGATCGGCGTTATAGCTTTCGGACTGGCTGGCACTGTGGCGGCAAAACTGGCAGGAAATATCTCGCGTCCATTGCAGCAGTTGTCAGGACGGTTAAAGACGTTTGCAGCGGGAGAATTTGAAGAGGAGTTCCCGAAGACAGAGGCGGAGGATGAGGTTGCCCAGATGACAAAGGTTGCCAGAGCGATGGCGGAGAACCTGACTGTGATCATACAGGATGCGGAGTATCGTCTGAATGAGATGGCGAGGGGAAATTATACCGTGGTATCGAAGATGTCAGAGCGCTATGTGGGAGGCTTTTCCGATCTGGATTCTGCGATTCATCAGTTGAACTTGAATATGAACGATACCTTGCATCAGATCAGCGAGGCGTCGGAGCAGGTGGCAATGGGTTCGGTACAGCTTGCGGATGGCGCCCAGGCATTGGCGGAAGGAGCTACGGAGCAGGCGGGAGCGGTGGAAGAGCTGACAGCCACCGTGGAAAATGTAACCGCTATCTCGGAGGAAAATGCGAAGAGTACGAAGGAGGCCTATGAGAAAGTTCATGAGGCGGAGATCAGAGCGCAGGAGAGTCAAAGTGAGTTGAGAGAGCTTACGAATGCCATGGAAAGGATCAGCAGCACCTCCATGGAGATTCAGAATATCATCGGAGCCATCGAGGACATTGCTTCCCAGACCAATCTGCTATCCCTGAACGCTTCCATTGAAGCGGCGCGGGCAGGAGAGGCAGGCAAGGGCTTTGCCGTTGTTGCGGATCAGATTGGAAAGCTGGCGGCAGACAGCGCTCAGTCCGCAGTCAATACCAGGGAGCTGATCGAGAAGTCCTTAGAGGAAATTGAGAACGGAAACCAGATTACGGAAAAAACCGTGGCGGCATTGAACAATATTCTGGAGAGCATGAAAATCTTCGCGGATCTGGCAGCCCATGCAAGTCAGTCCTCGAAAGAGCAGGCGGATCTTTTGGCACAGATCGAGGCTGGAATTGAACAGATCGCAGAGGTGGTACAGACAAATTCTGCCTCCGCTCAGGAGACTTCGGCAACCAGTGAGGAATTGTCGGCGCAGTCGGAGAGCCTGAATGATCTGGTGGGAAGATTCCAGTTAAATGATGATTAAAAAAATGACATTTTTTGTCTAAATACATTCTTTTTTTCGACATATACTAAGGTTGTATCCGAATCCCGGATGCAGCCTTTTTATGTGGAATGCCTCCGGGCAGGATACGCGCAACGGAAAGGAGAATGTGTGATGCAGGAAGAACATCTGGCGATTGCTTCCATACCCGTACAGAGTTGGGGAGCAGTTTTTGAGGATCAGGAGGCATTGAAGATCGGTACGATCTTTCAGGATCTGAATAAGCCTTTTTATGCGGCGCCTTTGGAATCGGAAACAGAGGAAGTTCAGGCGGAACCAAAATCGGGGGAACAAAGAGAACGGGAAGAGTTGATGAAAAAAATCATGCAGACGAGTTTTGTTCTGGATGATCTGGTGTTGTATCTGGATCTCCACGAGACAGATGAGGAGGCAAAACGGATGTATCTGCAAAAGTCCAGGGAACGGGACGAGCTAAAAAGGGAGTTTGCGAGGTTATTCTATCCATTGACGAGGGATTGTATACCCGATGGAAAAGAGACGGGAAAATTCTGCTGGCAGGATGGAATTATGCCCTGGGAAGGAGCGTGTAAATAATGTGGAGCTATGAGAAGAGACTACAGTATCCCGTAAAAATTACGAAGACCTGTCCAAAGACAGCCCAGCTCATCATCAGTCAGTATGGAGGACCGGATGGAGAGCTGTCCGCTTCCATGCGTTATCTGGCGCAGCGGTATACCATGCCGGTAAAAGAAGTGGGAGGACTCTTGACGGACATTGGAACGGAGGAGCTTGCCCATATGGAGATCATCTGTTCTATGGTGTATCAGCTCACAAAGGATCTGAGTGCCGAGGAGGCCAAGACTGCCGGATTTGACGCTTATTATATCGATCATACCTCGGCCCTGTGGCCTCAGGCTGCCGCGGGAGTACCGTTTACTACGCTGGAATTTCAGTCTAAGGGAGACGCCATTACAGACTTGACGGAAAACCTGGCGGCTGAGCAGAAAGCGAGAACTGTCTATGAGAACCTTTTGCGGGTCATAGAGGAGCCGGAGGTGCGGGAGCCGCTGAAGTTCCTCCGTGCCCGCGAGATCGTTCATTTTCAGAGATTTGGCGAAGCCCTGGAAAAAACCAAGGATAAGCTGGATTCTAAGAATTTTTACTATTTTAACCCGGAATTTGACAAAAAAATGTTTCACGGGGATCTGTAAAAAGAAGTGTTGCCCTGTCTTTGCTTCGCAGGGAAAGAAAAGACAGAGTGAAAGGAGGAGGAGAGAGTTCCTCCTCCTTATTTGCGTCTTTTATTTTTGGGACTGATATGTTATAATATTTCCGGCATATGACGTACGAATCTGACGGTACGCAGGAAAGGAGTAAAAGAAATGAGAGTTGCAGTTACTTATGAGGATGGAAAGGTATTTCAGCATTTTGGACATACCGAGGAATTTAAGCTGTATGATATTGAGGATGGTAAGATCGTGAATGAGCAGGTTGTGGACACCAATGGACAGGGACATGGAGCATTGGCATTTCTGCTTGCGGAGGCCAAAGTGGACGTTCTGATCTGCGGAGGTATCGGCGGAGGAGCCCAGAATGCACTGGCTCAGGCAGGTATCCGCCTGTACGGAGGTGTATCCGGCGATGTGGACGCAGCGGTAAAGGCATATCTGGAGGGAAATCTTGATTTTGATCCGAATGTGCATTGCAGCCATCACGAAGAGGGACATAGCTGCGGCAATCATGGAGAAGGCCACAGCTGTGGAGGAGGTCATTGCTAAGGCATAATCTCATTTAACGAACGGCTTTTGCTCTTTAAGAATTGCAGTTTTTTCCTCCAAAAGATATAATATAGATAAGATTTCTATAGGAGGATGATGATTATGGAAAAATCAAAGGTTTATTTTACAGATTTTCGCACGGAGGCATTCGGGGATGGACTGCCGACAAAATTAAAGAAGATGATAAAGAAAGCGGGAATCGGTGAGATCGACATGGATGGAAAATTTGCTGCCATCAAACTCCATTTTGGAGAGCTGGGAAATATCAGTTATCTGCGTCCGAATTACGCAAAGGCTGTGGCAGATGTGGTCAAGGAATTAGGTGGAAAACCGTTTTTGACAGACTGTAATACCATGTATCCGGGAAGTCGTAAAAACGCCCTGGAACATCTGGAATGTGCCTGGGAAAACGGATTTACCCCGTTGACCGTGGGCTGTCCAATTTTAATCGGAGACGGTCTGAAGGGAACCGATGACATTGCGGTTCCGGTGGAGGGCGGAGAGTATGTCAAGGAGGCGAAGATCGGACGGGCTGTTATGGACGCCGACGTCTTTATCAGCCTGACCCATTTTAAGGGACATGAGATGACAGGTTTTGGCGGAGCCATCAAGAATATTGGAATGGGATGCGGTTCCCGCGCCGGAAAAAAGGAACAGCACAGCAGCGGAAAAGCCCATATCGTGGCAGAGCTGTGCAAGGGATGTAAGAAGTGTCAGAAGGAATGTGCAAACGGAGGTCTGGTCTACGATGAGAGTACAAAGAAGATGACGGTGGATCAGAACAACTGTGTTGGCTGTGGACGCTGTCTGGGAGCCTGCAATTTTGACGCCATCCAGTTTGATAATAACAACGCCAATGAGGTTCTGAACCGCAAGATGGCAGAGTACACCAAGGCAGTGGTGGATGGACGTCCTTCCTTCCATATTTCTCTGATTGTAGACGTTTCCCCGAACTGCGACTGTCACGGAGAGAACGATGCGCCGATTCTGCCGAATATCGGTATGTTTGCATCCTTCGATCCGCTGGCTTTGGATCAGGCGTGCGTGGATGCCTGTCTGAAGGCAACGCCTCTTCCGAACAGTCAGCTCTCCGATAATATGAACCGGGCTGACTTCGTGGATCATCATGACCACTTCCGTAATTCCACGCCGGAATCCGAGTGGAAGAGCTGTCTGGAACATGCGGAGAAGATCGGACTGGGAAGCCGTGAGTATGAACTGATCCGGGTTTAAGAGATGATTTTGAGGAATACATAATAAAAGCAGTGCGATATCCTGTGTGAGACGGTGTTTTCACACAGGATATTTTATGCCTGATCTATGTACCTCCCTGCGCCGATGTGGGGCTGCAAAGCAGCCTACCCTTGCACATTGTGCGCATTCTGCCCAGAGATTTTTTTATGATATAAAAATCCCAACGGAACTTCCTGTATCATAAAAAAATATCCCCCCACCCGGCTTGTGCCCCCTGTTTTGGAATGATAAGATAGGATCAATTCAAAAGAGGAGGAGCAGTAAAAATGAAAAAGAAATGGATTGCGCTGTGTCTTGCAGTGACCATAATTGTGGCAGCCCTTACAGGCTGCGGCACAGGAAACGAAAGCAAAAGTACGAAAAAAGAGTCTGAGGAGACTACAGAGGTATCAGATAAGGAATCGGTGATTGTGACCATGCCGGCAAGCTCGGAGCCGGAGGCGGGATTTGATCCGGCTTACGGCTGGGGCGCGGGAGAGCATGTACATGAACCGTTGATTCAGAGTACCCTGCTTACCACCACAGAAGATCTTCAGATCGACAAGGATCTGGCAACGGATTATTCCGTCAGCGAGGATGGGCTGACCTGGACGGTAAAGATCCGGGATGATGTGAAGTTTACGGATGGAGAGAAGCTGACGGCGGACGATGTGGCTTTTACTTACAACAATTGTGCGAAGAACAGCACAGTCAATGATTTCACCATGCTGGACGAGGCGGTGGCTATGGATGATACGACGGTGGAATTTCACATGAACACACCGTTTTCCATCTGGCCTTATACTATGGCGATCGTGGGAATCGTTCCGGAGCATGCCTATGATGAGAATTACGGACAGAATCCCATTGGTTCCGGACGTTATATCTTAAAGCAGTGGGACAAGGGACAGCAGGTGATCTTGGAAGCCAACCCGAACTACTACGGAGAAGAGGCGAAGATCAAAAAGGTTACAGTCCTTTTCATGGATGAGGACGCAGCATTGGCGGCAGCCATGGCAGGACAGGTGGATGTGGCGCATACGGCGGCTTCCCTTGCGGAGGAAGAGGTAGAGGGCTACAGTCTGCTGGAGGTGGCAAGCGTGGATAACCGGGGAATCAATCTTCCAACGGTGGAGGCATCCGAGAAGGATGGTAAGACCGTGGGAAATGATGTAACATCGGATATCGCAGTGCGCCGTGCTATCAATATTGGAATTGACCGGGAGGAAATGATTGAAAATGTCCTAAACGGCTATGGAAGTCCAGCATATTCTGTCTGCGACCAGATGCCATGGTACAGTGAGGACTCCCAGGTGGAGTATGACTTAGAGGGTGCGAAACAGATCTTAGAGGACGCCGGATGGAAAGAGGGCAGCGACGGGATCCGGGAAAAAGACGGCGTGAAAGCAGAGTTCACCGTTATGTACAACCCGGATGACTCGGTACGACAGGCGCTGGCGGAGGATTTTGCGAATCAGTGTAAGGAACTTGGAATCGCTGTCACAACCGAAGGTGCCGGATGGGACGTTGCCTATGACCGGGCATTATCACAGCCTTTAGTCTGGGGCTGGGGCGCTCATACACCGATGGAATTATATAATATCTATCACACGGGAACAGACAGTGATACCGCAGAGTATTCTCCTTACAGCAATACCACCGTGGACGCTTACATGGACGAAGCATTGCAGGCAGAGGATCTGGAATCCTCCTATGATCTCTGGAAAAAGGCACAGTGGGATGGAACAACAGGAATTACACAGGATGGCGATATTCCATGGATCTGGTTCTGTAATGTAGACCATCTCTACTATGTTAAGAACGGACTGCAGGTTGCAGAGCAGAAGATCCATCCGCACGGACATGGATGGTCGATTGTCAATAACGTAGACCAGTGGGAATGGAGTGAATAGAAGTTGAAGCCGCAGACGATAAAATGGATTGGAAAAAATTTTATAAGGATGGTCTTGCTGCTGATCGCAGTCAGTATTGTGACCTTTGCGTTAGTCAGCATTTCCCCCATCGATCCGCTGCAGGCGAATGTGGGACAGGCAGCCCTGGGTTCTATGAGCGCCGAACAGATTGAGAAGCTGGAGACCTACTGGGGCGTCAACGAGCCGCCGGTACAGCGTTATCTGAACTGGGCAAAGGACTTCTTAAAAGGCGATATGGGAGTGTCACTCCTGTATCGCCAACCTGTGTTTGAGGTAATCGGAGTGAAACTGTCCAATTCCCTCCTTCTTATGTTGATTGCCTGGTTGATTTCGGGAATATTGGGCTTTTTGCTTGGAATCTTAGCCGGAGTCTTCCGGGGAACCTGGGTGGATAAGCTGATTAAGGGCTATTCCCTTCTGATTGCCAGTACGCCGGTCTTTTGGCTGGCGTTGTTGCTGCTCTTAGTATTTGCAGTCTGGTTAAAGGTACTGCCGATCGGACTCAGCGTACCCATCGGAATGGAGGCGGCAGGGGTGACGTTCTTAGACCGGTTCCAGCATGCCATTCTTCCTGCGGTGACGCTGAGTATCACAGGGATATCCAACATCACATTACATACCAGGGAGAAAATGATCGATGTGATGGAGAGCGATTATGTCCTCTTTGCAAGAGCCAGGGGGGAGAGTGAAAAGAGCATTGTCCTGCGCCATGGACTGCGCAACATCCTGCTCCCGGCAATGACCTTGCAGTTTGCTTCCATCAGCGAGATCATTGGGGGTTCCGTTTTAGTGGAACAGGTCTTTTCCTATCCGGGTCTTGGACAGGCGGCGGTGGCGGCGGGAACGGGAAGCGACGTGCCGCTTTTGATGGGAATTACCATGGTGACGGCCGCCATTGTTTTCGTTGGCAACTTTATTGCCAACGTCCTCTACGGTCTTGTGGATCCCAGGATCAGAGAGGGGGAGAACCGATGAATCAGAGAAAGAAAACCATCCTTCTTTTTGGAGCGACTCTTGCTTTTTTAGGGCTGATTTTGATTGCAGGGATATGCTGTAATGAGGAGGCGAGAGCAACGGATTTTTCCAGAAAAAACCTGGCTCCCTGCGGGGATTATCTCTTTGGGACGGACTGGCTTGGAAGGGATATGTTAAGCCGCACTTTAGCGGGGCTTTCCATGAGTATCAGGATCGGACTTCTGGCGGCGGGATGCAGCGCGGTGATCGCCTTTGTATTGGGAATCTGCGCGGCGACGCTGGGGGAGAAGGTGGATGCCGCGATCTCCTTTCTCATAGATATGATCTTAGGAATCCCCCATATTCTGCTGTTGCTGCTGGTGTCCTATGCTCTGGGTAAAGGATTCAGGGGAGTTGTCATCGGAGTTGCCCTGACTCATTGGCCGTCCCTGGCGCGGGTGATCCGGGCGGAGGTTTTACAGTTGAAAAACAGCACTTATATTCAGATTTCACAGAAATTGGGACAGGGGAGACTGAGGACGGCGTTTTTCCATATGACGCCCCATTTACTGCCGCAGTTTTTGGTGGGACTGATTCTGATGTTTCCCCATGCGATCCTGCATGAAGCCAGCATTACCTTTTTGGGCTTCGGGCTGTCCTCGGAACAGCCGGCGATCGGAATCATTCTGTCGGAGAGCATGAAATACCTGATTACCGGAAAATGGTGGCTGGCGGTGTTTCCGGGACTGATGCTGGTGTTGACGGTGATCCTTTTTGATGTGGCTGGAAATGCCTTAAGGAGGATCCTGGATCCCTCCAGCGCCCAGGAATAAGACAAACGACGTTATCTGAAAGGAAGAAAAATATGAGCTGTCTGGATAAATTTCATATCCTGGAAATCAATAATCTATCCGTTTCCTTTACGCAGTATGCCGGGAGAACCAAGAGGGAGGAGCTTCCTGTGATCTCGAATCTGAACGTGTCGGTTCATGAGGGAGAGATCGTCGCTGTTGTGGGGGCAAGCGGTTCCGGCAAGAGCCTGCTGGCACATGCCATTTTGGGCCTGCTTCCGGGGAATGCCCGCTGGAGCGGAGAGTTGTTTTTTCTGGAAGAGGAATTGGATGAAGAGCGAATGAAGAGAGTGCGGGGCAGGGAGATCGCCCTGGTTCCCCAGAGCGTCAATTATCTGGATCCCCTTATGAAGGTGGGAAGTCAGGTACGGGGCGAAAAAAAGTCCGGAGAGCGGAAGAGGAGGCAGAGAGGACTTTTTCAAAAGTACGGTCTGGATCTGGAGACGGAGGAGCGTTATCCTTTTCAGTGTTCCGGAGGCATGAGCCGCAGGATCCTTCTGTCCACGGCGCTGATGGAAGAGCCAAGGCTTCTGATCGCGGATGAGCCGACGCCGGGGATGGAGCTTGCCATGGCAAAAAAGGCGATGGAGGATTTTCGCAGATTTGCCGACGAGGGCAACGGCGTGCTTCTGATCACCCATGATATTGAGCTGGCGCTGGAGGTGGCGGACCGGATCGCTGTCTTTTATGCGGGAACTACGGTGGAGGAAGCCCTGGCGGGGGATTTTGCGTCGGAGGATATGCTTCGCCATCCCTATACGAAAGCGTTGTGGCGGGCAATGCCTCAGAATGGGTTCCAGGTTATCGAGGGAAGCCAGCCCTATGTGAAGGAGCTGCCAAAGGGCTGTGTCTTCGGACCGAGATGTCCGCAGTTTTCCAGTGAGTGCGAGGGGGAGATCCCAGAGCGGATCGTAAGGTGCGGGACGGTGCGGTGCGTGAAATGCCGGGGGGATGCAAGCCCGCATCTCCATAGAAAATATACCAATAAAAACGAGGAGGACCGTTATGCTGGAAGTTAAACATATCAGCTTTTCCTATGGAAGAGAGCAGTCTTATGTTTTGAGGGACGTTAGTTTTTCTGTGGAACCAGGGGAGAGACTGGGGATCTTAGCGCCCAGCGGTTTTGGCAAGACGACCCTATTGAAGATCTTGGGCGGATATGAAAGACCGGATAAGGGGGAGATCCTCGTTGACGGACATCCTCTGCCAAAGCGGGGTTACTGCCCGGTACAGATGGTATGGCAGCACCCGGAGAAGGCGGTGAATCCCAGAAGGAAGATGAGAGAGGTCTTAAAAGAGGGGGATCAGATCCCGGAGAGGATCGTTGAGATGCTGGGAATAGAGGAGGACTGGAAGAACCGTTATCCTCAGGAACTCTCAGGCGGGGAGTTGCAGCGATTCTGCATTGCCAGGGCGCTGGGGAAGGGTACGAGGTATCTGTTGGCAGATGAGATCAGCACCATGCTGGATCTTATCACCCAGGGACAGATCTGGAATTTTCTGGTGGAGGAGACAGAGAGGCACCGTATAGGGATGGTGGTGGTGAGTCACAGCCAGCCGCTTTTGGATCATGTCTGTACCAGGCAGATCCTGTTGAAAGAGTTGATGACATAAAATTGTCGTTTCGTTACAAAAAACATAATAATTTGAAAGAATGACCGATATAATAAGTGAATGTATCAGGGTCATTCTTTTTTTGAATGGAGGAAAGATTATGCTGCAATTAGCAGTCTGTGACGATGAGGAACAAATCAGCAGTGATCTGAAGAGACTGGCAGAGGAAACCATCTCCTGTAAGGCGAGGGAGTTCTCCTCTGGGGAGGAGCTTTTACAATGCCGGGACGAATTTGATATTCTGCTTTTAGATATAGGAATCGGGGAACCGGATGGGATCGAGACGGCAAGGAGGATCCGGGAACATTCCGATGTGCTCATTATTTTTATTACGGCATGGAAAGAACACGTCTTTGAAGCCTTCGATGTGGGGGCGTTCCATTATCTGTTAAAACCCATTGATGAGAAGAAATTAAAAGAAGTTTTAAGAAAAGCCGAGAAGGAATGCCGGGATAGAAAGAGCGAAGAACCGCTGATCATACGAAAAAACGGAGTCTCATGCAATGTCGCCAGAGGAGAGATCCTCTATATTGAAAACGCCGGACGAAAGGTCATCCTTCACATGAGGGACCGCCAGATCGAATATTATGCCAGAATGAGAGAATTGGAGGAGGAGCTGGGAAGCCAGTTCTTCCGGGTGCACAGGGGATATCTTGTGAATCTGATGGAAGTGAAAAGCTATCATATGGGAGGAGTCGTTCTGAAAAACCAGGAGGAGATCCTCATGGCAAAGACTAAATATCAGGATTTTGTCACTGCCTATATGAATTTCTGGCGGAGGCAGAGATGAGGGAATGAATTTATTTTGGGATGGATCTGCTGGAATATCTGATGCGGGGCTTTATAACAGTATAGAAAATTAAATTATGATTTTTAAAACAATATTTTTTCTCTGACAGTCATATTTCATGGAAAAGCAAAGGAGGAAACCTATGAGGATTGAAGAAAGAAGGGACTTGTCCCTGACCATGGAGAGGAACAACAGAAGAGCGAAGATGGAGGTCAGATCTTATACAAAACAGTCGACGGGCGTCACCACATCTCTGACTGATAACTTAAATGATAAATTAACATCCGGAGAAAACAGTACGGCAAACGCCGTAACCACTATGCTGAAAAAAACGAATTATAATAATGTAAAAAATACCTCCAAGGAGCTGCAGGAAAAGGCTAAGGATCTTTTAGAGCACAGAGAGGATCGGGAAGCGGCCGTCCAGGGAGTCTATCAGTTCGCAGAAGTCTATAATAATCTTTTGAGTCAGATGAGCCGGGTAGAATCGGACAATATGGATCTCTATAGCAAAGAATTGAAAGAATATACCGCAGAATATAAGGAAGCATTTCAGAAGATGGGGATCGAACAGGGAACGGACGGAACCTTGCAGGTGGATCCTCTGAAGATTCAGGATGCCGATCTGGATGCCTGGTATGAATTTTTAGAGAAGGCTTCCAAGGTGGCGGCGAAGGTGCAGGCGGATGCAGAGAGTAATCTTTTGGATCTTAATAAAAACCAGACAATTTATGGGATCAAATACAACCAGTACGGACAGGAGGAATAGGGGCGTATACGGCGGAAGCTATGGGATGAAAAAATCTGGTCATAGATGGGAAAGCCGGCAGGAGATGGATAGTCTGCCGGTTTTTTTGTGATATTTTACAAGAAGAAAAATAAAATTCTGAAAATTCGAGAAACAATAGAAAAAAATCAATCAAAATAATTTGAATTTATGGATTTCTTTTCATTTGAAATGTGTTACAATAAATAGGAGTTTTTAACTCTTCCAAAGGAGAACACACATGTCAGAGAAGTCAGAGAAAACAGAAAACAGTCTGCAGCAGGAGTTGAAGCGGAGAAGACGCGTGAACAGGATGAAAAAAGGGATCATGACCTTCCTGGGGATCTGGATGGTCGCGTCGGCAGTCCTGTGCGTAACGCTTTGTATCAAGGTCATACATTTAGAGCGAAGCCTGAAAGAGATTTCAGCCAATATCCCACAGGTGGAGCAGGTGAAAAATATAGAGACCAAGAATCTTTCCAAAACGAACGAGGGAGAGAGCGTCAAGTATGATACTTCCACGGAGGAGGCGGATGAAGGCTCCACAGATTCCGCGGAGCAGAGCGATAACCGCGCCGTGACAGGTGAAAAATTAAAGGTGCATTTAACCTTCGACGATGGACCGAGCACCAATACGGAAGAGATCTTGAATATCCTGGAAAAATATAATGTGAAGGCAACCTTTTTTGTGACGGGGAAAACGGATGACGTCTCCACAGAGATGTATAAAAAGATCGTGGAGAAGGGTCATACCCTGGGAATGCATTCCTATTCTCATAATTACTCGGTGATCTACGAATCTCTGGACGCTTTCAAACAGGATTTTTGGCAGATACACGATTATCTCTATGAGGTTACGGGAGTGGACTGCAAGTACTATCGTTTTCCGGGAGGCAGCAGCAATCAGGTCAGCAACATTGATATGACGCAGTTTATCCAGTTTCTGAACGAGGAGGGCATTACATATTTTGACTGGAATGTTTCCAGCGGAGATGCCACATCCCAGGCATATACGGCGGACGGGCTGATACAGAATGTCATGAATGATGTGACGAAGTATAAGAGTTCCGTGGTGCTGATGCATGATTCGGCAGCCAAGCCTACGACGGTGGAAGCTCTGCCGTCTCTGATCGAACAGCTTCAGGCAATGGGAGCTGAGATTTTACCGATAGATGACAATACCACACCGATACAGCATGTCAGTATAGACGCTGAGGGAGAACAATAAGAGAAAACATGGAGGGACGATATGGGTTTTTTTAAGGATTTAAAAGAGGACGCATCTCAGGCAGTGAAAGAGCTGATGCCGGAGGACGGACTGGATGAAATGATGGAAGAGGACGATCTGGTGGTAAATACCTTAGAGGATGAACTGGATGTAGAATCAGAATTGTCCAAGCTGAACGGATTGTTAGAGTCCGTACCGGTGGAAGAGGAAAAAGCACCGGAGGAGCCAAGACCGGTGATCCGGCAAGAAGAAGTGAGAAAAGACACAATGATCAAGGAGGAACCATCAATGAGCATGGAAACAGAGATACCAGTAAATACAATGGAAAAAAGAGCGATGACAGAGCCGGTTATGCCAACCATTCCGACAGAGGAGCAGGTACAGGCAGCGGCAATTCCGCAGCCGGAGGTGCCGACACAGATGAAGAGACCGGAGCCGCCGGTGGTTTCAGACGAGGTTACGGTGATCACAGAGGGAAGCCGTCTGACTGGTAATCTTGAGTCCCAGGGTTCCATTGAACTGAGAGGTTCCGTTATCGGAGATGTACAGTGTAACGGAAAGCTGACTGTGACAGGAAATATCCGTGGAAATGCCACATCCTCAGAATTTTTCGCAGACAATGCAAAGTTAGAGGGAGAGGTCACCACTACAGGAACCGTGAAGATCGGACTTGGCTCCGTAGTCATTGGTAATATCACAGCTTCCTCAGCGGTGATCGCAGGAGCTATCAAGGGCGACATCGACGTTCAGGGACCTGTCGTTGTAGATACCTCCGCAGTTGTTATGGGTAATATCAAATCCCGTTCCGTACAGATCAACAACGGTGCGGTAATCGAAGGTTTCTGCTCCCAGTGTTATGCAGATGTGGATATGGAGAGCCTTTTTACTGAAGAATAGGAAGATGGGAGACCGGGATGAAGAGAGTATTATTAAAGCTCAGTGGAGAGGCACTGGCAGGAGAAAAGCATACAGGTTTTGACGAGGCAACGGTGACAAAGGTTGCAAAACAGGTAAAACAGCTCGTTGACGACGGCGTTCAGGTGGGTGTGGTCATCGGCGGAGGAAATTTCTGGCGTGGCAGGACCAGTGAAAACATCGATCGCACCAAGGCGGATCAGATCGGTATGCTTGCCACGGTGATGAACTGTATCTATGTATCGGAGATCTTCCGTTCTGTGGGAATGAAGACACAGATCCTGACCCCGTTTGAATGCGGTTCTTTCACAAAACTGTTTTCAAAGGATCGGGCGAATAAATATTTTGAACACAACATGGTGGTATTTTTTGCGGGCGGTATCGGACATCCGTATTTTTCCACCGACACCACAACGGCGCTGCGTGCCATTGAGATCGAGGCTGACGTGATCCTTCTTGCCAAGGCGATCGACGGAGTCTATGACAGCGATCCGAAGGATAATCCGAATGCAGTCCGCTATGAGAAAGTATCCATTCAGGAGGTCATTGACAAACAGCTTGCAGTGGTGGATCTGACAGCTTCTATCATGTGTATGGAAAATAAAATGCCGATGTATGTATTCGGTTTGAATGAAGAAAATAGTATCGTAAAGGCGATGAGCGGAGAGTTCAACGGAACCGTCGTTACGGTGTAGCAGGAGGGAATAAAATGGATGAGAGATTAACCCAATTTGAAGATAAAATGCAGAAGTCTTATAAAAACTTACTGGAAGAACTGGGAACGATCCGGGCAGGACGCGCCAATCCCCATGTTCTGGACAAGATCAAGGTAGATTATTACGGAACTCCGACCTCCATTCAGCAGGTGGCGAACGTTAGTGTTCCGGAGCCTAGAATGATTCAGATCCAGCCATGGGAGGCTTCTATTGTGAAGGATATCGAGAGAGCCATCAACACATCAGATCTGGGAATCAACCCAACCAACGATGGAAAGGTGATCCGTCTCGTATTTCCGGAGCTTACGGAGGAACGCAGAAAGGATCTGGCAAAGGATGTTAAGAAAAAAGGCGAGAATGCTAAGGTTGCGATCCGAAATATCCGCCGTGACGCCAATGATACCTTTAAGAAACTGGGAAAATCTTCTGATGTTTCCGAGGACGAGGTAAAGGATCTGGAAGCTCAGGCACAGAAGATGACCGACAAATTTATAAAAGAGATCGACAAAGCCATAGAGGATAAATCCAAAGAAATTCTTACAGTGTAGGATTTTAGGAGCCATGGGGACACAGCGGTATCGCCGTGTCCTCTTTTTATGATAAGATGCATTAGGAGGAAATACCATGAAGATTCCACAGCATGTTGCGATTATTCTGGACGGAAATGGGAGATGGGCGAAGAGCAAGGGGATGCCGAGAAACTACGGGCACACAGCCGGAGCCAAAAATGTGGAGGTGATCTGTGAGGACGCCTATCATTTAGGGATCAAGTACCTGACTCTCTATGCGTTTTCCACAGAGAACTGGAATCGCCCGGACACAGAGGTGGAAGCTCTGATGAAATTGTTGAGCACTTATTTAAAGAATTGTATCAAGAGGGCAAATAAAAACGATATGAGGGTGCGGGTTTTAGGAGATGTAAGCCGTCTCAGTGAGAAGTTTCAGAACACCATTACGGATTTAGAGGAGGCGACGCGGGACAATCAGGGCCTGAACCTCCAGATCGCCTTGAACTATGGCAGTCGTGATGAGATGATACGGGCAATGAAAAAAATGACTGCCGATCACGATGCGGGAAATCTGGCTTTAGAGGATATCACAGAGGAAAATTTTGAGAAATACCTGGATACGAAAGGGATCCCGGATCCGGATCTGATGATCCGCACCAGCGGAGAACAGCGGCTGTCCAACTATCTGCTCTGGCAATTGGCGTACAGTGAATTTTATTTCACCCCGGTGCCATGGCCGGATTTTGATAAGGCGGAGCTGGAAAAAGCCATTGAAGTCTATAATCAGAGAGACAGGCGGTATGGCGGAGTAAAGGAGGAGGCATAATGTTTAAGACACGTCTTTTAAGCGGAATCGTTCTGGTGGCGGCGGCGCTGGCGCTGATCATTACCGGAGGAAATGTGCTGTTGTGCGGATTGGGGATCATATCTTTGATCGGAATGTTTGAACTCTATCGTGTGTTTGGCATCGAAAAGGATTTGGCGGGATTTGCCGGATATCTGGCGGCGATTCTCTACTATCTCAATCTACTGTTTGATTTTATCCCGGACATGATGATGCTTGTGCTGGGACTGCTGGTAGTGTTGATGTTCGTCTATGTGTTTTCCTATCCGAAGTACAGAACGGAGCAGATATTGGCGGCATTTTTCGGTGTGTTCTATGTGGCGGTCATGCTGTCCTTTGTATACCAGACCAGGGAGCTTCCGATGGGAGCCTACACCGTGTGGCTGATCTTTCTATGCTCCTGGGGCTGCGATACCTGCGCTTACTGTGTGGGAGTCCTGATCGGCAAGCATAAGATGGCTCCGAAACTCAGTCCGAAGAAATCCATCGAGGGAGCCGTGGGAGGCGTTGTGGGAGCGGCGCTTCTGGCAGTGATCTACGGCTTTGTGTTCCGGGACGCTATGGGAGCGGATCACACCACGATCTGGTTTATGGCGGCAATCTGCGCAGTGG
Source organism: uncultured Lachnospiraceae bacterium (assembly GCA_958428365.1). GTDB lineage: Bacteria > Bacillota > Clostridia > Lachnospirales > Lachnospiraceae > Maccoyibacter. Next base: position 31,554 of record CAUAFT010000010.1, on the reverse strand, counting down.
GAGCCCTGATTTCCATGGTGGGAGATCTGACTGCTTCCGCCATCAAGAGAAATTATGACATTAAGGACTATGGAAAGCTGATACCGGGACACGGTGGTATTCTGGATCGTTTTGACAGTGTGATCTTTACTGCGCCGATCATATTCTATTTGGCGGTGTATTTCATAAAATAGGATAATAGCATGGAAACATTGAAAATTATGACAGACAGATGATATCGAGGTTTCTTATGAAAAAAATAGCAATTTTAGGTTCCACCGGTTCCATAGGAACCCAGACATTGGAAATTGTGCGGGAGCAGGGTGATCTTCAGGTGACAGCCCTGGCTGCCGGAAGTAATATCACTCTTTTGGAAAAGCAGATCCGTCAGTTCCGCCCAGTCCTTGCGGCGGTCTGGGAGGAGGAAAAGGCCAGGGATCTAAAGGAAAGAGTAAAGGATCTGGATATAGAGATCCTTTCCGGCATGGAGGGACTCATCGCCGTCGCTGTCCAGGAAGAATCGGAGATCCTCGTGACAGCCATCGTGGGGATGCTGGGACTGCGGCCCACCGTTGCGGCGATTCAGGCGGGAAAGACCATTGCCCTTGCCAATAAGGAGACCCTTGTGACGGCGGGACATCTGATCATGCCTCTGGCTAAGGAATATGGCGTATCGATTCTTCCGGTGGACAGTGAACACAGCGCCATATTTCAGTCTCTGAACGGGGAGAGGGAGAATCAGATCTCCAGGATCCTGTTGACGGCATCGGGAGGTCCCTTCCGAGGAAAGACCAGGGAAGAACTGCAGCAGGTGACTTTGGAGGACGCTTTAAAGCATCCGAACTGGAGTATGGGAAAAAAGATCACGGTGGACTCCGCCACCCTTGTGAACAAAGGACTGGAGGTCATGGAGGCGAAGTGGCTTTTTGACGTGGATTTAGACCAGATACAGGTACTGGTGCATCCCCAGAGTGTGATCCACTCCATGGTGGAATATGAGGACGGGGCTGTGATCGCACAGCTTGGAACCCCGGACATGAGGCTTCCGATCCAGTACGCTCTGTATTATCCGAAGAGAAAGAGCTTAAGCGGAAAGCGTCTGGATTTTTTTGAATTGGGTAATCTGACCTTTGAGAAACCGGATATGGAGACCTTCGAGGGACTCTCCCTTGCCATGCAGGCAATGCGAAGGGGAGGGAATCTGCCGACGGTATTCAATGCTGCCAATGAGAGGGCGGTTGCGATGTTTTTGAACAAAGAGATCGGATTCTGGGATATCACAGAGATCATCGGAAGAGCCATGGAGGATGCAGCCTTTATTGAAGATCCGAATCTGGATGAGGTACTTTTGACGGAACAGACAGTTTATGAATATATAGAGAGCAGGTGGAAACCTTGAAGATCATCATTGCAATTCTTATTTTCAGTATCATAGTATTGTTTCACGAGCTGGGACATTTTCTTTTGGCAAAGAGGGCGGGGATCCGGGTCAATGAATTTTGCATTGGTCTGGGACCGACTCTGGTGGGCTTTACGAAGGGGGAGACCACCTATTCCATAAAGCTGCTTCCCTTTGGCGGTGCCTGTATGATGGAAGGAGAGGACGGAGACAGCAAAGAAGAAGGCTCCTTTCAGAGCAAATCCGTTCTGGCAAGGATTTCTGTGGTGGCGGCGGGGCCGGTCTTTAACTTCATCATGGCATTTTTCGTAGCCATCATACTGGTTGCCTGCGTGGGCTATGACAGACCCGTGGTGCCGGATCTGATCGAGGGTTATCCCGCGCAGGAGGCGGGATTACAGCCGGGAGATACCATCAAAAAACTGGGAAATAAGCGAATCCATCTCTATCGGGAGGTCAGCCTCTATACCTTTTTCCACAGCGACGAATCCATCGACGTGGTCTATGAGAGGGATGGTAAGACCCACGAGGTCACCATTACACCCCGCTATGACGAGGAGAGCGGACGTTATCTCTTCGGTTTTTACGGAAGCGGGGCGTGGGAGAAGGGAAATGTCTTTAAAACCCTGCAATACAGCGTCTATGAGGTAAAATACTGGATAAGCAGTACCCTGGAAAGTCTGAAAATGCTGGTTACAGGACAGGTCGGAGTCAATGAATTGTCCGGTCCCGTGGGAATTGTAAAAGGAGTCAGCGATACCTACGAAGCGGGGGCTGAGGTGGGATGGTTTTCCGTCTTTACGGGAATGCTCAACTGGGTCATCCTGCTGTCTGCAAACCTGGGCGTTATGAACCTGCTTCCGCTTCCGGCGTTGGACGGAGGAAGACTGGTATTTCTAATCGTGGAGGGAATCCGGGGCAAGGGAATCGACCCGGAAAAAGAAGGAATGGTTCATTTTATCGGTATCTGCCTGTTGATGGCGCTGATGGTGGTCATTATGTTCAACGATATCAGAAAACTGTTTTAAGCACAGGAGGAAGCAATGAAGACGAGAGAGGTAAAGATTGGAGATCAGATCATCGGAGGAGGTCATCCGATCCTGATCCAGTCCATGACAAATACAAAGACAGAGGATGTAACTGCCACGGTGGAGCAGATCAGGAAGCTGACCGCAGCGGGCTGCGAGATCATCCGCTGTGCGGTTCCGACAATGGAAGCGGCGAAGGCTCTGGCGAAGATTAAAGAACAGATTAATATTCCTCTGGTGGCAGATATTCATTTTGACTATAAGCTGGCGATCGCAGCCATGGAGAACGGCGCGGATAAGATCCGTATCAATCCGGGAAATATCGGTTCCAAGGAGAGGATCCGGGCGGTGGTAGATGTTGCGAAGGAACGGAACATCCCCATCCGCGTGGGCGTCAACAGCGGTTCCCTGGAAAAGGAGCTGGTGGAAAAATATCACGGAGTGACAGCAGAGGGGCTGGTGGAGAGCGCCCTGGACAAGGTACGCATCATTGAGGAGATGGGGTATGACAATCTGGTGATTTCCATTAAATCCTCAGACGTTATGATGTGTGTGCGGGCTCACGAGCTGATCGCAGAAAAGACAGACTATCCGCTTCATGTGGGCATTACCGAATCGGGAACCATCACCAGCGGAAATATCAAGTCCGCCATCGGACTGGGACTGATTCTGAATCAGGGGATCGGCGATACCATCCGGGTATCCCTGACCGGAGATCCTCTGGAAGAGATCAAGTCCGCAAAGTTGATCTTAAAGACTCTGGGATTGCGAAAAGGCGGCATTGAGGTGGTCTCCTGTCCAACCTGCGGCAGAACGCAGATCGATCTGATCGGTCTGGCAGGCAGGGTGGAGAATATGGTGGCGGACATCCCCCTGGATCTGAAGGTTGCCGTTATGGGCTGCGTTGTGAACGGACCGGGAGAGGCGAAGGAAGCGGACATCGGAATTGCCGGGGGAGTGGGCGAGGGACTGCTCATCAAACATGGCGAGATCGTGAAAAAACTGCCGGAAGAGGAATTGTTAGAAGCATTGCGCAACGAGTTATTAAATTGGAGTGAATGAGATGGCAAACGCCTTTTTGGAGGTATTTCCAACCCTGAAACTGAATAATGAGATGAAGGGTCTGTTGTCGGAGGCGAAGGTTACCAAGGTGTCCTCCAACCGGAACCGGGATTTTATCCGGGTCTACATGGATAATAACCGTTTGATACCGAAGCGGGACATCTGGCGTCTGGAACAGGATATGAAAAAGCAGCTTTTTCCCGATCAGAAGATGCGGATCAAGGTGATGGAGCACTATCATCTGTCCGGTCAGTATACGGTGAAGACCCTAATGGATACTTACAAGGAGAGTATGCTCTGCGAGATCAGGGAGTATAGTCTCCTGCTTTACAATGTCTTTCGCACGGCAAAGATCACTTTTACCGGGGAGTCTCAGATGCATCTGGTTCTGGAGGACACGCTGGTGGCGAGGGAGAGCCAGGATGAATTGATCGAGATCTTGGATAAGATCATCCGGGAACGCTGCGGCATCACTGCCGGATTTGAGATCGAATTTGACGAGCCGAAGGAGAGCCGTTATAAGAAAAATGCGGATCACGAGATCGGGCTGGAAGTGGAAAGCATCGTGCGAAGAGCGGCGTTTGAAGATCGTTCCAGCGGGGTGCCGGATACGGGTATGGAAGAGACTTCCCAGGAGGATGGCGTGCCGTTTATTGGAGCGGTGGTAAAAGGAGAGAGTCACGGGGACGATCTACAGGAGACTGTCAGGGGAACGGAATCTCAAAAAGATTCTGCTGTTCATAAAAAAGCCAGTGCAAGAGAAAGCTCCGGGAAAGAATATCAGCAGAAAAATAATAATAAAAAAGATTTTTACAAGAAAAAGCGGGAGTATGGACTGAAACGTTCCGACAATCCAGACGTCTTCTATGGACGGGATTTCGACGAGGAGGCAGTCACCATCGACACGATCCAGGGAGAGGTGGGAGAAGTGGTGGTGCGTGGTCAGATCCTGAACACCGACGTAAGGGAACTGCGAAACGGGGAGAAGTCCATTGTGAAGATCGTTGTTACCGACTTTACGGACTCCATTGCGGCGAAGATTTTCATTAAAAACGAGCAAAAAGACGAGCTGATGGAGCATCTGAAAAACGGCAGCTTCATCAAGATCAAGGGCATGACGACGATGGACAAGTTCGACAGCGAGATCGGACTCTCCTTTTTGGTGGGAATGAAGAAGATTCCTGATTTTACCGTGCCGAGACTGGACAACAGCCTGGAGAAGAGGGTGGAGCTTCACTGCCATACCAAGATGAGCGATATGGACGGGGTTTCTGATGTGAAAGATATCATCAAAAGAGCGAAAGCCTGGGGACATAAGGCAATCGCCATCACCGATCATGGAGCCTTGCAGGCGTTTCCGGATGCGAACCATGCGGTCAGCCCGGATGAGGATTTCAAGGTCATCTACGGGGTGGAGGCATATCTGGTGGATGATTTAAAGGATATCATCACCAATTCCAGGAACCAGAGTCTGGATGAGACCTATGTGGTATTTGACCTGGAGACCACGGGATTCAGTCCCAATACCTGCAAGATCATAGAGATCGGGGCTGTCAAGGTGGAAAATGGTCAGATCACCCACCGTTTTTCCGAGTTTGTCAATCCACAGGTGCCGATCCCCTATAAGATCGAGGAGCTGACGGGAATCCGTGACGATATGGTGATGGGAGCCGGAACCATTGAGGAGATCCTGCCGAAATTCATGGAATTTTGCCAGGGGGCAGTGATGGTGGCGCACAATGCGGAATTTGATATGAGTTTTATCAAAAAGAACTGCAAGGATCTGGGGCTTGCCTGCGAATATACGGTGGGCGATACGGTGGCTATGGCGCACGTTTTGCTCCCGGCTCTGCATCGTTATAAGCTGGATACGGTGGCGAAGGCGCTTAAGATCTCTCTGGAGAACCATCACCGGGCGGTGGATGACGCCGAGTGCACGGCGCATATCTTTGTAAAATTCATTGAGATGTTAAAGGAGCGGGGCGTTGCCACCTTAGACGAGCTGAATGCCCTGGGCGCGGCGTCGGTGGACACCATCAAAAAACTTCCGACCCATCACGCCATTATTCTGGCAAAGAATGAGGAGGGCAGGACGAATCTCTACCGGCTTGTGTCCGAGTCCCATATGACTTACTATGCGAAGCGTCCAAGGATCCCCAAAAGCCGTTATCTGCAATGTAAGGAGGGGCTGATGATCGGTTCCGCCTGCGAGGCAGGGGAGCTGTATCAGGCAATCTTAAACGGAAGAGGGGAGGAGGAGATCGCAAGACTGGTGAACTTCTACGACTATCTGGAGATCCAGCCTCTGGGCAATAACATGTTCATGTTGGAAAGCGACCGGGCCCCCGTGGAGACGGTGGAGGAATTGCAGGATATCAACCGGAAGATCTGCAGGCTGGGAGAGGAGTTCAACAAGCTGGTGGTCGCCACCTGTGACGTGCATTTTTTAGATCCGAAGGATGAGGTCTACCGCAGGATCATCATGGCAGGAAAGGGCTTCAAGGATGCGGACGATCAGGCACCTCTGTTCTTACGCACTACGGAGGAGATGTTGGCAGAGTTTGAGTATCTGGGAAGCGAGAAGGCGAGGGAGATCGTCATTACCAATCCAAATAAGATCGCCGCCATGTGCGAGCGAATTGAGCCGGTGCGCCCGGATAAGTGTCCTCCGGTGATCCCTGATTCCGATCAGACGCTGAGAGACATCTGCTATAACAGAGCGCATGAGATCTATGGGGAGGAGCTTCCGGAGATCGTACGGGAGCGGTTGGAGAGAGAGTTAAATTCCATTATTTCCAATGGATATGCCGTAATGTATATCATTGCCCAGAAGCTGGTGTGGAAATCCAACGAGGACGGCTATCTGGTAGGTTCCCGTGGTTCCGTAGGTTCTTCCTTTGTAGCCACCATGTCGGGTATCACCGAGGTCAACCCATTGGCGCCTCACTATTACTGCAAAAAATGTCATTACAGCGATTTTGAGTCCGAAGAGGTGAAGGCGTATGCCGGACGGGCGGGCTGCGATATGCCGGATAAGATCTGTCCGGTCTGCGGGGAACCTCTGGTAAAAGAAGGCTTTGATATTCCCTTCGAGACCTTTCTGGGATTTAAGGGGAATAAGGAGCCGGATATCGACCTGAACTTTTCCGGTGAATACCAGAGTAAGGCGCATGCCTACTGCGAGGTCATTTTCGGATATGGACAGACCTTCCGTGCCGGAACCATCGGTACGCTGGCGGATAAGACGGCGTTTGGATATATTAAGAATTACTATGAGGAGAGAGGAATCTCCAAGCGTAACTGTGAGATCGACCGTATCGTACAGGGCTGTGTGGGAGTGAGAAGGACCACAGGACAGCATCCGGGAGGAATTATCGTGCTTCCCATCGGTGAGTCCATCTATTCCTTCACACCGGTACAGCATCCGGCAAACGATATGACTACGGATATCATTACGACCCATTTTGATTACCACTCCATAGACCATAACCTCTTGAAGTTAGATATTCTCGGACACGATGATCCGACCATGATCCGTATGTTGGAGGATCTGACGGGGATCGATGCTCAGAAGATCCCGTTGGATGATCCCACGGTCATGTCGCTGTTTCAGAATACCAGCGCTCTTGGAGTCGAACCGGAGGATCTGGGGGGCTGTCCGCTGGGGTCTCTTGGAATCCCGGAGTTTGGTACGGACTTTGTTATTCAGATGTTACTGGATACGAAACCGCAGTCTTTTTCGGATCTGATCCGGATCTCAGGGCTGTCCCATGGTACGGACGTATGGCTGGGAAATGCCCAGACGCTCATTGAGAACGGGGACGCGACGATCTCCACAGCGATCTGTACCCGTGACGATATTATGATCTATCTTATCGGTATGGGATTGGAGAGCGAGCTTTCCTTTACCATCATGGAATCGGTGCGAAAGGGCAAGGGTTTGAAACCGGAATGGGAGGAGGAGATGCGCGCACATGACGTGCCGGAATGGTATATCTGGTCCTGTAAAAAGATCAAGTATATGTTCCCGAAAGCTCATGCGGCGGCCTACGTTATGATGGCATGGAGGATCGCTTACTGCAAGGTATATTATCCTCTGGCTTACTATGCGGCGTTTTTCAGTATCCGGGCTACTTCTTTCAGCTACGAGCTGATGTGCCAGGGAAAGGAAAAGCTGAATTATTTTATTAAGGATTATGAGAAGCGCAAGGACACGCTGTCGAAAAAAGAGCAGGATACCCAGAAGGATATGCGCATCGTACAGGAGATGTACGCCAGAGGCTTTGAGTTCCTGCCAATGGATATCTATGTGGCGAAAGCGGAGCGTTTTCAGATCATCGACGGGAAGCTGATGCCGTCCTTAAATACCATAGAAGGGCTGGGGGATAAGGCGGCGGAGGCCATCGAGGAGGCGGCAAAGCAGGGGCCGTTTTTATCCAAGGATGATTTCAGGCAGAGGACGAAGGTTTCCAAGACCGTTATCGATCTGATGAGCGAGCTGGGAATGTTAGCGGATCTGCCGGAGACAAATCAGTTGTCGCTGTTTGATTTTTAAAATAGAAAGGGAAAACGATGGATACATATGAAGTAAAACCGCTGCGCAATCCGGTTCATCTGGATCTGGAGGTTCCGGGTTCAAAGAGCATTACCAACAGGGCGTTGTTTCTGGCGGCATTGAGCCGGGGGAGAACACATCTTACGGGAGTACTGTTCTCCGAGGATTCCCGATATTTTTTAAGCAACCTGGAATCTCTGGGATTTGAGGTGGAGATCCGGGAAGAAAGAAGAGAAGTGTGGGTAAGCGGCTGCGGCGGCGGGATCCCGAAGCGTGAAGCAAAGATCTATGTAGGAAGCGCCGGAACGGCGGCCCGTTTTCTGACGGCAATGCTGGCGCTGTCTGATGGGATTTATACCATTCAGGCGTCGGAACAGATGAAAAAGCGTCCCATGAAGCCTTTGTTTGATGCGCTGGCACAGATGGGGGCAGAGTTCACCTATCTGGAGAAGGAGGGATATCTGCCGGTACGGGTGAAGGGCTGTCGGGGAAGCTGTCAGGAGGCGTATATTGATATCAGCAGGAGTACGCAGTTTTTAAGTGCGCTTCTTATGATGGCTCCGGTATTGGGAGGAGATTTTCATATCCATATCACCAGCGAGAAGAAGGATGGTTCCTACATCCGCATTACGAGGAGGATGATGGAGCAGTTTGGCGTAAAGAGCAGCTTTGATGAAAAGGACGGTTCCTATCTGATCCGGGGCGGACAGAGCTATCAAAGAAAAGAGTATGCCATCGAGCCGGACGTCTCCGCGGCCTGCTATTTTTATGCTATGGCGGCATTGACCGGAGGAAAGACTCTGGTAAGAGGCGTCCATGAGGATTCCATGCAGGGGGATCTTCGGTTTTTGGATGTTTTGGAAGAACTGGGATGTGAGAGGAAGGAGACGGAAGCGGGAATTGAGATCACGGGGACGAAGGATGGAAGATATTCCGGCATCGAGATCGATATGAATGATTTTTCCGATCAGACCATGACGCTGGCGGCTCTGGCGGTGTTTGCGGATAACAGGACTGTCATGAAAAATATTGGGCATATCCGTCTCCAGGAATCGGACCGCTTATCCGCTATTGCCACGGAATTGGCAAGAATGGGAATCGAGGTACAGGAGGGAGAGGACTTCCTTGTGATCCATCCCGGAACGCCGAGACCCTGCCGTGTCAGGACCTATGAGGATCACCGCATGGCGATGGCTTTTTCGCTGGTGGGATTGCGCAGCGATGGCATTGTGATCGAGGATCCGTTGTGCTGCAAAAAAACCTTTGAGGGATATTTTGAGGTATTGGATCAGATCCTGGAGGAGAATGAAGGCTCCTGCCATAAATTATGAATCGGTAGAAGGATTGAAGATCAGTACGTTAGGCGCTCCCAGGACAGGGGTATAGTAGATATGCTCTTCATCATTCAACTCTCTGAAATAAACAAACCGGGAGGTGACATTGATATCCGTATAGATCCCTTCCGCGATCACCTCGTTCTCCGAGCCGTCGATCTTCATGCGGCACAGGGCAGGCTCTTCATTTCTGGCATAATAAATATAGCTTCCATACACATTAAAACAGTCAATGCGCTCTTCGGTGAGCACTCTTGTCTCCCCGGTATTCAGATCCACCCTTGTCAGGCAGTAGTTGTCTGAGACGTCCATAAAGTAAGCGGTATTTCCATCCACAACCGGCATCCAGCAATTGCCTTCAAACAGAGTCTGGCGGTGGTCGGTCTGTGTGTTGAGAGAATAGATATTGCGGTCATTTTCCAGTCCGTTGTAGTACAGATAACTTCCGTTGGTGGAGCAGGTATAATAGGGCTGATCTTCCACCAGCTCTTTTTCGGAACCGTCGATCTTTACGCGGTACATAGAGGTGGCGGTCTCCTTGTCGTAATGAAGATAATAGAGATAATCGCCCAACAGTGAGGCGTACATGGAAGGATCGGAGTCTAAGATGACCCGGTTCTTTCCGTTTTTATTGATACGGCACAGGCTGTTATTATTCCAACGCAGGAATGAAAAATCGCTGTTGTCCGTTTTATTATTTCTGGCATAGTAGATGTAATGCTCGTCCACGTTGAGAAAGGTCACGGTATCATCGCAGATCTTTTCCGCTGTTCCGCCTGTGACCGGCATGGAATAGAGACGGAAATGATCGTTGGGATTGGCGAAATAGAGAATGCCGTCATATTCGCAGAACAGACCGCCGTTGTAGAGGTTGCCCGCCGTGTTCCCATTGACGTAACTATCGTTGAATTTTGTTCTCCCATTGAAATAGTGGACAGCCCCCAGAACCATAAAGATCAGAAGCAGACCCGCAGGGATCATCCACAGAAATCGCTTTTTCATGCCATGTAAACTCCTTTTTAAATCTATCTGAAATCCATGTAAAAATTATAGTGCAAGGGTGGCTTTTTCGCAAGGAAATCTTGCCATCAAAAGTTGAATGGGGTATGATAGAAAAAAATAAAACAGGGTGGAACAAATGAAAGATTTATTGGAAATACGAAATGAGATCGATCAGATAGACCGTCAGATCGTGGAACTATACGAAAGGCGCATGGAATGCACGTCCCAGGTTGCGGAGTATAAGATCGCAACGGGAAAGCAGGTGTTTGACAAGGAGAGAGAAAAGTCGAAGCTGGAAAAGGTGGAGGAGCTTGCCTCCAATGATTTCAACAAGCGGAGCGTCAGAGAACTTTTTGAACAGATCATGTCCATGAGCAGAAAACGCCAGTATCAGATGTTGACGGAGCATGGACTGACCGAGAAGATAGATTTTCAGTGCGTAAATCGTCTGGATCTTGCCGGAGCAAGAGTGGTGTACCAGGGAGTGGAGGGAGCCTACAGCGAGGCAGCGTTAAAGGAATTTTTCGGAAAGGACACAGACAGCTTCCATGTGGAGACCTGGAGGGACGCCATGGAGGCGATACAGAACGGGGAGGCGGATTACGCGGTACTTCCGATTGAAAATTCCTCCGCGGGAAGCGTTACGCAGAACTATGACCTTCTGGTGGAATATGACAACTGTATCGTCGGAGAGCAGATCATCAGGATCGAACATGTCCTTTTAGGATTGCCGGAGGCGGAGATTTCCGATATCACACAGGTCTATTCCCATCCCCAGGCATTGATGCAATGCAGCAAGGTGTTAGAAGAACGCCGGAAATGGGAGAAGATCAGCGTCAAGAATACGGCGGTGGCTGCGAAAAAAGTGATGGAAGACGGGGAGAAAAATCAGGCGGCGATTGCCGGGAGACTGACGGCGGAACTCTACGGACTGAAGATCCTGAAAGAAAATCTGGCAAATAATGAAAACAATTACACGAGATTTATCATTGTGACTGGCAGACACGTCTATGAAAAAAAGGCGGGCAAGATCAGTATCTGTTTTGAGATCCCCCATGAGAGCGGATCTTTGTATCAGATGATTTCTCATTTTATTTTCAACGGAATTAATATGACAAAGATTGAATCCCGTCCGATCCAGGGGAGAAACTGGGAATATCGTTTTTTCATTGACTTTGAGGGGAATCTGAACGACAGCGCCGTTTTGAATGCGCTGGGAGGATTGAAGGAAGAGACGAACAAATTGAAAATACTGGGCAATTATTAGGATAAGAGGCGAAAGAAATGAAGAGCGCAAAGGAATTGATATTATATAAAGATTTTGAGGGAGAGGAGGCGCGGATCTTTTATCAGATCGCAGAGATCGTGGAAAAGGAACCCATTGTGAGGATTGCGGAGCAGGAGAAGCTTAAGGCAATGTTCTATGACTGTCTTCATCTGTTGCTGGAGGTCTCGGAAAGCCATGGTTTTCAGGGGAATCTGTGGCACAATTACCTGACCTATCTTATGGTCAACAATGAAAACGCCTACAGCAGATCCTGTGAGATCCGCGGAGAGATCGAGGGAAGCATCAATCAGATCGCCATGCACGACTTTGGGATCTTTAAGGAGCTGTTTGAATTTGACCTGGAGGAACTTGGAAAAGAGTTTGGCGTAGACTGTGTTCCGATCATTCTGGATTATCAGAGATTTGAGGGAAACGGCAGATTTTTTAACAGCCGGATCCGGGACCGTATCTGCGAGTTGAGCGTAAAGCTGGATCAGACCTCTAGTGTAGGGGAGTTCAAAGACTGTGTGACGGAGTTCTACCGGGATTTTGGAGTGGGAAAACTGGGCTTGCACAAGGCGTTTCGCGTGGAGCATGAGGAAGAGGGGGCGAAGATCGTTCCCATCACCAACATCGCCCATGTACATCTGGACGATCTGGTGGGTTATGAGATCGCCAAGAAAAAGCTGGTGGAGAATACCGAGGCCTTTGTGGAGGGCAGGGAAGCCAATAACTGTCTCCTTTTCGGGGATGCGGGAACCGGAAAAAGTTCCAGTATCAAGGCGATCATCAATCAGTACTATGACAGGGGACTTCGGATGATCGAGATCTATAAGCATCAGTTCATGGATTTACAGGACGTTATCTCCCAGGTGAAGAATCGGAATTACAAATTTATCATCTATATGGACGATCTCTCCTTTGAGGAATTTGAGATTGAATATAAGTATTTAAAGGCGGTGATCGAGGGAGGTCTGGAGAAAAAACCGAAGAATGTCCTGATCTATGCCACCTCCAACCGCAGACATCTGATCCGGGAAAATTTCAGCGACAAGGAAGAGATCCGGCAGGATATGCACACCTCCGATACCGTTCAGGAAAAGCTGTCTTTGGTGTACCGGTTCGGAGTATCGATCTATTTTGGAGCGCCGACAAAAAAGGAATTTCAGGAAATTGTAAAAGCGCTGGCGAAAAAGCACGGGATCGCCATGCCTCAGGAGGAGCTGCTCTTAGAGGCAAACAAGTGGGAACTGAGCCACGGCGGACTCTCCGGAAGGACGGCGCAGCAGTTCATCGACCATCTGCTTGGCACCATGACAAAAGCATAGTTCTTGGAAAAGGAGACACTTATGAGCATTACAACGTTTGCAGCAATCTACATTGGTTCCTACGAGGTGAGTCTGAAGATCATGGAGATCTCCCAAAAGCGGAAGATCCGGGAGATCGACCATATCAGAAGCAGGATCGGAATCGGACGGAATATTTATCAGCACAAAAAAGTAGAGATGGGTGTCATGGAAGAACTCTGTGAGATCCTTTCAGAATATGGGGAGATCATGAAATCTTACCGGGTGGACGACTGCCGTACCTATGCCGGAGCCTTTTTGAAGCAGGCGGAAAACGCTCTTTTTATTTTGGAACAGATCCGCATTCGTACCGGTATTCAGGTTCAGATTCTAAGCAACTCGGAGCGAAGATTTATCAGCTACCAGGCAGTGACGGAGCGGGAGGGCTTTGATGATATGACAAAAGAGGGAGCCGCCGTTGTGGACATCGGAGGAGAGAGTATCCAGATCACCCTCTTTGTGAACGGCGGTGTGGTCACCACACAGCATCTGGTGCTGGGGACCATGCGTTTAAAGGAACAGCTTTCAGGGATGGACAATACGCCTGCCCGCCTTGAGAAACAGATGGAAGAACTTATTAATAAGGAGATCGAAGTCTTTAAATCCATGTATCTGAAAAAAGGACCGGTGCGCTACCTGATCCTGATGGGGGACTACAGCCCGGAGATGATGCGCAGCGTCCGAAAAAAAGAGAGCGGTATCACCGTAGAGACAGAGGTGCTGACCGGATACCTCAAAAAGCTCAGAAAAGAAGGAGCGGAGGATATTGCGGAGAGCCTGGGACTATCTCATGCAGATCCCCTGCTTCTTCCTTATCTGGTGATGTATCGGTGTATTGCGGAAAAGCTGGGAACCAGAGAGGTCTGGGTTCCAGGAAACGACATCAGCGACGGTATGGCATATCAGTATGCAAGGGAGCATAAGATCTTAAAATCTGCCCATGATTTTGATAAGGACGTCCTAAGTGCGGCGACCAATCTCTCCAAACGCTATCGGAGTTATTCCCCTCACATCGACGCCCTGTCTCAGATGTCCTCCATGATCTACGACGCCATTAAAAAGATTCATGGTATGGGCAAGAGGGAGAGACTGTTACTGCAGGTGGCGGCGATCCTCCATGATTGTGGAAAATTTATCAGTCTCGCCAACGGTCCTGACTGCGCCTATGATATCATCATGGCTTCGGAGATCATAGGGCTGACTCATTTAGAGCGTGAGATCGTAGCCTGCACGGTGCGCTATAACACGAGACCTCTGGATCCTTATGAGAGCGTAGCGGATAAGCTGGATGTGGAGAGTTATATGACTGCCGCAAAGCTGGCGGCGATCCTTCGGGTGGCGAATGCCTTAGACCGCAGCCACAGGCAGAAATTCAAGACCATCCGGGTCACATTGAAAAAGAAAGAGCTTTTGATCACAGTGGAGACCGAGGACGATATTGTTTTGGAAAAAGGTCTTTTGGCAAAGAAATCGGATAGTTTTGAAGCGATTTTCGGAATCAAGCCGATTCTTCGGGAAAAGAGAAGTTTTTAAGGAGGAGATCATGGGAGAGAAAAAAGATTTTTTAAATCCGGAATATTATGAAAACAGAGAATTGAGCTGGCTGAAATTTGACGGCAGGGTCTTAAATGAAGCGAGGGATAAGTCCATACCTCTTTTAGAACGGCTGAAATTTATCAGTATCACTTCCTCCAACTTAGATGAGTTCTTTATGGTAAGGGTGGCGTCCTTAAAGGACATGGTACATGCCAATTACAAGAAGCCTGATATTGCGGGTATGACAGCCACAGAGCAGTTGGAAAAGATCAATGCGGCGACCAGAGAGCTGGTGGAATTACAGTACTCCACCTACAACCGTTCCCTGCTGCCGCAGCTTGCGGCGAAAGGAATCCGTATTCTGGATGCCTTCGAGGATCTGACAAAGGAGCAGAGGGAATTTGTGGACAAATATTTTGAAGAAAATGTTTATCCCGTGCTGACGCCCATGGCGGTGGACGCCTCCCGTCCGTTCCCTTTGATTCGGAATAAAACCCTCAACATTGCGGCATTTTTATTAAAAAAGGGCGAGAAGAAGAGCGCCGAGAATTATGAGTTTGCCACCATACAGGTGCCGGGGGTACTGCCTCGTATCGTGAGGATCCCCGATGGGGAGAACTGTACTTTTCTTCTCTTAGAGCAGATCATAGAAAAAAATATTGAGAGACTGTTTTTGAACTACGACGTGGTCTGCGCCTATCCGTACCGGATCATGCGAAACGCCGATCTCACCATTGACGAGGATGAGGCGGAAGATCTGTTACAGGAGATTGAAAAGCAGTTGAAAATGCGTCAGTGGGGCGAGATCATCCGTCTGGAAGTGGAGGATAAGATCGATAAGAAGCTATTGAATTTCCTGAAAGAGGAGCTGCATATCGCCCAGGAAGATATCTATAAGATCAACGGTCCTATCGATCTGACCTTTTTGATGAAGGTCTACGGCATTGAGGGCTATGATGAACTGCGCTATGAACCGTATACTCCGCAGAAGGTGCCGAAGATCGCACCGGGAAGCAATATCTTTGAAGCGATCCGAAAGGAGGACATCTTCCTGCATCATCCGTATCAGACCTTTGATCCGGTGGTGGGATTCATCCGGCAGGCGGCGGTGGATCCGAATGTCCTTGCCATCAAGCAGACCCTTTACCGTGTCAGCGGTAATTCTCCCATCATCGCTTCCCTGGCGCTGGCGGCGGAGAATGGAAAGCAGGTGTCGGTTCTGGTGGAGTTAAAGGCGCGGTTTGACGAGGAGAATAATATCGTATGGGCGAGGAAGTTAGAAAAGGCGGGCTGTCATGTGATCTACGGTCTGGTGGGATTGAAGACCCATTCCAAGATCGCCCTGGTGGTGCGCAAGGAGGAGGATGGAATCCGCAGATATGTTCATCTGGGAACCGGAAATTACAACGATTCCACGGCGAAGCTCTACACGGACTGCGGAATGTTCACCTGTTCCGAGGCGATCGGGGAGGACGCCACGGCGGTCTTTAACATGCTCTCCGGTTATTCCGAACCTTCCTCCTGGAATAAGCTGATCGTAGCGCCGATCTGGCTGCGCAAGAGATTTTTAAAGCTCATCCAGAGGGAGACGAAGAACGCCAAAGCCGGCAGAGAGGGAAGGATCGTGGCAAAGATGAACTCCCTCTGCGATCAGGCAGTGATCGCAGCTCTCTACGAGGCGTCAGCCGCGGGAGTACGGATTGATCTGGTAGTCCGGGGAATCTGCTGTCTGAAGACCGGGATTCCGGGAATCAGCGAGAACATCCATGTGCGTTCCATTGTGGGAAATTTCCTGGAGCATAGCCGGATCTTCTACTTTTACAACGACGGGCAGGAAGAGGTCTATATGGGAAGCGCGGACTGGATGCCGAGAAATCTGGACCGCCGCGTGGAGATCCTCTTCCCGGTGGAGAACGAGCAGTTGAAAAAGCAGGCGATCCATATTCTGGAGGTGGAGCTTTTGGACAATGTGAAGGCTCATATCCTGAACGCCGAGGGGCAGTATGTGAAGGTCGACAAGCGCGGAAAGGTTCTGGTCAACTCCCAGGAACAGTTCTGTGAGGAGGCGGAGCATGCCTTTGTGGAACAGGAGCAGGAACACAGGGAACGGATCTTTATTCCGGCAGAGCAGATGGAAGAGTAGGAAAGATGAAGGATAAAAAAATACTTTTTACGGATATTGACGGAACTCTTTTGAACGACAAAAGAGAGATTCCAAAAGAAAATCTGGAGGCGATCAAAAAGGCGTTGGATCGCGGCCACTTTGTTGTGATCGCCACGGGAAGACCCTTAGACAGTGGGAAAAAAGTGGCAGAGGAAGCGGGGCTTATGATGCCTGGCTGTTATATGATCGCTTACAACGGAGCGATTATTTACGATTGCGGAGAGGACCGGGTATTGGAGAAAAAGACCGTGCCTTACCCCTATGTGAAAGAACTCTTTGAGAGGGCGAAAAAAGCGGGGCTGTATGTTCAGACTTACAATAAGACGCAGATCATCACCACGGAGGATTCCGAAGAGCTGGAATATTACCGCCAGCATACGAAGATGACCTATCAGGTGGTGCATGACGTGTTGGGAGCTCTGGAAGAGGAACCGCAGAAGGTCATGCTGATCAATCTGGAGGATAAGAGCAGATTGGAGCAGTTCCAGAGGGATAACATGGAATGGCAGGAGGGAAAATGCCACAGCTTTTTTTCCATGGACACCTATCTGGAATATGCACCTTTAAATGCCACCAAGGCATACGGAATCCATTATCTGTGCGAACTTCTAAAGATCCCTCTGGAAAATACCATTGCGGCGGGAGACGAGCGCAATGACATCCCGATGCTGAAAGAGGCCCGCATCGGGGTGGCGATGAAGAATGCAAAAGAAGAGGTCAAAGAATGCGCTGACTATGTGACGGAGAGGACGAATAACGAGGGCGGTATCGCCGAGGTCATCGAAAAATTCATGTTGCAGATCTGATGTCAGCTAAGATGTCATCCGGGACATAGAGATTTCCTCTGCCGGTGCCAAGTTTGATATGGGGCTTGTTTTCCCCGTGGTAGTCGGAACCGCCGCTGATGAGCAGATCGTATTCCTTTGCGATCCGTTTTAAGTTTCTTTCATCTCCGGGACTGTTGGCGGAATAGATCGCTTCGATCCCGGTAAGACCGCTGTCCTTTAGCTTCCCGATAAAGGATTTGAGACGGTCAGGATTCATATGACATAAGACCGGGTGGGCAAAAAAAGCGACGCCTCCACCCAATCTGATCAGTCGTATTGCCTCAAAGGGATCGATCTTTTCTCTTGGGACATAACAGCGGCAGTTGTCGCCGAGATATTTTTCAAAGGCAGCGGCGCGGTTCTTTACCATGCCGTGTTCCACCAGATAGCGGGCAAAGTGGGCGCGGGTGATGACGCTGCGGGGATATTCCTGATATAAGTGTTCCATGGTGATGTCAAAACCCTCCTGCTGCAGGAGGACGGCCATTTTTTCATTGCGCCTGTCACGGCTGCCGATAAATTCATCCAGCTTTTGCAAAAAGGCTTCGTTTTGTTCGTCGATATAGTAGCCTAAGATATGAACCTCGCTTCCCTGATAATCGGTAGACAGCTCAATGCCGGGCACCAGTTCCATACCCACAGCCATTGCGGCTCTCCTGGCGTCCGCCAGTCCGCTGACGGTGTCGTGGTCAGTCAGGGCAAAGGCGCTTAATCCGGCGTTTTTTGCAAGGATCGGAAGCTCAGAAGGGAGATTGGTGCCGTCTGAGGCAGTGGAATGTACATGTAAATCTATCATAGGACAACCTCCGGAAAATTTGATGATATAATTGTTTTCCCCATTAGAATAGCAGATTTTAAAAGGAGAAGCAATCAATTAGCCCTTGACATGGTTTTTATAGTGTGTTATGCTATCAGAGTTGTTAGAAAACCAAGTAGAGTATCCACTCTCACCTTAGCGCAATTGAGCGACTAAGCGTTCATAGTTCAGATAACAAAGATTTGTTTGTGAATGATTGTGGATAGTCTGCCTATCCACTTTTTTTGTGTGAAAAAGAATCATAATAATTTGGAGGTACAAGACCATTAGCGAGTTAATGATCAATGAACAAATCAGAGATAAGGAAGTTCGTCTGATTGGTGCAAATGGCGAACAGCTCGGCATCATGCCGGCAAGAGAGGCTTTGAAACGTGCCGAAGAGGCAGAGTTGGATTTAGTAAAGATCGCACCAACTGCAAAACCACCGGTCTGCAAGATCATCGATTACGGTAAATACAGATACGAGCTGGCAAGAAAAGAAAAAGAAGCGAAGAAGAAGCAGAAAACTGTCGAGGTCAAAGAGATTCGTCTGTCTCCAAATATTGAAGCAAACGATTTGAACACGAAAATGAACAATGCCCGGAAGTTTCTGGCAAAAGGAAATAAGGTTAAGATCACCCTGCGTTTCCGAGGCAGAGAGATGGCTCACATGAACAGCAGTAAGCATATCTTAGACGATATTGCCAAGGATCTGGAAGAAGTGGCCATAGTGGAAAAAGCGCCAAAGGTAGAGGGCAGAAGCATCTCCATGGTGTTGGCAGAGAAAAAATAACAGACAATTAGGAGGAATATATCATGCCAAAAATGAAGACAAACAGAGCAGCAGCAAAACGTTTTAAGAAAACAGGAAGTGGAAATTTAAAGAGAAATAAAGCGTACAGAAGACATATCTTAACCAAGAAATCCGCAAAGACTAAGAGAAATCTTAGAAAACAGCCGTTAGTAGATGCTACAAACGTTAAGAATATGAAGAAAATTTTACCATATTTATAAGAATTGTTTAAGGAGGATTAAGTAATGGCAAGAATCAAAGGCGGAATGAACGCAAAAAAGAAACATAATAGAACATTAAAATTAGCAAAAGGATACAGAGGAGCACGCTCCAAACAGTATAGAGTGGCAAAACAGTCCGTTATGAGAGCTTTGACCAGTTCTTATGCAGGAAGAAAAGAGAGAAAACGTCAGTTCAGACAGTTATGGATCGCCCGTATCAATGCAGCAGCTCGTATGAACGGTATCTCTTACAGCCAGTTTATGCATGGTTTAAAATTAGCAGGCGTTGAGATGAATCGTAAGATGTTGGCTGAGATGGCAGTGAACGATGCAGAGGGATTTGCAACTTTAGCTGAATTAGCAAAATCTAAAGTAGCGTAGATAAGATCTGGGACAGTTTTCGGTAAAATGGAAACTGTCTTTTTTTACAAGGTCAAAAGCAGGAAGTACGCGAAGGAGAGAGTAACGATGAGTATTTTAGTGACAGGCGGAGCGGGATACATTGGAAGCCATACCTGTGTGGAATTGCTGAATGCGGGCTACGAGGTGGTAGTAGTGGATAATCTGAGCAATTCCAGCGAGAAATCTCTGGAAAGAGTGGCGCAGATCACAGAAAAAGCGCCGAAATTCTATAAAGGAGATATTTTAGACCGGGAATTTTTGGACAAAGTATTTGAAAAAGAGGAGATTGAGAGCTGTATTCATTTTGCTGGATTAAAAGCCGTGGGAGAATCCGTGGAAAAGCCATGGGAGTACTATCACAATAATATTACCGGAACGTTGATCCTCACTGATGTGATGAGAAAGCACGGAGTGAAGAATCTGATCTTTTCCTCCTCCGCAACGGTGTATGGAGATCCGGCGGAGATTCCGATTACGGAAAACTGCCCGAAGGGGCAGTGTACCAACCCTTACGGCTGGACAAAATCCATGTTGGAGCAGGTATTGATGGATATCCAGAAGGCGGATACGGAATGGAATATCGTTTTGCTTCGCTATTTTAATCCGATCGGCGCCCATGAGAGCGGCCTGATGGGAGAGAACCCGAATGGGATCCCCAATAATCTGATGCCTTATATCACACAGGTTGCGGTTGGAAAATTAGAATGTCTGGGAGTGTTTGGGGATGATTATGACACGCCGGATGGAACCGGAGTCAGGGACTATATCCATGTGATGGATCTGGCAAAGGGACATGTGAAGGCATTGAAGAAGATAGAAGATAAGTCGGGGCTTTGTATTTACAATCTGGGAACCGGAGTGGGATACAGCGTTTTGGATATCGTAAAGAATTTTGAAAAGGCAAATGGAGTTAAGATACCGTATGTCATCAAACCCCGCCGCGCCGGGGATATTGCGACCTGTTATTCCGATGCGGCAAAGGCAAAGGAAGAGCTGGGCTGGGAGGCGGAATACGGCATCCTGGAGATGTGCCGGGATTCCTGGAACTGGCAGAAGAAGAATCCGAATGGGTATGAATAAATAATTAGATTGAAAACGCCGAATTTTGTCAATAAATAAAAAATGTCAAAATATGGCGTTTTTTGTCTTGCATTTTTATGCAAAGTGTATAGAATAATAGTCATTGGGAGTATGAAAAATTTTATTAGGTATTGCTGGATTACATTCAAAAAATCATAGTCTTAAGACATCCCAGGATGTCATCTGTAAAATCAAACAAAATCCCAATAAGGAGAAAAGTTTTATAACTGAACAAAGGAGGCGATAGAGACGCGCAAAACGAAGAGCAAAAGGTTGTTTGCTGACGTTGCCATTGGAAGTTTATGTCTTATGATCGGAGCTGTGTCCGGTCCTTATGTGCGAACTGTTCTGGAATCCATGGGTGAGGAGAAGCCGAAACTGGTAGAATTTAATCAGAATAAAATGAGGATTGCCGTGATCAATCTGGATACCGGAGTGGAAAAGAACGGAAAACAGGTTTATTACGCCGGAAAGATTATTGAGTATCCCGATGAGCGGTATAAGAGCACCAGTTTAGAAGAGGCGAAGGAGGGAATGAAAAAGGATCTTTATGGTGCATATATAGTCATCCCATCCACATTTTCAACGTCAGTGGACAGCATCAACACAACACCCCAGAAAGCTGTTTTTGAGTATAAGATCAACCCGAATCTGAAAGAGGAGGACAGGGATGAGATGATTTATGAGATCGCGGCATTTCAGGAGAGTATCAGTACCAATGTATCTTATATTTTTGTGGATGCCATTTTGAATGAAGTTCACAATATCCAAAATGGCGCGGCTACAGTGCTTAAGAATGATGACTCTGAGAGCACTGCTTTAGCGGGAGTGAATGCGGAAGAATTGATCTTTCCCGTGGAGTTTACGGAATTAGAGGAAAACAATGAGACTGTGAAACCGGTGGATCTATCCAATCAGAGCCAGGAGCTGCAAAACGCATTGCTGTCAGTTGAAAATAATTTTGAGGATGCACTGGAAAATGGAGAAAAGGCGTATGAGGGGGTAGTGAAAAAGGATAAGGATGTAAAGGATGCCCTGGACAAGTTAGAAAAAGGGGTGGAGCACACAAATCCGCTCTATGATGACAAAGGAGATTCCACGATTAAGGCAGGTCTGGAAAGTGTGAATGATGAAATCGATGCGTCGCATCAGAAGATCGAGGGACAGCGTTCTCTTCTGGAGACTGCTATTGTAAAGGAGATCAATGCCTACAGTACAAGACAGGTACAGGGAAGTCTGGTCCAAAGCAGAAATCAGATTGAAAAAGATGTTCAGGAGAAGGTTTTTAACACCCTGTCCCAAAAGGTTCAGAGTACTTTACAGCAGAAAAATGAGGAAAATCGATCTGCCGTGGAGGAGATCATGAACAATTATACCTTAGCATTGCAGTCCTATCTGGACGAACGACTGGAAAGTGACGAGGTAAAAGATGTCATCTCTGAGATTGTCCGGGAATCCACGGAGCAGAGGACAGAGGAGCTTGAGGCAGAATATGAACAGCAGACTACCGAATTGAAATCAGCTTATAGTCAGCAGGCAGAAAAGATCAAAGCGGCGGCGGAGGAAGTGAAAAGTGCACAGGAAGATTCCTATGAGGAAAAGGTGGCGGATCTTCTGGAAATCGTTGAGGCAATGCCGACAGAGATTCCTGTACCGGAGGAATCCGACGACGAAGAAGGAGAGCAGGAACAGTTATCGGATGAGCAGCAGACCGATGAACCACAGACCGATGAACTACAGCCGGAAGAACCACAACCGGAAGAACCACAGCCGGAAGAATCGATGGATCTGACTGAATTGAAAAAGCAAATTCAGATTACGGGAACGGAATCAGGCAGCGGAACCATTGATCCGGATACGCAGCCGGTAAAGGCAAAGGATTATCTGAAAGAGATACCGAGGATAGAGATTCCTCTGTCCTGGGAGGAGTTGGGTTATTCTGTGTCTCAGATCACGTTGGAGGAAGAGACGAAGGCAAATCAGGAAACGCTCAAAGAGATAGAGAATTTATATAAGATCCCAAAGGATCATGTGACGAAAGCCTTTCAGACGAATGTGGTAGACGTGTTGTCAGCAAGGAATACCGCTATTCAGAGCGATCTGTACGGAAAGATCAGTCAGTTTTTCCTGCTACAGGGAAGTTATCAGACCACACTGAATCAATTTGATCCCTATCAATATCTGGACAGAACTGAGTTATCCGAGGATATTACCAAGATTGCCGACAATATATCGGGAATCGAGGAGGAGATGAATGAGACGGGATCACAGTATCTGGATTATACGGCAGACGTTTATAAGATGACTAACGAAAATATTTTGACTTTACAGGATGACATCACAAAGGCAAATGAGAAGACTTCGGAAAATGTCTCAAAACAAATCGGAGCTTTGAAAGAATCCAGGACATCCAACAATAAGAGTAATTCTTCTATTTTACAGGGATTTACGAAAAAACTTTCCTTCACAAGGGTGGGAAACCTGCCTTATCGTGAGGCGTATGAGTTCATTGTGGATCCATTTGAATATAAGAAGCTGGATAAGTAATATGATTTTGAATTACCAGAATCGTAATTATTTATAAACAAAAAACAAGTACAAGGAGGAAAAAAGAATGGCAAATCAATTAAGTATGAAGTATGACGAGATGGAGAAGGCGATCAAGCAGTTGAAAACAGAGTGCGGGAACTTTCAGCAGACAACGAAGAATATGACAACTCAGGTCACCAATCTCTGTAATAATTGGACGGCGGATGCAAGTCCGGTCTATAAGGCTGATTATCAGAAGCTGACAAAGAATTTTACCAAGACTTTGGAGGTGGTGAAAAGCCTAATCAGTTCTACGGAAAAATATTTGTCAGATATGAAAGCATTGGACCAGGCATATTCAAGCAGCAAGGTACAGTAATGTATGGGGCGGCCGTCTTACGGCGGCTGCCCATATCCAGAGAACAGGCAAGGAGGATGGAAAGTGGTTATCACAGTGGAAGCAGGAAAATTAAAATATGACATTATGGCAGATGAAAACAGTACAATACAGAATACGCTGCAGATATTGATTGAAAAATCCATGCTGCCCATGACGGAGGAAGAGATTCCGTCCAGAATTTATTCGGTCCGTAAAAAAAGAGATGTTCCGGTAGATGTAGGATATCGGGAGAATGGAATTTTTCAGGGAGACATTTTGAGGATAAGATAGGAAAAATGGGAATAGAAATCATTTGGAATGCGCAGGAAACATCAGAAGACGGAGAAAACGATCTGGAATTGAATACGGACATTGTCCATAATCGCTCGAAAACCTATAATTCATTGTCTGACCTGTACGGGATACAGTTATTTACAGACAGCCGTATGGAGGAGAATGAACAATCTGCCAGAGAGCAGGAGGAAAAGGAAAGAGAGATAAAAGAAAATATTTTTGTAAGTCGGTCGAAAACGAAGGAGAAAGAACAGAATTTTATACAGGAACTTTTTGACGAACGTATGGTGATCGTAATGAACCAGGATTATGAAAAGGAGATCAGACAGGAACAGACCTTTTTCTGGGCAGGAGGAATTATGATCTGTCTGCTTTTTGGAATCCTGTGGGGAAACTATTTAAAAAAGAAAAAACATCAGAAAATAGAAGAGGAAAACGGTTATGAATAATAAGCAGGAGAAGGTTGTGCGAAAGGCAGAGATGGCGGCACAGAGCAGCTATGACTGGGGCAGACTGGCATTTTCCAGAAAAGGGTTTTTGGAAAGTACTTTTGAAGAGAAAAAAGAAGAGATTATTTTTACATATGATACGGAAGGTTACCGGAGCTTTGAAAACATCAAAGAGGAACAGAGAGAGCAGATTCTTATTAATCTCATGGATTGTATGAATCTGATGGAAGTCTGCCGCAAATATAAGATCAGTTTTCATCCGGAAAATATATATTATGATATCCATAATCAGGTGGCGGTGATGTTCCGCGATGTATATGGAAGGGGAGAGATCTTTGAGGAGGAGGATTTTTTAAATCAATATAAGGCGCTGATCGGATTTGCACTTCAGGATAAATATTCTTTTGAGGACTATTATGATGGTGGAATGGAACTCTTAAAGAAAGACAAATTCCTGGAGAAAATATCTGAAAAGAACAGTGGAGACGAGATACGGGAATGTCTGTTGGAAGAATATGAGCGACTCGTAGAAGAACGCAGGACGAAAAAAATAGAGATTGACGCGGGAAAATATCACAGAACAAAAATGACGCTTCGAATCGTAACGGGATTGCTTGTTCTGGCGGCGGCATTCTTGGGATATTTTCTGATCTGGGAACGTCCCTATCAGAAGGCGGTGATTACAGCTGAAGAAAATTATCTCAGAGTAAACTACAGCGGTGTGATCGATGCATATAAGGAGGTGGATTCTTCCAGATTTTCCGTGTATGACAAATATGTGCTTGCCAATGCCTATATTCAAAGTGAAAGTCTGACGGATGAGCAGAAGAAAAATATCATGAGCGCCCTTTCGCTGGATACCAATGAGAAAGTTCTGGACTATTGGATTGCTATGGGAAGGCTGGATACGGAAGAGGCTGAAAATATTGCACAGCAGGTGTCGAATAACGATCTGCTTCTCTATGCTTATTTAAAAGAGAAGAATATGCTGGAGACAGATACAGAGATTGCCGGAGAGGAAAAAAGTGAGAGACTTGAAAAAATAGAAAGCAAGATCGAAGAGCTGTCTAATCAGCAGGAAGAGGAGGATTCCTCCGATGATGAAAAGCAGAAGGAAGACAACCCGGAAGAGATTGATATACTGGACATGGAAGAATAGGCGGGGGAAGAGTGGAATATGCAAAAGAAAGAGAAAATTTACGAGAGAAAAAAGATGATCACCATTGGGTGTGAGGAAGAGGATCTGGTGATTGAGGACAACCCGGTGTTGGCAATGGTAAAAGACGACCTGCTGCAGGTTTATGCCTGCAAGGGAACCGGATCATGTCTGTGGCAGGAAGAGGAACTTTGTCAGGGAACGTACCGGATCGAGGAAGAGAGCAGGCTTCAGATACAGGATTGTGAGATCATATTTGGACAGGAGCAGATTCTGATCAATGGGGCACAGGATTCTTACCGGACAAATCTGCTGGAATTACATCCGGAAAATTATGAATTTGAGGGATTTCCCAATTATAAAAGGTCTCCAAGGATCATAAAGAGGATTCCCAAGGATGAGATTGAGATTCGTAAACCGTCAGATAAAGCAACCATGGGAAAGGGAAGCCTGCTGCAGATGATACTGCCGCCTCTTTTCATGATGGCAGTGACGGTTGCAATCAGCATCTTTTCCAATATGGGAGGAATCATGGCGCTTTCCTCACTGACCACTGCCATGACAACCGTATTCACAGTGGTAAAATATTTTGACGAAAGAAAAGAATGCCGCCTTAAAAATGAGAGAAGGGAGGAGAGTTATCAGGATTATCTGGTAGAGAAAAGGAAGGAATTGAATCATGCCAGAGAAAAAGAGATGGAGGCATGGGCCTATAACTACCCTCATATAGAGGAAATCGAGAGACTGACGGCGGAATACAGTTCTCGTATCTATGAGAGAAACATGCACGATGAGGATTTTCTGACAGTTTCCGTGGGATACAGCGAGACGAATGTCAGTTTTCCAATTCAGTTGGAAGAGGATCGCAGGGGAGATGAAAAAGATGAGCTGGAGCTGGAGGGAGAAAATCTCAGGAATACATTTCAGCGGCTGGAAGAAAAGCCAAGGATCATAGATTTGAAAAAGGCGCATCTTGGGCTGGTGGGTGACAAAGAGTGTGTTCATGAGCAGTTAAATCTTCTGATTACACAGCTTGCTTTTGCGCAGAGTTATCACGATCTGCAGATCATTACCATTTATGACAGAGAATATGATGAGGAATTTGAGTGGATGAAATGGCTTCCCCACTGTAAGATACAGGCGTTGAATCTCAGAGGAATCATTAATTCAGAGCAGATGAGGGATCAGGTGCTTGGCAGTGTTTTGCAGATTTTGAAGGATCGCAAATTAAAATGGGATGAGAAAAAGAAAGAGACCCGTTTTTCACCGTATTTTCTATTTGTGATCGACGACCCAAAGCTGATTTCTTCTCATGCGATTATGGAATATTTGGATAAGAGTGGGAGTCATCTGGCATTTTCCATTATTTATACGACACAGCAGATGGCAAATCTGCCGGATAATATCGGAACAGTTCTGGAGGTGCTGGATTCTCAAAAAGGAAATCTGGTGTTGAACGAGAAAAAATTCGTGAATCAAAATCTGTGTTTCTACCGGATCGGAACTGCAAATTTGGAGTGGATTGCCCGCAATCTCAGTGTGTTGCATCATGAGCAGGGAATCGTATCCAGGATCCCGGAAAATATTACCTTTTACGAGATGTACCAGGTGGACAAGGCGGAGGACCTTGGAGTGGCGGAACGCTGGGGGAAAAATCAGTCTCATAAGTCTCTGGCAGTTCCGTTGGGAGTACGCGGAAATGAAGAATTTGTATATCTGAACCTGCATGAAAAAGCACACGGACCTCACGGGCTTGTGGCGGGAACAACAGGATCCGGTAAGTCGGAAATCATACAGTCCTATATACTGTCTCTGGCTGTGAATTTTCATCCGTATGAAGTGGGATTTCTACTGATTGATTACAAAGGCGGGGGAATGGCAGGACTGTTCAAAAATCTTCCGCATCTTCTGGGAACTATCACGAATCTGGACGGTTCAGAGAGTCTGAGGGCGATGGCTTCCATCAAGAGCGAATTGAAGCGCCGTCAGCAGATATTCAGTGATCACGGTGTGAATCATATCAATGGATATAATAAGTTGTTTAAAAACGGAGAAGCTGATATTCCGATTCCGCATCTTTTTTTAATCAGTGATGAGTTTGCGGAGCTGAAAAAAGAGCAGCCGGATTTTATGGCAGAGTTAATCTCTACCGCAAGAATCGGACGAAGCCTGGGAGTACATCTGATCCTTGCTACACAGAAACCTTCCGGTGTGGTGGACGATCAAATCTGGTCGAACTCAAAATTCAAACTTGCCTTAAAAGTACAGGATGAGGGAGACAGCCGGGAAATCCTTAAGACCGGAGACGCCGCATTTATCACACAGCCGGGGCGCGCGTATCTGCAGGTAGGAAATAATGAGATCTATGAATTGTTTCAATCTGCATGGAGCGGTGCAGGCATAGAGCAGGAAGGAGAGGGAGAACAGACGGATAACCGGGTCTATCTGATGAATGAGCTGGGACAGGGAGAACTTTTAAATGAAGATCTCGGTTCGGAAGAGGAAAGTCATGAAAAAAAGAAGACACAGTTAGAGGCAGTGGTGGATCATGTCAATGAGGTTTTTGAACAGCAGCATTGTAAGAGGGTACCGAAGCCGTGGCTTCCGTCTCTGCCGGATCGAATGGTCACACCGGTTCTGGATGTGTCAGCGCAGGAAAAACTGGATCTGGTATTTCCCCTTGGAGTCGTGGATATACCGGATCAGCAGAGTCAGGAAGAGCTGCTGGTAGATCTGGAGAAGGAAGGGAATCTTGGATTTTTTTCGGCAAGCGGTTATGGAAAATCCACAGTGCTCACAACTTGTATTTTGACCCTTGCGAGGAAGAACCGGGTGTCAGATCTGAATTTTTATCTCTTTGATTTCGGCAACAGCGCTCTGATCACATTAAAGGAACTGGCACACACGGCGGATTATATTACCTATGATGACGCGGAAAAAAGAGAGAAGTTCTTCCGACTGATACAAAAGGAGATGAAGTACAGGAAACAGTTGATGGCGCAGACATCAGCACAGAATTTTTCCGTATATAATCAGATTTCAGAGATACCTTTAAAAGCCATTGTTGTTGCGGTGGATAACATGAATATTTTAAAAGAAATCGGTATGGACGAAGAGGAAGCGTTCACGAAGATCGCAAGGGACGGTGCAAGTCTTGGAATTTATCTGATCTTCTCCGCGCAGGGGGAGCAGGGAATCGCATACGGAACCTTAAATAATATCAAGTTAAAAATAGCCGGATATATGTATGATGCCTCGGATATCACAAATATTGTTGGAAAAAGTGAGTATCAGCTACCAGACAAGAAAGGCAGAGCTGTGGTAAAATATAGGGGAATTAATATTATGCAGATCTATACGGCAGTTCCTTTTGAGGACGAAATCTCTTATATCGAGAATATTAAGGCGGCGGTAGGGAAGATCAATGAAGCCTATCCCGGCATTCGGGCACCGAAAATACCGATTCTGCCGGAGACTCTGGGATATTCGCAGCTGGAAGACTATGATACCGTGGAGACAGACCCGGAGATTATTCTGGGACTGGAAGTGGAAGAGGTTCAAAAAGAGGGAATGTACCGAATGCAGTCTCCATTTGTTATCGTAGGAGACAGTGGACGGGGAAAGACGAATGCACTGAAAGGTATTTTGAATCAGATTGCAGAGGAACAGACAGTATATGTCTTTGATTCACAGAATCGGGAATTAAACAGCTACCGAAATTGTTCCTGTACCACGTTTGTACAGACGGAAGAAGAACTGGCAGCTTTCTTAGATGAGATGAAATATATAGGGGAAAGCCGAAGTGAGGAATTCGCGGATGCTTTGTCAAAGGATCCGGAGCTTTCCGTAAAAGATTTTCTGGAAGATCAGCAGCCGGTCTATGTCGTTGTGGACAGAGCCGACGAGTTTGTGGAGATGGTCAATGAAGACTATGAAGATACTATTGTGGAAATTTTGGAAAAAGCGTCGGATATGGGAGTTATGATCATCTTTGCAGTACATACGACCCGTTTTCATGGATATGACGAGCTGACCTCCTGGATAAAAAATGCCCGATACGGACTTGTGTTGGGAGATCAGGGAAATTTGGATATCTTTCCTGTATCCTACAATGAAAAAATTGAGTTTACCAGAGGACTGCTGTTTCATAACGGTGCGTTTACAAGAATTATGATACCGGAATGTTAGTGAGGAGAAATGATGTCTGAAAAAAGTATATGGGAAAAGCTGCAAGAAGAACGGGAAGAACAGAGAAAAAAGGAAGTAAGTGGAAAGATCACGGAAAAGAATCGAATGCTTGGAGACTGTCAGAATAAGAAAAATGAGCTGAATCAGGAGAAGACCGCCATAGTAAACGCGATCAATAGGTGGAAAGAAGCAGAGAGAGTATATAACAGTTATGAGATTGCAAAAGAGGTCGTAAAAAAAGATGTCTTTGAGGGAGCAGCAGCAGAGACTGTGAAGAAGAAGAACGAGGCGAAGATCAAAGAGATAGACAAAAAGGTGGGGAAAGCGGAAGAGATCCTGTCGTGGATCGATAAACAGCTTACGACTTTGGATAGCAGGATCACCTTGCTGAGTCAGGAGATCGTAAGTTTACAGAGTCAGTTATAAGGAGGCGGAGTTATGGCAAAATTAGTGAATGCCCAGGAAAAGTCATACAGTGAGCTGGATAAATTAAAAAACGTCCATACATCGCTGCTAAAAGAGATAAACAGAGAACTGAAAAAAACGAAGAAATTGGTGGAAGATAAAGAAGAATTTCATATTGAAAAAACTTCTAAAAAAGTGCAAAAGCTGATAGAAACCTATGAAAAGAAGATTCTTCCGGGATTGGAAAAATCTTTTGAAATTTCCGAAACCAGCGTCGCAACAATGGAAAAAATGCTGATCGAAAAAGATAAGATCAGTCTGTAGGAGGAAATATGGGAACAGAGAACATTTCCATCGATTATGGAAAAGTAAAAGAGAAAACAGATGCCCTGAAAAAGGATGCAGAGGAAAAGCTGGCGGAGGTTGCAAGGGAAAAGTACGATACAATGATCTTGGCAATGGAAGGATGTAAGGGAGATTACCAGAGAGCAATCGTGGAAGAGCTGAAGGAGGAAAAAAAGGCGGTTCTGGAAACTGCAAAATTCATAAAAAAGCTCCAGAACATGATACAGGCGACAGCAAAATCATTTCAGCAAGTGGATCGATCCTATAAGAAGGGTGCGAAAATGTAAGAGGATTATAAAGGAGAATACAGATAATGGGAATCGCAAAAAACAGAGTTTTTGATGCGGGGGAGATAAAAAAGCTGGCAAAATATACAGAGACCCTCCTGAAGGAAGCAGATCAGGTTCTTGCTTCACTGAAGACCGAGAGTGACAAATTACATACCACCGTGGGCAGTATCAGCGCAGACCTGCGCAATCAGGGACTTCTTAGCATGGCGGCCAGTCTTAAGGGAACATTTAACGGGAATGGTTATGCCGGTTATCAGGAAAAACTAAAAACAGGATTAAAAAAGCAGCATACGGATATACCAGGCCAGGATAGAAAAATTGCCACAAATACAAAGACAGCAGCTGCAAAAGTAGCAAAGATGACCAAACGTATCCAAAACCTGGAGGAACTCATACCAAAGGGAAGCGATACGGGGAGCTATAAGGACTTTGAAAAAGCCCTGGATGCTTACCAATCAGACTGGAGACGTTCAGACCTGGAGATCGATCGACAGATGGACGAGGCGCTGGCATCGTTAAAAGGGGGAGATCAGGAAGCCAACAACTACAGCAAAGACCCCGTAAACCTGAATACCGGAAATTTTATCTATCAGAAGAAAGATCTTAGGGTCGAGGGCGTTCCGGTTCTTGAATTTCAGCGCCATTACAACAGCATAGACAGAAGAAGCAGCGTTTTTGGAAAAGGCTGGAGCCACAGCTACGGGGAACGTCTTTTCATTGAGAAAGAG
>CAUAFT010000009.1 GCA_958428365.1 uncultured Lachnospiraceae bacterium | reverse complement strand
TTCACAAATCTTATATCAGTTTTTGACGTTTACACAAAACTTGAAACGGTCTCAGTAATTTTAGCAGATTCCAGTTCTCGAATCTCAGACAGCGTGTTAGATTATCATAATCATTAATGCAAATCATCTAAGTTATTAACTATTAATATAATTCAATTTCACCAGTTTTCTTCCAAAAAAGTAAGTAAAGGTATGATATATTCCTTGGATGAGATATCATAGGAACCAGCTACGGCCTGTTCAAAGTTTTTCTCATAATCGTTTTTATCCTTTTTCTTTTTCAGCATCGCAGAAAACATTTTCATCATAGCCTTATCGGATAAGGACATTTTCTCATAACACAGACCGCTTTGCATATAGAAATGAGGAATATTTTTCAGTTCCTCGGCGGACAAATTCTGCTTCCAGAATTCCTGTATGATATCTTCGGCGGCATTAGGGGTAGCTCCCGTTACAAAGACAAGGAAGTGTTTCGAGGAGCTGTTTTGAAACATCTCTTTCATCTTCGTATAGCCATCCATTCTGCCTGCGTGTGCTCGGCATCCAAAAATTACGGTATCGTATCCTGATATGGTTTCTGCGGTTACCGTCTTATAATCAGTAATAGAACAGCCGAGTTCTGAGGCGATCATTTCCGCATACTTTTTTGTAAATCCGGTTTTACTTTTATAAATGACAATGGTTTTATTTTTCATGACGGATCCTCCCTATGGTCTAAAATCTGTTTTAAAAATGCATCATAGGCAATTTCCTGATAACTGAATATTTCATCCGGTGAGATTCCCGGAGTTGTCATGGAAAAAATAGTGCCGATTCCTATGGTGTAGATCAGCATATTCAGATGCAGCTGCCTTGCCTGCGGGATGCTGATATTCAATTCCTCAGCAATAAATGGAGCGATGCCTGGGGAGGTTTCGGATTGATACAGATCTTCCAAAGAGGAGATTCCTTC
The DNA here is from genome assembly GCA_958428365.1 of uncultured Lachnospiraceae bacterium. GTDB lineage: Bacteria > Bacillota > Clostridia > Lachnospirales > Lachnospiraceae > Maccoyibacter. The sequence continues at coordinate 138,543 of CAUAFT010000009.1, read as the reverse complement.
CCGCTGGTGCAGGATAAATATTTTGAAGATATGAGGCTCCTCCTTTGCCAGTTGGATGTAGGCCTGCCCCGTACTGCGAAACAGGTCATTTTTATCAACATGGGCTGCGGTATATTCCAGTATGAAATGTCTTACCCGCCTGACCACGTCTTGACGCAGCCCTTCCATATTTTTGCAATAGCTGTAAATGGGCTGGACAGAGCATCCCAGCCTATCAGCAATATTTTTCACCAGAACCTGTTCCATACCGCGGTTTCTTGCTATCTCAAAGGCTGCTTCCACAACCATTTCTTTTGTGATTCTTTGTTTTGGCATTTATGATCCTCCGCAGATAATTCAGTTATATAAATAATTTATATAACTGAATTATAAATATAAATCATCAGAAAGTCAATAAGGATAATTCAATTCCATAAAAATCAGTACGAAAAGAAAAAATGTGTAAACATCCCGTAGAATAAAGAAAAATGTATATAAATGAATCATCGATTGACGAATGTCAGTAATTTTTTTATGCTTATGTAAGGAAGGAGGAGGGGGTGGATTCTTTTTCAATTACATGGGGAGTGTATTGTATTCTCGGACTTTTGCTGGGGATAATGAACAGATAACAGTTGACAAAATCCATCTTTTTGCATAAACTAGGAAAAGACAAAAGAAAGTGCATAGAGCAGAGATTTATATACAAAAAGCAACGAACGGAAAGAGTAGGAAATCATGAACTTCAGAGAGGAACTGTCGTCGGCTGGAAGCAGTTCTGGTTGTCAGGATTTTTGAAGTGCCTCCGGGAGCTGATTCGGTGAACGGGAATACAGATATTGCCAGTAGCCGAATCCGGGCAACATACGTTACATGTTTTGAGAGAGAGCAGCAATGCTCTACTTAGAGTGGAACCGCGGATGAACTTCGTCTCTAATTGAGACGGAGTTTTATTTATTTTTAATGGGAATGTGCATTCGCGGCAGTGTGCAGAGCACACGTTGTTATGTTAAATTAATCAAAAGGAAGTGTAAGCATGGGTTTTATACGCCACGTCAAAGAGGAATTTCAAGTCATACAGGAGAGAGACCCATCCATCAAATCACCCTGGGAGGTTTTACTATATCCCAGCTTCAAGGTCATGATGACCTACCGGAGAGCCCACAGGCTCTATGAAAAGGGACATTATTTCCGGGCAAGGCGGCTGTCTCAGAGGGCGGCAAGGCGTACCGGAATCGAGATCCATCCGGGGGCTGTCATAGGAAAAGGCTTTTTCATTGACCATGGAAGCGGCGTTATCATCGGTGAGACCACCATCATTGGCGACAACGTCACCCTTTATCAGGGAGTCACCTTAGGAGGCACCGGAAAAGAAACCGGAAAACGTCATCCAACCCTGAAAGACAATGTGATGGTCAGCGCCGGAGCCAAGATCATCGGCTCCTTCACCATTGGAGAAAATTCCAAGATCGGAGCGGGAAGCGTGGTCTTAGAGGAGGTTCCGCCCAACTGTACCGTGGTGGGCGTACCGGGCAGGATCGTGAAGCAGGACAATCAGAAGGTGCCAAGAAGCGACATGGATCAGATCCATCTGCCGGATCCGATCATGGAGGACATCACCTGTCTGCAGCAGAGCAATACGGCGCTCTGCAATAAGATCATCGATCTGGAAAATGAGCTGAGAGCCTTAAAAGCAGAAAAAAAAGATGAAAATGAAAAGGGATGTTCTTAACATCCGAAGCCTATCACATAAAAACTAGAGAAGCAGCAAGGAGGAAACATGAAAATTTACAATACCTTATCAAAACAAAAAGAAGAGTTCCAGCCCATTGAGGAGGGAAAGGTGAGCATGTACGTCTGCGGACCGACGGTCTACAACTACATCCACATTGGAAACGCAAGACCGATGATCGTTTTTGACACCTTCCGTCGTTACTTAGAGTATAAGGGCTTCGATGTGAACTATGTATCCAACTTCACCGACGTGGATGACAAGATCATCAAAAAAGCAGTGGAGGAGGGCGTGGACGCCGATACCATCGCAAAGCGTTATATTGAGGAATGCAAGAAGGATATGGAGGGGCTGAATGTGAAGCCTGCCACCACCCATCCTCTGGCAACCCAGGAGATTCCGGGTATGATCGAGATGATACAGACCCTCATCGACAAGGGGCACGCTTACCGGGCGGAGGACGGCACGGTCTATTTCCGAACCAGAAGCTTTAAAGAATATGGAAAATTATCCCACAAAAATATCGACGATCTGGAGGGAGGACACCGGGACATCAAGGTAACCGGAGATTACAAGGAAGACCCATTGGATTTCGTACTCTGGAAACCGAAAAAAGAAGGGGAGCCTTACTGGGAGTCTCCATGGAGCGAGGGACGTCCGGGCTGGCATATTGAATGCTCCGTTATGAGCAAAAAATATCTGGGAGATGAGATCGACATCCATGCCGGAGGCGAGGACTTAATTTTCCCTCATCATGAAAACGAGATCGCCCAGTCCGAGGCAGCGAATGGAAAACCATTTGCAAAATACTGGATGCACAACGGATTTTTAAATATTGACAATAAGAAAATGTCCAAATCCTTAGGAAATTTCTTCACTGTCCGGGAGATCGCGGAAAAATACGATTTACAGGTACTGCGATTCTTCATGCTGAGCGCCCATTACAGAAGTCCGCTGAATTTCAGCGCCGATCTGATGGAGGCAGCCAAGAACGGTTTGGAGCGGATCTTAACCTCCGCAGAAAAGCTGAGAGACCTCCTGGAAAAAACAGAGGGAAGCATGAGCGAGGCAGAAAGAGAACAGTTTGAAAAGAGCGGCGAATATGTAAAAAAATTCGAGGCGGCAATGGAGGACGACGCCAACACTGCCGACGCCGTATCCGCTGTGTTTGAACTGGTAAAATTCATCAACACCAGCGCCGATGGGGATCATTCCAGAGAATACATCGACGCTTTGTATCAGAGACTGTCCACCCTCTGCGACGTCTTAGGCATTATTCTCGAAAAAGAGGAGGAGATCTTAGACAGCGATATCGAGGCGCTGATCCAGGAACGTCAGGCGGCAAGAAAGGAAAAGAATTTTGCCAGAGCAGACGAGATCCGGGATCTTTTGCTGGAGAAGGGAATCATCTTAGAGGACACCAGAGAAGGAGTAAAATGGAAAAGGGCATAGACGCATACATCAAAGAACAGTTTGAGATAGAACCCGTGGACATCCGTACCTACTCCCCCCTGACCCTCGCTTACATTGGAGACGGGATCTACGATCTGGTGATCCGCTCCATTGTGGTGGGAAGGGGCAACACGAAGGCAGCGAACCTCCACCGGGAGACCAGCCGTCTGGTAAAAGCAAAGACCCAGGCGGAGATGATCGAGAGACTGCTTCCGAATCTGACGCAGGAAGAGGAGGAGGTCTACCGCAGGGGCAGGAATGCGAAGTCTCCCACCATGGCGAAAAACGCCACCATGAGCGATTACCGCAAGGCGACAGGCTTTGAGGCTCTGATGGGATATCTCTATCTGATGAATGAATTTGAACGTCTGGTGGAGCTGGTAAAGCTGGCGCTGCCGGGGACAGACGCGTGAGGCAAGTATTACATGATGGAAAGATATGCAGGAACAGATCAGGGATGAGAATGAAAAATGCAGCTTAGATAGCAATAACAGCAGTGTAAGAGGAAAGGATCAACATATTTTGAGAGAGGAACATACAAATTCGGAGGAATTGAGGATAGAGGGACGCAACGCCGTGCTGGAAGCCTTCCGTTCCGGCAGACCCATAGACAAGCTCTTTGTGCTGGACGGATGTATGGACGGTCCCGTTAAGACCATTACAAGAGAGGCGAAAAAGCATGATACCATCGTCAACTATGTGAGTAAAGAACGCCTGGATCAGCTCTCTGAGACAAAGAAGCATCAGGGGGTCATCGCCATGGCGGCAGCCTATGAATACGTCCGGGTGGAGGACATGTTAGAGAGAGCCAGGGAAAAGGGGGAACCTCCGTTTCTGATCCTTTTGGACGGTATCGAGGATCCCCATAATCTGGGGGCGATCATCCGTACCGCCAATCTGGCGGGCGCCCACGGAGTCATCATTCCAAAGCGCCGGGCGGTGGGGCTGACCTCCACGGTGGCAAAGACCTCTGCAGGAGCCCTGAACTATACCCCGGTGGCAAAGGTCACCAACCTGACTCAGACGATCCGGGAATTGAAGGAACAGGGTATCTGGTTTGTAGGCGCAGACATGGGCGGTGAGACCATGTATGAGCTGGACTTAAAGGGCCCCATCGGTATGGTCATCGGCAATGAAGGAGAGGGGATCTCCAAGCTGGTGAGAGAGAACTGTGATTTTATCGCTTCGATTCCGATGAAGGGTGAGATCGATTCCCTCAATGCCTCTGTGGCGGCAGGTATTCTCGCATATGAGATCGTAAGACAGCGCCTGTCTTAAAAAAACAGCGTTGAAACCTGTGGCAGAGTGGTAAAAGAGGAACAGCGAGGCAGGAGGGACAATGGATTCCTATAGCAATAAGAGTGATGAAGAATTGATCCGCAGGATGCGGGCGGGGGAGGAAAAAATCGTAGATTATCTGATGGTAAAATATAAGAATCTGGTGCGTAAGAAGGCAAAGGCTTTGTTCCTCATCGGGGCGGACAACGATGATCTGATCCAGGAGGGGATGATCGGTCTTTTTAAGGCGATCCGGGATTATCAGGAGGACAGAGACGCCTCCTTTTACCATTTTGCAGAACTTTGCATCAGCAGGCAGATGTACACGGCGATGGAGGCTTCCCAGCGTAAGAAGCACGCCCCCCTCAACTCCTATATCTCCCTCTACGAGGAGCCGGAGGGGGAGGAGAGGGTTCCCCTTGCCGAGGTGCTGCAGTCGTTCAGCAACGGAAATCCCGAAGATCTGGTCATCGATCGGGAGAATGTGGCGGCTTTCCAGGAAAAGATCCATCAGTGCTTAAGCGAGATGGAAAAGCAGGTGCTGGCGCTGACTTTACAGGGACTGGATTATCAACAGATCGCCCAGATCATGGACAAGCCTCCGAAATCCATAGACAACGCCTTGCAGCGGATCAAGGGAAAACTGAAAAAACAGGGTTAATGTTGCGCTAAGATATGGAGTGGAACCTTGAAGGTGGACAGAAAAGATGGTATTTTTTGTTTATCAGAAAAGAAAGGATGTGACCGCTACATGGACGACAGTGATGAAAGTGACAACGCAGCAAATAACAGTAATATGAATTGCCATGTAAATAAATTGAATTGTTAGAGGTATCGTTTGCTTTGAAGAAAAGCAGGCGGTGCCTTTTATTGTGTAAAAAACATGGGATAAACATTCTGTAAGAAGGAGGAGAAGTTATATGATTGGAGCAATAATATTACAGGTTATTTTGATTTTTCTAAACGCAGTCTTTGCCAGTGCGGAGATCGCAGTGATTTCCGTTAATGAGACAAAGTTAAGGCAGGAGGCAAAGGAGGGCGACGTCCGGGCAGGCAGGTTGCTGGCGCTTACGGAACAGCCAGCCAGATTTCTGGCTACGATCCAGGTGGCGATCACCCTCGCAGGACTGCTGGGAAGCGCCTTTGCGGCGGAGAATTTTGCGTCGCCGTTGGTTGCCTTATTGTTGGATGCGGGTGTGACTATTCCGGAAAAAATCCTGAAAAATGTCGCTGTTATCGCCATCACCATAATTTTGGCATATTTCAGTCTGGTCTTTGGAGAGCTGGTTCCGAAGCGGATCGCCATGAAAAAACCGGAAGCCTTAGCCCTTGGAATGTCGGGACTTTTGTATACGGTTTCAAAACTCTTTGCGCCTCTGGTATTTTTACTCACCGCTTCCACCAACTTTATCTTAAGACGGCTGGGAATGAATCCTGAGGAAGAGGAAGAACCGGTTTCCGAGGAGGAGATCCGCATGATGTTAAATGTGGGAAATGAGCAGGGGTTCATCAAAAATGAGGAGAAAGAGCTGATCCAGAACGTCTTTGAGTTTGACGACATCGTCATCGGACAGATCTGTACCCACCGCATGGACGTGGTTTACCTGGATATGGAGGACAGCATTGAGGAGTGGGAGAAGATCATCTTTGAGAGCCGTCATTCATTCTATCCCATCTGTGGGGAAAATAAGGATGATGTAATCGGAATCCTGGATACGAAGGATTTTTTCAGAAGAAAAGACAGGGATAAATATCAGCTTTTGGAGTATGAGGCTGATAAGCCTTATTTCGTGCCGGAGACCATGAAGGCGGACGTTCTCTTAAAAAATATGCAGCAGAAGAAGAATTACTTTGCGGTTCTGTTGGATGAGTACGGCGGGGTGTCGGGAATCATTACCTTGCACGATCTGATGGAGGAACTGGTAGGAGAGATCGAGGAGGAAGAAGAGGAAACGGTCTGTGAGATCAAGCAGATCGGAGAAGGAAAGTGGAAGATTTCCGGTTCCGCAAGCCTGGATAAGGTGGCGGACTGTCTGGAGATGGAACTTCCGGTAAAAGAGTATGAGACTTACGGTGGCTTTCTTTGCAGCGTGATCGGCAGGGTGCCCAACGATGGGGAGAACTTCACCTGTGACATTGACAGCGCCAGGGTCTATGTACATACGGTGAAAAATCACAGGATCGCGGAGACTACTCTGGAGATCCAGAAAACGCTGGAGGCAGAGGCAATCGTCTGAACAAGGTTTTCTCTGTCAGAAAAAAGCCGATGCGGAAGGGAACCTTTAAGGTAAAACAGGATATGTGAATAAAATAAGAGGGTGCATGGCACTCTCTTATTTCTATAGAAATGTTTTTTGAAATTTGCCGCAGGCGGTATAATTTTCCTGGAAGTCCCTCTTTTGAATGTTCTATTTCGTATTTTTATTCTTCCACTTCCACAAAGACGTCTTTTCCAAGGCTGCATACAGGGCAGAGCCAGTCCTCCGGCAGATCCTCGAATGCAGTGCCCGGTTCGATCCCGTTGTCCGGGTCGCCCACCTCCGGGTCATAGATGTAGCCGCATGGCTCGCAAAGATATTTTTTCATTGCTTTTCACCTTCTTTTAAGATTGATATGGGTTAGGATTCCCAATAAAAGAAGAAAAATACAGAATTATTTTGCGTCTTTTTCGGATCTGTCCGTCTGGGAACGGCGGATCGGCACGGCAAACCCAAAGATGATGCCCAAAGATATGGCACCGGCAGTCTGAAAAGCGTCAATTCCCATATGGGCAGCCATCCGCGCCTCATTCATAATAAGGTAGTAGGAGGTATAGTAGATTCCGGCTCCCGGAACCAGGGGGAGGATCCCGGTGGTCAGATAGATGGTCACGGGGGTCTTTCTTATAATGGACAGGATTCTGGTGAATACGGTCAGAAAGAAGGTGGAGAAGAGGACGGAGAGCATAAGATCCGTCCCAAGCTCCTCAAAAAAGCGGCAGAGTCCCCAGGTCAAACAGCCGCAGAACCCGCAGAAAATATACTGGGATCTGGGAGCACAGAACATGACGGAGAAGGAAAAGATGGCGATAAAGGCGAGGAGCAATGATTTCATCCCAGGTTACCTCCAAAAAATTGATAAAAGGTCATGACAAGCCCTACCCCCACCGCAATGCTCAGGGCAGTCAGGAGGGCGTCCACCATATGGATGACGCCGGACAGATAGTCCGCATTGAAAAAATCACGAATGGAATTGGTCAGCGCCAGTCCCGGAACCAGAGGCATGATGCAGCCGATGATCACCATATCTATGCGTATGGGCAGGGAGAGGGTGTGGCTTAAGACCGTGAGCAGGGTGATAAAGGCGCTGGCTGCAATGGTATAAAAGAAGCGGGAAAATTCTCTGACCCGAAAGTAATATAAAAGGGGCTGTAAAAGGCCTCCGAAACAAAAAGCAGTCAAGCTGTCCGTAAGACTTCCTCCCAAAAGCAGGGTAAAGGCGGCGCAGCCGGAGCCGGAAGCCAGGCTTTTTTCCCAGAGGGGATGGGTCTGTAAGTTTCGGCAAACCTCCATTTTTTCAAGGGCAAGCTCCGGTGAATAGTGATACTGGCAGATCTCCCGTGAGAGCTGGTTGACGGCGGCGATCTGTTCTAAGTTTACCGTGCCGAATTTTACATGACGGACGAGACAGTAGGGGGAGTCCTCTGTGGATTCAATGGTGGAGAAGATCCCGTTGGACAGGATATAGATATTGTAATTTTGGATATCATAGGCTTCGATGATGTGCCTCATGGTGGTTTCCACGCGGGAGATCTCGCCCCCGCTCTGGATCAGGATCTCTCCGGCTGATACAGCCAGATTCAGAATTTTTTGATTTTTAGTCATACCGATACTCCGTTGTAATGTGTTAGGAAAAGTATGCCAAAAAAAGAGAAGAGTTAAACAGAAATTCAGGAAAACTTTGAGAATAATCCGGTAAAAAAATGACATACTAAGGGCAAATGAAAAAACGAGGTGATGTCATGAGCCGGAAAACCTACCGGATCTGCCTGGTGTCCATGGTGATCATAGCGCTGATCGCCGGAATCTATTTTTACAGACATCTGGAGGACTCTGCGGCAGACAGACGAGGCGCATTACTGGTAATGGAGGAAAACAATGAGCAGCAGTCAGACAATCTATATCAATATAGATAAGAACGTATTGGTACACAACAGAAGCGTGACGCTTGGAGATGTGGCGAGTATTGAGTGTACCGACGTGGGAATCTTAAGAAAACTGAAGCAGAAAAAGATCTATACGTTTCCAAATATGAATAAGAAGAAAAACCAGCTCCAGGTATTTTCCATTTTAAAGATCATCCAGTTGATTCACGAGGACTATCCCGGAGTGGAGGTACAGAATATGGGAGAAGCCGCCTTCATCATTGAATACGTTCCCCGACTGGATCCGCCTATGGGACTGTCCTATTTAAAAACCGTGCTTTTGTGCATCGTCATCTTCTTCGGCTCTGCCTTTACCATTATGGCGTTCAACAACGATGTGGGAGTCAGCGATGTCTTTGCAAAATTCTATCAGCAGGTCATGGGGAAAGAATCGGACGGTTTTACGGAACTGGAAGTCTTTTACTGCATCGGGCTGGCATTTGGGATTCTGGTATTTTTCAATCATATAGGAAAGAAAAAGATCACCCATGATCCGACGCCGCTGCAGGTGGAGATGCGTAAATATGAGGAGGATATAGATACCACCTTTATAGAAAACAGCAGCAGAGGAGGAAGCAGTATCGATGTGGGTTAAACATATCCTTTTGGCTCTGGGAGGCCTGGTATCCGGGGCCGCGGTATCTGCCGGAACCTTTGCCTTTCTCATCGCCATCGGCGTCATTCCCCGCCTGATCGGAAAATCCAATACTGCAAGATCCCTGTTGGGATATGAGACCATCATCTTTTTAGGCGGAGTAACTGGAAATATCCTCTCGGTGTTTCCGGATCTCTCCCTTTCCCTGGGAAGGCCGGTTCTGGTCCTCTTTGGATTCTGCGCCGGAATCTTCGTAGGTTGTATTGCAGTCTCCTTAGCGGAGATCATCAATACCTTCCCGATCATTTTCAGGAGATTCAAACTGGACATGGGACTGGCATGGGCTCTGGCGTTTATGGCAGTGGGCAAATTGTCGGGGGCCCTATTCTATTTCTGGTGCGGTTACAGGAGCACCCTATAAAAGGAGGACATAATGAGAGAAGAAGATAAACAGATACAGCAAAAGGAATATAACGAATATGTAAAACAGGTGACTCCTGTCAATAATCTCTTCGTGAGCATGGGAAAAGCCTTTATCGTCGGGGGGATCATCTGCGTCATCGGTCAGTTCATTCTGAACACAGCCATCAATACCTTCGGATTGGACAAGGACACGGCGGGAAGCTGGTGCAGTATGCTCCTGATCCTGCTCAGCATCATCCTGACCGGATTCAACATCTACCCAACCTTTGCCAAATGGGGCGGCGCAGGAGCCCTCGTACCCATTACCGGATTCGCCAATTCCGTTGCCTCCCCAGCCATTGAGTTCAAAAAAGAAGGTCAGGTATTCGGTATCGGCTGCAAGATCTTCACCATTGCAGGCCCCGTCATCCTGTACGGAATCTTCACAAGCTGGCTTTTGGGCTTCATCTACTGGATCGGCACCCTGTTCCATTGGTGGTAAGTTTCATTGGTGGTAAATAAGTAAATAAGTTCCAAAGAAGGTGCACAGATCCTACCGGGCTTTCCTGATTCTGGAAAGTCCGGTAGGTTTCGTGCACCTGTCGTAAGTCTCTCTATCCCGCTTGACAAATAATATTATACGATGTATAGTATTATTAACAAAACAGTAAGGAGAGATCCCATGGTATTTCAGACAGGGGCAGCCCTCCTGGATGCGATCGTACTTGCCGTCGTATCCAAGGAGGAAGAGGGTACATACGGTTATAAAATTACACAGGAAGTACGCGCTGCGATCGAGATTTCAGAATCCACTCTGTATCCGGTGCTTCGGCGGCTGCAAAAAAGCCAGTGTCTGCAAGTACACGATGTGGAATGTGCGGGCAGGAACAGGAGGTATTATCAGATCACGGATATCGGAAGAGAGAGACTGGAAATGTACCGCAGAGAGTGGGTGGAATATTCTTCAAAAATAAGTCATTTATTTTTGGGAGAGGAGAAAGAATGAATCGAAAAGAATTTATGGAAAGGCTCAGAGAGCTTTTGAGAGATATTCCGTCAGAGGAGAGGGAAGAGGCGCTTGCCTACTACGAGAGTTATTTTGACGAGGCGGGGATAGAGGAGGAGAGCAAGGTGATACGGGAACTGGAATCCCCGGAGAAGGTGGCAAAGACCATAAAGGAGGATCTGCTGGGGAATCTTCCGACGAGTCCGGGAAAATCGGAAGAGGAGACCGAAAAAGAGAGCGAAGAGGAGGAAGCTGGCAGTGGAAGAAAAATGAATACAGCCCTGCTGGTGGTGCTTCTGATTCTGACCTCCCCAATCTGGATGGCTCTTCTGGGAGTCCTCCTTGGAGTGGTGGCGGCAATCTTTTGCGGGTTCTTTGGAATTTTAGCGGGACTGGCGGGGGCGACGATTGGAATCCTCGCCTCAGGAATCGCACTGGTCTGGGCTGGAATCGGAACCTGTGTTACAGGACAGGCCGCAGCCGGGATCCTGATCCTTGGGGTGGGACTCATTCTTGCGGCAGTGGGAATCCTTCTTCTGGTCTGTGCGGTATGGCTGGGCGTAAAAGTATTGCCATTGATCTGCCGTGGATTCGTAAATCTGTTTCAGAGGCTGAGGTTTCGGAAAAAGGAGGGGGTACAATGAAGAGATTCACAAAGGTATGTCTGATGATCGCAGCAGTGCTTGTGATCCTGGGAGTGTCAGCCTGCGCCGCCGGGGCTGTGATGGGCGCCGGAACCAATACCCTGCGGGAGTTATGGCGCAGCGGCGATATAAAAGTACTTAACTGGCATGTGGGAGAAGACGGGATTGGTTGGATTTCCGACAATGATTTTGACTGGGAGGATGGAAAGGAATCCGTAACACGTTTTCAGACCTCCGAGGTGAGTGGGATCGTAATTGATCTTAAGCATGGAAGTCTGGAGATCGAGGAGAGTGACACCGACGAGATCGTGGTGGAGGTGGAGAAGGACAACGGAGATGTTCTGACCACTCTGGAAGAGGGTGTGCTGACCCTGAAGGATCAGCGAAGCGGCAGCACCGCGCGAAAAGACTGCGAGGTGAAGCTGGAACTGCCGCGGGGAATGGAGCTTCAAAACCTGAAGATAGAAAATAATGCGGGAGTTTTGGAGTGTGACGACGTATTTCTGACGGCAGACAGGGTGGATATAAAGGTGGATGCCGGGGAGATGGATATAAACCGGATCGCTGCAAAGGAATTTTATCTGGAAGTCGGGGCGGGGGATGCTGATATCCAGAGTCTGGATGCGGAGAGCATTGAGATTTCCTGCGGACTTGGAAATATTGACCTGCACCTTGTCGGTCAGGAAAAGGATTACAACTACAGATTAGAATGCGGACTTGGAAATATCGATCTGGGCCGGGAATCCTATACTTCCATTGGAAAGGAAAAGAGTCTTGACAATGGAGCGTCTAAGGATGTCAGGATCGAGTGCGGAATGGGAGATATTTCCGTAGATACAGAATAGTTATATAGGAGGAAACAGCATGAAAAAATTATACCGTTCATCAAATGACAGAATCTTTTTGGGAGTCTGCGGAGGAATCGGAGAGTATCTGAACGTAGACCCTACTATCATACGACTTTTGGCTGTGATCCTGGGATTTACGGGAAGCGGAATCATTGCCTATCTCGTGGCGGCGATCATCATGCCGGAGAGGTAAGTCAATATAAACCTTGCGTGAAAACCCAGAAAATTGTAGAACCCTAAAAAAAAGTGTGATATAATTTAGGCGCAATATGGTTTTTTGGAGGGAATACGCATGGACGTATACACATTGGTCGTGATTTTACAGCTTGTAGGAATCCTGGTTGCTTCCATTGCACTGGTGATTCTGATAAAAGGGGATCCCAGCAGGGAAAACCGGCTGCTCTTATGCTTTACTATGCTGCAGATACTGCGCAATGCGGGCTATCTGTTTGAGATCACATCCACGTCCATAGAGGAAGCGCTTCTGGCAGTGAAGATCCAGTATATTGGTTCCTGCTTTTTGTGTATGCTCCTGTTGATATTCGTGGCGAGATACTGCGATGTAAAATTGCCAAAGAGCTTTGTCGCTCTGATCGGAACCGTGAATATGCTGGTTCTGTTGACGGTGCTCACCTGTGAATATCACAGCCTGTATTATACCAGGATCCTGTTCCAGGACGGAGGCTGGTATCCGCATCTGCTGTTGGTTCATGGACCGATGTATTATGTCTATCTTTTTGTATCTGTTCTGCTTCCTTATTTTTCCACATTGAGTATTCTGTTTTACAGTGGGGCGCAGACTGACAACAAGAAGAAAAAGAGGAATCTGTATGGAACCGGAACCGCCCTGGGCATTGCGATCTTTCTGTTGCTTTTGTACGAGTCGAAGATGATCTCATTTCTCTATAATCCTGTTCCGATGATCATTTGTATCATTGTATCTTTGCTGGTGATCATTCTCTGGAATAAAAGTGGTTTTGATATGTACCGGAGCGGTTTTTCGGAGGTGTTGGAGACCATTGATGACTGTGTTATTTTTATGGACGTCAATAAAAATATCATAGAATATAATCAGGCGTCTCTTGGTGTGTTTCCGGAGTTGAAGGACGGAAAGATCAGGAATATCACTCAGATTGAGGATTTTCCCATAGATCTTTTACAGACGCCGGGAAAATGCGAATTTGCGTTTCGGGAAAAATTTTATGAAGGACATCTGAAAGCGATGACGGATGAGGAAAGTATGGTGCGGGGATACACGATGCTCATTTTTGATGTAACGGATACTTATCAGCTCATCGGAGAGATCATGGAGATCCGGGAGGAGGCGGAGCAGGCGAATCGTGCCAAGAGCGATTTCCTGGCGAATATGTCTCATGAGATCCGCACGCCGATGAACGCCATTATCGGAATGAGCGAGCTGATTATCGAGGAGAGCCGGGGCAGAAAAATGTACGACTATGCCTGTGATATCAAGACGGCGTCCAAGAACCTGCTGGGAATCATTAACGATATCCTGGATCTGTCCAAGGTGGAATCCGGAAAACTGGAACTGATCGAGGATAAATATTACATACAGATTCTCTTAGAAGAGGTCACAAATATGATTAAGATCGTGGCGGCGGAGCACGGACTGCAGATCCTTCTGGAACTGCAGCCGGACGTCCCCCACAGGCTGGTGGGAGATGAGGGCAGGATCCGCCAGATTCTGATCAATCTTTTGAATAATGCGGTAAAGTTCACCAAAAAAGGCTATGTCAAGCTGAAGGTTTCGGCAGAGAAGAGCGAGACCTCCGACATCGGTCTGGTCTTTGAGGTACAGGATACCGGAATGGGGATCAAACAGGAGGATCTGGATAAGATCTTCGAGGAATTTCAACAGGTGGATACGAAGAAGAACCGAAAGGTGGAGGGAACCGGTCTGGGGCTTACCATATCCAAACGTCTGGTTCATCTGATGGAGGGAAGCATCACGGTGGACAGCGTATATGGAGAGGGAACCGTCTTTACGGTCAGGATTCCACAGAAGGTGGAGGATGCCCGAACAGTCAGCGAGGTTCCGATCAGTGTCAAAGACTGGCGGGAGAATCTGGAATCCATGTTTGTCGTGCCGGAATATAAGGTCCTTTTGGTGGATGATAATAAGGTCAATCTGAAGGTTGCCAGCAAGATGCTTTTGGATTATCAGTTTCAGCTGGATGAGGCTTTGTCGGGAAGAGATGCCATCCGCATGGTAAAAGAGCGAAAATATGATCTGATCCTGATGGATCACATGATGCCGGGGATGGATGGCATTGAGGCGGCAGAGATCATTCGGGAGAAGTGCGGTGAGAATGGAAAGACGCCGATTATGATCGCACTGACGGCAAATGCCATCCAGGGTGCGAAGGAGATGTTTCTAAGCCATGGATTCCAGGATTTTATTGCAAAGCCTATTTCCAGGATAGAATTGCACAGAGCATTGAGTAAGTGGATCCCTGGGACTTTAAAGCAGCACATTGATGAAGAAGTGGAAGAGGTGCTCATCACGGAGGACGATCTGGCGGAGATCTATATGAGGGAAGTAGACGTCCGCAAGGCTACGGAACGCAAGGGCGGCGGACTGGATGATTACCTGGATCTGCTGGAGCTGTTTTTGATGGAGGGAAAAGAAAAGCTGAAATTGATCCGCCGGCTTGCTCTTGAGAAGGATTATCACAATTATGATATTGAGACCCACGCTTTAAAGAGCGCGGCGGCAAATATCGGAGCGGACAAGCTCTCAGAGGAAGCGAAGCAGCATGAATTTGCGGCAAAAGAGGGAAGATATGAGTTCATCGATGAAAATGCAGAACAGCTCCTGGATCATTATGCGGCGCTTTTGAGCGAGGTGAAACGGGTTCTGATGAAAAAAGGCAGGATCCGGCAGAAGGAAAAGAATGTTGCGAACAGGCTGTCTGAAGAGGAGCTTAAAGAAAAGCTGCAGATGTCTCTGGGAGCTTTGGAGAACTTCCGTCCAAAGGAGAGTATGCAGGAGATCGAAGCGATTCTGGAACATGATCTGGAAGAGGAAATCGAGCAGAAAGTGGAAGAGGTAAGAACAAAATTAAAATTGTATGAAGATGACGAGGCGGAAGAACTGCTTCGGAATTTATTAATAGAATTGACTGGCGAGTAAGAGATGGAGGTACAGAAATGGAAAAAATGAAGATTATGGTTGTGGATGATAACACGGTAAATCTTGCGACGGTGGAACAGGAGTTAAAAGATAAGTATGAAGTCATTCCCATGCTGTCAGGACGCCGTGCCATCAAATATCTGTATCGGGAGAGGGTGGATCTGATCCTGTTGGACGTACAGATGCCGTTGATGGATGGAATTGAGACGCTCAAAGAGATCCGTACCCAGGAAAACGGAATCACGGTTCCGGTAATCTTCCTTACCACAAAAAAAGATAAATTTACGGTGTTGGAGGGCGCAAAGCTGGGTATTATGGATTATATTGCAAAGCCGGTGGATGCGGAGGAACTGCACGACCGCATTGAGAAGGTGTTTAAGCGCCTCGGTGTACTGCCGATGGAGGATGAGGAGCTTTACCACCGCCTGCAGGATATTTTTTCAGATATCGAGGAAAGCAGAACGAAACAGGCTGCCTTTAAGATGGACGAGGTTTTGGGCTTCCAGATTCAGGATGATATCTCCGGCAGGATGAAGACGGCAAAGCAGAAGCTGGAAAACGGGGACACGAAGGGAGCCTCGAATATGGTGGAGAGAGTCATCCATATGTTTGAAAAAAATGGCTCCGCCTTCAGTTCCATGCCGATCAATACGGGAGAGATCAATGCCAGAATCCTCTATATTCTGGACGAATTGGAGAATTTCAGGATCAAAGAAGCCCTGGCGAAGGTCAAGGAGCTGGAGCGGTTTGACCTGCCGGATCATGTGGCGGATGTGTTGGACGAGGTGACGGAAAAGCTCAGGGAATACGATGATGATGAAGCGGAAAAGCTGCTCTATGGGCTTTTGGAGGATCTGAAGAAACCGGGCATGCTGAAAAACGAAGGTCCGGGGAAGGGTTATCAGACAAAGCACCTAAAATAGAAGCAGTGTATTGGAGGAGTCGGAATGAGTCAATACATATATACGGGGATTCAGATCATAGTCGTGGTGTTGGGGTTTATATCCCTGTATTACGTTGTATCCAAAAAAGAGGTAAAGAATAGGGATACCCTGGCGGCAGCCTCGCTGGCAGCCTTCTGGGGAAGCCTGGGATATCTTTCTCAGATCACGGCTCATTCTTCACAGGAGGCGCTGTTGGCTGCCAGGTTCAGTCTGATGGGAAAGTGTTTTGTGGCAACGTTGATGCTGCTGTTTATCGGGCGCTATCTGGGAATGATCACCGGAAAGAAGACATCCAGACTTCTCTTTGTCTCTGACGCTATAGTTCTTTTATTTCTTCTCACCAGCGAGTATCATACTCTTTTTTATCGTAAAATTACTTTTACAGGTCCCATGAATTTTGAGAGGCTGGTACCGGGACCCTTCTATAATTATTATCTGTTAAGCCAGGTCGTCAAGCTGGTGAGTTTCATCTATTTCAGTCATATCTGTGTGAAACACAATAGTTTTGTGAGCATGAGATTTCGGGTCTGTATGCTCCTTAGCGGAATGATGCCTCTGGCGATCCTTACCCTGATCGTAACGGATTTCGAGAGGGGCTTTGATATTTCTTCTGCCGCATATTCGGTGTCGTTGTTCACGCTGATAGCGGCGGTGACGAAGATGGGAATGATGGACACTGTGGAGGAGGCAAAACAGAGCGCCATCGAGAATATGTCCGATGGAATCATGGTTCTGGATCGCGACAGGAAGCTCTTGTATGCCAACCGGGTGGCGAAGGAGATCTTTGCGGATCAGGGGAGGTATTCCCCGAATGTTCAGAAAAGGCTGTGGGAATCCATGGTGAAGGAGCAGTATGGAACCTACCGCAGTGGGGAGCGGACATACGAGATCCGTACAGCCTCCGTGGGAGAGGAACAACAGCAAAAAGGGTATATGATCCTGATCATTGACGTCACGGAACGGGAGAAGAAGGAACAGGAGATCCTGGCACTGAAAACAGAGACGGAAAACGCCTCCAGGGCGAAGTCACAGTTTCTCCAGAATATCTCCCATGAGTTCCGCATTCCCATGAACACCATCAACGGAATGACCAAGATCCTGCAAAATGCAAATCTGACGGCGCCGGAGCGGTCAAATCTCGAACAATTAAAGCAGGCGGCAGATAGATTACAGAGAATGCTCAGTGATGTGTTGGACTATTCTAAGATCGATTCCGGAAAAATGCATCTGATACAGGTGGAGTATCCCTTACAGGAACTGGTGCGCAGAGTATACCAGAATATGATCAAAAAAGTAGAACAGAAAAATCTGGAATTTATCGTGGAAATTGATGAGGACACGCCGCGGGCATACTTTGGGGATGATCTGAAGATACAGCAGATCTTAGAAGCTGTCATTGGAAACGCCATTAAGTTCACGGAGCGGGGGCAGGTATTCTTGAAGGTCAGCGGCAGAATGGAAAGTATGGACAACTGTCGATTGCTGTTTAAGATACAGGATACGGGAAACGGGATCCGTCAGGAGGATTATGACCGGATCTTCGGAGAGTTTGACCGGGGCGAACAGGAGCCGCAAAAAGAGGAGGGCACAGGTCTTGGGCTGTCATTGGCGAGAAAGCTGGCAACGCTGATGGATGGAGATATCACCTTTGTCAGCACCGTGGGTCTTGGATCGGAGTTTGTCATAAATATTCGCCAGAAGGTGGTGGATGCGGAACCTGTAGAGCAGGGAAAACTGTTTTCCGGGGCAGGAGTTCCGGATTTTACTGCGCCAAAAGCGGAGGTTGTGGTGGTGGATGACAGTCCCATCAATCTGAAGGTGGCGGAGCATGCCCTTCATTATTATCAGATCAGGACGCATCAATTCCAGAGTGGGGAGGCATTTTTGGAGGAAGTGGAAAAGGGGCTGCAGGCAGATCTCATATTGCTGGATCAGATGATGCCGGATCTGGACGGAAAAGGAACGCTGAAATTATTCCGGGTCTACGATCAGAGTACTCCGGCAGTGCTTTTAACGTCCAATGACATTGAGGGCGTGAGAGAGGAGATGCTGGAGGCGGGATTTGAAGAGTGTATTTTCAAACCGTTGAGGGAAGAAAAATTAAAAGAGATCCTCTATCATATACTGCCGAAGGAAAAAATTCTCTTAGAAGAGCCACCGGAGGAAACAGAAGAGAGCGCGGACACAGAATACCTGAATGAACGGATCGGGCGGCTGGAAAACTCACTGGAATATTATGATCTGGTAAAAACAGAACGGATCCTGGATGAATTGTCACAGGGAATCCTCAGAACGGACATGCAGGAGGATATCAGGGAGATCGAGAAATTTATCCTGGAGGGAGATTTTGAGGAGGCTTTGAAAAAAGCAAAGAAAATGCAGAGGTATCTGATATAGATGCAGCTGCTGTGAAAGTAAGCTGCGGAACGAAATGAATATTTTATTTTCCATACCCGTAAACTGTTAAAAATCTATCGGAATGATAAGAGAAGGAATTATGGAAAATAATGCAAAGCTGGAAAATCTTCTGAATCTGGCATTGGATGCCACACAGGAGGAACGGGAAAAATCCCTGGAACTGGATGTAGGGTATGAGAAGCTGACAAATACCTGGGAGCTGATCGTGAAATACAGCGGGGATATTGAGAGCCTTCAGGATCTGGAGAGAGGGATCATTGTAGAGAATCTCAGCAACGAATATGCGATCCTGCGGGTGCCGGAACATCTGATTGAGGAGATCACTGCCCGCCCGGAGATCGAATATGTGGAGAAGCCAAAGAATCTCTTTTTTTCGCTGGATCAGGGGATCCGGGCTTCCTGTATCCCTCCGGTGCGGCGGAGTCCCTTCAACCTGACAGGACGGGGCGTGATTACGGCGATCATCGATTCGGGAATCGATTATTTTCATCCTGATTTTCGCAATGCCGACGGAAGCACCCGGATTCTCAATATCTGGGATCAGACTCTGACACCGCGGGAGGGGGAACGGCCTCCCTATTCTTTTCAAAGAGGGGTGGAATTTTCCAGAGAGGAGATCAACCGGGCGTTGTCGGCGGCGGGAACAACAGGAAGTGGAATGCTGGGAGGCGGTCTGGCAGGAGGCGAAGCGGCGGGATTACAGATTGTTCCCAGCCGGGACACCAGCGGTCATGGAACTCATGTGGCGGGGATCGCGGCTGGAAACGGAAGGGCGTCCCAGGGCAGATATACGGGAGCCGCCCCACAGAGCGAACTGTTAGTCGTGAAGCTGGGAGTTCCGAGAGAAAATGCATTTCCAAGAACCACAGAATTGATGACAGCGTTGGATTATGTGGTGCGAAAGTCTGTCGAATACAACAGACCGGTGGCGGTGAATATCAGCATCGGCAACACCTATGGAGGTCACAGCGGGACTTCTCTTCTGGAAACGTTTTTGGATGATATGGCGAGCTACGGGAAAAGTGTGATCTGCGTGGGCAGCGGCAATGAGGGAGCGGCCAGAGGACATACGCAGGGGATATTGAGAGACGGATATGCGGAGGAGATTCAGCTGGCGGTGGCTCCTTATGAGACTTCACTGAGTCTACAGATCTGGAAGAGCTATGTGGATGAATTTGATATTGCCCTTGTTCTTCCGTCGGGAAAGAGGATCGGACCCATCCAAAAGGTGCTGGGAACCCAGAGAATTGCAGCGGATGGGACGCAGCTTCTGATCTATTATGGGGAACCCAGCCCTTACAGTCCTTATCAGGAGATCTATATCTCCTTTTTACCTGTGCGGGATTATATTGACAGCGGAGTCTGGAGAATCGAGCTGATCCCCAGAAGGATCGTGTTGGGATCTTATAATATGTGGCTGCCAGGTCAGACAGTGTTGAGCCAGGGAACGGGATTTTTATATCCTTCCGAGGAAACGACACTGACGATCCCCTCCACGGCTTCTAAGGTGATTACGGTGGGGGCTTATGATTCCTACTCCATGCAGCTTGCGGACTTTTCCGGGCGGGGATATACACGGCAGACGAATCAGATCAAGCCGGATCTTGCGGCTCCGGGGGTGAATATTACCTCCTGTGCTCCGGGAGGGGGTTATGTGACAGCGTCGGGGACTTCCATGGCGACTCCTTTTGTGACGGGAGGGGCGGCTCTTTTGATGCAGTGGGGGATCGTGGATGGAAATGATCCGTTTTTGTATGGGGAGAAAGTGAAGGCCTATCTGATCCGCGGAGCGAGACAGATCGAGGCGGTGCAGGAGTATCCAAATCCGATGATTGGGTGGGGCGTGTTGTGCGTGGAGGATAGTCTGCCAATTTGAATTTATATGCCGGAAGATGATCCTAACGGAAAGAGGGGACGAGTGTACAGAAAAATACAAATAATCCCAACTTTCTATTGCTCCCACCCCCGTTGCTTGTTAGAATACAAGTAACAGATACCAGGTTTTGCAGACACATAGGAGAAAAATATGGGAGCAGGAAAAAGACGTGCAGCAACTCTTATATTAGCAGCAGTATTTCTGGCAGGAACGGTGGGAGAGACGGCAGTGGCGGCCACCCCGTCCATCACACAGCCGGAATATGAATTGCAGATACAGACCGTAACCCGGTCTTCCTCCACAGAGGAAGCCGTAACCGTCACCAACCGGGATCAGTTTATGGCGGCTCTGAGCCAGAAAAAAAGTGCCATCATCGTGGACGGCGTCATATCCATTGGTGATCAGGTGGATTCCATGAAGCGGACCCTTCCGGTGGAGATTCCGGGAGATACGGTGATCACGGCAACTGCGGGAAGTTCCTTGAATTGCCGGGGACCGATCCAGCTTGTGGGGGACAATGTCTGCTTTCGGAATATCCAACTGCATTTCGAATCGACGGACGCTCTGGGCAGCGTACCCCACCGGGAGATCTTTCTGGCAGGTCACAGCCTGACGCTGGATAACGTGGACACCTATCTGGAGGGCGGAGCAGGCGGCAGTACGAGTATCGGGGGACTTGGCGGTACGGAGGAGGAATTGCTGCCAACCGTCTATGGCGGCGGTTTTTCCGGAACACAGATTGGAAATAATGCTTCGTTGACGGTGATCAATGCGAATGATAAGACCATGTTCAAGGGAATCTATATGGGACATGATACAGAGAGTGATGGAAAGGTTCCATATAGCGGTGACGCGGTGTTGAATCTGGATGCCAAAACCGTTGTGCGGGAGACAGTTTCCACAGAGAGAAACAGTCAGGCGGCGGTCTGTGTGACTGGCGTGACGAATTCCTTTGGAACGGTTACGGGAATGAAAGCAAAGAGTTTTTCCGGCAATGCCAACACATCTTTGACCCTGCGGCAGTGCTCTTTGTCAGATGGAGCGATCCGCGGAATCGGGAATATCCTGTTGGAAGAAAAAGCCGGATGGACGCCATCATCGGATGATTTGGATATTCAAAATATCACGGTGCGGGATCAGGCATATCTGGATCTGAATGGAGTCAGCCAGGCGGTGATTACCGGAGACTTTACCGGCGGCGCCTACGATCCTGAGAATCAGATCGATGAGAGAGGGGATCTGATACTAAACGTACAGGGAAGTCTGACGATTCAGGGCAGTGTGAGCGGAGTCACAAGGTTTCAGACGGACAACCGTCTGTTTCCGGGGATACTTTATCCGGGGCATCGATATATCATAGCAGGATGGTCCAAGACGGAGCAGAACTTTGTTCTGGCAGAGAAGTCGATACAGGCAGGATATCAACTGAATTATGTTGCAGGAGCCTGGACGGAAGGCGAGGGGAACAGTGAAGAGATCCAGCCTGTCACAGTGGGAAGCATTGAGATCGTGTCCGCCCCTGACAGGATAAATGTGGAAAAGATCTCAGACACCTCTGATCTCCAAGAGGCAGAGGCCGCCGGCAAATGTCAGATCATCTGGCGGGATGCGGATGGAAACAGGATCAGCTATGAAGAGGTCAGGAATCGGGAATTCTATGGGTTTGATTATGTGATCGGAATGAAAACGGAATATTGGGAGAGCGACGACCCGGATCTGTTGGGCAGGACAGATTGGAGTAACACGATTTGTTTCAATGCTTCGGAAGATGAGGCGGATACCTATTATCTGAGGGCGGCAGATGGCGTAAGAACAGGGGATTATACCTTCCTGTTCTGTTCCGAAGGCTTTCGTGGAGATCTGAATACGGTGGCAGATGTGAAAGCCTTAAAGGACAGGATCAAGGCAGAACTGCGGATCCAGCTATACAGTGGGGAAGCCCCGGATCCAACCCCGGAACCTAACCCGACCCCGACCCCGGAACCTGACCCAACCCCGACTCCGGATCCGGCGGAGCCATTAGAACATATTCATAATTACAAAGCTCAGATCATAAAAGAAGCTGACTGTACGGAAAAAGGCATAAAAAGTTATCAATGCACGGTCTGCGGCGACAGCTATACCGAAGAAATACCGCAGAAAGCCCACAACGTAGTCCAGACATTGACCAAGGCCATTCCGGGCAGGGATGGAAGCAAAGCGGAGAAATGTTCTTCCTGCGGAAAAATATTACGGCAGACTGTCATTCCACAGCCAAAGACCCTGACGCTTGCCGCAAAGAGTTACATCTACAATGGCAGTGAAAAGAAACCAAAGGTCACCGTAAAAGACAGACAGGGCAATGTGATCCCAGCCGGCAGTTATACGGTATCCTATCAAAAGAATAAGAACCCTGGCAGGGCAGCCGTGACCGTTCAGTTCAAAGGAAATTACGGGGGAACATTGAAGAAGAACTTCACTATAACGCCAAAATCCACCAGCCTGTCCAGGGTAACGGCAAGCTCCAAAGGTTTTACTGTAAAATGGAAAAAGCAGACCACCCAGGTGGATGGTTACAGGATCCAGTATTCCACCAGCAAAAAGTTTTCGGGAAAAACCACCAAAACATTGACGGTGAAAAATAAAAAGACCACCACCAAAACTGTGAAAAAATTAAAGGCAAAGAAAAAATACTATGTCAGGATCTGTACCTATAAAAATGTAAAGGCAGGGAAAAAGACTGTAAAATTCTATTCCAAATGGTCCAAAGCAAAGAGCGTGAAAGTGAAAAAATAAGACGGGTCAGAGATTCGGAGGATATGAGAGAGAGGGGAAACCATGCAGGATATTTTAATCGTAGTAGATATGCAGAATGATTTTATAGACGGAGCCCTTGGAACCGGGGAAGCAAAAAAGATCGTACCGAAAGTGAAGGAAAAAATTCAAAATTTTCCAGGAATGGTGCTTTTCACCCGCGACACCCACGAAGAGAACTATCTGCACACCCAGGAAGGGCGGAATCTTCCGGTGCCGCATTGTATCCGGGGAACTCAGGGCTGGGAGATCCATTCCGATCTAAGGGAGCTCCAGGGAGCGAATATAATAAGGGAACCCGTCGATAAGGGCACCTTCGGCTCCACTGATCTGGGAGAGATCCTACAGGAGGCAGACCGGGAGGAAGAGATCCGAACCGTCACCCTGATAGGACTCTGTACCGACATCTGTGTGATCTCCAATGCGCTTCTGGTCAAAGCCTTTTTACCTGAGGCAGAGATCATTGTAGACGCCGCCTGCTGCGCCGGGGTCACACCGAAGAGTCATCAGACCGCGTTGGAGGCAATGCAGTCCTGCCAGATACGGGTTGAAAATGCATAGAACCATGTGAAGACGGCGGGAGAGCTGCATTGTAAAATCAAATTCCACCTTGACAGAGAAAAACAAAATAGTTAAAATATTTATCAGAGTGTGACAAAAGCCACACGAAGGGGTACACCACCGCGGGTGTATTGCTTCGTGTGGCTTTTTTGATTTAATTAACAGGAAATTTAAAGGAGGTTTAGCAATGATACAGGTAAATGGAAAGCCCGTAGAAGCCGAGGGAAAGACGCTTTTGGATTTTCTCACAGAAAACGGCTACCAGAAAGAGCGGATCGCCGTAGAGTGCAACGAGGAGATCGTACCGAAGGCGGAATACGGTCAAAAGATCCTAAAGGACGGAGATGTGATAGAGGTTGTGAGCTTTGTGGGAGGAGGCTGAATCATGGAAAAGAAAGAGCGAACCATCCCGTCGGAGGAGGAGATCCGACAGGCATTGGAGCTGCGCCATACAAAGGAGATCCAGGAGAAGATCAGCGGGGCGGCTGTGGCAGTCTGTGGTCTGGGTGGGCTTGGCTCTAACATCGCTTTCGCCCTTGCCAGATGCGGTATTGGCAGATTACATCTGATCGATTTTGACTGCGTGGATCTCACTAATCTGAACAGGCAGCAGTATACCATAAAACAGCTTGGAAAGCCCAAGGCGGAGGCTTTAAAAGACGAGTTGTCAGCCTGTAATCCTTATCTTAGGATCGACACGGATTTTGTGAAGATCTCGGAGGATAATATCGAGAGCCTGCTTAAAAACGAAACTTATATCTGCGAAGCCTTTGACCGGCCGGAGCAGAAGGCAATGCTCACCAACTATGTGCTGGAGCATTTTCCGGAAAAATACCTGGTGGGGGCGTCGGGGATGGCGGGCTATGGCAGGAGCAACCAGATTCAGACCAGAAAGATCATGAAGAATTATTACCTCTGCGGGGACGGAATCTCCGAGGCGGAGGAGTACGGCGGTCTGATGGCTCCGCGGGTCATGATCTGCGCCGCCCATCAGGCGAATCAGATTTTGGAATTAATTATTACAAAGGAGATAGAAAAATGAAAAAAGATACGTTTCAATTAGGTGGAAAAGAATTTCATTCCCGCTTTATTTTAGGTTCTGGAAAATACTCCATGGAATTGATCCAGGCGGCAGTGGAAAATGCCGGGGCAGAGATCATCACCCTTGCTGTTAGAAGAACCAATACAAAGAAGGATGAAAATATCCTGGATTACATACCGGATAACGTGACCCTGCTTCCGAATACCTCCGGCGCCAGGGACGCCAAAGAGGCGGTGCGCATTGCGAAAATGGCGAGGGAGATCGGCTGCGGTGATTTTGTGAAGGTAGAGATCATGAAGGACAGCAAATACCTCCTGCCGGACAATGAGGAGACGGTGAAGGCAACCAAAATGCTGGCAAAGGAGGGCTTTGTGGTACTGCCTTATATGTACCCGGATCTCTATGCCGCAAGAGCTCTGGCAGATGCAGGGGCTGCCGCAGTGATGCCTCTTGCGTCCCCGATCGGTTCCAATAAGGGACTTGCCACAAAAGAGTTCATCCAGATCATCATTGACGAGATCGATCTTCCGGTGATCGTGGACGCGGGAATCGGCAGACCATCCCAGGCATGTGAGGCGATGGAGATGGGGGCAGCCGCTATTATGGCGAATACCGCTATCGCAACGGCGGGAGATATTCCGGCAATGGCGGGAGCCTTTAAGGACGCCATTGCGGCGGGAAGAGCGGCTTATCTATCAGGACTTGGAAGAGTGTTAGAACGCGGAGCCTCCGCTTCCGATCCTCTGACCGGATTTTTGAGAGACTAGGATGGAGGCGAAATAAATGAAGGAAAATCAGTTCTTTATCGATTCGGATAAATTAGGAGAAAAGGCGCTGGAAAAAAAACACCGCTTGGAGCAGGATCCTTCCAGCCGGAAAAACCATATGGAATATCTGGAGGGGATGGAGCAGATCCATTCCGATATCATGGAAAAAGTGCTGCGGGAAATGGACAGCTACGAGTATGACAGCTACACGGACGCAGACGTCCGGCGGGCGCTTTTGAGCGAGCGGTGCAGCATTGAGGATTTTAAGGCGCTGCTCTCCCCGGCGGCGGCGCCGTATTTGGAGGAGATGGCTGTGAAGGCGAAGGCGGAGACGGGAAAACATTTTGGAAATACGGTATATTTTTTTACTCCGCTCTATATTGCAAACTACTGCCAGAACTACTGTGTTTACTGCGGCTTTAACTGCTATAACGATATTGCCAGAAAGAAGCTGAACCGGGAAGAGATGGAAAAGGAGATGAAGGTGATCGCCGATTCCGGGATCGAGGAGATCCTCATTCTCACGGGAGAGAGCCGGGCAATGAGCGATGTGGAATACATCGGCGAGGCCTGCAGGCTGGCGTCCCAGTATTTTCGAAATGTGGGGCTTGAGATCTATCCGGTGAACACCGACGAGTACCGCTATCTCCACGAGTGCGGTGCGGATTATGTGACGGTTTTTCAGGAGACCTACGATTCCGATAAATACGAGACCCTTCATCTTCTGGGACACAAGAGGGTATTTCCCTATCGCTTTGAAGCCCAGGAGCGGGCGATTCGGGGCGGCATGAGGGGCGTGGGCTTTTCCGCTCTTTTGGGGCTGGCGGATTTTCGAAAAGACGCCCTGGCATCAGCCCTTCATGTTTATTTTTTACAGAGGAAGTATCCCCATGCAGAATACTCCCTCTCCTGTCCAAGGCTTCGTCCTATCATCAACAATGATAAGATCAATCCTCTGGACGTTCATGAGAAGGAATTGTGTCAGGTGCTCTGCGCCTACCGGATCTTTTTACCATATGTGGGTATCACCGTCTCTTCCAGAGAGGAAAAACATTTCCGGGACGGCATTGTAAAGATTGCAGCCACCAAGGTGTCGGCGGGAGTCTCCACGGGGATCGGGGATCATGAGAGCAAGTATACGGGAAAAGAGGAGGAAGGAACCGGGGACGAGCAGTTCGAGATCTCCGACGGCAGAAGTTTCGGACAGATGTATGAGGATATCTCCCAGGAGGGCTTACAGCCGGTTTTAAACGATTATGTCTATGTGTAAAGTTCTCTGCGTCACCAGCCGCGCTCTTGTGGAGGGAGACTTTCTGACGCAGATCGAAAAAGTGGCAAAGGCGGGAATCCCCGTGATACTGCGGGAAAAGGACCTGCCGGAAGCCGAATATGAAAAGCTCGCCCAAAAGGTACAGTCCGTCTGTGAAGCCCATGGCGTCCCTCTCATCCTGCACACCTACCCGGAGACGGCGAAGAGAAACGGGATAAAAAGGATCCATCTTCCTTATCAGAGATTTCTGACTTTGACAGAGGAAGAAAAGCGGGAATTTGAGCAGATCGGCGTGTCGGTCCATGCCGTGGAGGAGGCTGTGGAAGCGGAGCGGGCGGGCGCGTCCTATCTCACGGCGGGGCATATCTTTGCCACAGGCTGTAAGCCGGGACTTCCGCCAAGAGGACTTACATTTTTAAGAGAGGTCTGTCAGGCGGTGGGGCTACCCGTCTATGCCATCGGCGGCGTCACGCCGGAGAACGCCGCTTCCTGCATGGAAGCGGGGGCGGCGGGAGTATGCATGATGTCCTCTTTGATGCGTACTTCTGCTCTTTCTTGCATTTATCAGGGGTTAATGATAGTATAAAAGCAGGGAGCCGCAGTTTGCGGCGTGGGAAAAGAAGCGGTAATGGAGGACAGAGGATGAAGAACAGGGAAAGCAGAGCGACACGTTTGATGAAAGGCTTTTTTTGGCTGATGACCATAGGAGTATTTGCGTATTTTCTATTGGGAGAGGTTCTGCTGTCCCCGGATCGGGATAAAATGGGGATCTGGCTGGACTTTTTAGAAGAGTATGGCGTACAGGTCCTCATGGCTTTGTTTTTAATGGCGGCAGGTCTGATCAGCGTGGTGTTTGATATTATTCTGCGCGCCTTTTATCATCAGAAAATTGTCTTTGGATATCTGGGCTGGGGAATTTTTCTTGCGGCGATCTGGATGCTCTCCGAATCGAAATTGCGCCAGCTTCTTTTTACGGATCTTTCGCTGGTGGAGGCGCTGGCGTTTTCTGCGGTTATGATTCTGCCGATTCCATTTTTTATCTATCTCAACAGTATTCAAAAAGGAAGATATCAAAAATTCTATATACTTGTGACCGTTATCTTTATGATTGATTTTTCGGTCTATGCAGTTTTGAAAATGCTGCATTGGGATTTTCTGGACAGCAAAAATTTTATGGACGGAGAGCTGGCGCTTGCGGCGCTTCTGGTCTTAGGCACCATGGGAGCGGATCTTGTGAAAAAACATATCCGGGAATATGAGCTTGCGGCTATTGGAATCGCAGGCCTTCTTTTAGCAACGGGGATCGAGCTGGGAGTGCTGACCAGGGAGAGTCAGGGTTCCAAGGGTGTGATCCTTGGTCTGGGACTCCTGTTTTTACTGATTATGGCGGCGCTAAAGACCGGGCAGGACATTTTGGGTGTGGAGGAAGAAAAACAGCAGGTGATCCGCGCCAGCGCTTCCAAGGAGAAGTTCTTAGCGAATATGTCCCATGAGATCCGCACGCCCATCAATACGGTGATCGGAATGAATGAGATGATCTTAAGGGAGAATCAGGACGAGGAGATTCAGGAATATGCAAGAAATATTCAAAGAGCCAGTAAGATGCTTCTGAGTCTGGTGAATGATATTTTGGATTTTTCCAAGATCGAGGCGGGAAAACTGGAGATCGTGGAAAATTCCTACCAGTTGTCCTCTCTGTTGAACGACGAGATTCACGTCTTAGAGGCAAAGGCAGAGAGAAGGAATCTGGAGGTAAGGCTGAACATTGACAAGGATCTGCCCTCAGTCCTCAAGGGGGATGAGATCAGGATCAAGCAGATCTTGACCAATCTTCTGACCAATGCCGTGAAATATACGAAAAAGGGACAGATCACCTTCAGCGTTCAGGGAGAGTGGAGCGACAGCGGAGACTTTGCCTTAAGGATGTCGGTGGCGGACACCGGGGAGGGGATCAAAGAGGAGGATCTTGGAAAACTCTTTGATAGTTTTACCCGGCTGGAAGAGAAGAAAAACCGGGCCATTGAGGGGACCGGATTGGGACTGAATATTACAAAACATCTTGTGGAGGGAATGGGCGGAGAGATTCAGGTACAGAGCGTCTATGGGAAAGGCTCCCTGTTTACCGTGAGGATTCCCCAGGAGGTACTCAGCTTTCAGACAGTGGGAGATTTACAGGAGGCATATGAAAAGGAGATCCGGGAGGGCATAATATACAGAGAATCTTTTCACGCAAAGGAAGCCTCCGTTCTGGCGGTGGACGATAACGAGATGAATCTTGCCGTGTTAAAAGGACTTTTAAAGGAGACAGAGATCAGACTGGATACGGCGCAGGGAGGGGAGGAGTGCCTTGCTCTCTGCCGGAAGAAAAAATATGATCTGATCCTGATGGATCATATGATGCCGGAGCCGGACGGAATTGAGACCCTGCACCTGCTGCGGGAGGACGAGAAGGGTCTGAATATGGAGACGAAGGTGATCGCGCTGACGGCGAACGCCCTGGCAGGGGTCAAAGAGGAATATGTGAAGGAGGGATTCGCCGATTATCTCTCCAAGCCTGTGGAAGCGGGAAAATTAGAACAAATGCTGAAAAAGCATCTGCCCCAGGAGCTGGTAACCTATGAGACCGTACAGCTTCCCAAGGAGGAGCAGACACATCCAAATGAGCTGAAACATCAGAAGAAACCGGCATCTCAAAAAGAAGAGGGACGGATCGAACGGACGCTGGGAGTGTCCTACTGTGATGGAAACGAGGAGATGTATCTTGAGATCTTAAAAGTCTATTATGAGCAGAGTGAAAAATACAGAAAAGATCTTCGGGAATTTTATGAAAAGAGAGACTGGAAAAGCTATGAGATCCTCGTTCATGCCTTAAAGAGTAATTCCATGAGTATCGGCGCAAAGTCATTTTCGGAAGAGGCAAAGCGCCAGGAGATGGCGGCGAAAGAGGGAAAAGAAGAGCTGATCCATCGGGACTTCGAAAAATTCTGTCAGGACTATCAGGCTGTTTTAGAGGAGGTAAGCGGACTGCTGCAGATAGAGGGAACAGGACAGGGAGCTTCCGGGGAGAGGGAAGAGCCGAAGAAACGTCTCTCTAAGGAGGCTTATCTGGAGGAATGCAGGACTCTGTTAGAGCAGGTGAGAGCCTTCGAGATGAACGAGGCGCTTATGCTCATTGAGAGACTGAAAGAGACGGAAGTGGACGGGGAGGATGTAAAAGAGCAGAGGGAGCTTTTGGAAAAAGTCCGCGTTGCCGTGGACGACTTTGACTATGCGAATGCGGAAAACTGTCTCCTGGAATGGATCAGTGTACAGACAGAGGGTTAGGTACATAGGAGGACGAAGGTGAAAAAGGTAATTTTAGTGGTGGACGATGACAAAGCGAATCTGATGATCGCCCAAAAACTGCTGGTGGAGGAGTATCGTGTGGCGGCTGCCAATTCCGGGGAACTGGCATTCCGCTACCTGGAAAAAAATGAACCGGATCTGATCCTGTTGGATATTCAGATGCCCGGAATGGACGGCTTTGAGGTGATGCGCCGACTTCAGGAGAGCGAGGCGTGGCGCAAGATCCCGGTCATTTTTCTGACGGCGGACCGCAGTGAGAAAACAGAAGAGGATTGTTTTAAGGTGGGCGCTGTGGATTACATCGGAAAGCCCTTTGTTCCGGGAATCATGTTACAGAGGGTGCGGAAAACTCTGGAGTTGGAGGATTACCGGAAAGGGCTGGAGCGGATGGTGGAACAGCAGCTCGCCCAGATCACGCAATTACAGCAGGACATCATTATTTCCATGGCAAACCTCATCGAAAGCCGGGATGGAACCACCGGGGAGCACATCCGGCGGACCAGCGCCTATGTGGATCTCTTTGTCAGAAAGATTCAGGAGAGGGGACTCTATCAGGAGGAACTCACCCCCACCTGTGCGGATTATATGCGCAAAGCGGCGCCGATGCACGACATTGGAAAGATTGCGGTAAACGATATGATCCTGCAAAAACCCGGAGCCTTGACGGAGGAAGAATATCGGATGATGCAGCTGCATGCCAACGAGGGCGGCAGGATGATCAGAGAAAATATGGGTCGGCTGGTCAATCAGGAGTTTGTGGATATTGCCAGCGACATGGCGTCCTACCACCATGAAAAATGGAATGGAAAGGGATATCCAGAGCACAGGCGTGAGAAAGAGATCCCACTTCCTGCAAGAATCCTTGCAATCGCAGATGTTTTTGACGCTTTGGTGTCAAAAAGACAGTATAAGGAGGGAATGTCTTTGGAGGAAGCGTTTGCAATTATGGAAAAGGAGCGGGGCGAGAGCTTTGAACCGGAGCTTCTGGACATTTTTTTGGATTCCAAAGAAGAATTGCGGGAACTGATGAAAGAACTTTAGAAAGAGGGAAGGGAACGGATGAAAAAGAAGGAAAAAACCCAGGGGTTGATTCAGGAATTGAAGGAGGAATCCGGAGGACTGGATGAAAAGGGCTTACAGTTTTTTTGTATTGTTTTTGCTCTGGTGGGAGCCTTTATGTATGTGCTGAACATGTCGGTGGATTCACCCCAGATCGCATATATTACCGGAGCCATGGGGGTCTGGATGCTGCTCAGTCTTATCTTCTTTCGCATTGGAAGGAATGTGAAGCTGGTGGTTGTCGGTATCGCAGTCGCCATGCTGCTGATGCTGGTCTATTTTCTGGTGTCAGGGGGAGAGAAGGGATTCAGCATCATCTGGCTGCTGCTGCTCCCACCGATTGGGATGTTCTTTTTGAATCTCTATTATGGGAGCATCTTAAGTCTGATTTTGGGAATCATCACGGCAGTTTATATGTGGACGCCTTTGAGCCAGCTCGGCTATCCTTATTCCAAAACCTGGCTCACCAGATTTCCCATTGCCTATTTTGTGGAGACGCTTATGTGTATGGCGATCCAGTATCGGATCTTTGACTATAAGCGTCAGCAGAGGGAGTTTCTGATAAAGGCGGAGGAAGCCAACCGGGCGAAGAGCGACTTTCTGGCGAATATGAGCCATGAGATCCGCACGCCTATGAATGCCATCATGGGAATGTGCGAATTGGTTTTAAATGAAAAGGATCTGTCCGATGATGTGCGGGACAACTGCAGTAACATTCATCTGTCGGGCAGAAATCTTTTGAGTATTATCAATGATCTTCTGGATTTTTCCAAGATCGAATCGGGTAAGATGGAACTGGTCTGCGAGCCCTATCAGCTTGCCTCCATGCTCAATGACGTCATCAACATGGCGATGGCGAGAAAAGGAGACAAACAGATCGAGCTGGTGGTGGACTGCGATCCGAATATCCCGGACAAACTCTATGGAGACGAGATCCGCATCCGCCAGATCATCATCAACCTTCTGACCAACGCCATCAAGTTCACCCACGAGGGCGGCGTGTTGTTCCGCATTGGTTACCGGAAGGAGAGCTACGGGATCAATCTCATTTTTACGGTGAAGGACAGCGGCATTGGGATCAAAAAGAAGAATCTGGGTAAGATGTTCCAGAGCTTCAGCCAGGTGGATACCAAGAGAAACCGCACCATTGAGGGAACGGGGCTAGGACTTGCCATCTCCAAACAGCTTGTGAAAAAAATGGGCGGGATCATCCATGTGGACAGTGTCTACGGTCAGGGAACCGAATTTACGGTGGTACTGCCTCAGAAGGTGGTGGAGGAGGAACCCATCATCCGCCTTTTGGATCCGGAGCATACAAAAATCTTATGTTATATCCATTTCTGGAAGTTCGACCATCCCTTTGTCACAAAACGCTATGCGCAGCTTCTGGAGCATATGGAACATGATTTTGGAATCGGATGCCGCAGCTGCGATTCGCTGGAGGAAGTGAAAAGAGAACTTGGTTCTGACCAGGAATATACCCACCTGTTTTTGGCAAGGGACGAGTATCTGGAAGCAAGGGAATATTTTGAAGATCTGGCGGAAAAAATGACGGTCACCATCGTTCAGGAGCGGCAGAACCGTATTGATGTGGGAAAAAATATGAGGAATATCTATAAGCCCTTCTATTCTCTTTCCGTGGGAAATGTCATCAACGGGGAGAAGCTGTCCTTCAATGCCGGGAATGAGAGTCCGAAGCTGGGACGTTTCCATGCGCCGGGGGCAAAAATTCTTGTGGTGGATGACAATGTCATGAATCTGAAGGTGGTATTGGGACTCCTCAAGCCGTATCAGATGACGATTTTGACAGCCCAGAGCGGACCGGAAGCCATTGAGATGGTGAAGAAAAATCACGATTACCATATCGTTTTTATGGATCATATGATGCCGGGAATGGACGGTGTGGAGGCGGTGCATGCCATCCGGCAGCTTCCGGGGGAATATTTTCAGCGCGTTCCCATTGTGGCATTGACGGCAAATGCGGTCAACGGGGCGAGGGAAATGTTCCTAAGCGAGGGATTCCAGGGATTTGTGACAAAGCCTATCGAGATGAGCGCCATGGAGAGGACGCTTCGGCGGTTATTGCCGGAGGAACTGATCCAGCACGAGGAAAAGGGAGGTGTATGACATGGATGCGGTAAAAATCTCTACGGATTGTGTAAGCGATCTCACAAAGGAATTGCTGGAGCATTATCGGATACCGGTCATGCACTATTATATTAAGACCCAGGAGGCAAGATTTCAGGATACCACGGAGATGAACTCGGACGATCTGATCGAATATATAGAGGTGGACGGAAAAGAAGCGTACAGCAGTCCGGCTTCCGTGGAGGAGTATCGGGAGTTCTTTGAGAGGGAGCAGAAGGAAGGTCAAAAGATCATCCATATCTGTATGGCAAGATATGTCAGCGGCGCTTATGATCGGGCACTGGAAGCGGCAAAGGACATGGAGGGAATCCATGTGGTGGAGTCGGGGCATCTGTCCGGCGGAATGGGGATCATGGTGCTTGCGGCAGCGGATATGGCGGAGCGGGGAGCGCCCTGCGAAGTCATCCTGAAAGAACTGGAGCGGATGAAAAGGAAGGTCTCCACCAGCTTTATCGTGGATTCCACAGAATGTCTTTACCGGAACGGAAAGGTGAAAAAGGGCATTGCCAGGTTCTGCGACCTGTTTTCCCTGCATCCCATCCTGGAGCTGTCAAAAAGCCGGATGCGGGTAACCGGTATCTCCGTTGGAAAGTCCAGGAATTTTGCCAGATCCTACATCCGCTGGGTACTGCGGAATAAAAAAGAGATCGTCCCGGATGTGGTTTTTCTCATCACGGCGGGCTGTTCCTATGAATTTCAGCAGTTT
Organism: uncultured Lachnospiraceae bacterium; assembly: GCA_958428365.1. GTDB lineage: Bacteria > Bacillota > Clostridia > Lachnospirales > Lachnospiraceae > Maccoyibacter. Next base: position 104,341 of record CAUAFT010000009.1, on the reverse strand, counting down.
TTAAAACAGGAGATCGAGAGAAGGATCCCCTGGAAGAGAGTCATTGTCAATGCGGCGTCGGCGACGATCTCCTGCAACTGCGGTTCCGGAGCCTTCGGCGTTCTGTTTCTCAAAAAATAGAGTCTACAGTTGATCCAAAGATACCGGTTCTGCCAGAGGTTCTCTCGCCACATAGAGGGTGCGGTCTTCTCTGGTGGCGAGGGTCCATTTCACCAGGGTCAGGCTGCGGTTCGTGATCTCTATGCAGGTGATGCAGCGGGGGTGGACGCAGCTTCCGGTATTGAAGTAGGGACTCTCTTTGGATCCCAAGACCGGGCGGTGGGTATGCCCGGTGATGAGGATACGGTCATGTTCTCTTGCCCAGCCTTGCAGCCTTCGCTCTGTTTTATGCTTTACCTTATAATTTTTTGCGGCGCTGGTGGGATCTAAGACGCCAAATTCCTCCAGGGGACGCCAGAGATAGCGGACCAAAAACCGGGAGAGACGCCAGAGTCTGGAATTAAAAAAATCTGCCTGATGCCCGTGGGTGAGGTAAAGATCCCGGTCTAAAACGGTGTCCCGCAGGCGCAGTCCTTCATAAAAGCAGCAGTCCGAAAAGGGATGCAGGTTTTGCTTTTCCATATCGTGGTTGCCATAGAGCATCCAGAGACGTTTTTCTTCGTAGAAGCGGGCAAGGAGCCAGAAGACGTTGCTGTGGATCTCTTTTATGGTGGAAAAATTCCGGTTTTCCCACAGTTCGTCCCCGTCTCCCAGCTCGATATAGGAAAAACCACGGCGGTAATAGTAATTCAGGGCGGCAAAATAGAGATTTTGATTTTTTAAAAAATTATCGCCGGAGGTGCCGTTTCCCCGATGGCAGTCGCTGAACAGCACATAGTTGTCATGGGGAGAGAGGGTGAGGACGGGAGCCCGTGAAAAAGCATGGTCAATGCGGGAAGAAGAACTCATAGCTGATTCCTCACTTTCCTCCTGCTGCGGTGGATCTGAAAGACTCTGTGGAAGAGGGAAGGCAGGCATTCAAACAGGAAGAGCGCCCGGTCTAAAGAGGAGGAAAAAGGTTTTGTAAACCAGAGAAAGAGTTGACAGAGCAGGCGGTTCTGCCATTGTATCCATCTTCGGTACAGCCTTGCCGGACGGGAAAAATGACATTCCAGACATTTGTTAAAGTCAAAGCAGACCTTCAGACCACAGACATAGACGTCGTATCCTTTGGCTTCCAGAGCCGTTGTAAAGGCGGACGCCATGCAAAAATTCGGAAAGGTGACGGAGATCTCCATTTTTAAATCCTCAGGATCGGCAAAATATCCGGTGCAAAAGGCTGTCAGCCACCAGTGGATCTGATTCAGATCGGCGAGGAGCAGATTCTCATGGATCAGCTGGAAGGACAGGGGGAGCATTTCATCTTCCCGCACCGCGTGAAAGAGCTCGGCAGAGTATTCTGCCGGATCTAAGATACGATCGGAGCAGTAGATACCGATCTCACATCCAGCGTTGATTCCATACTGTCCCTTCCAAAATTCCATAAGCCAGGTGCGCCCGGCATAGTTAAAGTAGACAGGGAGGGCGTCAAACACCATGTGGAACCGGGAGGCAGACCGATCGTAAAAGGCAGAGTAGCCGAACCGTTTCTGCCAGGCATCCAGAGAGGAGGAAAAAATGTCCTGACTTCGGATATAGGTATAGCCAAAGGGAAAGAGCAGGTTTTCCATCAGGCAGCATTTTTGTTCGCAGGTCATGTGACAGACCTTTTCAATGGCATTTTTCCTGCGCAGCAGGCAGAGAAGAATGCACAGGATACAGATCAATAAAATAATTCCAATATATAGATACATCGTTTTACTCCAAATGGTTTTCTTTATCTTATGCAGAAAACAGGGAGCAGTGCGGAATCGGAGTCTCAGGTATGCAGGCGCGGCAGGATCCGTCAGACGTGATCATGATTATGCATAATTATGGATAACATCTGATGAAGGAAGAGATCCTTCTTCTGTTACCTGATATAAATATAGAAACTTATGAACCAAGCAGTCTTGATTGACTACACCATTATGATACCAGGAGCAGTAATTATGTTAATAGGAAATCATCTCTCCTCTGCCAAAGGGTATGAGGCAATGGGGAAGCAGGCAGTAAAATTAGGAGCAAACACCTTTGCTTTTTTTACCCGGAATCCGAGAGGCGGGAGGGCAAAGCAGATAGATGAGGAGGACGTGAAAAAATACCGGGCCATAGCAGAGGAACAGCGTTTTGGCAGGATCGTAGCCCACGCGCCCTATACGATGAACGCCTGCGCTGTGAAAGAGGATATCCGGACCCTTGCCTTTGAGATGTTTGCGGACGATATGAAGCGCATGGAATACACGCCGGGGAATTACTACAATTTTCATCCGGGTTCCCATGTGGGGCAGGGAGCGGAAAAAGGGATAGAGCTGATCGCCGATCTTTTGAATCAGGTTCTGACGAAGGAGCAGAGCACCACCGTACTTCTTGAGACCATGGCGGGAAAGGGAAGTGAGGTAGGAAGATCCTTTGAAGAGTTAAGAGCCATTATAGACCGGGTACAGCTTCAGGAGAAGGTCGGGGTCTGTCTGGATACCTGCCATGTATGGGACGGAGGCTATGATATCGCAGGTCATCTGGATGAGGTATTGGAGGAATTTGACCGGGTGATCGGACTGGATCGCCTGAAGGCCGTTCATTTTAACGACAGTCAGAATCCCTGCGGCAGCCATAAGGACCGCCACGCCAGGATCGGGGAGGGCTGTATCGGAGCGGAGGCGCTAAAACGCGTTGCCCTGCATGAAAAGCTCCTTCATCTTCCGTTTATTCTGGAAACGCCGAATGACGACGAGGGATATGCAAAAGAGATCGCCCTGATAAAATCCTGGAGAGGAGAAGCAGGAGGAATCAGTAGTATTTAACCTGAGCAGTAGTTCGTATTTTTTCACTCCATTCGATATATAAACCTGCTAAAATTTTCCTAAAACACTAAAGTATTCACCCAAAAGTACCGATACTAAAAGTAAGACAAGCGGAGCTATCTTTATTTACAATGTGACAAAACCATGGAGGGATGAAGAATGAGTACAATCAGTAATGTAACAGCGGCTTATGCTGCAAGCACCAATTATGAGAGCAGGACGACCGTAAAAAAAGATAATACGGAAGCCACTGCAGAGAAGTCCTACAACAGTGAAGTGGGCGTAGTCTATGAAAAGAGCACACAGACCACAGGAGATTATAAAACAGACAATTCTGCCCTGATCCAGAAGCTGAAGGCAGATGCCGAGAACAGAACTGCACAGCTTCGCAGTCTCGTGGAACAGATGATGAGACAGCAGGGTACGAAGATCGGACAGGCAGATTCCATCTGGTCCTTCTTAGCAAGCGGCAATTATACCGTGAGCGCTGAGGTAAAAGCTCAGGCGCAGGCAGATATCGCAGAGGACGGTTACTGGGGCGTTGAACAGACCTCCGACCGTATCGTGGAGTTTGCAAAAGCCTTAAGCGGCGGAGATACAAGCAAGGCAGACGAGCTGTTAGAAGCATTCAAGAAGGGTTATCAGCAGGCGACAGGCGCCTGGGGAAGCAAGCTGCCGGATATCTCCAGCAGAACTTACGATGCAGTTGTGAAGAAATTCGATGCGTGGAAGAATGGCACGGAGGAGACTGAGGCTTAAGAAGCAGGGTTTTTTGAAAGCCGAAAAGAATGACAGTTCTATACAGATTCTAAGAAGAGGTGTGGATTTCACACCTCTTCTTCATTTTATAGGAAAATCCTTTTGATTTCCTATAAATGAAAAAGTCCTCCGGGCAGAACCATGTCTCTGACAGCATATTTTATACCAGAAACCCTCTTGACATTTTTGCAATATCAGTCTAAAGTATTTTGTATACAATGTACAGGAGAAGGACATGGACGAATTAAAGTTAAAAGCTCTTGCAAAAATTAATATTGGTCTGGATGTGTTGAGAAAGCGGGAGGACGGTTACCACGAGGTCTCTATGATCATGCAGACCATCCATCTGTTTGACAGGCTGCAGATCAAAAAGACGAAGGAGCCGGGAATACGGATATCCTCCAATCTCTATTATCTTCCGGTGAATGAGAACAATCTGATCTATAAGGCGTCAAAGCTGCTGATGGATGAGTTTTCCATTCAGGAGGGAATTGAGGTTCGTCTGGAGAAGCATATTCCGGTGGCGGCAGGAATGGCGGGAGGAAGTACGGATGCGGCGGCAGCTCTCTATGGATTGAATAAGATGTTTGATCTGGGTCTTACCATGGAACAGCTCAAGGAGCGTGGGGTGAAGATCGGGGCGGATGTACCATACTGTCTCATGCGGGGAACCGCTTTGGCGGAGGGGATCGGCGAGAAGCTGACGGCGCTTCCTCCAATGCCGAAGTGTCCGGTGCTGGTGGCAAAGCCGGGAGTCTCTGTATCCACAAAATTTGTCTATGAGAACCTGCGGCTGGATGAGAACACGCCCCATCCCGATATCCACAGACTGATCGAAGATATTGAGAAAAAAGATCTGAGGGGAACGGCGGCTGATATGGGGAATATTCTGGAGACGGTTACCGTGGAACATTACCCGGAGATTGCACAGTTGAAGGAGATCATGGTGAATGTCGGCGCTCTCAATGCCCTGATGAGCGGCAGCGGTCCTACGGTATTCGGACTTTTTGAAAATGAGAGAACAGCGAAGAGAGCATATAAGGCTGTGCGAAAGAGCGGACTGGCAAAACAGCTCTATCTCACCACTATATACAACAACAGAAAGTAGGAGGAACCTATGACAGATAATCTGAAATTAAATACGGATGCATATCTTCCTTTGCGGGACGTGGTGTTCCATACGCTTCGGGAGGCGATCTTAAAAGGGGAGCTGAAGCCGGGAGAGAGGCTGATGGAGTTACAGCTTGCCTCCAAGTTGGGGGTTTCCCGTACTCCGATCCGGGAGGCGATCCGAATGCTGGAGCAGGAAGGGCTAGCCGTTACCATGCCCCGCAGAGGAGCGGAGGTCGCAAGGATGACGGAGGAGGATATGGAGGACGTTTTGCAGATCCGGGAGGTGCTGGACGAACTGGCGGTGAAGCTGGCGTGTGATAATATCACAAAGGAAGAGATCCGGGAGCTGGAGAACAAGGCATTACAGTTTGAAAACAGTATCAAGCAAGGGGATTTGAAGAAGATCGCAGAGGCAGATGTGGAGTTCCATGATGTGATCTATAAGGCGGCGGGAAATAAGAAGCTGAATACCATGCTGGATAATCTCCGGGAGCAGATTTACCGCTATCGTGTGGAGTATCTGAAAACCGGGAAATCCCATCCGACACTGATCCGGGAGCACAGGGAGATCTTACAGGCGCTGGACAGCCATGAAAAAGAACGGGTTGTGGAGGCGATGAGAGTGCATGTGGAGAAGCAGGCGGAAGTGGTGAAAAGGATTATTCGGGATCAGGATTAATGGGGATGGATGTTGGGGGAAATGTGTTGGCAATCTGTACAAATATATTTCCGCAGTTGTTCCGTGCAAAGGATATAAGAATTTCTAAGTGTTCTGTTTGAGGTTGGAATGGTGACGGACACAACCGGCACATATTCGCCATCCATGGCTCAGATGTGCCTTTCCCAGACGTCCTGTCTGGGAATTGCTGATATAGTCAGAACACTAAGAAATTCTAATATCCTTTGCAAGTCTCAACAGCAGAAATATATTTGTACAGATTGCCAACACATTTTGAAACAGGCTTTCGATACGTTGACTTGGTATGTGTGTGGTATAAAAAAATGGAAATTGTGGATATTAAAAAGAGATGAGGTGGACTTGTCTCTTTTTTTATTCAATAGGAAAATCCTTTTGATTTCCTATGAAATAAAAAGTCCTCCGGGCAGAAGCGCACTGCGGCAAAGAGGAATTATATCGCAGAGGCGATCTGCCGCAGGCGGAGAATCCCGCTATGCGGGATTCTTTTTCATCTGTGTTGGAGGTTCAGGAAAAAATGCTGGGACACAGGGGTACGGAGTTTGGATTTGAGGTGATATGATTATGAAAGAACAGGAAAAGCATCGGATTACTGGGAGGCTTGAGGAAGATAGTAAGGTCTTTTTAGAGCTGTTTGAGGGATGCAGTGATTTGAAGCATAATCAGTTGTTTTTGGGGGAGGATCATGAGATTGCCTGTATGGTGGCGTTTATTGAGACCACGGTGGGGAATATGATGATAGATGAGGGAGCGCTGGGGAGGATGCTGAGCGGGCTTTGCGCTATGAGCGCAGAAGAGGTCTATGAGGCGCTTGAGAAAAACAGTCTTGGGGTGTCGGATATTGGATATTTTGAGACTATTGAGGAAGCGGCGGATGGGATGCTTACGGGGGCTGCGCTGTTGCTGGTGGATGGATTTTCCAGGGCGATCAAGATAGAGGATAAGGGTTATCCGGGGATGGGAGTTACCAAGACGGATTCGGAGAAGGTGGTCCGGGGATCCAACGAGGGATTTACGGATTCGGTGAAGGCGAATGTGGCGCTGGTGCGCAAAAGGATCCGGTCGCCCCAGCTCAAGGTGGCGGAGAGGAAAGCGGGTGTGCGCAGCAAGACAAATATCAGCCTTTTGTACATGGAGGGGATCGCTCCGAAAGAGGTGTTGGAGGAGATCGACCGGAGGCTGGAGGGATTTGAGATTGACGGAGTGATGGACAGCGGGGTGATCGAGCAGCTTGCGGAGAAGGATTGGTTCTCGCCGTTTCCGCAGTTTCAGACGACTCTGCGCCCTGACCGGGCGGCAATGTCTGTTCTGGAGGGGCGGGTGGTGCTCTTATGCGACAATTCTCCGGGGGCGTTGATCCTGCCTACGGATTATAATTCTTTTATTCAGACCAGTGACGACTATTACAATCGGTTTGAGATCGCTTCTTTTGGGAGGATCATCCGTTATCTGGCGTCCTTTTTTGCCATGACCCTGCCGGGGCTTTATCTGGCGGTGACGAATTTTCATACTCAGCTATTGCCTACTACATTGATCCTGTCCTTTGCGGCGGCGAGACAGGGAGTTCCCTTTCCGGCGGTCTTTGAGGTGATCTTAATGGAGCTTTCTTTTGAGCTTTTGCGGGAGGCGGGCGTCCGTCTGCCGGGAGCTATGGGCAATACCATTGGCATTGTGGGCGGACTTATCATCGGACAGGCGGCGGTGGAGGCGAATATCGTCAGCCCCGTGGTGGTGATCGTGGTGGCATTTACAGCGCTCTGTTCCTTTGCGATCCCCAACGAGGAATTTGCCACGGCATTTCGGATTTTAAAATTTTTCTTTATTCTCATGTGTGCATGGCTGGGATTCTTCGGATTTTTAGCGGCTCTGCTTCTGGTGCTGATCCATCTGGCGCGGTTAAGAAGCTTCGGGATCCCTTATCTGACGCCCTATGTGGGGGCGGAGCTTACGGATTATGAGGATGAGAGGGATTCCTTCTGTCGTATGCCGATCTACTGGTTGAAAAAGAGACCTATTTTTGCAAGTAGGAAAAATAAGACGCGTCTGCGCAGGAGGAAGTAAGTATGTTTGCGAGCAATGGAAAAATATCTCCACGTCAGATAAAGAGGTTGATGATCTTTTCTCTTTTCGGTATTACGTCCCTGATCCTTCCCCAGGCGCTTGCCGGTGCAAGCGGGATCGACGGAAGCCTGGCGATCCTCTTGGGAATGGCGGCGGCGTTTTTATTTCTGGTTTTGCTGGGAGCCTGCCTTGGAGAAATGGATCAGGATTACTATGCCCTTTTGAGGGAGGCGTTCGGCACGAAGCTCTCAGATATTTGTCTGATCTTTTATTTTGTCTATTTTGTCTGTATCAGCGGGTTTGCAGCTTATACCATCTGTGATCTGGTGCTACAGAATCTATTGCATCAGGAGCCTTTTCTATTGATCCTGGTATTGCTCCTTCTGACTGGAGCCTATGGAATCTATGGGGGATTGGAGTGCCGGGTCAGGGTCTATGAGATCCTGTTCTGGACCCTTGCGGGACTGTTCCTGATCATGCTGGCGCTCTCAGTGGGAAGTGTGGACATGGACAAGTGGGCGCCCCTTTTGTATGACAGCGGCATGGATTTTTGTAAAAGTTTCTATCTGGTATTCGGGCTCTTTTCCTGGATTTTTTTCATCCTGTTTTTAAAACCTTTCTGCGCCGGGGAGGAAAAACTGAAAGGAACCGCAGGAAGGGCGCTTGGAACTACCGGGATCCTGCTCTTTGTGATCTATCTTCTGCTGACGGGAATTTTTGGAACGAAGGCATTGGCAAAAACGCCTTATTCCGTGGTGGTATTGATGAGCATGGTGGAGCTGCCGGGGGGATTTTTGGAAAGGTTTGACGCGGTAATGGTGGGAATCTGGTTTTTTGCCCTCTATGCGCTGATGGATCATACGATCTTTCACAGTGTGGATATCTTCATGAGAACCTTCTCTCTGAAAAAAAAGAAGTATCCGGCTCTGCTGGTTCTGGTGCTGGTCTACTTCGTGGCAAAGGCGTGCTGGGATTCCCTGCTTTTTTTGGATCTGCTCCGGAAGCTCTTTTATGGGGCGGCAGTTCCCTTATCCGTTTTGATCCCGCTGCTTTCCTATGTTCTGGTGCGTAGAAAAAGGAGGATGAGACATGAATAAAAAGAGGCTTTTCATCGTGATTGCCTTTATGGCGGTTCTTTTGTGCGGTTGTGGGGATCATGAGCTGGAAAACCGCAGTTTTCCCCTGGCAGTGGGCATGGAAAAAGAGGAGGAGGACTGCCTTTTGGTCTTTAATTTTCCGGTGTTGTCGGAAGTGGCAAATGAGAATGCGGATGGAAGCGATACGACCCAGGCAATGGTTCGGGGCAGGGATTTTTTTACCATGCAGAAGGACTATGAGAAAAATAATTCAAAGAGGATCGATCTATCTCATAATAAGGCGTTGATCTTAAGCGTGGATTTTTTGAAAGACGAAGAAAAATTGCAGAATTTTGTGGACTATACCATGAACCAGGAGCTGATGGCGAGGAATACCTATCTTTTTGTGACCGATATGCCCATGGAAGAGCTGTTTTCTCTCGATAAAAACCTGGAAAAACCTCTGGGAACCTATTTGGAAGAGCTGTTAGAGAGTGATGAGGACTATAAAAATAAGCAGATCATGACGCTTGGAAAACTATACGACGAGCGCGCGAACCAGATGGAAACCCTCTATATTCCGGTGCTGGGGGCGCAGGATGCAAGGCCGGCCGTCATCGCTTCCTATGTGCTGAAAGACGGGAAGGCGTTAAAGGAAGTGCCCGTTCTAAGAGCCATGGACAGTCTGTTTATCCAGGGAAAGTTAAGCGGAGAGTCCTACGAGGATGATAAAGGGCGCCAGTGGAGACTGAACAGAATCAAACCTTCCTATGAGTTTGAAAGAGACGGCGAAAAAATGAAGCTGAAAGTGGAGATCTCCTGCGAGGCAGCCCTGGAAAACGGCAGCATTACAGATTGGAGAAAGCAGGAGGAGGCGGAGAAAAAGCTGGGAGCCGAGCTTGGAAAATACCTGACAGAGGCGGCGAAGCAGAGTAAAAAAAGCGGATTCGATCTTACCAACAGCTATAAAAAACTGGCAAACCGCGATAGAAAATCTTACACCTATTTTGAAGAACGGGGTGGCTATGTGGAGGCGCTTGAGACAGAGATCGTGGTGGACGCAAAGATCGTAAATGTAAAATAAATGTTTAAGGTTCCCTTTTTCCGGGCATTACTTATTTATCTTCTACAGAATGCAGGGAAAGAGGGAATTAAAATGAAAAAAATCCGAAAAAAAGGTTTGATTATATTACTGCTGATCTTAACGGCAATACCGATAAAAACGTATTATGAAAACAGAAAAATGCAGGAGGAGATCGCGGGAAAAATTCTGCGCTTCCACGTCATTGCCAACAGCGACAGCAAGGAGGACCAGGAGCTGAAATTAAAAGTCCGGGACGCCGTGGGACTCTACATGAAAGACGAGATGAAACAGGTAAACAGCCGAAAAGAAGCAGAACAGACTGCCAACGAAAATCTGCATAATATTGAAAAGATCGCAGAGGAAGTCATAAAAAAAGAAGGTAAATCCTATCCGGTAAAAGCTCTGGTAGGTCAGGTGGATTTCCCAATCAAAACATACGGCAGCTATTCCTTCCCCGCAGGTACATATGAAGCCCTAGAAGTCGTCATCGGAGACGGTTCCGGCAAAAACTGGTGGTGCGTCATGTACCCGAATATGTGCTTTCAGGGCAGCATGTACGGCGTGATCGATCAGGAAGCTCAGACCTCCTTGCAGGAAGTATTGACCGAAAAAGAATATGATTCTATCATAGACAATCATAATTATAAGATACAGTTCAAATACCTCACCTTCCTAAATCGTATTATAGATTGACAATACCCTTCAAATCCAACTTGAATATTTGGATAAAAACAGGTAGAATAAATAAGATATTACTAATTTGGAGAATCATATGAGCAAAATAGAAAATCAGGATATCTGCCATGCCCCAATCGGAGTCTTCGACTCCGGAGTCGGCGGTCTCACCGTTGCCAGGGAGATCATGCGGCAGATACCCAATGAGCGAATCGTTTACTTCGGAGATACGGCGCGGGTACCCTACGGAAGCAAATCCCAGGACACCATCATCCGTTATTCCAGGCAGATCATCCGCTTTTTAAAAACCAAGGGCGTCAAGGCGATCGTGGTGGCGTGCAACACCGCCAGCGCCTACGCGTTAGAGACCATCCGCCCGGAGCTGGATATTCCCATCATAGGCGTGGTGAAGCCGGGGGCGAAGGTGGCGGCGCAGACCACCAAAAACGGTAAGATCGGCGTCATCGGAACCGAGGGTACGGTGAAGAGCGGAATCTATACCGAGATGATACATAAGGAAAACAGCAGGGCGGAAGTCATGGGGAAGGCCTGTCCATTGTTCGTACCTCTGGTGGAAGAGGGATGGATGAAGGATCCGGTGACGGAGACAGTGGCAAGGCGCTACTTGAAGCCTTTTCAGGAATCGGACATCGATACTCTGATCCTGGGATGCACCCATTATCCTCTGCTTAGGTCCATGGTGGGACAGATCATGGGAGAAGCCGTTCATCTGGTGAATCCCGCTTACGAGACGGCTGTGGAGTTAAAACAGCTTTTAGAGGAGCAGAAAATTGCAAACGACGGAAACCATGGCGAGGGAGAAAAAAAATATCAGTTCTATGTCAGCGATGCGGCGGAGAAGTTCATGCAGTTCGCCAACTCCATCCTGCCATATGATATTGAGAGCACCCAGCTCATTCCGATAGAGGAGTATTAATAAAATGACAAAAGACGTGATACTGACCATCAGCGGGCTTCAGTTTGCCCAGGAGATGGAAGCAGAACCCATCGAGATCGTAACGGCGGGAAATTATTATAAAAAAAACGGAAAACATTATATTGTCTATGAGGAAGTCATGGAGGGCTTCGAGGGAACGACAAAAAATATCATCAAGCTCACGGAGGATTACCTGGATATCACCAAAAAGGGAATCGCCAATGTGCATATGGTATTTGAAAAAAATAAAAAGAACATGACCTGTTATCAGACTCCGTTCGGAAGTATTTTTATCGGAATTGACGCGGGTCAGGTAAAGGTGGAGGAATCCGAGGACAACATTGACGTCAATGTGGCGTACGCCCTGGAGGCAAATTATGAGCATCTGGCGGACTGCAGGATCCAGATGAACATCAAATCCAAGGAATCCGGAGATTTTAAATTACAGTCATAGGGGATAAGAACATGAAAGTACGCAAAGCAATCATACCGGCGGCGGGGTTGGGAACCCGCTTTCTGCCGGCAACCAAGGCACAGCCAAAGGAGATGCTTCCTATCGTGGACAAACCGACGATCCAGTACATCATTGAAGAAGCGGTTGCCTCAGGAGTGGAGGATATCATCATTGTAACAGGACGGAGTAAGCGTTCCATTGAGGATCATTTTGACCGCTCCATCGAGCTGGAACTGGAGCTGGAGAAGAGTGGAAAAGAAGAGTATCTGGAGATGGTAAGGGAGATCGCCGATATGGCGAACATCCATTACATTCGCCAGAAACAGCCAAGAGGGCTGGGACATGCCGTACTGGTGGCAAAACAATTCATTGGAAACGAGCCCTTTGCCGTCCTGTTGGGAGATGACGTGGTGGTGTCTAAACAGCCTTGTCTGGGACAGATGATGGAACAGTTCGACAAGTATCAGTCCAGCATCCTCGGAGTCCAGACCGTGGAAAAGGAAGCGGTATCCAAATATGGAATCATCGCCGGAGACCAGGTAGAGGACCGTGTGTACCGGGTAGCAGATATGGTGGAAAAACCGAAGATGGAGGAGGCTCCATCCCAGGTGGCGGTACTTGGAAGATATATAATTACGCCGGAGATCTTCGACTATCTGGAGACCCAGGGAGCGGGCTGCGGCGGAGAGATCCAGCTCACTGACGCCTTAAAACGTCTGGCGAAGGATCAGCAGGTCTATGCCTATGATTTCAAAGGCCACCGCTATGACGTGGGCAGCAAGATGGGATTTTTACAGGCAAACATTGAGTTTGCTCTGCGCAATGAGGAAGTGCGGAAAGATATGGTGGAATATCTGGACAGGCTTCATGAAAACATGGATGCCATGCTGGAATATGAATAGGTGTCTGCAGTCACAGATCGTGATTTTCGGGCATGAAAAAGGAGCTGATTCCAAATACTACAGGAATCAGCTCCTTTTTTAACAGCCTGTCCTTATTTCTTTTTGAAGAATCCCTTTTTCTTCTTTTCCGTTGTCTCCACCGGACCGTGGAGTCCTTTTACTTCAGTGATGTAGAGACCGCTGACCACAGCTTTGACCTCTTTTTTTACAGGGATACTGTCATAGATGGAAGCATCACAGATCAATGTCATCACCTTAGGTCCGACCTTTGCCTTGACGATCGGCAGCTTGGAACGACGAAGCATTTTCGGAGACTGCTCAATGACGGCAGCCGGAAGACCGGATTCGCTTAACTTCATTCGCTTTTTGTCTATGATTAACATTGATACGGTCTGTGCGGTGGCTGCAAGAGTTTCGTTCTGCTCCGCCTGTTTTTTCTCGGCTTTTTTTCCAAGAAAATAGAGACCAATGATGGCAGCCACTAGAATCACAGCAATGACGATTAATACAATCGTAAATGTACTCACGATATAGACCTCCTAATCAACAAATTCGACATATATTGTATCATTACTCCATAGAAAAAGCAATATATGAAATCTTTATTAATTTTGGGAAAAATCTTTTCAATCCCTATGAAATATGATATCGTAATTAGTTGTAAAGCGATAAAAAATTGCAAGGAAAGGTAAAGAATATGAGAAAAAAAATAGTAGCATTTTTTCTGTGTCTTTCCACGGCTGCAATGATGGCAGGCTGCGGATCGGAAAAAACAGATGCGGAAAAGCTGGTCAAGCTGGGGGATTACAACAAATTGGAGGTAGAAGTAGACAAAAATTATGAGATTACGGACGACAGTCTGCAAGAGACCATAGAAAACTACTTTTTAAGCGCTCCGATCTATACTGAGAATAAGGATAAGACAACGGTGGAGGACGGAGATGTTGCCAACATCGATTATAAGGGAACAAAAGACGGAGAAGAATTTGACGGAGGCAGCGCCGAGGGATATAATCTGGAGATTGGTTCCGGCACCTTTATTGACGGGTTTGAATCCGGTCTGGTTGGAAAAAAAGTGGGAGAAGAGGTGGATCTGAACCTGACCTTCCCGGAGGACTACTCCACAGAGGATCTGGCGGGACAGGATGTGGTATTTCACGTTACCATCAATTCCATCCAGGACAAATCCTATCCAACTTATGATACACTGACGGACGACTATATCGCAGATAATTACAATGCGTATTACGGAGTCTCAACGGTAGAAGAGCTGAAGGACTATGTCAATCAGTTTTTGGAGAGCAATCTGCAAAGCGCCCTCAGCGAGGTTCTGACGGATAAGTTAAAAGAGATCAGCGAGGTGTCCGATATTCCGGATGATCTGATGGAGGAGCGGACAAAGGAGCTGAAAACGTATTACAAGGGACTTGCGAAATCCCAGGATCTGGAGTTTGCAGACTTCCTGTCTAATAATTATGGCATGACGGAAGATGAATTTAATGAACAGATCGACGAGCTGATGCCGGATTATCTGGAGAGCGATCTGATCTGGGAGGCAGTTGCGGCAAAGGAAGGAATCAAGGCCTCCGGAGAGGATTATGAGAAATTCTTAAGTGAAATGATGGAAAACCTCAGCTTTGATAAGGAAGAGGATATGTTTGACGTATATCCTGAGACAATGGTAAAACGTATGTTTATTGAGCAGGAGGCAAAGGAAAAGGTTGCCGATACTGCGAAGATCAAATATGTGGAGACCACAGAGGAAGACACATCCGCCGCAGAGGGTGAGACAGATACTGAGGATACCACACAAACGGAAGATGGAGCGGACGATGCCGCCTCTGAGACTACGGATGATAAAATAGATACAACCACAGGAAAATAAGAAGATAATAAGGGGATTGGAAAATGGAACTGGTAAATATACGCGATCTATATCGCAATCAGGATGACTATATCGAAAAGGTAATTGAGATCGGAGGCTGGGTACGCAGTATCCGAAGCTCCAAAAATTTTGGGTTCATCGTGGTAAACGACGGAACTTTCTTTGAGCCTTTGCAGATTGTATATTCCGATACGCTGGATAATTTTGCAGAGGTGGAGAAATTAAATGTGGGCGCAGCCATTATCGTAAAGGGAAAGCTCGTTGCAACTCCACAGGCAAAACAGCCTTTTGAGATCCAGGCAGAGGAGGTCACGATCGAAGGACAGTCCTCTCCGGATTATCCATTGCAGAAAAAAAGACACAGCTTTGAATATCTGAGGACCATCTCCCATCTGCGTCCGAGAACCAACACCTTTGAGGCAGTATTTAGGGTACGCTCCCTGATCGCCTATGCGATCCATAAGTTTTTCCAGGAAAGAGACTTCGTCTATGTACACACTCCGCTGATTACGGGAAGCGACTGTGAGGGAGCAGGCGAGATGTTCAAGGTGACCACACTGGATCTGGACAATGTGCCGAGGACAGAGGATGGCGAGATCGATTACACGAAGGACTTCTTTAATAAGCCGACGAATCTGACCGTCAGCGGTCAGCTCAACGGCGAGACCTATGCCATGGCATTTAAAAACATCTATACCTTTGGACCAACCTTCCGTGCCGAGAACTCCAATACCACACGTCATGCGGCAGAGTTCTGGATGATCGAGCCGGAGATCGCCTTTGCAGATCTGGAGGATGATATGATGCTGGCGGAGAGCATGTTAAAATATGTGATCCGCTATGTGATGGACAATGCGCCGGAGGAGATGAAGTTCTTCAACAGCTTTGTGGACAAGGGACTGATCGATCGTTTGAACCATGTATTGAACTCTGATTTCGGACATGTCACCTATACCGAGGCAATTGAGATCTTAGAGAAGAACAATGACAAGTTCGAGTATAAGGTTTCCTGGGGCTGCGATCTTCAGACGGAGCACGAGCGCTATCTCACCGAGGAAGTATTTAAGCGTCCGGTCTTCGTAACCGACTATCCAAAGGAGATCAAGGCATTCTATATGAAGCTGAACGAGGATGGTAAGACCGTTGCCGCCATGGACTGTCTTGTTCCGGGAATCGGTGAGATCATTGGAGGAAGCCAGCGTGAGGACGACTATGACAAATTACTTGCCCGTATCCGGGAATTAGGTCTCAACGAAGAAGATTATGGATTCTACTTAGACCTTCGCAAGTATGGTACGGCACGGCATGCAGGGTTCGGACTTGGATTTGAACGCTGTGTTATGTATCTGACGGGAATGAGCAATATCCGTGATGTGATTCCGTTCCCAAGAACTGTGAATAACTGTGAATTATAATCAATATAATCAGTATGAAGAAGAACCGCCACAGGGTAAGTGGGGGTTCTTTTTTTGGGGGCTGTGTGGGGCATCGTGTACAAGGGAGGGTTCCGGTATGGTACCTTGAGAACGGGATAAGAACTTCTAAGCATCCCCGTTTTAGTTTTTGGCTGTGTACGCAACCGGCACAGACTCGCCATCCGTGGCTCGACTGTGCCTTCATCAGACGTCCTGTCTGATGATTGCTGGGTTGTGTGGGGGATACTAAGAAGTTCTAATCCCGTTTCAAAAGTACCATACCGGAACCCTCCCTTGTACACGATGCCCATCTCAGTTCTCGAAAAAAATCTACGGCTGGCGTAGCAAAGGTTCCAACGTATAGGCAACGAAACAGGCAATATGATTCAATGAGTTTCCGTCGGGGGTTTGGGTTGGGGAGAGAGCTTGCAACGGCTTTTGTGCAGTCCTTAACGGATGCTTTCGCAAAGCGGACTTGGCGGGCAACTGTTTGAGCGCGATAAATGGGATATCTTGCTTAGCTGTGAGGCGAGTTTTGACCGCTAAGTCTAATAAGGCTTTGCGAAAGTATTCGTTTAGGAATGCTAAAAAGCCGGTGCAGCTCTCTCCCCAACCCAAACCCCCGACGGAAACGGCGTCGAACCATCCCAACCCCCCTTAAGATTCATTAGTATAACGAAAAATATACGGCGAATTAATTAGTCACACTAATAAGAAAGATAACAAAATACTATTGGCATTTTCCACTGTTTTTTTGTACAATAGAGTTAAGTGCGAAGTATATCAAAATTTATCAAAAAACCTAGGAGGATCAAAAATGGATTACAAGAATGCCGGTGTAGATATTGAGGCAGGTTACAAATCAGTGGAATTGATGAAAAAACATGTGCAGGAGACCATGAGAAAAGAAGTGTTGACGAACCTCGGCGGCTTCTCCGGTGCATTTTCCATGGAAGCGTTTAAGGATATGGAAAAACCGACTCTGGTATCAGGAACGGATGGAGTCGGTACGAAGTTAAAGCTGGCTTTTATCATGGACAAGCATGATACCGTTGGTATTGATTGTGTGGCAATGTGTGTGAATGATATTGCATGTGCCGGCGGCGAACCATTGTTCTTCCTTGATTATATTGCCTGCGGCAAGAATTTCCCGGAGAAGATCGCTACTATCGTAAGCGGGGTGGCAGAGGGATGTAAGCAGTCCAATGCTGCGTTGATTGGTGGTGAGACTGCGGAGATGCCGGGATTTTATCCGGAAGATGAGTATGATCTGGCTGGATTTGCGGTTGGTATCGTGGATGAGAAGGATATCATTACGGGGAAAGATGTGAAGGCAGGGGATGTCCTGATTGGAATGGCATCTTCGGGAGTGCATTCTAATGGATTTTCTCTGGTGCGTAAAGTGTTTAAGATGGATAAAGAGACGTTGGATACTTATCATGAAGAGCTGGGAACGACTCTTGGAGAGGCGTTGATCGCTCCGACAAAGATTTATGTGAAAGCGTTAAGAAGCATCAAGGATGCGGGAGTGAGAATCAAGGCCTGCAGCCATATCACTGGCGGTGGCTTTTATGAGAATATTCCGAGAATGCTGCCGGAGGGAAAGAGAGCTGTTGTTGAGAAGAACAGTTATGAGGTTCCGGCAATTTTTAAGATGCTGGCAAGAGAGGGACAGATCGAGGAGCAGATGATGTACAATACTTACAACATGGGACTTGGTATGATCCTGGCAGTGGATCCGGCTGATGTGGATAAAGCGATGGAAGCGATTAAGGCGGCAGGAGAGACACCATATGTCGTAGGTAAGATTGAGGATGGAGAAAAAGGAGTAACCTTATGCTAAAGATTGCGGTGTTAGTATCCGGTGGCGGAACGAATCTACAGGCGATTATTGACCGGATTGCGGACGGAACCATTACGAATACGGAGATTTCTGTTGTGATTAGCAATAATAAGAACGCTTATGCCCTGGAGCGGGCGAAACAGGCTGGGATTGAAGCTCTTTGTATTTCTCCAAAGGACTATGAGAGCAGGGAGCAATTTAATGAGGACTTTTTAGAGAAACTGGACGGCTTTGATGTGGATTTGGTGGTTCTGGCGGGATTTTTGGTGGTTATTCCTGAAAAAATGATTGCGAGGTATCGCAACTGCATCATCAATATTCATCCTTCCCTGATCCCGGCTTTTTGCGGAACGGGGTATTATGGATTGAAGGTGCATGAAGGAGCGCTTTCCCGTGGCGTTAAGGTGACGGGAGCTACCGTGCATTTTGTGGACGAGGGAACGGATACGGGACCAATTATTTTACAGAAACCGGTTGCAGTACAAAATGGGGATACCCCGGAAATCTTACAGCGCCGTGTTATGGAAGAGGCGGAGTGGAAGATCCTTCCGCAGGCGATTGATTTGATTGCCAATGGAAAAGTATCGGTGATAGATGGAAAAGCAGTTGTATCAGAGTAGATGCAGAGAATTGTGAAAAAGAAGAATTTCAGATGTAGATAGCGAAGAAATTGAAATTTTTTGGATTCCAAGAAAGTATAGAAAAGTGACAACATATCAACGGGAGGAAATATCATGAAAGTATTCATCGTGGGAAGCGGCGGACGTGAACACGCGATTGCACAGGCTTGTGCAAAGAGTGAGAGAGTGGATCAGATTTACTGTGCTCCGGGCAATGCAGGAATCGGTCAGATTGCGGAGTGTGTGCCGATCGGGGCTATGGAATTTGACAAGCTGGTGGCATTTGCGAAGGAAAAAGAGATTGATTTTACCATTATCGGAATGGACGATCCATTGGTTGGCGGTGTGGTAGATGCCTTTGAGGCAGAGGGATTAAAGGTTTTCGGTCCTAGAAAAAATGCGGCGATTCTAGAGGGAAGCAAGGCATTTTCCAAAGATCTTATGAAAAAATACAACATTCCAACAGCGGGATATGAGAACTTCGACGATGCCGATAAGGCGCTGGCTTATCTGGAAACAGCTAAAATGCCAATCGTCTTAAAGGCAGACGGGCTGGCTCTGGGAAAGGGCGTTCTGATCTGCAATACCTTAGAGGAAGCTAAGGCAGGCGTGAAGGAAATTATGTTGGATAAGAAGTTTGGGGATGCCGGAAATCATATGGTCATCGAGGAATTTATGACAGGCCGTGAGGTATCGGTTCTCTCCTTTGTGGATGGAAAGACCATCAAGATCATGTCCTCCGCGCAGGATCATAAGCGTGCCAAGGACGGAGATCAGGGTCTGAACACGGGCGGTATGGGAACCTTTTCTCCGAGTCCGTTTTATACAGAGGAAGTGGATGCGTTCTGCAAAAAATATATCTATCAGGCGACGGTGGACGCTATGGCTGCGGAGGGCAGACCGTTCCAGGGCGTTATCTTTTTCGGTCTGATGCTCACTGAGGAGGGTCCAAAGGTCTTAGAGTACAATGCCAGATTTGGTGACCCGGAGGCGCAGGTAGTTTTACCTAGAATGAAAAATGACATCATCGATGTGATGGAAGCCTGCGTGGAGGGCAGACTGGATGAGGTGGACCTGCAATTTGAGGACAATGCGGCAGTCTGCGTCGTTCTGGCTTCCGACGGTTATCCGGTGGCTTACGAAAAAGGTAAGGAAATCAAAGGACTTGAGAATTTTGAGGACAAGGACGGCTATTACTGCTTCCA
This sequence comes from uncultured Lachnospiraceae bacterium, assembly GCA_958428365.1. Taxonomy (GTDB): domain Bacteria; phylum Bacillota; class Clostridia; order Lachnospirales; family Lachnospiraceae; genus Maccoyibacter. The sequence goes on along the minus strand of CAUAFT010000009.1, from coordinate 84,694 downwards.
TGCGGGAACAGCATTAAAGGACGGAAAGATCGTCACCAACGGAGGAAGAGTCCTGGGAATTACCGCCAAGGGAAATGATCTGAAGGAAGCCCGTGCCAATGCATACCAGGCAACGGAATGGGTGGAATTTTCCAATAAATATATGAGAAACGACATTGGAAAAGCTATTGACGAGGCTTAAGCATGAAAAAAGGAATTATATTTGATATGGACGGCACTCTGTGGGATTCTTCCACAGAGGTCGCTTTTTCCTGGAGCAAAGCGATAGAATCCTCTGATATTACGGATAGGGTGCTGACGAAGGAGGACTTCATGCGGGTCATGGGAAAGCCCATGGATGAGCTGATTGCGGCGCTTTTTCCGGAGTTGGAGAGAAGTCAGCAGATGGAGTTGTTAGAACATTGCGGTAAAGTGGAGAATGAGTATCTGAAAGAACACGGAGCCGTGCTCTATCCGCAGGTGGAGCAGGTTCTCGCCCGATTGCAAAAGGAATATGTGCTTGCCATTGTCAGCAACTGTCAGTGTGGCTATATCGAGGCATTTTTGGAGCATTACGGATTCGGAAAATATATCTCGGATATCCAGTGCTTTGGCATGAATGAGGCGCCAAAGGGAGAGAATATCCGTCTTGTAGTGGAACGGAATCAGATGGATCAGGCAGTCTATGTGGGAGATATTCAGGGAGACTACGAGGCGAGCAGGATGGCGGGTGTGGAATTTATCCATGCAGCGTATGGGTTCGGTGAGATTCATGAAAAAGTGCCGCGGATCGAAGCATTTGAGGAGTTACCGGATGTAGCGGCGCATGTGTTTGCAGGAAAATAGAAGCGGATCGGTTTTAGAAGAGCAGAGAAGAGGATGGACAGAGGAATGATGGATGGAGTCGTCATCCGGGATGCGGCGTTAGAAGATGCGGAGCATATCCTGGAGATCTATGCCTATTATGTAGAGAATACGGCAATTACCTTTGAATATGAAGTTCCTCCCCTGGCTGAATTTCGGGAGCGTATGAAGGATATCATGAAAAGATATCCTTATTTCGTACTTGAGGAGAATGGCAGGATACGGGGATATGCCTATGCAGGAGCCTTTGTGGGAAGGGCTGCCTATGACTGGTCCTGTGAGCTGACGATCTATCTTGAACCCACTGCCAGAAAATGTGGATTTGGCAGGCGGCTCTATGAAGTTCTGGAAGCGGCATTGAAAAGGATGGGGATACGGAATCTCTATGCCTGTATTGGTTATACGGAAATTGAGGATCAGTACCTGAATCAAAACAGTGCAGAATTTCATGCGCATCTTGGATTTGAGACAGTGGGAGAGTTCCACAAATGCGGCTGTAAGTTTGGACGGTGGTATGATATGATCTGGATGGAGAAGATCATTGGTAAACATGAGGCAGCGTGTAAAGCGGTAACGGCTTATCAGTATTCGGGTGTAAAATGACACTCGAATTTTATAATTTGAAGGGGTGATAAAAATGATACGTTTTAATTGTGATTATGACGAAGGAGCACATGAGAAGATCTTAGAGAGGATGCTTGCCACGAATATGGAGCAGACCCCAGGCTACGGTGAGGATCCTTATTCTGAGATGGCGAGAGAGAGGATACGGAAGATCTGTCAGGCAGAGGATGCGGAGGTACATTTTCTGGTGGGCGGTACTCAGACTAATCTGACGGTGATTACAGCGGCGCTTCGTTCCCATCAGGGAATACTGGCGGCACAGAGCGCCCATATCAATGTCCATGAGACCGGAGCCATTGAGTCCTGTGGTCATAAGGTGCTGGCGCTGCCAAGTGTGGATGGAAAGATCACGGCAGAGCAGGTGGAGGAAGCCTGTGCAGCTCATATCAATGACGAGAGCTTTGTGCATACAGTTCAGCCGAAGATGGTCTATATTTCGAATCCAACGGAACTGGGGACTATTTACTATAAGGAGGAGTTGGAAGAACTCTCGAAAGTATGCAAAAAATATGGATTATTTCTATTTTTAGACGGAGCCAGATTAGGATATGGTCTGACGGCAAAGGACAATGACCTGACATTTGCGGATCTTGCCCAACTCTGTGATGTATTCTACATTGGAGGAACGAAGGTAGGGGCGCTGTTCGGGGAAGCGGTGGTGATTACCAATCCGTTGTTGAAGGAGGATTTTCGTTATATTATGAAGCAAAAAGGCGGGATGCTGGCGAAGGGACGACTGCTCGGTATCCAGTTCCTGACGCTGTTCGAAGAGGAGGAGAGCGGGGAAGTTCTGTATCTGGAGATTGCCAGACATGCCATCTCGTTGGCGGAGTTGTTGCGGGATGCTTTTTCTAAGGTGGGATATTCGTTTTTGGTGGAAAATACCACGAACCAGCTCTTCCCGGTCCTGCCGAATGAGAAGCTGGAACAACTTCGGGAAAAATACAGTTTTGCCTATCAGGAGCGGGTGGATGAGAGTCACAGTGCGGTGCGGTTTTGCACATCCTGGGCGACGAAGCGGGAGAATGTGGAGGCTTTGATCGGGGAGCTGTAGGGGATAGAAAAAAGCAAAGCAGAGGGCAGACAAATGATAGAACGTCAAAAAGGAAAACGACTGGCAAAATACGTTCCTGACTATGTGGTATTTGATTTGGAGACCACGGGAACCAGTGTTGTCAATGATGATATTATAGAGATCTCCGCGATCAAAGTAGAGGATGGAAAGATCACGGACACCTTTTCTACCCTGGTGAATCCTGAGAGAAGGATCCCCTATTATGCCACACAGGTAAATGGGATCACAGATGAGATGGTGGCAGAGGCGCCACTGTTGGATCAGGCATTGGGAGATTTCCTGGAATTTGCGGGGAAGCATATTTTAGTGGGACATAATATCCAGTCCTTTGATCTGAATTTTATTTATGATGCGGCGATGAGTCTCTTTGGTGTGGTGGTAGATAATGATTTTATTGATACGCTCTACATGTCCAGGAGCTGCCTGCCCCAGTTACAACATCATAAGCTGGTGGACGTGGCGGAATATTTTCAGATCAGCAGCGAGGGCGCCCACCGGGCGTTGAATGACTGTATCATGAACCAGAAGTGTTTTGAGGAATTGGCGAAGATACAGAGTGGGATGGAAGTGGAACTCTGTCCGAGATGCGGCGGCGAATTGAAGAAGCGAAACGGCAGGTTCGGGGAATTTTACGGCTGCAGTAATTTCCCGAAATGTCGGTTTACGAAAAATATTTAGAAGATAAAGCGCAGGGGTAAGAGGCAATGTGGAGGCTTCCGGAAGAGGAGGATTTGGAAATTGCATATTTGTCGCATCTTTTTGATAAGATGAGTGAATCCTATAAAATTTTCTGGTTTCAGGCGATCGTAGACGGAGTTATCGGGGGACAGACAGTGTTCACTTATGAGGAGTTATTGAATGAGATGATCGCTGACGCCTGGTACATGGTTTCAGAATATCGACTGAATCTGGGACCAGCCGATAATCTGGAGGCGCTGGTCCATTATGCAAGGCAGACCAGCGGGTTAAAATCAAGTGAAAAACGGGAAAAAATTCTGGAATATCTGCAAAGCAGCGAGGATAAAGAGTTAAAAAGGAAAAAACGGACGCTGAGTCTTAATGTACCCTATCGGCTGCAGGCTCCATTTATGGACACCGTGAGAGGAAAAGAGTGGAATGTTTCAGAGCGAAAGCTGGTAGAGAAAATCAACCGGGAAAAACGGCTGATGTATTATTTTCTGGAAATCCAGGGACTGCAGTCCAGGATTGAAGTAGTGTCAGAGTGGAGAGAATACATAAGGAGAAATCAGGATATCTTAAAGGGGTGGATCCAATATCATCTGATCCAGTATCTGCAAAGACGTAATCCGAATGTTCCGGGAATCAGCAGGAAGCTATATCCGCCGCAGAAGCGCAATCTGGAACGGGTGAATCAATATTGGCGGTTACTTTCAGAGGTGATGCCGGTTCGGGACATATACGGAGATGAAGTTCTCAGTGCGAAAAATATTACCATCGATCATTTTGTGCCATGGTCTTATGTGGCGCATGATGAGCTGTGGAACTTAAGTCCCACTACGAGAAGGACCAATAGTAAAAAGAGTAATTTCCTGCCGGTGTGGGATGTCTATTTTCCAAGACTCTGTGAATTGGAATATTTGTCCTATCAGGCGAGATGGAAGTTCGAGAGAGTGGAAGAAGAATTTGAACGCTGCCGAAAAGAGCACATTAACAGCGACGAAGTCTGGACAAAGCTGTACAGAGAGGGATTGACCAAGGAAGTATTTTCCAAAAATCTGGAAGAGATTCTGCTTCCGGTTTATCAGTCCGCCCATAATATGGGATTTGTAGAGTGGAAATATCAAAAGGGTCGGGATTTATCCGGCTTTGAAGAAGTCTTTTAAGAAGTAAAAGACACAGCCGCCATATTTCAAAGATACCATAAAAATAAGAATGCATAATATAAAATATCCCATACAATTTCCCTCCTTTTTTACAATATATGCGGCGGGAGAGGGATTTATGCATGATAAATGCAAAAATTATAAAAATGAAAAAGAATCTCGCTTTGCGGGATTCTCCGCCTGCGGCGGATCGCTTCAGCGATATAATTTCTCTCCGCCGCAGTGCGGTCTTGCCCGGAGGGCTTTTTAGCACTCTGTCTTCATTGGTTTTTTATCTTTGTCGCAGTCGTCCAGAATTGGTCGAATCAGGTCTAATTTCGCCTTGAGAACGATTTCCAGATTGGTGATCTTATCAACGGTATCCGCTACGGATTTGTTGATCTCTAATAAGTCCTGGTGTTTGCAGTCCTGCATAGCAATGGCTTTCTGCAATTTTTCGCCTTCTGCATTCAGAATGTGAGAGATTGCTGTTTCTTCCAATGCGATGGACTGCAAAAGAGAGGATGCGGCGCAGCATTTGTCAATGTGCGGGCACTCGATTTTTGGCATACTCATAAATATTGACTCCTTTTTGTCTTTTCTATAGCGTATGCCAAAAGAATGGGAAGGTGAACAGACAGTTTGTTCTAAAATTTGACAAATATCCGTGCTATAGCTCCTAAATCTTCTATATCTAGATTAGCAGCAGTTCGTAAAATGTTCTTGTGCAAATCGTTTTCCTCAGCCATAATTCGGTCTATTTGTTCTAGGAAAGTATCATCGGAATCCTTGGACATATTTCCTTCTCTTGTTATTTACGTCATGCTCTAAAAACTAATGGCGGTTTTATCTGCTTAAGCAGTAGAGAGATGATGGTGATGTCCAGAACAATAATAACATCCAGCATCATTTTATTAATAGTTTCTAAATATATTCCTTCTATACAATCAGTTCTTCGTAAGCATAGCTGTGTTCATACATGAATTCTGGTGCACAGTCTATTTCCTCGTTATTCCAAGTGATAACCCCATGTGAAATTTTAAATTTTTCAAAAACAGAGATGTCTTTTAAAGGTTCAAAGACAGGACCGACAAGAACAGAAGCATCAAAAACGCGTTTCTCCCCAGAAGAAAAGGTAATTAACATCATTAGCTCTCCAGTGATTTTTGCGTCCGTAATGGTAAGATTATCTCTAAATTCATTTGCATATACAATTCCGTTTATTTCAAACATTATATTCCTCCTTATAATGGATTGATTTTTTCGAAATGTTCATTGCGTACAGCGTGGTTCCATGCTTCATAAACTTGTTCTTCATAAATAGCGAGCCAACCATTTATAATTTTTAACTGTTTTGCCGGCATAGACCCGGCTAACATTTGTCCGTCTATGGCAATTACAGCTTCGTAATCCCCATAGAAAGCGTGAATATGTGGCTTATGGTGCTGACTGGTGTCATTGAAATACATTTTTATGATGATTCCATAAAATCTACTGAGTTCTGGCATCAAATTTCCTCCTTCCTTTACTCAAGAATAACATCTCTCAGAAAAAAATCAAGGAAAAGTCCACATAATGGATATAGAGTTTATTTAGTTTGTCAATAGATCCACCTTGGGATACTGCCAAATTCGTGTTGTATTTGATGTTGCATATGTACCCAAAAATGCAACACGGCACGTCAGAATAAGTATTTCAGGTTGAAACAAAAAAACACGCCAACCCCTCTTGTTTACAAGGTATTGACGTGTTTTTAATGTTAAAAAAAGCTGCTGACGGGACTCGGACCCGTGACCTCCTCACTACCAATGAGGTGCGCTACCACCTGTGCCACAGCAGCCTGTTGAACTTCTCAACGAGTGATAGTATACTATATGAAAGCAGAACTTGTCAACCACAAATCAACAAAAATTTCTTTTACAAAAATATTTCCCTATCCCTGTGTCAAAAGATTCATAACCGCCGGGTTGTAATGAATGTTCTGATAAGCATAATTGCTGCTGTCTGTAGTCTGTTCATCTGTCTCATTTTTCGCATTGGATTCGCTGACCGAGACCAGCTGATCCACATAGAGTTTTATAAACTTCAGATAATCTTCATAGGAAAAAAGCTGATCCAACACATCCTGCAGCCTTGTGTCCTCCTGAACCAGCTCCATGCCCAGCTCGCAGGCTTCTAAAAAATCTTCGGAAGAGATCTGTTTCTCCCCGCCTGAGATCGTGTTATTTTCAATGGTGAGGTTCTCATTCATATAAGCCGTAACCTTTGCCACATAGTTCTGAGTCTCGGCAAAAGGAGGGATTCCGCCATATTTTGCCACATTTCCGCTTCCGGCATTGTAAGCGGCGAGGGCAAGGGAGACGTCACCGTTATATTTACTCAGTAACTGGCTGATGTATTTTGCACCTCCCATAATATTCTGTTCCGGGTCGTAGGCGTCGGTAACGCCCAGGGAAGCGGCGGTAGCGGGCATAAGCTGCATCACGCCCTGAGCGCCGCAGCTGGAAGTGGCGTTTGGATCAAAATTCGACTCCTGCTTTGCCATGGCTTTTAACAGATTCACAGGGACTCCATAGGTGTCTGCGGCTTTTTGAAAAATGTCATCCATGGTAGTGGTAGCGTTTTCCAGATAAGAGGAAAAATCCTCGCCCTGATTGTCCACCTCGCCGGCGCGGTTGTTATTGGCATCTGATATGGAAGCAGCATTTAAGATCTCTGCAATGTTCATGACATACCTCCTGAATAAGCTCGTAAACAATACTATAGAAACATTGTAGCATAATTCCCATAAAAAGTCTCTTTTTTCTTGACATTTTTTTTCACAACCTTTATAGTGTTCCTATAAAGAACTACTAAACGACCAGGAGATGACTATGGAGACCAATGATTTAATCGAATATTTAATGGAATTTGGTTTGACCAGGCAAGAGGCAGGCATCTATCTCAATCTGTTTAAAAACGGGATGCAGACCGGGTATGAAGCCTCCAAGCAGACCGGGATCTCCAGATCCAACGCCTACAATGCCCTGGCGGGACTGGTGGACAAGGGAGCCGCCTATGTCTGCGAGGAGGGAGCCACCAAGTATACGGCGGTGGACGTGGAGGAATTTTGTTCCAATAAGATCCGAAGTCTGGAAAAGTCCAAGGCGCTGCTCGCTTCCCATATGCCGAAGGTGCGGGAGAATGAGGAGGGCTATCTGACCATCACCGGGGACGAGCAGATTTCACACAAGGTAAAAAATATGCTGTTATCTGCAAAAAAACGGGTCTATTTGTCCATGTCGGCAAAAAATCTCAGACAGTTTTTGCCGGAACTCAATGAATTGCAGAAGAAGAGGATAAAAATTGTCATCCTGACCAACCGGGAGCTGGAGCTGTCCGGGGCGAAGATCTATCTGACGGAAAATAAGGAACAGCAGATCGGCGTCATCACGGATTCCTGCTATGTATTAAGCGGAGAACTTGGAAAGGGCGCGGACAGTACCTGTCTTTATTCGGGACAGAGCAACCTGGTTCGTGTTTTCAAGGATTCCTTAAAAAATGAAATAAAGTTAATAGAATTGACAGGAGGAAACAAGTAATGAGCAAAAAACCATTTGTAACGAAGGAAAAACTGGAAGAGATCATAAAAAAATACCCGACTCCGTTCCATCTCTATGATGAGAAGGGAATCCGGGAGAACGCAAAGGCGGTACAGGAGGCATTTTCCTGGAATCCGGGATTTCGCGAGTATTTTGCGGTGAAGGCGACTCCAAATCCGTTTTTGATCAATATCTTAAAGGAATATGGCTGCGGCTGCGACTGCTCCTCCATGACAGAGCTGATGATGTCCGACGCTTTAGGATTCCACGGGGAGGAGATCATGTTCTCCTCCAACGATACGCCGGCAGAGGAGTTCGTCTTTGCCGACAGGATCGGGGCGACGATCAATCTGGATGATTTTACTCATATCGACTATCTGGAAAAAGCCATCGGACATATTCCGGAGACCATTAGCTGCCGCTATAATCCGGGCGGGGTGTTCAAGATCAGCAACAGCATCATGGACAACCCTGGAGATGCAAAATACGGCTTTACCCATGAGCAGATCCTGGAGGGATATAAGATCCTCAAAGAAAAGGGGGCAAAGCGTTTTGGTATCCACGCTTTCTTAGCCAGCAATACCGTGACTAACGATTATTACCCGACTCTGGCAAAGACCCTCTTTGAGACCGTGGTGGAGATCAAGGAAAAGACAGGGGTAAAAATGGACTTCATCAACCTCTCCGGCGGTGTCGGCATTGCCTACAAACCGGACCAGGAAGGAAATGATATCCGTGCCATCGGTGAAGGTGTCCGCAAGGTCTATGAGGAAGTCTTAGTTCCGGCAGGAATGGGAGACGTGGCAATCTACACAGAGATGGGACGTTTTATGATGGGACCATACGGATGTCTCGTAACGGAAGCAATCCATGAAAAACACACCCACAAAGAATACATTGGTGTGGATGCCTGCGCTGTCAACCTGATGCGTCCTGCCATGTACGGGGCTTATCATCACATCACTGTTATGGGAAAAGAAGATGCGCCTTGCGACCATACTTACGATATCACAGGTTCCCTCTGTGAAAATAACGATAAATTTGCCATTGACAGAAAGCTGCCGAAGATCGACATGGGCGACCTTTTGGTGATCCATGACACCGGAGCCCACGGTTTTGCCATGGGATATAATTACAACGGCAAGCTGAAATCCGCCGAGATCCTTTTAAAGGAAAACGGGGACTTTCAGCTGATCCGCCGGGCGGAGACACCGAAGGATTATTTTGCTACCTTTGACTGTTTTGATATCTTAAAAGATATGAAGGATCCAAGCAGAAGCAATCCCCCGGCAATGAAATAAGCCTTCACATAAGGAGAATCCGTTCCGGCAATGATGAGAACTCCCTGAAGGAAGCTGCCGAGGGTCAGCGTAAAGACGCCGCACCCGTACACGGTTCGGAAAAAAGAGGATATATATCTTTGTAAAAAGATCAGGATCGTTCCGCCCAATAATGGATAGAGGAACATATAAGTCATATATCCGGAGGAAACTCCGTGGGAAAATCTTCCGTATATACCATTGACGAGGACGCAGAAGACAGCCGCTCCCAGATAGCGGAGGACAGTTTTTTTAATATCCGATGTAAACAATATCGCTCACCTTCCTTTCGCCGCTCCGGTGCCCGGAGGTTGGCTGATTTACCAAAGAGCCGTTGAAATACATGGTGGAGGAGCCGCCGCCGTCCAGATTATAGGCGGTGGAACATCCCAGGTCCTGCATGATTTCCGCCAGCTCATAGAGAGAAAGACCTTCATTTGCGCTGGTGCGCCCGTCGGACACGAGAAAAATATAATGCAGGTTGTCAATGATGCCGATGGCAGTCCGGGGATTGCTCTGCATGGACTGGGAGACCTCCGAGTCCTGGGTCACCGTGATCTCATGATTCTGGATGAGAGAGGGACCAAAAGAGAACGCCTGCAGGGCGCCGGATGCCAGTACTTCCTCTAAATCGGAGGTGTTTTCGTCAATAATGGAAAAAGATCCGTCCGCATTAATCGCCAGAGCCTCATTGTCACTGCCGTCTCTGGCGCTGTCCCGGTAGATCACGCCGTTTCTTAAAACGAAGCCGTTATTTCGGAAACCATAGTAATCTCCGTTGATGGCGAGGATGGCGTTCTTATTCTCAGCGATATTCGAGGTGGTTTCCCGTATATTTTTTCCATAGGTATCGTTTGCAAATGCGGTTTTCAGATAATCTATGCTGTTCAGGATGATGTCGGCGATATAGATATCCGTGTCGTACTCCCTGAGAGTCTGAATCTCAATCTGAATATTTTCATCCGAGTAAGAAGTCTCCGTGACGGTTTTGGCGCTACTGGAGCCTGAATCTTCGGAAGAAGTATCGTTTATTTTCATCTGTTCATCCGACAGAACGAAGGTATCCAGCAGCACGAACAGGGTAAACAGCAGCAGTGCAAAGATATAGATACCGGAAAATATCATATTTTTTTTATTTTTAAATCTCATAATAATCTCCATAGATCCAATAGTGTTATCCATAATGGTTCTGTCTGTGAAACGTTATAACAGTGTATTTGCAGATCCGGTAAAAATGAACCTTTTTTGTATGATATAGCTGAGGAAAAAAAGCAGGCAGTCCACGATGATCTTGATCACTGTCACGGGTATTGGCAGACCTGAGAAAAAGCTCACCAGCAGGGAACTGAATATCATCTGCATAAAAAAGAGAAGGATGTATTTCAAAAACTCAACCGGGGCAAAGCCTTTGCTCTGAAAACTCCAGCTCCGGTTCAGACAGAAATTAAAAACGCCTGAGATACACCGGGCGGTGATATTTGCCCAGAAAACCTCTGAAATCACAGGTAAAAATGCGGCATGGGTGAAGAGGAAAAAAGCCCCCACGTCCACGATGGCGCTGCAAAAAGAGGCGGAAGCGAACTTTAAAGGTTCCTTAAAAATCAAAAGAGAATCCCGCACAGGTCTGAAATGGGAACAGCGGTTGTTGTCCTCGTAAAGTGTTTTGATTGGAACCGGTACAAAAGAGATCCCTGATCTTGCACAGTGGATTAAAAAGTTCATTTCGTAATCGTATCGTTCTCCCCGGACAGAAAGGGCAAGGTCAGAAAGGGACAGGGGAATGCCCCGGAGACCGGTCTGGGTGTCATGGCAGGAGATTCCCGTGGTCTGACGGAAGAAGAAAGAGGAAAAACGGTTTCCGAACCGGCTCTTAAAGGGAACGTTTTCCAGGGAAAAATTGCGGCAGCCCAGGATGACCTTATCCGGTTCTTCCAACAGTGCGCAGGCGATACGATGGACGTCCCCGGCATCGTGCTGTCCGTCTGAGTCGGCAGTGACAAATCCGCAGATGCCGGAATCCTTCAGATGGCGTATTCCCGTTTTCAAAGCGGCGCCCTTTCCACGGTTTTTCTCATGGTGTAATACGGTAATATTTCCTGAAGAAAGCTGCTCGAAAACAGGAGAACAGGAGGAAAGACTTCCGTCGTCCACCACAACGATCTCCCGAAAACCGCAGGAGTCTAAACAGTGGACAAAGGAGATCAGTTCATGCGTAGGATTTAATGTTGGAATGATAACGGCACAGTTCATAGAAATACCTCCTGCTTAGAATATATTTTTTTAATGTGAGAGTTTTCTGAAGAATTTCTGAAAATGTAGTGTTGCATTTTGAAAAGAAATATGATAATATAACATTCGTCCGGTAAAAAGGGCAGTGCGCCGGTGTGTCGGAATTGGCAGACGAGGCAGACTCAAAATCTGTTGGTGGCAACATCGTGTGGGTTCAAGTCCCACCGCCGGCATTGTTAATTAATAAATTAATAAATATAAGAGATCATGATAGAATAAATCGACAGTCAGTCGATTTATTTTTTTGCTTTTTACTTTTCGGTAGAAAAAACAGGTTATTTGTGATACTATAAACAATAGACTTTATGCAGTAATTGGAAGGAAAGGAAGAAAACAGGGACTGTGATAGATCAGGAACCATATTTTGTCTACCGGAAAAATGAACAGGGGATCTGCATTATCCGATGTTATGCAAAGGAGAGCAGGGTCGTCATACCCGATGAGATCGACGGGCATCCCGTGACAGGGCTGGACGCCTATGCCTTTGCGGCAGAGCGGGATGAGGAGCCGGAGAATCCGGGGGATTTTCCATGTATCTGCGGTGAGCTGCTGGAGGAACTGGCGCTGCCAAAGACGATCTTGCGCATCGGCAGATATGTCTTTTACAACTGTTGGAATTTCCGGCATTTTTCTTTTTATTCCAATATAAGCTATATGGGAGCAGGGGCTTTTACAGGCTGTAAGAAGCTCAGTCGTCTTACTCTGCGGGATGGAGGTTCGGAAAGATCCTGTCTCAGGGAGGTGCTGGTGGATTTAAACCACACGGTGACAGTCTGGCAGGAGAAGCAGCAGTGCGCCGCCCTGTACCCGGCGTTTTTTGAGGAAGCGGTGGAGAATACCCCGGCAAGGATCATTGAGACCCATACGCATGGAGTCGGCATTCAGTACCGGAATGCTTTTAAGAACACCCGGATGGACTGGGGGGAGTATGACCGGCTGTTTGCAGTGGGAAAGTATAATATGGAAGAGGACGAGGCAGTTCATATGGCAGCCTGTCGTCTGATGAGTCCGGTGAGACCGGAAGAGGAAGCAAAAGAAGAATATACCTTATTTTTAAGGGAACATATAGAGGAAGCCACAGACCTTTTCCTGAAAGAGGAGGATAAGGGTCTGCTTTTTTGGCTGGCGGATCAGTTTGTACAGGACCGGGAGGAGCTGGATGGAATGATGAAGCGGGCTGAGGGGAATATGGAAGCTGTAAGCCTGTTAATGGATATCTCCCATCGCAGATTTCCAAAGAGAGAGAAAAAAGGATTTTCGCTTTAGATGTTTGAGGAAGAATTACTGGAAAAAACAGCAGTCTGTACGGAGATTTTACAGGATGCGAAGAACGAATTGTATCTGAATATGAGATTTTTGGATGTGGCGTTGAACAGTCTGGGTTTACAGCCCACCTTTGAGATCAGTACCTGCGCTGTGGACGGCAGTCTTTTTTACTATCAGATCCCATGGCTCATCGATCAGTACAAGGTGGGAAATGTTATGGTGAACCGGATGTATTTACACAGCGTGTTCCACTGTCTGTTCGGGCATGTCTGGAAAGAAAAAAGGGAAGATGCCGCTCTTTGGAATCTTGCCTGTGACATCGCCATAGAATCCGTGATCGACAGCCTTCCCGTCCGCTGTCTGCGGCTTCCGCCGAGACCTTACCGCAGGGCGGTCTACGACGGATTGAACAAAAAGCTGCGGGTGTTGACGGCGGAAGGGATCTACCATCTGTTAGAGAACTCCCAGGTGGATCCCCGCAGGGTGGCAAGGCTGATCAAAGAGTTCTATGTGGACGATCACCGCTATTGGGAAAACGACCGAAAAAAGCAGTCCCAGGGAATGCCCAATGAGAATCAGTGGAAGGATATCCGGGAAAAGATGGAGACGGAACTGCAGACTTTTGCGAAGGAGGCTGCGGAGGATTCCAGGGGATTGTTGGAACAGCTTTCCGTGGAGAACAGGGAACGATACGACTACCGGAGCTTTTTAAAGAAGTTCTGTGTCTTAAAAGAAGAAATGCTTGTGGATATGGACAGTTTTGACTATATCTTTTACAACTATGGAATGGAGCTTTACGGCAATATGCCGCTGATCGAGCCGCAGGAGACAAAGGAAGTCCACAGGATTGAGGATTTCGTCATTGCGGTGGACACCTCCATGTCCTGCAAAAAGGAACTGATCAAAAGATTTTTAGAGGAGACCTATTCCGTATTAAGCCAGTCTGAATCCTTTTACCGGAAATTCCGGGTACACATCATCCAGTGTGACGAGAGGGTTCAGTCGGATGTGGTGATTACGGAGGCAAAAGAACTGGAAGACTATATGGAGCACTTTGAAGTCAGAGGACTTGGAGGGACGGACTTTCGTCCGGTGTTCACTTATGTCAATCAACTGTTGAGGGAGAAAAAGTTTTCCAAACTAAAGGGATTGCTTTATTTTACCGACGGATACGGAAGATATCCGCTGAAAAAGCCCCTCTACGACACAGCCTTTGTCTTTTTAAAGGAGGACTATCTGGATGTGGATGTGCCGCCCTGGGCGATTAAGCTGATCCTGGGCGAAGAAGATCTGAAAGAGGAGTGACAAAAGCAGATTATGAATATCAAACGCGCAAAACAGGAAATCAAGGATACCATTGAAGCATATTTTTTAAAGGACGAGTGGGGAGGATATGTGATCCCTTCCATCCGCCAAAGACCGGTGCTTTTGCTGGGGTCTCCGGGAATCGGAAAGACCCAGATCATGGAGCAGATCGCAAGAGAGTGCGGCATTGCCCTGGTGTCCTACACCATCACCCACCACACGAGACAGAGCGCCATCGGACTGCCGTTTATTTCCAGACAGTCCTTTGAAGGAAAAGAACACGCCGTGACGGAATACACCATGAGCGAGATCGTTGCATCTGTTTATGAAAAAATGGAGCAGACCGGGCTGAGAGAGGGGATACTTTTCATTGATGAGATCAACTGCGTCTCCGAGACCCTGGCTCCGGCAATGCTGCAATTTTTGCAGTGTAAGACCTTTGGAAATCATAAGATCCCGGAGGGATGGCTGATCGTGGCGGCGGGAAATCCGCCGGAGTACAACAAGTCCGTGCGGGAATTTGACGTGGTGACCATGGACCGTGTGAGAAAAATGGATGTGGAAGCGGACTTTGGCGTCTGGAAGGAATATGCCTATGCAAACCATCTGCATCCGGCGGTCATCTCCTATCTGAACACAAAAAAGCAGTATTTTTACCAGATGGAGACAACGGTGGACGGGCGGAACTTCGCCACGCCAAGGGGCTGGGAAGATCTCTCCACTCTTATTGGCATCTATGAAAAGCTGGAAAAGAGCGTGGACCGGGAGGTCATCATGCAATATATTCAGCATCCGAAGATCGCCAAAGATTTTGCCAATTATCTGGAGCTCTTTTATAAATACCGCACCGATTATCAGATCGAGGAGGTGTTTAGGGGAAATCTGGACGAAAATCTGATGAAGAAGGTGGCTCATGCCTCCTTTGACGAGCGTCTCAGCGTCTTAGGACTTTTGATCTCCAAGGTCAATGAGGGGATCCGAAACGCGGTGCGAAAAGAGCGGGAGATGGAAAAACTTCAGGTATGTTTGATGCACTACCAGAAAAATGCAAAGGATATGGAGGCGGCAGCGCTCTTAGAAGAGGTGCAAAGAGAAGCGGTTTTGGAGAGAGATCAGAAAAAGGCTGCGGAGCTGTTGGACAGAGAGGAAGCGCGCTGTTACCAGACGGTGCTGGATCTGTTAGAAGAGTATATCAGAAGATTAAGACTGGGGCAGATCAAGGATCCGGGCAGGGCGTTTGAAGAGATAAAAGTCTGGTTTGCAGAGGAAAACGAAAGATACCTGGGGGAACAGGAGGAAGCTGAAAAACGTCTGGGCTATGCGTTTGACTTTTTGGAAAGCGCCGGGCTGACGGGTCAGGAAATGGTGATTTTTATCACAGAATTAAATTCCAACGCAGGAAATGCGGCATTTTTGTCAGAATGCGGGGAAGAGCGGTATTTTCAATATAATAAGGAATTGCTTTTTTCACAAAAACGTGAGAAAATTTTAGAAAAGCTGGATTAGAAACGAGGATATTTATGAAAAAAGTTTTGGGGATCGTTGGCGGGAGCGCGCATAAAATCTTCCGGCTGGCGATACATGATTTTAAAAAAGTATTTACGAACCCTGTGGCGGCGATCATCGCCATTGGAGTCCTGATCCTTCCATCGCTGTATGCCTGGTTCAATATCAAGGCAAGCTGGGATCCGTATGGAAGTACGAACAACCTCTCCGTGGCAGTTGCCAATGTGGACGAGGGAACCACAATACAGGGCATAGATATGAACGTGGGAGACAGCATTATAGAGAGTCTTGCAGAAAATGACCAGATTGGCTGGAAGTTTACCAGTAAGGAGAAAGCCATTGCGGGAGTCAGAAGCGGTAAGTATTATGCAGCGGTTGTCATACCGGAGGATTTCAGCGAGGATATGTCCAGTATTCTGCGCCCGGAGATCGACCGTCCGAAGATCGAATATTATGTAAACGAGAAGAAAAATGCCATTGCGCCCAAGATTACAGACAAAGGCGTAGGTGTGATTCAGCAGATGGTAAATGAGACCTTTATCTCTCAGAGTGTTACCGTGTTGGGAGATACGGTGCTGGGACTGGCGCAGGAAGAGGACAGCGCCCTGAACCGGAAGCTTTTGGATAATGTATCGGTGGATGATGAGATTCAGAGTGTGGATGATGCCATTGCATCTTTGTCAGAGTTGAACGAGTCCATGGACGATATGGTTGCCACGATCGAGGCATTCCAGGCAACCGGCGAAGCCATGGACGAGTTACAGAATATCGTGGTATCTACGGTGGACTCCATGAACGAGGTGGCACAGGGGATCCAGGATGAGGATGCGGGGGAAAATGATTCTCTGTTGAATATGGCAGGTTCTTTTGCGGATTCCTGCGAAACGACTTTGAATAATATCAGTACCTCCCTGGATGGAATGTATCAGGATCTGGAACAACTGGAGGGGACCATTGCGTCTCAGGATCCCACCAATGCAATCCCGGTACTGGATTCTTTGAAATCCCAGATGCAGTCCTTGTTGGATATTAACAATAAGCTGATCTCAATTTTAAAAGGTAATACATACCTGTATGCAAATCAGTCTGTAAAAGAACTGGTGGTAAGCATGGAAGAGCTCAGCACACATTTGAATACCTACATCACTGCCACAGATCAGGTGATAGCCGGTATCGGGGAATCTACGACTCAGGCGGATACCCTTGAGCAGATCGCGAAGCTGAAGGAGATCATCTCCAACTGTCAGACTCAGGTAGGGCAGGCGCAGACACTGTTCAATGATGACGCCAGGTCACAGATGGGTGATGTGATCACGGCAGCGGATAGTAAGGTGGGTACGATTCAGGAAGCGGCAGCTTCTCTCAAGGCGATCGGTCCTTCCGCGGCGGCGACGATGGAGAGTGTGAATAAGGCGATGGATTCCCTTGGTACTTCTATGGAATCCATGGCGAAGGTTTTGACTAATTCTAAGACTCTGATCACTAACGGCATTGAAGAATTGGAAGAGATGAAGGGACTTTTGGAAGAGATTCAAAAGCAGAAACACATGACAGTCTCTCAGGCAATTCAGGATTTTGTACTGCAGAAGTTTGGCGTGGATCTGAATGACTATCAGAACAGTCCGGAAAGTATTGGAGAGTTCTTATCCGCTCCGGTGGAGCTGGATACTCACAAGGTATTTCCTATTGAAAATTATGGATCTGCCCTGTCTCCGTTCTATTCCATCTTGGCGATGTGGGTCGGCGGACTGATCCTGGTGTCCATCTTAAAATGCCGGGCAGTCAATGACAAAAATTTAGATCTGACAGGTTACAGACCGTTTGAATTATATTTGGGAAGATATATCATCTTCATGATTTTTGGAATCATCCAGAGTGTGATCATCTGTCTCGGAGATCTGTACTTATTGGAGATACAGTGTCTTTATCCGGGCAGATTCATCTTCGTGGGAGTTGTGGCGGGTATTGTATTTTCCAATATTATCTATACCCTGACCATTACCTTTGACGATGTGGGAAAAGCCATTGCCGTGATTATGCTGGTGCTGCAGGTGGCGGGCGCGGGAGGTACTTTCCCGATCGAGGTTACACCGGGATTTTTCAATGCCATTAATCCGTTTTTACCGTTTACACATGGTATGAATGCCATGAGGGAAGCGGTGGGAGGAATGTATGGTCACACGTATGTGTTCAGTTTATTAAAATTATTTGTGTACTTCCCGATTTTCTTTGTGTTTGGGACGGTGTTCAGAACGCCGCTTATTAAGATTAATGAGTTTTTTGCGAAACATGTGGAGGATACGGGGATTATGTAAGAAGTTAGGCTGTGACAATCAGCACAAATATATTGCTGTGTTTGTGCCCTGCTGCGGATATAAGAATCTCTAAGTGTTCTGTATTCCGCGGGATTGGGGACGGACGCAACCGGCACATATTCGCCATCCATGGCTCAGATGTGCCTTTCCCAGACGTCCTGTCTGGGAATTGCTGATATTGTCAGAACACTAAGAGATTCTAATATCCTTTGCAAAGTCACAAGCACAGCAATATATTTGTGCTGATTGACGGCAGACTTTTGGCTGCACGATAGGTGTGGTTGTGTTTTGTGAATGTTAGGCAGCTATGGGTATAGGTGTATTCCAGTATGGGAATGTATTGGAAGCATGTGTGCCCTTGAAGATATAAATGCAGGACATGAGGTTGTGCTCTGCGGAGAATAAGAAGGAGGCAAGATTATGCAGGATACAAGAATTGCACCCTACGAACAACTGAAGAAAAAGAAGATCAGGCTTTATGAACATGAGGCGAAGTATTATGAGACGGATCAGATGGGGATTATCCATCATTCGAATTATATTCGCTGGATGGAAGAGGCGAGAATGGATTTGATGGAGCAGATGGGCTATAGTTATAAGCAGTTGGAGGAAGCGGAGATCGTCAGCCCGGTGATTTCGCTTGAGTGCCAGTATAAGAGTATGGTTCGGTTTCATGATACGGTGGTGATTGAGACGAAGATTTCTCATTATGATGGAGTGAAGATGACGATACAGTATCGGATGACGGATAAGGAGACCGGGGAGCTGCGGACTTTGGCGAAGAGTGAGCATTGTTTTTTGAGCGCGGCTGGAAAACCGATTTCTTTGAAGAGGAGTTATCCGGAGTTGGATACGAAATTTTTTGAAATGGTGGATGAGGAAGAATGATACAGGAAAGATTAAAGGCATTGCGGGCTGAGATGGAGAAGCGGGGAATTGATATTTATATTGTTCCAACCAGTGATTTTCATCAGTCTGAGTATGTGGGAGAGTATTTTAAGGCGAGAAAGTATATGACGGGGTTTACCGGGTCTGCGGGGACGGCGGTGATTACCCTTAAGGAAGCAGGGCTTTGGACGGATGGACGTTATTTTATCCAGGCGGCGGCACAGCTTGAGGGCAGTACCGTGAAGCTCTTTAAGATGGGAGAAGAGGGCGTTCCGAAGGTAGAAGAGTATGTGAAATCCAAGTTGAATGAGGGGGGATGTGTTGGCTTTGACGGCAGGGTGATGGATGCAAAAAGTGGAGATGCCTATGCCAGGATGGCGGAGGAGAAAAATGCGTCCCTCTATGTGAAAGAGGACCTGGTTGGATTGATTTGGAAGGAAAGACCAGAGCTTCCGGCACATAAGACCTGGGTTTTGGAGGAATCCTATGCGGGGAGAACAGCGGCAGAGAAGATTGCGGATGTCAGAGAGAAGATGAAGGAAGAGGGGGCGGATGTTCACATTCTTTCGAGTCTTTATGATATTGCATGGCTTTTGAATCTGCGGGGAGGAGATATCGACCATGTGCCGGTATTTTTGTCCTTTTTAAGTGTGGAAGAAAAAGAAGTGATCCTTTTTGTCAATGAGAAGATCCTAGATGAGAGTGTTCTGGCACATTTGAAAGAGAGTGGCGTCACGACCCGTCCTTATGAAGAGATTTATGATTATGCACAGGGACTTTCCGGGGTAAAAGTTATGGTCAGCATGGCAGAGACCAATTACCGGATTGCGGAGTGTGTAAGGAAACAAGCCGAAATCATAGACAGACCAAATCCAAGTGAGCTGTTGAAGGCGGTTAAGAACGAGACGGAACTGAAAAATACGAGAATTGCACATCTAAAAGATGCGGTGGCAGTTACGAAGTTCATGTACTGGTTAAAGACGAATATCGGAAAAGAGGAGATTACGGAGATTTCCGCCTCCGATTATCTGGAAGAACGCAGGCGGGAACAGGAGCATTTCCTGGATCTGAGCTTTGATACGATCAGTGCTTATGGTCCCAACGGGGCGATGATGCATTATTCTGCCACACAAGAGAGCAATGCGGTCTTAAAGCCGGAGGGATTTTTACTTGTGGATTCCGGAGGTCATTATCTGGAGGGCACGACGGATATTACAAGAACCTTTGCGCTGGGACCTCTGACGAAGGAAGAGAAGCTGCATTTTACGGCGGTGTGCCGCTCCAATTTGAATCTGGCGAATGCGAAGTTCTTATATGGATGCTGCGGTATCAATCTGGATATTCTGGCGAGGGGTCCGCTTTGGGATCTGGGAATCGACTACCGCTGCGGAACCGGACACGGTGTGGGACATATCCTGAACGTCCATGAAGGACCCAACGGATTCCGCTGGAAGATCGTACAGGAGAGAAACGACAGCGGACGTCTGGAGGCCGGAATGGTCACCACCGATGAACCGGGAGTCTACATCGAAGGAAAATACGGTATCCGCACGGAAAATGAGCTGATCTGCGTCAAAGACGAGAAGAACGAGTACGGTCAGTTTATGAAGTTTGAGAATATCACCTATGTGCCAATCGACTTAGACGCCATCCTGCCGGAGGAGATGACCTCGAAGGAGCGGAAAGAATTAAACGATTATCATAAGATGGTCTATGAAAAAATATCGCCGTTCCTGAACAAAGAGGAGCAGGCATGGCTGGCACATTACACCAGACCGATCTAAGGAACAGTGAAACGCCAGAAGAACGGGAAGAGTATGTGATGACAATAGAAATCAGGTAAAAAGACTCTGACCAGGAGTTAGAAAGAGAGCATTATGGACGGAAAGTTAGTATTAGTGGATGGACACAGCATATTGAACCGGGCGTTTTTCGGAATCCCGGATCTGACAAATTCTGAGGGAGTGCATACCAATGCGGTCTATGGATTTTTAAATATCCTATTCAAAATCTTAGACGAGGAAAAGCCGGATTATCTGACCGTTGCCTTTGACGTCCATGCACCGACTTTCCGCCATAAGATGTATGCGGACTATAAGGGAACCAGAAAACCTATGGCAGAAGAGCTTCGGGAACAGGTGCCGCTGATGAAGGAGATGCTCACGGCAATGGGGGTTACTATTGTGGAAAAAGAGGGCTATGAGGCGGACGATCTGTTGGGAACCATTGCGAAAAAAAGCGAGGCGCAGGGGTTGGAGGTCTCCGTGGTATCGGGAGACCGGGATCTCTTACAGTTAGCCAGCGACCACATCAAGATCCGTATTCCCAAGACGAAGCGGACGGGAACTGAGATCGAGGATTATCTGGCGGCGGATGTGAAGGAGAAGTATCAGGTTACCCCCACTGAGTTTATCGATGTCAAGGCGTTGATGGGAGACAGCTCCGACAATATTCCGGGAGTTCCGGGCATCGGGGAGAAGACGGCGACAGCGCTGATCGTCTCCTATGGAAGTATTGAGAATGCCTATGAGCATGTGGAGGAGATCAAGCCTAACCGTGCGAAGGAGAACCTGAAAAACCATTACGACATGGCGCAGATGAGTAAGGAACTGGCAACCATTGATATTGACGCTCCCATTGCCTATTCTCTGGAGGACTCCAAAGTGGAGGATCTTTTTACAGAGGAAGCCTATCTGCTCTGCAAGAGACTGGAATTAAAGAGTATTCTGACCAGATTTGACGTGGAGGCTCCGAAGAATCAGGCGGAGGAGCACTTCACCTGGGTAAAGGAGAAGAAGAAGGCGCAGGAGATCTTAAAGAAGGCGGCGAAGGCAGAGAGCCTTGGTTTATACGTTCTTCCGGGAGAGAGAAAACAGGAGGAACAGTTAAGTCTTTTTGAAGTGCCGAAAATGGAACAGAAAATTGCCGGGATCGCCCTCGCCTTTTCCGAGGAGGATATCTATTATCTTTCGACAGAACCGGGAACCGGGGGAAGTCAGGCGCCTGAAGAGGAAGAGCTTCTGGCAGGGATATCGGACGCGATATCCGGGGTATCGGGTAGAAACGGGACGGCGGTGATGGATTTGAAGGAGACTTTAAAGACGCTTCCTTTGGAAGAAGGAAACCATCTTTTTGACGCTTCCCTTGCAGCCTACCTGCTGAATCCGTTGAAGAATGAATATCCCTATGAGGATCTGGCGAAGGATTACGCAAATTTGATGATCCCATCCGGAAAGGATCTGCTGGGGAAAGAAAAGCCATTGGCGGCGGCGCTGGATCAGCCGGAGAATTTCCTGAAATACGTCTGCTATCTGGCCTATATCCCGTGGAAGACAAGGGAAACTCTGATATCCGAACTGGAAAAAAACGAGATGAAGAAGCTCTATGATGAGATCGAGCTTCCGTTGGTCTATACCCTGTCGGATATGGAAAAAGAGGGAGTCCATGTGGATGCCGGGGAACTGCAGATCTACGGTGAAGAACTTGCATCCCAGATAGAGGTGTTGGAAAAAGAAATCTATGAAGGAGCGGGTGAGACCTTCAACATCAATTCCCCAAAGCAGTTGGGACAGATCTTATTTGAAAAACTGCAGATGCCCTATGGAAAAAAGACAAAGACCGGATACTCCACAGCGGCGGACGTCTTAGAAAAACTGGCGGGAGAATATCCTCTTGTCTCCAAGATCTTAGAATACCGTCAGCTTTCCAAGCTAAAATCCACCTATGCGGACGGGCTTGCTAATTTTATTGAGGAGGACGGCAGGATCCACACCAATTTCCAGCAGACCGTCACCGCCACAGGCAGACTCAGCAGTACCGATCCGAATTTACAGAATATCCCGATCCGTATGGAGCTGGGACGGCTGATCCGCAAGGTATTTTTGCCAAAAGAGGGATTCGTGTTCGTGGATGCGGATTACTCCCAGATCGAGCTTCGTATCTTAGCCCATATGTCGGGGGATGAAAGCCTGATCCAGGCATACCGGGAAGCCCAGGATATTCACAGGATGACGGCGTCCCAGGTGTTCCATACGCCTTTTGAGGAAGTGACTCCGTTACAGAGAAGAAATGCCAAGGCGGTGAACTTTGGAATTGTCTATGGAATCAGCTCCTTCGGTTTAAGCCAGGATCTGAGCATCAGCAAGAAGGAAGCCCAGGAATATATCGAGCGGTATTTTGAGTCCTATCCCAAGATCAAGGAATTTTTGGATGGAGCGGTGGAGAAGGCAAAAAAAGACGGATATACCCTGACCATGTTTGGCAGAAGGCGGCCCATTCCGGAGATCTCCTCTTCTAACTTCATGCAGCGGTCTTTTGGCGAACGGATCGCCATGAATGCTCCGATTCAGGGAACGGCTGCAGATATCATTAAGATCGCTATGATCCGTGTCCATGACCGCTTAAAGGAAGAGGGGCTTAGATCCAGACTTCTGTTACAGGTTCACGATGAATTATTGGTGGAGACGGCAGAGGATGAAGTAGAGCAGGTGAACCGGATCCTGGAAGAGGAGATGAAGGGAGCGGCAGACCTTGCCGTGGAGCTGGAGATCGACAGTCATACAGGAAAGAACTGGTACGAGGCAAAATAATGAGATTTATAGGAATTACAGGCGGCGTGGGAGCGGGAAAATCGGCAATCCTTGACTACATTGGGAAAAATTACAATGCAAAAGTCATGCTTGCCGATGAAATTGCCCACGATTTGATGATGCCGGGAACGAAATGTTATGATACAATAAAAAAGACGTTTGAAAAAGAAGATATTTTTTTACCGGACGGGAGTCTGGACCGCATGAAGATGGCGGAGGTCATCTTCGGGGATGAGGCGAAAAGAGAGCGGATGAATGGGATCGTTCATCCGGCGGTAAAGGAATATGTGCTTGAGACCTATCAAAAGGAGCTGGAGAAGGGCGGATTGGATTATCTGATCTTGGAGGCTGCGCTTTTGATCGAAGAGCATTATGATGAAATCTGTGACGAGTTATGGTATATTTATACCAGTGAGGAACACAGACGCAGGAGGCTTCGGGAAAACCGAGGATATTCCGATGAAAAAATAGACGGGATATTCAAAAGCCAGCTTACGGAGGAGGAATACCGCAGACATTGTGAGAAGATCATAGATAACAATGGAAGCGTGGAAGATACTTTTTTGCAGCTTGTAAAAATATTTGACGAGGAGAAATAGGATGGAACCATTGGTATTTGGACTGGATATCGGAACCAGAAACGTTGTGGGAACGGTAGGTTACAAAGAGGGAAATGAGTTCATCGTGGTCGCCCAGTACATAAAGGAGCATGAGACCCGTTCCATGCTGGATGGACAGATCCATGACATTGGGCGCGTGGGAAAGACCATTGAGGCGGTGAAGCAGCAGTTGGAGGAGCAGATCGGCGCGCCTCTGACGGAAGTCTGTATTGCGGCGGCGGGTCGTGTCTTAAAGACTGTGACCACCACGGTGGAATATGAATACGCGGAGGAGACGGTGGTCACCGGAGAGGACGTCCACACGCTGGACCTTCTGGGGATCGAAAAAGCCTCCGGTATTCTGAAAGAGGAAAACGATACCAAGTTCAAATTCTATTGTGTTGGCTATTCCGTCATGAAATATTATCTGAACGACGATATTTTCACGAATCTGGAAGGACATAAGGCGGAGAAGATCTCCGAGGATATTATTGTGACATTTTTACCGGAGGACGTGGTGGACGGACTCTATTCCGCATGTAATCTGGCTGGGCTGGAGGTCGCCAATATGACCTTGGAGCCTATCGCCGCCATTAACGTGGCGATCCCGGAGGCGTTCCGTATGCTGAATATCGCCCTGGTGGACGTGGGGGCGGGAACCTCCGATATTTCCATCACGAGAGACGGAAGCATTATCGCCTACGGCATGATTCCCTTTGCGGGGGATGAGATCACGGAGATGTTAGTCCAGCATTATCTGATCGATTTTAAGACCGCAGAGTATATTAAATTGAGTTCGGGAACGGAAGAGGAGATTACCTTTAAGGATATCATGAGCATTTCCCACACCATACCGGCAGAGGAGGTATGGGATCTGACAGAGGAACTGGTGGACCGGATCACCACTTCCATTGCGGAGAAGATCAAGGAGTTAAACGGCGACAAATCCGTCAGCGCTACCTTTGTGGTAGGGGGCGGCGGCAAGATCCACGGATTTACCGAAATGCTTGCGGATAAACTGGAACTGCCTTATGAGCGTGTGGCGCTTCGGGGCGAGGAGGTGTTGCAGGAAGTTCATTTTGAGCAGACCGATATCCAGAAGGATCCGCTTCTTGTAACACCGATCGGAATCTGTCTGAATTACTATGACCAGAAAAATAACTTCATTATGATCCGCTTTAACGGAGAGCGGATGAAGCTCTATGACAATAACAAACTGACCGTTGTGGATGCGGCTATGCAGGCGGGCTTTCCAAACGATCAGCTTTTCCCAAGACGGGGAAAGGAGATCAACTTTACCGTCAACGGCAGACCCCGTATTTTAAGAGGACAGAGCGGGGAATCGGCGGTGGTGAAGATGAATGGAAAAGTGGTCAATATCAATACGCCGCTGGAGCCAAACTGTGAGATCGTCATTGAGTCCTCCACCGTGGGGGAGGACGCTTCCGGTACCATTGAGCAGTTAGAAGAGTATACGGAATCCACCATTGTATTCGAGGTCAACCGCAAAACCGTGGTATGCCCGCGGTTTGTGGAGGTCAACGGGATCCTGGAACCGCCGTCCTACCGGATCCAGGAGGGAGACGTCATTGAGACCAGAAGCTATTACACCGTGGGACAGTTGATCGAATTTATGGACGTGGAGCTGGATACGGACAGGGAGATCTTAGTCAACAACCGGGATGCCGATATGGCGACCCTTGTCTATGAGAACTTTGCCGTGGAGTGGACGGTGTTGGAGACCAGAACCCATATTGACGATATGACCCAGGCAGCAGAGAGCGGCGATACAACGGATGGAACGGTAAAAACAGCTGACACAGAGCAGACAGAGGATGAGTCGAAAGCTGCGGATTCATTGGAGAAACCGGGAGATTCAAATCCGTCAGGGGAGCAGGGAGCCGTAACAGACGGTGCGGAACCGGAGGTTTCAGCGGAAGCCCCGGAGGAACCGAAGGAAACCGTTGTACAGGTAACGGTGAATAAGGAACCCATCACCATGAGCGGGAAAAAGGATTACATCTATGTGGATGTATTCGATTATATTGAATTTAACCTGAACGATTCGAGAGGACGCAGCATTGTGACGCTTTTGAACGGTGAGAATGCGGAATACACGGCTGTTTTAAAAAATGGCGATGTAATAGATATTTATTGGGAAGAGAAGAACGATGGAGATATGTAGTATAGCAAGCGGCAGCAGCGGGAATTGCATCTGCGCCGGAACACAGAACTGCCATCTGATGATCGATGTGGGCATCAGTGGCAAGAGAATCGAAGCGGGGCTGAATTCCGTGGGACTCAAAACCAACGAGATGGAGGGAATCCTGGTCACCCATGAGCACTCCGACCACATCAGCGGTCTGGGGGTGATCGCCAGAAGATACGGACTGCCCATCTATGGGACCAGAGGAACCCTGGAGGCCATCGCAGCCACCTCCTCCGTGGGAAAGATCGATCCGTCTCTTTTTCATGTCATCGAACCGGATGTGGACGTGGCGATCGGAGAGCTGATCGTACATCCGATCCGTACCTCCCACGATGCGGCGGATCCTGTGGCATATATTTTAAAGGCGGAGAATCAGAAGATCGGGATCATTACCGATCTTGGAAAATATGATGATTACATTGTGGAGAATCTAAAGGGATTGGATATCCTGCTTCTGGAGGCAAACCATGATGTACATATGCTGGAGGTGGGAAGTTATCCCTATCCTCTGAAACGGAGGATCCTGGGAGAAAAAGGGCATCTCTCCAATGAGCTGTCAGGTCAGCTTCTGGGAGAACTGCTCCATGATGACATGAAGGCGGTGATCCTGGGACATCTGAGCAGGGAAAATAACTATGAGGAGCTGGCATACGAGACCGTTCGCCAGGAAGTGACTCTGGGAGAAAATCCATACAAGGGAAACGATTTCCCGATCTATGTGGCAAAACGCAGTGAAGCAATGCCGATGCTTGCGGTATAACGGGCAGCGGGATATAAAATAGATTTTTGCATAAAAGCATTGCGAGTGATAAGAACAGGAACTGATATCAGGAAAGGAAAGAAGAGATGGAAACAGCAGCAAACAAGACGATTATTACAGTAGTGGGAAAAGATACGGTGGGAATCATTGCCAAGGTATGTACTTATCTTGCAAACAACCGTGTGAATGTCATGGATATTTCCCAGACCATCGTACAGGGATTTTTCAATATGATGATGATCGTGGACTTGGCCGGAACAGAGAAACCATTTGCAGATATTTCAAAGGAGCTGGCACAGATCGGCGAGGAGATCGGTGTGGATATCAAATGCCAGAGAGAAGAAATATTTGAGAAAATGCACAGAATCTAAGGAGACAGTCATGATTAACATTTGGGAAGTAAATGAGACAAATAAGATGATCGAGCATGAGAACCTGGACGTGCGCACCATCACGCTGGGAATCAATCTGCTGGATTGCGTGGATACGGATCTGAAAAAAGTCAACGAAAATATCTATCATAAGATCACAACGGTGGCAAAGGATCTGGTAAAGGTGGGAAAGGAGATTGAGAATAAATACTGTATTCCAATCGTCAATAAGCGTATCTCCATCACTCCGATCTCCCTGGTGGGAGCGGCAGCCTGCAAGACCCCGGAGGATTATGTCACCATTGCAAAGACCCTGGATGACGCAGCCAGGGCTGTCGGCGTGAACTTCATCGGAGGCTATTCCGCCCTGGTATCCAAGGGAATGACCAAAAGCGACGAGCTGTTGATCCGCTCCATTCCAAAAGCTCTTGCCGAGACAGAATTTATCTGCAGCTCCGTCAATGTGGGTTCTACCAAGACCGGAATCAACATGGATGCGGTAAAATTAATGGGTGAGATTATTTTAGAAGCGGCAGAATACACCAAAGAGAACGATTCTTTAGGCTGCGCCAAATTAGTGGTTCTCTGCAATGCGCCGGATGACAACCCGTTTATGGCGGGCGCCTTCCACGGTGTTACAGAGGAAGATGCCATCATCAACGTGGGCGTTTCCGGTCCGGGTGTGGTAAAGACTGCGCTGGAACAGGTGCGCGGCGAGAACTTTGAGGTATTATGCGAGACCATCAAAAAGACAGCTTTCAAAGTCACCCGCGTGGGACAACTGGTTGCGCAGGAGGCTTCCAGAAAGCTGGGCATCCCATTCGGGATCATCGACCTGTCCCTGGCTCCGACCCCTGCCATCGGCGACTCCGTAGCAGGGATCTTAGAAGAGATCGGCGTGGAATACGCAGGCGCTCCGGGAACCACGGCAGCTCTCGCTCTCCTGAACGATCAGGTGAAAAAAGGCGGCGTTATGGCGTCCTCCTATGTGGGTGGTTTAAGCGGAGCCTTCATCCCGGTCAGCGAAGATCAGGGAATGATCGACGCGGTGAGCGCAGGAGCCTTATCTCTGGAAAAACTGGAGGCAATGACCTGTGTCTGCTCCGTAGGTCTGGATATGATCGCCATTCCGGGAGACACCAAGGCAACCACCATCTCCGGTATCATCGCAGATGAGATGGCGATCGGCATGATCAATCAGAAGACCACCGCAGTCCGCATTATCCCGGTGATCGGAAAGGGAGTAGGAGAGACCGTAGAATTTGGCGGACTTTTGGGCTACGCTCCAATCATGCCGGTAAACAATTATTCCTGCGACGCTTTTGTAAACCGTGGCGGCAGAATCCCTGCGCCAATCCACAGCTTTAAGAATTAATGATGGAACGAGAAATGAGACGACAGATAGAAGCCGTGATCTTTGATCTGGACGGCACCCTGATCGATACGGAAAAATATTACGTCCGTCTGGGCGTGGAGGTTGCAAAGGAGATGGGATATGACATTCCCTGGGAAGTCATCCTCTCCCTGCGAAGCCTGAACCGCAAGTTTTCAAAGCCAAGGCTAAGGGAACTCTATGGCGAAGATTTTGACTTCGACTATTTCCACCGTACCCGAAAGGAACGGTTCGCAAACCTCTTAAAGGAACAGGGAATCGAGAAAAAGCCGGGAGCCGATGAGATCCTGAATTATCTGCGTGAAAACAAATACCGTATCGCCGTGGCAACGGCAACCGATATTGAGCGCGCAGAAAGTTATTTAAAAGAGATCCATATTTACGAAAAATTTGATAAAATTATCAGCGTCTCCAATGTGCCAAACGGTAAGCCCATGCCGGATGTCTACCTGGAAGCCTGCCGTCAGATCAAAAAACAGCCGGAGCGCTGTCTGGCAGTGGAGGACTCGGACAACGGCGTAAGATCTGCTTATGGGGCAGGGATGCGCGTGGTCATGGTGCCCGATCTGGCGCCTCCAACAGAGGAAGTGAAGCCTATGATCTATGGGATGGCGGATACTCTGTTAGAAATTAAAGATTTTCTGTGATATAGGATATAAGACATTCTGACAGTCATTCACCGGAAATCTTATGCAATACATACACAACAATAAGCATATTAGAACAAGGAGAAACCATCTATGAAAATGAAATCAATCGAACAGGAATTACAGAACAATTCCTATCCGGGACGGGGAATCATCATTGGAAAATCAGCCAATGGAAAATACGCGGTAACCGCCTACTTCATTATGGGAAGAAGCGAGAACAGCCGTAACCGTGTCTTTGTGACAGAGGGAGAGGGAATCCGCACGGAAGCCTTCGATCCATCCAAGTTAAGCGATCCGAGCCTCATCATCTATGCTCCGGTCCGCGTTCTTGGCAATAAGACCATCGTCACCAACGGAGATCAGACCGATACCATCTATGAGCTGATGGACAAGCAGCAGACCTTCGAGCAGGCTCTGCGCACCAGAGAATTTGAGCCGGATGCACCGAATTATACCCCTCGTATCTCCGGTATTATGCATGTGGACAACGGAAGCTATAACTATGCCATGTCCATCTTAAAGAGCAACAACGGCAATCCGGATTCCTGCAACCGTTATACCTTTGCCTATGAGAATCCGGCAGCGGGAGAGGGACATTTTATTCATACCTATATGGGAGACGGCAGCCCGCTTCCAAGCTTCGAGGGAGAACCGGAGCTGATCGCAATTCCCGATGATATGCAGGAGTTCACAGATACCCTCTGGAACAGCCTGAACGAGGACAATAAGGTATCTCTTTTCGTGAGATATATTGACATTGCCACCGGAACCTATGAGACTAAGATCGTAAATAAAAACCAGAAATAGAAGCAGAAATCGTAAATAAAGGAGAGACTATGAAAGAATTAGAGTTAAAATACGGCTGTAACCCGAATCAGAAACCATCCCGCATCTACATGGAGGAGGGCGAGCTTCCGATCAAGGTATTAAACGGAAAACCGGGATATATCAACTTCTTAGATGCCTTTAACGGCTGGCAGTTAGTCAGTGAGCTGAAAAAAGCAACAGGACTCCCGGCGGCAACCTCCTTCAAGCATGTATCTCCAGCAGGCGCCGCAGTGGGACTCCCGATGACGGATGTGGAGAAAAAGATCTACTGGGTGGATGATATGGATGTGGAGTTCACACCGTTGGCAAATGCTTATGCCAGAGCCAGAGGTGCGGATCGTATGTCCTCTTTTGGAGACTTCATCTCCCTCTCCGACGTCTGCGATGTGGCAACGGCAATGATTATCAAAAGAGAGGTATCCGACGGAGTCATTGCACCGGGCTATGAGCCGGAAGCCCTTGAGATCTTAAAAGCAAAGAAAAAAGGCAATTACAACGTCATTGAGATCGATCCGAACTACGTTCCAAAGGAATTAGAGCGAAAAGAAGTCTTCGGCATCACTTTTGAGCAGGGCAGAAATGAGTTGAAGATCGACGACGAATTTTTCTCTAATATTGTGACAGAGAATAAGGAGATCCCGGATTCTGCAAAAATTGACCTGGCAATCTCCATGATAACCTTAAAATACACCCAGTCCAATTCCGTATGCTACGCAAAGGGAGGACAGGCAATTGGTATCGGTGCAGGCCAGCAGTCCAGAATCCATTGTACCCGTCTTGCAGGACAGAAAGCCGACAACTGGTGGCTGCGCCAGTCTCCGAAGGTTCTGGGCTTACAGTTCGTGGACGGGATCGGAAGAGCAGACCGTGACAATTCCATCGACCTCTACATTGGTGAGGATTATATGGACGTTTTGGCAGACGGCGCCTGGGAGAAGATCTTCAAGGTGAAACCGGAGGTATTTACCCGTGAGGAAAAACGTGCATGGCTGGATCAGATGAGCGGCGTAGCGCTTGGTTCCGACGCCTTCTTTCCGTTTGGCGACAATATTGAGCGCGCCCATAAGAGCGGCGTGAAGTATGTGGCAGAGCCGGGCGGCTCCATCCGTGATGACAATGTCATTGAGACCTGCAATAAATACGGAATGGCGATGGCATTTACAGGAATCCGTCTGTTCCATCACTAAAGGCTGGAAAAGAAAGAGGCAATAGGCAGAAGATAATTTAATATTTGATATTTTACAGCAAAAAAAGTCTGTTTCACAGCATATTCTTATCGTGACGGTGGCAGCGCTCCGATATATAAAAAAGAACTGAGATTAAGGAAGTGAAGTTATGCTGATTGCAATATGTGACGATGAGAAAGAGATCAGAGATATGCTTGCGGAAAAAGTACGAAGGCTTTATCCGCAGGCGGAGCTGTCATGCTATCTGTCTGGTGAGGAGCTGCTTGTATCAAACAGCCAGCCGGATATTCTGTTGCTGGATATTCGGATGGCAGGAAAAAGTGGAATGGAAACAGCCAGAGAATTTCGCAGGAATCATAAAAATACAATTCTCATTTTTGTGACAGCTTTGGAGGATTATGTGTTCCAGGCATTTGACGTGGGAGCGTTTCATTATCTGGTGAAGCCCTTTGATGATATAAAATTTGAGGAAGTATTAAGAAACGCGGCAGGACAGTTAGAGGATAGAAAAAATAAGGAATTTGAAAGCACAAAAGACGTACCAAGTCTGGTTATAACCACAGGGGGCAAGCATACTATTGTAAATTTCCAGGACATTGTATATGCGGAAGTGTTTGACCGGAAAGTGATGATACACACCATGGATTCAGATATAGAATATTATGGAAGACTGAAAGACCTTGAGAAGAAGGCAGGAGAAGGTTTTTACCGTCCCCATAGGGCGTACCTTGTGAATTTTGATTTTATCAGGAAATATGATGCCACAACCATTTATATGAAAAAAGGGCGGGCGCTTATGGCAAAACAGAATTATCAGGAATTTGTGAAAAGCTATTTAAGATATAACCAAAGGAAGGGGCGGGCATGAGATGACCGATCTGGCTGACTGGAATAGCTTCACGCAGATGGTTTCAGTCCTCGAACTATGTATTGCAGGATACTGTCTTTACAGGCTTGTAAAGCCGTTTTTACAGAGTGAAAAGGCGGTATTGGCAACAGGAGTAACCTATTTTCTGACCATGTTCATGCTCTATGTCATGCCGGTTTCCTGTGATGCGTTTATGGCATATGCATTGGGAAGTCTTGCGGCGTTTTTGGTGATGTGCGGGCTGGAACGGAGGAATTACCCCCAGAAGGCTTTTCTTGCAATCACCTTTTTTTCCTTACACTGGTTTACCGCTGCAATGGGGGAGCTTCTGTATGATAAACTGTATGATCTGGTGGAAAATACCATGTGGTATCAGGGGGATCCTCCGATGTTCATGCAGTTTATAGTTTATGTGGGAGTCTGTGCATTTTATCTGGTTATGGTGCTTGTGATCACAGCCGGGGCCGTCTGCTGTATCACAAAAAGTTATGTGTGTAAACAGGAGCAGATGTCAAAGCGGGAACTGTTTATGCTGGTGATTCCGTCGCTTCTGGGAGCAGTGGGATATAAAATCATACGCTATTATCGCAATTTTTATATACAGGAGAATGGAAAACCGCCGAAGACGTATGATATGCTGCTGCTGGTTTACTGCTCAGTAGCGGTAATGGTGGTTGTGATTTTGATCATGCTCTATCAGAATATCAAAGCGGCGCAGGAGGAAAAGTCAGCAAATCAGATGCTTTCCGTGCAGATAGATAATCTCAAGCGGCATATTGAACAGGTGGAAAATCTGTATCAGGATATCCGAAGTATGAAGCATGATATGACAAACCATGTCCTTACGTTGGAAAGACTTTATGCAGGGAATGAAACAAGGGAAGCAAGAGATTATGCAAAGGCGTTAAAGGAGACTCTGATTGAAACGGCGGGTGAGGTAAAAAGCGGGAATCCTGTAACGGATGTGATCCTGCGGGAATGGAAAACAGAAGCGGAAAAAAAGAATATCCGATTTCAGTGTGATTTTCATTATCCCACAGGCTCTAATATCAATGCATTTGATGTCAGTGTAATATTAAACAATGCGCTGCAGAATGCCGTTGAAAATGCAGGAGGCAGTGGGAAACTGCATATTTCGATTCTCTCCTACCGCAGGAACAACGCCTATATGATAGAGATCAGCAACAGCTTTGCAGGAAATCTGCAATGGGATACGGAAAGTGGATTTCCGGTAACGACGAAAGGGAAGACAGACGGTCATGGATACGGATTGAATAACATCCGCAAGATAGCAGAGAAATATTTTGGAGATATAGAGTTTGCTATAAAAAATGAAGAATTTGTTCTCAGCATTATGCTGATGATGGAGTAAACGACACCTCTTATGCAGGACAAAAAATCAGTCCGCATAAGGGGTCTTTTTGGGTTCACAACAGAAAACCGCCGTTTTATGGCATTCTGCTTCATTATGAAGATAAAAATGACGAAAGAAAAAATAAGAAAGCCAATGTAAAAATTTTGATGTCATAATTTTTGCATCAGAAAGAATTTTATGGAAACGGCTTTCAAATATATTTCGTCAGGGAGGAATGTAAAATGACAGTGAATGGTATTAGTGGAGCAAATTCACAGGCAGGACAGATGGGAATGAATCAGGCGGTGGATTCTTACAGCCGGAATATTCAGAATCAGATAGCGAACGCACAAAAGCAGTTGCAGGAGCTTTCTTCCAATGAGGAGATGTCATTAGAGGAAAAAATGAAGAAGCGGCAGGAGATCCAGCAGGAGATCAGCGACTTGAATATGCAGTTAAGGCAGCATCAAGTAGAGCAGCGCAGAGAGAAACAACAGGCAAAAGGTTCTTCAATGGATGATATGCTTGGCGGAAGCAGAAAAGCGGCAAAATCAGGAAACAAAGGAAGCGGGCTGTCACAGGCAAGCATGCAGGCGATGATTTCCGCAGATTCTTCCATGAAACAGGCAAAAGTACAGGGCAGTGTGGCTGCGCAGATGGAAGGCAGAGCAGGAGTGCTGGAGTCTGAGATAAAGACGGATAGCGGCAGAGGAATAAGTACAGAGAAGAAAAAGGAAGAACTGGCTGATCTACAGGTAAAAGCACAGTCAGCGACAGCGGCGCAGGTGTCGACACTTGCTAATGCAGGTAAAGTTATGGAGGAAGCAGCAAAGGCAGACAGCAAGGAGGAAACTACCGAGACAAAGAAGGATCAAACGGATCAAACACAGGAAAAGGCAAATGGCGCGGCAGAAAATACAGAGGAGACGGAGACTGTGGATACAGAAGCCTCCGCAGCAGCAGAAACTCCGGCAGCAGAAGCCGGACAGACCATAACGCAGCAGGTGGGATACACACCGATAGATGTCCGCCTGTAGTCATGGAAAGAGAATGAAATTAAAAAGAGGATTTTCTATCCTGAAAAGTATTGTACGTCAGGATAAAAAATCCTTTTTTCGTTACTGAGAAAATCCTTTGTTTTTTGCCGGAAATATAATGCTTATTGCCAGAAATGCGATGCTTTTTGAAGAAATTTCCATCTCTTTTTCGTTATAGAAATTAGGACAGGGTAGTAATTCAGATAGGGAATTTATAGAGAAATCCAAGATATCATGTTTATAATGATTGACAAAATAAAAGAAATGTATTACTGTATTATACAAATAATACAGTAATACAAGAAGGAGGAAGTCGTGGAATCGTTAATTAAAGTCAGGAATTTAAAGAAAATCTATAATCCGGGTGAAAATGAAGTCCGGGCGCTGGACGATGTATCCCTGGATATCGGCACGGGAGAGTTCGTAGCCATCATCGGACAGTCCGGCTCCGGCAAATCCACCTTTATGAATATGCTCGGCTGCCTGGATGTTCCCACCTCCGGCCACTATTTTTTAAACGGCAGGGATGTATCTGCTCTGAGCGATGATGAATTATCAGAGATCCGCAACCAGGAGATCGGATTCATTTTTCAGGGATTCAATCTGATTCCCAACCTTACGGCATTGGAAAATGTGGAGCTGCCTCTCATCTATCGGAATGTGCCGGCGGCGGAACGAAGAAGACTTTCCGAGGAATCCTTAATTAAAGTCGGCTTAGAACAGCGTATGGACCATAAGCCATCGGAGATGTCAGGAGGACAACAGCAGCGTGTCGCCATCGCCAGGGCATTGGCGGCGGCGCCGCCTCTGATTCTGGCGGATGAGCCCACCGGAAATCTGGATTCCAAATCCAGCCGGGAGATCATGGACATTCTGCAAAAACTGCATGGGGAAGGACGGACGGTGATCTTAATTACGCATGATGATAAGATTGCACAGTCGGCGAACCGCATCATCCGAATCATGGACGGTCAGATCGAGTCGGACAGCGGACAGAGGGAAGCAGTATAAAAAATCTGGAGGAATGGATCCCAAAAGATACGAAATATAAAATAAAAGGAACAATCAAAGATAGAAAAACATGCAAATAGGAGGAGGAATCAATGAACCGGGAGAAAAAGAAAAATAGAAAAAAATGGAAGATCATCCTGCCCATCGCGGTAATCTTAATTCTGTTTTTGGCAGTGGGGATGAGCAGAGGAAGCCAGGGAGAAGTCGTACAGGAGGTGGAGACGGCAAAGGCGGTAAAAGCCGATATTAAAGCAGCCTTAGAGACCAGCGGAACCATAGAATGCGAAGAGGTCCGTTCCTATTCCTCCCCGGTCACGGCAAAGGTAAGCGACGTCAGTTTACAGGTGGGAGACACAGTGAAAAAGGGAGATTTCCTGCTGACTTTTGACACCGCTTCTCTGGAAAAAAGCTATACCATTTCACAACTGCAGTCCAAGGCGGAAAATGCAGTCAATGAAAAATCCCTGGAAATGAGCGCCAAAGGAAGCGCAGAGGCAGCAGAGGCGGACGCGGCAATTCAGTCTTTACAGGGACAGATCGACGTCTTAAACGCGCAGATCGCAGACTTAAACAGCCAGATGACAGGCAGTCAGAACGCGGCGGCAGAGGCGGCGGAATTAGAAAAAGAGATCACCGAACTGAACAAAAGTATTGAGGAACTCTCCGGTGTGGAAAATCCAACCAAAGAACAGAAAAAAGAGCTGGCGGCTCTCACCAGGGAACAACAGCAAAAAGAAGCGGAATTAAAGGCCTGTGCCGCAGATTCCGAAAAGGCGGGGGAGCTGGAAAACCAGCTTGCCGCGGCGCAGACTCGGATGGAGGATCTCCAGAGCAGTGTGGCGGAAGAAAAAGCTAAAAAAGAAGCCGGAGAAGCGGCAGTATTAACGGAGGCGGAAAAACAGGGGATTCAGTCCTCCTCCCAGGCGGCAAGGCTCACGTTATCACAGTCAGCCGACGCCCTGTCTCAGGCAAAGGCAGGAATCACCGCCGAATTTGACGGGATCGTGACAGTTTCGGAGATCACAGCGGGAACCATGGCGCAGGAGGGGATGAACCTGTTTTCCATCGCCGACGCATCCAAAATGTGCGTGGACTTTCAGCTCTCCAAGTATAATCTGCAAAGTGTGAAGGAGGGACAGAAGGTTACCATCACCTCTCTGGGAAACACCTACAAGGGAACGGTCAGCAGTATTGGAAAAATAGCGGAAAAGACCGAGGCGGGTGCCTCTATGGCAAAGGCGAGGGTTCATATTGAGAATCCCGACGACAACCTGATTATCGGTCTGGATGCGGAGTTAAAGGTGGCGTTAGGGAGCAAAAAGGACGTACTCTCCGTTCCCATCGCAGCAGTGAACAGTGATACCAAAGGCGATTTTGTCTATGTCCTGAAAAAAGGAAAGGTGGAGCAAAAATATGTTACCACAGGGATTTCCTCTAAGAAAAGGATCGAGATCACCGAGGGATTGAAAGAAGGAGAAGAGGTCATTACCACGATTGATTCTTCCATTACGGACGGTATGAGTGCGGTTGCTAAAAAGGATACGGACAAAGAGGAGTAGGAATATGTCACAATTTTTAGAATATCTGAAAATGGCAGTTGCCAACATCAAAGCAAATAAAATGCGTT
This sequence comes from uncultured Lachnospiraceae bacterium, assembly GCA_958428365.1. Taxonomy (GTDB): domain Bacteria; phylum Bacillota; class Clostridia; order Lachnospirales; family Lachnospiraceae; genus Maccoyibacter. Next base: position 47,377 of record CAUAFT010000009.1, on the reverse strand, counting down.
CCCTCCTCACCATGCTGGGGATCATTATAGGAATCTCCTCCGTGATTCTGATCATATCTCTGGGAAACGGGGCAAAAAGCATCATCACCGATGAGATGGCGCAGATCGGAAAAAATCAGATTGCAATTTATACCTATGACGATACCGGTTCCTACGATATCTCGGAGGACGACATAGACGCTCTGTATGAAGAGGTAGATGGTATCCGGGCTATTTCCGCAAGCTATGGCGCTGAGGGAAGCGTCATAACAAAAAAGGGAGAGTTTCAGGCAAATGTCAGCGGCGAAATGCCGGATTATCAGTATTTTTCTTCCAATGGCTTGTTGAAGGGCAGATATTTTACCAAAAAGGAATACATGTCGGGACAGCTTCTGGCTGTGATCGGAGAGAATGACGCTATGAGGATCTTCGGTTCCACCGACGTCATCGGAAAAGAAATTGACGTTACCGTATTTGGGATAGAGATGAATCTGACCATCGTCGGCGTGGAAAAAGCGGAAAAGGACTCCATGTTTACGTTTACCTATGAGAATTCACCGATCTCTCTTCAGATTCCGCTGACGGCGTTTGCCAATCTCTATGGAATACAGGCAGACAGTTTTTACCAGATCATGATCCTGGCAGAGGACGGAGCAGATACTTACCGGATCGCATCGGAGGCGTCCAATCTTTTAGAGCGCAGGCACCAATGCAGCGGGGAAGATATCTACCAGGTGGAAAATTTCAGCGATTACATGAGCATTGTGGACACAGTGATCGGAGTGGTGACCACCCTGGTATCCTTTGTGGCGGCAATTTCCCTCTTGGTGGGCGGTATCGGAGTCATGAACATCATGCTGGTATCCGTTACGGAGCGAACCAGAGAGATTGGGATCCGAAAAGCCCTGGGAGCCAAGACAAGATCCATTATGCTGCAATTTTTATCGGAGTCCGCCATCATTACTTTGATCGGCGGAGTGATCGGGATCCTTCTGGGAGTGGGAGGAGCTTTTCTGGTGGCAAAGATCATCGCTCTGGTTCAGCCGTCCTTTGCTTTTACTCCGGCAGTCAGCGCGGTCGCGGTTCTGGTCACGACTTTGTTTTCCATCGGAATCGGACTTTTCTTCGGGATATATCCGGCGAAAAAGGCGGCAAAGCTCAGTCCCATTGAGGCATTGCGGAGAAACTGAAAATAATTGGAGATGGGCGCAGATTGCAGGAAGGAGCTTTTATAAAATTGCCTCTTGAAACAAGCCGTGTTATAATGGATTATAATTTTGAAATAGTTATTTTCGGAAGATCATAAAAAATACGGCAAAAAAGGAGAGGGAATCGTGAAAAAGACAGGGAGAAGAATATTTTTTGGATTGCTGCTGGCAGGCGTGTTGGCGTTGCTATATCCTCAGCAGATGAAGATTCAGGCGGCAGGCACCAGCGGGAGCTTTGAAGAGCGGATCGCACAGTTAGAGAAGAAATTTCCCCATGGAAAGTACTGGAACCATGAGGGAAAGAAAAAGAACAATCCCGACGGATATACAAGCAGACCCTGTACCCACCATGGAAACTGCAGTAAAAATGGAACGGATTTCAGCGGTTCCTGCGGCTGCAACAGCTTTAACGGAGTGGCGATCCAGTGCATGGGATTTGCGCAAAAGCTGGGATATGATGTGTTTGGCACGAATCCCAGAACGCAATGGTCCCTGTCCTATAATCTTGCGAATGTGAAGGCGGGGGATATTGTCCGGTATAACAATCATTCCATTTTTGTGACGAAGGTATCCGGGGATACCTTAACCTATGCGGACTGTAATTCGGACTGGCATTGTAAGATACGTTGGGGTGCAACCATAAAAAAGTCCCAGATTAAAAATTTTTCTTACATACAGCACGCCAATAATTATAATGAGGTCATGAAAAAGACCGGCAACACACCAAAAAAGAGTACCCTGTCCTCTGTAACTTCCGGGAAAACGGGACAGATCAGAGTGAAATGGAAAAGAGACAGGCAGGCGACCGGATATCAGGTGGTACTCTCCACCAACCGCAAATTCACCAGCGGGAAAAAGGTCGTAAAGATCACAAAGAACAGTACCATTGCCCAAAATGTGAAGGGTTTGAGATCTGGAAAAAAATATTATGTAAAAGTCAGAGCCTACAAAGTAGTAAAAGGCAAGAAATATTACGGCTCTTACAGCAGCGTGAGATCCGTAAGATGTAAATAAAAATTCAAAACGAAAAGAATTTCATAAAATTGTAATTTCACTTAAAATCCGCTATACTAAGAAAAAGCATTGATATAGCGGATTTTTTGGAGGTGTCTATGACAGGGAAGGTTGCAATTGGAATCCAAGATTTCGGAGATTTGATTCAAAAAAAATGTTTTTACATTGATAAAACGAATTTTATTAAGGAGTGGTGGGAGGCAGAGGACAGCGTCACTCTGATTAACCGTCCCAGACGTTTTGGTAAGACCTTAAATATGAGCATGGTGGAGCAATTCTTTTCCGTTGACTATGCAGAACAGGGAGAGATATTTGAGGGACTCTCCATCTGGGAGGAGGAAAAATACCGGGAGATTCAGGGAACCTATCCGGTTATCAGCTTGTCCTTTGCCAATATTAAAGAAGATAATTATGTATCCACCAGATCGAAAATCTGTCAGATCTTAACGAATCTCTATGTAAAGTATTCTTTTTTGAGAGACAGTGAGGTGCTGACAGATAAGGACAGGGAATTTTTTGACAGGGTATCCATAGATATGCATGACAGTGTTGCAACGTTGGCAATTTATCAACTGTCGGATTATCTGCATCGATATTATGGAAAAAAGGTCATCATTCTTTTGGATGAATATGACACTCCGATGCAGGAGGCTTATGTGCATGGATTCTGGGAGGAATTGGTGACGTTTACCAGAAGTATGTTTAATTCCTGTTTTAAGACGAATCCATGGTTGGAGCGGGCAATTATGACAGGGATAACCCGTGTTAGTAAAGAATCTATTTTTTCTGATCTGAATAATCTGGAAGTGGTGACCACAACGTCGGATAAATATGCAACTTCATTTGGTTTTACAGAGGAAGAAGTATTTGCGGCATTGGAGGAGTGTGGTCTGGGAGAAGAAAAGAAGCAGGTGAAGGAATGGTATGACGGGTTTATTTTTGGAGAACACCGTGACATCTATAATCCATGGTCCATTATCAATTTTTTAGATAAAAGAAAATACAGAACCTACTGGGCGAATACCAGCGCCAACAGCCTTGTAGGAAAATTGCTCCGAGAGGGAAACAGACAGATAAAAGCAACTTTTGAGGAGCTGTTAAAAGGAGGGACGATTCGTTGTCCGATAGATGAACAGATCGTATATAATCAATTGGATAATAATGAGGCTGCCATCTGGAGTCTGCTGTTAGCCAGTGGTTACTTAAAAGTACTGGGCTATGAGAGATTGGAACAGTTGGGGGCAGTCAGAGAGCCGTTGTATGACCTGGAACTTACCAATAACGAGGTTCGGTATATGTTTTACGGTATGGTGCGCGGATGGTTTCAGACAACAGGTTCAGACTATAACGATTTTATAAGTGCATTGCTTGCAGGGGATAAGAAAGCCATGAATGTCTACATGAACCGGATTACGTTACAGACCTTCAGCTATTTTGATACCGGAAAACGACCTTCGGGTCAGGAGCCGGAACGCTTTTATCATGGATTCGTGCTTGGACTTTTAACAGAGCTGGGAGACCAGTATAGCGTCACATCAAATCGGGAAAGCGGTTTTGGCAGATACGATGTGATGATAGAACCCAAGGATAAGGAGGCAGATGCCATAATATTAGAATTTAAGGTGCATGATTCGGAGGAAGAGAATACCTTGGAGGACACGGTTCAGGCAGCTCTTGCCCAGATAGAGGAGAAACAGTATGAGACAGTGCTGATATCAAAGGGTATAGATAAAGAGAGAATCCACAGATATGGATTTGCATTTGAAGGAAAAAAGGTGTTGATTGGTTAGTGTATATTATATAAGCTGTGATGTACTTTGCATCACAGCTTTTTCATGTTTGGTTTTCTGTTTTCAAATACGGTGTAATAGCAAAATCCTGCATTTTTCAAGATCTCTGGTATCCGTTTAAAATCGTAGGCAACATGCTCCGGTTTATGGGCGTCGGAACCAAGGGTAAGAATCTCCCCGCCTAATTCCCGGTAGCGTTTCAGGGCATCCTCCGTCGGGTGGGGATGTCCCAGACCATATTTTAATCCCGCAGTATTGAGTTCAATTCCCTTCCCTTTTTGAATTAATTGAATAAAGATTTCGTCAATCACATCCGCATATCTTTGATAGGAATATTCCGCATTCTTATTCGGACCATATCGTACCACATAATCAATGTGACCATAGACGTCGAAGTCATCAAAAACAGAGATATTTTCCAATATGGATTCAAAATATTCCAGATAGGCTTCGTGTTCGCTCTTTCCCTCATAATATTCTTTATAATATGGATCAAATCCATGCACAACATGGGAAGAGCCGATGACAAAGTCAAAATCATGTTCCGCTAAAAGCTGTTGGTTCTGCATAACTGTTTTTGCCTGTGGCTGAAGACCCAGTTCAATTCCGATCAGAACGGGAAAGGATTCCTGATATTTTTCCTTTAGTATTTTTAATTCCGCCTGCTGCTTTTCAACATCGAAAACAAACAGTTCCGAATCGTTCGGATAGTCGTAATCCATGTGATCGGTGATACAGATGCCATGAAGACCGTATCGTATCGCTGCGTTTATCATATCGACAGGTTCAGCATTGCTGTCCCCGGAGTAGCGGGTGTGCATATGTGTGTCCCAGAGCATGGCTGCCTCCTCTTATTTTCCATATCAGAATGTTAGGATGTTTAAATACCTGGATCATCCATTCATATGGTAATATATAACATCCGTTTATATTGTACCATGAATTTTCACAGGAGAAAATATGCAAATTCGCCAGAAAAGCTGGAAGGCAGACTGGTGAACAAAGTATGGAACAGATAAGTTTCCCCCAATAATCCTTATACAAATCATAAGTTCTGTAAAAAAATAGTGAAAATTTTAACAAACATAAGAAATACCCTTGAAATTTTATGAAAGATTGGTTAAAATGGAAACAAGTTGAGCATGTACGCTCAAAAAAGCAAATTTCATTAAAATTTCTAGGAGGAATAAGAAATGGCAGTAAGAGTAGCAATCAATGGTTTCGGCCGTATCGGTCGTCTTGCATTCAGACAGATGTTCGGTGCAGAAGGATATGAAGTAGTAGCAATCAACGATTTAACAAGCCCTAAAATGTTAGCACACTTGTTAAAATATGATTCTTCTCAGGGTAAATACGAGAAAGCTGACACAGTAACAGCTGGAGAAGATTCAATCACAGTTGATGGAAAAGAAATCAAAATCTACGCTTTCCCAGATGCAAACAATTGCCCATGGGGTGATTTGAAAGTTGACGTTGTATTAGAGTGCTCCGGATTCTATACATCCAAAGAAAAAGCACAGGCTCATATCAATGCAGGAGCTCGTAAAGTTGTTATCTCTGCTCCAGCAGGTAATGATCTTCCTACAATCGTATACAACACAAACCATGAGACATTAAAGGCTGATGACACCATCATCTCCGCAGCTTCCTGTACAACCAACTGCTTAGCTCCAATGGCAGATGCGTTAAACAAATATGCACCGATCCAGTCCGGTATCATGTGCACCATCCACGCTTACACAGGCGATCAGATGACATTAGACGGACCTCAGAGAAAAGGTGATTTAAGAAGATCCCGTGCGGCAGCAGTGAACATCGTTCCTAACAGCACAGGCGCTGCTAAGGCAATCGGCTTAGTTATCCCAGAATTAAATGGTAAGTTAATCGGATCTGCTCAGCGTGTTCCTACACCAACAGGTTCCACAACCATCTTAACAGCAGTTGTTAAGAAAGCTGGCGTAACAAAAGAAGATATCAACGCAGCTATGAAGGCAGCAGCTAACGAGTCCTTCGGATACAATGAGGACGAGATCGTTTCTTCCGATATCGTAGGAATGAGATTTGGTTCTTTATTCGATGCAACTCAGACCATGGTTAACCAGGTATCTGATGATTTATATGAAGTACAGGTTGTTTCCTGGTATGACAACGAGAACAGCTACACATCTCAGATGGTTCGTACAATCAAATACTTCTCTGAGTTAGCATAGGCATTGAACGTTTGGCGGGAACAAGTCAACCGCCATCAGAGTAAAAAAGACTCAGCATGGGTCCGGTCTTTAAAGGACCGGACCTATTTTTATTTAATAGGAAATCTCTTCAAAGTTACCTATATGAATATAAAATAATCCAGGAGGACATAGAAAATGGGATTAAATAAGAAATCAGTAGACGATATCAATGTAAAGGGACTTCGTGTTCTCTGCCGCTGTGATTTCAACGTACCTTTAAAGGACGGAAAGATCACAGATGAGAACCGTCTGGTAGCAGCGCTTCCGACCATCAAGAAATTGATCGCTGACGGCGGTAAGGTAATTCTCTGCTCCCACTTGGGAAAACCAAAGGGAGAGCCAAAACCGGAATTATCTTTAGCTCCTGTAGCAGTAAGACTGTCTGAGTTATTGGGACAGGAAGTAAAATTTGCAGCAGATGCTGAGGTTGTAGGACCGAACGCAAAGGCAGCAGTAGAGGCTATGAACGATGGCGATGTAATTCTCTTAGAGAATACCCGTTACAGAGCGGAGGAGACCAAGAACGGAGAGGCGTTCTCCAAAGACTTAGCTTCTCTTTGTGACGTATTTGTTAACGATGCATTCGGAACAGCTCACAGAGCACACTGCTCTAACGTTGGAGTTGCTGAATTAGTAGATACCGCAGTCGTTGGATACTTAATGCAGAAGGAGATCGACTTCTTAGGAAATGCCGTAGAGAATCCGGTAAGACCATTCGTAGCCATCTTAGGCGGAGCAAAGGTTGCAGACAAGTTGAACGTTATCTCCAACTTATTAGAGAAATGCGACACCTTAATCATCGGCGGTGGTATGGCTTATACCTTCTTAAAGGCAAAAGGCTATGAGATCGGTAATTCTTTAGTAGATGAAACAAAGATCGATTACTGTAAAGAGATGATGGAAAAGGCTGAGAAGCTTGGCAAGAAGTTATTACTTCCAATCGATTCCGTTATGATCGACGCCTTCCCGAATCCGATCGATGCACCGGTAGATGTTACGATCTTCGATGCAGACAAGATGGATGCAAACAAAGAAGCTTGTGATATCGGACCGAAGACCATCGAATTATATTCTGACGCAGTTAAATCTGCTAAGACCGTTGTATGGAATGGACCGATGGGCGTATTCGAGAACCCGACACTTGCAGCAGGTACAAAGGCTGTAGCAGCAGCATTGGCTGAGACAGATGCAACCACCATCATTGGAGGCGGAGATTCCGCAGCAGCAGTAAACCAGTTAGGATATGGCGACAAGATGTCTCACATCTCCACAGGCGGCGGCGCTTCCTTAGAGTTCTTAGAAGGAAAAGAGTTACCAGGCGTAGCAGCAGCGAACGACAAATAAGCTTTTCGTGAACATGAATTTGCTGAACTTATAAATACAAACAGGGAATGAGGCGGATTCCCCTATTCCCCCATACATAGAAAAAGGAGAACACAACAATGGCAAGAAAGAAAATTATTGCAGGAAACTGGAAAATGAACAAGACTCCAAGCGAAGCAGTTGCTTTAGTAAAAGAGTTAACACCGTTAGTAAAAAATGACGACGTAGACGTAGTATTCTGCGTACCAGCTATCGACATCATCCCTGCTATGGAAGCAGCTAAGGGAACCAACATCAATATCGGTGCTGAGAACATGTACTTTGAGGAGAGCGGAGCTTACACAGGTGAGATCGCTCCGAACATGTTAGTCGATGCAGGTGTTAAATATGTTGTATTAGGACATTCCGAGAGAAGAGAATACTTCGCAGAGACAGACGAGACTGTCAACAAAAAAGTATTAAAAGCATTCGAGCATGGTATCACACCAATCATCTGCTGTGGTGAGTCTTTAGACCAGAGAAAACAGGGCGTTTACATTGACTGGATTCGTATGCAGATTAAGATTGCATTCCAGAACGTAACAGCAGATCAGGCTAAGACAGCCGTAATCGCTTACGAGCCGATCTGGGCTATCGGAACAGGTGAGACAGCTACCTCTGACCAGGCAGAAGAAGTATGTGCAGCAATCCGTGCCTGCATCGCTGAAGTATATGATGATGCAACAGCAGAAGCAATCCGCATCCAGTACGGCGGATCTGTAAATGCAGGAAACGCAGCAGAGTTATTTGCAAAACCGGATATTGACGGCGGATTAGTCGGCGGAGCTTCCTTAAAAGCAGATTTCGGAAAAATCGTAAACTACAAATAAGATAGACACGATCTGAAAATAAGCAGTGGCCTCCCGCCGCTGCTTATTGCAATTCATGGGAATACACAGGTGGAATGAAAAAGAAACTTCAAAGAGGAAGCGTTCTTCTTGCGGCAGTACTTCTTTTGGCAGGAGTATTTTTTTACAGGGAGAAGGAAAATTTTAATTTCATAGAGAATACGATCCAGGAAGCGGCGGGAGATGTGCTGGAGGGTCAGACGGAACATCCGAAACAGGAGGATTCCAAAGAAACGGATGCAGAAAAGCTGTATGAAGAGATCCTGAATGGATGCAAGCGGGAATTTATCAGCAATAAGCCCGTGGATGAGAATTTTCTGATCTGGTTCCGATCCGCCTACGGCGAGGAGAGCTTAAAGGAGATTGCGGAGGAAGTGAGCCATGAAGAGCAGGACGGGAATCTGTGGTATTCCCTGACTGGAAGCACCATGCAGGTTTTATGGCTGCAATACTGCCAGGATACGGGCTATCAGTCAGAATTGCTGGAAAACGTTTACTATAAGGACTGTGCGGACGAGGATGAGGTCGTTTTGGATTTTACAGGCGATATCAATCTGGCGGAGGGCTGGTCTACCACCGTGTTTATGGATAAACAGGCAAATGGAATATATGACTGTCTTTCTGCGGATCTGCTTTTGGAGCTTCAAAGAGCGGATATTCTCATGATGAACAATGAGTTCACCTACAGTGACAGAGGGTATCCGATTCCGGGAAAAGCCTATACATTCCGGGCGTCGCCTACCAGAGTGGAGGTTTTACAGCAGTTGAATGTGGATGTCGTATCTCTAGCGAATAATCATGTCTATGATTATGGAGAGGATGCGCTGCTGGACACGTTAGAGACTCTGGAAGGGGCAGAGATTCCCTATGTGGGGGCGGGAAGGAACCTGGATGAAGCGAAAGAGATCGTGTATTTTGTAGCAAATGGAAGGAAGATCGCCATTGTCTCAGCCACCCAGATCGAGCGTTCCTACAATTATACAAAGGAAGCCACGGAGGATACGGCGGGAGTTCTTAAGACGTTGAAACCGGAGCAATTTCTGGAGGTGATCCGGGAGGCAAAGAGAAACAGCGACTGTGTGATCGTATATCCTCACTGGGGAACCGAGGGAACCAACGTCTATGGTTTGGATCAACAGGAGCTGGCAGAGGCATATGTGGAAGCGGGAGCCGATGTCATCGTGGGGGGACACACCCACTGCCTCCAGGGGATCGCTTATATAGAGGATACTCCCGTTATTTACAGTCTTGGAAATTTCTGGTTCAATGGGAATACCCTGGAGACCGGAGTTGCCCAGGTACGGATCCGGCAGGATGGGGAGATCAGGTTCCGTTTTCTCCCATGTATGCAGTCCGGGACAAAGACCAGACTTTTAACGGAGGGGGAGGAGAGAGAGCAGGTTATGGACTTTATGAGGGGGCTTTCCAAAGAAGTGGAAATAGACGATGAGGGATATGTAACAAATTTGGCAAAATAGTTGAAAAATCGGCGGATTTGTTTTACTATAAAGCAGAAAAGTGATTTAGGAAAAGAGGAAAAGAGTATGAGTAAAAAACCAACCGTTTTAATGATTTTAGATGGATACGGATTAAATGACACCATTAACGGCAACGCTGTTGTCCAGGCGAGAACACCGGTGATGGACAAACTGATGAAGGAATATCCGTTTGCAAGGGGTAACGCCAGCGGAATGGCAGTGGGACTTCCGGATGGACAGATGGGCAACTCCGAGGTAGGTCACCTGAATATGGGCGCAGGACGTATCGTATATCAGGAACTGACCAGAATTACTAAGGAGATCAAGGATGAGACCTTCTTTGATAACGAGGCGCTCTTAAAGGCAGTGAAAAACTGTAAGGAAAATGACAGCTACTTACATGTGTTCGGACTCTTATCTGACGGCGGCGTACATAGCCATAATACACATCTCTACGGCTTGTTGGAGCTTGCTAAGAGAAACCGTCTCTCCAATGTCTATGTACATTGTTTCCTGGATGGACGTGACACACCGCCGACAAGCGGCAAGGATTTTGTCATTGAATTGCAGCAGAAGATGAAAGAGATCGGTATCGGACAGGTGGCTTCCGTGATGGGACGTTACTATGCCATGGACAGAGATAATAACTACGACCGCGTGAAACTGGCTTATGACGCCATGACAAAGGGAGAGGGACTCACAGCCGAGAGCGCTCCTGAAGCAATTCAGCAGTCTTATGACAGAGATGAGACAGACGAGTTCGTAAAACCAACGGTGATCTTAGAGGAAGGAAAGCCTCTGGCTAAGATCAAAGACAATGACTCCGTGATCTTCTTTAACTTCAGACCGGACCGCGCCAGAGAGATCACCAGAAGCTTCTGTGATGATGATTTCCAGGGATTTGACAGAGGAGAGCGTCTTAACACCACCTTTGTATGTTTCTCCGATTATGATCCGACCATCCCGAATAAGGAGGTTGCATTCCCTAAAGTGGCAGTTACCAATACCTTCGGCGAGTGGCTTGCAGCAAACGGCATGACCCAGGCGCGTATCGCAGAGACAGAGAAGTATGCCCATGTCACCTTCTTCTTTAACGGCGGTGTAGAGGAACCGAACGAGGGTGAGGACAGAATCTTAGTCAATTCTCCAAAGGTAGCCACCTATGACTTAAAGCCGGAGATGAGCGCATACGAGGTATGTGATAAGCTCACGGAGGCAATTCGTTCCTGCAATTATGACGTCATTATCATCAACTTTGCAAATCCGGACATGGTTGGTCATACCGGAGTTCAGGAGGCAGCCATCAAAGCGGTGGAAGCCGTGGATGAGTGCGTTGGAAAAGCAGTGGAGGCTATTAAGGAAGTGGACGGAACCATGTTCATCTGCGCAGACCATGGAAATGCGGAGCAGTTAATCGATTACAGAACAGGGGCGCCGTTTACAGCCCATACCACCAATCAGGTTCCATTCATACTTGTGAACTATGATCCGGCCTACACCTTAAGAGACGGCGGATGCTTAGCAGACATTATTCCAACTCTCATCGAGGTGATGGGTAAGGAGCAGCCGGCAGAGATGACAGGAAAATCTTTATTGATCAAAAAATAGCAGGATGATATAAAAACGATGAGATAGGAAATATTTCGATTCATCAGGATGTATCGGATTTTACCACAGGAGCTGACGAAACGTAGCAGAGCAGACTACGTTTCGCCGGCTCTTTTTTTGGTTCATAGGATTCGGGTGTTCTATAGCCTTTTGACACCCGAATCTTAATAGGAAACCCTGCCTGGACAGAAGGATCAGTGGCAAAAAATCTACATAATTTTTACAGGTATTTTACAGAAAATGGATAGAGCATTTTACTTTCCAAAACTATAATTTTACAGAGAAAGGAGTTAGATATGAAATGCAGAATAACGTAGCGTCAAAGAGGAGAAGAGTTCAAAACAGAGAGACTGCGACTACATGGATCTTTGTTCTTCCGGCGCTGATACCTTTAGTGATCTTTTGGATTTATCCGATCTTAAGATCTATCTGGCTGAGTTTTACGGACTGGGATTTTATGACGCCGGATTACAACTTTGTATTTTTGGAAAATTATATTGCATTGTTTAAGGATCCGCGATTCTACAATGCACTGTGGAATACGCTGGTATTTACCCTTGGCACGCTGCTGCCCACGATTCTTGGCGGGTTGGGGTTGGCGCTTTTGCTCAGGAAGAATTTCAAAGGGAGTGGAATTGTAAAATTTATTCTGTTTTCCCCGTGGATCACACCGACGGTCGCCATCTCCATTGTCTGGACCTGGATCTTCCAGCCCAAGGACGGATTGGCGAATGCAGTGCTGGGACTTTTTAATCTTCCGGCTCTGAAATGGATCAGCAGCTCCGAGACAGCCATGCTCTCCGTGATCATTGTGACGGTCTGGAAGAGTCTCGGCTATGCCATGATCTTCTATCTGTCGGCATTGGAAAAGGTTCCTAAGGAACTCTATGAGGCCAGTAGTCTGGACGGGGCGAAGAGGTGGAGACAGTTCCGGGATATGACACTGCCCAGCATATCTCCAACGACCTTCTTTTTAATGATCATTACGATGGTCAATTCCCTGCAGGCTTATGACCAGATCCAGATACTGACCCAGGGAGGACCATCGGGAAGTACAAGAACCCTGTTGTATATGTATTACCAGCTGGGCTTTGAGGAGTTCAAAATGGGGCAGGCGGCTGCGGTGGCGGTGGTTATGATCGTCCTGACGGTACTGCTTTCCTTAGCACAGTTTTGGGGTTCTAAGAAATGGGTTCACTATTAGGAGGCGGTTATGAGGAGAATAAATAAGAAAATAGAGATCCAACCAGGCAGGATGGTGGGAAGTCTTGCAAAATATGCGGTGCTTTTCATAGCCTGTGTCTTTACGGCGTTTCCATTCCTCTGGATGGTGCTCAGCGCCTTAAAGACCAAAAGTGAGATCATGGATGTGAAACATTTTTTTCCATCCACACCGCAGTGGGGTAATCTGACGTCAGTGATTTTTGATTCCCCGATCCTCCATTACATAGGGAACAGCGTGCTGGTTTCCGTGGTTGTGATCCTGCTTCAGATCGTGACCGGAGCCATGCTTAGCTATGCCATGGTGTTTCTGAAATTCAGAGGAAGAAAAATACTGTTTACAGTGGTTATGGGAATCTATATGCTTCCCGTGGCGGCGACCTATATTCCAAGCTATATCATTTTAGCGGATTGGAATCTGCTCAACACCCTGACCGGACTGGTCATCTCCAGTACGGTGAGCATTTTCGGCATCTTTTTGCTGAGGCAGGCTTTCATGCAGGTGCCGAAGGGGCTGGTGGAGGCGGCGAAGATGGATGGAGCAGGTCATTGGAGGATTCTCTGGGAGATTGTCTGCCCGATGACAAAATCCTCTTTTATCACCTTCGGGCTTATGAGCTTTATCTCAACCTATAACAATTATATGTGGCCTTTCCTCATCACAAATGATGAGTCCAAATATCTGGTATCCCAGGGACTTCGCAGTTTCTTCATAGAGGGGGGAGCCTACGGAACGGAATGGGCGCTGGTAATGGCGGGAAGCGCGCTGATCGTGATCCCATTACTGATCCTATTCGCTTTTACACAAAAATGGTTTATCAATGGTATCGGTGGAGACACCGGTATGAAAGGATAAATAATAAGGAGGAAAAAGAAAAATGAAAAAAAGAATTATCGCAGCAGGTCTGGCGGCAGTGCTTGCCATGGGCTGTATGACAGGATGCAAAAGCAGCACAGAGAGCAAGGATACGAAGAGTGCATCTGCAAATGGAAAGACAGAGATCGAATTTTGGTATTCAGGAGGAAAGACCGCGGTCAATGTGGTTCAGGATATTATCGACGAGTACAATGCGTCCCAGGATCAGTATGAGGTAAATGCCGTTACCCAGGCGGATTATGACGAGACCTATCAGAAATTGCAGTCAGCCGTTGCAGGTAAGGCGGCGCCGGATGTGGTCCTTTTGAATGCGGATGTGACGAGGGCCTTATCAGATAAGGGACTTGTCACAGATCTTGGAAGCCTGATGGATGAGGATGGAGATTTTAACAGAGAGGACTATGTTCAGGTATTTTTTGACCAGGGTGTAGATGAGGATGGAAAGATCTTTGCCATGCCTGCCTACGGTACCACGCAGGTGCTCTATTATAACAAAGCGGCTTTTGAGGCGGCGAATATTGAGCCTGACAGCATTAAGACCTGGCAGGATCTAAGCGGGGCTGCAGCAGCCATCAAGGCTACCGGAGAGTATGAGTACGGCTGGGAGCCGATGTGGGGCGCGGATAATATGATCGATGCGGCCTTAAGCAACGGAGCTTCTGTACTCAGCGAGGACGGAAAGACGGTTACCATCAACTCAGAGGAATGGGTAGAGGTATGGGAGAGCTTCCGCACCTGGATCCATGACGATAAGACCATGGCGGTGAACTCCGGCGGACAGGGCTGGGAGTACTGGTACAATACCATTGACGATGTACTGGAAGGAACTGCGGGCGGTTATACCGGATCTTCAGGAGACCAGGCAGATCTGGATTTTGATATCGTGGCGGCAATGGAACAGCCAGCATGGGATGAGGATACGGAGTCAGCGCCGATGGCGGAAGCAAAACTGCTCAGTATCCTGGAAAGCTCTTCCGATGAGGAAAAGCAGGGAGCCTATGATTTCATGAGATACTTCACCAACGCCCAGAGTCAGGCACAGTGGACCATGTCCACAGGGTATGTGCCGGTAAACCTTGCAGTAAACGACAATGAGGAGTATCAGGCTTATGTGGAGGAAAATCCACAGGCGGCAGTACCTCTTGCCCAGGCCTCCCACGGTTCCGTGTATCCGGTGGATCCGACGGACGGAGCCATCAAGGACGCTCTCAACGTTGCGGCGGATAAGGTGGAGCTGGACGGAGTCTCCGCAAAGGAAGCCTTAGAGGAGGCGCAAAAGACAGCACAGAAAGCGCTGGAGGAAGCGTTGGCAAAATAATGGAAAAAAAGATTACATTTTTAATGAATAAAAATATGGTTACATTCCGACAGGAGACCTTCTTGGTCCCTGCCGGATGCAGCCATTTTTCCATACGATATGACCTGAAAAAAGAAGCTGCTTTTTTGGTATTCCTCTTATTGAAGGATCCGAATGGAGAAATCTGTTTTCAAAAGCAGTTGGGATACGGGGAACCTGTGATCCAGATCGGATCTAAGGGAACGGATACCACCATCGGAGGAGTTCCGGGAAGCGTCGTTTCAGGCGAGTGGACGCTGGAGATCCGGGTGTTTGCAAAATATCTGGATCAGGTTTTGGGGGAGGAAGAGATCCCGGTTCTTTTTACCATCTGTGATAAGAAGGCGGAGATTCAGGAATCCGTGGGCGAAGATGTCTGGACAGACGGGGATTTCACCTATGTGAATTATGACTGGAATAAAATCTACAGCGGCAGTCCGGGATGGTATAAGGGAGACTGGCATACTCACACACGGCTCTCCGATGGAAAAGAGACCACGGAAAATGCCACGAGAAAAGCCGGTTTGATGAAATTGGATTATTATGTTCCCACGGAGCACAATGTGATCCACACCGGCTGGAAGGCGGGGGAGCTTCTGATCCTTCCGGGAGTGGAGATCACCACGGAAGCAGGTCACGCCAATATTTTTGGGATCGACAGGATGCCGCAAGATCTGATTTCCAATGTGAGCCATCTGACTGTGGAAGAGGGTTGCGAGGATCTGAGGAGAGCCTCCTTGGAAGCTAAGAGATACAACTGGGTCTACAGTCTGAACCATCCGTTTTTACATATCTGGAAATGGGAGTACCGGGATATGCCCCTTTGCGATATCGACTGCCTGGAAATCGTCAACGACCCCACCTATCAATATGCCGGGGAAGCAAATGAAAGGGCGATCCGCCTTTTGGATCTGCTATGGCAGGACGGATACCGGATCACCGGGATTGGGGGAAGCGATTCCCACAACACCATAGAAGAAAGGTATCCGGGAGCCACGGAACCTTCCATAGCGGGGGATCCCGCAACCTGGGCGTATGTGGAGGAACTGACGCCCAAGAGGCTTTTGGAGGCAATCAGGAAAGGCCATTGTTATGTCTCCCGCCGCTGCCGGGCTGACATTTTTATAAGGGGAGAAAAAAGGAACTACCTGCCCGGTGACGAGATCAGAGATGAGGCGGAAGTGGAGGTGGAGCTTGCAATCTGCGATCTCATGGAAAAACCGGTGGTCTATGTTCTGGAGGACGGGAAGAAGAGAGAGCTTCCGGTCACCTTTTTAAAGGAGGATCGAACCTACCGGGCAAGGACCGGGGTCGCATGGGAGGATGGAAGGTATCACTGGTTTAGAATAGGAGCAGAGGGCAGGGATGGAGGATTTTTGCTCTATACCAATCCACTGTACCGGGGAAGAAAGGAACATCGCTTTCTCACTTATGGGGATATTCTTCAGGAGATGAATCAGTATGGAGATTAAAGGAATTTTATTAGATAAAGACGGAACGTTGATCGATTTTTACGAGGTGTGGGGGAAGGCGGCAGGCCCCGTGGCGGCTTCCCTCCTGAAGGAGTACGGCGTCATGGTAAACGATGAGAATAAGAGGCGGCTTTTAAAATGCCTTGGGGTGGAAAAAGGAATCGTGGACTCCGAGGGTCCTCTTGCGTGGAAGAGTTATCGCGGCATTGCAGAGGACATCAGACCTCTGTTGGAGGAGCTTTCCGGCAAGAAGGCGGATACCGGAGAGCTGGAAAAACAACTGACAGAACTTTTTTTCAAGGAGACCGTGGAACGACGGGAGTCCTATCCGGTGTTTACCGACGTTAAAAAAATGCTGGAAAAGCTGAACCAAATGGGAATACAGACAGGGCTGGCGACAACGGATGAACCGGCATCCACAAGACACTGCATGGAAAAGCTGGGAGTGACGGAATATATTTCCTTTTGGGGGACGGCGGGCACCGACCTTCCCGTAAAGCCGGATGCAAGGCTGATTGAGATGGCGGCGCAGACCTGGGGGATCCGCAGGGAGGAGATCGCTGTGGTGGGAGACACTCCCCACGATATGCAGTTTGCAAAAAATGGAGGAGCCTTAGCGGTAGGAGTCCTGTCGGGAACCGGGAAGAAAGAGAGTATGAAACAATGTGCCGATGTGCTGATCTTTTCCGTTGTGGATCTGGTACATTTGATGAGAAAATGCAATAGAATTGAGGAAGCAGAAGGGATATAATTATGGCAAATATTTCATTGAAACATATATACAAACGATATGAAAACGGATTCGAGGCAGTGAAAGACTTTGATATGGAGATTGAGGACAAAGAATTTATCATCTTCGTGGGACCGTCGGGCTGTGGAAAATCCACCACCCTGCGGATGATCGCGGGATTGGAGGAGATCACGGATGGAGAGCTCTGCATTGACGGACAGAGGATGAATGAAGTCAGCCCCAGCGAAAGGGACATTGCCATGGTATTTCAGAATTATGCCCTCTATCCCCACATGACGGTGAGGAATAACATTGCTTACAGTCTGAAGATCAAACACGAGAGTAAGGAGGTCATTAAGCAGAAGGTGGAGGAAGCGGCGAGGATTCTCGGACTGGAGAAGGTGCTGGATCGGAAACCGGGAGAATTATCCGGCGGTCAGAAGCAGAGAGTCGCCATGGGAAGGGCGATCGTGCGAAATCCGAAAGTATTTTTGATGGATGAACCGCTGTCCAACCTGGACGCAAAGCTCCGGGGACAGATGAGGGTGGAGATTGCAGGCCTCTACCAGAAGCTGAACACCACCTTTATCTATGTCACCCACGATCAGACCGAGGCGATGACGCTGGGCACCAGAATCGTCGTGATGAAGGATGGGGCGATCCAGCAGATCGATACCCCTCAAAGACTGTTCAACTATCCGGTGAATCGCTTTGTGGCAGGATTTATCGGAACGCCCCCGATGAATTTTATAGAGGGGATCTGCGTGAAGAAGGACGGGATCTGCGGTGTGGATACAGGAGCCTGTTTCGTTCCGCTGTTAGCGGAAAAGGCGGAGAAGTTAAGAGAGGAATATCTGGGAAAACAGGTGGTTCTTGGAATACGCCCGGAACATATCCGCTTATCTGTCAGAAAGGATGAGGAAATCTGTCATGAGGACGGGAAGATCGAGGTCTATGAGATGTTAGGCTCGGAGGCCATCGTCTATGTGGATACGCCGGGACGGCAGATGGTGGTAAAGACCGAGACCAGCCAGAAGCTGGAGGCGGGACAGAACGTCTCCTTGAGATATCAGCTGGATAAGATCCATGTTTTTGACAGTGAGACGGGAAATACCATCACGAATTAGGAGGTTGAAAATGGCATATATCTATCTGGCGATCGCCATTGCCGCGGAAATTTTTGCAACCTCCCAGTTGAAATATACTCAGAATTTTACAAAGCTCCTGCCCTCTCTTCTGTGCATTGCAGGATATGCAGTGTGTCATTATACCTTTGCAAAAGTGTTAAACGGGCTGCAGCTGGGAACTGCCTATGCGATCTGGTGCGGGGTGGGGATTGTGGCAACCTCAGCTCTGTCCTATCTGCTCTTTCATGAAAAACTGACCACTGCCGGGATATTTGGAATCCTGCTGATTTTAGCGGGATGCGTCATTGTAAATCTCTTCGGCGCGGCAAAGGCATAAAAATCATATTTATTAGTCCTACTTATATAAAAACGAAAATATACAAAAAAATTAATAAAATTGACAAAATTTTCTACATTTCCAAAAACAGGAGAACAGGCAAACTCGTTGACTTTCTGAAACCCTCTGTATTATAATTTCCCTGTAGTATGTAAAAATGAGAATAAACTGTGGACACAAGCCGTTATGGCAGAGTCCATATAAAGGAAAGCATGGAAATGGAGGATGACATGAGTATTCAGGAATTTAAACCGATCAAAGAAGGAAAAGTGCGTGAGGTCTATGACAATGGCGAGAGCCTCATCATTGTGGCAACGGATCGAATTTCAGCATTCGACCACATCTTGAAGAACAAGATTACCAAAAAGGGAGCGATACTGACCCAGATGTCTGAGTTCTGGTTTAACTTTACAAAGGATATCGTGCCAAACCATATGCTTTCCGTAGATGTGAAGGAGATGCCGGAATTTTTCAGACAGGAGAGATTTGACGGCAACAGTATGATGTGCAAAAAGCTGGAGATGCTTCCGATCGAGTGTATCGTGCGGGGCTATATCACAGGAAGCGGCTGGGAGAGTTATCAGGAGAACGGAACCGTCTGCGGGATCACTCTTCCGGAGGGTCTGAAGGAATCCGACAAATTACCGGAACCGATCTACACCCCAAGCACCAAGGCGGAGATCGGACTTCACGACGAAAACATTTCTTTTGAGAGAAGCGTGGAGATCTTAGAGGAAAAATTCCCTGGAAAAGGCGCGGATTATGCAAAGCAGATCAAGGACTGTACCATCGCTCTCTATAAAAAATGTGCGGAATATGCCCTGAGTAAGGGAATCATCATTGCAGACACCAAATTTGAGTTCGGACTGGACGAGAATGGAAACGTGGTTCTGGGCGACGAGATGCTCACACCGGACAGCTCCAGATTCTGGCCGCTGGAGGGATATGAGGCAGGAAAATCACAGCCGTCCTTTGACAAACAGTTTGTCAGAGACTGGTTAAAGGAGAATCCGGACAGCGATTATTTACTGCCGGAGGAAGTCGTGACAAAGACCGTCGATAAATATAAAGAAGCGTTTGAACTGCTGACCGGTGAGAAATTCGTTTAGGCAATAGAGATGTACAAAAGGAGCAGAAGCAATCTGCATAAGGGATTAGATATTTACACAGACAATAGACAGAAAAGAAAGGTAAGATTGCTTAATGAGTAAAATAGAGTTGGAAAAGAGTACGCCCTGGGACGGCCTTCATGAGGAATGCGGCGTTTTAGGTATGTATGATTTTGACGGAAATGACGTGGCCTCCACGATCTACTATGGACTCTTTGCCCTTCAGCACCGGGGACAGGAGAGCTGCGGTATTGCCGTCAGCGATACCAACGGACCGAAGGGAAAAGTCCTCACCCATAAGGACATGGGACTTGTCAACGAGGTGTTCACCCAGGACACATTGGATACCATGAAGGGGGACATCGGTGTGGGTCATGTCCGCTATTCCACGGCGGGAGCCTCCACAAGGGAAAACGCCCAGCCGCTGGTGCTCAACTATGTAAAGGGAACCCTGGGACTTGCCCACAACGGAAATCTGATCAACGCAATGGAGCTGCGAAAAGAGCTGGAGTATACGGGAGCTATTTTCCAGACCACCATCGACTCGGAGGTCATAGCGTATCATATTGCCAGAGAACGCCTCAACTCCAAAACCGTAGAGGAGGCTGTGAAAAAGGCGGCGCAGAAGATCAAGGGAGCCTATGCGCTGGTAGTCATGAGTCCCAGAAAACTGATCGGAGCCAGAGACCCGTTTGGTTTCAAGCCCCTCTGTATCGGAAAGAGGGACAACGCCTATATCTTAGCGTCGGAGAGCTGTGCCCTGGATACCCTGGGAGCGGAATTTGTCCGGGATGTTTTGCCGGGCGAGGTGGTGACCATCACACCGGAAAAAGGCATCGTTTCCGATACCTCCATGTGTCTGCCAAAGGAAAAAGAGGCGCGCTGTATCTTTGAATACATTTATTTTGCCAGACCTGACAGTCAGATCGACGGCGTGGGAGTCTATAAGTCCAGGATCCAGGCGGGAAGGTTTTTAGCCATGGATTCTCCGGTAGAGGCGGATCTGGTCGTGGGCGTGCCGGAGTCCGGAAATGCGGCTGCCCTTGGCTATGCCATGGAGTCAGGCATTCCATACGGAACTGCCTTTGTAAAAAACGGCTATGTGGGACGGACCTTCATCAAGCCAAAACAGAGCAATCGTGAATCCAGTGTGAAGATCAAGCTGAACGTTCTAAGAGAAGCAGTAGATGGAAAGAGAGTCATTATGATCGACGATTCCATCGTCCGCGGAACGACCTCAGACCGGATCGTTCACATGCTCAGGGAAGCCGGAGCCAAAGAGGTTCATGTGAGGATCTCCTCCCCGCCGTTCCTCTGGCCCTGCTATTTTGGAACCGACATCCCGGAGAGGGAGCAGCTCATCGCCTACAACCGTACCATTGACGAGATCCGGGACGTCATAGGCGCCGATTCCCTGGGCTACCTGGAGATCCCAAGACTGGAAGAACTGGTAGAAGGTCTCCCGATCTGTAAAGGCTGCTTCACCGGAACCTACCCATTAGAACCCCCAAAAGAGGATATCAGGGGCGACTTTGAGCGATAAGCAGACTGAGCGAAAAATGTAAAGCACAGGCAATCGTGCTCGCACGAAATTGTCTGTGATTTGCATTTTTTGTGAAGGTGCAACGGACACCGAGATGAAGCAGCGCGGAATCGAGGTGCCCGTTGCACCGCTCAGTCGTCCGTTTCCAATACCCCACCACACACCCCCTACACGAAAGGAGAAAATCACAATGCCAACCGATAAATACAACAGCCCCCTGTCCGAGCGCTACGCCAGCAAAGAAATGCAGTACATCTTCTCCCCGGACATGAAATTCCGCACCTGGAGAAAACTCTGGATCGCCCTTGCCGAGACCGAGATGGAGTTGGGACTCAGCGAAAACGGCAAGCCCGTCATCACCCAGGAGCAGATCGACGAACTCAAAGCAAATGCAGAAGACATCAACTACGAGGTGGCAAAAGAGCGTGAAAAATTAGTCCGCCACGACGTCATGAGCCACGTCTACGCCTACGGTCAGCAATGCCCGAAGGCAGCAGGCATCATCCACTTAGGCGCAACCTCCTGTTACGTCGGCGATAACACAGACATCATCGTCATGAACGAGGCGTTAAAATTAGTCCGTAAAAAACTGGTCAACGTCATCGACGAGCTGGCAAAATTTGCAGACGAATACAAGGACCTCCCGACTCTGGCTTTTACCCATTTCCAGCCGGCACAGCCGACAACTGTTGGAAAACGCGCCACGCTCTGGATCCAGGAATTTCTGATGGATCTGGAGGATCTGGAATATGTGACTGGAACCCTCAAATTACTGGGATCCAAAGGCACCACCGGAACCCAGGCGAGCTTCCAGGAGCTCTTTGCAGGAGATCAGGAGACCATCGACAAGATCGATCCGATGATCGCAAAGAAGATGGGCTTTGAGGACTGCTACGCCGTATCCGGACAGACCTATTCCCGTAAAGTGGACACCAGAGTGGCAAATATCTTAGCAGGCATTGCAGCCAGCGCCCATAAGATGTCCAACGATATCCGCCTGCTTCAGCATTTAAAAGAAGTGGAAGAGCCGTTTGAGAAGAATCAGATCGGTTCCTCCGCCATGGCATATAAGAGAAACCCAATGAGAAGCGAGCGTATCGCCTCCCTTTCCCGCTACGTTATGGTAGACGCCTTGAACCCGGCAATCACCTCCGCCACCCAGTGGTTTGAGAGAACCCTGGATGATTCCGCAAACAAGCGTCTGAGCATCCCGGAAGCCTTCCTGGCGATCGACGGTATCTTAGACCTCTGCTTAAACGTAGTAGACGGACTGGTGGTATACGACAAAGTGATTCGCAAACACATGATGGCGGAGCTTCCATTCATGGCAACGGAAAACATTATGATGGATGCGGTCAAAAACGGCGGAAATCGTCAGGAAATGCATGAAAAAATTCGCCAGCTCTCCATGGAAGCAGGAAAAAATGTCAAAGAAGAGGGACTGGACAATAATCTTCTGGAACTCATCGCGGCAGATCCGGCATTCAACCTGACTTTAGAAGAACTGGAAAAATCCATGGATCCTGCAAAATATGTGGGAAGAGCGCCGCTTCAGGTGACTAACTTCCTGAACAATGTGGTAAATCCGGCATTAGATGAGAGAAGAGATCTCCTGGGCGTTGAGGTGGAGATCACCGTGTAATATATGTGGGAAAAATAATCCGTGACACATAAATTCTGAAAAACAGGGTAATAATGAGAGTAATAAAAACTGTCTTGTAAAAGAGACAGTTTTTTTGTGACAAAAAAGGAGAACGATATCATGAAAAATTATTATCCGATCACGGAAGTGAGAGCAAGACAGATTCTTGACTCCAGAGGAAACCCTACCATCGAAGCGGAGGTACGGGCAGCAGATTACATCACGGGAAGAGCCATGGTGCCTTCCGGCGCCAGCACCGGAAGATTCGAGGCGGTGGAACTTCGGGACGGCACCACGGAATATTTTGGACTGGCGGTACAGAATGCGGTGCGCCATGTCAATGAAAGGATTGCAAAAGAGATCATTGGAATGAATGTTTTGGAGCAGGAAAACATTGACGCGAAGATGATCGCCTTAGACGGAACGGAGAATAAGAGCAACCTGGGGGCTAACGCCATCCTTGCGGTATCCATGGCGGTGGCCAGAGCAGCGGCAAACGCCCTTGAGATCCCTCTTTACCGTTATCTGGGAGGCTGCCATACCAGACTCCTTCCGGTTCCGATGATGAACATTTTAAATGGGGGAAAACATGCGGCGAACACCGTGGATTTTCAGGAATTTATGATCATGCCTGTCAATGCACGGAATTTTTCCGATGGGCTGCGTAAATGTGCCGAGGTCTATCACAACTTAAAGCGGCTTTTGGAGGAGAAAAATCTCTCCACCGGAGTGGGAGACGAGGGTGGATTCGCTCCGGATCTGCCGGATGCAAGGGCAGTGTTAAAGTTCATTGTCAAGGCGATCGAAGCGGCGGGCTATGAAGCGGGCACGGACTTTCAGATCGCTCTGGATGCGGCGGCGAGCGAGCTGTACTGCGAAGAGGACGGCATGTATCATTTTGAGGGAGAGGGAGCACTCCAGGATGAGGAAGTGCTGCGGGATACCCATGAGATGATCTCCTATTACGAGGAGCTGATCGAAGAATTTCCGATCATATCCATTGAGGACGGTCTGGCAGAGGACGACTGGGATGGATGGAAGGAACTGAGCAAAAGACTGGGAGACAGGATCCAGCTTGTGGGAGACGACCTCTTTGTGACCAACACAAAACGTCTTGATCTGGGAATCAAGTTCCGGGCTGCCAACGCCATCCTGATTAAAGTAAACCAGATCGGAACCGTCACCGAGGCGATGGACGCCATTGAGCTGGCGCAGAAAAATGGCTTTAAAGCCGTGATCTCCCATCGTTCCGGGGAGACGGAGGACGACTTTATCGCCGATCTGTCCGTAGCAGTCAATGCCGGACAGATCAAGACCGGAGCGCCTTGCCGGAGTGAGCGTGTGGCAAAATACAATCAGCTTTTGCGTATCGAGGAAGAAATGAAGGAGGCTGCGAAGTACACGAATCCGTTTAACAAGATTTAACAAGAAAATTCTTGCATGAAAACTGTGGATGTGATATACTTGAGCAAGTTACGAGTGGATGAGATACAGGAGGTGTCACAAGTGGCAGTTTTGAAAACGGTATTGACAGCAGCTTTGATTTTAATAAGTGTAGTGATAACAGTGATCATTTTAATGCAGGAGGGAAAATCCGCAGGACTCGGAGCAATCGCAGGAGCATCCGACACCTATTGGAGCAAGCACAAGGATCGTTCCATGGAGGGGATGTTGGTAAAGGTTACCAGACTTTTGGTTGCACTGTTTCTGTTGATTTCGATTGTATTGAATATAGGAAGTTTGTAAAATGTGAGGCTGTCGTAGGATCGACAGCCTTTTTACTTTATGAGGTCCAGGTGATAAAAGCGCCTTCTTTTGTGTCATCCACCGATATAAATCGTTAAAGGCGTTTTGCCTCTGAATTTTCATAGAAAAAACAGGAGTATTATGGAAAAAGAAATTTTAGAAAAAAGAAAGAAAACAATATACAGCCTGCTGTGCGACGATCTCTATGTGCCCATGAAGGCAAAGGAAATTGCGATCCTGCTGCAGATCCCCAGGGAGCAGAGAACAGAGTTGGAGGCAGTGTTGGACGCTCTGGTGGCAGAGGGAAAGGCAGAGGTCAGCAAAAAAGGAAAATACAGCAGGGCAAAGAATCATTTCATGACGGGAGTCTTTGAGAGCAACCCCAGAGGGTTCGGTTTTCTGCGCGTGGAGGGAGAGGAAGAGGATATCTACATCCCGGAGGCGGAGACCAACGGCGCTATGCACCAGGATAAGGTACAGATCAAGATCTTGCCGGGTACTCGTGGAAAGCGAAAAGAGGGTACGGTGGTAAAGATCTTAGAACATGGCATCACCCAGGTCGTGGGCTATTACGAGCAGAGCAGAAATTATGGTTTTGTTCTGCCGGACAATCAGAAGATCCAGAGCGATATTTTTATTCCAAAGGAGCATTCTAAGGGGGCTGTTACCGGACATAAGGTCGTCTGTGAGATCACGGATTATGGAAAACCGGGGAAGAAGCCGGAGGGAAGGATCACGGAGATCTTAGGACATGTGAATGATCCGGGAGTGGACATTTTATCCATCGTAAAAGCATATGATCTACCAGTTGAATTTCCGGAAAAAGTCATGAATCAGGCGGAGCGTGTGGGAAAAGAAGTCAGCGAGGCAGACATGGCGGGCAGACTGGATCTGCGGGATTGGCAGACCGTCACCATCGATGGGGAGGATGCCAAGGACCTGGATGACGCCATTACTCTGACGAAGGAGGATGGGATCTATACGCTGGGAGTGCACATTGCAGATGTGGCAAACTATGTTCAGGAACATTCGGCGCTGGATGAGGAGGCGAAAAAGCGGGGAACCAGCGTCTATCTGGTGGACCGTGTGATCCCCATGCTGCCCCATACCCTCTCCAACGGAATCTGTTCTCTGAACCAGGGCGAAAATCGTCTGGCGCTCAGCTGTATCATGAAGATTGACGAAAAGGGTAAGGTTTTCGATCACAGGATCGCGGAGACTGTGATCCGGGTGGACCGGAGGATGAGCTACACCAGCGTGAAGAAGATCCTGCAGGACAGAGACGAGGAAGAATGCGCAGAATATAGAGAACTGATCCCCATGTTTGAGCGGATGGAGGAGCTGGCGGCGATCCTTCGAAAGAAGAGAATGAAGCGGGGCTCCATTGATTTTGATTTTCCTGAGACAAAGATGATCCTGGATCAAAGGGGAAAACCTGTGGATATCAGACCTTACGACCGGAATGTGGCGACAAAGATCATTGAGGATTTTATGCTGATCGCCAATGAGACCGTGGCGGAGGATTATTTCTGGCAGGAGATCCCCTTTGTCTACCGTACCCACGAGAATCCCGACGAGGAAAAGATTCAGAAGCTGTCCATGTTCATCAACAACTTTGGTTACAGTATGCACATCGCAAGAGACGAGGTACATCCAAAAGAGCTGCAAAAATTATTGCAGAAGATCGAGGGCTCGCCGGAGGAGCCATTGATCAGCCGATTGACCCTCCGCTCCATGAAGCAGGCGAAGTACACGGTGGACTGCACCGGGCATTTTGGTCTGGCGGCAAAATATTACTGTCATTTCACATCCCCGATCCGCCGGTATCCGGATCTGCAGATCCACAGGATCATAAAGGAAAATCTCCGTGGAAAAATGAATGAGACAAGAAAGACACATTATGATAAAATATTACCGGAGGTTGCCGTTTTGGCGAGTCAGAGAGAACGCCTTGCCGATGAGGCGGAGCGGGAGACGGAGAAGCTGAAAAAGGTAGAATATATGAGCAATCATATCGGCGAGGTATTCGAGGGAGTGATCTCCGGGGTGACCCAGTACGGCATGTATGTGGAACTGGAGAATACCATTGAGGGCATGATCCGGGTCACCGATATGACGGATGACTATTATGAATACAGCGAGGAGACCTATGAACTGATCGGGGAGGCGACTAACAGACATTATAAATTGGGACAGAGACTGAAGATTCGGGTGAAGGATACCGATAAGTTCATGAGAACCATAGATTTTGCATTGGCGGAGGAAGAAGATGGCGAGGGAGAGCAGGAAACTGATTGCAAATAATAAAAAGGCAAGGCATGATTATTTTTTGGAGGAAAACTACGAGACAGGGATCGCGCTTCACGGAACGGAAGTGAAGTCCCTGCGGATGGGAAAATGCAGTATCAAGGAGTCCTTTATCCGCATTGAGAACGGAGAGGTCATTATCTACGGTATGCATATTTCCCCCTACGAAAAAGGAAATATTTTCAACAAGGATCCCCTGCGTCCGAAAAAACTTCTGATGCACAAGTCGGAGATTCGGAAATTACAGGGAAAGATCGCAGAAAAGGGGTATACCCTGGTTCCCGTGGAGGTATACTTCAAGGGTGGTCTGGTGAAGGTTCAGATCGCTCTGGCAAAGGGAAAGAAGCTCTATGACAAGCGAGAGGACATTGCCAAAAAGGATCAGAGAAGGGAAGCGGAGCGGAATTTCAAGGTGAAAAATCTGTATTAACCCGCTTGACGAAGGAGGGATTCATGGTATAATATCGACAGAGTATCACGCCGGATGGCATCCAAGCGGAGCGTTATGTGCGGAGCATATAATATAATGTCCGTGACCGTGCTGTGGTCTAAAAATGATATAAGGGGTAGTAATGGTTTCGACAGGGATGATGAAGCTGGAGAAGCGAGTCGAAAGAAGTAGCGTCAAACTTCAAACTTAAATTTAAACGCTGAAGATAATTTAGCATACGCTGCCTAGTTGCAGCAGTCTGACCTAAGGCACTCACACCTTAGGACCCAGGCTTCGACTATGTGAGAAACGACTTATGCTAAGCTTTGCACATAAGGGCGTATTATGAAGCTACTAAAGTGGTAACTGTGTCTGCGCAGGTGCCATGGAGGGAATGAAAAAACACAGACTACACTCGTAGAAGGACAGGGGATTTGTTTTTGGACACGGGTTCGACTCCCGTCTACTCCACTAGAAGCGGCAGAAACGAACTGCCGTCCAACCGCACAAATAGCTGTGTTTCGGAATGTCTTTAGTATTATTGTTCCGACAAAATCTAAAGATGTTCCTCTAAAACCAGCAAAACTTACTTTTGGATTGCTTCAAAAGTGGATTGAAGATAATCACGGAATAAAAGTTAGTAAGTCAAGTATTACACAAGTTAAGAATAAATGTGGAATACAAAAATTAGAATTTGGGGCAAAGTGTGTTGATGTTCCAGAGTTGAAAACAGAAAAAGAAAGACTTGTGTTTGAAGCGTTTAAGTATTTTGGTCTTGTTTAGAAAGCGCATATTAAACATGAAAAGGCACAGAGGATAGCTTGTCAACCCCTTTACCGACAGGCACTTGCTTTGCAAGTGGGGGTTTACAAGCGGAAATATATTGAGCGATAGCACTTAATAATGGAATAAGGGAATGTTTCGATTCATTTTATCGGAACATTCCCTTGATTACTTTTAAGACTCTTTTTTTGGCGAATCCATGTTATCTAACGCATATTCGCACGCTTGTAATACAAAACTCGAAAAGGTCACGTCTTGGTTTTCCAGTGCTTTATCTATTCTTTCGATAAGAGGAATTGGAAAACGAATTGTCTTGTTTTCGGTTTCCTTTTTGTTTTGCTTTAATTGAAAAGCCATATGCAACACCTCCTGTAAAACAATCATAGTGTATAAATTGCAATAAATAAGCATTGCGTTGCGCATTGCAAAATGTATTGCAATAATACGAAAAGAATGGTATGATATGGAAGTTAAATTGTGTACGAAATTACTATAAGAAAGACGAGGATAAGGCTATGAAAAGAAAATTTATACTAGGGTTGATGTTAGCATTAACAGCAACAACTCTGTTTACCGGTTGCGGAAACACATCTGCTGACTTACCGGAAAGCACAGAAGCAGTAGCAACTGTTGCAGAGCCTACCGCAACCCCCGAACCCACCGAAGCACCACACGAACACGCCTACACAGAAGCAGTTACAACTAAAGCAACCTGTGAGATAGACGGGGTAAAGACCTTTAGCTGTGAGTGTGGAGACAGCTACACCGAAGCAATTCCGGCAACGGGTCACAGCTTCACAAGCTATGTTTACAATGAGGACGCAACTTACACAGCGGACGGAACAGAGACAGCGACCTGTGATAAGTGCGACGAGACAGACACCAGAACCGCAGAGGGCACAATGCTGACATACACCTTTAACGATATGTCTGCTACAAAGTACGCAAAGTCTACCGTGAATGTGAGAAATCTTCCCAACACGGACGGGGAAAAGGTCGGTTCATTATCATTAAATCAAGAGGTTGCTGTCACGGGGCAGTGCAATGAAACAGGGTGGTATCGCATTGAGTATGATGGAAACACAGCGTATGTAAGCGACAGCTACTTAGTGGATAATAAGATTGAGACGCAGACGGAAAGCACCGCAGGTACGACAGCTTCTGATACAAGCGCAACAGCTTCAAATAATAGCGGAGAATGCCCGTATCCTTTGTACACGATTATGTATGACAACAGAGGACTTGGGTATTTCTATTCCTATAAAACAGATGGACGGGAGAGCAAAAGTGAAAGCTGGCAGGCATGCAGAGATGAAATGACAAATATTATGAGTTCAGCAGGAAATTCAATTTGCGGTGCTTCCCTGCGGATTCTCAACAATGGAAATTCAGATATTTGTGTCTGGTATTCAAGAATAGGCGGCGACCCTGACGCTGAAGACCTTGGTATTGCGCTTAGTTATTGATAAGTATATAAAATAATCATAAGAAAGAGATGGGGAAAAGACTATGAAAAGAAAAATGACAGCTTTATTGACCGTTGTTCTTATGCTTGCCATGCTGGCAGGCTGTGGGAACAGCTCGCAGACAACAGATACAGCAACAGTCGGAAGCGCATCTGACAGCGCAAGCGGAACCTCTAAGGAAACCGCAAGTTCAACAGGCGGCACGTTGAGTGAATGCTTAAGCACGGAAAAAGTGATTGCTTACGAGGTTGATACAGTAGACAAATCAGAAACACCCGACAACATTTATTTCTTTGAGAATGGAAAAGTGACGATTATTCCGGGGGAAGAATTTGGTCTGACTATGGGTGATTTCGCACAGATGACAGACGAAGAAATTTGGAGCACCTATGAAACTGTAAGAGAGACTTATATTGAAAATTATAAGACCCAAAAAGTTTCTGAATACGCATCTTCCAAAAATGAAGAAATACGGAAAGTCCAGAGTGCTATAGATGAATTACAAAATATAGTTACAGAATTATCTAATTGTGGAGATGATAGGTATACTATTTATTTGCTTGTCGGGCCTTTGGTAGAAGCATATAGTGATGGTGAAGAATATGACAACAGAAATGCTATGTTACAAAAATTTTCATTAGAAGAAATTACAGTACAAGAGGGTATAGATTTCTTTACAAGCGAAGCAAATAATACTATTGCGAAGAAAACAACTTCATTAACACAGTTACAAGCAGAATTGGATGCTGTTAGTACAGATACCTGCCCAGTACCATTTTCTGATATACCGTTCAAATTTGTGGTAGAAACAGACGCAAGCGGCAACAATGCGCAGAGTGAGTCTCTTGTTTATCCTACATTAGAGTATTTGCCCGGTGGAGAAGCTCCGGACACCCTTTATGATTCTTTGGGCTTCGCATTGGGATTGACGACTGAACAGCAGATTTACGATACCACATATAACTGCATTGCTTTGTCGGGAAGCGGTCGGTTCTGCACCAGAGAGACAATGGAGACGGACACCATTGACAGCAAGAATGTTTTGGTTGATTTAAGCAAAGATGAAATCAACGAGCTTTTTAAAGAAGAAGTAATGGCAAGATACGAATAAACAGCAGTCTTTGATTTTACTGCATAAAAAATAGAGGTCGGGTTTTCCCCGACCTCTATTTTTTATGCAGTAAGGGGTTCTAAGGGGAACGAAGTGCCCCTAGCAAGCAGTGAAGTGTGTACCACACTTTGCATGCTTGCCCAGAAACCGACACATCCATTCCGAGCGTGGCATCATGATTAGAAAAATATATGCACAAGTAGCTTGTTAAAAATTTAACAAAGTGATATAATGTGAAATGTAGGACAAATCATTATTGAAATTTGGGAAAGGAGCAGGCACATCATGAAAACGGAATCAATCAGAGTACGCTTGACAGAAAAAGAACGAAACGAATTAGATAATCTTGCAAAAAAAATGTGCCTGTCACGCTCGGAATTGGTGCGTCGGTTTCTTGCTATGGGTGTTCACAAAAAAGAAGCGGTTCAACTTGTAAAATGGGATAATGACACGATTATGACGATTCGTGACTGCAATATGCTTATCGCAAAAATCGGTATCAATATCAACCAGATTGCGAGGAAGTGTAACACGGGAAATATGAATGTAACGCTTGTGACAGAACTTCAATCTATGCAACAAGTTCTTGAGGAAATGAAAAAGGCGGTGTCAATATGTCCGTGACGAGTATACATCAATGCAGAAATATAAAGGCACTGATAGAATACTGCATAACTCCAAAGGCAGAACAGGAAAAAGAGCGTGTAGCAAGACTATATTCTGATTTGGGAGACTGCAATCAATTTTTGACATATGCTTTAGATATTGTAAAAGCACATAGGCGAAAGGTGCAAGGCTATTCTATCTTGCAATCTTTCCCGAAATACGAATTGAATGTTTCTAATGAGGAACATATAGCTTATGCAAACGAATTGGGAAGAAAACTCTGCTATGAATTATATCCTGCTTCCCCTTGTATCGTAATCACACATGCGGATAGTGAGGGGGAATGTGTACATAATCATATCATCGTCTTGAATCACGATTTGCAGACAAATGGCTGTATTAGGTCTAATCGTCATTACAGATATGTAAAACAGGCAAATGACAGGCTTATGGAAAAGTATGGTTTTGAGGTCTGTAAACCCTCTGCACAGAAACAGACACAGGGCGAGTATTGGAGCAACAGGAGAAACGGTTGGTTTGAAAATCTAAAAGCAAGCATTGATAAGGCACTTGCTAATTCAACTACAATACAAGAATTTCACGATTTTTTGCTTGCGGAGGGTATCTCTCCAACGCTCTACAAGGCGAATGGAGCGTTAAAAGAGCATTTTACCTATAAAGTTATGGATAGCGACGGAAAAGAGCATAAAAAGCGTTCTGACAAGCTCGGAGAGCAATATACCCGACAGGCGATAGAGGAAACATTACTTGTCAATAAACAAAAAAGACAGAATAAGCAACAACCGCCTGTTTTGTCTATGTCGGATTGGATTCAACTCCGGCAAGCGGAAGAAAGAGAAAAAGAGCAGACACAGCAGGCGGCAAAAGCAGAGCCGATTCAATCGCCTGTTATTTCAGTAGTACCGCAACTTATTAACACAGCAAAAACAGAATCGAAACAGGAGTTAGAAATGCAAAAAGAAATAGTAGAACAACAGAAGCTTTCTCGTTCATTACAGAAAGACAGAGAGTATCAGCAACTATTAAAGGAAAGACAGAGTATTCAGCTTCAACTGGAACAATTAAAGAAAATAACCGAAGATGAGAATGATGCCTGCTTAGATGAAGATTATGCAAAACGTGATTCGACAGAACGGAAATTGTGGATTTTAGAAAATAAAATCAAGCGGTTGATGGCAACGCATACACCCGAAGAAAAATTGAATGAAAACCTCTTGCCGAATGCTCCGACGTTATCAAAAGACATAGGTATGTCTTTGTAAAAAAAGCCCCCAGTTTGTAAGGATTTTTTCCTTAAAAAATGGGGGTGTGATTTTGTGTGATAATCTATAATATACTGGCTATCTTTTACAGTTCTGTTCTTTTATAATTCTATATTTTTTGCGCCACTTGCGTGGCGCTTTTTCTTATGATTTCTTGTCCTGTGTAATCTCATTCACTTACAACATTAAGTTTAAGACCTTAAGACCGCCACTTGCGTGGCGCTTTTATTCATGAAAGTTTTTTAACTTTTATTCCTGTCTTACGACAGTATAGTGAAAAATTTTCTTGTTTGTCAAGCAGTTGCTAAATATTTAATAAAAAATTAAGAATTATACTTGTTCCGTAATTACAGAGAGGATTGTTAAAAAGCTAAAATCTGAAAGGAGGTGAGATAATGCAGGACGTTATGAGTATTGTCCACGATGTTCCTATGGTATATCTTCGGTTGAAGAGAGAGGAACTGGGGTTGTCACGAAAGGAATTTGCGGCAATCTTCGATATGGACGAAGATACTTATAGAAAATATGAAGAGGGTGTTCGTCACCCTCGGGATAATGCCTTTCGTATGATGAAAAAACTCATAGCATATTATGAGAAAGAGCAACAGGCGAATAGCATTGAATAAGGTTCTTCCCGTTCCGATTTCTGTACCGTTTCCTGTTCCGCTTTTTTTAAGAAGTGGAACAGGAAATGGAGAAATTCCTTACAGTTCCACTTTTTCCGTTCCGCAATTCCATTTTTCAAAAAAAGTGGAACAGAAAACGGAACGCTACAAATCCAGTGTTTATAAGGGTTTGAAGTACCCCGTTCCACAATTCCATTTATATTTAATAATATTATTATATATAGAGAAATATATAAAATACCCTTATTTGGTGTAATTTTAAATATATATATAATGTATTGAGGAAAAAAGTGGAATTGCGGAACAGACTATTTTAAGCGAAATAATTTTTTTGTTGAATAACTCCCGTCAAGTTTATTGTAAAACAGACTTGACGGGAGTTATTTAGATGATATAATAAATTTAGTAGTTAAGAGTGACAATTATATGAATGAAACGAGGTGCAAAATGGCAAGAGCAAAGAGATTTGTGCAAAATGATAATACAAATGCAATATGTTATTACCGATATTCTTCTGACGCACAAAGGGAATGTTCTATCGAGCAACAGCAACAAGAAGCAAAAAAATATTGCAAGGCACATGGGCTTCATATTATCAAGGAATATGCAGACCGAGCTATTAGCGGAACGAGGGCAGACCGACCACAATTTCAGTTGATGCTTAATGAAGTGAAAAAAATCAGACCAGCGTATTTGATATTATGGAAAACTGATAGATTATCACGAGACCGTATAGACTCTGCAATAGCAAAAAGTAAATTAAGAGAATGCGGAGTAAAAATTGAGTATGTAGCCGAGACAATGCCGGAAGATGAGGCAGAGCGGGCACTCATAGAGGGAATAGAGGAAGCATTGGCTGAACATTTTATTATTCAGCATAGCAAGAATGTGAGTAGAGGACTTACATATAATGCGGAAAAAGCATTGTATAACGGACATAAAATTTTGGGGTATAAAGGTCAAAAAAATCAGAGATATGAAATAGACCCCGATACCGCCCCGATTGTTCAACGTATTTTTAATGACTATGCGGAAGGTAAGCCTATGAAAGTCATAGCGGAAGAATTAAATATGGCTGGCTATAAAACGGTGAGGGATAAGCCTTTTACAGAGAAAAGTTTATGGCATACCTTACATAATCGCAGTTATATCGGCGAATATACTTGGGGAGAGATAACTGTCGAAAATGGTTTTCCGCCGCTTGTTAGTACAGACATATTTGAACGAGTACAGGAACTTATGGTAAAAAACAAGCATGGTGGACGTGGTGGAGCAAAAAAACTAAAGGTTAATCCATTGGAAGGTGTTGATTTCTGGCTCACAGGTAAATTGTTTTGTGGGGAATGTGGAGCACCATTAAGCGGAACGAGTGGAACAAGTAGTAATAAAGGTAAAGTCTATTATTATTACACTTGCAATAATCATAAAAAACATATGTGCAGTATAAAGAACGTTAGGAAGAATGATATTGAAAGAGCTGTGGCACATATTTTGAGTGAATATATAAATGACCCAGCGTTGAGGATAATTATTTCAGAAAGAGTATATGATTACTATATGCGAGAGTTTGGAAGTGATGATAGTTACGAAAAGTCATTAGTTGCGAATATAAAAGACATAGAAGTAAAATTGGGTAATTATGCTAAAGCAATAGAAATGGGAATATTTAATGAAACAACACAGGAAAGGATGCAAGAATTAGAGGAACGCAAACGATTGTATAATGATGAATTAACTGCTGAAAAAAACCGGCAGAAGTATGCGTTAAAGAAAGAACATGTTGTGCGTTATCTTGAATGTTTTGTTGGAAATCTAAATGAACCCTCTCTGCGTGATAAAGTTCTTGATTATTTGGTGGAGAAGATTTATATTTACAATGATAAGTTTATTGTTAATTTCTATTACAGCGATGATAATCAAGAAGTTAATCTGAAAGAATTTAACGAATATTTAGATAACCTTGATAATATAATGGGGTTTATTGACGCTCCAAGGGAAATAACAGATGTTTCAGAAGAATTTAGGAAAACGTTGGAATCAATGATAGCTAAGGACGAGGACGAAGAGTCTTTTTAAATGGCAGTTCGTTTCATAGTTCGTCTAGTACCGCTTCGTTTCCATTAAAAGGTGCGAATCCGAACACTTTATTTTTCGTAAAGCACTGTTTCGGATTTGTCGTGATAATAGAGGAGGTCTGACTTCGGTTAGACTTCCTCTTTTGTCTTGCCAACCTCTCCCAAACTATGTATAATAATGGAAATATTACGAAAAGGGGAGGAAGCATATGAAACCAAGAATCTTTATCAGTTCTACGTTTTATGATCTGAAATACATCAGAGAAGATTTATCTAATTTTATCAAAGTACATGATTTCGAACCAATCTTATTTGAAGACGGAGACATCGGATACACGCCGGGACAGCCCTTGGATAAATCCTGTTATGAGGCGATGGGCGGAGCAGATATGGTGATCCTTATTATCGGAGGAAATTACGGCAGTCCTGCCACCGGGGAAAATGCGGCGGGATTTGAGGAATATATGTCCGTGACCCGCAATGAATTCAAGACGGCCGTCGCCAATGGGATCCCTCTTTATGCCTTTGTGGACCGGAAGGTCTATACGGAATATGAGATCTACGAATTGAATGTGGAACAGTTTGAGGATCATGGCGGACAGATCAAATTTGGAAGCACCAAGGACATCAATGTATTTCGATTTATCAAAGAGATCAAGAACATCGGCAATATCTCCATCACTGAATTTGACAAGATCATCGATATAAAAGAATTTTTGAGTAAACAATGGTCGGATATGTTCAAAGCATATCTGAACATTTTAAAAGAAAAGCAGTCCACTCAGAAGGTGGAAGCCACAGTGGATGAGATGAAGCTTCTGATCAAAAAGATGGACGTGATGCTGGATACGGTGGGCAAGAAGATCCTGACGGAGAACAATTCTAACGAGTATCAGTCTGTGCTGGGAAGACAGAAGATCGTCTCATTTTGCGACAGCCTTTTAAAAGAAATACGGTTGTCAGAGGATGAATGGAGAGATATAGAGGAGGGCAGAGCAGATTATCTGGATAATATGCTGAAAGTATTTGACGCGTCCTTAACGGAGGATATCTGGACAGATGACAATGTGGATAAATTCTTCGAGTATTTTGAGGAAAATGATGTCTGGATGGAAAGCTGCGGCAATGATATAGAGGAACTGGTAAAAAGTAACAGAGAGCTGTTTGAGGAAGAACCTTTGCGCAAATGTATGGTGGAAGAATTGGTGAAAGATGAGAATTACGAACGTCTCTTTGCTTAAGAGAAAAATCTTAGTTCTTTTTTAAGATTCGTAAAATTCATGGAAAAATCCGGCCAAATATGCTAGATTAAAGGAGTTCGCAAAAAGACATCTGTCATGCAGAAGAAATGGACTGAAAAAGGAGTGATAAAATGGCAGGAAGAAAAAAGAAATCAAAACTGATAAAGCTTGTGATCGTACTTATTATCATAGTGGCAGTGGGGCTGGTGTTAAGGTTCGTCGTCTACGATAAGGCAAAGGCAAAAGTCACCTCCGCCATCGCAACCAAGATGTTTGAAGAACAGCTTCCGGAAGGGGTAAGCAGTGAACAGGCAGAGCAGGCACAGAAGATCTATGATTCCATGAGCGAGGAAGATCAGGAGACTGTGAACCAGATCGTGGAAGATAAGGTGAATGCGGGAACCATCTCCGAGGTGAGCGGATATCTTAAGAACCAGGATACGGAGGGGCTGAAAGAATATGTGAAGGAGAGTTTTTCCGAGCAGGAGATTCAGCAGATGAAGGATCTGTATAATAAATATAAATAAAAGAGTCTTGTTGGACAGATAAAATGCAAAATGAGAGACACAGATGTGATGTGTCTCTCATTTTATATTATTTTACAGATCCCGTTCCAGATAGGCCTGACGGAAGCTCGGATGGCAGTTCTCATTTTCAATGATCTGTTTTCCACGCTCCGGGTTGCAGGTGATGCCTGCCAGCCGGGAACAGTCGAAGCCGATCTGGTCTGAAAATTCCGCGTAGTAGGTGTGGAATACAGGTTCTAAGCCTGCAAAAAATTCTGACCAGGAACCTGTGGAAGCAATACATTTAAAAATCCGAGTCAGGCTCTCTTTGGCGCTCTCGCTCTCATCCATCTTCTGCGTACCCTTTGTGAAGTGTTCAAAGAAGCAGGCGGCGAGCTCGAATGCGATCTCTGCCGTGTTGGCTTCTGAGAGAGAGCTAAGGATGCGAAGTCTCAGGGCGTCCATTTTCAGCGCCTCCTCGGAAGTATCCTGATTTTTGTAAAAATCAATGCAGTCGCTGTCCACCATGGCGTAGACGTCAATAAACTCATTGATGGTATAGGTTCCCATCCCGTAAGCCCGGTTAAACACCTCATCAAAACGTCCTTCGGAATCTGCATCTAAAAGCTCCTCTATAAATGCACGGTAGCGATCCGTATGATCCACAAAATCGTCAAACATCATAAGTAAAAACCTCCCTGTATCTCGATCTTTTGTAATGATTCATATTATAAAGGATATTTTTCGATTTTAAAAGAGGTTTTGACAAGAACTTTGGGAATTAGACCTTGCATTTCCAAAGGCTGTTTTTTATAATATTTGGAAAGAATAGTAATAGCTCTCCGGGCAGGAACACAGAGTCTGCCCATGGGGACAGAACGGATCTTGACAGATAATGTTGGCATACAATAAGGAGAAAACCATGGAGCGACTACAGGGAACCTACGAGGTAGGAGGCTTTTTATTTGAGACGGAGGAAGAGGCGGAATGGGCCAAAAGAGAGCTGGAGGGAGTCCGGTTCATCCGGCAGAAAACGGATTTAAAGAACCCGGAAACCGTGTTTCAGGTCTATCAGAATCTCATCCGCCAGGATCTCTTTGAGACGCCCATCGGCTATTGCTTTTTAAAGGAGTTGAGAGAGTATCTTCTGATGGTTCCGGCGGTTCGGAATGAGGATGTGGCGGCAATTACCGTACACTTGCCGAAGGAGGAAAAAAAGAGGAAAAAGAAGGAACGTTCCTCCAAAGAAACGACAGAGTCAGTGGAGGAAAAGAATCAAAAAAAAGAGCGAAAAGAAAAAAACAGGGACTATAAGACACGCTGTCATTTCTTTATGATCACCACCCTGATCCTGGCAGTCTCGGTGGCAACCATGATGTTTTTGGCGGCAACCTCTGATAATATTCATATACTGAATTATGAGAACAAGCTCATAGACAAGTACTCCGCATGGGAACAGGAACTGGAGGAGAGGGAGCAGCAGTTAAAAGAGCTGGAAGCACAGTAAGGTTTCACAATTTTAACATATTTATTGCCTATAATAATCTCAGGAGGCAGTGTCATGGAACAGTTGAAGATTTTAGTGGTAGATGATGAGAGCCGCATGCGCAAGCTGGTCAGAGACTTTTTGGTGAAGAAGGATTTTGAAGTCCTGGAAGCAGCGGATGGAGAAGAGGCTCTGGATATTTTTTATGAAGATAAGGATATTGCGCTGGTGATTCTGGATGTGATGATGCCGAAGCTCAACGGCTGGGAAGTCTGCCGGGAGATTCGGGAGAATTCCAAGGTGCCGATCATCATGTTGACGGCAAAAGGAGCCGAGAGCGATGAACTCTTAGGATTTGAGCTGGGAGTGGACGAGTATATTTCCAAGCCCTTCAGCCCGAAAATTCTCGTGGCAAGAGTGGAAGCGATCCTGCGCAGATCCAATAAATACAATCCGGAAGAGGTTCTTTCTTTCGAGGGGATCCTTGTGGACAAGGCGGCGCATCAGGTCACTGTGGATGGAAAACCTGTGGAACTGAGCTATAAAGAATTTGAACTTCTGACCTATTTTGTGGAGAATGCGGGGATCGCACTTTCCAGAGAGAAGATTCTCAACAATGTATGGAACTACGATTATTTTGGAGACGCGAGAACCATCGACACCCATGTGAAAAAGCTCCGCAGTAAGATGGGCGACAAGGGCGAGTATATCAAGACCATCTGGGGCATGGGCTATAAGCTGGAAAAATAGGGAGACATATGAAGAAAAAATATTCCATTACGACCAATATTGCATTTGCCATGATTGGCTTAGTGACCGGCACAGTTTTACTGTGCTGGTTTTTGAATAATACATTTCTGGAATCCTTCTATATGGTGAATAAGCAGAAGGCGCTGTTAAGCGGCTTTCATACCATTGACAAAGCCGTAGAAGAGGGGACCTTCGACAGCGAGGATTTTGATATCACCTTTGAAAAAATCTGTGCCAACGGCAATATTTCCATTCTGGTGATAAGCCCCAATGCGGAGGTGGTACGCTCCTCCACCGGAGATACGGATAAATTAAAGCAGCAGTTTTACGGGGCACTTTATGACAGTGCAAAGAAACAAAATTCCGAGGTCATCAAGGCAACGGATGATTACATTATGGAAAAACAGAATGACGAGAGATTGGAAGCCGACTATCTGGCGTTGTGGGGAACACTGGAAAACGGCAATCTGATCCTGATGCGCACAGCTTTGGAGAGTATCAAGGAAAGCGTGCTGATTGCCAATGAATTTCTGGCATATGTTGTGGTGGTAGCCGCGATCTTCTGCGCTGTCATAGCCGTTTTTGTCAGCCGCAAAATTGTAAAGCCGATCCTGCATCTTACAGAGATCTCAAAGAAGATGACAGACTTAGACTTCAACGCTAAATACCAGCCTAGCCGCAGACGCAATGAGCTGGATGAGCTGGGGGAACATATGAATATGCTGTCCTCCACGCTGGAAGAGACCATTTCAGAATTAAAAAGCGCCAACAATGAGCTGAAAAAGGATATTGAACAAAAGGAAGAGATCGACAGGATGCGAACGGAGTTCCTCTCCAATGTCTCCCATGAATTAAAGACGCCGCTGGCATTGATCCAGGGCTATGCGGAAGGGCTGCAAGAGTGCATCAACGACGATGAGGAAAGCCGGGAGTTCTATTGCGAAGTGATTATGGATGAAGCGGATAAGATGAATCAGATGGTGAAAAAACTGTTGACTCTGAATCAGTTGGAATTTGGCAATGACGCTGTCACTATGGAACGATTTGATCTGACGGAGCTGATCCGGGGGCTTGTTAATTCCATAGGGATCATGCTGCGGCAAAAGGAGATCACGATTTCCTATCCCCAGGAGGAGATCTATGTCTGGGCGGACGAATTTAAGGTGGAGGAGGTTCTCACGAACTACTTAAGCAACGCCATGAACCATGCGGATTTTGAGAAGCATATCGACGTGCGTTACACGCAGAAGGAGGACTGTGTCAGAGTCAGCGTTTTCAACACGGGAAAACAGATCCCGCAGGAGGACGTGGAGAATATCTGGGATAAATTTTATAAGGTGGACAAGGCGAGAACCAGAGAATACGGCGGAAGCGGCATCGGTCTTTCTATCGTAAAAGCCATCATGGATTCCTTCCATCGGGAGTGCGGAGTGTGCAATCACCAAAACGGTGTGGAATTTTGGTTTGAATTGGATACCAGTTCAAATAATGGTTGATATGTTGGAAAAAATCTGTTAACATCACAATTAGAGGAAAAGATTTTAAGGAGAAGATCATGGGACGGAAAAAGGGAATGATCTGTGTACTCATGTGTGGGGCGATGCTTCTTTTTACCGGATGTGAGGAAGCATATGATCTGACAGAAGAGGATCAGAGCAGGATTGCAGATTATGCGGCGCATGTCGTGACAAAATATAACGGAAGCCAGGAAGAAGGGCTTTTGAAGGTGGAGCCGGAAACGATTCAGGAAGAGGAAGAAGAGACGGACGGCTCTCAGGATCAGGAAGAAAAGAAGGAAGAGAGTAAGACGAGCCAGAGCGGACAGGCAGATACGGATAAGACCGAGACAGTCTCTTTGAACCAGGCTTTGCAGTTAGAGAGCGGTCTGAAGGCTTCCTTTGCAAGATACGATGTGACAAGTTCTTATGTGGAGGCAGATTATTTTGCTATGAACGCCACCAGCGGAAAGACTTATCTGGTGGTACATATCAATCTGGAAGCGGAGGGGCAGGATGTGAACTGCGATATGCTTTCCAAGGATCTGAATTTTCGTGTACTGATCAATGGAGAGAAAGAGGTGGCGGCTCAGACCAGTATCTTGTTGAACGATTTAAGCACCTATCAGGGAACCATCGCCCAGGGAAGTGCTCAGGACTGTGTGCTCTTGTTTGAGACGGAGGAGGAAAACGTGAGCAATATAGAATCCCTGGGGCTGAAAGTACTGGATGGAGCGTCCACAAGTACGGTCACGCTGCAATAATTGTCGAAAAATTGAAAAAATACAAGTTTTTCCGCAAAATATCGTGCAAACAATCTGAATGTTTGCTATAATAAAGACAGCATATGGAACGACTCAGGAGGAGAACGGATATGGATACAAATATTCTATTAGAGAATGGAACTAACGAGCTGGAAGTGTTGGAGTTTACTCTGGGTGACAATCATTACGGCATTAACGTTGCCAAGATTCGTGAGATCTTATCTTATCAACCGGTTACACCGATTCCAAACGCACATCCAAGTGTGGAAGGGATTTTCATGCCGCGTGATATTATGATCACGGTGATCAATCTGAAGAATTGTCTTGGACTTGCGAATGATTCCATAGATGATAAGGGACTGTTTATTATTACTAATTTTAATAAGTTAAATATTGCGTTTCATGTGGATGAGGTGATTGGAATCCACAGAGTGTCCTGGGCAGATATCATCAAACCGGACTCCACACTCAACGCAGAGCATAATGGAGTATCAACCGGAGTAATTAAATTAGAGGACAAGCTGGTTGTCATTCTGGACTTCGAGAAGATCGTAACAGATATCAGTCCGGAGACCGGATTAAAAGTGTCTGATATTGAGGAATTGGGAGAGAGAGAACGCTGTGATTCTCCGATTCTGATCGCAGAGGATTCCCCACTGCTCAGTAAGCTGATTACAGACTGTCTGAAAAAGTCGGGTTATTCCAATCTGATCATCACAATGAACGGACAGGAAGCCTGGGATAAGATCGTGGAATTTCAGAAGGAAGGAACCGTATTGGAGAAGATACATTGTATCATCACCGATATTGAGATGCCGTTGATGGACGGACACCGCCTGACAAAGCTGGTGAAAGAAGACGAGGAACTGCGTGCGATCCCGGTAGTTATTTTCTCATCTCTGGTAAACGAGGAAATGAGAAGAAAAGGCGAGGCCCTGGGAGCCGATGCACAGTTGACAAAACCAGAGATAGGTCATTTAGTAGAAGCTATCGACCGTTTGATCGATCAGTCCAGATAGTAATTCCATAAGAGACAGAGAATGAAAGAGGGATGTGATTGTGTATCACATCCCTTAATAAGTATAGAGAGGTGCGGCCTGGTGGGAAATACAGAAGATTACTTAGACAGCCTTTTAAACAGTATCAATAATTCAAATATGGCGGGAAAAAGTCCGAAGACGGACGACGCTTTTGAGGATGCGGACGAGGCGTTTCGCCGATTTGAGCGGGAGCAGGAATATAAGAGAGAGCAGAGAAGAAAAAAAGCGGAAGAGCAGAGAAGAGAGAACGAATTTCTGCGGGAATTTGAAGGAGAGCTGTATCAGGAGGATACGGATGATTTTTTGCAGCAGTTTGAATTGGAACTGGAGGCAGAAAAGGGAGATGATTTAGACAGAGGAGCTGTAGATGATGAGGATTTCTTTGAAAACCTGGAGGGCATCGTATCCGGCGCCTCAGGGGAGAAAAAGACGGAGACGGACGTTAAGCAGGCAGAGGCGGATCGGGAGCCTTCAATTCCGGCAGGAGAGCTTTCAGAAGGGACGCTGGAAAATAGTGAAACGGGAGATGGAGAGGAAGCCCCGCTTTTTGAAGAACTCTTAGAAGGTGGAGAGGACGGACAACAGCCGGAGTTTGCTTCAGAAGAACTGATGCCGGAGGGCGAGAATGGAGACGACGACCTTCTAAACCTGTTAAGCGGACTGGACGACGACGGGGAACTTTCTGAGATCGGCGATCTTCTAAAAGCGGATGAAGAAAATATGGAACTGGAAGGATCCTCTCTGGGAGATCTCATGGTGGATACCATCGACGGAGATGGTTTTACCGGAATCATGCAGGAGGAGGCGAAGCCGTCCGGGAATGAAGCCAGGGAAAAAAAGGGAAAGAAAAAAAAGAAGAAAGAGAAAAAAGGATTCTTTGCAAAACTTTCTTCCGCGCTTTTCGGGGAGGACGAGAGTCAGGAGAGTACGGAGAACGTAGTTGTTCCCGAAGCGGAGGATCTGGAGAATATATCGGAGGAGAACCTGCAGATATTAAAAGAACTGGAAGCCGCAGAGCAGGAGAATGCCTCAAAAGAAGCCGAGGGAAAAAAGGGCAGAAAGAAGAAAAAGGATAAAAAAGAAAAAAAGGAAAAGAAGCCGAAGGAGAAAAAAGAGAGGAAGAAGCGGGAGAAAAAGGTAAAAGAGCCGAAGCCACCAAAGGAGGTCGATAATACACCGCCGCTTCCGAGAGTGCCGGTGATACTGATCTTTTTAATGGCATTTTCCATTCTCTTATTAGTGCTTTTGACCATCAAAGGAACAGGAAGATCCTCCTACATAGATACTGCCAAGCAGGCGATGGAGACGGGAGATTATGTAAAGGCTTACGGAGAATTAAGCGGTCTGGAATTAAAGGACAGTGAACAGGATCTCTATGAAAAAGTGGAAGCCATGGCTCTGGTACAGGAGCAGTATAACGCATATCTTGTGATGATGAGCGAGAATAAGTACAGTATGGCTTTGGATGCACTGATAAGAGGAATCGGACGCTGTGACAGCAATCTTGCAACGGCACAGAAGTATGGTCTGGAATCTGAGATGAATAAGCTGAAAACGCAGTTGACGGAGGCTCTGGACAATCAGTTTGGAATGACAGAGGAAGAGGCAAAAGAGCTATACAGCATCAGAGACCGGGAAGATTACAGCAGACAGATCGAGAAAAAGATCAGTGCAATGAATTTGGAGTAGGTAGGAACATGATAG
The DNA here is from genome assembly GCA_958428365.1 of uncultured Lachnospiraceae bacterium. Taxonomy (GTDB): domain Bacteria; phylum Bacillota; class Clostridia; order Lachnospirales; family Lachnospiraceae; genus Maccoyibacter. Next base: position 3,045 of record CAUAFT010000009.1, on the reverse strand, counting down.
CAATCATCGATTATGACGCAGGAAATTTAAAGAGTGTGGAAAAGGCATTGCTCGCCCTGGGACAGGAGAGTGTCATCACCAGAGATTTTAAGACCATCCTGGAGGCGGACAAGGTGATCCTGCCGGGGGTGGGGGCTTTTTCCGACGCCATGCAGAATCTGAAAAAGTATGAGCTGGACAGGGTGATCCACGAGGTGGTGGAGAAAAGGACCCCGTTCCTTGGAATCTGCCTGGGACTGCAGCTTTTATTTGAGGAGAGCGAGGAGAGTCCGGGAGTGGAGGGACTTCACGTTCTGGATGGAAAGATCCTTCGCATACCGGATCAGGAGGGATTGAAGATACCTCATATAGGCTGGAATTCCCTGGAGCTGCAAAACGGCGGACGGCTCTTTGAAGGAATCCAGAAGAATCCCTATGTATATTTTGTCCACTCCTATTATCTGAAGGCGGCGCAGCCGGATATCGTAAAGGCGACGACGGAGTACAGCACAAGGATCGACGCTTCCGTGGAAAAAGACAATGTCTTTGCCTGCCAGTTCCATCCGGAAAAGAGCAGTGCCATCGGATTGAAAATGCTGGAAAATTTTGCAAAAATACAGGGAGGAGAGCGCTGATGTTTACGAAAAGGATCATTCCCTGTCTGGATGTCAATAACGGAAGGGTCGTAAAAGGAATCAACTTTGTCAATTTAAGAGACGCCGGAGACCCGGTGGAGGTTGCCGCTGCCTATGATAAGGCGGGAGCGGACGAGGTGGTATTTTTGGATATCACAGCCACATCGGATGCCAGAGGCACGGTGGTGGAGATGGTACGCAAGGTGGCGCAAAAGGTATTCATCCCATTTACAGTGGGCGGAGGGATCCGCACCGTGGAGGATTTCAGAGTCCTTTTAAGAGAGGGAGCGGATAAGATATCCATCAATTCCTCAGCGATCAATGATCCGGGGCTTATCAGCGCTGCCGCTGACAAGTTCGGAAGCCAGTGCGTGGTGGTGGCGATCGACGCAAGGAGAAGAGAAGACGGTTCCGGCTGGAATGTCTATAAAAACGGTGGCAGGATCGACACGGGTCTGAACGCTGTGGAGTGGGCGATAAAAGCTGACCGGCTGGGAGCCGGGGAGATATTGCTGACCAGTATGGACTGCGACGGAACCAAGGCAGGATATGATATTGAGCTGACGCGTCAGATCGCGGAGAATGTATCTGTTCCGGTCATCGCGTCGGGAGGAGCCGGAACGAAGAAGCATTTCTATGACGCTCTGACGGAGGGAAAGGCGGATGCGGCGTTGGCAGCGTCCCTGTTCCACTATAAGGAACTGGAGATCATGGACTTGAAGAATTACCTGGCAGAGCAGGGAGTATCCGTAAGGAGATGAGAAGATGGCAATGATTACAAATGACTGGCTGCCTGCATTGCAGGAGGAATTTAAGAAGCCATATTACCGGGAACTGTATCAATTTGTGAGGGAGGAGTACAGCAGAGCTGTGGTCTATCCTCCGGCAGACGATATTTTCAATGCCCTTCATCTGACGCCGTTAAGTGAGGTGAAGGTACTGATCCTGGGGCAGGATCCATATCACAATACAGGGCAGGCGCACGGTCTTTGTTTTTCCGTGAAGCCGGAGGTGGAGATACCGCCTTCTCTGGAAAATATTTATAAAGAATTACAGGACGATCTGGGCTGTGAGATCCCTGACAACGGTTATCTGGTCAAGTGGGCAGAGCAGGGTGTGTTGATGCTCAATACGGTGTTGACGGTGCGGGCGCATCAGGCGAACTCCCATCAGGGAAGAGGCTGGGAGCAGTTCACCGACGCCATCATCCATGCCGTGAACGCACAGGACCGTCCCATTGTCTATATGCTCTGGGGCAGACCGGCGCAGAGCAAGATCCCGATGCTGACCAATCCGAAGCATCTGATCCTGAAAGCGCCCCATCCGAGTCCGCTGTCTGCGTACCGTGGTTTTTTTGGCTGCAGGCATTTCAGTCAGGCGAATGCTTTTTTGGAGAAAAATGGAATCGAGCCAATTGACTGGCAGATTGAGAATCGAAAATAACAGAAATGAAAAAATACACGCAAGATGTAATGAAAAGTAGGAAAATGGTACTGAAAAATGATTGCTTACGCTTGTAAATGTTAATTTTTGGGTGTATAATGTCGATATAAGGAACAACAGGAAAATGGAAACAAAGTACAGGGATGTAAATATGATTTCAAAGGAGTGATGATATGTCAACATTATTTGGTTCGAATAATTTAAGCGGCGTGAACAGTCTGTTTGGAAGCAGTACAACTTCGATTTTAAGTCAGTGGGCAAGCATTCGCAACGGAAGCTATAAGAAGCTGATGAAAGCCTATTATTCACAGGAAAAATCTACTTCAAAGAGTGACAGTTCCAAGGATACGGTGACACAGAAGACCCTGACGGCGACAGAGGACAGCGCCCAGAGCCTGAAAAGCGCGACAGACGCTTTGATGACCACAGGCAGCAAATCCGTATTTACAAAGGTGTCCTCCAAAGACGAAGATGGAAACACCGTACAGAATTATGATACCACTAAGATTTACAACGCAGTGAAGAAATTCGTAAATAATTACAATGATGTGATCGAGAATACGGAATCCACCATCAACAGCGGCGTATCCAATAACAGGAAGAGTATGATCATGAATACGGCTTCCTATGAGAGCGCTTTAAACAGTGTGGGAATTACCATTAATTCCGATAACAAATTGGAGATTGACGAGGAGACATTTAAGAATGCCGATATGTCCAAGGTGGAAGCCCTGTTCAAAGGAAATAGCTCTTATGGATATCAGGTTTCCCTGAGAGCCTCCCTGATCGATTATTATACGGGCAGAGAAGCGGAGACCTACAACAAGAGCGGCAGCTATAACAGCTACAGCACCGGAACGAATTTCAACAGCTGGTTCTAGGAAAATTTGTTAAGAGTCTGGAATCTGATTGGATCTGGAAGTAAATATTGTGCAATCGAGTAGGAGGGAAGTTTAAATAAACTTCCCGACCTCTCACACCACCGTAC
>CAUAFT010000008.1 GCA_958428365.1 uncultured Lachnospiraceae bacterium | reverse complement strand
CGTACGGTGGTGTGAGAGGTCGGGAAGTTTATTTAAACTTCCCTCCTACTCGATTTATAGAAAAACGCTCTGCTTGATGGGAATGTGTATTTGCGGCAGTGTGCGGAGCACGTTTTTTTTATTCCAGATATTTTTCTCTTGACAAAAGTGGAAATAGAGCATACTATAAAGATGAACATATGAATAAATGTTCAAATGATAAAACGTAAATGTGAATAGATAAGATCAGATTTCATGACAGGAGGTACTGTATGAATAGAGAGAAATTAGAACCGGAAGAAATGTGCGGCTGTGAACCTGAAGAGAGCTGTGGTTGCGGACATCATCATGAAGAGCACCGTCATGAAGAATATCATCATGAGGGAGAACATCATCATGAGCATGGAGAAAGCTGCGGTTGCGGACACCATCACGAAGAACATTGTCATGAGGGAGAACATCATCATGAACATGGAGAAAGCTGTGATTGCGAACACCATCACGAAGAACATTGTCATGAGGGAGAACATCACCATCATGAGCATGTAGAAAGCTGCGGCTGCGGACACCATCACGAGGAACACCATCACGAAGAGGTACACCACCACGAGAAAAGAATTGTCCCATCGGGACATAAGACAAAGGTGTATACGCTGGAGAATCTGGGCTGCGCCAACTGTGCCGCTAAAATGGAAGCTAAGATCAACCAGCTGGATGGCGTATCCAACGCAACCATTACATTTGCGACAAAGCAGCTTCGTCTAAGCGCTGCAAATCCCGACGTACTGATCCCGGAGGTGGAAAAAATCTGCGACGGCATTGAGAGCGGCGTCAGAGTTATCGAAAAGCAGGAAAAAAGAGAGACAGAACAGGGACACGCCGAAGGAAAAAAGGACTTATATTCCATCCTGGCAGGCGGGATCCTGTTTTTAGGAGCGGTGATCCTCCATAAGATCACGGGGGCTGAGACTTACAGCCTGCCATATCTGGCAGTATTTCTTGTATCCTATCTGATTCTCGGAGGAGAGATCCTGCTGACAGCGGGGAAGAATATCTTAAAGGGTCAGATCTTTGATGAAAACTTCCTTATGAGTATCGCAACGCTGGGGGCTTTCATCATTCAGGAATACCCGGAAGCCGTGGGAGTCATGCTGTTCTTCCGGATCGGAGAATATTTTGAAGAGGCAGCAGTGGAAAAAAGCCGGAGCCAGATCATGGAAGCGGTGGACTTAAGACCGGAGGTCGTGAACCTGGAAACAGGCGGCGAAGTCCGTCAGATTCCGGCCAAGGAGGCAGTGATCGGCGATATCGTTCTGGTGAGACCGGGAGACCGGATTCCGCTGGATGGAGAGATCATAGAAGGAGAGAGCCGTATCGACACCTCTGCGGTGACGGGAGAGCCGGTGCCTGTAAAAGCCGGAATCGGGACAAAGGCGGTGTCCGGCTGTGTGAACCTCAACGGATTGTTGAAGATCCGGGTAGAGAAACCATTGGAAGAGTCCATGGTGAGCCGTATCCTGAATTCCGTGGAAAATGCGGCGGCAAGCAAGCCGAAGATCGACCATTTCATCACCCGGTTTGCGAGAGTTTACACACCGATCGTAGTCGTCGTTGCGCTGTTTACTGCTGTGGGGATCCCGCTGATCACGGGACAGGAGTTCTATCCCTGGGTATACACAGCCTTAAGTTTTCTGGTTATGAGCTGCCCTTGCGCGGTGGTATTAAGCGTGCCGCTAGCGTTCTTCTGCGGAATCGGGGCGGGTTCCAGGCAGGGAATCCTGTTTAAGGGAGGTGTTGCTCTGGAGACCTTAAGATCAGTCCAGGCGGTGGTGATGGATAAGACCGGAACCATCACAAAGGGTAATTTTGCAGTCCAGAAAATAGAACCCAAGAATGGACGTTCCAGGGAGGAAGTGCTTGCTCTGGCGGCGGCCTGCGAGACAGCGTCCACACATCCGATTGCGGTCAGCATCCTGGACTGTGCAAAAGAGCAGGCACTGGAGATCAGAACCCCGGAGGAGATCGAAGAGATCTCAGGAAAAGGAATTAAGGCAGTACAGGAGGGAAAAACCCTTCTCTGCGGAAACGTGAAGTTGATGGAGGAATATCAGGTTGACATCAGCGATTATAAAAAGGATGGAGTCGGTTCCGAAGTTCTTTTAGCGGTGGATGGAGTATATGCGGGTTATCTGTTGGTTTCCGACACCATGAAGGAGGAAGCGCCAACTGCCATCTCCCACATGAAGCGGCAGAACTTAAGAACCGTCATGCTGACAGGAGATGAGGAAGAGAGCGCTATGGAGGTTGCAAAAGCAGCAGGAGTCGAGGAAGTCCACGCCAGACTTCTGCCGGAGGAGAAGCTCAGTGAACTGCAAAAGATCCGTAAAGCCCACGGCGGCGTAATGTTTGTGGGAGACGGCATCAACGACGCTCCGGTGCTTGCAGGCGCCGATGTGGGAGCAGCCATGGGAAGCGGAGCAGATGCAGCCATCGAGGCGGCGGACGTGGTATTTATGAATTCCAATATGGACGCCATACCTTCCGCCATCGGGATCGCGCATCGCACCACTGCCATTGCAAAACAGAATGTGATCTTTGCCATTGCGGTGAAGATGGCGGTGCTGGTTTTGGGTATCACGGGAATCTATTCCAACATGTGGCTTGCCGTGTTCGCAGATACGGGAGTGGCGTTCCTCTGTATACTGAACTCCATTCGGATACTGCGTCAGAAGCAGCGGGTATGAAGCACAGCCTTTTCGCATATACTGAAGTCCGGAGGGCTTAGTAATGCAAAAATTATCAGAAATAAAAAAATGGGAAATAGCAGAATTTCTCTTCATAGCGATTGCCGGGACGCTTTTGCATTTTGTCTATGAATGGACAGGGCAGAACCCGGCTGCCGCCATCTTTGCGCCGGTGAATGAAAGTACGTGGGAACATTTGAAGTTACTTTTTATGCCGGCGCTTCTCTTTACCCTGATACAGGAGATTGCCATAGGGGGAAGATATCCCTCCCTGGTGACGGAAAAGGGGAAGGCTGTCCTGTTGGGGCTTGGCGCCATTCCCGTTCTCTTTTACACCTATTCCGGTATTTTAGGGAAAAATGTTACCTGGGTGGACATTCTCATCTTCTATCTTGCCGCAGCGCTCTATACATGGACGTCCTGGAGAAACCTGGAACAAGAGCAGGGGCGGGGCAATGGAAGTCTTGGAGCCGCCATCTTCGTGCTGCTCTTTTTGTGTTTTCTTGTTTTTACGATCCGACCGCCGGGAATCGGTCTGTTTATCTCGCCATAGAACATTTGAGCTGACACGGATCCATGGGATATGGGCTGTAAAAATCCTGCTTGTTTAGAAAATGTTTATAATTTTTCCTCAGGCTGTTTAGTTTTTCCATGTAAAATAGATCTGAATATAAAAATTGATAAAAGACACTGGAATTTACAAAAGACAGTGATAGACGGGAGATACCATGACAATCAGAAAGAGACTTTCCAAAACGAATACCAGGATCCTGCTCTCATCCCTGCTGGCGCTGCTCATTGTGGGGAGCCTGGTCATCGAGATTTTTGAGACCACTTATCTGGATGAGCTGATCAGTTATGTGAAGTTACAGGATGGATCTGTGGAGATCGCAAATCTGCTGAACGGTTATCCATTTGAGGAAGAAAAGATGGAGGATCTGAGAGAGGAGATCCGATCCTATGGCTATCAGGTCTATGTTGCAAAGGATGGCGAGATCTTATACTCGGATTTTCCCAGACGCCATATAAGGGAAATGGAACATCTGGAAAATTATGCGACGGATCAGGAGGAAGCGGACGTCTTTGTCTGGGAATCCGCCACCATGATCTTTAAGGACTATGAGGGAGAGGATGGAACCTACCGGATCGTTGCCCTGCGGGATAACGGGGATACGGGACAGATTCTCTCTAACCGGGAGGCGGTGCGGTGGCTGATCCCGGTATTCATGCTCATCGGAATCCTTGCTATCGGTCTGATCGTGGGAATCAGCCAGTATTTTAGAAAAAAGCTGGAGGATCAGCTCATGGAGCCCATTGAAAAGCTCATTGATGCGGCGAACCGCATTGAGGACGGGAATTTTGAGGAGAAGGTGGAATATGAGGGGGATGAGGAGTTTGAGAAGCTCTGCCATACCTTTAACTCCATGCAGGAGAGTCTGAAGGCAGGAATCGAGCGCGCGGATGCCTACGAGCAGGCGAGGACAGAGATGATCTCCGGAATTTCCCATGATCTGAAAACGCCTCTGACCTCCATTAAGGGTTACATTAAGGGGGTCAAGGACGGGGTCGCCAATACGCCCCGGAAACAGGAGCAGTATCTGGATATCGCTTACCAGAAAGCCTGCGCAATGGAGGTCCTGCTCCAAAAATTGTCCTATTTTGCAAAATTGGAGACCGGAGACATGCCCATGTATCCGGTGGACACCGATCTGGGAGAGTTCATCCGGGAAATGATAGAGGAAAATGAAGAGGATCTTCGGGAGAAAAATGCGGACATTCTTTATTCCGTCCCGGAGCAGCAGATCCCGGTCTGTATCGATCACGATCAGATGCACCGCGTAATCTACAATATTATTGAGAACAGTTTAAAATATCGCTGTCGGGAACGGGTCCTGATACGGATCCATCTGCTCTTAAAGGGAAAAAATGTCATCTTCAAGATCGCGGATGACGGAGAGGGGGTTCCGGAGGAAAAACTGCCCCATCTCTTTGAACAGTTTTACCGGGGGGATGAGACCAGAAACAGCAGGATAGACGGAGACGGGCTGGGGCTTTATATTTCCAAGCGCATTATTGAACAGCACGGGGGCAGGATCTACGCGTCGAATCACGGAGGATTCTGCGTTACCATGGTGCTGCCATTGAATGATATAGAAGGGTAGGGAATCATATGCAGGAAAAAATATTGATCGTGGAAGACGAAGAAGAGATCGCAATGCTGGAAAAAGACTATCTGGACATCAACGGATTTTCCACCACCCTGGAAAAGGACGGGGAGAGGGCGGTGGAGCTGGCGCTGAGCGGAGAGTTCGACCTGATCCTTCTGGATCTGATGCTTCCGGGAAAAAACGGCTATGACGTCTGCCGGGAGATCAGGGATGAGATCGACATTCCCATTCTCATGGTCACAGCCAGGAGCGAATCCATCGACAAGGTCCTGGGTCTGGGACTTGGGGCGGACGACTATATCTCCAAGCCCTTCGATCCGGCGGAGCTGGTGGCGCGGGTCAAATCCCATCTGAGCCGTTATGAGAGATTGAAAAAGGGCGCTGTGGGGGCCGAGGAGAAGCGGGACAAAGAGATTATTCGGATCGGAGATCTGGAGATTCACACCAGAAGCTGGAAAGTCTGCCGGGCCGGGAAGGAGATCAAATTTCCAAATCGGGAATTTGAGCTGTTAAAGTTCCTGGCATTGAACCCGAATATTGTGTTTTCCAAGGAGGAATTATTTGAAAAGATCTGGGGTTACGACTATGTGGGAGACAGCGTGACCGTTACGGTACATATCAACCGCATTCGGGAGAAAATTGAGGAGGACAGCAAGAATCCAAAAATCATTGAGACGGTCTGGGGTGCCGGATACCGCTTGAATCTGTAAAAAAACCGGAGTTTAGAATTTGTTTAGAAAAACCATAAAGTCTGTTTAGAAGTTTTCGAGGAGCAGTTTATCTTTCCATGATAAGGTTTTAGCATAAGGGAACGCCGTGAAGGGAGGCGGTACGGTCCCTTACATCATAAAGGAGGAAAGTGAATGCTCAAAAACGAATGGAAAAAATTGTTTCAAAGTAAGTTCATGATCGTGGTCATGATTGCGGTCATATTGATACCGACGATCTACACGGCGATTTTCGTAGGTGCGATGTGGGATCCATATGGAAATGTGGAAAATCTCCCGGTAGCAGTTGTCAACGAAGACAAACCCGTCGTATACAACGAGAAAACGCTTCATGTAGGAAAAGACCTGGTAAAAAATCTAAAGGAGAATAATTCCCTGGGCTTTGATTTCGTGGACGCTGGCAAAGCGGAAGCGGGACTTTCCAAAGGAGAATATTATATGGTGATTACCATTCCGGAGGATTTTTCCAAGAATGCAACCACTCTGACAGAGGACTCGTCTAAGAAGATGAAGCTGTATTACGAGACGAATCCGGGAGAAAATTACATTGCTTCCAAGATGAGTGAGACGGCAATAAAAGAGATCCAGGCAAACATTCGTGAAAAAATTACCACGCAGTATGCACAAACCATGTTCCAGCAGTTGGGAACCATTGGAGACGGATTTGCAGAAGCGGCGGACGGAGCATTACAGATTACAGACGGTACGGACCAGTTGTTAAGCGGCAATGGGGAGCTGAGCAATGGTCTGAATACCCTGACAGATGGAACCCTCACCTTAAAGGAGGGCAGCACGGACCTTCAGACAGGGCTTATCACCTACACCGACGGTGTGTCAGCCTTAGAATCAGGGGCAGCGGCTCTGAGTAATAAGAGCACAGAGCTAAAGGCAGGCGTGGGAAGCGTAGCTTCGGGAATTACATCCCTGAAAAGCGGAAGCGGTGCCATCCTTGCAGGAATGAATACCATGTCCTCAGAGCTTGCCAAAAGTCTCTCGAAGGAAAACGTAACAACGATGGAACAGCTCAAAGGCGGTCTCACAGCCATGAACACCGGAATCCAGGAAATGAATACGGCGGTTCAGGGAATGGACGTGGCAGACCAGCTCACTGAGACCGTTGGCGCAGTGGAGAGCGGACTGACTTCGATTGGGGGAAGTCTTGGTTCGGCGCAGACGAATATGGAGAGTCTGAGCAATGCCATTGCGGCGGTACAGCAGCAGATGTTGGCGGATGGAAGCCTGTCGGCGGAAGAACAGGCGGCGCTGGGACAGCTTGCAGAAGCGGCGGCGAATGTGGGGACAGATGTTCAGAATATCGGCGCTGTTACCCAGAGTATGGCGACCACTCTGAAAAGTAAGGAACCGGTACTCACTTCTGCAGCTTCCGGCTTGCAGTCTCTTAAGACCAACATGGCAACGCTTGCGGGCAACGCGAACGTGGTCCTGCCGGGCAGCAGTCAGGCGATCACCAGCCTGACCACCGGACTGCAGTCGGTTCAGAATGCTCTGGATAAGACCGGAACCACAGCAGAGGAGATGGGTATGATCCAGGCGATGAGCGCAGTGGACAGCGGTCTTGCACAGCTGGATGCGGGAGTCAGCGGAGAGAATGGTCTGGCAGCCGGGGTATCTGCCTACACCGATGGAGTAGCCCTTGTATCGTCAGGTGCCAGGGAGCTTACGGCAAACAGTGAAGCCCTTGTAAATGGGGCGGGCAGGATCACGGATGGGGCAAAAGCCTTAAACGACGGCTCCATCAAGCTGGCGGACGGCTCTGAGGCTATGGGCGACGGGCTTACAGAATTAAAGGATGGCAGCAGTACCCTCTCTGCCAGTCTCGGCGATGCGGCGGATGAGGTGAAGAGCACAAGGACCGATGAAGACGCTGTATCCATGTTTGCGGCTCCGGTGGAGAGTGAAGGAAGCCAGTATTCTCAGATTGAGAACAACGGAAGCGCCATGGCTGCCTATATGATGGGCGTAGGTCTCTGGGTGGCATGTATTGCCTTCTGTACGATTTATCCTCTGACCAGACCATCTGGCGAGGTTCAGAGAGGATTCAGCTGGTGGGGCAGTAAGGCGTCGGTTTATCTGGCGGTCTCTGTTCTCCAGGCAGTGGTGATGATCTTCATGTTGAAGCTGATCCTGGGATTCGACCCGCAGTATCTTGGAAAAACCATTTTGGTGGCGGTGCTGGCGTCCATGGCGTTTATGTCCGTGATGTACTTCTTCAATGTGTGCTTCGGAAAAGTGGGAAGCTACCTGATGCTGATTTTCATGGTGCTTCAGCTTGGCGGTTCCGCAGGTACTTATCCGTTGGAGCTGTCCTCGGACTTCTACCACAGGATTCACGAGCATATGCCGTTTACTTACAGTGTTGAGGCGTTTCGTGCAACCATTTCCACAGGTCGGGATATTATGCCGGAGCTGACGGTATTTATCGGAATGATCGTAGTGTTCAATCTCTGTTCCCTGGCAGTCTTTCTCTATAAGTCAAAAAAGGGAGAGACCCAGTTCAAGGCGGAATTGATCGGGGAATAAGATTATTTTTAAAGCGCTTGCCGCTGACCGAAAAAACGGTTAAGCGGCAGGTGCTTTTTTTATTAAAAGTTTGTCAGATGAAGAGGGAAAACCATGTTGACACCTCATCTGTACAGTAGTATAATAATCAGGAACTTAATAAGGATCTTCAGGGCAGGATGAAATTTCCGACCGGCGGTAAAGCCCGCGAGCCATTAGGTTGATTCGGTGTAACTCCGAAGCCGACAGTATAGTCTGGATGAAAGAAGATGAATGAACTGCGTAAGCAGTCTTTTGTGATGAACAGATGCTCTGAAATGAATCTCATTTCAGAGTTTTTTATTATAGTTATAGTAAGCAGAGAATCACAACAATACAGATTCATGGATGATGTGATACTTATGATGCCCTGATAAGATCCGGGGCATTTTTTATGAGATAGAAAAGGATAGTATTTCCTATATCATAAAAAGCCCTTCGGGCAGGATCCATCTCCATGATACAAAAAAGGAAGTGATAGAATGACGCCTCAGGATTATATGAGGATCGCGATCGAAGAAGCAAAAAAGGGAGAGGGATTCACAAATCCCAACCCAATGGTGGGAGCCGTTCTTGTAAAAGACGGCAGAATCATCGGCAGGGATTACCACCACAAATGCGGTGAATTTCACGCCGAGCGGAATGCGATCTTAAATTGCAAAGAGGATCTGCATGGCGCCGCCATCTATGTCACCCTGGAACCCTGCTGCCACTTTGGCAAGACCCCACCCTGTACACAGATCATTATTGAGAGCGGGATCACCGAGGTCTATATCGGTTCCTACGACCCGAATCCGAAGGTCAACGGCGGCGGGATCAAGCAGTTAAAAGATGCGGGGATCAAGGTGGTAACGGAAGTCCTAAAAGAAGAATGCGATGCGCTAAATCCGGTCTTTTTCCACTATATAGAGAAGAAAGAGCCCTATGTGGTCCTGAAATACGCCATGACGGCGGACGGCAAGATCGCCACGCACACGGGAGCCTCCAAGTGGATCACCGGGGAGGCGGCAAGAGCAAGGGTACAGCACAGCCGTAAGATCTACAGCGGCATTATGGTGGGTATCGGAACCGTATTGGCGGACGATCCCCTTCTGACCTGCCGGTTGGATCATTCCATAAATCCGACACGGATCATCTGCGACAGCAGATTGAGGATCCCCCTGGAGTCGAATATCGTTAAGACTGCAAAAGAAGTTCCCACCATCATTGCGACGGGTATGTCTGCAGATGAATGTGCAAAACAGGCGGAGGAAATGGCAGGAATGGAAGCCTCAAAACAGCAGGAACTATCTCCGGTGGAGAGAGAAGAGAAGCGAAAGAGTCTTAAGGAAGCAGGCTGTGAGCTGATAGAGGTTCCGGGAAGCCAGGCGGGCATCGACTTAAAAGCATTGATGAAAATTCTCGGAGAGAAGGGAATCGACAGCATTTTACTGGAGGGCGGAAGCAATCTGAATTTTTCCGCTTTGCAGGCGGGTATCGTCAGCAAGGTGGAAAGCTATATCGCTCCAAAGCTCTTTGGCGGAGCGGATGCGAAAACGCCGGTGGGCGGAACAGGCGTAGATCTTCCGAAGGAAGCCTTTCGGTTAAATAATCCAAAAATCACACAGATAGAAGAAGATCTTTTGATCGAATGGGAGGTGGAGTCATGTTTACCGGAATCGTAGAAGAGATGGGCAGCATCGCAGGGATACAGCGGGGCGCCAAGTCCGCGGTTCTGACCATTCAGGCGGAAAAAGTATTTGAGGATATTCACGTCGGGGACAGCATTGCCCTCAACGGCGTCTGCCTGACGGTAACGTCTTTTAGCGGAAATACTTACACAGCGGATGTGATGAACGAGACCTTAAAGCGAAGCTCGCTGGGAAGCCTGACCATAGGAAGCAAGGTGAATCTGGAACGCGCCATGGCGGCAAACGGCAGATTCGGAGGGCATATCGTATCGGGGCATATCGATGGAACAGGAACTATAAAGAAGGTGGAGAAGGATGACAACGCCATCTGGTATACCATAGCAGCTCCGGAAAATCTCATGAAGTATATTGTGGAAAAGGGTTCCATAGCCATTGACGGCATCAGCCTCACCGTGGCAAGGCGCAGCAACGTGGACTTTTCCATTTCCATGATACCTCACACGGCAAAGGAGACGGTACTGTCTCAGAAAAAGCCGGGGGATATCGTCAATCTGGAAAATGACGTCGTGGGAAAATATATTGAACAGTTCATGCAGTATGAGAAAAAAGAAGAAGAGAAACCAAGCGGCCTGACAAAGGAATTTTTATTACAGGCAGGCTTTTAGAAGGGAGTCATAAGTATGTTTCAATTTAACACAGTCGAGGAAGCTCTCGAAGATTTAAGAAATGGAAAACTGATCCTGGTGACAGACGACGAGGATCGGGAAAACGAAGGAGACCTGATCTGTGCGGCAGAGTTTGCCACAACGGAGAATGTGAACTTCATGGCAACCCATGCCAAGGGATTGATCTGTATGCCGATGGGAGAGGAACTGATCAAAAAGTTACAGATCCCGCAGATGGTGAGTCACAACACGGACAACCATGAGACGGCATTTACCGTGTCCATTGACCATGTGGATACCACCACGGGAATCTCAGCGGCGGAGCGTTCCATCACCGCTATGAAATGTGTGGAGGATGACGCAAAACCGGAGGATTTCAGACGTCCGGGTCATATGTTTCCGCTTCTGGCAAAACCCAACGGGGTCTTAGAGCGCAACGGACACACAGAGGCAACCGTAGACCTGATGAGGCTGGCAGGCTTAAAGGAGTGCGGTCTTTGCTGTGAGATCATGAGAGAAGACGGCACCATGATGCGTAAGGCGGAGCTGATCGAGATGGCAAAGGAGTATCATCTGACCTTCATCACCATCAAGGCGCTTCAGGATTACCGCAAGGTGCACGATAAGCTGGTGGAGCAGGTAGCGGCAGTGAAGATGCCGACAAAATACGGAGATTTCCGTGCCTACGGTTACATCAATAAATTGAACGGCGAGCATCATGTAGCTCTGGTAAAAGGAGATATCGGAGACGGAGAGGACGTTCTCTGTCGTGTACATTCCGAATGTCTGACGGGAGACGTTTTCGGTTCCGCAAGATGTGACTGCGGCGACCAGTTCGCAAAGGCAATGGAAGAGATCGAAAAAGAGGGAAGAGGCATCCTGCTCTACCTGCGTCAGGAGGGAAGAGGCATCGGACTCATCAATAAGTTAAAAGCCTATGAGCTTCAGGAACAGGGGATGGATACCGTGGAAGCCAATATCGCCCTTGGATTCCAGGAGGACGAGAGAGAATATTATATCGGAGCGCAGATTTTAAGAGACCTGGGTGCAAAATCCTTACGTCTTTTGACCAACAATCCGTTAAAGATCGAGGGGCTTGAGGACTTCGGACTGGAGATCAAGGAGCGTGTGCCGATCCAGATCGACCTGACTCCGTACGATAAGTTCTATCTCATCACCAAGAAGAACAAGATGGGACACATCCTGGATTACAAATAGAAGAAACAAAAAATTTAATGTAAATTTAATAAAAGGAGATAAGATCATGAACGTATTTGAAGGAAAAGTAGTATCAGAGGGAATGAAGGTAGGCATTGTTGCCGCAAGATTTAACGAGTTCATCGTGAGCAAGCTGGTATCGGGCGCAGAGGACGCCCTGATCCGTCACGATGTAAAACCGGAGGATATCGACCTGGCATGGGTTCCAGGGGCTTTTGAGATTCCGCTGGTGGCGTCTAAGATGGCAAAGAGCGGAAAATATGACGCAGTCATCGCATTGGGAGCCGTTATCCGTGGTTCAACAACACATTACGACTATGTATGCAGCGAGGTCTCCAAGGGAATCGCCAATGTGTCCCTCAATTCCGATATTCCGGTTATGTTCGGCGTTATTACCACAGAGAACATCGAGCAGGCGATCGAGCGTGCCGGAACAAAGGCTGGAAACAAGGGTTACGACTGCGCATTGGGAGCCATCGAGATGGTAAACCTGATCCGTAATATTGAAAAATAATCGGAGCAGAATATCCGGGGCGGCGTCATTCGAAGAAAATGTGATCCGTATCTAAAGATTTGGTAAAATGATTGTAAAATATTGGATCTGAGATATATTTTTTGATTTTCCGTGTTATAATGAGACCTGTACAGAGAGAATGAAAAAAGAAGAGAAAGTGAGGTTTTATTATGAGAAAAGACCTATTGACGTTAACCATTGGAAAGCAGAAAAATATTGCACTGATCGCTCACGACGGAAAGAAAGCAGATCTGATCGACTGGTGCGATGAACACAAAGAGATCTTAAACAGACATTTTTTATGCGGAACGGGAACCACCGCCCGCATGATAACAGATAAAACAGGACTTCCGGTAAAAGGCTATAACAGCGGCCCTCTGGGAGGCGATCAGCAGATCGGCGCCAAGATCGTGGAGGGAAGGATTGACTTTGTCATCTTCTTTTCCGATCCGCTGACGGCGGCGCCTCATGACCCGGATGTAAAAGCCCTGCTTCGAATTGCCCAGGTCTATGACATTCCCATCGCCAATAACCGGGCGACGGCGGACTTCCTGATCACATCCTCTTTGATGAACGAGGAATATGACCACAACGTCATTGACTTCCAGAGAAATATCAGGGAACGGGCGGATTCGCTGTAATGGTGGAATCGATTTTTACTAAGTCAGATTCTAAGTAAGATTTCTTGTAATCATCTCCGGGTTCGTGGAATGCTCCAGCGCGGTCTGCTTTGAGATCAGTCCGGCGCGGAAGAGTTTGATAAGCCCGGAGTCCATGGAGCACATGACCTCAGAGGAGGAGGCATAGATCTGTCCCTCGATCTGGGGTATTTTTCGTTCCCGCACCATGTTGCGCAGAGCGGGGGTCATGGTCATGATCTCGAATACCGGAATGAGTTTTCCGTCCACCGATGGAACAAGCTGTTGGGAGATGATACACTGCAAAACCATGGAAAGCTGTACGGCGATTTGTCTCTGCTGATTGGCAGGGAATACGTCGATGATACGGTCGATGGTATTGGCGGCCCCGATGGTGTGCAAAGAGGAGAAGATCAGATGCCCCGTCTCCGCGGCGGTCATGGCAATCTGCATGGTCTCATAGTCCCTCATCTCGCCCAGAAGGATCACGTCGGGACTCTGGCGCAGGGAGGCGCGCAGGGCGGATACATAGCTGACGGTATCGGTGTTGATCTCACGCTGGCTGACGATACTCTTCTCATGCCTGTGAAGGTACTCCAGAGGATCCTCCAGGGTAATGATGTGTTTTTCCTTATTGCGGTTGATATAGTCAATGACACAGGCAAGGGTGGTGGATTTTCCGCTTCCGGCGGTTCCCGTCACCAGTACCAGACCCTTGCTCAGATCTCCCAGATGGACGATATTGGACGGAATGCCAAGATCCTCCGGGGATGGGAGAGTGAAGGAGATCACACGGATGACAGCCGCCAGGGAACCACGCTGCCTGTAAGCGTTGACGCGAAAACGGCTGATTCCCGTCAGGGCAAAAGAAAAGTCGTCGTCTCCGCTTTTTAACAGCTCAGAGAGGTCTCTGTCATAGGCGAGTTTATAGATATCCCGGATCATCTGCTCCGTATCCTCCGGCACCAGCCGTTCGTCGGAGTAGGTGATGATCTGGTCGTTCAGGCGGTAGGACAGGGGACGACCTGCCACAATAAAAATATCGGAGGCTTTCTTCATGGAAATCTGTTCCAGAATCTCCTGTGTGTTATGCATAATCTGTCATCCTTTCTATGATTATTCCATCAGTTTCAAAGTACTGTTATTTTCCCACTCTTCCGTGTTGACTTCCTGAAATGAGGTGATCTTGTAGAGGACGCCGTTATTTTCAGAGGGAAGGCAGGGCGTTAAGGTTACATGCAGCCTGGAGGTATCCGAGCTTGGAATGGAAAATGTATAATTCTGCGTTAATTCATTTTCAAAATTGCCTTCTTCATAGCTCTTTTGCAGGGCGCAGTCGATCTTAGCGATCTTCTCGTAGGCGAGATGAACCGCCTCCTGATGCTCTGTTGCGGTCTCCAATGCTTCTTCCGTATAGCGGGAGTCCTTTCGGGCGCTCATGTAGGTCAGAACGGCGAAGGTCACCATCGCCAGAATCACAAATACGGTAAGAATAGAGGCGGTTCCGATATTGACCATAGGATATTTTTTCTGCTTCATTCCATCACCGCCTTTATCTGCTGATAGCAGTCGGCCTTCAGCCGTAATAATTCTTCGTTTCTGGAATCCGTCACCGCAATGGAGGCGGTGGTAAGATTCCCGTTTTGTTTTTCTATCGTAATCTGCATCTCATAGATCTTATCCTTTTTTTCGCAGGGCTTCCAGTTCCCGTCATAGAAGATTTTTAAAGTGGAATCCTCTATCCGGCTGTATGGATAGTCTTTTTTTAAAGTAGCCAGATTGCCGTCCCCGGCTTCAAAAGCGGAGGCTGCGCTTTTTGCCAGGACCAGGGACTGATTCCTGGCTGAGGTATTCTCAGAGAGCATGCGGGCTTTTACAAAAAGCTGCATACAGACAGCGCCTGCCAGGGCAAAGAAGAGGATCGCCAGGATCATTTCCATGAGAAAGAGGTTGGAGCGCTTTGGCAGCGAACGTTTCATCGGTCATTCCTCCTTTGCCTTTAAATGAATGGTCAGGGTCTGTAAAGTATCGTCTTCATCGGTAAGACTTAGCTGTAGAAGACTGTTTTTTTCCTCTTTCAGGCTTAAGGAACCGGAATCCATCAAAGCCGTGCCGCTTTTTAAGTCAGGCGTGCTGCCGTCTTTTAAAAACAGTTCCATTAATTTTCCGTCCAGAGTATAGATATAGGTGGTGTAAGCCGTCTCTTCGATGGTTTCGTGGAGACAGAGGATATCCTGTCCGTCCTTTTCCAGAACGGATACCCCCCCGGCGGTGTCATATCGCTGCACCTTCTGCTCCAGATAGGAGAGAGGGGTGAATACAGAGTAATCGCGGGCGGTCTGTGTTACCGTGCTCTCATAGAGGTTCGCCCCCGCCATGGTCACATACAGGGCGGTGATGGTAAATACGAAGAAAAGAGAGATGGTAAACAGCAGATCCACGCTGTGATTTTTCGAGCGAAATCTCTTCATATCCTCAGTCTCCTTTCCTTATAACCGTGATCTCAGGCATAATGTTTTCTCCCTGGGGCTGGTAATCCACGAAAAAATGTTCCGTGTCGTAGGTGATCCCGTAATCCTCCACCAGAGTCTCCAGATCTTTTGGATAATAGCCCCTGATGGCGTAACAGTGGACGGCGCTCTCCGTAATGGCTGAGCGCAGCGCAGCCTCCTGCTCCCGGTCGGAGGTGCGGGACAGGGAGGAGACTCCCAGATAAAACAGGAACAGGATCCCCAGGAATACAAGGACTGAGAGAAGCATGTTCCGCAGGGAGGTATTTTGCTTTTTCGTCGTGAATCTTGCCATAATCTCTGCCTCCCTAAATTTCAGATAAAATGCCCATCAGCGGTATCATGACGGAGAGCAGGATCAGTCCCACAATGATGGACAGCACTGCCACCAGAGTCGGTTCAATAATAGAAATAGCGTTTCCGATGGATTCATCCAGTTCCTCCTCGTACTGGGCGGCGATTTTCAGCATGGCGTCGTCCACGGAACCTGTCCGGTCGCCCACCAGGAGCATTCTGGACTGGATTCCGGTAAAAATGCCGGAGCCTGAGAGGGCTTCCGCCAGAGGTTTTCCCTCATCCAGCAGAGAGGAGCAGTGATCGAGCTTCTTCTGAAAGACCGGATCCGGCGCCAGGTTTCCCGCCATTTTTAAGCCCTCCTCCGGGGTCAGACCGCTCTTTAGAGTCAGCGCCATACCGCTGGCAAAGCGGCAGGCGGCGCTTTTGTGGTAGAAAGAACGGGTGGGTCCGAAATTGGAAAAGAGCTTTGCAGCATTCCTTCTTCCGGATTCCGTTCTGGAAAAATATAAAAACAGCAGGATCAAAACTGCCAGGATCAGCACAAAGACAAGGGAGTAACGGTTCAAAGCCTGTCCGATATTTAAAAGTGCTTTGGACATCCCCGACATGCCGGTGCCGAACTGGGCAAAGACCTGGTTAAAAACAGGCAGCACCTTTGTGACAAGCACCAGTACCACCAAAAGCATCATGCCGATCATGATACAGGGATAGGTGACGGCGCTTTTGATGGCAGCGGCGAGTCCTGCTTCCCGCTCATAGTGCGAGGATAAGGCTTCCATGACTTCGTCCAGCCGTCCCGCCTGTTCTCCCAGCCGGACCATGTTCAGCATATACTCCGGGAAAACTCCGGCGTCTTCCAGTCCCATGCTGAAGATCCCCGTAGTATTTAAAGTGTCCTGAATCGCTGTGAGGATCTCTTTTTCTTCACCGGAGGAAGTGTCCTCCAGCATAATGGCAATTCCTTCTCCGGGAGAGATGCCGGCCCGGAGGATCTCAGAGAACTGGCTGGAAAAAGAAGCCAGCTCCATATTGGAAAGTGTTCGCTTCATATTCGTATTCAATCTGGTTTCATCCTTTCTCATAGGTATCGATAGGTATAGACTTACATGCTATCTGGAATATTTCACCGTGTAATTGGAGCCGTCGCCCACATAATCCTTTACCGAAGAAGAATCGTTTCCGGCGGCAAGGGTAGGGTCCATCAGGGACCAGTTCTTCCCGTCAAATTCGATGATGTGATCCACCCAGCCGGTCTCCTCCAGATAGGTGTTGATCCAGGCATGGTAGATCTCGCCGGAATAGCCGATCTCCAGCTTGGTGGGGATCCCCTGGGAGCGGAGCATGGCGGTCATTAAAGCCGCGTAGTCGAAGCAGATCCCCTTTTTGCTGCTCAGAGTCTCGTCCACATCCGGGAGATAGCCGCTTTGCACGCTGGCCGCCTTATCATAGTCATATTCCACATTCTCGATTACATAATTATAGATCTGTGTTACTGCATCCAGACCGCTGCTGCATCCTTCGGTCAGCTCGGAAGCCTTTTTCACAGCCTGGCTGTCCTCAGAAAACCAGGTGTACTGATTCGGATAGAGGAAGGGTGTAAATTCATCCTCCAGAGTGACCTCCACCGTTTCCTGGAAGAGGTTGGAGTAGAGCTCGTCTCCCACATGTTCCCGCACATCCAGGGTATAGGAACCGTTTCCCGCTGTAAAAGGCAGAGCCATCCAGTCGGTGGAAGCCGGAAGATCATAGGTATAGCGTATCTCGTCGGGGGTAACGATGAAGAACTTCACCTTATCGCTGCTTCCGGTATATCTTGCCATGAGATAGCCCTTTGCCGTATTGGAAAGGTCGATCTCTATGGAGTCGTTCCCGGTTACGATGGTTCCCTCTGCCGAAGGGACCAATACCTTTGGGGTATTATCCCAGGAACCTTTATCGGAATCCCCGCCCCCGGAAGAGCCGGATGGACTGCATCCCGTCAGAGTGGGAAGGAGCAGAAGCAGAACACAGAAAATACAAGAGCGTAACAGCCGCCGCATCAATGTTCCTCCTTTAGTACCATATTTTATATTGAAAATATCATATCATTTCCAAAGGGAGATGTACAAGAGGTATTTCAAAACAGTGGTTTTTGTCGGACAAATACTGGAAAATAAAACCATACAGATTGTACGATGTGTAATAAAAAAATCCAAAAATTACGAAAATATACGAAAATCAACGAAAGATTCCGAAAAGAGGTGGTATTTCAACTGATTTCAGGTGAAAAAACCCTGAATTTATGCGGATTTGAACAGAACACGATATTTGTCGGAAAATGGATAAAACTTGTTGACAAATACTCCTGCACGGGGTTATCATAAAACAAAAATAGTACCGAAGCACTAGATTAGTACTAAAGTACCAAACGTGAAAAAGAATGTATTATAATGGATGAAAAGGAATAAAGAAAGCGGCAGAGTAAACGGCAGAACGGAATGAAAGATGTCTCGAAGGAGCAGAGACAGAAGGCATAGAAATGAAGAAGGAAGAAAAAGGAAGAAGAGGGGTATTGCATATGCAGAAGAATATGTGGAAAAAATGTTTGGCTCTTATCTTGATTATGTGTCTTATTGTTGGGTTTACCCAGGACAGCAGACTATTTGCCAGTACAAATGCAGTAACAGAGACTACCGCAGACGCGGGAACGACAGAAGAGCAGAACACAGAAGAAGTGGAAGAAGACGCGCAGAATACCTCGACTTCGGATAATTCAAAAGAGGCGGAAGCGATAGAGGAAACGCCGCAGGAGGAGACAACGGCGGAGGATACGCAGCCCCAGGAGACGGAACCGGAAGCAGTACAGTCCAAGACGCCTTCAGAGCCCCAGGAGACAGCACAGCAGAGCGAAGAGGCACAGCAGAGTGAAGAAGCGCCGCAGGGTGAGGAGAGCGCCACAGCAGAGGAAGCCCTCCCTGAACTGGGAATGGAGACCCTGACCCAACTGACAGCAAATTCCGCCAGCGAATATGTAAATGTCAAGATTTATAATAATGATGTGGTCACTGATGGAACGATACATACGGGATTCATTTCCGAGAATGTTACACAGACAGAGGGAGACAGCCATTTCGTAGGAGCTTATGTAGTCTTAGAGAACGGAAAAGAGACCCAGATCGCTTATATTGGTACGACTACGGACGCTAATGGAAATGTCAGTGTCTATTATGCAGTCAGTGAAAGCAGTTCTACGGGAACTCTGTTAAAAGAGGGAGATTACATTAAGCTGGTTTATAAGACTACCTGTAAGATCACTTATGAGATCAGATTGGACGATGGAACTCTCTGTGAGGACGGCGGAACTTTTTACAATAAACAGGAGAGCGTGGATTACGGAAACAATGTCCGGGTACAGTTCAAAGCCAGCAAAGGCAATGAAAACGTGGGAGATTGTACGCTGACATCCATTAGCGCAGTGGGAGCGGACGGAACGGAGACGCCGATCGAAGTGGATGAAGACGGATATGGTTATCTGAATGATATCAGACAGAACGTTACGATCTGTGCAAAAGTAAGTATTGTGAATCAGTACAAGCTGGTGGTGGACAAGCAGGCCGGAGGTCATGTGTGCTGGGCAGGACATGGGGACGAGGTAAGTTCCAACACGTCGAATCCATACAGTGTCTCTCCAAGTAAATTCTGTTCTTACCGGGTGAATGATGACGGATCCGTGGATACGGTTACCGCGGCGCCGGGAGGAACCATATACTTCGTGTTATATTCACAGGCATGGACGGGAGGCGGTATCTGGGAGTTAAAAAACCTCAGTATCAATGGAAAACCATTAGATCCGATCTATGACGGCGGAGAATATACGACAGATCTGGGAGACGGAATGATCGCCCATTTCAGATATCTGGGACCAGGAAAAGATTCCCATTTATCGGGAAAAGGAAGTCTTTTGACGACTGCTCCAAAGAATAAAGAACGCTGCAAATATGAGTGTTGGGTTGAGAATGTAAGTTCAGATATTCATGTGAAATTTGAGAGCTTTGACAGTACGAATCATGAGATTCTTACACTGGCGGAAGCAGATGGAATTGAGAAAATTGTCGCATCCACCTTTGACAGGCAGGCGGTGGGAGGAGATTACCTGAATTTGGGTAAATATAACATTACCAGGATCCTGCCGAAGGTAGGGCACTATGATTTCTGGAAGGATCTCCTTACCCCGGTCAACAAGGTGGGAGCCAGTATTTCGGACATCACCTATACGGGAGAGCTGCCGGATGCTCCGTACGCTGCCAGCTTCTGGGGCGATTGGGAATTAAGCTGGCTCTACAGCAAATATGCCCATGTGGAGGTACAGTCGGATGTGTTCGTGGATTCAGCGGCTGCCGACGCCAACAGGGAGACCAGTGAATGGGGAAGCCGGTACATCTACTTTAAGACAAAGGCGGGATATGATCCGAGAACTATGAATGCCCAGATCACCGGAAAGGAAGCCGGCAATTCCAGCGGCAGGATCGCTGTCAACGAGATAGGCAGCATTTATGACTTAAGGTCCGACGCGATTCAGACTGTTGTATACAGTGCAAATAATAACCGTTCCATGTATCTGGCAAAAGAACAGGGATATATGTGGTATCTTCGATATTATGGAGCAGGTATCAATGCAAGAAATCTCTATCTGAATTGTGATCCGTATCAGTTCGGTGTGGAATACGATCTGGATGGAGGAACCATAGATGGAAGCGATACCTATACGGATTCTAATACCTATACCATTGAGTCTGGTAAGAACAAGATCTCGCTTCCGAATACGAATCCAACGAAAGATGGGTATGTATTCACCGGTTGGAAACTGGTAGCTGTTCAGCCGACCAATGTGGAGACGGTGGATGAAGAAGAGTATAATCCGTTAGACGGGGTGCAGGCTGATTACAATACCAACGATGTATTTACCATCAACAGCTCCAATTACAAGGCGGGGCTGGAAACAGAGAGAGAGGAATACGATATTCTCGTGGACAACGGTGACAACACCGGTTATGGAACCTATCATTATGTGGACTATATTCCGAAAGCCGATGGAAATCACAGATTTATCTTTGTGGCGCAATGGGCAGATGAAGATGATCCGGAAGCGCCGAAGGCGGAATATACGGTGAAGATCTATACAGAAACGGCGCCGGGAACAGAGGACGCTGTGGAAGTGGACGGAAAGACCTGGCTGATGGAAGAAAAAACCTATATCGGTATTAAGGGTGAGGATATCATCAGCATTCAGAAGACTCCGGCGGGATATGTGCTGGACGATGAAAAGAGCGTTACCAAATTGATGAACTTCATGGAGGACGGACATACGGAGGATGAGATCGTCTACTACTTCCGAATGCCGGAATGGAGTCTCACGCAGAGTACCAATCCGGAGGGCGGCGAGACCGCAGAGGAAGCGGTGAAGGTCAAAGCTGATAACGAGATCTACTATACCCTGGTTATTAAGAATCAGGAGGATGAGAAGGTCACCCTGCCGGCAGGAACGGTGGTTACCGAAGTGCTTCCTGAGGGAATGGGAACGCCGACGAGTCAGAAAGACGGAGGTCTGGATTTCTCTTATGATGAGAGTACCAGAACCGTTACCTATAAAGTCAGCTCCGCTATGGAAGTAAAGGCAGGGGACAGCATTGTATTACAGTATGTCTCGAAAGTGGAGGCAGGCGGTCTGATGGAGAGTCAGGCACAGATGAAGGCGGACTGGAAGTCCTACGAGAGTGAGAAATCCTATCATGTGACATCGGCAGATCTGACCATCAGCAATGTGTTGAAAGGGGATTACGCCGACTACAGCAAATCCTTCCGCGTGGTGATTACCCTTACCAAAGCGGATGGCGAACCGTTGGATGACAAGAGAGTTTCCTATGTGGGAGGCACTCTGGACGTAAACGGAGCGAACAATGCGCCGGCAAATGGAACCGCTATCCTGAATGCACAGAATCAGATCACGGTAAAATTAAAACATGGACAGACTGTAACTTTAAAAGATCTTCCATATGGATGTATCTACAGCGTCTTACAGGAAGAGGAGAGCGGTTACATCACAAGCTATGGCGGTGTGGCGACCGGAGAATACTTCCAGGGAACGAATATTCCCATCGTAACGGATATCTGGCCTGAGGCGGATGATTTTGCAGACGAGTATGAGCTGCTGACCTTAACGCCGAGCGGAATCTTCGAGTATGATGGAAAATATTATGTGATCTGTCGGGAGTTTAAGCTGAACCGCGAGCAGGCGGAGCCGGGACCGGCAGGAAAAGGACCTGGAGGACAGACGAACGGCTGGTATGGAGTGACGGAGCTTACAGGAAAGATCATTGAGATGGAAAAGGGAGCACAGAGCATCAATGGTCTCACCCGTGGAGATATTGTAAAATACGGGGACGACTATTATGTATTTAATACCGACGGCGAATGGGGCTGTAATCCTGAGAATGACACCGCGAATCCGCCGCAGTACTATAAACTTCCACAGGCAGGCTCAAAATCTCAGCTTTTCACAGACACAACAGTGCCGATCGTGAACCTCTGCGAGAAGATCAGCCCGACAGGAATCGAGGGTGTGGATCCTTGGCATGCGGGAGGAATTGCAGCCGTAGCATTTGGAGCCCTCGTGGCGGCAGGATACGGAATCTGGCGTAAAAAATTGAAAAAAGTGAAAAATATGTAGGTAGATATGAAAAAATTCTGGAAAAAGAAAGAAAAAGAAGTAGAGGAAGAAATACAAAAAGAAGTACAGGAAAAAGAGTCTGAGACAGCCTCCAACTATTCCCTTTCCAAGGACGTCTATAATCTGGTCGTCAAGATCATGGAAGTGGTGGCGCTGGTGGGACTGCTGTATGTATTTGTATTCGGAGTCTATCAATGCCAGGATATACAGATGTCTCCGGCAATTCAGGACGGGGACCTGGTCATCTATTATAAATTGGATAAAAATTATGTGATATCGGACACCATAGTGGTGGAATATAAGGGTGAGAAACAGGCAAGAAGAGTCGTTGCAAAAAGCGGCGATGTAGTAGATATCACGGAAAAGGGGCTGGTGGTAAACGGTTCCTTACAACAGGAGTCCCATATCTATGAAGATACGGTCCAGTATAAGGATCAGGTGGAATTTCCAATCACCGTGGGACCGGGACAGGTCTTCGTATTAGGAGACGCCAGAGAATCCGCAACAGACAGCAGGGTCTATGGCGCGGTAAATGTGGATGATACTTTAGGACAGGTATTCTGTATTATCCGCAGAAGAAGTATATAACTGTCACTGTATGACAGCTTATATAAAAGATAAACGAGAAAAAGAATGATGAATGGAGGAGAAGCGCGATGAAGAAAAACAAAATCGTAAGCAAACTTTTCGCAGGCGCAATGGCAGTTGCACTGTGCCTGGGAACAACCAATGTAGCATTAGCGGCACCAGGAGACGAGACCCAGGACAAGAAGGTGGCGATCACAAAAGAGTTGGATATCGCTGAAGGAATCCAGACTCCGGATGTGGCATTTACCTTTACTTTTACCCAGGATACCAGCTCTGCTGATACCACTAAGACAGAAGTTGCAATTAATCCGATCACATTGCGGTTTACAAGCGGCGATAATCAGACAGATGGAATGATTGTAAAAGAGTCCAAAAACATCTTAGCTAATGTAACATTCCCAAATGCCGGCGTCTACAAATACACAGTAGTTGAGACAGCAGGCGAGACTACCATTGACAATGGCAATGGAGAGGGTACTATGAAATATGATACTACTACTTACACCATGCAGATCGTTGTAAAGAACACGGACGATGGAACAGTTGTAGATCAGGTTGTCGTTGAGAAAGACGGCGGAGAAGAAGGCGATGAGAGCAACAAGGTTGAAGCAGCACCTACTACAGATGAAGAAACAGATTCTGGAAACGATGATGACGCCAACGGATCCGACAGCGCAACAGGAAATGGATTCAGATTTGTCAATGCTTACACCAAAAACGGCGGCGGTATTGTAGATCCTGTAGATCCAGACCCGGATCAGCCAGATCCAGACCCAACACAGTCCGCATTAAAGATCACAAAAACAGTAGTTGGTGATTTAGCAGACAGAAACTTAGGATTCTCTTTCAATGTAAACTTAGAGATTCCGGCATCCTCTGATGTTGAGACTGTAAAAGGTTTCATCTACAATGCAGACGGAGCTTATGTAAGCGATGCAGACTTTACAAACGGCGACAATGCATTTACCTTAGCTCATGGTCAGTACTTAACATTTAAGACCTTACCGGCTGGTACAAAATATACCGTAACTGAGTCCGGTACAGACAACTACACAGGTGCTACCTCTACTGTAGTAGGCGGCGGCGAGGCTGTTGTAGTAAATGGTGAGAAGAGCGCAACTGTTTCCACAGCTCAGAGTCTTGTAGGCGAAATCGCTGGAAACAGCACAGACGTAACAAATACATACGATGACCAGAGCGTAACACCAACAGGTATTATCGTAAACAACTTACCATATGTTGCACTGATCTTAGTAGCTGTAATCGGATGTGTAGCAATCGTTGCAGGTAAGAAGAGAAGAGCAAACTAATTTTAAGGATTTTTGGAATTAACTAGCTTATGAGTTCAAAAGATCAGGAAGATTATACAAAAAGTGAAAATCCTGATAGACAAATGCTAGGAAGGAAGATCATCAGGAGGATTGATAGCGTGATAGATACGATCATGCTGTCATTCTTCCTACTCTTCCTCATATTTAGTATTTATGCTCTGTGGGATACCAATCAGATATATCAGGCGGGAGACTCCGCACAGTACGAGACTTATAAACCTGTCGGGGATGACAGTCTTTCCTTTGAGGAGTTAAAGAAACTGAATCCTGATGTGTTTGGATGGATTACAGTATATGGAACGCACATCGATTATCCTATGGTACAGACCGTCGACAATGACAAGTATGTGAATACCAACGTCATGGGAGAGTATTCTCTGGTGGGAAGTATTTTTTTGGATTATAGGAATAAGAACGATTTTTCCGATTACAACAGTATCCTTTACGGACACCATATGGACGCTGACGCCATGTTTGGTGAGATCGGTAATTTTTCAAAAGAGGATTATTTCAAAAAGCACAAATATGGAAACCTCTATTTCGATGGGAAGGATCACGGTCTGGAGTTCTTTGCATTCCTGGAGCAGGATGCTTATAGTTTTGATTTTTTTAAACCAGCGATAGAAGGGACAGAGGCACAGCAGGAATACCTGCAGTTGTTGCTGGAAAATGCCGAACACAAGAGAGACATCGATTTAAAACCCGACGATCATATTGTGCTGCTGTACACTTGTACCTCCTTTAGTACCAACGGAAGACATGTGCTGGTGGGCAGGATCACGGATCAGGTGTTTGAAGATACCTTTGCAGATGATTCGTCTATAAAAGGGTTAGACGGTCAGAAAATTTGGGCATTGTTAAATAAGATTCCATTATGGGCATGGCTGGTTATCATATTAGTCATTTTGCTGACAATGGAAATTGCGCTTAGAAAAGTGATAGAAAGATCACGGAGCAAAAAGAGCAAAGGAGAAGTTGAAGATGAACACAATACGGAAGAATAAATTAAATATAGTAGCAGTGTTCCTTCTGCTTTTGGCTTGTTTATTTTCGATGACAGGTTTTTCAGCGAAAGCAGCTGGGAATACCTCTATATGGTTACCTGTGAAACAGACCTTTGAGTCGTCGGAGAAAGCGCTTTCCGGGGATCAACAGGCTTTTGAGTACAGCTTAGTTCCTCTGGAAACGGGAAATCCGATGCCGGAAGGAAGCAGCGAAAACGAATACGCCCTGACATTGACCGGAAACCAGGAGACAACCATACAGATCGATTACAGTAATACAGGAGTATACTCTTATCATTTCCGTCAGGTGATCGACGAGGCGAAGGACGGATATATCTATGATGAGGAGCAGTATACCATCACTGTTTATGTAAAACACAATACACGGGGTGAATTGATCAGTGAAGTCTCTGTTGCGAAGCAGACGAATGGCATGAAGGTTGCCGCCCTGGAATTTGAAAACCGTTATGCGCCGTGGGATTCTGCGCGTACGCCAAGCGGAGATGAGTCGGATGGCGATGAACCGGATACTTTGGCAGCGGATGGAGCCGCAGCCGTGGACAATGCTTCGGCGGATCAGCAGGGAGGAGACGGAGCACAGGGAGCAGAGGAGCTTCAGGAAGCCGAGGGAGAAGATTTAGAACAACTCGATTCCGATGCTGTTCCGCGTGGTCTGCGAAATACGGATGCATGGGCGCTTTGGAATCTCATTTTTGCAGCTCTTACCGTTTTGGGTTCTGTGATACTTCTCATTACCTATTTGAGGAAGAGAACAGAATCTGAGGATGGGGATGCTCAGGAAGATCAGGAGAGCCGGAGCGTGGAAAATGAGGAGGAAGAGGACGCGAAGAAGAAGCGGCTTTGCAGACCGGCACGGGTATTCAGTCTGATTGTTTCCATTGCTTCCGTAATATTCTTTATCCTGACAGAAGATGTGACACTTCCGATGAGGTGGGCAGATCAGTATACCTGGATCATGGTAGTTATTTTCCTTGTCCAGATAGTGGATATGCTTTTTATCAGAGTCAGGGGAAAGAAAAAAGAGGAGAAAAATTGAATTAGAATGTTTTTGACATAGAAACGGATATGGGGCTGTTGCAAAAGTAGAGGAATCATCTGCTTTGCAACAGCCCCGTTTTGCGCGATATAACGCAATATAACAGAAGGTTTCAGGATCTGTGCATGGAACATACGGCAGATCACAGGGACTCCCATCTTCCGCTGGCGCCGCAGGGCAGCACCAGACCGTTGGAGGAGACAGGAAGGCCGATCTCCTCCGCCGTGACCCGTCCTTTCAGATGTCCCAGCTCTGTGCCCAGCATGTAGGCGAGAACGGCAGGCTGCAATCCCGTGGTGTAGGAATTGATAAGGAAGAACAGAGGATCATCGGACAGGATCTGTGTACACAGCTTCACCAGCGGATGAATAGCGTCTTCAATTTTCCAGATCTCTCCCTTCGGTCCTCTTCCATAGGAGGGAGGATCCATGATGATGGCGTCATAATGATTGCCCCGGCGAATCTCCCGCTCTACGAACTTTACGCAGTCATCCACCAGCCAACGGATCGGGGCGTCCTTTAATCCGCTGGTGACGGCATTTTCCTTTGCCCAAGTCACCATCCCCTTGGAGGCGTCCACATGGGTGACACTGGCTCCGGCTGCCGCGGCAGCCAGAGTAGCGCCTCCCGTGTAGGCGAAAAGATTTAAGACCTTAATTGGACGCCCGGCGTTTTTGATTTTTTCAGAGAACCAATCCCAGTTTACCGCCTGTTCCGGGAAGAGTCCCGTGTGCTTAAAGCTGAAGGGCTTCAGGTGGAAGGTCAGATCCCTGTAATGAAGATCCCACTGTTGCGGCAGGTGGAAGAATTCCCACTCGCCGCCTCCCTTTTTGCTGCGGTGGTAGTGCCCGTTTTTCTGTCGCCAGCCTTTTTCTGTTTTAGGAGTATCCCAGATGACCTGGGGATCGGGACGTACCAGGATGTAATCTCCCCAGCGTTCCAGTTTTTCCCCCTTTGAGCAATCTATGACTTCATATTCTTTCCAATTATCTGCAATCCACATAAGTAATCCTTTCTATATAATATATTGTAAAACAATGTTGTGATCCGGCATGATCCAGGCGGCAAAGGAGAATTTGCCCCCTGTTCAATAGAGTCAGGAACTATTTTACATGAAAAAGGGAAAAAAGAAAATGCTTCCCGTGATATTTCCTGTTTTAAGATTCGTGAAGTGCATTTCAAATATCCGAAACATTCTCAATGGTGGGGCAGCTTGACAAAAATCAGAAATCCCTCTAAGATAAAAATTAGCATATGAATCATGTGACAAGTAATGCCATAGCAAGGAGAGAGGAAATGAAAGATACATTCCATTACCTGCTGTTATGTAATCAAAATTCCATTCAGAGAATGATCATGCAATATCTGGAGGGAAGCGGTCTGACACCGGGACAGCCGAAAATCTTAGAGTATCTCAGGGAGAATGACGGCTGTATGCAAAAAGAGATTGCGGCGGCATGCCAGGTGGACGCAGCCACCATTGTAGGGCTTTTGAATCGTATGGAGGACGCCGGGCTGTTGGAGCGCAAAAAGCTGGATGGGAACCGCAGATCTTTTTATATCTATCTGACCTGTCTGGGAAAAGAAAAAGCGGAGGAGGTCCATTCTGCCTTTGAAGAGCTGGAAGATGGAGCTTTTGCAGGATTTTCCAAAGAAGAGCGGGCGAAGGCTTTGGAGATCATGGAGAGATTAAGGGAAAATCTGACGGAGATGGAGAAAGATATGAGGTAAGAGTATGTACCTGAACTGGATGGGAAAGAATCGTTTTTTTGTGGAAAAAATGATTCAGTTTGCAAATATGTATGCCGCTGTATATAAAAAGGAAGAGCTGTATGGAACGGAGATTCCGATTTCTTTTGAGCAGGTACAGGTTTTGGAGTATCTGCTTGAGAATGAACAACTGAATCAGAATATGGCGATGATTGCGCAGCGGCTGGGAATCACCCCCAGCAACTTTACCAGGATCGTGAATAAGCTGGTGAAGAAGGGTCTGCTGGAAAAATATTATATGGAAGGAAACCGGAAGAATATCATTATCCGTGTCACGGATTCCGGCAGGGAATTATATCAGACCTACTCCAGATATATCAGTGAGAACATCTTTTCCGGGCTTTTTGAGGCAAGTGAGGAGATCTCGGAAGAAGTCCTGCATAAGATTGGCGAGGGAATGGACCGGTCTCTCAGGAAACAGAAGGAGCAGGGGCAAAAGACAAGACTGATTCCCGTAGAAAAAGAGAATGAGGTGGAATAAGGAAATCCGAATAAAAAGTGTACAAAAAGAAAGTGAAAAATTGTACGCTTTTTTTATTGTAATTTTTTGCAAAATCCAGTACTATAAAATAAATAGTTGCAAAATGCAATAAAATAATTGCGAATAGAAATTATAATAAACAGTGACAGAAACAGAACGGAAAAATGGAAAACGGAGGAAGAAGAATGAAGACAGAGAATCTGAAATTTCAATCAAAAGACAATAAGACAATGATCGACGCAGTATGCTGGATCCCTGATAATGGAGAATATCATACTGTATTGCAGATCGTTCACGGCATGGTGGAGTATAAAGAACGTTATGAACCCTTTGCAAAATTCCTGACAGAACAGGGATTTATGGTGGCGGCTCACGATCATCTTGGACATGGGGAATCAGTACGCTCCCAGGACGACTGGGGATATATGGAAGAGAAGGATCCGTCGGGAACCCTGGTGGAGGATATGCATACTCTGCGCACCATGCTTCAGAAAGAGAATCCGGGAAAGCCGTATTTTATCCTGGGACACAGTATGGGATCCTACATGCTCCGTAAGTATCTGGCAAAATATGGAGAGGGGCTGGACGGCGCCATTGTTATGGGAACCGGCTCTATCCCGGACGGAACTACAAAGCTGGCGATCGCCCTCACAAAATGCATGGCAAAAATCCACGGTTGGAGATACCGCAGCACCTTTGTTCAGAATCTTACCTACGGCAGACCTTATAAAAAATTCGATGTAACGGGAAAGGATGCGAAGAATAGCTGGCTCACCAAGGATGAAGAGATCGTAAAAGCCTATTACGCGCATCCGAAATGTACCTTCCAGTTTACCCTGAACGCTTATCTTGGTCTTTTTGAGGCGGTTCTTTTTGACAATCAGCCGAAAAATATCGATAAGATCCCAAAAGACCTTCCGATCTTACTGGTCTCCGGTGAGGAGGATCCGGTGGGCGATCTGGGCGTGGGTGTGAAGAGAGTCTACCATATGTTCAAAAAAGCAGGGATCCAAGATGTGATCTGCCGCCTGTATAAAAATGACCGTCACGAGATCCTGAACGAGACGGATAAAGAGGTGGTCTATGGGGATATTCTGCTGTGGCTCAATAAAAAAAGAGAAAATGCTGAAGAAGTAGAGTTCTAGATGTTGCCGAGGCAATGCATGGAATGTATTGACGGGGATTGGAAAAAAATGTTAGTATTATACTAATACTATATAAAAATCAGGGTTATGAAAGAGAGGAAAGATTATGAAAAAGTATAGAATTGTGTTTGGCATCATGTGTGTTATAGCAGCGATGATATTAATTGACAGAAATGAAATTTTGTATGCCCAGGTAGAGGAAAATAGTACAACGGAAAATGAGGACTTTCTAGTTATTGATGGAGTTCTGGTAGAATATTATGGCAATGAAGAAGAAGTTGTGATTCCTGACACGTTGGGGATTACCAGTATAGGGGCGTGTGCTTTTGCAAATTCAAAAACATTAAGAAGCGTTATGCTCCCTAAAGGCATAAAAAGTATAGGTGAATTGGCATTTCAAGGTTGTCAATATTTAGAAACGGTTTCGGGCACTTATGGATTACAGAGTATCGGAGACGGCGCTTTTGGGCAGTGCAAAAATCTGAGTGCTATTACTCTTAATGGTAATAATACTATTAGAGACATAGGAGCGGATGCGTTTTACGACTGTGACTCTCTGACTGAGATATCTTTGGAAGGAGTTAGAAACATAGGAGCGGATGCGTTTTATGACTGTGACTCTCTGACTAAGATATCTTTGGAAGAAGTTAGAAACATAGGAACGGATGCGTTTTATGACTGTGACTCTCTGACTGAGATATCTTTGGAAGGAGTTAGAAACATAGGAGTGGAAGCGTTTTATGACTGTGACTCGCTGAACGAGATCTTTTTGGAAGGAGTTACAAGCATAGGAGAGGAAGCGTTTTATGATTGTGATAATTTGAAAAAGGTCACAATTCCGGATGAAATAAGTTTTCTGGGGGATTGTGCTTTTAGTCAATGTCGAAAATTAAGAAGTGTCGCAATATGTCAAGGAGAAGGGATTTCATATGAACAAGAAGCAAGCATGGGACATGAGGTTTTTAGCGAATGCACAAATTTAGAAGAAGTTTGTCTTCCGGATGGAATAAAAAAAATTGGTGACAGAGCTTTTTATCAGTGCAGTAAGTTAACAGATGTAACGATAAGAACCACGACGACAGACATTGGATATGAGGCATTTAAAGATTGTGGGAACTTGAAAAGTATAATTTTGCCTTATGAAATGAACTCAATAGAATATGGAGCCTTTGAAAATACCGGTTTAACAAGTATTGTTATACCGTCAGGGATAACAGATATATATTCTAGAACTTTTTTTGGCACGGAATTGAAAAAAATAGAGCTGCCAGGAAGTTTAAGAAGCATAGGAGATTATGCATTTTACGGGGCGTGCTATCTAAAAAGTATTAAACTGCCGAATAAGTTATATAGTATAGGAGATTATGCATTTGCTGAGGGAAAGTTAGAAAGCATAATGATTCCTAAATACACTGGCTATATAGGAAAAGGAGCGTTTACAAACCGGGGAGATGACAGTTTTTTAATAAAATGTGCAAAGGATTCTTATGCAGAAAAATATGCGAAGAAAAATGATTTTAGATATAAATACTTTGATTATCAGACAATCACAGCAGTTAGTGATAAGATAAGAAAAACATATGGAAATAATCCGTTCTCGCTTAAAGCAAAGACAGACGGCGGCGGTAAACTTACATATAAGAGCAGCAATGAAAAAGTTGTCAAAGTAAATTCAAAGGGAAAAGTAACAATTAAGGGTTGCGGTAAGGCAGTAATTACCATTAAAGCAGAGGCGAAAGGGACTTATAAAGCAGGAAAAAAGAAAATTGAAATAACCGTACAGCCTAAGAAGCCTACGATTAAATCCTTAAAATCGAATAATTCCAAAAAGATGACTGTAACATGGGCAAGGGATAAAAAGGCATCGGGATATATTATTCAGTATTCTACAAAAGAATATTATTCGCTCTATCATTTAAAAACGATAACCGTTTCCAAAAACAGCGTGACTTCAAAAACCATTGGTAAGTTGAAACCTGGGAAAAAATATTATGTTAAGATACTTTCCTATAAAACTGTAGATGAAAAGAAAATAAAAGGAAATTGGAGTAAACAAAAATCAGTTATAATAAGAAAATAAAAAGGCAGGCGGAGATATTCCGCCTGTTTTTAGTGATTAGATTGTATCAAAAAAAATACAATATTTTTCAAAAACGTCTTGCACAATGGAAAAATCTACTGTATACTAGACTTTGCTGTGGCATGATAGCGATGAAGCGTGAGGTTGCTGCCTAAGTGGCAGGTTTTTCCGTGGAGCGAATGTCAAGTTAGGAAACTGGCGACAAGTCACTGTACCATAGACGGTCTACAAGAAAAAAGTAGAAACAACGTGTGAGAATCCATAGGATACACACGGGAGAGTGTACAGTCACCGCTTGTCGTACTGATATAAAGTGCGAAAAGGAGGCGACTTTTTTTATGGCAAGTCAAGTAATGAGAATCACATTAAAAGCTTATGATCACGAATTAGTAGATGCATCAGCAAAAAAAATCATCGAGACTGTAAAGAAAAACGGATCAAAGGTGAGCGGACCGGTACCACTTCCAACTAAGAAGGAAGTAGTTACGATCTTAAGAGCTGTTCACAAATACAAAGATTCCAGAGAGCAGTTCGAGCAGAGAACTCATAAAAGACTGATCGATATCATCACACCGACCCAGAAAACGGTAGACGCATTATCCAGACTGGAAATGCCGGCAGGTGTTTACATTGATATCAAAATGAAAAACAAATAATTAAGGTAACAATCCTGAAGGGTTATATATAGAAGCAATGCGAATGCATTCCAATTATATCTGACTGTTCTAGGATGAACGGTTCCGCTACCCCATTGAATGGGCAAGAAGCGTTCCGCTGTAGAGAAAACAGGAGGTAAAAGAATGAAGAAAGCAATTTTAGCTACAAAAGTCGGAATGACTCAGATCTTCAATGCAGACGGGGTATTAACTCCGGTTACTGTATTACAGGCTGGACCATGTGTCGTAACACAGATCAAGACTGTTGAAAACGACGGTTACAGCGCAGTTCAGGTTGGCTACATGGACAAAAAGGAAAAAGTAGTTACCAAGGATGCCAACGGAAAGAAGACCATCAGAAACAGACATGGCGTTACAAAAGCAGAGAAAGGTCATTTTGACAAGGCAGGCGTAACAGGCAAGAGATTTGTCAGAGAGTTCAAATTTGAGAACGCTGCTGATTACAATCTGGCAGATGAGATCAAAGCAGATATCTTTGCAGAGGGCGACAAGGTAGACGCTACTGCAATTTCCAAAGGTAAAGGATTCCAGGGCGCTATTAAGAGACATGGTCAGCACAGAGGACCTATGGCTCACGGTTCTAAGTTCCACCGCCATCAGGGTTCCAACGGTGCTTGTTCCTCACCAAGTAAGGTATTCAAGGGAAAAGGAATGCCAGGACAGATGGGACATGAAAAAGTAACAGTTCAGAATCTTGAGGTTGTAAGAGTTGATGCTGAGAACAACCTGCTTTTAGTAAAAGGTGCCGTACCAGGACCTAAGAAATCATTAGTAACGATCAAAGAGACTGTAAAAGCAGGAAAATAGTGTTGAACCAGGAAAGGAGGAACTAAGCAATGGCTAAAGTAGCTGTTTATAATATGGAAGGCAAGGAAGTTGATACAATCGAGCTTAGCGATGCGGTATTCGGTGTGGAAGTAAATGAGCACTTAGTACACATGGCAGTTGTACAGCAGCTTGCAAATAATCGTCAGGGAACACAGAAAGCAAAGACACGTTCTGAAGTTCGCGGCGGTGGTAGAAAACCATGGAGACAGAAAGGAACCGGTCATGCAAGACAGGGATCCATCAGAGCTCCGCAGTGGACCGGCGGCGGCGTTGTATTCGCACCGGTACCGAGAGACTACTCTTTCAAATTAAATAGAAAAGAGAAGAGAGCGGCATTAAAATCCGCTTTGACATCCAGAGTACAGGAGAACAAACTCATCGTCGTTGACGAGCTGAAAATGGATGAGATCAAAACAAAAGCATTCAAGGGTGTTTTGGATAACTTAAACGTAGAAAAAGCGCTGGTTGTTTTAAACGACATGGATCAGAACGTGATCATGTCCGCAAAGAACATCCCGACTGTGAAAACAACACAGACCAACGAGTTAAACGTATTTGACGTATTGAAATACAACACAGTCGTTCTGACAAAGGACGCTGTAGCAACCATCGAGGAGGTGTATGCATAATGGCAAACGTACAGTATTATGACGTAATCCTCAAACCGGTCATCACCGAGAAGAGTATGAATGCAATGGCTGAGAAGAAATATACTTTCTTAGTTCATCCGGAAGCAAATAAGACCATGATCAAAGAAGCGGTTGAAAAAATGTTCGAGGGAACCAAGGTTGAAAGCGTCAACACCATGAACTTGGATGGAAAGAAGAAAAGACGCGGCATGGTAGTTGGAAAGACTGCTAAGACCAAGAAAGCAATCGTGAAATTAACAGAGGACAGCAAAGAGATCGAGATCTTCGCTGGACTGTAAGAGCCGCTGAATTTTAGAGAATTGCAGCGAAGAAATATACGCAGGCTTGCGTGATAAGAAAGCATTGAAAGGAGAAAGAAAATGGGAATCAAGACATATAACCCATATACACCTTCCAGAAGAAATATGACAGGTTCTGATTTCTCTGAGATCACAAAGACCACTCCTGAGAAATCCTTAGTAGTTTCTTTAAAGAAGAACGCTGGTCGTAACAACCAGGGTAAGATCACTGTAAGACACCATGGCGGTGGAAACAGAAGAAAATACAGATTAGTAGATTTCAAACGTAATAAAAAAGACGGAATCCCGGCAAAGGTAATCGGAATCGAATACGATCCGAACAGAACAGCAAACATCGCCCTGATCTGCTACGCAGACGGCGAGAAAGCATATATCCTTGCACCGGAAGGACTGACAGACGGAATGACCGTAGTCAGCGGACCGGATGCCGAGATCAAGACAGGCAACTGCTTACCATTGGAGAACATCCCGGTTGGTACGCAGATCCACAACATTGAGCTGCATCCTGGAAAGGGCGGACAGATGGTTCGTTCCGCAGGTATGAGCGCACAGCTTATGGCAAAAGAAGGAAAATACGCAACACTTCGTCTTCCTTCCGGAGAGATGAGAATGGTTCCGATCGGCTGCCGCGCAACCGTAGGAGTTGTTGGAAACGGTGACCATAACCTCGTAAATATTGGTAAAGCCGGACGTAAGCGTCACATGGGTGTTCGCCCGACTGTCCGCGGTTCTGTTATGAACCCGAATGACCATCCACACGGTGGTGGTGAAGGTAAGGCTCCTGTTGGACGTCCGGGTCCATGTACACCTTGGGGTAAACCAGCCCTCGGCTTAAAGACCAGAAAGAAGAAAAAACAGTCTAACAAGCTTATCGTAAGAAGAAGAGACGGTAGAGCAATCAAATAATCTAGGAGGTTAATTATGGCACGTTCATTAAAAAAAGGACCATTTGCAGATGAGAGTTTACTGAAAAAAGTAGACGCTATGAACGCTTCCGGTGATAAGTCTGTAATCAAGACTTGGTCCCGCCGTTCCACGATCTTCCCGCAGATGGTTGGACATACAATCGCAGTTCATGATGGAAGAAAACATGTACCTGTATATATCACAGAGGATATGGTAGGACACAAATTAGGAGAATTTGTTGCAACCAGAACCTACAGAGGTCATGGAAAAGACGAGAAGAAATCAAAAGTTCGTTAATGATAGATTTGAAAGGAGGTTTCATTCATGGCAAAAGGACATAGATCCCAAATCAAAAGAGAAAGAAATGCAGTAAAAGATACCAGACCTTCTGCAAAGTTATCCTATGCAAGAATTTCTGTTCAGAAAGCATGCTTCGTATTGGATGCCATCCGTGGCAAAGACGTACAGACAGCACTTGGTATTTTAATGTATAACCCAAGATACGCTTCCAGCGTAATCGAGAAGTTATTAAAATCCGCCATCGCAAATGCGGAGAACAATAACGGAATGAGCGCAGAGAACCTTTACATTGCAGAGTGTTACGCAAACAAAGGACCGACAATGAAGAGAATCAGACCAAGAGCACAGGGCAGGGCTTATAGAATCGAGAAGAGAATGAGTCACATCACAATCGTGCTGGATGAAAGATAAGGAGGGCAAACATGGGACAGAAAGTGAATCCTCATGGCTTAAGAGTCGGAGTAATCAAAGACTGGGACTCAAAATGGTATGCGGAAGCAGACTTTGCTGATCTGTTAGTAGAAGATTACAAGATCAGAACATATCTTAAGAAAAAATTATACGCAGCAGGAATCTCCAAGATCGAGATCGAGAGAGCTTCCGACCGCGTAAAAGTAATCGTATATACAGCAAAACCAGGTGTCGTTATCGGAAAAGGCGGCTCTGAGATCGAGAGAGTAAAAGGCGAATTACAGAAATTCACAGATAAAAAATTATTAGTAGACATCAAAGAAGTAAAGAGACCTGACAAAGATGCTCAGTTAGTAGCAGAGAACATCGCATTACAGTTGGAGAACCGTGTTTCCTTCCGTCGTGCAATGAAATCCTGCATGGGCAGAACCATGAAGGCAGGCGCTTTGGGAATTAAGACTTCCTGCTCAGGACGTCTCGGCGGTGCTGATATGGCTCGTACAGAGTTCTATTCTGAGGGAACAATTCCGCTTCAGACTTTAAGAGCAGATATCGATTATGGATTCGCTGAGGCAGATACCACTTACGGTAAAGTTGGTGTCAAAGTATGGATTTACAAAGGCGAAGTACTTCCGACAAAAGAAGGTAAGGAAGGAGGAACTAAGTAATGTTAATGCCAAAGAGAGTAAAACATCGTAAACAGTTCCGTGGTTCCATGAGAGGAAAAGCAAGCAGAGGTAACAAGATCACTTACGGTGAATATGGTATCGTTGCTATGGAGCCATGTTGGATCAGATCTAACCAGATCGAGGCAGCCCGTGTTGCCATGACCCGTCATGTAAAACGTGGTGGTAAGGTATGGATCAAGATTTTCCCTGATAAACCGGTAACACACAAACCTCTTGAAACTCGTATGGGTAAAGGAAAGGGTGCTTTGGAATACTGGGTAGCAGTCGTAAAACCAGGTCGTGTAATGTTTGAAATTGCCGGAGTTCCGGAAGAAACAGCCCGTGAAGCATTACGTCTTGCCACACATAAATTACCTTGCAAATGTAAAGTAGTTTCACGTGAAGATTTAGAAGGCGGTGAATCATAATGAAAACGAGTAAATATTTAGAAGAATTAAAGTCTCAGACAGCTGAGCAGTTAAATGAGCAGTTAGTTGAAGCAAAGAAAGAACTTTTCAATTTAAGATTCCAGAATGCTACAAATCAGTTGGATAATACAAGCAGAATCAAAGAGGTTCGCAAGAACATTGCAAGAATCCAGACGATTATCTCACAGAAAGCAAAAGAAGCTTAAATAATCCGTGAAAGGAGAAGAAATCGTGGAAGAAAGAAATCTTAGAAAAACGCGTACAGGTATTGTTGTATCTGACAAGATGGATAAGACAATCGTTGTAGCTGTAAGAGACAACGTAAAACATCCGCTTTACAACAAGATCGTGAAAAAAACTTATAAATTAAAAGCTCATGATGAGAACAACGAATGTCAGATCGGTGACACCGTTAAAGTAATGGAAACAAGACCTTTATCTAAAGACAAGAGATGGAGACTTGTGGAGATCATGGAAAGAGCGAAATAGTTAGAAGGAGGCTGCACTATGATTCAACAGGAAAGTAGACTGAAAGTCGCTGATAATACCGGAGCAAAAGAATTACTCTGCATCCGTGTTATGGGCGGTTCTACCAGAAGATATGCACAGATTGGTGACATCATTACTGCTACGGTCAAAGATGCAACACCAGGCGGCGTTGTAAAAAAAGGTGACGTTGTAAAGGCAGTAGTTGTTCGTACAGTAAAAGGTGCTCGTCGTAAAGACGGTTCTTATATCAAATTCGATGAGAATGCTGCTGTAATCATCAAGGATGATAAAACTCCAAGAGGAACCCGTATTTTTGGACCAGTGGCAAGAGAGCTTCGTGAGAAACAGTTCATGAAAATCGTTTCTTTAGCTCCGGAAGTATTGTAGGAGGTACTTTTGATGGCAACAATGAAAATTAAAAAAGGTGATACTGTCAAAGTCATCGCCGGAAAAGATAAAGACAAAGAAGGCAAAGTAATTGCTGTTAACAGAAAGAACAATACCCTCTTAGTAGAAGGCGTCAACATGGTAACAAAGCATACAAAACCAAGTATGGCAAACCAGCAGGGCGGTATCGTTCATCAAGAAGGACCAATTGATGCATCAAACGTAATGTACGTTCACAAGGGAAAAGCGACCAGAGTAGGCTTTAAGATGGACGGAGATAAGAAAGTACGTTTTGCAAAATCAACAGGCGACGTAATCGACTAATAGAAGGAAGGAGGTCCAGAATCTTGAGTAGATTAAGAGAGACATATCAGAATGAGATCGTAGACGCTATGATCAAAAAATTTGGATATAAAAATATTATGGAAGTACCAAAGCTCGACAAAGTAGTTGTAAACATGGGCGTTGGTGAAGCAAAAGAAAATGCAAAGATCTTAGACGCAGCTATGAAAGACCTTGAGATCATCACAGGTCAGAAGCCGGTCACCACAAAGGCTAAGAACTCTATCGCGAACTTCAAGTTGAGAGAGGGAATGCCGATCGGATGTAAGGTTACCTTACGCGGCGAGAAAATGTATGAGTTCGTAGATCGTCTCATCAACCTTGCATTACCTCGTGTGCGTGACTTCAGAGGAGTGAATCCAAACGCATTTGACGGAAGAGGTAACTATGCACTGGGTATCAAAGAGCAGTTAATTTTCCCTGAGATCGAGTACGACAAAGTGGACAAAGTAAGAGGTATGGACATCATCTTTGTTACAACAGCAAAGACGGATGAGGAAGCCCGTGAGTTATTGACACAGTTCAATATGCCATTTGCAAAATAATACAGGAGGGAATTTTAATGGCTAAAAAATCAATGAAAATCAAACAGCAGCGCAAACAGAAATTCTCTACCAGAGAATACAACCGTTGCAGAATCTGTGGTCGTCCACATGCATATTTAAGAAAATATGGTATCTGTAGAGTATGTTTCCGTGAACTGGCATACAAAGGACAGATCCCAGGAGTTAAGAAAGCGTCCTGGTAGGCAGGCGACAATTTTTAAGGAGGAAACATAATCATGACAATGAGTGATCCAATCGCAGATATGCTTACAAGAATCCGTAACGCAAATACTGCTAAACATGATACAGTTGATGTTCCATCTTCCAAGATCAAATTAGCGATCGCAGAGATCCTCGTAAACGAAGGATACCTTGCTTCCTATGAGTTAGTAGATGACGGAGCATTCAAAAACATCCATATGACATTAAAGTATGGTGCGGATAAAAACGAGAAAATCATCACAGGTCTTAAGAGAATCTCCAAACCGGGTCTTCGTGTATACGCCGGCAAGGATGATATCCCAAGAGTACTTGGCGGACTTGGAATCGCAATCCTTTCCACAAACCAGGGTGTGATCACAGACAAAGAAGCCAGAGCAAAACAGGTTGGCGGCGAAGTATTAGCCTTCGTATGGTAGTTGAAAACAATAGATTCATATAAAATTTAGGAGGTACGGGCATGTCACGTATAGGAAGAATGCCAATCGCGGTACCGGCAGGCGTTACTGTTGATATTGCAGAAAATAATCATGTGACTGTAAAAGGTCCAAAGGGAACTCTTGAGAGAACACTCCCGGCAGAAATGGAAATCAAAAAGGAAGGCGACGAAGTCATCGTTACCAGACCAAATGATTTAAAGAAAATGAAATCTTTACATGGTTTGACAAGAACCTTAATCAACAACATGGTCATCGGTGTAACAGAAGGTTACACAAAGGAACTGGAAGTAAATGGTGTTGGTTACAGAGCGCAGAAATCAGGAAAAGTATTGACATTGCATTTAGGATATTCCCATCCGGTAGAAATGGAAGATCCGGAAGGTTTAGAGTCCAAAGTAGACGGGAACAAGATCACCGTCTCAGGTATTGATAAAGAAAAAGTTGGCCAGTACGCAGCGGAAATCAGAGACAAGAGAAGACCTGAACCTTACAAAGGAAAAGGTATCAAATATGCTGATGAAGTTATTAGACGTAAAGTTGGTAAGACTGGTAAGAAATAATTAAAGGAGTGACGAGAAATGGTTAATAAAAAAAGCAGAGCATTAGTTCGTGCAAAAAAACACAGAAGAATGCGTAATCACATTTCCGGTACAGCGCAGAGACCTCGTTTAGCTGTATTCAGAAGCAATAATCATATGTATGCTCAAATTATTGACGATACAGTTGGAAATACTCTTGTTGCAGCTTCCACTCTTGACAAAGACGTAAAAGCTGAATTAGAAAAGACTAATAACGTTGATGCAGCAACATATCTTGGAACTGTCG
The DNA here is from genome assembly GCA_958428365.1 of uncultured Lachnospiraceae bacterium. Taxonomy (GTDB): domain Bacteria; phylum Bacillota; class Clostridia; order Lachnospirales; family Lachnospiraceae; genus Maccoyibacter. Next base: position 99,468 of record CAUAFT010000008.1, on the reverse strand, counting down.
TTGCAAAGAAAGCATTGGATAAGGGTATTGACACGGTTGTCTTCGATAGAGGCGGCTTTATCTATGCAGGAAAAGTTCAGGCTTTAGCAGATGCAGCTAGAGAAGCTGGATTGAAATTTTAAGGAGGATACAATACATGAAACGTGAGATCATTGATGCTAGTCAATTTGAATTAACAGAAAAAGTGGTATCAATTAAACGTGTAACAAAAGTTGTTAAAGGTGGACGTAACTTCCGTTTTACAGCTTTGGTTGTTGTCGGCGACGGCAATGGACATGTAGGTGCCGGTTTAGGCAAGGCATCTGAAATTCCTGAAGCAATCCGCAAAGGAAAAGAAGACGCAATGAAGAAACTGATCACTGTTAAATTAGATGAGAATAGCAGTATTACACATGATATTTCCGGAAAACATACAGGCGCTTCTGTATTATTGAAGAAGGCTCCGGAAGGTACCGGAGTTATCGCTGGTGGTCCTGCCCGTTCCGTATGTGAGCTTGCAGGCATCAAGAACATCCGTACAAAGTCATTAGGATCAAACAATAAGCAGAACGTAGTATTAGCTACCATCAATGCTTTGAGTCAGTTGAAATCCCCGGAAGAAGTTGCAAGACTTCGTGGAAAATCTGTAGAAGAGATTCTCGGTTAATAGGAGGGAATAAAAAATGGCAGATAAATTAAAAATCACATTAGTGAAATCAACTATCGGCGCCGTGCCGAAAAATAAAAAGACGGTAGAAGCTCTGGGACTTCACAAAATCGGACAGTCCAAAGAATTTCCGAACAACAAGGCAACCCAGGGTATGATTCAGAACGTTAGACATTTAGTCAAAGTAGAAGAAATCTAGACAAACAGATAGGAGGTGTCAGAATGGACTTATCAAACTTAACACCTGCAGCAGGTTCCAAGCAGAGTGATAATTTCAGAAGAGGACGTGGACACGGTTCAGGAAATGGTAAGACAGCCGGAAAAGGTCACAAAGGACAGAAAGCTCGTTCCGGAGCTCCAAGACCAGGTTTTGAAGGTGGTCAGATGCCATTATACAGAAGATTACCGAAGAGAGGATTCAAGAATAGAAACAGCAAAGAAATCGTTGGAATCAACCTCTCTGCATTGGAAGTCTTCGACAATGATGCAGTTGTTTCTGTAGATACTTTAATCGAGGCAGGAATCGTTAAGAATCCAAGAGATGGAGTAAAAATTCTTGGAGACGGTGAGTTTACTAAGAAGCTTACAGTTCAGGCAAATGCATTCAGCGCAAGCGCAAAAGAAAAGATTGAGGCTCTTGGTGGAAAAGCAGAGGTGATCTAATGTTAGAAACTCTTCGCAATGCTTTTAAAATAGAAGACATTCGGAAACGTATCGGATATACGTTTCTGATGCTCATTGTCATAAGGATCGGTTCACAGTTACCGATTCCCAGCGTGAACAGTGAGGTATTTGCGAACTGGTTTGCAAATCAGGGAAGTGATGCATTCAGCTTCCTTGATGCGATCACAGGTGGTTCTTTCTATCAGATGTCTGTGTTTGCATTAAATATCACACCATACATCACATCTTCCATCATCATTCAGCTTCTGACCATCGCCATTCCAAAACTGGAGGAGATGCAGAAGGATGGAGAAGAGGGAAGAAAGAAGATTACGAAGATTACTCGTTACCTGACCGTCGTACTGGCATTGGTGGAATCCACGGCTATGGCGATCGGATTCGGAAGAAGCGGTTATCTGGATGCGTTTAATCCATTGAATGTGATCTTAGTGATCACGACCCTGACAGCAGGTTCCACGATCCTGATGTGGATCGGCGAGAGAATTACGGAGCGGGGCGTTGGAAATGGTATTTCCATCGTATTGACCATCAACATTATCTCCCGTATTCCGGCAGATTTAAAGACGCTGTTCGATCAGTTCATCTCAGGAAAGAATATTGCGAAGGGTGTGCTGGCAGCCGTAATTATTGCGGCAATCATCATTGCCATGGTGGTCTTTGTCGTGATCCTTCAGGATGCGGTGCGTAAAATTCCGGTACAGTATTCCAAGAAGATCCAGGGAAGAAAACAGGTGGGCGGTCAGGCGACCTTCATTCCGATGAAAGTCAACACCGCGGGAGTTATCCCTGTCATCTTCGCGCAGTCCCTGATGCAGTTCCCGGTGGTCATTGCGACAATTTTGGGAAAAGGCAACGGAACAGGCGTGGGAAGCAAGATCTTAAAGGGATTGTCCCAGTCCAACTGGTGTAATCCGGATGAACCGATCTATACCATAGGTATGGTGGTTTATGTAATATTGCTGATCTTGTTTGCATATTTCTATACGTCGATTACCTTTAATCCGTTGGAAATTGCTAACAATATGAAAAAAGCAGGCGGCTTTATTCCGGGAATCCGTCCGGGAAAACCGACCAGCGATTATCTGACAGCGATCCTCAATCATATCATCTTTATCGGTGCGGTAGGTCTTACGATCGTGGCATTGGTTCCGATCTTCTTTAACGGAGTCTTTGGCGCTAACGTAAGTTTTGGAGGTACTTCTATCATCATCATCGTAGGTGTTGTGATCGAGACTTTAAAACAGATCGAATCCCAGATGAGGGTTCGTAACTATAAGGGCTTTTTAAATGACTAATAATGTGGACCAGGGAGATACAGGCGAAGCCGTATCTCCAAAGGTGTTTATAAAGGAGGTTTTTCATATGAAAATTATTATGTTAGGTGCTCCGGGAGCAGGAAAAGGAACTCATGCAAAGAAGATTTCAGAGAAGTACAATATCCCTCATATTTCCACAGGAGATATCTTCCGTGCCAACATCAAAGAGGGCACAGACCTGGGTAAGAAAGCAAAAGAGTACATGGATCAGGGCTTATTAGTACCGGATGAGCTGACCTGCGACCTGGTTATGGACAGAATCCAGCAGGACGACTGCAAGAACGGATTCGTATTAGATGGTTTCCCAAGAACCATCCCACAGGCTGAGGCGTTGACAGCAGCGCTGGAGAAGATCGGCGAGAAGATGGATTACGCATTGGATATCGAGATCGCAGACGAGAAGATCGTAGAGAGAATGGGCGGAAGACGCGTATGCGTAAAATGCGGCACACCATTCCATATCGTAAACATCCCACCAAAGCAGGAGGGGATCTGCGACAACTGCGGCGGCGAATTACAGTTCCGTGCCGACGACCAGCCGGAGACCGTATTAAAACGTCTTGGCGTATACCATGAGCAGACTCAGCCATTGATCGAGTACTATGACAAGCAGGGAATCTTAAAAGAGATCGACGGCACCAAGAGCGTGGAAGAAGGATTTGCTTCCATCGTAGAGATTTTAGGAGCATAGAATATGTCGGTTACCATTAAATCTGCAAGAGAAATTGAACTTATGAGAGCTGCCGGAAAGATCCTGGCAAAGGTTCACCAGAACTTAGAGGAAGAACTTAGAGCCGGAATGAGTACTTACGAGGTGGACAGAATCGGAGAGGAAATGATACGAAGCTACGGGTGTATCCCGTCCTTTAAGGACTATCAGGGATATCCCGCCAGCGTCTGCGTTTCCATCAACGATGAGGTGGTTCACGGAATCCCAAGAAAAGACAGGATTTTGCAGGAGGGTGATATCGTCAGCCTGGATATGGGATTGATCTATAAAGGCTATCATTCCGATGCGGCGAGAACCCACGGAATAGGAACAATTTCAGAAAATGCAGCCCTTCTGATCGAGAGAACGAGACAGAGCTTTTTCGAGGGAGTCAAACAGGCAAAGGACGGAAACCATCTGGTGGATATCTCCGGAGCCATCGGGGACTACGCAGAGAGCTTTGGTTACGGCGTTGTCAGAGATCTGGTAGGACATGGCATTGGAACCAACTTACATGAGGAACCGGAGATTCCGAATTTCAGAACCAGGCGGAGAGGAATCAGACTCCGCAGTGGAATGACCCTGGCGATCGAGCCGATGGTCAACGAGGGCCGTCTGGATGTAGAATGGCTGGATGATGACTGGACCGTAGTCACACAGGACGGTTCATTGTCAGCCCATTATGAGAACACCATACTGATTACCGATGGTGAGCCGGAGATCCTGACTCTTACGGAAAAAGAATTATCCGCGATGTAAGAGGAGGAAGCAATGGAGATTTATTTTGCAAAGTCAAAGGCAGGGCATGATAAAGATCAGATTTACTTCCTATTAAAAGAGGAAGAAGAATTTGTCTATCTGGTCAATGGCACCACGAAGCCATTGGACAGAGCAAAGAAGAAGAGAAAAAAACATATTCAGATCATCAAAAATCTTCCAAAAGAGATTACCGGAGTGATTGAAGACGGAATGACAAACGAGTCCGTCAAACGCGCCATCAAACTATATCAGAAAAAGACAGCAGGAATCGAAGGATTCAAATAAGAGGAGGAAAAGAAAATGTCAAAGGCAGATGTAATCGAAGTAGAAGGAACCGTTGTGGAAAAATTACCAAACGCAATGTTCCAGGTGGAATTGGAAAATGGTCACCAGATCTTAGCCCATATCAGCGGAAAGCTGCGTATGAATTTCATCCGTATCTTACCGGGGGATAAGGTAACCATCGAGATGTCTCCATACGATCTGACAAAAGGCAGGATCATCTGGAGAGATAAATAAGAGAAGTGTTACATTTTTTTAAAAAGAATTGAAAAAACCTTGATTTCAAAAAGCGTCTGTGCTACAATGTTAGTCGGACGCTTTTGAAATTGCTCTACCAGTATGCCCAAAAGCCTTGAAAAATCAGGCTTTCGAGAGACTGGGAGCGGCAGACGGTAGTAGTACCGATTGATAAGAAAGGAGAATTGCTGTGAAGGTAAGATCATCAGTAAAACCTATTTGCGAAAAGTGCAAAGTGATTAAAAGAAAAGGAAGCATCAGAGTAATCTGTGAGAATCCGAAACACAAACAGAGACAGGGATAAGTATTGAACACTGTCGAAAGAAATTATGTGCGGCTGTAGCGTGACATCCTCAATCTCACGCTATTCATAATACAATCCGGACCTATGCCGATACCGAGAGGCGTATGTCCACCGGATGGAAAATAATTCCATCTGATGTCGTCGGCGTATCCGCCGGACGGCAGTAACCAAAGAGACAGGTGTATGCACACATTTCAGGGCGGGAGACCGCAGCTGCATGGATTTGTCTCGACTCACAAAAAACAGAAGGAATAATGGAGGTTTAACACACATGGCTCGTATTGCAGGTGTAGATTTACCAAGAGAAAAACGTGTTGAAATTGGCTTGACTTATATTTACGGTATTGGAAGAGTAAGCTCCAACCGTATCCTTGCAGAAGCAAAGGTTGATCCTGATACACGCGTCAGAGACTTAACTGACGAAGAAGTAAAAAGAATCAGCGCAGTGATCGACGAGACTCAGTTAGTAGAAGGTGATCTGAGAAGAGAAGTTGCGCTCAATATCAAGAGATTACAGGAAATTGGATGCTATCGCGGTATCCGTCATAGAAAAGGACTTCCAGTGCGTGGACAGAAGACAAAGACAAACGCAAGAACAAGAAAAGGTCCTAAGAGAACAGTTGCTAATAAGAAGAAATAAGTTGGCAGCATAATATTGATTTTGAAGAAAGTAGGTTAGTTTAATTATGGCTAAAAAAGTTGCAAAAAAAGTGACAAAAAAGCGTGTAAAGAAAAACGTTGAACGCGGACAGGCACATATTCAGTCTTCTTTTAATAATACCATTGTTACAATTACAGATGCTGAAGGAAATGCTTTATCATGGGCAAGTGCCGGTGGTCTTGGATTTAGAGGTTCAAGGAAATCTACTCCTTATGCTGCACAGATGGCGGCAGAGACTGCAACAAAGGCAGCTCTCGTACATGGTTTAAAGACAGTAGATGTTATGGTAAAAGGACCAGGTTCAGGAAGAGAAGCAGCGATCCGTGCGCTTCAGGCTTGCGGTCTGGAAGTTTTAAGCATCAGAGATGTAACTCCTGTACCACATAACGGTTGTCGTCCACCAAAACGTAGAAGAGTTTAATTAGGAGGTAGATCGAAGATGGCAGTAAATAAAACACCAGTCCTGAAAAGATGCAGATCTTTAGGCTTAGATCCGGTATATTTAGGATATGACAAAAAATCCAAAAGAGAGTTAAAAAGAGCAAACAAGAAGATGTCCGAATACGGTCTTCAGTTAAGAGAGAAACAGAAAGCAAAATTCATTTACGGCGTATTGGAAAAACCTTTCCGTAACTACTATGTAAAAGCTGATAAGATGAAAGGTCAGACCGGTACTAACTTAATGGTGATCCTGGAGAGCAGACTTGACAACGTGATCTTCCGTTTAGGTTTTGCAAGAACCAGAAGAGAAGCAAGACAGATCGTTGACCATAAGCATGTATTAGTAAATGGAAAACAGGTGAACATTCCTTCCTATTTAATCAAGGCGGGAGATGTGATCGAAATCAAAGAAAAATGCAAAGGATCTCAGAGATACAAAGATATCCTCGAAGTTACAGGTGGAAGATTAGTTCCGGAGTGGCTTGACGTAGATCAGGAGAACTTAAGAGGAACTGTAAAAGAATTACCTTCCAGAGAGGCAATCGACGTACCTGTAGACGAGATGCTCATTGTCGAATTATATTCTAAATAATATGTAAAGCAATGAACCCGAAAAAAGGAGGGACTTTGTAGTGTTTGAGTTCGAAAGACCAAAAATTGATATCGCTGAGATTTCAGAAGATAAAAAATATGGCAAATTTGTCGTAGAACCTTTGGAAAGAGGTTATGGTACAACACTTGGGAACTCTTTAAGAAGAATCATGCTTTCTTCTTTACCAGGTGCAGCAGTGAGTCAGGTTAAGATTGACGGCGTGTTACATGAATTTTCTTCCATTCCGGGAGTAAAAGAAGATGTGACCGAGATCATCATGAACATCAAAAACCTGGCGATTAGAAATAACAGCTCATCTAACGAGGCAAAAGTTGCTTACATTGAATTTGAAGGCGAAGGCGTAGTGACCGCGGCAGATATTCAGGCAGATTCCGATATCGAGATCATGAATCCGGATCTGGTGATCGCTCATCTGAACGGCGGAGCAGACTGCAAGCTGTACATGGAACTTACCATTACAAAGGGCAGAGGTTACGTCAGCGCAGATAAGAATAAAAGCGAAGATGTACCAATCGGTGTCATCGCAGTAGATTCCATCTACACTCCGGTAGAGCGTGTCAATTTGACCGTTGCAAATACCCGTGTCGGACAGATTACCGATTATGACAAGCTGACTTTAGACGTCTACACCAACGGCGCTTTGGAGCCGGATGAGGCAGTCAGTCTTGCAGCAAAAGTATTAAGCGAGCATTTGAACTTATTCATCGACCTGTCTGAGAATGCTAAGACAGCAGAGGTTATGGTGGAAAAAGAGGATGACGAAAAGGGCAAGGTTCTGGAAATGAACATTGACGAGCTGGAGTTATCCGTTCGTTCCTACAACTGCCTGAAAAGAGCAGGAATCAACACCGTAGAGGAACTGACCAACCGTACCCCGGAAGATATGATGAAGGTTCGTAACTTAGGACGCAAGTCCTTAGAGGAAGTATTGGCAAAATTAAAAGAATTAGGTTTACAGCTCAATCAGGGCGAAGAGTAAGGTGAATCCATAGGATTTACACTCCCATGTGAACGCCGAACGTTCACATGGTACCATATTCTTACTCAGATACGCCAAGCCGGTAAGACCAGTAGGGCACGGCGAGGTTGGCTCATGAGTGGCAATATCGTTAACATTCGGTAAGTAAGACCAAAGTGCGTGGCCGGATGTTCCACAAATGGAGGACATAAAAATGGCAAAATATCGTAAATTAGGCAGAACCTCTGATCAGAGAAAAGCCCTGATCAGAAACCAGGTAACAGCATTGTTATACAATGGTAAGATCGTTACTACAGAAGCAAAAGCGAAAGAAGTTCGTAAAGTGGCTGAAGGCTTGATCGCCTTAGCTGTCAAAGAAAAAGACAACTTTGAGGAAGTGACCGTAACAGCAAAGGTACCTCGCAAGGACGCTGATGGAAAGAGAGTAAAAGAAGTAGTAGATGGCAAGAAAGTAACTGTATACGACGAAGTACAGAAGACCATCAAAAAAGATCTGCCTTCCCGCTTACATGCAAGAAGACAGATGTTAAAAGTTCTCTATCCTGTAAAAGAGGTTCCGGCAGAGGGCGCTAAGAGAAAGAAAAACACCAAGAACGTGGATTTATGTGATAAGTTATTCACAGAGATCGCTCCAAAATACGCAGACCGCAACGGTGGTTACACAAGAATCATCAAGATCGGACAGCGTAAGGGTGACGGCGCTTTGGAAGTTGTACTTGAATTAGTATAAGAGATCGGAAATTATAGAAAGACCGCTGTAATCAGTATTTGAAATGTACTGGTTACGGCGGTTTTTTTACTTAAAATTATGCGGTATTCTATAGACAGTTAAGATAGAATTTTATATAATAAAAAGGAATATGGGAGTAAACGATAAGATAAAAGGGTTATGAGATGAATACTAGCATAGTTGTATATAAAGACAATTACATATATGAAGAGAAAGCAAAATGTACTAGGCAGGAATATTTTGCAGTAAAAGGAGTGCGTTACATGAAAATGTAAGGGTCTTTTATTGCAGGATGTTCTTTTTTTACGGAGAAAAACAAATGATAAAAGTGGGAATTTGCGATAACTCATTGCAGGACAGGGAGCGACTGGCAGAGTATATCAGAAAATTTTTTGAGACGAAAGACCGGGAAGTAAAGTTATCAGAGTATGAATCGGGGGAGAAATTTCTAAAAGAAAGAGATGTTGAGATTTTGTTTTTGGACATTGAGATGCAGGGGATCAATGGAATTGAGCTTAAGGAAAAGCTGCAGGCAGAGAAGTCCAAAACCAGGCTGATCTTCACGAGCAGCCATTACGAAATGATGGAGGAAGCATTCGGGAAACAGGTCTTTGGATTCCTGCATAAACCGGTAGCATATGAAAAATTTAAAATAAAACTGGAAATGGCAGTACAGGACATTGAGGAAGAGAGACAGGTGCAGATCACCGGGGCAGTGGAAGAGTGTTGTGTTGATATGGAGAAGATTCTCTATATTCAGGCGGATGGGAAATATAGTAATGTGAAATTGGTGAATCGGAAAACGCTGTTTTCAAACAAGAGTGTGGGAGCATGGGCGGAGGAATTAGGAGGAAAGGGATTTTTCCTATGCCATAGAAGTTATCTGGCAAATCTTTATCAGGTAACAAAAATTGATGATGAGGTCCTTTTTAGGAACGGGGAAAAGATCCCGGTGAGCCGAAGGATGAAGAGTAACTTTAAGGCGGCATATAGAGAATACATTAAGAGAAAAGCAAGGTAAGAAATTTTTCTTTATAATATTATAAAACGACCGTTTATTCTTAAAAACGACCGTTTATTCCTTTTTGCTTGAAAGAAGATATGGTGTATCCTATAATTAAATAAAGAACAAAATGGGGTACGATGTTTTATGATTTACACAATCGTATATGGCAGCGCATTTTAAAGTGGGCAATGAGTAGATAAGAATAGAACTACTTCATGAGTGAGGATCCTGTAAAAGATTTGATAAAAATGGAAATCGATGATTTCCATAAATCTTTTGCAGGAACTCTTGTTGTTCTGGAGCCAAAATATATAGTAGATGAAAAGGAAATATAGATTATGGAACAAAAAAAGAATATAGCTTCTAAAATTTTTGGAGGTGTCTTGATTGCTGTTCTAATCTTTATGATTGGAGTTATGATCAAGAATAGTCTTAGCGTAAAAGACATTGATAAGTATGGAGAATGGGAAAAGTCTGGCATTCACAGCCCGCTAAAAATCTTCCCTGAAAAAATTGTAAATAAAGAGAAGGCAGAGTATTTTTATGGGAGGGAAAAAGGATTACAGAATGATAAAGTACAGATTTATCTGAAATGTACATATTCCCAGGAGCAGTTTCAAAAGGAGGTAAAGCGGATCAGTGAGATCGGTGATACCTATGAAGGAGAGAACTATCATATCAGATATGATAAGGATAATTTCAAGTTCCCCGCTTATGTGGCGATCTATGGTGCAGACGAACAATTTGAGTATGCATTGGTTGATGGGAAAAATCTCACAATTTATTATGTTTATCTGCAATTGATCTTAGAGGATGAGATTGAATTTGATAAAGAAGTATTGCCGAAGGGTGGATTAGATATATCGGAGACATCTAATATTTATGTTGATTTTTAGGTGAAACGGATATTTACATCGGGATCTTACCGTAAGAATCAAAAAGGCGATCAAAGAATATTATTTAGATATAAATAAAATACCTGGAAAGTGGAGTTCAGTTATCGTGGTATCTGCTTTCCAGGTATTTTATTTGGATTTTCATATATAGAAAAATATATAAATTTTCAAGTATGGGAAATATATAAATCTAGTCTACTTATCAGCCAGGGTCAGCGTAAAGATGAACTCCGTTCCAACGCCTTCCGTGCTGATGACATTGATATTTTCCTCATGTGCCAGGATGATCTCCTTAACGATAGACAGTCCCAGACCGGTGCCCCGCTTGTCCCGGCCACGGGAGAGGTCTGTTTTATAAAACCGCTCCCAGATTTTTGTGATGCTGTCTCTTGGAATGCCGATGCCGTAATCCTTGACGGAGATATACGCCTTTCCGTTTTTGGCATTGGTCTCCACGGTGATCTTGGAATCCATATGGGAAAACTTGATGGCATTGTCGATCAGGTTATAAAGCACCTGCTGGATCTTTCCCATATCGGCATGAACCCGAAGGACATCAGAGGCAAAATTCAATTCGATCTGAAGATGCTTTTCCTCACAGGTGCCCTCAAAGGTATCCGATGTCTTCTGAATGATCCCGTTGATATCGAAGTCTGTTTTTTCCAGGGCAAAGGTTCTGCCCTCATATTTGTTCAACTCCAAAAGGCTCTCCGTGAGCTTGGTGAGCCGCTCTGTCTCAAATAAAATAATCTTCAGATATTTTTCCTGGAGCTCCGGCGGGATGGTGCCGTCTAAGATAGCGTCGATATATCCCCGGATGGAGGTTAGAGGGGAGCGGAAGTCATGGGAGACATTGGATATAAAATTCCGCTGTTTTTCCTCAATGGTGTTCAGCTTGTCCGCCATGTAGTTCAGGGAAGCAGCAATGTATCCCAGCTCATCGTCCGTGTTTTTCACAGGGATGGGATTCCCATAATTGCCCTTGGCATATTCTTTCGCGCCGATGGAAAGACTGCGGATCGGGCGGTAGACCCGTACCACAAAGATGACAAAGAGCAATGCTGCAAATAAAAGTAGAATCCCCCAGGAGAGATAGGAAATATTCAAAAGTTCGTTGTGAAAATGGTTGAAAGTATCCAGGGGTCTGTGAATTAAGACGTAACCGCAGGTCTCATCATTGCGGCTGACAGGAGCCAGGACACTCAGATACTCGCTGTTGAAATATCCGTAAAAATCTCCAATGATAAAATGGGAAGAGCCAAAATCTTCAGGATGAAAGCCTTCGATCCGATCTCTGGAAAAAGAGGAGCCGTCAGGTGTAAAGGTAGATTGAACTCTTCCCTCCGTGTCCACGATCCAGATGCGGGCGTCCATATAATGGCTTAAATAGGAGAGGGATTGTCCCAGAGCTTCATCGGCGGTCACCCCCTCTTTGTCGTCATAGATGAGATTCGAGGAGATGGAAGAGGCGGCTTCATAGAGGTTTTTGACCTCGTCATCCTTTAACTTTTCAAAAGAGAGCCTGGAAGTGAAAATCGCCACGATCAAAAAGCCGCAGATTCCAAACAGAAGGAAGCTCACAAACATTTTCGTATAAAGCGTACGTTTCATTATTTAACCTCGAATTTGTAACCGATGCCCCAGACAGTGGCGATACGCCAGGAATCATGATCTTTGATCTTTTCCCGTAACCGTTTTACATGCACGTCCACGGTACGGGTGTCTCCAATGTATTCATAACCCCAGATATTGTCTAAGAGCTGTTCTCTTGTAAAAACCTGATTTGGTGAGGAAGCCAGAAAATAGAGAAGTTCCAGCTCTTTCGGGGGCATATCAATCGGTTTTTCATAGTAGAGAACTGAGTAGTTGGACAGATTGATGACCAGATCGTCGTAGGTGACGCATTTGATATCAGGGTTGGAGGAAGCCGGGTTATTTACCGGCTGGTAGCGTCTTAGGACAGCTTTGACTCTCGCCACCAGTTCCTTGGTGTCAAAAGGTTTCAAGATATAGTCGTCCGCTCCCAGCTCCAATCCCAGCACTTTGTCGAACACCTCTCCCTTGGCGGAGAGCATGATGACCGGCGTGTTGGATTTTGCGCGGATCTCACGGCAGACCTGGTAGCCGTCAATGCCCGGCAGCATCAGATCCAGAAGGATCAGGTTGGGCTGATAACTGTCAAAAACCTCCAATGCCATTTCACCGTCGTGAACCATGCGGGTGTTAAAACACTCCTTCGTGAGATAAAGGGAGATCAGCTCCGCGATATTCACATCATCGTCTACGATGAGAATTTTTTGCTTATTCATAAAAATATCCTTCTTTCTATTTAAATTCGGCTATGGTAACACCGGCGTCACCCTCGCCAAATTCTGCTAAATGATAGTTCTTTACATACTTTGATTTTTTCAGATACCCGTGGACGGCGTTGCGCAAAGCCCCGGTTCCTTTTCCGTGGACGATCCGCACGGAGGAGAGGTGGGCGAGGTAAGCGTCGTCCAGATATTTGTCAAGCTCGCTTAAGGCTTCGTCTACGGTCATACCCAGCAGCTTGATCTCTGTGGAAACATTGGCGCTTTTGCTCATCCTGATCTTGCCGGCTCCGGTTTTCTGGAATTTCTTTGAGTTTACATCCGACTCGTCAGGAAGCAGAACCAGATCGTTGATGTTGACCTGGGAACGCAGGATCCCCATTTGGACAAAGAGATTTCCCTTTGCATCCGGCAGGGTGTGTACGGTTCCTTTCAGATTCATGCTTAAGACCTTGACGGAATCGCCGATACGCAGCTTCTTTGGAGCCTTGGTGTTGGCGGCGGAGCTTTTTGGCTTGAACGCCATATTTTTTTCCACCTCGTTCATCTTCTTGCGGAGCTTAGTGCGCTCCTGTTCCATGGTCCTGCTGTCGGCGTTGACCTTGCCGTATTTCTGGAAGTTGCGGATGGAGGCGTCGGCGACTTCCTTTGCTTCGCTTAAGATCTTATGAGCCTCCTCGTTTGCCTGCCGTAAAATCTTTTCCCGGCTGTTATCCAGGCGTTCCTGTTTTTCTTCCAGGCGTTTTTTCAGGGTCTCGATCTCTGTCTTGTAGGAGCTGATCTCCAACTGCTCCTTTTCGATGGTGACGCGGCTGTCCTCAAGGCGGGCGATCAGATCTTCAAAGTTCTCTTCGTTTTCCGTGATACGGGATCTGGCATCTTCAATGATGGAGGCGTCCAGTCCCAATTTTCCCGAAATGGCGAAGGCGTTGCTTTTTCCCGGAATGCCGATCAAAAGGCGGTAAGTCGGACTCAGGGTCTCCATGTCAAATTCACAGCAGGCATTTTCCACGCCCTCGGTGGAGATGGCAAAGACCTTGATCTCGCTGTAGTGGGTGGTCGCCATGGTGCGGATGCCCCGGCTGTGGAGGGTTGAGAGAATGGAGATGGCAAGAGCGGCTCCTTCGGTGGGATCGGTGCCGGCGCACAGCTCGTCAAAGAGTACCAGAGAGTCCTTTGTCACATGCTCTAAGATCGAGACGATGTTGGTCATGTGGGAGGAAAAGGTACTCAGGTTCTGTTCAATACTCTGCTCATCGCCGATATCCGCAAAGACATCGGAAAAAACAGCAAGCTGACTGCCGTCATTTGCCGGGATATGCAGCCCCGCCTGTCCCATCAGGGTGAAAAGTCCCACAGTCTTTAAGGATACGGTCTTACCTCCGGTATTGGGTCCCGTGACGATCAGTAAGTCGAAATCCGTTCCCAGGTGCACGTCGATGGGAACCACACGTTGGGGATCCAACAGAGGATGACGTCCCTTTTTAATGAGGATCTTTCCTTCTGTGTTGAAGACCGGGGCGATTCCATTGTAATCTTTTGCCAAAAGAGCTTTGGCAAAGATGAAATCCAGTTCCACCAGAATGCGGTAATCCTCTAAAATATAGGGGATATATTCAGAAACCAGGTTGCTTAGATCGGCAAGGATCTTTTCGATCTCTTCCTGTTCTTTTAAGGAGAGTTCCTTTAATTCGTTGTTCAGATTCACGATGGCAAGGGGTTCGATAAAGAGGGTGGAACCGGTGGAGGACTGGTCGTGGACCATTCCCGATACCTGGTTCTTGTGTTCTGACTTTACCGGGAGGCAGTAACGTCCGTTGCGCATGGTGATGACGTTGTCCTGTAAATAGCCGCTGGCAGAAGCGGAATTAAGCAGGTTGTTCATCTGGGAGTGGATCTTATCCTGCATGCCCTTCATGCTCCGTCGGATGGATCTTAGATTACTGCTGGCATCATCTGCGATCTCGTCGGAGGAGATGATGCATCTTCGTATTTCCTCTAAAAGCGGCGTTAGGGGCTCGATGCCGTGAAAAAGGGGATCTAAGGAATCTGAAACCTCGTCCTCCCGGTCGCTTCGGGAGAAAGCTTTGGCGCGTTTTGCCACCTCCAGAAGGGAGGCGAGGTGGAGCAGTTCCTCGATTCCCAGAGAGGCGCCGATCTCCAGTCGTTTCATGGAGGCGGTGACATCGTGAATGCCGAGAAAAGAAATGCTTCCTTTTTTAAGGACACGGGTCAGGGCGTCCTTTGTCTGTTCCTGGGCAGATCGGATCGCTTCCAGATCCGTCATGGGCTCCAGTTCCTGACAGCGCTTCTTGGCAGCCTCGCAGTTGGCGTGGCGCACCAGTAAATCTATGATCTTATGATACTCTAAGGTTCGTAATGCTTTTTTGTTCATGGTAATTCTCCGTCCATTAGATTCGCCCGCAAATGAAAATGTGTGGTTTTTTCATTATTATTTGTATTTGCGAGTTTCGCTTTCATTATATCCCAAATCTCCCGGAATGAAAAGGAGATTAGAAAAATCTTGCATCGGATGCGTCAAGAACGTATAATAGAGAAGAAACAGCGATATTTTACTTAGAAAGGACGCTTAGTGCGGTTGTATTTATGAGATTTATAGACACACTCCGAGAGGGAGAAAGAATTAATGAGATTTATCTCTGTAAATTTAAACAGACAGCTTTGACGAAGGCGGGTAAGCCTTATGAAAATATTATTCTGCAGGATAAGACGGGAACCCTGGATGCAAAGATCTGGGATGTGGGTTCCAACGGGATCGACGAGTTCGACGCTCTGGATTACGTTCAGGTGACTGGAGACGTCACTTCTTTTCAGGGATCGCTGCAGTTGAATATCAAGCGGGCGCGGGTTGCCCAGGAAGGGGAATATGAGCCGCAGGATTATCTTCCGGTCAGCGAGAAGGATATCCCGCAGATGTATGAAGAATTGATGGGATATGTGAGAAACCTGGAAGATCCTTATCTGCGGAAGTTAGCGGAGAGCTTTTTTGGGGATGCGGATTTTGCGAAGCGTTTTCAATTCCACTCTGCGGCTAAGAGCGTACACCATGGATTTGTGGGAGGCTTGCTGGAGCATACCCTGAGCGTTACGAAGATCTGTGATTTTTATGCGGGGAATTATCCGTTTTTGAATCGTGATCTGCTGATCTGTGCCGGGATGTTCCATGATATTGGAAAATTAGAAGAACTCTCTACATTTCCGGCAAATGACTATACGGACGAGGGACAGCTCTTAGGTCATATTATGATCGGGGCGGAGATGGTGGGAGAGCATATCCGCCAGATTCCGGGATTTCCGGTGCGGCTTGGAAACGAGCTGAAACACTGTATTTTGTCCCATCACGGAGAGCTGGAGTTCGGATCGCCGAAAAAACCGGCGTTGATGGAGGCGATCGCCCTTAGTTTTGCCGATAATGCGGATGCGAAGATGCAGACGATGAAGGAGGCGCTGGCAGCAGTGCCGCAGGGAAATACGGAATGGCAGGGATTTAACCGATTCCTGGGTACGAATATCCGAAGGACAGGAGAATAAAAGGAAAGGATGAAATCCGGATACATGGTTTGACAGATCATAATGCCCTGTCGGGCAAATGCCCATGTATGCGGATTTTTTATATTATGATTAAGAAGAATGATATTTTGACATTGAAAATAGAAGATATGGGAGTGAACGGGGAAGGAATCGGAAAGGTGGAGAACATACCGCTTTTTGTAAAGGACGCGCTGATCGGGGACGTGGTGTCTGTGAAGGTTATGAAGATGAAAAAGCACTATGGTTATGCAAGGCTCCTTGAGATCCTGGAGCCGTCGAAGGATCGGGTGACTCCGAGATGCGAGTTCCACAGAGCCTGCGGAGGGTGCCAGATACAGGCGCTTTCCTACGAGAAGCAGCTGGAATTTAAGGATCGCAAGATCAGGAATAATCTGATGAGGATCGGGGGATTTTCGAAGGAATTGTTAGATCAGGTCATGGAGCCGATCATTGGGATGGAAGAACCTTATCACTATCGGAATAAGGCGCAGTTTCCGGTGGGGAGAGATAAGGAGGGGAGGATCGTCACGGGTTTTTATGCGGGAAGGACTCATGATATTATTCCGAACAGGAATTGTCTGCTGGGGATGCCGCTGAATGAGCAGATCCTGGATGTTGTGATCGGATTTATGGAGGAGTTCGGGATCGAGCCTTATGATGAAAAAAACCAGCAGGGTGTGGTGCGCCATGTATTGACCCGTTATGGCAGGACAACCGGGGAGTGGATGGTCTGTCTGGTGATCAACTGTGAGGAGCTTCCTCATAGGGAGGTTTTGGTGGAGCGGCTGCGCGAGTTGGAGGGGATGAAGAGCATCTCTGTTAATATTAATCGGAAAAATACGAACGTGATCCTGGGGGAAGAGGTGAAGGTTCTCTGGGGACAGGGGTATATTACGGATTATATTCATCTTCGGACGGGAGAGGACTGGAAGGTGGAAGGAGAGGGGATTGCTTATCAGATTTCGCCGCAGTCGTTTTATCAGGTGAATCCGGTGCAGACGGAGAAGTTGTATTCGACGGCGCTTGAGTATGCGGGATTGACGGGGGAGGAGAATGTGTGGGATCTGTATTGCGGGATTGGGACGATCTCGTTGTTCTTGGCGCAGAAGGCGAAGAAGGTGTCGGGGGTTGAGATTGTGCCGCAGGCGATTGAGGATGCGAGGAATAATGCAAGGATTAATGGGATCATGAATACGGAGTTTTTTGTGGGGAAGGCGGAGGAAGTGCTGCCGGAGCGTTATCGGATGACGGGGGAGAAGGCGGAGGTGATCGTGGTGGATCCGCCGAGGAAGGGGTGTGATGAGAGGTGTCTGGAGACGATTGTGGAGATGGGGCCGGAGAGGGTTGTGTATGTGAGTTGTGATTCGGCGACGTTGGGGAGGGATTTGAGGTATTTGTGTGAGAGGGGGTATGAGTTACGGAGGGGGAGGGGGTGTGATATGTTTGGGCAGAGTGGGCATGTGGAGACTATAGTGTCGATACAAAGAAAAGATATGTAGAAATCCTTAATTTTAGGCATTTTCATAGGCATATAGTGTTTACTGATGAGGGTGAGAAAATGAGGAATAAAGAGATTAAGGATTATATCAATGTGTCGGTGGTGGTTGATATAGAGTGGGGAGATACAAGGAAAAGACTTTATAATGTTGAATGATTTTGATAAGGTATTTGAGTGCTTAAAATAAAGATGTGTAGAAGTATTTTGATATGTTATAATTAAGAAAAGTACTAAGGAATGGAGAAAGAGAATGGATATTAAAGAATGGGTTTTTGATAATATACCTAATTTTAATAGTGAAATTAAGACTGAGGAAGATGTAAAAGTAAAAATTGTCCTGCCTTTTCTTAGACAATTGGGATATGATGAATGTGATATGGCATTTGAAACATCAATACCAGTTCAAATAGGAACTAAAAAAATTCCAGATATAAGACCTGATATTGAAATCAGGATAGATGGGAATGCACAACTGATTATAGATACTAAAAGACCGAGTATTACACTTGCTGAGAAAGAAATTTTACAATGTACGAGTTACGCAAAGTTAATATCTACACCGCCAGCAGTGTACGCTGTTACAACAAATGGAATTGATTGTGTAGTAACTAACATATATACAGGAAAAAGAACATCTGAAATACCAAGTAAAAATCAATTAGTGATAGATGTTAATAAAACTCGTAAAAAGGAATTGTCACCAATACAATTAAGAGAAGTAAGAAGTGTTTTACTAACCCTTTACAGTGAACAAGAATTATATAGAATTATTAATAAATGCAAAGATATTATTGAGAAAAGGGCGTTAATTAGAACAGACCAATCATTTAAAGAAATGACAAAAATTCTGTTGGTTAAAATGAACGAAGAGAGACGCGCTAAAGATGATGAGGATAATAGATTTTTACTTGAATATATAGATAAATGGGCAAAAGCGGAAGAAACAAATGAATTAGAAGTATTTAAAAATCTTTTTGTAGAAGCAAAGACACAATATCCCGTTTATAGTGATCCGGAGGAAACACTCAAGATCAATGATAATGCGAGTATTATTGAAATAATAAAAATGTTAGAGCCGTGGTCTTTCTTGGGAACAGGAGATGATATTAAAGGAGCTGTATATGAAATCTTCCTTAAATCAACATTAAGAGGAGATTTTGACCAATATTTTACGCCTAGAGAAATAGTGGATTATATGGTTCAATATGCAGATCCTAATATAGGAGATAAAATTCTTGATCCGGCGTGTGGTTCGGGTGGGTTTTTAATTCAGGCATTCAGGTATGTTAATCAAAAAATTATAGATAGCCCTTTTTCAGAAGTTGAAAGTAAAAAGAAGTTTAAGAATCTAATTGATAAATGTTTGTGGGGGCACGAGGCAGACGAAGATTTACATGTATTAGCAAAGATTAATCTTATTATGCATGGGGATGGATATAATAATATTTATCAAGGTGATACTTTACGGTCGACAAAGTTACCAGATAATTCATTTGATGTGGTTTTTACGAATCCGCCATTTACAATTCCGTATACTTTTACAGATGTTCTGTCACAATATGAAATGGGAATTGGGAGAGAAACTCAGGAATTAGATATTTTATTTGTTGAAAGATGTATAAGAGCATTAGATGCTAAAAGGGGTGGAGAATTATATATCGTTTTACCGGAAGGATTACTAAATGTAAAAGCGTATCAAGGTTTTAGAAAATGGTTACTTTCAAAATGTTATCTGGTTACGGTAGTAAGTCTACCGGAGGGTGCATTTATACCATTTGGAAAATCTGTATCGAAAACAACTATTTTAGGAGTACGAAAGAAAGAAAAGGGGAAACAAGATAAGAATAAGCCACATAAGGTTTTTCTGGCAACTGCCAAAGAAGTTGGGTATGAAGTTGGTAAAAAAGATTATAGACCACATAATAAGTCTGATTTAAAAATTTTTTTGGATAAGTCTAAAATGTATTTTGACGGAATATATCAAACGGAAAATGGTGGTGAATGCGGTTGGGTTGAACAAGATGAAATTTCTGCACATAGAATAGACGCTAGTTTTTTGTTGAATATTCAGGATAGAAGCTTAATTCGAGAAAAGTTTGATACAGTAGTTCCACTAAAAGATATTTGTGAGATACAAAATATTTCTAAAAATCCATTAGCTACAGAAATGTATTATTACTTGGAAATTCCTGATATTTCGCCTAATACAGGTGTAATATCAAATATTCGGTATGTGAAAGGAAATACCATTAATTCATCGATGCACATTTTTCATGGTGGCGATGTCATTATTTCAAGGATAAATCCTCGAAAAAATAGAGTGACCGTAATTCCTGAGGAAATTAAAGAAGGATTAGTTTCAAAAGAAGCATATATTTTAAAACTTAAAAAAAATCAATTTGTAAAGAATGAATATGTTCTATGTGCTTTACTACAATCAGAACATGTATGTAAACAAATTGTAAGGTTAGCAACAGGTTCGTCCTCTTCAAGAGCGAGGGTATATGAAGATGATTTGTTGGAATATGTATATGTACCTGTACCTGATGATGTTTTACAGGAGCAAATTGCAGAAAGGCAGGAAAATATTTATTCGGATTATTGGAAATCTTCGCAAGAATTTTTAAAAGGTTTTGTTGAAACGCATGCACAACTTTTATCATCTTTTGAGAAAGAAGATATGAATGGTATATAATACATTACGAAAGGCAGTTGCACAGGCAGTCCGTCCAGTGGCGTGCGAAGCGAAAGCCGCTGGTACGGGCTAGCCCGTGTTGGATTGGCGTGAGCCAATCCAACTTGTAACCCCAGTTATCTAACAGTGGGGTATAAATACAATAGGAAACAGGAATCAAATTACTCAAAACGCTGATCATAAGGTTTTAGAGAGATTATAATTGTATGTGACAAAATTTAAAAATGTCACATATTCCGCAAATAGCTGATACTTGTTGAATCAAGACGTTTGAATTTGAACACTAAGCATAGTATAATGGCAGAAAAGGTTAAGGTGAGATTATGAAAGGGAATAAGATGTTATCACAGAATGTTGCGGATAATATTCTATCCATGATAACAATAGAAAAAAGATTTTCTGTCGGCGATAAATTACCAAACGAACTGGATTTATCGGAAGAATTGAATGTAAGTCGTACTACGCTGCGAGAAGCAATTAGAATTTTGGTTGCTCTGGATATATTGGAAATTCAAAGAGGAAAAGGTACATACGTCAAAGAAAATGCGTTTAAGAAGCAACAGGATTTAGAACAGTTGTCAAACATAAAAGTCAATGCGAAAGACTTATATGAAATGCGTTTGATATTTGAACCAGAGGCTGCCTATTATGCCGCTTTAAGGGCAACAGATTCCGAGATAAAGAGAATTATAGAATTTGGAAAAAAGGTAGAAAAGGAAATCAGCAATCATCAAGACAGAACAGATGATGAACATTCTTTTCATAAGGCGATTGCACAGGCTACCCATAATGAATTTATGAATAAACTCATGCCGATTTTATATCAGGCGATTTCAAAGGGTGTATACTTATCTTTACAGAGTGATAAAGCCATTGAAGATACAATAAATGATCACAGAATGATTATGGAATTTTTGGAGCAGCGTAATGCGGAGGGGGCAAAAAACGCTATGAAAATTCATATCATGCACGCAATGAAAGAATTAGGACTTGATTGATATTTTAGGTTCTTGTTTATGAGACAGGAACCTATATTTTTTAAATATAGACATCATATAACTAATGGACATCATACAAATAAAAGAATATAATCAAAGTGAGAATAACATTCTCGATATAACGATTTTAGGAGGTATGATGAAATGTAGAAAATTGATTTGCCTACATGGGAACGAAATTTACACTATCAAGTATTCCGAGATAGTGTACAACCACAGTATTGTGTGAGCTTTGACCTTGACATCACGAATTTTTTATCACAAATCAGATTGAAGGGTTATTCATTTACGTTTTCCTTTGTATTTGCTGTTTCAAAGTGTGCAAATGAGATTAAGGAGTTCCGATACCGATTTGTAGACGGTGAGCCTGTTGAGTTTGAAAGAATTAACACAGCATTTACTTATCTGGATAAAGAAACGGAGTTATTCAAGGTTGTAAATGTGGAAATGCAAGATACGCTGGAAGAATATGTGACGGTGGCAGCTCAGACTGAAAAAGAGCAAAAAGAATATTTTACTGCTCCATTAGGAAATGATGTATTTCAGTTTTCTGCTTTTCCGTGGGTAAGTTTTACTCATATTTCACATACGGATTCGGGTAAAAAAAATAATGCAACACCATTATTTGATTGGGGTAAATATTACGAAAAGGACGGTAAAATCTTGTTACCATTTTCAGTACAAGTACATCATTCTTTTGTAGATGGTGTACATATTGGAAAATTAGCAGAGAAATTGCAGCACTATTTAGATACTTATGAGTGATGTGTTGGGAGGATAGGTGTGAGTAATCGTAAGGCAGCTTTTTCGGCAGAAAGCTATGCTAGAGATATTTTAAATACCATACCGTATTATGATGAAGTTTATAATCAAATAGCAGATGTGGTTTCCATTGTATTTTTAAATAAGCCAGTATCTTGGCTGGATATAGGCTGTGGGAATGGTAAAATGGCAAAAGTGGCATTGGAACAATGCAATGTGGAAAAGATGATTTGTACTGATCGTTCATCTGCTATGCTAGAAGTAGCAAGACAAAAAATCAGTTCTTCCTATGTAGAGTTTTTAAAACTTCCGATGGAAGGAATAGATTACGATTCGCAATTTGATGTAATTACTTCGATCTTAGTGAATCATTACTTGGCATACGAAGAAAGAATGATTGCTGTTAGAAAATGTTATAATGCCCTTAAGAAAGAAGGAATTTATATTACATTTGAAAACTTCGCACCTCGTGATGAGACAACGAAAAAGCTATATCTGAAGCGATGGGAGAAATATCAATATAGCAAAGGAAAAAGTATAAAAGAGTGTGAAGAACATTTGAGCAGATACGGTACGGAATATTTTCCAATAACAATACAAGAACAGATTAAGATTCTGAAAGAGTGTGGATTTAGGAGTATAGAGATTTTTTGGTGTTCCTATATGCAGGTTGGCATTTTAGCAAGGAAATA
The DNA here is from genome assembly GCA_958428365.1 of uncultured Lachnospiraceae bacterium. Lineage (GTDB taxonomy): Bacteria > Bacillota > Clostridia > Lachnospirales > Lachnospiraceae > Maccoyibacter. The sequence continues at coordinate 76,696 of CAUAFT010000008.1, read as the reverse complement.
AATTTTCAAATGAATCGTATAGGTTGGTGAAAAGTAAATATGGAGAAAACAAAATGGATATATTGTCCTATTTGTGGGGAGTATCCCAAAGTTTGTGTAAAATCAAAAAACTTGAAAGTTTCTTGAAGAACGCTAAAGTTATACCGAAAGCTTTACATACTGCTTTTAAGGTCGGCAGCGTAGGTACATTGCTCTTATTGAATATATTTGTAACTGTGGAGTGAGAGAGGTTTGCTTTTTTTGCCAGACAGTAATCTGTTCAGCCATGTTCCTCTATGGACTTCCTTATACGTTCCGGCATATCCATATCATCACCTATCCATCTGTATCTATTCTAATTTCCAAATTAGCGGAAAAATAGTCACAATCAATAAATATGATGTTCTCAGAAAAAGGATACATATATTTATAATGTGATAGATGGGAAAGATATTCAGCAGTAGATTTTGACTATGAGAGAACACTTATCTAAACGACAGGCTCGTGAAAGAAACATTGCAGTGGAAAAAATGCGGCAATCATCTCAGATCGAATTGAAAAAGGATGGAATAATCCTGTTTTGAAAAAAGGCACAATGGAGCAGATACTTTGTGGGGAAGAAATCCTTACACCGAATGAATGGCTGCGATATGTGCTTGAACATCAATAGGCAGAAAGCAGAGAATGATTTTCTGTGTTGTTACCCGAATCTTTAAGGCGGTTGTATTTTGAAGTCTAAAATATATTGCTGCAATATGCTTTAAATAGCAAAAAGCGCCTCAATATTGCTTTTTTAGCATATCCAACCTATAATTAGATAAACGAGTTACAGGAGGTATTGCAATGGAAATACGGGTGCTTCGCTATTTTCTTGCTGTTGTCCGGGAGGAAGGAATCAATCGTGCAGCGGAAGTCTTACATATCACACAGCCGACACTTAGCCGTCAGCTATCGCAATTAGAAGATGAAGTTGGCGTCAAGTTATTTCACAGAGGCGCGAAAAAGATCACGTTAACAAACGAAGGGATATTGCTGCGGCGGCGTGCAGAAGAAATATTGTCTTTGGTTGACCGAACAGAAAGAGAATTGACCTGGCAGGACGAACTTGTGGAAGGCAGAATCGTCATTGGCGGCGGAGAATTAGCGGCTATGCAGGTTCTGCCGGAAATCATTGAAGGTTTTCGTGAGAAGTACCCGCTTGTCACCTTCGACATTTTTACAGGAAATGCCGATCTGGTGAAAGAGCAGATGGAAAAGGGACTGATTGACATTGGCGTATTGCTGGAGCCCATCGACATAGAAAAGTTTGAGTTCATTCGCTTAGAGGGAAAAGAACGGTGGGTCGTCTTAATGCGCCCGGATGATCCGCTTGCGGGAAAAGAAACCGTGAGCGCAAAAGACTTGGAGAATAGACCGCTCATTCTTCCGAGACGGACAAATGTGCAGAATGAATTATCCAACTGGCTCGGAGATTCCTTTCAGGAAAAACAGGTTCTCTTTACCAGCAATTTAGCCACGAACAGCGCCCTTATGGTTCAGAGAGGCTTGGCGTATTCCATTGTGATTGAAGGTTCCATACCCTTTTGGGATAAGGAGAAAATCGCCAGTCGACCTCTGCGCCCGAAACTGATGGCGAATAGTGTATTGGCGTGGAAAAAACAACAGCCGTTTAGTTTAGCAACGACGAAATTCATTGAACACATGAAATGCTTTTTAGGCATAACCTGACCATTAAAACTAAGTATTTGATATAACTTAAAGCCCGAACTATAATGTAGGTGTAGAAAAAGTGTAGCCACTTTCCTCAGCACCTACATTTTTTATGCGGGCAGCAATGAGAATGCTATGTTGGCATAAGCATTCGAGGAGCGCCGCGATAGCTGGCGAAATATGTTTCCAGCTTATGAAAATAGAAAGTTTTGGAGTGCACTTCCTATCATACAAGGAGGCCGGAGATGACATTAGAGGAAATAACCAAGCTGGTAAAAGAGCATGGAAAAACAGAGGAAGAGCAGATACGGATCTTAAGAAAAAACAGGTCGCAATTATTGGATGAAATACATTCCAAGCAGCAGTTATTAGACCAGTTGGATTATATGATCCATGAGGTCAGGCATCACAAAGATACCTGACTCCCGCGACAGTCGTCAAATGCGCGTACAAGCACCCGCACTTGACTCGTTGTTCGCGAAATTAAAAAAGATTAACAGGAGGATTTTATTATGAGTTATCAATTTTACGTTCCAACCCGCACCTTATTTGGTGCCGGAAAATTAAATGAGCTGCATACCCAGCCAATGCCGGGAAAAAAAGCGATGGTCGTGATCTCCAATGGCAAGTCTATGAAGGAAACGGGAACGCTTAGCCGGGTGTTGAAGGAGCTGACGCAGGCGGGCGTAGAGACGGAAGTGTTTGATCGTGTGCAGGCGAATCCCCTTCGCTCTACCGTTATGGATGGCGCGGCTTGCGCAAAAGAAAATGGCTGTGATTTCATTGTTGCTTTAGGCGGTGGCAGTGTGATGGACGCTTCTAAGGCAATGGCTGCGATGGCAACCAATGACGGAGACATTTGGGATTATATGAACGGCGGCACCGGCGGTGGGAAAACCCTCACAGAAATAGCATTGCCGCTTATCTGTATTACTACAACGGCAGGAACTGGCTCCGAAGCAGATCAGTGGGGGGTTATCACCAATGATGAAACCAACGAGAAAATTGGCTTTGGCGGCTATGACTGCCTGTTCCCCACATTGTCTGTAATTGACCCGGAACTGATGGTTTCGGTTCCGCCGAAATTCACGGCGTATCAGGGCTTCGACGCACTGTTCCACAGTACAGAATGCTTTATTTCCAAAGCGCATAACCGCATGGGTGATATGCTGGCATTGACGGCGATTGAAAACATCGGCAGGTATCTTGTCCGGGCTGTCCGGGATGGCAGCGACTTGGAAGCCCGTGAGGGCATGGCTTTTGCAAATAACCTGTCCGGGCAGGTGATGACCGTGAGCTGCTGCACCAGCGAACACTCCATGGAACACGCCATGAGCGCCTACCATCAGGAGTTGCCTCATGGGGCGGGGCTGATTATGATTTCCGCCGCGTACTATCAGCATTTTGTGGACTGCCACGCCTGCGATGAACGATTCATTATGATGGCAAAGGCGCTGGGAAAAGAGGATGCAGACTGTGCGCAGGATTTTGTGGATGTGTTGGTGCAGCTTCAAAAGGACTGCGGTGTATATGACTTGAAAATGTCCGATTTTGGTATGCGGGAGGATGAGTTTGACAGGCTGGCAGAAAATGCCCGTGAAACAATGGGCGGTTTGTTTACTGCTGATCCGAAAGAGCTATCCCATGAGGAATGTGTGGCAATTTATCAGAAGTCTTACAGATAAAAGAAAGGTGGTTTTTCATTATGAACGAATTAGAGCATGGAACTATTTTTGAAAAAGGTGAACCGAATCCCTTTGGTGAATATTTTACGGGTCAGTCTTATCTGGCAATGTTGACTCAACTTGGCGGCGTAGGCGTTGCAAACGTGACCTTCGAGCCTGCCTGCCGGAACAACTGGCACATCCATCACGGTGATAAGGGAGGCGGACAGATCCTGCTGGTTACCGGTGGACGCGGCTGGTATCAGGAGTGGGGCAAGGACGCGCAGGAGCTTCATGCAGGAGATGTGGTTGCAATTCCGGTGGGTGTAAAGCATTGGCATGGAGCGGCAAAAGATAGTTGGTTTGCACATATAGCCATAGAGGTTCCGGGTGAGAATACTTCTAATGAGTGGTTGGAACCAGTCTCAGAGAAAGAATACGGAAAGTTGAAGTAAAGGAGGTGTTTTGGATGGCAAAGGTTACTGCCGGTCATGATGAGTTGGGCGTATTTGCCCCTAAATTTGCAGAGTTAAATGATGATGTCCTGTTTGGCGAGGTTTGGTCGCGGGAGGATAAGCTGTCTGCCAGAGACAGAAGCATTGTTACGGTAACTGCCCTGATGGCAAGCGGTGTGTTGGACAGCTCACTTAAATTTCATATTTTAAATGCAAAAAACCACGGAGTAACGGCAGAGGAAATGGCTGAAATCCTGACGCATGCGGCCTTTTATGCCGGATGGCCGAAGGCGTGGGCGGCATTCAGAATGGCAAAAGAAATTTATGATAAGGCATAGGAGTGAAAGTCATGTGGCAGAGTCGCCGGAAGGAAATTATCTTCTCGCTGGCAGAATAGAGAATCGTTGCGGGAATCTGTCGGGCAGGTTCGAAAAATCTGCGGTTTTTCTCACTTTGCGGATGTCGCCGCATAGTCGAAGAAATACATACACTGTTCGTTGAACGAGCTCCCCGCTCCGTGCCTGTATTCTTTGTTTGCTCGGCTTGTAGCCATAAAAAATTGGAGGAAAAACAATGAAAAAATTTGCAGCTCTTATACTTACTTTTTTGATGGGCCTATTCCTTGTGGCCTGCGCCGGAAACAGTAAACTGGCTGAAACAAGTTCACCTGATGCGGAGAGCAGCGTATCAGAGGAAACATCTGTACCGAAAAGCAGTACAACAGAATCCGAATCGGAAAGCGAAGTGACGCAGGAAGAAGTGGAAGGCGGCAATATCCTGATCGCTTACTTTACCTACGGTGAAAATGCGGAACTTTCCGATGATGTGGACGCCTCTGCAACAGCCAGTATTCAAATCTTTAATGACGAAGTCACAGGAAATACCGGTGTGATGGCTCACATGATCGCAGAAGCAACAGGCGGAGAGCTGTTCTCTATTCGGACTGTAGAACCTTATCCCGACAGCTATGATGAGACCATCGATGTTGGCGAAAACGAAAAGAATAATGGTATCCGTCCGGAACTGTCCACACATATTGAGAACCTGGATCAGTACGATACCATTTTTGTGGGGTTCCCGAACTGGTGGTATGGTATGCCTATGGTCATGTACAGCTTTTTTGATGAGTACGATCTTAGTGGAAAAACCGTGATCCCGTTTTGCACTTCCGGAGGCAGCGCATTCTCGGATGCGATTGATGAAATTAAGGATATGGAGCCGGACGCAACTGTTCTTGACGGGCTTCATATTGGCGGTTCCAGTGTAACCGATGCGGAAAGCAGAGTGAATGAATGGGTGGCTGAACTCGGCTTGTCTAAATGATTTGAAAGGACAAATAACTCATGAAACCGAAAATGAAAATAAAGATGGGAATTGATTTCCTGATGACAGTGCTGTTACTTTGTCTGATGGCATATCAAATCACCGGGGAGGTGCTTCATGAGTGGTTTGGTGCCGGGATGCTGATCCTGTTTATCGTACATCACATTCTCAACATCCGGTGGTATGGAAGTCTGTTCAAAGGGAAATACAGGCTACTGCGCATCATGCAGACAGTTGTTAATTTCAGCATACTCATTTCCATCATCTGTCTTGGATACAGCGGAATTGTTATGTCCCGCCATGTGTTTGCGGCGCTTCCCATAGACGGTCCAATGGCGACTGCAAGAAGTATGCATATGGCGGCCGCCTATTGGGGATTTGTGCTGATGAGCATTCATTTGGGAATGCACTGGGGAATGATCGTGGGAATGTTTGGCAGGCTTTTGAAAGGCAGGAAATTGCCGAATGCATCCATATGGGGATTGCGGCTGGCAGCTATTGTGATCGCCGGATATGGGCTGGTTTGCTTCATACAAAAGGACATTGTTTCTTATATGTTCCTGAAAAATCAGTTTGTGTTCTTTGATTTTGAACAAAACGCTTTGTACGTGTTCATCGAGTATATTGCCATGATGGGCTTTTGGATTTTTGTCAGCTTCTATACTGCCAGGGGAATCAGAAAGATTTCTGCCTCATCCCAAAGAAAGAATTAACGAAATGCTATAGTGGAGGAAAAAACATGGATCAGCAGACAGAGTTGTTTTCAAATAAAGCATTAAAAGAGATGATTGTCCCACTGTTTTTAGAGCAGCTGCTGGTCATGCTTGTAGGTCTGGCAGACACATTGGTCGTCAGCTATGCCGGGGAAGCGGCGGTATCCGGCGTTTCCCTGGTAAATCAGTTTAACACCATTTTTATTTACCTGTTTACGGCGCTGGCATCCGGAGGAGCGGTGGTAATCAGCCAGTATATCGGCAGAAAGGAGATGGATGCTGCCGGTGAATCCGCAAGCCAGCTCCTGCTGTTCTCCGTGATTTTTTCCGTATTGGTGGCGGCACTTGTGTTGATTGGAAATGAGGGAATGCTTCGACTGATGTTTGGAAAGGTAGAAAGTGATGTGATGCAGGCCTGCATTACCTATCTGAAAATTTCGGCTTATTCCTACCCGGCTTTGGCGGTTTATAACGCGGGTACAGCTCTTTTCCGCAGCATGGGAAAAACCAGCGTGACCATGTACCTGTCGGTGGCGTCCAATATCATCAATGTCATTGGGAACCTGATCGGTGTGTTTGTGCTGCGCGCAGGAGTTGCCGGTGTCGCCTGGCCCTCCCTGATTGCCCGAACATTTTCGGCAGTCGTCATCACATTACTTTGCTTTCGTAAAAAGAATGATGTGTTCTATACCCGCAAATGGATCTTTCAGTGGAATGGGGAGCTTATGAGGCATATTTTAAGGATCGCCGTTCCAAACGGACTGGAAAACGGCGTTTTCCAGTTAGTAAAGATAGCTCTCAGCAGTATTGTAGCGCTCTTTGGTACTTATCAGATCGCCGCAAACGGCGTGGCGCAAAGTATCTGGTCTCTGGCTGCCCTGGCTGGTGTTGCTATGGGGCCGGTGTTTATCACGGTTATCGGTCAGTGCATGGGAAACAGGGATACACAGGCGGCAGAAGTCTACTTTAAGAAATTAACGAAGATCACGCTGCTGCTTTCGTCGGTATGGAATCTTCTGATTTTCCTTTTGACACCCCTGTTTATGAGATTCTATGCTTTGGAGCCAGATACAAAACAGCTTGTGATCCAACTGGTTCTGATCCACAATCTGTTTAATGCCATCGCATATCCTTTTTCCGGCACACTCAGTAACGGACTGCGTGCCGCAGGCGATGTGAAGTTCACCATGTATGTTTCGGTCATATCTACCATAGCGGTACGTCTGCTGTTGTCCTGGTTTTTAGGAGTTGTCCTGCAAATGGGCGTCATTGGAATTGCTGTCGCAATGGTCAGTGACTGGATCATCCGGGCAGTTATTTTCTTCTGGCGGCAGCAGTCCGGGAAGTGGAAAACATTTCAGGTGATATAATGCTTATCATTGTTTGTAACTTTGTAAATCATTGCACAAATGGGTAAAATACAGGCTCTTTTGTGCAAAATCAATAAGAAAGTATAAAGAGGTATTTTTATGAGCAAAAAAACTTTAGTGGCGTATTTTTCGGCAAGCGGTGTAACGGCAAAGGCGGCTTGGAAACTTTCAGAGGCTGCCGGAGCCGATCTTTATGAGATCAAACCGGAGGTTCCCTATACCAGCGCTGATCTCAACTGGACGGATAAAAAGAGCAGAAGCTCGGTGGAGATGAATGATCCGTCATCGCGGCCTGCAATTATGGAGAAGCTGCCTGATATGGAAAAGTACGACGTTATTTTTGTGGGCTTTCCGATCTGGTGGTATGTGGCTCCGACCATCATTAATACGTTTCTGGAAAGCTATGATTTTTCCGGCAAGACGATTATTCCTTTTGCAACTTCCGGCGGGAGCGGTTTTGGCAGGACAAATGAAAAACTGAAACCAAGCTGCCCAGGCGCAATGCTTTTAAAAGGCAAGTTGCTGAACGGAGAGGTATCAGAAAGCGCTCTGAAAAAATGGGTGGAAGATTTGCACCTGTAATCGACACTGTGTGAAGGAGGAAACGATATGAAACCAATGAAATATCGAAAGCTGCCCCGCGGAGGGGAAGCGATCAGTATCATAGGACTTGGCACAAGCTCCATTCAGGCTGCCAGTGAACAGGAAATTGAAGAAACGGTACGCTATGCTATGGAGCGGGGAATCAACTATTTTGATATGGCATCCGCTGAGGCAAAACCCTTTGCGGCATATGGCAGGGCACTGGCAGGCAGCCGGGATAAGGCGTATTTCCAGATTCATTTTGGTGCGGATTACACAACCGGTACATACGGCTGGACAACAAACATAGATGCCATTAAACGGTCTGTTGACTGGCAGCTTCATGCCCTGCAAACGGATTATATCGACTTTGGCTTTATCCACTGTATTGACGATCCCGCAGATTTACGAAAAGCAGAAAAGGCGGGCGTGATCCGCTATATTCAGGATTTGAAGGAGGCGGGCGTTGTCCGTCATATCGGTCTGTCCTCCCATACACCCTCCCTGGCAAACCGGGTGCTGGATATGGGAATCCTGGATATGCTGATGTTCAGTATCAACCCTGGTTATGATTACCGCAAGGGCAATTATGGAATCGGAGATGTGGACGAACGGATGGCTTTGTACCGCCGCTGTGAAAAAGAGGGTGTTGGAATCTCTGTGATGAAGGCATTCAGCGGAGGGCAGCTTCTGGACGCAAAAACATCCCCTTTCGGTCAGGCGCTTACAGAATATCAGTGTCTGCAATATGCTTTGGATAAGCCTGGGGTATTGACGGTCCTGCCGGGTATCCGCGGAAAAGCAGATCTGGATCGGATTCTCGGTTTCCTGGAGGCTGAACCGGAAGAAACGGATTATTCCGTCATTGGCAATTTTGCACCCCAGGATGCTAACGGCAAGTGTGTCTACTGCAATCACTGTAAGCCCTGTCCTGCCGGGCTGGACATCGGCTTGATCAATAAGTATTACGATCTGTCCAAAGCCGGCGACCGCCTCGCCCACAATCACTATGAAAAGCTGGAAAAGAAAGCATCGGACTGCCTGCAATGCGGTCATTGTAATCACCGCTGTCCATTCCATGTGGATCAGGTTTCCAGAATGCAGTCGATTGCCGCATATTTTGGAGAACTGTAGAAAAACATTTGACTTTCCAACCTTACTATTGTAATTTTAATAAAGCAAGGAACAGGATGGAGGCGGCAACACAATGAAACAGCGCAAAGATTCTCTTAGGCAATCAGAGCAGGAGAACATAGAGAGTACATATGATATTTACCGGCAGCGGGCAAAAATGAGAGACAGCTATGGTTATAAGGCGGCACGGCGAAGACTGCGCCGTCAGAAATGCTATATAGCTGTCATTTTCATTTTTCTTCTGCTTACCATCGGACTGATTTACCTGGTGGTAAAACGTCAGGAAAATGTAATGGAAGAGCTGCCCTATTGCGCGATCCTCTATGCCGCATGTGCCTTTTCTCTGTTATTTTTTAAGCTATTCGGAGATAAAATGGATCTGTATCGTGTCGGAAAGCTGGGGTTACAGGAAAAGCTCGCCTACAATGAGGCCATTTATACCTCTTTTTACAGAAATAATAAATCATTACAGGCAGCCATACTCCTTGTGATCGCCAGGCAGAATCTACAGCTTGAAAAAGCGGAAGAAGCCAAAAGAGCGCTTACCCGGATCTCCCTTGAAAAATTAAATAAGGATCAGCTCAAGAGTTATTATCTCTATCAGACAATCGCATTGTATTTATCCGAAGAAGCGGAATGGAGGGAAGCGCTTATGAATTTTCATGCCATCCCGATCAAGCGATCGTCTTTGACAGAGGAAGAATTAGATGAGCTGTTTCAGACAGGGAATATCCCGAAATTGCTGGAAGTGTTGGAGAGCTGGGACAGACGTCCTATGCAGAAGAGACCGATTGTCACATTTCTTGCAGGTGTTTTGACTCTATATACCGGAGTATTCTTCTGTGTTGAAAATCTTCTGCCGCAGGGATATTTTTACAGAACGGGATTTGCGTTGTGGTCTGCCTGGCTGTTACTCTTTTTCTGGATATTGTTGACTTTTTACTGGCTGGTATGTCTGATAAGAATAATTCGAAGAAGTGAAAGAATGCCAGTGAAAGGAAAAACTCTTTCCTGTATTTTACTGAGTTGTCTTTGGGTCATCGTATGTCTGTTTGGAACCTTTGGAGGTTTGCTCTACACGATAGGAAAAGATGCGGAAGTGGAAAAGAGAGCAAACGGTCTGCTTTACATGAGGAATGACAACTGGCTGGATCCGCCAGATTATTATTACCGGATATCAGAAGGAGCATTTCTTTGCCGCAGATTGACGGAAGAAGAATATCAACAGTATGGGCTCATAGAGGATGAAGAAGAGTCAAATGAGGATAAAAAAACACAGGAAAAGACATATCAGGAGGATAAAAAAACACAGGAAGAGACATATCAGGAGGATAAAAAAGCGCAGGAAGAGATATATCAGGAGGATAAAAAAGCACAGGAAGATATATATCAGGAAGATACACAGCAGGAGGAAGATCTTCATGCTGAGATCCTGGCAGTATATGAACGATTAGCGGAAAATGGTGAGATCGAAGATCAGGATTCCAGTCAGTTGACAATTTCCTACACAGCGAAGGGAACACCTTATACTATTTTTCAGATCGTCAATACGGATGGCTCGCAAGATCAGGGGCGTTTGGTATACGACCGGATATCGGCAAATGGAGAGTGCGATCTGTTCGTCTATTATCTGCACTCCGGGAATGTGGATACCAGTATCCTGGAATTTTATGCTGTGAACAGGCAGACCTTAGAAGTGATCCCCGGCGAAAAAAACAGTTGGAGCGATCTTGGTTCTGAAGAATATCGGGAAGCCACCGGTGAATAAAATAGCTGAAAAAAGATGCGCACCCCCACGAAAGGAAGGAAATAGCTTCACGATCGTACGGGTGCGCAAGATTATTTCAGGAATCCGTTAATGATCTGTTCCTCAGCTTCCGCCTCGGTCAGCCCAAGGGTCATCAGCTTGATCAACTGATCTCCCGCAATCTTACCGATGGCAGCCTCATGGATCAGATTTGCGTCGATATTATTCGCAGACAGCTCCGGTGTGGCGTCCACATGAGCCTGATCCATAATGATGGCGTCGCATTCGCTGTGTCCGGCACATTTATTATTACCACTGATCTTCGCCAAAAAGACCTGATGTGATTCTCCCTTTGCTACGGAACGGGATACGATGTTGGCGCTGGAATCCTCACCGTCCAGATCCACCGAAAAATCTGTTTTTGCATATTGTTTTCCGTGGGTCATGATTTTTTCCCGAACCTCCAGGGTAGCTCCGTCCTTCAAGTCTCCGGTAGTCAGACGGTTGGTAGAGTCGATGCCCTTGATCTGGGTGGTCTCCATCTCCATATAAGCATTTTCTTCCAGATGGATCACGGTCTCCGGGTTCATAATATTTTCTCCGTTTCCGTCTCCCTCGCCGTAATGCCTCTCAATATAGCGGACCTTTGCATTTTTTCCCACATAGAAGGTGTGAACGCCGTCGTGCTTGGAGGTGTCCGTTCCGCAGTTGTGGATACCGCAGCCAGCAATGATGGTTACATCGCAGTCATCTCCGATATGGAAATCATTGTACACCATCTCCTGTAAGCCGCTCTCGCTTAAGATGACTGGAATATGCATACTCTCATTTTTTGTGCCCGGCTTTACATAGATGTCAATGCCCTGCTTGTCCTTTTTGGTAATGATATCGATATTGGCGGTAGTGCTGCGTCCTGCAAGCTGTCCATTGGCACGGATATTGTAAGCCCCTTCCGGAACCTCATGCAGTCCGGCTACCTGCTCCAATAGATTTTTCTGTATTGCATCCATAATAGGTCTCCCTTCTGTCGTTTTAGTTTGCTTTGTCGGTTAATGTCTTACAGGTGCTTGGCTGATCCATAAGACGGGGCATGATCTCCTCCTTGGAACCAACGGCATCCAGACTGCCGCCGGCAATGACGATGATCTTGTCCGCAATATTTAAGATACGTTCCTGGTGAGAGATAATTAAAATAGAACCGTTGATCTCATCCCTCATTTTTTCAAAGACCTTGATCAGGCTGTTGAAGCTCCAGAGGTCAATGCCTGCCTCAGGCTCGTCGAAGATGGAAAGCTGGGTCTTTCTCGCCAAAATAGTTGCGATTTCGATACGTTTTAATTCGCCGCCGGACAGACTGCCGTTTACCTCGCGGTCAATGTATTCTCTGGCACAGAGTCCCACCTCGGATAAGATATCGCAGATGGCGCCCACGGACATGGTCTGTCCCGCCGCAATATTGATCAGATCCTTCACGGTCAGTCCCTTGAAGTGAACCGGCTGCTGGAAAGCAAAGCTGATTCCGCGTTTTGCACGTTCCGTAATGTTCAGCCCCGTGATATCCTCGCCGTTAAAAAGAATCTGTCCGCTGGTAGGCGTGATAATACCGGCGATGATTTTTGCAAGGGTGGACTTGCCGCCGCCGTTTGGTCCGGTAATCGCTACGAAGTGTTCATCAATCTTCAGACTGATGTCCTTTAGAATCTCTTTATTGTTATTATCAAGGTCGTTGTCGACCTCATAACTGATATTTTTTAATTCTAACATAGTTCCTCCAAATCTTTGATAAAAATATAACAATATCCTGTCTATTATACTACGGTCAGATATTTCTCTCAAGCATTCGATTAAAAAATTAATCCGGGTAATGAAGTCGTTCCGGTGTGATGCAGGAGAGAACCTCTTCGTAATATTTTCCGGCGAGATATTTTGCCATTGGAAGGTTCAAGTCCAGATAATTGCCGCAGTCCTTTGCGGCAGCTCCCGGAATCGCACCCTCGTAATCCCGGATAAAGAGAAACATCTCTTTTAAAAGAGGAAGGACGTCCTCAGATTCGTAATCCCCTGCCAGGATCAGGTAAAATCCGGTGCGGCAGCCCATAGGACCGAAGTAAATGGTCTTAGAGCCATATTCCTTATGGTTGCGCAAAAATGTGGCGCCCAGATGTTCGATGGCGTGGATCTCCGCCGTGTTCATCACCGGTTCAAAGTTCGGGCGCGTCATACGCAGGTCAAAGGTGGTCAATACCTCCTGACCTGCGGTGTCCTTTCTTGAGACATAGACTCCCGGAAGGAGTCTCAAATGATCCACGGTAAAACTTGCGATTTTTTCCATTATAAATTCCCTGCCATTTCTAAGATTAAGGTTACGGAGTTCTGAATTGCCATTGCCTCAAAAGCCGGATAGTCCATGGAGGCGCTGTCATCCGCCTTATCGGAGATTGCCCGGATGATTAAAAATGGGATCCGGTTCAGATAGGCGGCGTGGGCGATAGCCGCACCCTCCATCTCTGTACAGTATCCGCCGAAGTTCTCCACGAGCCAGTCCTTTTTTTCCTTGCTGGATACGAACTGGTCTCCGCTGACGATCCGTCCCTCAAAGGCGGTGATATTTGGAAGGACCTTTTGACAGGCATCCATTGCCGCCTTCCGCAATTTTTCGTCCGCCTGAAAAGAGAGGGTATCCATTCGGGGGATCTGTCCCAAAGGATAGCCGAAGGAGACGGCGTCCATGTCGTGTTCCAGGGTATCGGTGGAGAGAACGATGTCTCCGATGTTGATATCCTTATTTAAAGAGCCGGCGATTCCGGTGTTGATCACGGCGTCCACATGAAAATCATCTGCCAGGATCTGTGTACAGATCGCGGCATTGACCTTACCAATGCCGGAGCGGACCACCACCGCTTCTTTTCCATTTAATAATCCTTTATAAAAATCCATGGAAGCTTTGGATTCCACTTCAATTTCAGTCATATGTTCCTTGATTTTGGCAACTTCTTCATCCATTGCCCCGATAATTCCAAGCATATAATCCTCCTCTGTATTCAGTCTAGTGCTATTTTAAGACAATTTATGGGAAAAGACAATAGTTAAGGCTCCTCTTTTTCTGCAAGAAAGCTCCCCCGCATGACGGCGTCATCTCCAAAGCGTTCCCGGATCTGATCCAGGGCTGCGTCCAGCTTTTGCTGCCTCGTGTTGTCCGGTCTGGAGGGAGAGGACATAGCGTCCATCTCGAAGAGATTCATCTGGATCGGTTCATCCTCATCTAAGAGCTTTCCTGTGCGGATCCCCAGCAGGCGGATGGGCGTTCCTTCCCAGAGCTCGTCGAAGAGACGGCAGGACAGATCGTAGATGGGTTTTGTGGCGTTAGCCGGAAAAAGCAGGGGACGCTGATGGGAGCTGGTGCGAAAATCGTAATACTTGATCTCCACAGTTACGGACTGCGCCAGCTGGGATGCGTCCCGCAGGCGGGAGGAGACCTGCTCTGCCAAAGATAAAAGGACCTTTTTTGCATCTGCGGCAGTGGCGACGTCTTTTGGAAGAGTGGTGGAATTGCCCACACCCTTTAATTTTCCGGAATCGCTGCAGATCTCCGAAGAGGCAATGCCGTTGGCATATTCCCACATCAGAGAGCCGTGGCTTTTAAATTCCCGTGTCAGAAAATCCCGATCTGTGTGCGCCAGTTCTCCGATAGTGGTGATCCCAAGGGAGCGCAGACGGCTGGAGCTGGATCTGCCCACCATATAGAGGTCTTCGATGGGAAGGGGCCAGAGCTTTTGCGGAATCTCTTCCTTAAAAAGAGTGTGGATCTTGTCCGGTTTTTCAAAATCGCTTGCCATCTTCGCCAGCAGACGGTTAGGCGCGATGCCGATATTGACCGTGAAGCCGAACTGCCTTTTGATCTCGCCGGAGATGAGCTTTGCCGCCGCCAGGGGCGATTCGTATTTGTGGGCGATGGGTCCGAAATCCAGGTAGCACTCGTCGATGGAGAGCTGTTCGATATCCGGCGTATAGGTGTGGAGAAGATCCATCAGCCTTTGGGAGTAGCGGTGATACATGGCGTGGTCGGGAGGGGCAATGGTCAGGGATCCGCATTTGCGCAGCGCATGGGCGACGGGTTCTCCGGTGCGGATGCCGAAAGCCTTCGCGGGAACCGATTTTGCCAGAACCACGCCGTGGCGGCTCTTGCGGCTTCCGCCGATGATGGAGGGGATCAGACGCAGATCCGTCTCACTTCCGTTTTTCAGTTCTTCAATGGCGGTCCAGCTTAAAAACGCCGAATTAACGTCTATGTGAAAAATAATGGGTTCCAATTCCGGCACCTCCTCTAAAAACAGGTTGAGAAATATTTTTTCCTATTATATCATAGAATGTAAGTTCGGTATACAAAAAACAGAACAAATATTCGAAAAAACAGGGGGAAGAGATGAAATTTTTTCATTTGAGTGACCTGCATCTGGGCAAGCATCTTTTTTACTATTCCCTGATGGAGGATCAAAGATATGTGCTGGAGCAGGTGATCGAGGCGGCGAAGAGGGAGAAGCCCCAGGCGGTGCTGCTTTCAGGGGATATTTACGATAAGCCGGGGCCGTCGGCGGAGGCGGTCCGTCTCCTGGACTGGTTTTTGACGGAACTTTGCTGTATCCGGCCGGGCATCGAGATCCTGATGATCGCCGGAAACCACGACAGCGGGGAACGGCTGGAATTTGCAAGAAACCTGTTGGAAAAAAGCGGAGTTCACATTGCAGGGATGCCTCCGGGAGAGCCAAAGGAGTGTTTAAAGAAGGTAACGTTGGAGGATGAGTATGGTGAGGTTCATTTTTATCTTCTGCCCTTTACCAAGCCTTCCTATGTCAGAGGAAAACTGGAAGGAAAGTCTATCGGCAGCTATGAGGAGGCAGTACGGGGACTGTTGGAGAAAGAACAGATCGACAGCAGCGCCCGCAATGTCCTTTTATCCCACCAGTTTTACACGGCTGGCAGCTGGAGTCCGGATACCTGCGATTCAGAGATCCGCATGGTGGGCGGCGTAGATGAGGTCAATACCGGCGTGTTAAAGGATTTCGACTATGCGGCGCTGGGCCATATTCACAGGGCGCAGAAAATCGGACAGGAAAATTACCGGTATGCAGGGACTCTGTTAAAATACTCCGTCAGCGAGGCAGATCATGTGAAAAGTTTTACAATGATTCAGATGAGAGAGAAGGGAGAGCCTCTGACCATCACGCAGATTCCCGTAACGCCCCTGCGGGATCTAAAGGCGCTGCGGGGAACCCTTCAGGAGGTGCTGGAACAGAGGGAAGCAGCCCATGATTTTGTCAGCATCACTCTGACGGACGAGGAGGAACCCTATCTTCCGAAGGAGAGGCTGGAGCTGATATTTGATCATATCCTGGAAATTCGCATTGACAATGCCAGAACCAGAAAAATTCTGGACTATGACAATGTGGAGGAAGAGGAGGAGGACGTATTCACAGCGTTTGGGACTTTTTTTGAGATGATACAGGGCAGAGAGATGAATGAGGCGGAGCAGGAAAATCTGACGGAGGTCTGGAACCGGGTTCAGGAAGGAGGGGATCGGCCGTGAGACCATTGAAATTAAAAATGTCAGCCTTTGGTTCCTATGCAGGAGAGACGGAGGTGGATTTTACAAAGGCAGGAGACGGGCTTTTTCTGATCACCGGAGATACGGGAGCGGGAAAGACCACGGTCTTTGACGGTATTTCTTACGCCCTCTACGACCAGACCAGCGGCGGGGAGCGGAATGCCAATATGATGCGCAGTCAGTATGCGGATGCCGGGACAGAGACTTATGTGGAGCTGACCTTTTCCTGTCAGGGGAAGGAATACCGGGTCAGGAGGAATCCGGAACATAAGATACAAAAGCAGCTGAAAAACGGTAAGACGGTGCTTCGCAATATTCCGAAAAATGTGGAGCTGTACCTGCCGGACGGTCAGGTATTTCCGGAGAAAAAACAGGGAACCGATCTGGAACTGGTGAGGATCCTGGGATTGGACAGCAGCCAGTTCTCCCAGACCGTCATGCTGGCGCAGGGAGATTTTTTGAAATTACTATATACAAAGTCCGATGAGAGGAAGGCGGTATTTTCCAGAATTTTTAAAACCGGATTCTGCGCAGACTTACAGGAAGAGCTGAAACGCCAGGCGTTTTCTCTGGAAGGCAGGCGAAAGGACTGGGAAAAGGCAGTGCGCCAGGAGGCGTCGGGACTTCGGCTGGAGGGAACGGCGCTGCAGGAACTGGAAGAGCTAAAAAAATCTAATATTTTTCCCTGTGAGCAGGTGGGAGAGATCCTGCGGGCGGAATTAGAGAAACAGAGAGCCGATATTTCAGACCGGAAGCAAAAGAAGAAGGAATATACCGTCCGGATGGAGGAGCTGACAGGAATCCTCAGCGTACAGGAGGGGATCAACCGACAGTTTCTGGAGCTGGAACGGGTCACAGGAGAACTGGATCGGTTAGAGGAGGAGATTCAAAAGGCGCAGGAAAAACGGGATCTTGCAAAAAAAGAATGGGACAGCAGGGCACAGGAGCTTCAGGAGCAGATTTCCGGTATGGAGCGTTCCCTTCCCTTCTACGAGCAGATGGAGAGCGCAAAAGAGAAAGAAAAAAAGGCGACAGTCAGGCTGCGGGAGCTGGAGGCAGAGCAGGGAATCTTCAGGGAGATGAAGGAAGCCTTAAAAAAGGCGGAAGAGGACTGGAAGTTATGGACAGAGCGGTCAAAGCAGGGGGCGTTGGAATATGAGAGGATCTACGAAGCATTTTTCCGGGAACAGGCAGGGCTTATGGCGAAGGATCTGAGAGAGGGAGTTCCCTGCCCGGTCTGCGGTTCCCTTCAGCATCCGGATCCGGCGCAGGTATCCCAGGAGGCGCCTTCCCAGGAGCAGGTGCGAAGGGCGCGGGGAGAGCGAGATGAGGCTGAGGAAAAAAGAGAAGACGCTCAGAAGAGATTTCTCTCCTGCCGGGAGCAGTATGAGAGCAGAAAACAGGAAGAGGAGATGAAGGCGAAGGTACTTCTTGCTGAGGCGAAAAAGGAGCTGGAAATGGTGAAGAACAGTCTGGTCTATGCCAGCCGGGAAGAAGCCCTTGCAGCGTTAGAGCAGAGCAGAAGGACGAAAAAACAGATGGAGGAAGCGGTGAGAAGGGCGCAGGAGGAGCTGGAGCAGCATCAGGAAAAAGCCCAGCTTTACCGCGGACAGCGGGAACAGCTCCTACAGGAGACGGAGGGAAGACAGAGGCAGGATCTGGAGGAGCCGAAGCGGGAGCAAAGAGAGCTTGCAAAAAATACGGAAGAGCTGGAACAGACCATCAGATGGCTGCATACTTCTCTGGAGATCAATGGCAGGATCGAAAAAAATCTGGAACGCTATAAAAAAGAAAGAGAAGAACTGGAAGAGCGGGCGAAGGTGGCGGATACCCTGTATCGGACGGCGAACGGGCGGCTTTCCGGCAGCGCGAAGATGGACTTTGAAACCTATATGCAGAGGCGCTATTTCCGCCAGATCCTTCGGGAGGCGAATAAGCGACTGGTGAAGATGAGCGGAGGCAGCTTTATTTTGCAGTTAAAGGAGAACGGGGATTCGGGGAAGAGTAAGAACGAGGGTCTGGATCTGGCGGTGTACAGCTTAGTGACGGACAGTATCCGGGATGTAAAGACCCTCTCCGGCGGAGAGTCCTTCATGGCGGCTCTTGCAATGGCGCTGGGACTCTCCGACATTGTTCAGAGGACGGCGGGAGCGGTACAGTTGGAAATGATGTTCATTGACGAGGGCTTCGGTTCCCTGGACGAGGTGTCCAGAACCCAGGCGATCCGGGTGCTGGAGGAGCTGGCGGGGGATAAAAGGCAGATCGGCATCATCTCCCATGTCAGTGAGTTGAAGGAGCAGATGGAGAAAAAACTGATCGTAAAAAAGGGAGAGAAGGGCAGCAGTCTGAAATGGGAACTGTAAATCTTAACCAAATATAAAAAGTATAAATGCAGCCTTTAGATTTATTTTAGAATCCTTTAAGTTTTGCGTCACAATTTATCCATAATTCCACTCTATAATGGGAACCATCAAAGGAAGAGCAAAACAAAAGCTCGATTTGATAAGGCAACAATTACCTTATATAGATTAACATTTTCATAACTAAACTCCTCGGAAAGGCGGCTCGAAAGAGCCGTCTTTTCATGTCGTCATTATGGAGAAAATCAGGAGCCGCATTCAATCAATTTCGACAAAGAATGTTAAAAAAGTGCTAAGAGATTATGAAAATATACCAAAAAAAGTATTAAAAATACATAAAATTTGAAAAAAATGTAGATGGCATTTTGAAACAAATAAGAGTATGATAAAAACTAAGTGAAAATCGATAAAACAAAGAAGGAGTGACAAAAGAGAAATGGAATCGTTTGACTTTTTGCTATTCTTGGCAATTATCTTAGTTTCGACAAAAGTATTGGGCATCTTTTCAAGAAAAGTAAAAATGCCGCAGGTAGTGGGAGCCCTGGTGGCAGGCGTGATTTTAGGACCTTCCGTGCTGGATCTGGTGCAACTGGAGAGCGACGGTAATTTCCTGGCATACACCGCAGAGATCGGTGTGATCATGCTGATGTTTTCCGCCGGACTAGAGACGGATCTGACGGAGCTGAAAAAGAACGGAGTGGCTTCCTTTATTGTCGCAATGTGCGGCGTACTGGTTCCGCTGGCGGGAGGATTTGCAGCTTATGCCTTATATTTTCATGTGGATGTTTCCAATTTCCATGAATGTATGAAAGCAGTCTTTGTAGGCGTGGTTCTGACAGCAACCTCCGTGAGTATCACCGTGGAGACCCTGCGGGAGCTGGGACATCTGAAAGGCAAGGTGGGAGTTACGATTCTGGGAGCCGCCATCATTGACGATATCCTTGGAATCATCGTATTGACCATCGTAACAAGTCTGGAAGATACCAGTGTGAATCCGGCCAGCGTCTTTATCAAGATCGTATTGTATTTCGTAGTGGTTGGCATCATCTGGTTTGTTCTGAGCAGATTAAAACCGTTGCTGGAGTCCTGGGATCATCTGAGGAGAACCTCCATCTTATCCCTGGCATTCTGCTTTATCATGGCGTATATCTCAGAAGAGTTCTTTGGAATCGCTGATATCACAGGCGCTTATTTTGCAGGACTGATGCTCTGTTCCATGAAAACGGAGGAATATGTGAGCCGAAGAATAGAGATCGTGACTTATCTCATCTTCTCACCGGTTTTCTTCGCAAGTATCGGTATGAAGACAAAGCTGGATGGATTGACCGGAAGTCTGATCCTTTTCGCTGTGATCCTTTTGGTTGTAGCGATCCTATCCAAGGTCGTGGGCTGCGGACTGGGAGCGAAGCTCTGCAGGTATAAAAATAAAGAAGCGCTGCAGATCGGTGTGGGCATGATCTCCCGTGGCGAGGTGGCGTTGATCGTAGCGCAGAAGGGATACCAAGCGGGAATGTTAAATGACGATCTGTTCGCCCCGATCGTTCTTGTGGTCATCGTTACCACATTGATCACTCCGATCCTTTTGGGAATGGTATTCAAAGGAGAGAAAAAGCCGGAGGAAACAGAGACGGCACAGGCTTAAAGAAAGAGACAAGAGGGAAGTATTTATTAAAAATCATTGATAGAAAAATGAAAAAGAAAATAATTTCAATACCGCAGGACGACATAGTCAAAAAGCTATGCCGTCCTGCTTTTTGTCGTGTTACCTGTTTTGCAGGGTGTCTTTTGTCCCCAAACTCTCTGAAAATTTTTTAAGATTTTCAACACTGTACGGGTGCCAAATGAAAGGATAGGATTGTGCAATTTTTTTGGAGAAATGGGCAAGCGAATTTTCTGCTGCTATGTAATAATCAGATAAAACAAGCACAGATTGTTTTTAAACAAAACACGAACGCACAGCAGGAGGGTTATATTCTATGGAAATGATGAAAGCGATACAGGTAGCGGCAAAAGGCGAGCCTATGGAACTGGTTGAGATTCCTGTTCCACAGCCGGGAGAGGGACAGGTGCTTCTAAAAGTGGAAGCCTGCGGTATCTGTCATGGGGACTCTAAAGTAATTGAGGGAGCAGCGTCCTCTTATCCCCGCATTCCCGGACACGAAGTCGTCGGTACGGTTGCAGAACTGGGAGCGGGCGTCGGCAAATGGAACATCGGTCAGCGTGTCGGCATCGGCTGGCACGGAGGGCACGGACATACGACCGCCCTTACCACAGACGGCGGGTATGCAGAATATATGGTTGCCTATGAAGATGGTCTGATTGCTATCTCAGATGAAATTACCGCAGAAGAAGCAGCGCCGCTGCTTTGTGCGGGCGAAACGGTGTTCAGCGCTTTGCACAACAGCAATGCGCGTATGGGTGATCTGATTGCGGTGTCCGGTATCGGCGGATTGGGACACCTTGCTGTACAGTATGCAAAAAAAGCGGGCTATGAAGTAGCGGCAATTTCCCGTGGAGCAGACAAGGAACAGCTTGCGCGGAAACTGGGCGCGCACCACTATATTGACAGCGAAAAAGAAGATCCCGCGGAAGCGTTAAAAGCATTAGGCGGCGCAAAGGTCATTCTTGCGACTGCTCCAAATGCGAAAACGATTTCTTCCCTTATGGGCGGTCTGGGGATAAATGGCGAACTGATTATTGCCGCCGTTGACGACACTCCCCTTGACTGGTCTGCAATGGATTTTCTGATGGGTCCAAACACCGTCAAGGGAACGTTTACGGATATAAAGGAAATGGAAGCAGCGGTGCGTTTTAGCATTTTAACGGATGTGCGTCCTATGATAGAAGTCTTTCCTTTGGAACGGGCGCGGGAAGCCTATGAAAAAATGATGGCGGCAAAAACCCATTTCCGTGCTGTATTGCGTATGGAAAAATAAATTGTCCGATTGTTATGGATATGGAAAAGGCACAATCCGGCGTTTGGACTGTGCCTTTCTTCATCAACTGAAATGTGGAGGATTGCAGCATGGATAATTTAAGCAAATTTTGTACCTGTAAAAATTATGACTGTCCGTTACACCCAACAAAACATGATAAAGGGTGTGCGCCCTGTATCAGCAAAAATTTGAAGTTACATGAAATGCCCGCCTGTTTTTTCAATCTTCTTCCAGGGGAAGAACAGAGGAAAGGCGATACATTCCGAGACTTTGCAGAACTGGTCTTGCAAAAGCAGTGAAAACAGTAATTATTCCTGTTTCTTCTGCGTTCCGATACAATCCCGTATTTCCTGTACATCCTTTTGGGGAGAACGTCCGAACATACGCCGGTAATCGCGGATAAACTGGGAAACGCTTTCATATCCGACTTCCATAGCGGCGTCCGTTACATTTGCGGCTTTATCCAGCATGAGCCTACGGGCTTCCGTAAGGCGCAGCTTCTTCTGGCATTGAAGCGGTCCCATGCCGACAGCGCTTTTGAATTTCTGATGAAAACTGGACAGGCTCATGTTGCTTTGTTCGGCTAAATCCTCAACCGCAAAATCGACCTTGTAATTTTGCTTGATCCAACTGTTGATATAGTAAATATCTCCCGCCTGCCTCATATTGACAATATGCTGCATAAATTGCTTTCCATAAGCCCCTGTAATGATGTTGAATATTATTTCACGTTTGAGATGCTTTCCCATAAACGATAATTCCGTCGGTGTCATGTTCAATAAACGGATTAGTATTTCTGTCATTTTTTCATCGGTACAGGGCGGTATTGCGGCAGAGACTGTTTCGTCAAACAATTTTTCCGGCAAATCACCGTCAATATCCAACATAACAGAAATAACGTCATCAACAGACAATTCTATCAGTATGGCAACAAACGGGTCAGTCTGCGAAATGGAAAGAATCTCCCCCTTGCGCGGGCTGTCGATCGCAGAAATGAGGTACTGTCCGGCTTCATAATCAAGAATACCTTCAATAGAATGAAACCGCATATTGCCATGTACAATAAGGAAAAGATAAGGATCTGCCATATCCGGCAGGATGATTTCTTTTTGTGTACAGCGGTAAACATCCATATAAGAAACAGGCGTTGTATTTTTTCCTTCACAGGTTAAGTAAGGCAGAACGCTTTTATATAAACTCTGTATTTTCTCTTTCATAGCAATCCATCCTTGCAGTATGTATTTGACGGGATAGCAAAAAGCGAATCTTCAAAGCATTATACCATACAGAGCAGAAAAGATTGCACACCCGTCATCTTATATCAGATAAACCAGGTTTCCTGATTCGTGGAGGACACGGAGATGGCGCCTGCTTGCAGCAATGCCATGATGTCCTCTTTTTCAGAGACCATACCACCCGTGATTACCGGGATCGGTGAGGACTTGCAGATTTTCTGAATGACCTTCGGCATCAGCGCCGGAAGGATCTCAATACAGTCAGGTCTGCCTGTGCGCATGGATTTGGAGATGCTGTCATACGCCATGGAGTCAATGACAAAAAAACGGTGGATCGTGTAGAGCTCCAGTTCTCTGGCGCGCCGGATGAGCGGGGCCTTCGTGGTGATGATCCCATCCGCCTTTGTGAACTGGCGGATAAAGTCAATGGCGATCTCCTTGGAACTCAGCCCATGGATGAGGTCTACATGTACCATGGCGATTTTTCCGGCAGACTTGATGGATTCCACGATCTGTCCAATATTGCAGATGTCTCCGTACAAAATAAAAATGATGGCGCTGTCGCTTTCCAGACATTTTTTCAATCCATCATCATCTTTGATGGCTGCAATAACCGGCGAAGCCTCCAGGGCTTCCATAAATTCAGAATGCATAGGTACACCTCCGGGAATAAAAAAGATAAGCTCACGGCTTATCTCCATTATATATGATGTAATCTGAAATGTTAAGTTTTATTTAGAGCCTCTTCAAAGAGTTCATCTCTGAAGAGGCTCTATGCAACGTAGTCTATTCTTAATATACTCCCCTCATGAGTCCGGCAGTTGGGTGTTCTGCCTCATATTAGGAATAAGCGCTACAGGCTGCATGATTTGGAAATGGTTCATGTTACTTCTAAAACAAGAGAAAAAAAGAGCAAGAAAATAAAAATGCTTTCGCATCTTATCTACCTTGCTCGTATCTCTCTGGTTTGCTTTATGAAGTTATGTTTATCATATCATTGAAGCCGTGAATCTGCAAGATGTACTAATTCACAAAAAGGAAAACATTTTTTTGTAGAACCTTGACAATGGATAAGTGAAAAGATAACATAGAGGAAAGAGTAAGCAGGAGGTTCAAGATAGTATGAAGGGCGGAAATCTAAATGGAACCTATCGGCATTGTAAGATGTGTGCGAGAGTGCTGCCTCCGGAATATGAAGGTGAATACTGTCCGGCTTGTGAGGAACACAAGCTGTTTGATGCGGTGAGAGAATACATCCGCAGCAACGATGTGACGGAGCATCAGGTGGCGGAGCATTTTGGCATACCGCAGAAGATGGTGAAGAACTGGATCAAGGAAGGGCGAATTGAATATAAAGAAAATTCGGAAGTGAAGGAGTTGGTGTCACTGCGCTGTGAGAAATGCGGAACGCCGCTCACATTCGGAACCTTATGTAGAAAGTGCCGGAGACTTGCCGAGAGTTCCAAATATGAATATGCGGGAGGAAGTACAGAGGATACCAGGATGCGTTTCCTGGATAAGGATGAGTAACCGCATTTGTTATGAAATGAGAGAGTAAGAAAAGAAAGAACGCATCAGTCAAAATCATGGCTGATGCGTTCTTCCTTTACAGGAATTATGTCGCTGAGGAGATCCGCCGTAGCGGAGAATGTCCTCAGCGAACGCTTTTTTTGAATAATCAGGAGCGCTCGCATTTGCAGGCAGCTTCCACAAAACCCTTGAACAGCGGGTGAGGTCTGTTCGGTCTGGATTTAAATTCCGGGTGCGCCTGGGTGGCAATGAACCATGGATGATCCGGGATCTCGATCATCTCAACGATCCTGCCGTCCGGGGAGAGACCGCATAACTTCAGACCGTTTTCGGTCAAAGCATTCCGGTAGTCGTTGTTGACCTCGTAGCGGTGACGGTGTCTCTCGTGGATCGTATCCTCTCCGTAGAGGGCGCGGGTTTTGGAATCCTTGTCCAGATCGCAGGGATAGGAGCCGAGTCTTAAGGTTCCTCCGATGTCCTCCACACCGTCCTGATCCGGCATTAAGGCGATGACCGGATGGGTGGTGTTCGGATCCAGCTCGATACTGTGGGCATCGTGGAAGCCGCAGACATGGCGGGCAAACTCAATGATGGCGACCTGCATTCCAAGACAGAGTCCCAGATATGGGATCTTGTTCTCGCGGGCATACTGCGCCGCCAGGATCTTTCCTTCAATACCGCGGCTTCCGAATCCTCCCGGAACCAGGATACCCTGGACGCTGCCCAGAATCTTGTCCACATTGTCCTCATTTAGTTCCTCAGAATCCACCCACTTGATATTTACCGTGGCGCGCTCCGCGATACCGCCGTGTTTTAAGGCTTCCACCACAGAGATGTAAGCGTCGTGGAGCTGGATGTATTTTCCAACTAAGGCGATCTCCACCTCTTTTTCCGGATGACGCAGGGAATTGACCATTTCCTTCCAGTCTGACAGATCCGGCGTCGGGCAGTCCAGGTTCAGACACTCGCAGGTCACCTGGGCTAAATGCTCCTCCTCCATGGCGAGAGGGGCTTCATATAAATATTCCACGTCCAGATTCTGCAGTACATGGTTGTTTGGCACATTACAGAAGAGGGCGATCTTATCTTTTAAGCCCTGTTCCAGTTCCTGCTCAGAACGGCAGACAATGATGTCCGGCTGGATTCCCATTCCCTGTAACTCTTTAACGCTGGCCTGGGTCGGCTTGGTCTTTAACTCGCCGGAGGCTTTGATGTAAGGGATCAGCGTAACGTGGATTAGCATGGCGTTTTCCCGTCCCACCTCGTGCTGGAACTGACGGATGGACTCTAAGAATGGCTGGCTCTCGATATCGCCCACGGTTCCGCCCACCTCAATGATGGCGATATGGGTATCCTCGGAGGTGAAGTTGCGGTAGAACCGGCTCTTGATCTCATTGGTGATGTGAGGAATGACCTGAACCGTACCTCCGCCGAAGTCTCCGCGGCGTTCCTTTTGAAGAACGGACCAGTAGACTTTTCCGGTGGTGACGTTGGAATTTTTACTCAGGCTTTCATCAATAAAACGTTCATAGTGACCCAGGTCCAGATCTGTTTCCGCACCGTCGTCCGTCACGAAGACTTCGCCGTGCTGGATCGGATTCATGGTTCCCGGATCGATGTTGATATATGGATCGAATTTCTGCATGGTCACCTTGAAACCTCTGGCTTTTAACAGACGTCCCAGGGATGCAGCGGTGATGCCCTTACCAAGTCCCGAAACGACTCCTCCGGTAACAAAGACATATTTTACAGGCATGGGTGTTTCCTCCTTAAAATTATATGTGAATTTTCATGAAATTTAAAATAACTCATATATTATACAACTAGAGAAAAAAGAAATCCACAGGTTTCTAAAAAAGAATTGAAAAAAGTTTAGAAAAACTTTAGAAAGGACAGGAAAACTTCACGAGATTCGTATTGATTTTACCGGGAAAGAAACATATAATAAAAAAGATACTGCGGTAGTATGATGCAGCATGGAGGAAAGTATGGATAACAATCAGATGAATGGAAACAATAACAACAATAATAATAACGGGGACAACAAGAATAATAAAAACAGTCAGATGTTTCTCGCCTTTCTCCTGATCTCACTGGTCATGTTGTTTGTTATGAGCTATATGAACAGCAAGATGGATCAGATGTCCAGCAAGGAGATCACCTACTCGGAATTTCTGGAGATGGTGGAAAAGGACGAGGTGGAGAGTGTGAAGATCAGTTCTTCTCAGATCACCATCACACCAAAGACGGAGGAAGATAAGAAGAATGCCGTCAAGATGACTTATTATACAGGAGTGATAGAAGACCCTGATCTGTTGAAGACGCTGGAGGAACATGATGTGGACGTTTCCGGTACCATCCCGGACAATACTTCCACTTGGATCTATAATATCTTAAGTTTTGTCATTCCGCTGGTGCTGGTCTGGGTGCTTCTGGGATTTTTGATGCGCCGTATGGGAGGCGGTGGAGTCATGGGCGTAGGCAAGAGCAACGCCAAGGTCTATGTGGAGAGAAAGACCGGAGTCACCTTCAAGGATGTGGCGGGAGAGGATGAGGCGAAGGAGTCCTTACAGGAAGTCGTGGACTTTTTGCACAATCCGAAGAAGTATACGGAGATCGGAGCCAAGCTGCCTAAGGGAGCTTTGCTGGTGGGACCTCCGGGTACCGGTAAGACCCTGCTGGCGAAGGCTGTGGCAGGAGAGGCGAACGTGCCGTTCTTCTCACTGGCAGGTTCCAGCTTTGTGGAAATGTTCGTGGGAGTGGGAGCTTCCAGAGTTCGGGATCTGTTCAAGGAAGCGCAGAAACAGGCACCTTGTATTATCTTTATTGACGAGATCGACGCCATTGGAAAAAGCAGAGACGCCCGCTATGGCGGCAACGACGAGAGGGAGCAGACACTAAACCAGCTCTTATCCGAGATGGATGGTTTTGACGCTTCCAAGGGACTGCTGATCTTAGCGGCTACCAACCGTCCGGAGGTGTTGGATAAGGCGTTGCTGCGTCCGGGACGTTTTGACAGAAGAATTATTGTGGACAAGCCGGATCTGAAGGGAAGGGAAGCGATCTTACAGGTCCATGCCAAGGATGTGCTGATGGATGAGACGGTGGATTTAAAAGCCATTGCCTTGGCAACTTCGGGAGCCGTTGGTTCCGACCTTGCCAATATGATCAACGAGGCGGCGATCAACGCTGTCAAGAACGGTAGAAAATATGTCAGCCAGGCGGATCTGTTTGAGTCCGTGGAGGTGGTCATTGCGGGAAAAGAGAAAAAAGACCGCATCATGGGACCGAAGGAAAAGAAGATCGTGGCTTACCACGAGGTGGGACATGCTCTGGTGACGGCGTTACAGAAGAACACCGAGCCGGTACAGAAGATCACCATCGTACCCCGTACCCACGGAGCCCTGGGTTATGTAATGCAGGTGCCGGAGGAGGAGAAGTTCTTACAGACCAAGGAGGAGCTGGAAGCAGAGCTTGTCACCTTCATGGCGGGACGGGCAGCAGAGGAAGTAGTATTCCACTCCGTGACCACCGGAGCCGCAAACGACATCGAGCAGGCAACCAGGATCGCCCGTGCCATGGTGGTACAGTATGGTATGTCAGAGAAGTTCGGGTTGATGGGACTTGCCACTGTGGATAATCAGTATCTGGGAGGTGAGGCGAGACTCAACTGCGGCGAAGAGACGGCGGCGCAGATCGACAGGGAAGTCATGAAGATGTTGAAGGACAGCTATGAGAAGGCAAAGAGTCTGCTGGAAGAAAACCGTGACATCCTGGATAAGATTGCGGAGCATCTGTATGAGAATGAGAATATCACCGGTAAGGAATTTATGAGAATTTACCGTGAGTTAAAGGGAATCCCGGAACCGGAGGAAGAAGATGCAAAAAAAGCACCGGAGGAAAGTCCGGTTGTGGATATCCAGGTAGATGACGATACGAAGATGACGCCGGAAAAAGAGGCGGCAGAACGATCGCAGGAACCGGAGAGCACGGATTCTGAGGAATAAGCTATGTTTGATTTCGAGGAAGAGTTAAAAAAACTGCCGGATAAACCGGGAGTCTATATCATGCACGATAAGAACGATGCCATTATCTATGTGGGAAAGGCAGTCAAGCTGAAAAATCGTGTCAGACAGTACTTCCGTCCGAGCCATAACGAGGGGATCAAAAAGGACCGCATGGTACAGCAGATCGCACGATTTGAGTACATCATTACGGACTCGGAACTGGAAGCCCTGATCTTAGAATGTAATTTAATCAAGGAGCATCGTCCCAAATATAACACGATGCTCCGGGATGACAAGACTTATCCGTATATCAGAGTGACGCTGGGAGAGGAATTTCCCAGGGTCCTTTTTTGCCGTCAGATGAAGAAAGACAAGTCCCGGTATTTTGGACCCTATACCAGCGCCACGGCAGTCAAGGACACCATTGAGCTTTTACATAAGCTTTATCAGATCCGTACCTGCAACCGGAAGCTGCCGAAGGACATCGGAAAGGAAAGACCCTGCCTGAACTATCATATCCACCAGTGCCAGGCGCCCTGCCAGGGATACATATCCAGGGAGGAATACGCACAGAATATAAGGAAGGTACTGGATTTTTTAAATGGAAATTATAAGGAGATCTTAGCGGAGCTGGAGGAGAAGATGCAGCAGGCATCGGCTGAGATGAACTTTGAGAAAGCCATTGAATACCGGGAGCTTTTGAGCAGCGTCCGGGCGGTGGCTCAGAAGCAGAAGATCACCAACATGGACGGAGAGGATAAGGATATCATCGCCATGGCGAAAGATGAGCGGGACGCTGTGGTGCAGGTCTTTTTCATCCGGGGCGGAAAGCTCATTGGAAGGGATCATTTCTATCTTCGGATCGCGGAGGGGGAAGAGGAGGGAGGGATCCTCACCTCCTTTGTCAAACAGTTTTATGCCGGAACCCCTTATATTCCAAAGGAGATCATGTTACAGGAGGAGATCGAGGAATCGGAGATCATCTCCCAGTGGCTGACCAAACGCAAGGGTCAGAAAGTCTATAT
Source organism: uncultured Lachnospiraceae bacterium (assembly GCA_958428365.1). Lineage (GTDB taxonomy): Bacteria > Bacillota > Clostridia > Lachnospirales > Lachnospiraceae > Maccoyibacter. Next base: position 47,324 of record CAUAFT010000008.1, on the reverse strand, counting down.
CCGTATCCCGAAAAAGGGAACGAAGGAGCGTCTGGTGGAGCTGGCGAAGAAGAATGCAGAGCTGGTATTGAATCAGGACAGGGAGCGCATCAAGCGGGAAGAGGGAAGGACCATCGGGGCGATGAAGGAGATCGCAGGGCTTCTGGGACTTGAGAGGATCCGCCGGGTGGAGGCATTCGATATCTCCAATATCAGCGGATTCGAGACCGTAGGCTCCATGATCGTCTACGAGGGAGGCAAGCCGAAGCGCAGCGATTACCGGAAATTCAAGTTGAAGAACGTCACGGGACCGGACGACTATGCCTCCATGCGCGAGGTATTGACCCGAAGATTTTTGCACGGTCTGAAGGAGCGGGAAGAGCTGGTGGGAAGAGACAGCGAGATCGGAAAGTTCAATCGGTTTCCGGATCTTCTGATGATGGACGGAGGAAAGGGACAGGTCAACATTGCCCTGGCAGTATTAGAAGAGCTTCATCTGAACATTCCGGTCTGCGGCATGGTGAAGGATGACCACCACAGAACCAGAGGCCTTTATTTTGAAAATGAGGAGATTCCCATTGAACGGGACAGCGAGGGCTTTAAGCTGATTACCAGGATCCAGGACGAAGCGCACCGCTTTGCCATTGAATACCACCGCTCCCTTCGGAGTAAGACCCAGGTGCATTCTGTCTTAGACGACATTCCGGGGATCGGAGCCGCCAGAAGGAAGGCGCTGATGAAAAAATACGACTCCATTGAAGAAATCAAAAAGGCTTCCGCGGAGGAGCTTGCCGCTGTGGAGAGCATGGATAAAAGAAGCGCGGAGTCTGTGTACAATTTTTTCCATCCCTAATTGTTGAAGCGGCTATTTTTCTATGGTATGATGGGGGAAAGCGCAGGTTTTAAGATCGGAGAAGGGAAGGAGAGGTCTATGAATACGAATCAGAAAAGCGTCAGCGTGGAAAAGCTGACAAGGCTGCTGGACTTAAAGATATTCACACAGGATCTGGATTTAAAAAAGCATAAGATCACCCTGTCGGATGTCAACCGCCCGGCATTGCAGTTGAGCGGATACTTTGAATATTTTGAGCCGAACCGGGTTCAGATCATCGGTATGGTGGAATACAGTTTTTTAAAGCAGATGGAAAAGGAGCAGCGCATCAAAAGCTATAATGAACTGCTGGAGAGGGAGATCCCCTGCATCATCTTCAGCCGTGATTTTCAGCCCGACGAGGATTTTCTGCGGATCGCCAATGAAAAGGACGTGCCGCTTTTGGGAACCAACCGGACGACCTCCGGTTTTATGGCGGAGCTGATCCTCTGCTTAAGCGAGGAGCTAGCCCCTTGCGTAACCATCCACGGCGTTCTGGTGGACGTCTATGGCGAGGGACTTCTGATCACGGGAGAGAGCGGGATCGGAAAGAGTGAAGCGGCGTTAGAGCTGATACGAAGAGGACACCGTCTTGTGACGGACGACGTGGTGGAGATCCGAAAGATCAACGAGCATACCCTGGTGGGAACCTCCCCGGATATCACGAGACATTTTATTGAGCTTCGGGGCATCGGCATCGTGGACGTCAAGACCTTATTTGGTGTGGAAGCGGTGAAGGAAAAACAGAGTATCGACCTGGTGATACAATTGGAAGACTGGAAGAAGGAAAATGAGTACGACCGCCTGGGTCTGGAGGAGGAGTACACGGAGATCCTTGGAAATAAGGTAGTCTGCCATTCCCTGCCGATCCGTCCGGGAAGGAATCTGGCAGTGATCTGCGAGTCGGCGGCAGTCAACCACAGACAGAAGAAGATGGGCTATAATGCGGCGCAGGAATTATACCGCCGCGTTCAGGAGAACCTGAACAAAAAAGATGATGAGGAATAAAGAAAGTAAAAGAGGTAATAAAATGGAAAGAGTAAATGCATGGAAAAAATATCCGGAGGGAGAAAAGAGAAACGAGGTCTTTGAGTTTGCGGAAGGATATCGCAGATTTCTGTCTCAGTGTAAGACAGAGAGAGAATGTACTTCCTTTTTTGAGGAGAAGGCGAAGGCTGCCGGTTACCAGCCGTTAGAGGAGGCGATTGCCGGAAAGAAGAGCTTAAAGCCGGGAGATAAGGTCTATGTGAATCAGATGGGCAAGTCCATCGCCATGTTTGTGATCGGAAAAGAGCCGATGGAAAAGGGCATGAATATTTTGGGGGCCCACATTGACTCCCCAAGACTGGATCTGAAACAGGTTCCCCTCTACGAGGATACGGAGCTTGCCATGCTGGATACCCACTACTACGGCGGCGTGAAGAAATACCAGTGGGTAACGCTTCCTCTGGCATTGCACGGAGTCATTGCAAAAAAAGACGGCAGCGTGGTGAAGATCAGCGTGGGAGACAAACCGGAGGATCCGGTATTCGGCGTCAGTGATCTTCTGATCCATCTTGCGTCCGAACAGCTGGAGAAAAAGGCCGCGAAGGTCATTGAAGGAGAGAATCTGGATATCCTTATTGCCAGCATTCCGGCGCCTGAGGATGATAAGGAAAAGGTGAAGGAAGCCGTGAAGGCAAATGTCTTAGACATTCTCTTAAAAGAGTACGGCATGGAGGAAGAGGACTTTTTATCTGCGGAGATCGAGGCGGTTCCGGCAGGGGAAGCGAGAGATTATGGATTCGACCGTTCCATGGTTATGGGATATGGACATGACGACCGTGTCTGCGCTTACCCGTCCTTTATGGCAATGTTAGAGATGGATACCCCGGATGTAACCAGCGTCTGCCTTTTAGTGGACAAAGAGGAGATCGGAAGCGTGGGAGCTACCGGAATGCAGTCACGCTTTTTTGAAAATGCCGTGGCAGAGGTGATGGAGCTTTGCGGTCAGTATTCCGAGCTGGCTCTTCGCCGGGCGCTGTGCAGTTCCAAAGTACTCTCCTCCGACGTCAGCGCTGCCTTTGATCCGAATTATCCGTCCGTATCGGAGAAGAAAAACGCAGCTTTCTTTGGCAACGGTCTGGTATTTAACAAATATACGGGTTCCAGGGGAAAATCCGGTTCCAATGACGCCAATGCGGAATATATGGCGCATCTGAGAGACATCCTGGATAAGAATGAAGTAGCCTTCCAGACATCGGAGCTGGGAAAAGTGGATCAGGGAGGCGGCGGAACCATCGCCTATATCCTGGCAAACTATGGAATGCAGGTGATCGACAGCGGGGTGGCAGTTCTGAACATGCATGCGCCTTGGGAGATCATCAGTAAGGTGGATCTCTACGAAGCCTTCCGCGGCTATGTGGTATTTTTAAGGGAAGCCTGAAAATAACCGGGAAGTTCATAAATCATAGAATTGAGAATAGAAAAAGGGATTATGGTCAAAGAAAAGGAAAAGTTTGAAAAAGCTCTGCTTCAGGCGACAGGGGCAGAGCGGATCCGGTCACAGGAACCCATGGGAAGGCATACCACCTTCCGGGTAGGCGGTCCGGTGGAGTATTATCTGACGCCGACCAGGGAAGAGCTGGCGGATGTGGTGCAAATCTGCCGGGAATGGGAAGTGCCGTTTCTTTTGATCGGAAACGGCAGCAATCTTCTGGTATCCGATCAGGGAATCAGCGGAGCCGTCATTGAGATCGGAAAAGAGATGGATAAGATCCGTGTAGAGGGAGAACGGATCGTCGTCCAGGCAGGGGCTCTTCTCTCCCGAACAGCCCACCGGGCGTTGGAAGCAGGACTCACCGGAATGGAATTTGCGGCGGGAATACCGGGCTGTGTGGGCGGCGCGGTGGTTATGAACGCCGGAGCCTACGGCGGGGAGATGAAGGATATCATCGAGAGCGTCACCGTCCTGACTTCTGAGGGCAGAGAAAAGAGACTGAGCCTGGAGGAGCTGGAGCTTTCCTACCGCCATAGTAGTATCATTCAGAACCACTACATTGTGCTGGAGGCAGAGCTTTTATTAAAAGAGGGAGATCCGGATAAGATCCGGGACAGGATGGAAGAGTTAAAGGCAAAACGGCTGGAAAAACAGCCCCTGGAATATCCCAGCGCCGGAAGCACCTTCAAGCGTCCGGAGGGATATTTTGCAGGAAAACTGATTATGGATGCAGGACTTCGGGGCTTTCAGATCGGGGGAGCGGCGGTGTCGGAAAAACATTGCGGCTTTGTCATCAATAAGGAAGCGGCGACGGCATCCGACATCTATCGGTTGATTCAGGAAGTGCAAAAAGAGGTTCAAAGACAGTTCGGAGTATGGCTGGAACCGGAAGTAAAGATGGTTGGAGATTTTACATGAAATTTGTGATTGTGACAGGAATGTCCGGGGCAGGAAAAGGTACGGCGGTAAAAATGATGGAGGATATGGGTTATTACTGTGTGGATAACCTTCCGATCCCTCTGATGGAAAAATTTGTGGAGCTGGCAGTGGCGTCGAAGCGTTCGAAGGTGGCGGTCAGCATTGACATTCGAAGCGGAGAGGCTTTGGGAGAGTTGCAGGATGTGCTGAACCGTATTCGCACCCAGGGCATCGCTTTTGAGATCCTCTTTTTGGAGGCGGAGGACTCCGTGCTGATCAAGCGTTATAAGGAGAGTCGCAGAACCCATCCCCTGTCAGGAGCAGAGCGGGTGGATAAGGGCATTGTTCTGGAACGGAAAAAGTTGGAGTTTCTCAAAAAACAGGCAGATTATATCATTGACACCAGTCGTCTGCTCTCAAGGGAATTGAAGGTGGAGCTGGAAAAGATCTTTATTAAAGAGCAGGAGTACCGGAGCATGTATATCACCGTTCTCTCCTTTGGATTCAAGTATGGGATCCCGACAGATTCCGACCTGGTCTTTGATGTGAGATTTTTGCCGAATCCCTATTATGTGGAGGGACTTCGGGCAAAGACCGGAAACGATATAGAGATCCAGGATTTTGTCATGCAGTATAAGGAAGCCCACGACTTTTTGAATAAATTAGAGGACATGGTGGAATTTCTGATCCCCAACTATATTTCCGAAGGGAAGAGCCAGCTGGTCATCAGTATCGGATGTACCGGAGGCAAGCACCGTTCCGTGACCCTTGCCAACGAGCTTTACAACCGATTGAAGGACCGCTCCGGCTACGGGATCAAGATTGAACACAGAGATATAGGAAAAGATGCGTTGAGAGGAAAGTAGGATGTCGTTTTCCGGTGAGGTAAAAAGAGAGCTGACGGAGCATGTCAGCAGAAGCAGACACTGCCAGCTGGCGGAGCTGGCAGCTTTTTTGAATTTTTCGGGAAGGGAAATGCAGGATGAGCAGGGCAGTTTCCTTTCCTTTGAAACAGAGAATGAAGAGCTGGTCAGAAAGTACTTTACTTTGGCAAAAAAAACATATAATATTAAGACATGCATAACCAATATCGAAGAAAGTCAGATGACGCGGAATCTTTTTCACGAGGATTTGACCGTAAAGAGCAGTTATCTTCAGAATGCCTGCTGTAAGCGGGCGTTTATCAGAGGAGCATTTCTGACGTCGGGGTCCATGAGCGACCCGGAGAAATCCTATCATTTTGAGATTGTATGCAACAGTGAGAAAAAAGCGAAACAGTTACAGGAGATCATCAACAGCTTTGGGATGGAGGCAAAGATCGTACAACGCAAGAAAAGCCATGTGGTCTATCTCAAGGAGGGCGAACAGATCGTAGATATCCTGAACATTATGGAGGCTCCGGTTTCCTTAATGAATCTGGAAAACGTGCGTATCCTAAAGGAGATGCGCAACAGTGTAAACCGCAAGGTGAACTGTGAGACGGCAAATATCCACAAGACGGTCTCCGCTGCGGTAAAGCAGTTGGAGGACATCCGGTATCTGCAAAAGACTGTGGGGCTGGAACAGCTCTCGCCGCCTCTTTTGGAGATGGCGCAGGTGCGTCTGGAATATCCCGACGCCACCTTAAAGGAGCTGGGCGCCTGCCTGGACCCTCCGGTGGGAAAATCCGGGGTCAATCACAGACTGCGCAAGCTGGGAATGCTGGCGGAGAATGAGAGGATCCGCCGGGGAGAAGATGGATCTTTGGCAGATGAATGTTTTGCAATAGAAAAAGACGGAGCGTAGAACTATGAAAAAGCTACTGTTTGTAATCAATGGACATTCCGGTAAGGGACAGATTAAAAACAAACTTCTGGAAATCGTTGATCTGATGATAAAAGAGGGGTATGAGGTCAACGTACATACCACGCAGGAGAGAGAGGACGCCACCAATGTGGTGAGAGACCAGGCGAAAGACTACGATCTGGTGGTATGCAGCGGCGGCGACGGTACCCTGGATGAGGCAGTGACCGGAATGATGCAAAGCGAGGTGAAAAGACCTCTGGGCTATATTCCGGCGGGCAGTACCAACGATTTTGCCAACTCTCTGGAAATACCAAAGGATATGATCCAGGCGGCCAGGACCGCCGTGTCGGGAACGCCGTTCTCCAGCGATGTGGGAGAATTTAACGGAGATTATTTTATCTATGTGGCGGCGTTTGGCATTTTCACCGACGTCTCCTATGCCACCAGCCAGGAGCTGAAGAATGTTCTGGGGCATGTGGCATATATTTTAGAGGGAGCGAAAAGACTTCATTCCATCAAATCCTATCATATGAAGGTGGAATATGACGGGAAGGAGATCGAAGGGGACTTTCTGCTGGGAATGATTACCAATTCCACCTCCGTCGGCGGATTTAAAGGCATGACGGGAAAAAATGTCAAGCTGGACGACGGGCTGTTTGAGGTAACGTTGATCCACAAGCCGAAGAATATCATTGAGCTGAATCAGATCATCGCCAGCCTGACGAATCTGAAAGACACCACGGATCTCATTGATTCCTTCCGTGCCGACCGGGTAAGGTTTCACGCAGAGGAAGAAGTCCCGTGGACATTAGACGGGGAGTACGGCGGAGACCATCAGGATGTGGAGATCATAAATCATTGCAAGGCGATCGATATTGTGGTTTAATTATGCATAAATACTTGAATTTGAGGCAAATTGAAAGTATACTGTAAATATATGAAAAAAGAGATTATGGAGGGCAAATATGTTAGTATCAACAAAGGAAATGCTTGCAAAAGCAAAGAAAGAACACTACGCAGTGGCACAGATCAATATTAACAATCTGGAATGGACGAAGGCAGTACTGGAAGTTGCACAAGAGTTGAATTCCCCGGTAATCTTAGGAGTATCTGAAGGCGCGGGAAAATACATGGGCGGATATAAGACGATCGTGGGTATGGTAAAGGGCATGATCGAAGAGTTGAATATTACCGTTCCGGTTGCGATCCATCTGGATCACGGCGGATATGATGCCTGCATAAAGTGCATGGAGGCAGGCTTTACCTCCATTATGTACGATGGCTCCCATAATCCGATCGAAGAGAATCTGAAGCTCACCAAGGAGATCGTGGAGATGGCTCACAAACAGGGCATCACCGTGGAAGCAGAAGTCGGCGCCATCGGCGGCGAGGAGGACGGCAAGGTTGCCATGGGCGAGTGTGCGGATCCTCAGGAATGCAAGCTGATCGCGGAGACCGGAATCGACCTTCTGGCGGCGGGAATCGGCAACATCCATGGAAAATATCCTGAGAACTGGGCGGGACTCAGCTTTGAGACCTTAGACGCCATCCAGCAGCTCACGGGAGATCTTCCGTTGGTACTTCACGGAGGAACCGGAATACCGGCAGACATGATCCGCAAGTCCATCGACTTAGGCGTGTGCAAGATCAACGTGAATACAGAGTGCCAGCTTGCGTTTTCCGCAGAGGTTCGTAAGTATATTGAAGCAGGCAAGGATCTGGAGGGCAAAGGATTTGATCCTCGTAAGCTCTTAAAGCCGGGAACAGAGGCAATCAAGCAGACCGTCCGCGATAAGTTCGAGTGGTTTGGTTCCGTGGGCAAGGCTTAAGAAGTGTGTGCTTCGGAGATTTTGGCATGAACGATTTATGGTGAGATTCGACAAAAATCGATTCAAAAAATCAAATTATTTATAAAAAATAGAGAATAAAGAAAAAATCCAAAAATTCTATTGCAATTTTAAAAGAATTGGAGTATCTTATTAGCAGAGATTAGAACAAGGGTGTTCCATTAGTAGTGGAGCGCCCTTTTTTCATATCATAAAGGAAAATAGAGACTGATGATGTGAAAACCTTCCGGGTTCGTCTTGAAACAGAAAAGAAATCATGAACTACTTCTACTTACGGCACACAACTTAGGGGATGCATTTGTAGAAAATGTCAAAGAAAGGATGTATAAGCATGGAAGAGAGAATGATGGAAACTACAGAATACTTTAACGTAGCAGATATTTTTGGTGACAATGTATTTAACGATGCAGTAATGCAGGAACGTCTGCCAAAAAAAGTTTACAAGAAAATGAAAGAGGTCATGGAGGAAGGCAAAGAGCTGGATTTAGAGACCGCTGATGTGGTGGCTCACGAGATGAAAGAGTGGGCGATCGAAAAGGGTGCGACCCATTACACCCACTGGTTCCAACCATTGACCGGAGCAACCGCTGAGAAGCATGACTCCTTTATCACAGCCCCGATGCCAAACGGCAAAGTACTGATGAGCTTCTCCGGTAAGGAATTGATCAAGGGCGAGCCGGATGCATCTTCCTTCCCTTCCGGAGGATTGAGAGCAACCTTCGAGGCAAGAGGTTATACAGCATGGGATTGTACCTCACCGGCATTTGTCCGTCAGGACGCAGCAGGAGCGATCCTCTGTATTCCGACCGCGTTCTGCTCCTACACAGGAGAGGCGCTGGATCAGAAAACACCGCTTCTTCGTTCCATGGCAGCGATCAATGAGCAGTCCCTCCGCCTTTTAAGATTATTTGGAAATACTACTTCTAAGAAGGTGACCCCTTCCGTTGGACCGGAGCAGGAGTACTTCTTAGTAGATGAAGAGAAATACTTAAAGAGAAAAGACCTGATCTATACCGGACGTACCTTATTCGGAGCGCCGCCTGCAAAAGGACAGGAGATGGACGATCATTACTTCGGAGCCATCCGTGAGAGAATCGCTTCCTTTATGAAGGACGTCAATAAAGAGCTTTGGAAATTAGGTGTATCTGCCAAGACACAGCACAACGAGGTGGCTCCGGCACAGCACGAGCTGGCTCCGATCTATGCAGAGTGCAACATCGCAGTAGATCACAACCAGTTGGTAATGGAGACCTTAAAGAAAGTGGCTGAGCGTCATGGACTCCACTGCCTGTTAAATGAGAAGCCATTCGCAGGCGTGAACGGTTCCGGTAAGCACAACAACTGGTCCATCACCACAGACGACGGCATCAACCTCTTAGATCCGGGCGATACACCGCATGAGAATATGCAGTTCCTGCTGGTATTATCCTGTATCTTAAAAGCAGTAGATAAACATGCGGACATCTTAAGAGCATCCGCAGCGGATGTTGGAAATGACCACAGACTGGGAGCCAACGAGGCGCCGCCTGCTATCATCTCCGTATTCTTAGGAGCACAGTTAGAGGACGTATTAAAACAGTTGATCAGCACCGGTTCCGCAACCAGAAGCTTAGAGGGCGAGATCTTAGATACCGGAGTTGCCACCCTTCCTGATTTCATGAAGGATGCAACAGACCGTAACAGAACTTCACCGTTTGCATTTACCGGAAATAAATTCGAGTTCCGTATGGTAGGATCCAAGGCTTCCATCGCACAGCCGAACGTAGTCTTGAATACCATCGTGGCAGAGGCATTTGCAGAGGCATGCGATGTTCTTGAAAAAGCCGATGACTTCGATGTGGCATTACATGATCTGATTAAGAAAAACGTGACAGAGCATCAGAGAATCGTATTCAATGGAAACGGTTACTCCGACGGATGGGTGGAGGAAGCTGAGAAACGCGGTCTCCCGAACATCAAGTCCATGGTGGATGCAATTCCTTGCATGGCTACCGATAAATCCGTAGAGTTATTTGAGAAATTCGGCGTATTTACAAAGGCAGAGTTAGAGTCCCGCGTGGAGGTTGAGTATGAGAACTACGCAAAGACCATTAATATCGAGGCGAGAGCAATGCTCAACATTGCCGCAAAACAGATCATTCCGGCAGTTATCAAGTATGCGACCTCACTTGCAGAGTCCATCAACTCCGTAAAGGCAGCATGCGATGCGGATGTAAGCGTTCAGACAGAGCTCCTCACGGAGACCTCCGATCTGCTGGCTGAGGCAAAGGCAGCTCTTGCAAAATTACAGGAGGCTACCGACAAGGCGGCTGCCATGGAAGAGGGAAGAGATCAGGCTGTTGCATACAGAGATGAAGTAAAGACAGCTATGGATGCACTTCGTGCCCCGATCGATAAGTTAGAGATGATCGTGGACAAAGATATGTGGCCAATGCCATCCTACGGAGATCTGATCTTCGAGGTATAGAATTAATAAGTTAAATAGAGACATTTATTCGAACCACGAAGCTGTGGAAATTGGATAAGTGTCTCTTTTTATTTTTTACAGAGGAGGAATAGATTATGACAAATGAAATTATGCAGGCAATCAATGACAGCGTCTATGGCGTATGGTTTTTAATCGGCGCCGCACTGGTATTCTGGATGCAGGCAGGATTCGCCATGGTAGAGGCAGGCTTTACCAGAGCAAAGAACGCAGGAAACATTATTATGAAAAACCTCATGGACTTCTGTATTGGAACCATCATGTGGTTTTTGATCGGAGCATCGCTGATGCTTCCGGCAGCGGAGGGCAAATCGGACTTTCTGGGAATCTTAGGAACACCGGGATTTGCCGTATTCACAGACTATGCTCAGTTCAGTTATTCGGGCTTTGTATTTAACCTGGTATTCTGTGCCACAACAGCCACCATTGTATCCGGCGCCATGGCAGAGAGAACAAAATTCGTTACCTATTGTATTTACTCCGCAGTGATTTCGGGAATTATTTATCCGATTGAAGCTCACTGGACCTGGGGTGATGGTTTCCTGGTGAATATGGGATTCCACGATTATGCGGGTTCTAACTGTATTCATATGGTAGGCGGTATCTGCGCATTGATCGGAGCAGCCTTCCTTGGACCTCGTATTGGTAAGTTCAGTAAAGACAAAGATGGAAAGATTACAAAAGTAAATGCCATTCCGGGACACAACCTGGTCATCGGTGCATTGGGTGTATTCATCCTCTGGTTCGGTTGGTATGGATTCAACGGAGCAGCAGCTACGGATGTGGATACGCTGGGATCGATCTTCTTAGCCACCACTGTAGCGCCGGCAGTAGCAACGGTAGTATGTATGATATTTACCTGGATCAGATACGGCAAACCGGATGTGTCCATGTGTTTGAACGCATCTCTGGCAGGTCTGGTAGCAATTACCGCACCTTGTGATGTAACAGATTGTGCAGGCGCAGCGATTATCGGAGCTGTGGCAGGACTTTTGGTAGTGTTTGGCGTATGGTTCGTAGATAATGTGCTTCATGTGGATGACCCGGTAGGTGCTGTTGCGGTACATATGTTCAACGGTATCTGGGGAACCATTGCAGTTGGTTTATTTGCAACCTCTTCCGCACCTGGATTTGAAGTAGCAGGAATCCAGGAGGGATTATTCTACGGCGGCGGATTTAAACAGTTAGGACTTCAGTTGTTTGGTATGTTTGTGACAGCAGCATGGGCTGTAGTGACTATCACCATCGTATTTGTTATTTTGAAAAAGACCGTAGGTCTTCGTGTATCAGAAGAAGAGGAAATCACAGGTCTGGATGCTACAGAGCATGGACTTCCATCCGCATATGCAGGATTCGCTATTATGGATATGTCTGACTCCACCATGAGTGTCAATGAGAATACAGATCTCGGTGAATCAGAGTATGAAGCTGCTTCTGAGGCGGTGAAGGACGCTTCCGTCAAGGTAGTGACTATGCCGCATGATCCATCAGGAATTTACAAGGTGGTAATTATTGCAAAACTCACACGTTACGATAAGTTAAAGAAAGCGATGAACGAACTTGGAGTCACAGGTATGACCTGTACACAGGTTATGGGCTGTGGTGTTCAGAAGGGTTCCGGCGAGCGTTATCGTGGAGCTGAATTAGATGCAACACTCCTTCCGAAAATGAAGGTAGAGGTTGTAGTAGGAAAGATTCCGGTAGAAGATGTGATCGAGGCTGCCAAGAAGGCCCTCTATACAGGACATATCGGAGATGGAAAGATCTTTGTATACGACGTGGCACAGGTTGTCAAGGTTCGTACAGGCGAAGAGGGAAGAGCTGCTTTACGGGATGTGGAGTAGTGTGCATGAAAATGCACTAATCTAGGAAAGATTAGTGAATATCTAATCCCCTTAGTGTATATACATCAATGAGAGAAGGCCCGGCATTATGCCGGGTCTTTTCCCGTGTGCAGAGCCTTAAGACTGCCTTCGTTGAAACTTTTGATGGATGTATGGTATAATGTCGTTAGACATTATACCATTCTTGATATAGCGCCGTAAAGGAGGTGAAGGTATGGAAAGAAAGCTGTTATTTATCAATCGCAGCAAAGAAGAGATCAGTGAATTTTTGCTTGCTATGCCGGATGGAAAATTCGATATCGACACGGCACAGACGGGATATGATGCGGGAATCCTGTTAAAACAGAATACTTACGGGGTAGTGATCCTGGATATGTATTTGAAGGGATATGACGGGGAGCAGATCATAAAATATATGAGTCTCTCTCATCCCGATACGGTCTGTATCGTCTACACCTATACTCTGACCAGGGGACAGCTCATCTTTTTGCTGGATAACCGGAATATCTTTCGGGTATTCTTAAGCCCGGCGAATTATCAGATGGAGATGCTGCCAGCTATCGAGGAGGCTTTTATGGTCTATCAGATGAACCTTGCCCACAGAGATCTGGAAAAGGAAGTGGAACAACAGACTGCCCAGCGGGAGAAGGGCATTGAGGAGAAGAATCGGATTCTGGATTATCAGAAGAGAGGGCACCGTCAGTTCCTGATCTTTTCGGAGAGGTTGATACAGGAGACGGTTCGCCTGGCGGGGAAGTCTTTGCCCTCGGAGGAAAAGAAGTCCCTGATCCATTATGAGAAAAAGTTCCTGGACGCCGCCGGGGAGATCCTGGAAAAACCATGTGACAGCCTGAAAGAAGTGGAAAAGAGGCTGGAAGAGGAGTTTGTTCTTGGCGAGGGCTGTAAGAAATTTGCCTTTACCTGCAAATGCCGGGAGCCGGATTGCTCCAAGGCGTCTCTGGGGATTCTCTATACGTCTCTTTGGATGCTGATCAGACAGTATTGGGATATCTCTAAAGATTGCAGTGTCAAGATTGAGATCTCCGCGAGAGAGGCGGAGAGGCTGACAGCGGTTCTTTCCATTACCCTGCCTGCTGGAATCTGGGAGAGGGAGAATCAGGAGATGGGAATGCTGGGAGAAAAACGTCAGATCGTGGAAGCAGCAGTGGAGGAGATGGTGGATTTCTGCGACTATCAGGTGGTGGAAAATGAGAATGTATACCGGATGAAGGTGAGGAACCGACCTTGGACTATACTTTAATAGAAAAAAGGATGTCGCATCTGTATGTGACATCCTTTTTGATATATATTTGTTTCTCGTCTGCGGTCATTTCGCTATTCTTCAGCGTCCGGTGAAGGGTTATCCCCTGGGGTCTCAGGTGCTTTATTGCTATCCTCAGGCTTTTGATCCTTGTCCTTCTCGTTCTCTCCGTCCTTTTTCTCTTCATTCTCCGAATCGTCCGAGCTGCCGCTTAAAATTCCGTTAATGTTTTCCAGCGAATCCAGGAAGTCCGTTGCGGAAGTATGGATATCGCAGATGGAGTTAGCCAGCTCATCCGAGAGAAGGTATGGTCCGTCTCCCGAATTTGGGGAACCGCCAATGATATAGATTCCCGTCTGTTTTACTTCCTCCGGGCAGAACTCATTGGCGATCTTGCCGGATTCTGTACAGATGGTAGCCTGTACATGGTGGTCGCAGATCTCCGTAGGAGCCGTGCCCTCCGCAAAATATTCGGTGTAGACCTGATTTCCCCGCGGGTCGCAGTCACAGACACCCTCCACCGCTAACTTGCCGGATTTCTTGCAGACTCTTGCAGTGACAATGCCCGACGGCTGTTCGAAGTCCTTGTATTCCAGTCCCTCGTTGACACGCTGCATAACCGCCTTCCAGACATTCTTCGTGTACCGGGTGTTGCTAAGAGGCATGTTATCGTCGTAGCCTCCCCAGACCACGCAGGTATAATATGGAGAGAAACCGGCAAAGAGGGAGTCGCGGTCTTTCGTGGTAGTTCCCGATTTTCCGGCTACCGGCATACTGCTGATATTGGCGGCAACTCCGGTACCGGAGGTCATAACGTCCTTCATGGCGGAGGTCAGAAGCCATGCGGTGGTGTCTTTTAACACCGTGTGGGTCTGAGGCGTATTGTCCACAAGGACATTGCCGTCGTGGTCTAAGATCTTGGTAAAAAATCTCGGTTTCGTATAGGTTCCGTTATTAGCGATGGTGGCGTAAGCCGCAGTCAGCTCCAGATTGTAGACGCCCTTTGTGAGACCGCCCAGACAGAGGGACTGTGTGTTGTCCTCCGGCACGATAGTGGTGAACCCAAAGTCCTCCAGATAGTCGTAACCTACCTGAGTGCCGATCTCCGTCAGAGTCTTTACCGTCACCACATTGATGGAATCGGTGATCGCCTCCCGGATGGTGGTAAATCCCAGATACTGATTGTTGTAGTTTCTAAGGGAGGTACCGTTGGCATAGGAATATGGAGCATCATCCTGAACGGTGGCAAGGGTCATTCCCGAAGAATCCAGCGCCGGAGCGTAAGCTGCAATGACCTTAAAAGTGGAACCTGGCTGTCTCGGTGTGGAGGTGGCGCGGTTTAAGGTCTTGCTGGCAGTCTTTTCGCCGCGGCCGCCCACCAGAGCCTTCACCTCCCCGGTGCTCTGATCGATCAGAGTCAGGGCTGTCTGGGGCTGTAAGGTATAGGAGACAGATTCTCCTCCTTCCGGGATGGTATCCCCCTCCTCCAACATGGCGTTTTTATATTCCTCGATGGCAGCGGCAGCGGCTTCCTGGCTTGGGAAGTCAATGTCATAGCTGCTGTCCTCTGCCTGATAGTAGGAGAGCATAGTCTGCTCACTGTAATTTTCATAGCTGCCGTCCGCTTTCTGGATCGTCAGGCGGTAGGAGAAGGAATACTCCGGATCGCCCACATAATTGGCGGAATTATTGACTTCCTCGTCACAGATCGCCTGTAAGCTGCTGTCCTGAGTGGAGTAGATGGTAAGTCCTCCGCTGTAGAGAGCTTTATAGGCCTGGGTCTCGGTATAACCCTTTTCGTCGATCAGAGCCTGGATCGCCTGATCGGTCAAAGCGTCCACAAAATAGGAAGTGACATTGTCATCGGCAACCTCCAGGTTGGCAACCTGGATTCGGTCGTATACGTCATCCTTTAAGGCGGCATCGTATTCTTTCTGGGAGATATATTCCTGTTCCAGCATGTTTTTTAACACTTTCTTGCGTCGGGTGGCGTTTTCATCGGGATTCGTCACCGGATTATACTTGCTGGGATTCTGGGTGATGGCTGCGATCACAGCGCATTCCGATACATCCAGCTCCGATACATCCTTGTTGAAATATCGCTTGGAGGCGGCTTGTACACCCAGGGTATTCTGTCCCAGATTGATGGAATTTAGATAATTTTCCAGAATCCAGTCCTTGTCCACGTTCTTTTCCAGTTGAACGGCAAGGTATTGTTCCTGAATCTTACGTTCCAGTTTTTCGGAAAAAGAAGATTCGCTGGTCCAGCTTGTAAACACGTTGTTTTTCAAAAGCTGCTGTGTGATAGTAGACGCACCCTCTGAAAAGTGACCGCTTGTGATGCCTTTGAAAGCAGCTCGGACGATTCCCTGAAGATCAATACCGTTGTGATCGTAAAAACGCTCGTCCTCAATGGCAACAAAAGCATGCTGCAGATCCTTGGGGATCTCATCAATGGTAACGTAGACGCGGTTGGAACCGGAAGCAACCAGGGTTGCGATCTCGTTCCCGTCGCTGTCCAATACCGTAGACAGATAGCCTGTAGGGGTGGCATCTATATCATCAATGTCCGGAGCGGATTTGATTACACTCCTCACCATGCCGATTATGGCAATGACTCCGATTACGATCGCTGCTAGGAAACAGATGAGAAACGCTTTCAAAAAAGTAACACGGAATTTCTTGCGCGCCATGCTATTCTTAGAAGTCAGATCCTTCTCTTTTTTCGATGTGCGGTTTCTTCCATAGTTCATAACAGACCTCCTTTATAATTAGTCTTAGTCCATATTAATACACATTATACCAAAAAAAGCCATAAGAATAAAGCATAATCTCATTTTGCGGTTTTTCCTATTTACGGAAGTGGAAAATATGGGTATAATGTGATTGCGATTGACAGGAAAAAGAGGTTAAAAGACAGGAGATACCGATGGAAGAAAACAGTTATCAGGCAGTGTACCGGGAGGGCAGAGGAGAGATCGTGGAAAAAAAATCCCGCTTCATCGCAACCGTCGTTCCGGTGGAGACAGAGGAAGAAGCCCTGGCCTTTGTTGCGGACATGAAGAAAAAATACTGGGATGCGAGGCACAACTGTTACGCCTATGTCATCGGCGGCAGGCAGGAATTACAGCGCTGTTCCGATGATGGAGAACCCAGCGGAACCGCCGGACGCCCTATGATGGAAGTGCTGCTGAGGGAGGGGATCCATAATGCCGCGGTGGTGGTGACCCGCTATTTCGGAGGAGTGCTTTTGGGAACCGGAGGTCTGGTTCGGGCGTATCAGAAAGCAGTTCAGGAGGGCCTGGCGGACTGTACTCTTGTCACAAAGCAAAAGGGAATGCTTGGAACCATTGAGACAGATTACAATGGCGTTGGAAAGATCCAGTATATTTTGGGTCAGAACCAGGTGGCAGTGGCGGACACTATATATAAGGAAGATGTCTGTATGCAGATCGTGGTTTCGCTGGAGCAGAAGGATAGGATCGAAAAGGAACTGACCGAGGGGACCGGAGGAAAAGCAGAAATTATCTGGGAAGAAGAGGTGGTTTTTGCGATGATTGAAAAAAAATTAAAAATTTTTTAAAAAGTGCTTGATTTTATGAATAATATCATATATAATACCCATTGTTGACGCAATGTTGGCCCATCGCCAAATGGTAAGGCAACGGACTCTGACTCCGTCATTTCAAGGTTCGAATCCTTGTGGGCCAGTTTTTGGAAAAGCACTATTTATAAATAGTGCTTTTTTTATGATATAGGAAATTTTATTGGAATTTCCCATATCATAAAAAAGGAACGCACTGCGGTGGAAGGGAATTATGTCGCTGGGCGACCCACCGCAGGAGAGAATCCCGCGTAGCGAGATTCTTTATACATTATAAGAAAGACGGGAGATTTTTATGTATCAGATGGATGCGCGGGTGCGCTACAGTGAGGTGGACGAGGAGCGGAAGCTCAAGCTGGTCTCGATCCTGGATTATTTTCAGGACTGCGGTACCTTCCATTCGGAAAGCGTGGGAGGGGGAATTGAGGAGTTAAAAAGGCAGCAGAGCGCCTGGCTTTTGGCGTCCTGGCAGATCGTCGTTGAGGAATATCCAAAGCTGGGAGAAAAGATTACAGTCTCTACCCTGCCCTATGAGTTCAAGGGATTGTACGGTCTGCGCAACTTTCTGTTAAAAAATGAGGAAGGGCGTGTGCTGGTCTATGCCAATTCCAACTGGATCTTTGTGGACACCGACACCGGAAGACCAAAGCGGATCCCCCAGGAAGTGGCAAAGGCTTATGAACTGGACGAGCCATATCCTATGGAGCGGGCTCCAAGAAAGATCAAAGTGCCGCAGTCTCTGCTCCCGAAGGAACCGATCCCGGTGCACCGCTTCTGTATTGATACCAACCACCATGTGAACAATGGAAAATATGTGCTGATCGCCGAGGAATTTTTGCCGAAGGACTTTCGGATCAGGGAGCTTAGGGTGGAATACAGAAAAGCCGCCATGTTGGGAGACGTCCTGTATCCCCTTGTGGAGAGGCAGGAGGAAAAGGTCACAGTGGCGCTGGCGGACGAGGAGAAGAATCCTTACGCTGTGATAGAATTTTTCGGAGGAAAGAATGATTAAATTAGGAGAATATCAGGAACTGACCGTTGTGAAAAAGGTGGATTTTGGCGTTTATCTGGCGGATAAAAAAGAGGATGAGACCAGGGTCTTGCTCCCGGCAAAACAGGTGCCTGAGGGCATTGGGGCTGGAGATACCCTGGAGGTCTTTCTCTATAAGGATTCCAAAGACCGGATGATCGCCACCACCCACACGCCGAAGCTGGAACTGGGAAAGCTGGCAGTTTTGGAAGTGCTGGAGATCGGAAAGATCGGAGCCTTCCTGGACTGGGGACTGGAAAAGGATCTGTTTTTGCCATTTAAGGAAATGACAAGAAAGGTGGAGGCAGGAGATGAGATATTGGTGACCCTTTATATTGATAAGAGCCGCAGGCTCTGCGCCACGATGAAGGGCATCTATGATCTCTTATCTACCGATTCCCCGTATCGGATCGGAGATAAGGTAGAGGGAAGGATCTACGAGTTCAGTGAGAATTTTGGAACCTTTGTGGCAGTGGACGACCGCTATTCCGCCATGATTCCAAGACATGAGGATTGCAGTTTCCTTCGGATCGGGGATATTGTGGAAGCGAGAGTGACCAAGGTGAAGCCGGATGGCAAGCTGGACCTGACTCTTAGGGAAAAGGCATATTTACAGATCGATCCGGATGCGGAAAAAGTGCTCTCCGTGATCGAGGAGTATGCCGGAGTCCTGCCTTTTAATGATAAGGCCTCCCCGGAGATCATAAAAAGAGAGACGGGGCTTAGCAAAAATGCATTTAAACGGGCGGTAGGCCATCTCTATAAGGAACGCAGGATCGAGATCACCGAAAAGGGGATTCGTATCATAAAATAACATACCAGCATGGAAGAAAGAAGGAAAACAAGATGAAAAAAGTAATCAGTACACAGAATGCACCGGCAGCCATCGGACCGTATTCACAGGCAATCGAAGTAAACGGAATGGTATACACCTCCGGCGTTATCCCGGTAGACCCAAAGACCGGGGAGATCCCACAGGGAGCCGCCGCTCAGGCAAAGCAGGCGATGACAAATCTGTCCAATCTTCTGCAAGCGGCTGGAACTTCCATGGATAACGTGGTAAAAACCACCGTATTTATTAAGGAAATGGATGATTTTGGAACCATCAACGACGTATACAAAGAGTTCTTTACCTCTGATTTCCCGGCAAGAAGCTGTGTGGAAGTGGCGCGTCTGCCAAAAGATGTGTTGTTGGAAGTAGAGGCTGTTGCCATCAGATAACAGGAGAGGATATGACGACAAATAAAGGTGCAAACCGCACGTTTCTCATAACCGTGATCTTATATATACTGCTCAGTGTTTTCGGATCCATTGTCAGCAGCTTTTTTGGTTTTTCGTTTTATGTGGATCTTTTTCTGGCGCAGCTTACGGTATTCCTGCCGTCTTTCTTCTATATTAAGATAGCGGGAATGAAGGTGGGAGAATTGATCCCATATCGGAAGATCAGGCTGTCAGATGCATTGCTCACCGTGGTGATGACCTATCTTTTTTATCCGCTCTTGGTGGTGATGAATCTCCTGACCATGTTCTTCGTGGACAATACCACGGCACAGATGACCACCGTGATGCAGGAGCAGAGTATGCTCTGGAACGTTCTTTTCATAGCGGTACTTCCAGCGTGTGTGGAGGAATTTGTATTCCGGGGACTGTTATTTCAGACTTATAAAAAAAGTAGTCTCTGGAAAGGTGTTGTTTTAAGTGCCTTTTTATTCGGATGTATGCATATGAACTTTAACCAGTTCCTCTATACCTTCGTCTTTGGAATGATCCTGGCGATGGCAGTGGAGGCGACGGGAAGTATCTGGACTTCTATGATCTGCCATTTTGTTTTGAATCTCAACTCCGTTCTGTTGATGGCGGTGACAGATAATGTTCAGGGAGGCAGTCTGAACGAGGCGGCAGCGCAGAGCAGCGCCATTGTGGACGATCCGCAGATGCTGTTGATGGGAACCGTCTTTTGGATCGTGATCGCAGTGTTTACCACGGCGGGGGCTGTGGCAATCTGGGTACACCTTGCGAAAAAGAACGGAAGGCTGGAGAATTTTCGGACAGACTGGAAGGGACAGGCGAAGGAAAAGCTCTTTTCCATTCCCCTCCTTATTGGAATTTTATTGGCGGTGATCGTTATGGTGATGTTGGAGCTTGCATCCCGACTGTGACAGGAAGCATTTTACGAAAAAATGAATTAATTTAGATCATAGATAGAGACACAGGAAGCCTGTGAGATGTCCCGTTCTGAAGAACAGGGGATTCTCGCAGGCTTCTGTCTGTTTACACAGAAACATCAATGTTGCCGCCTAAATGTGGGGTCACTGAACGTTCCAGTGCTTTTACCATCTCATCTCCCAGCTGCTGGCTCATGTCCAGCTGTTTTCCCAGGATCGCAACTCCGATATCCGATGGAGAGGTGTCCCAGGAGAGCTGGTTCAATGCAATGGTACTAAGAGCTCCTATATCCATATCGGCACCACCTTTCTCTGTGATTTCATTGTACGTCCGAAACGGAAAAAGCGCAATATATTTTCTGAAATAGGATGGAGGTTTTTTGGGAAAGATGTTACAATAAGTGGAAATGGCACTGCCTGGAAATAAGAATGGAAAGGCAGATCAGAAAAAAGGAGAGAGTCATATGATGTATGATGTGATTATAATAGGAAGCGGTCCGGCAGGCTTAAGCGCTGCAATCTATGCGGAGCGGGCGAAGTTAAAGACACTGGTGCTGGAAAAAGCCCCGATGAGCGGCGGGCAGATCTTAAATACCTATGAGGTGGACAATTATCCGGGGATACCGGGGGTGGGGGGCTTTGAGCTTGGCACGAAGTTCCGTTCCCATGCGGATGCCATGGGCTGCGAGTTTGTGACGGCGGAGGTCGGCACCATCCGGCAGGAGGAGAAAAAGAAGATCGTTGTGACGGATAAGGGGGAGTACGAGGCCAGGGCGGTGATCCTGGCCAGCGGCGCTTCCCACAGAAAGTTGGGAGTTCCGGGGGAAACGGAGCTTCTGGGGATGGGAGTCTCCTACTGCGCCACCTGTGACGGAGCCTTTTTTAAGGAAAAGATCACGGCAGTGGTGGGAGGAGGAGATGTCGCGTTGGAGGACGCCCTGTTTTTATCCCGCATCTGTAAGAAAGTGTACCTGATCCACCGCAGGGATGCTCTGCGGGGAGCAAAGATTTTGCAGGAGAGGATCAAAGAGACTGAGAATATCGAGATCCTTTGGAATACCACGGTGGAGCAGATCCGGGGTGAGGATCAGGTGGAAAAACTTCTTATATATAATAAGGAGAAAAAAGAGACAGCGGAACTTGCGGTGAACGGTGTTTTCATCGCCGTGGGAATACAGCCCAATACGGAGGCATTCCGGGAGATCGTGGGGATGGATGAAAACGGATATATCCTTGCCGGGGAAGACGGAGTGACAGACCAGCCGGGAATATTTGCAGCCGGAGATCTTCGGACAAAGCAGCTGCGTCAGGTCATCACAGCCGCCTCCGACGGCGCTAATGCGGTCACATCTTTAGAGCGGTATCTGTACGAGATGTAGGGGAGCAGGAAGAAACTTCCAATATCTTGGGGTTGACAGTATAGTATGGCTTTGCTATAATTACCGTGTAATAAATTTGTAACAAATGTAAAAAACTTATGCATATATTGTAATGGAGGCACAGATGAATCGTAACAGATTGAGAATACGGACATGTTGTTTGGCAAGCGCAGTAATGTTAGCAGGTTCTACCATGGTTGCAAACGCAGCGCCGGCGGCAGGTTTGACAGACGACTTGAGCAGCAGTATCAGCAGTATCACCTCAGAATCCACAGTTGCAGGCGGTACACTTTCTTTTGCAAAAGCAATCTCCGACAGCCAGAATGTTGAAGCTGCGGATACAAAGGAGACAGAGGCGAAGGAAGAGACCAGCGAGAAGCAGGAAAATGAGACTCCGGTTGTAAAGTCAGAATATGCCGATATCGCTATTGCGCAGGTGGACAACTATGTGAATGTCCGCAGTGCCGCAAGTGAAGAGGGCGAAGTCTTAGGAAAGCTCTATGATAATTCTGCCGCAACCGTAGAAGGCGAAGAGAACGGCTGGTACAAGATCACTTCCGGAAACGTGACCGGATATGTAAAAAAAGAATTTGTAGTAGTTGGAGATGAAGAGTTGGCAAAATCCGTTGGAACGAGATATGCCAAGGTAAATACAGAGACCTTAAAGGTTCGTACAGAGGCTTCCATGGAGTCATCCGTTTTAGGACTGGTTCCAGGCGGTGACGACCTTGTGGTATCCGAGGAAGTAGACGGATGGGTCAAGGTCAGCATGGAAGAGGGCGAAGGCTATGTTTCTACTGATTATGTCACCCTTACTACCGAGTATGTAAAAGCAGAATCCAAGGAAGAGGAAGAGGCAAGACTTGCAAAGGAAGAGGCTGAGAGAAAGGCAGCAGAGGAAGCAGCGAAAAAGGCATCCGAGGAGGCAGCCAGAAAATCAGCGGCAAGCTCCAGTTCCAGCTCAAGTTCCAGTTCCAGTGCGGCTTCCAGTTCAAGCTCCAGCAGCTCATCATCTGCAAGCTATTCAGCACCTTCAGGAGCAAGTGGATCTGCAGTTGCAAGCTATGCAAGCCAGTTTGTGGGTAATCCATATGTCTATGGTGGTACAAGCTTAACCAACGGAGCAGACTGTTCCGGATTCGTAATGAGTGTCTATGCGGCATTTGGAATCTCACTTCCACATTCTTCAAGCGCATTGAGAAGCGTTGGATATGAGGTAAGCCAGTCAGATATGCAGCCGGGCGATATCGTATGCTACAGCGGTCATGTTGCAATCTATGTGGGCAATAATACCATCGTACATGCAAGTACACCGGAAAGCGGAATCAAGTTCACCTCTCCGGCGGCTTACAGAAGCATCATTACCGTTAGAAGAATTTTTTAAGTAAATTATAAGACTGTCATTTTTCGAAATGGCAGTCTTTTGTTATTGCACAGGGAATTCCTCTGGATTTTCTATGCAATAACAACGTTTCGTGAGGATGCGCATTCGCAGGCGGAATTTGCCTCAAACGACTGTGTTTGGCGCAGCTCTTTATTCTAATAATCTGAATTTTTCTGTAGAATTGTCTTTCGAATCTCAGAAGCCAAAATGAATCCGGCAGGTCCTCCCCGAAGCCCAATATGCAATTTGCACAAAAGAAACAGCTTTTTTAAAATTCCAAGTCAAAAAACTCAAATTCCCGAAAAAAAGTTATCAACATCAAAAATATTGAAAATAGCGAAAAATCGGAGTTATACACGAAGTTATGAACGTTATCCACATAAAAGAGGGACAAATCAGAGGTTTACATAGGATAAAAAAGAGAACAGAGGTTTTGTACACAAATAATAAAGTTGATATGTTTTGGAAAAAAAGAAGAAAAAATCTTGACTTTTTTAAAGTAAAAATATTACAGGAGTTATCAGAAAATGTAAAAAAGATGTAAGAAATATACAGAATAGATTCTTCCTTGAAATCTAAAGGGTATTTTGATATACTCATGTATATTATGAACCAGATTAAGAATAATAGGTGTAGAGATGAGAAAAAAGATTGAGATATTGGGGCTGGAGGTGGACAACTACTCTGTGCGGGAAGCAATTCTTTTAGCGGAAGGGTATCTGAACGAAAGCTCTTTAAATACCATAGAGACGGTTACCATGAAGATGTTAACGGACGCTGAGAGCAACGAGGTGGTGGCGCAGGCGATCCGTGAGATGGATCTGACGGTGATCGGAGAGAAAGAGATCTTAGCGGCGGCGAATACTGCCACCCCTCAAAGGCTCAGGGAGACCACAGAGCATGAATTTTTTTATGAATTTTTAAAGCGTGTGGTTCGGAATCGGAAGAAGGTCTATATCCTTGGAGAAAAAGCGGAGCACAATGAGATGCTTCTGGAGTTTCTTGAGGAAGAATATCCGAAGATCAGCATTGTGGGCAGCGCTGCGTTGGAGGAATGCCAGGGGGATCTTGAGAATATTATTAATGAAGTGAACGGTGAGACCGCCGATGTGGTGGTATCGATCCTCCCTACCCCGCGTCAGGAGGAGTTCCTGATGGAGTATAAGAGCAAGATGGGGGCAAAGGTGTGGTTTGGACTTGGAAACTACACAGAGTTTCGGACGGAATCATTCGTGAAAAAGATTTTGAAGAACTTCTTCCACAAGCACACCCTGTTGAAAAAGATGGAAGAATATCAGGATAAAGGTGATGAGTAGAAATGAAGATGAAGATATTAAACAGCCGTCCGTGGTATCTGGACTATCTGTTTATTTTCGTGGGCACCGGGCTGATGGCGTTTGCGCTCCAGTGTATTTTTGAACCGGTGGGACTGGTGACGGGAGGTTTTTCCGGTATCGCCATTATTATAAGGAGGATGACCGCAGGGATCGTGAATGGTGGAATTCCACTGTGGCTTACGAACCTGGCGTTGAATGTTCCGGTGTTTTTTGCGGCATTAAAGATAAAAGGGAAGCGATTTATAGGAAGAACTGCCATCGGTACAGTTCTTCTATCTTTTTGGCTCTATGTGATCCCTTCGGTGGATCTGACGCAGGGGGATTATATGTTAGCGGCGATCTTCGGAGGAGTGATTACCGGAATCGGAATTGGATTCGTATTATTGGCGAAGGGGACCACCGGAGGAACCGATATGGTATCCGCCCTGATCCAGAAATATGCGAGACATTACTCTGTGGTACAGATCTTACAGGTCATTGATGGAATCGTGGTCTTAGCCGGACTCTATGTCTTTGGATTGAAGCCGGCACTCTATGCGGTGGTGGCGATCTACATTACCTCCAAGGTTTCGGATGCATTGATGGAGGGTATGAAATATTCCAAAGCGGCCTTCATCATCACGGAACATTATAAGGAGATCGCAGACGCCATTATGACGGAGCTGGACCGGGGACTGACCGGGTTGGAGGCAACCGGGATGTATTCCGGGGATCACAAGACGGTACTCTACTGTGTGGTATCTAAAAAGGAGATCGTGGAATTAAAGGATATCGTGGCGAAGATCGATCCTTATGCCTTTGTGATCGTTACGGATGCGAGAGAGGTACTCGGAGAGGGATTTTTGGAATATTAGCATAAAAAAAGCACATTTACTCTTTCTTTTTTTGGACTTTTGCATTAAAATATAAAATAACTAGGTCGTTTTTGTTAAAAATCACAGGAAATTATTGTGAATTTTGCATAGACGAAATTGAGAGAAAGGGCGTAAATTATGATCTCAAATCAAATCTTACAGAGTACCATAGACGGATTGAAGGGAATTACCCGGATTGATCTATGTATTATTGATACGGAGGGAAAGGTGTTAGCCACCACTTTTCCGGATGCGGATAAGTACATCGGACCGGCGGCGGCGTTCGTGGAATCCCCGGCAGACAGCCAGGTAGTACAGGGCTGTCAGTTTTTTAAGGTCTTTGACGAGCATCAGTTGGAATATATTCTGCTGGCGAACGGGGACAGCGACGATGTTTATATGATCGCGAAGATCGCAAGTTTTCAGATTCAGAATCTTCTGGTGGCATATAAGGAACGGTTTGATAAGGATAACTTTATCAAGAATCTGTTATTGGACAATCTGCTTTTGGTAGATATATACAACCGTGCCAAGAAACTTCATATTGATACGGAAGTGCGACGTGTGGTATTTATAATAGAGACCAGTCGGGAGAAGGATGGAAATGAGCTGGAAAAGGTCAGAGGTCTTTTCGGTGGCAAATCCAAAGACTTTGTGACCGAGGTGGATGAAAAGAATATCATACTGGTAAAAGAGCTGGCGGACAGCGAGACCTATGATGATCTGAAGAAGACGGCGGACGTGATTTTGAATCTCTTCCGCAGCGATACCAACAGCAATATACATATTGCTTACGGAACCATTGTAAATGAGATAAAAGAGGTCTCCCGCTCCTATAAAGAAGCGAGAATGGCGCTGGATGTTGGCAAGATCTTTTTCGAGGATAAGGAAGTGATCGCCTATTCGGCTCTGGGTATCGGACGATTGATCTATCAGCTTCCGATCCCTCTTTGTAAGATGTTTATCAAGGAGATCTTCGATGGAAAGTCGCCGGATGATTTTGACGAGGAGACCCTGACCACCATCAATAAGTTTTTTGAGAACAGTCTGAATGTCTCAGAGACTTCCAGACAGCTCTATATTCACAGGAATACATTAGTCTATCGTCTGGATAAATTACAAAAGAGTACCGGACTGGATCTTCGCGTTTTTGAGGATGCGATCACATTTAAGATTGCTCTTATGGTAGTAAAATACATGGAGTACATGGAGTCATTAGATTACTAGAACATCAGGAGGCACACATGATTAAGCTTGAACATGTCAGTAAAGCGTACTCGGCAGGAATACCGGCCTTGAACGATGCCAGTCTTCATATTGAGGAGGGGGAGTTCGTCTTTGTGGTCGGTGAGAGTGGTTCGGGAAAGTCCACCTTTATCCGCCTGCTGTTAAAAGAACTGGAACCCACATCCGGGAAAATCTATATCAATGGTCAGGATATCGGATTGCTGAAGAGAAAACAGATCCCGAAGCTGCGCCGGAACATCGGAGTTGTCTTTCAGGATTTCCGTCTGTTGAAGGATCGGAATGTGTATGAGAATGTGGCGTTTGCCCAGAGAGTCATAGGAACCAGCACCAAGACTATGAAAAGCCGAGTGCCGCAGATGTTATCTATGGTGGGGCTTGCGGCAAAGTACAAATCCCTGCCAAGGCAGCTATCCGGTGGAGAACAGCAGAGGGTAGCCATTGCCCGCGCCCTGGTCAATGAGCCGAAGATCCTGCTGGCGGATGAGCCTACGGGAAACCTGGATGAGAACAATGCCTGGGAGATCATGAAGCTCTTAGAGGAGATCAATGAGAGAGGGACGACGGTGGTTGTGGTAACCCACAATCTGGATATCGTAAAGGCAATGAAAAAGCGTGTCATTACCATGCGGAAAGGCGTCGTGGTCAGCGACGAGGATTTAGGTGGCACAAATGAGATTTAGTACATTTTTATATTCAGTAAAACAGGGTATGAAAAATATCGGCAGAAATAAGATGTTCTCCCTCGCATCCATTGCCACAATGGCAGCCTGTATTTTTCTGTTTGGTATTTTCTTTTCTGTGGTGACGAATTTTAAGACCATGGTAAAGACTGCGGAGGAAGGGGTGGCAGTCACCGTTTTCTTCGAGGAGGGAATCGAGCAGGAAAAGATTGACGAGATCGGAGATAAGATCAAGAAGCGTGCGGAGGTAGCAAGATACGATTATGTGTCTGCGGAGGCAGCCTGGGAGGACTTCCAGAAGGAGTACTTTAAGGGAAATGCCGAGGCGGCACAGGGATTTGAGGATGACAATCCGCTGGCAAATTCCGCGCATTACGAGATCTATCTGAACGACGTGTCCATGCAGAAGGCTCTGGTGACGTATTTAGAGTCCCTGGACGGTGTGCGGGAGGTTCATCAGTCGGAGCTAGCCGCGAACACTCTCTCGGATCTGAACTCTCTGATCGGATACATCTCAGCGGGAATTATTTTAATTCTGATCGCAGTGGCAGTGTTCCTGATCAGTAACACCATCCGGACGGGTATCTCCGTGCGTCGGGAGGAGATCGCTATTATGAAGCTGATCGGAGCGACGGATTACTTTGTCCGCGCGCCGTTTATTGTGGAGGGAGTGATGATCGGGCTGATCGGCTCGGTGCTTCCGCTGATATTGCTTTATTTTGTATACAGCAGTGTGATCTCCTATGTGGCGGAGAAGTTCGTATTCTTAAGCAGTATGCTGAATTTCCTCCCTGTGGGACAGGTGTTTAAGGTGTTGGTTCCGGTAGCCCTTCTTCTGGGTGTGGGAATCGGATTCCTTGGAAGCCGGATCACCACGAAGAGACATTTGAATGTATAGTTGGATGGGACTGCCTGAAAAAAACGGGCAGCCCCTTGTTTTTCCCGGTTTATAGGAGAATTTGCTATGAAAAGAAGAAATAGGCTGATTGCGGCGTCCCTTGCTCTGGTGGTTTGCACAGCTCCGGTGCTGGGAACCTATGCCAAGAGCGCGGAAGAGGCGCAGAAGGAAAAGGAGTCGCTGGAAAATGATCTGGAGGAAGCGAAGAAGCTGATCGAATCGCTGGAAGGCTCCAAAGAGGATATTCAAGGCGATGTGGACAAGCTGGACGAGCAGTTGAGCGAGATATCTGAGAAGATAAAGGATCTGGAATCCCAGCTTCAGGAAAAACGAACCGCCATTGCCGATACGGAGACAGCGTTAAGTGAGGCGCAGACCAAGGAAGAGCAGCAATATGAGGCGATGAAAAAGAGGATCCAGTTTCTCTATGAGAACGGACAGTCTTCCTATATAGAACTACTGTTTTCCTCTGAGAGCTTTGCAGATTTTTTGAATACCGCAGAGTATATCACACAGATTTCACAATATGACCGTAAAATGTTGGAGGAATATCAGAATACACAAGACACCATTGCAACCGCACAGGAGACCCTGGAGGAAGAATACAGTTCGCTCCAGAGTCTTGAGGCGAAGGTTCAGGAGGAACAGCAGGCGGTGGCAGCCTTAGAGGCGGCGAAAAAAGGCGAGCTGGCAGATGTGTCCGAAGATCTCACCGACGCCGAGACTGTGGCAAAGGCATATGAGGCGGAGATACAGGCGCAGAATGAGGTGATTGCCCAGATCCAGGCAGCCCAGGCGGCAGCAGCGCAGGCGGAGGCAGAACAGCAGGCGGCAGCTCAGCAGCAGGCTGCCGAAGCCAGCGGTGGGACACAAGAGGGATCCCAGCCAGCAGCGGATACGGGACAGGCGGATCAGACACAACAGGCTTCCGCTGCCGGACAGGCAACGGGAACCATGACCTGGCCCTGCCCAAGCAGCCGCAGGATCACCAGTGATTACGGTCCGAGGGAATCCCCTACCAGCGGAGCATCCTCCGATCACAAGGGCATTGATATCGGCGCCGCCTACGGCGCAGACATCGTTGCGGCAGACGGAGGAAAGGTCATCGTAGCGACTTACAGTAACAGCGCCGGAAACTATGTGATCATAGATCATGGCGGAGGACTCTGTACCGTCTATATGCATGCTTCTTCGCTGCTGGTATCGGCGGGGCAGACGGTATCCAAGGGACAGGTCATTGCAAAAGTGGGAAGCACCGGATATTCCACAGGAAACCACCTGCATTTTGGAGTGACGCTGAATGGTTCCTATGTGAGTCCATGGGGCTATGTGGGATAAACAGGCAGATTCATTGATAAATGGAACGTACAATTCATATATTGAATGGAAAAGCCAAGAGGAAACGTGTTATCGTGTCATCGTTTAAAACAGGAGAACCGGGCGGGACAGAACACAGACTACATAGAAAGGAACTGAATTTTATGGAAGAAATGGAAGAACAGAAAGTACCGCAGGAAAAAAACGGATTCAAAAAAGGGGCGCTGATCGGAGGGATCATTGGAATAGTGATCCTGGGTCTGATCCTGCTGCTGGTATTTTTTGGAGTGAGAAGCAAGTATGTGGTCAGTCTGATCGATAAAGATTCTTCGGATTCCCAGGAGGTTCTGGATGCAGGTACCGAGGCGAAGATCAAGGAGCTTTTGGCGCAGATCGATTATTACTATTACGAGGATGTGGATACGGAGGAACTGACAGACGGTCTTTATAAAGGTCTGTTTGAGGGGATCGGCGATCCCTATTCCGTCTACTATACCAAGGAAGAATACGATTCCATGATGGCGTCCACCAGCGGAACCTATTATGGAGTGGGGGCAATCTTAAGTCAGGACGCCAAGACTATGCAGGTCAGCGTTCTCCATGTCTACGACGGTTCCCCGGCAAAGGAAGCGGGACTTAAGGACGGAGACATCATTGTCAAAGTAGAGGATATCACTGCGGCCGAGATGGAGTTATCGGAGCTGGTAACTCATATCCGCGGAGATCAGGGCACTACGGTGCATATGCAGATCCTTCGGGAGGGCAGTGACGATTACCTGGAATTTGATATTGAAAGAGACAAGGTGGAGGTGCCCACGGTCACCTCTCAGATGCTGGAAAATGATATTGGTTATATCGCCATCACAGAATTTTCTGAACCGACAGAGCAGCAGTTTATGGAAGCGGTAGAGTCTCTGGAAAAAGAGGGGATGAAGGGGATGATCGTGGATCTGAGAGACAATCCGGGGGGATACTTAACCGCAGTGACGGAGATCCTGGATGATATTCTGCCGGAAGGAATCACCGTCTATACGGAGGATAAGTATGGCAACCGCCAGGATTACACCTCAGATGAGGAAAATCAGATGCAGTATCCTCTTGCAGTCCTCATCAATGAGAACAGCGCCAGCGCTTCGGAGATTTTTGCGGGAGCCATCAAGGATTATGAGTACGGTACACTGATCGGGACTAAGACTTTTGGAAAGGGCATTGTCCAAAGTGTGAGACAGCTCTCCGATGGAAGCGCCATCAAGCTGACCACGGCAAAATACTATACGCCGAAGGGTAATTACATCCATGAGGTGGGCATTGAGCCGGATGTGGAACTGGAGCTGGAATATACCGGAGACCCGGACGCAGATTACGATATGTCCAAGGACAATCAGATTCAAAAGGCGTTGGAAGTCTTAGAAACAGAACTAAATGCGGGAAATTAACCTGCATAAAGATAATCATTCATGCAAGTATGATTTGCATTTTTTATGCAGATCATTTTGCCTCTGAACAGTTTCAAAAAAGGAAAGAAGGTGGCATTTTGGTAGAATTAGACCAGTTTAAAACAGAATTAAACAGTTATAAAGAACCACTATGTGAAGTGAGGGATTCACTTTGACCTCGCTAATAAAGAAAAGCGGATCGAAGAATTAGAGCGGGAGATGGAGGCGCCGGACTTCTGGGATGACACTGAGACTTCCCAGAAGAAGATGAAGGAGCTTAAGAGCTATAAGGACGACGTGGAAGTCTACCGTCAGTTGGAAAGCGGCTACGAGGACATTGAGACTCTTATAGAGATGGGCTATGAAGAAAATGACGAGTCCATCCTGCCGGAGATTGAGGAAGAACTGGAGCGCTTAAAAAAGAATTATGAAGAGCTTCGGATCAAGACACTCTTATCAGGAGAGTATGACAAAAACGACGCCATCCTCTCCCTTCACGCAGGTGCGGGAGGAACAGAGTCCTGCGACTGGGCGGCGATGCTTTTTCGCATGTACAGCCGGTGGGCCGCGGATAAGGGCTATCAGTTGGAAGTGCTGGATTCTCTGGATGGAGACGAAGCCGGGATCAAATCCATTACCTTTCAGATCAGCGGGGAAAACGCCTACGGCTATCTGAAGTCAGAAAAAGGAGTACACCGTCTGGTGCGGATCTCTCCGTTCAATGCGGCGGGAAAACGACAGACCTCCTTTGTCTCCTGTGATGTGATGCCGGACATTGAGGAGGATCTGGATATTGAGATCGCAGACGACGACATCCGGATCGATACCTATCGTTCTTCAGGAGCCGGTGGCCAGCACATCAACAAGACCTCATCGGCAATCCGTATTACCCATCTCCCGACGGGAATCGTGGTACAGTGTCAGAATGAGCGGTCCCAGCATATGAATAAGGATAAGGCAATGCAGATGTTAAAGGCAAAGCTCTATCTGTTAAAGCAGGAAGAGAATGCAAAAAAGGCGGCGGACATCCGTGGAGACGTCACGGAGATCGGGTGGGGAAACCAGATCCGTTCCTATGTGTTACAGCCTTATACCATGGTCAAGGACCATCGGACCAATGAGGAGACCGGCAATGCGGACAGGGTATTGGATGGAAAGATCGATTTGTTCATGAATGCATATCTAAAATGGATTGCGTTGAAATAGCAGACTTTTTGGGGGATACCCGGCCTGAGACAGGTCGGGTATTCGTTTTCATATTGCCGAAAAGTACATTTCGCAGTAGAATAAAGAGATGAATTTGGGAAAAGAGGTGGAATTTGAATGGAAAAGGAGGAGTTACCGACACAGATGTCACAGGATTCGGAAGAAAATTATCTGGAATGTGAAAAAGGGTGGATCTTTGCCATGCTCATGTTTGTGGGCGGCTTTTACGGGGCGTATACCTATTCCATCCGGGGCGGGATCTTCTGTAACGCCCAGACGGCCAACTTCGTTCTGTTTGCCATGGCAGTCGGGGAGGGAAAGTGGCACCATGCCCTGTACTATTTGATTCCAATGAGCGCCTATCTTTTAGGAACCATTGTCTCGGAAGCCCTGCCAAAGCCCATGAAAAAGAGACATGGAGTGCGCTGGGACACTATACTGATCTTAGTGGAGATGATCGTGGTCTGCGTGTTGGGATTTTTGCCGGAGAGCGCGCCGTTTCAGATCTCTCAGGTGGCAATCAACTTTATCTGCTCCATGCAGTATAATACCTTCCGTCAGGCGCAGGGTGTGCCTATGGCAACTACGTTTTGTACAAATCATCTGCGCCAGACCGGAATTGCCCTTGTGAAGGCAGTCAGAAAAGGGGGAGACAGAACCCACTGGAACCGGGCGGCGCTGCATTTCAGAATGCTGCTGCTCTTTGTGCTGGGCGGAATCCTCTCCACAGTGTTGTGCGGGCTTTTTCTGGGAAAGGCCATCTGGGCGGCTCTGCTTCCTCTGGGCGTGATCTTTGTGGATCTTCTTTATGCGGATCTGAAAAAGGAACCGGAATACATGGACAGAAAGCCGCGGGGACATTAAGTAAAAAAATACCACAAAGAGGTTGCATTCTCCCGGTGAAGTGTGATATTATCTTTGTTACGAGCACAAATGTATTTCTGACACAAACACAGGAGGAGTACGATGGAAGAAAAAGTCTCATACTTTGTCTTAAAAGAAAAAGCCGTGCCTGACGTGCTGCTTCGGGTGGTGGAGGCAAAAAGACTTTTGGAATCGGAAAAGGTCGTATCCGTACAGGAGGCGACGGAACGCGTGGGAATCAGCAGAAGTTCTTTTTATAAGTATAAAGACGATATCTTTCCCTATCATGAAAACAGTAAAGGAAAGACCATTACCATGGTGATCCAGATGGATGACGAGCCGGGATTGCTGTCTCTGGTGTTAAGGACCGTGGCGGAATATCACGCGAACATCTTAACGATACATCAGAGTATTCCGGTGAACGGCATTGCATCCCTGACGTTAAGCGTCGACGTATTGCCGGAGACCGGAGACGTCTCGCAGATGACAGAGACCATCGAGGAACATGAAGGAATACACTATTTGAAAATATTAGCTAGGGAGTGACAAGATGATTAAAGTTGCAGTATTAGGATATGGAACCATCGGTTCCGGAGTTGTAGAGGTGCTGGAGAACAACCGGGAACATATCACACAGACCGCAGGAGAAGAAATTGAAGTAAAATATGTATTGGATCTGAGGGATTTTCCAAACGACCCAATTCAGGAAAAGATCGTACACGACTATCAGGTTATTGAAAATGACCCGGAAGTAAAGATCGTTGTGGAGGCAATGGGAGGCGTGGAACCGGCTTACACCTTTGTAAAGGCGGCGCTTCTGGCAGGAAAGCATGTCACCACCTCCAACAAAGCTCTGGTTGCAAAGCACGGAGCGGAGCTTTTGAAGATTGCAAAAGAAAAAGAATTGAACTTCTTATTTGAGGCAAGCGTGGGAGGCGGAATCCCGATCATCCGTCCGCTGGTGACATCTCTTACCGCAGATATCGTGGAGGAGATCACGGGAATCTTAAACGGAACCACGAACTATATGCTGACTAAGATGAGCGTGGAGGGATCCGATTATAACGAAGTGTTGAAGGACGCACAGGCAAAAGGTTATGCGGAGGCAGATCCCACCGCGGATGTGGAGGGCTACGACGCCTGCCGTAAGATCGCGATCTTGACCTCCTTAGTCTGTGGAAAAACTGTAGACTTTGAGGAGATACATACCGAAGGAATCTCCAGGATCACCCCGATTGACATTGCCTATGCAAAGGCAATGGGACGTTCCATTAAGCTCCTTGCCACAAGCAGGATGAGCAATGGAAGCTATTATGCCATGGTGGCTCCGTTCATGTTGGGAGCGGAACATCCGTTAAATAACGTGAACGACGTATTCAACGCTATTTTCGTTCATGGCAATATGCTGGGCGACGCTATGTTCTACGGAAGCGGAGCAGGCAAGCTCCCCACTGCCAGTGCCGTGGCAGCTGATATTGTGGACATCGTAAAACATATAGACCGCAATATCATGATCTCTTACAGCGAGGAGAAAATGGAGCTGTTGGATTACAAGAAGGCAGAGAACAGCTATTTTGTCCGCACGAAAGCGGAGGAAGCCAGGGTAAGAGAGATCTTTGGAGATATTGCATTCATAAAGATCAAAGAGGTTTCCGATGAGACCGCATTTGTGACAGAGAAGATGAGCGAGGAAGTCTATCTGGAAAAGGCAGAAAAACTGGGCGGTATCATCCAGATGATCCGCGTAGGTTAGGAGGCAGTTTTTGTGAAATATATAGTAGTATTAGGCGATGGAATGGCAGATGAGCCCATCGCAGAGTTAGGAGATAAGACCCCATTGGAATATGCCGGGACTCCCATGATGGACAGTCTGGCAATGAGCGGCGAGATCGGAATGGTACACACCATCCCGGACGGTATGAAGCCGGGAAGTGACACGGCGAATCTTTCCGTCCTCGGTTATAATCCGAGAAAATATTATTCGGGACGTTCTCCATTGGAAGCGCTCAGCATCGGCGTTCCAATGAAGGAGACGGATGTCGCCCTGCGCTGTAACATCGTAACCCTCTCGGAAGAGGAGGAAAACTATGAGGAGCGCACCATCATTGATCACAGTTCTGATGAGATCAGTACGGAGGACGCGGCAGTTCTTTTAGAGGCAGTCAGGAAGGAGCTGGAGACAGAGCAGTATCATTTTTATGTGGGAACCAGTTATCGTCATCTGCTGATCTGGGATCAGGGTGAGGTAGTGGATCTGGTTCAGCCCCACGATGTTCTGGGACAGAAGATCGGAGATAAACTGCCGGAGAATCCGGATCTAAGAGAGATGATGAAGAAGAGCTATGATATCTTAGTCAATCATCCGATCAACATAGAACGCAGGAAAAAGGGACTGCATCCGGCAAATTCCTGCTGGTTCTGGGGAGCCGGAACCAGACCGTCCCTCTCTTCTTTCGAGGAAAAGACCAGCAAAAAAGGCGCTATGATTTCCGCAGTGGATTTATTAAAGGGAATCGCCGTAGGAGCTTCCATGAAAGTCATTACCGTGGAGGGAGCCAACGGAGGACTTCATACCAATTATGAGGGAAAAGCCGAAGCCGCCGTGAAGGTATTGACGGAGGAGGGCTATGACTTTGTATACGTCCATGTGGAAGCTCCGGATGAGATGGGACATCAGGGAAGCGTGGAGAAGAAGGTGAAAGCCATTGAGAATCTGGATGAGCGGGTGATCCGCCCAATCGTACAGGGGTTAAATGACGCAGGAGAAGAGTATCGTCTCCTGATCCTTCCGGATCATCCAACGCCGATCTCCATCCGCACCCATACCGCGGATAATGTACCATATCTGCTCTACGACAGCAGAAAAGAAGGAAAGCGATCCTGGCATTACAATGAGAGAGAAGCGGCACAGACCGATAACTTTGTGGAAGAAGGTCATAAGCTGATCGATTATCTGTTTTTGTCGTAAGGCAGGGATAAGAATAAGAGGTAAAACATCTAGGAGGAAGTTATGCTGATAGTTAAGAAGTTCGGTGGAAGTTCCGTCGCCGACAAAGAAAGAATTTTGAACGTTGCGAGAAGATGTGTAGAAGATTACAAAAACGGCAACGACGTTGTCGTGGTACTCTCCGCAATGGGCAAGACAACGGATCATTTAATCGAGATGGCAAGGGATATTAACCCGAACCCGTCCAAAAGAGAGATGGATATGCTTCTGGCAACGGGAGAACAGACCTCTGTTGCTCTGATGTCCATGGCAATGGCAACCCTTGGGGTTCCATCTATTTCCCTGAATGCATTTCAGGTAGCAATGCACACCTCATCCAGTTATGGAAATGCGAGATTCAAGAGGATCGATTCCGACAGGATCCGTCATGAGCTGGACAATAAGAAGATCGTCATCATTACAGGATTCCAGGGAATCAACAAATACGACGATATCACAACTCTGGGCAGGGGCGGTTCCGACACCACGGCAGTTGCGCTGGCGGCAGCCCTTCACGCGGACGCCTGCGAGATCTACACCGATGTGGAAGGCGTCTACACCGCAGATCCGAGAGTCGTGCCAAATGCAAGAAAAATGAAAGAGATCACCTATGATGAGATGCTGGAGCTTGCAACTCTGGGAGCGAAGGTATTGCACAATCGTTCTGTGGAAATGGCAAAAAAATATGGAGTACAGTTAGTGGTACGTTCCAGTCTCAATAATGCAGAGGGAACAGTTGTTAAGGAGGAAGTAGAAGTGGAAAGTATGCTTGTTAGCGGAGTTGCTGTAGATAAGAATGCAGCCAGAGTCGCATTGATCGGATTAAAGGATGAACCGGGTATCGCCTTTAAGGTATTTGATTTATTAGGAAAGAAAAACATCAACGTGGACGTGATCTTACAGTCCATCGGACGTGACGGCACAAAGGATATCTCCTTTACCGTGGCAAGAGATCAGGTTGGCGAGGTGGAAAAGATTCTGGAAGCCAATAAAAACAGACTGACCTTTGCCTCCCTTGAGACAGATTCCACCGTCGCAAAGGTATCAGTAGTCGGAGCGGGAATGCAGTCCAACGCGGGTGTTGCAGGTAAGATGTTCGAGGCGCTGTACAACGTGGGCGTCAATATCCGTATGATCGCAACCTCAGAGATCAGAATTACCGTATTGATCGACGAGGCGGATGTGGATACGGCAACCAAGGCAGTTCATGACAAATTCATTGAGGACTAAAAAAAGATCATAAAAAGAGACCGATTCCGGACTGGAATCGGTCTCTTTTATTGTCTGTTGAAGAATTGTTAAAAATAATCTGTGGAACTTCCATTATCCTGAGTCTGGTAGTAATCATAAGTATGATGAGCGGTCTCCTGGGCGCCCTGCTTTTCTTCCAATACATCCAGATAGAATCTTGCAAATGTCTGGGACATATAAGGCATGATCCAGAGAAAACCGATACTGAAACTGATCACACCCAGCAGATACCAGCCAATAAAACTCAGGGTGAGATACAGACCCCGCAGTTTATTTCCATCCATCAGTTCTCTGCTTTGATGAAACAGCTCGTTGACCTTCGTCTCAGGAGCGTCCATGAACAGGTAATAGATCAGGCGGTATTGCAGGGCAATCTTTACATCCAGAATACTGCCTGCAATTAACGCGATGACAGCCAATCCCATGAGAGGTGCAGAGGTCGGGAAAACTTCCAGAGCCAGTGTCAAAAGGATAGATCCAGGCAGAACCGCAGGGAGAAGCCGAAGGAACAGAAGAAGATACATACCTACGACTTTTTGCGGATGCCTCTTAAAACAGCAAAACACGTCGGAGATCTGACAGACATTTTCCCTCGCCAGTCTTACATGGAAGTACATGACGCCGCAGGCTAAGATCATGCTGATCATGGAGATAACCAGGGAAGCCAGGTAGTAGATCGTAAGCTGGGAAGCCGAGCTTGTGCTTGAAATATTGAACGTGAATGGTGCGAGAAGCACAAAGGGAATCAGGGTATTGATTAAAAAGGCGAGCATGGAAATGCCATATCTGCCGTTCAATGCCTCCCTTGCACTTCTCTTTAATTCAGTAGACGATTTTTTCATGGTATATTTTCTCTCTTTCTAACATCAGACCGCCACATCCAGGTTGGCACCGATCAGTACTGTGGCGTCTGCAGATTTTCTGTTTTGTTGATAGGGGTTGTCCTCATTCGGATAGCGGATGGCAGTGCTGGTAGTACCGCCGGAAACATAAGTTTTTCCGCATTCCGGGCACACGGAAGTATGGATGGAGACAGCGGCATAGACTACCTGTCCGTCTTTTTGCGCTGCTTTTCCATAGGCATTGGCAACATGTTCCCCTTCGTGGGCGCGTACCCTGCCGGCAGCCGCTTCCGGTGAGATATGGGCGGCGGATTTGAAGGAAACCATCTCGTTGGAGCCGTCCTGATATTTGCGGTTCTTACAGGTCTGGCACTCCTCGCTTCCTGAGACGGAAAACGGATTCTCTGCTTTTGTATTTTCCGATGCGTAGACGGAAAACGGATAAGTATTGGTAATGCTTCCAATGGTCATAAGCGCACACCCCTTTCTGATTCGGGTTCAGCAATGTTAAAGTGTATCCGGATAGCTGGAAAACGGGTCAATCGAATTGTTATAGTAATCCATAAGATTGTCCAATCCACCGTAACTTGCAATGATGTAGTTAAAAGCTACGATGACGATCAGGGTGACCAGAACCAGAGAAATGATCCCCAGAACGATAGCGATCTTTCCACGGGTATCCGTCTTCAGTTCTCCGCCTTTTGAGAGCAGTCCCAGGATGATGGCGAGGGAGCCTCCTATGAACGAAGTATAGACAAAATAAGGTGTGACGACAGCGATAATACCCAGCACCACGGCTGCGGTTCCCAGGCTGTCGGAGCGTTTATTCTGATATCCCTGTGGGGATGAATGGTTCTGATCCTGCTGAAATTCAAAATCTTCCATAACAATACCTCCTGTCATTTGTTTTGATGTTATTATAACATTGCCCAAAATAAAAGACAATAATTCTTTCTTGAAGCCCTCCGGCTTTTCCGATATAATAGAGTCGCATATAGATGTGGGAAAGGAACATAACATTGGATATTATAAAAAAGATCGCACAGGAATTACAGTTGAAACAGACGCAGGTACAGGCTGCGGTAAAATTAATAGATGAGGGAAATACCATCCCATTTATCGCCCGTTACCGGAAAGAGGTCACCGGCGCATTGAACGACGAGGAGCTTCGTAACCTTTCGGAGAGGCTTGTCTATCTGCGGAATCTGGAAGAGAAAAAAGAGCAGGTCTTAACCAGCATTGAGGAGCAGGGCAAGCTGACAGAGGAGCTTAGAAAACAGATCTTAGAAGCTGAGACCCTTGTGGTGGTGGAGGATCTCTATCGTCCATACCGTCCGAAGAGAAGAACCAGAGCCACCATTGCACGGGAAAAAGGGCTGGAGCCTTTTGCCGATCTGATCCTGCTGCAAAAGACGGACAAGCCGTTGGAGCAGGAGGCGGAAGCTTTTTTAAATGAGGAAAAAGAAGTACATACCACGGAGGAAGCCATTGCCGGAGCGAAGGACATTATCGCGGAACATATCTCCGACGAGGCGGACTACCGCATTCATATCCGTAAACTGACGGAGAAGGAGGGAAAGGTGGTATCCGCTGCAAAAAATGAGGAAGCAGAATCCGTCTATGAAATGTATTATGAATTTGAGGAGCCGGTCTTAAAGCTGGCGGGACACCGGATTCTGGCATTAAACCGGGGGGAAAAAGAAAAATTCCTCAGTGTGAAGATCGAGCCGCCGAAGGAACGCATTCTTACCTATTTAGAGAAAAAGGTGATTATCCGTGCAAATCCCCACACCACCCCTGTTTTGAGGGAGGTCATCGAGGACAGCTATCAGCGCCTTATCGAACCTGCCATCGAGAGGGAGATCCGAAATGAACTGACGGAAAAAGCTGAGGACGGAGCCATCCGCGTCTTTGGAAAAAATCTGGAACAGCTTTTAATGCAGCCTCCAATCGTGGGACAGGTGGTGCTCGGCTGGGATCCGGCGTTTCGGACAGGCTGTAAACTGGCGGTGGTGGACGCCACCGGAAAGGTATTGGATACCACCGTCATTTATCCCACAGCGCCACAGAACAAGGTGGAGGAATCCAAGAAGATCTTAAAGCAGCTGATTGCAAAATATCATATTACCCTGATATCCGTAGGAAACGGAACCGCATCCAGAGAGTCCGAGCAGATCATCGTGGAACTCTTAAAAGAGATTCCGGTTCCGGTACGCTATGTCATCGTAAATGAGGCGGGAGCCTCCGTCTACTCAGCCAGCAAGCTGGCAACAGAGGAATTTCCGAATTTTGACGTGGGACAAAGAAGCGCCGCCTCCATTGCGAGACGTATCCAGGATCCCTTGGCGGAGCTGGTGAAGATCGACCCAAAATCCATCGGGGTCGGGCAGTATCAGCACGATATGAACCAGAAGAAGCTGAGCGAAGCGCTGGAGGGAGTCGTGGAGGACTGCGTCAACAAGGTGGGCGTGGACTTGAATACTGCTTCGGCTTCCCTGTTGGAATATATTTCCGGTATCAGCAAGACCATTGCCAAAAATATCGTGGCATACCGGGAAGAGAATGGAAGATTTCAGACCAGAAGAGAACTGTTAAAAGTTCCGAAGCTGGGACCGAAGGCGTTTGAGCAGTGCGCCGGATTCATGCGTATTACCGACGGAAAGAATCCGTTAGACGCCACCAGCGTCCACCCGGAGAGCTATGACGCGGCGAAGCAGCTGCTGCAGAAGCTGGGATGTCAGGAAGAGGATATTGCCGCAGGAAACCTGAAAGGAATTTCCGGGAAAATCAAGGACTACAGGGCGCTTTCCGAAGAACTGGGGGTAGGAGCCATGACTTTGGAGGATATCGTAAAGGAGCTGGAAAAACCGGCAAGGGATCCAAGAGACGAGATGCCAAAGCCGATCTTACGCACCGATGTCCTGGAAATGAAGGACTTAAAAGAGGGAATGATCTTAAAGGGAACCGTGCGCAACGTCATTGACTTTGGAGCCTTTGTGGACATCGGCGTGCATCAGGACGGACTGGTGCATATTTCCCAGATGAGCGATCGCTATATCAAGCACCCGCTGGAAGTGGTCAGTGTGGGAGATATCGTAGAAGTGGAAGTAATGTCCGTGGATCTGAAAAAACAGAGGATCCAGCTCACTATGAAGATTCATCATTAGAGGAGATTATTATGAGAGAAGAATTTGACGTCAATCTGACGCCTCAGGATATGTACAAATTCAATATGTATCATACTTATCACAGTTTTCACGGAATCCTGTCGTTAGTGATGGCGGTATTTGTCATTGCTGTGACCGTTATCACCTGGGGAGATCTGGAGATCACCTACAGTGTGATCTATATTTTGCTGGCGATCCTGTTTGTGTGCTATCTTCCACTAAATCTTTGGATCCATGCGAAGCTCCAGATCCAGCGTTCCGAGGCGCTGCATAATACGCAGCATTTTACTGTGGATGAAAAGGGCGTGACCATCTCCCAGAACGGAGAGGAGGCGACTCTGGAATGGAAGCAGATTTATAAGGCTGTGGCGACAAAGAGTAATCTCTTAGTCTACAGCACCAGGGTCAACGCCTATGTGTTTCCAAGAAGAGATTTAGGGGAACATTACGAGGGCGTCTGCGCTATGATGAGAGAACATCTGGAAACATATCGTTTGCATATAAAGTAGGTGGCTATGACAGTAGAGACATTTTCCGCAGAAGAGACGGAAGCATTGGGAATCAAAATGGGACAGGAGGCGAAGCCGGGGGAAGTCTATACCCTGGAGGGAGATCTGGGAGTCGG
Source organism: uncultured Lachnospiraceae bacterium (assembly GCA_958428365.1). GTDB lineage: Bacteria > Bacillota > Clostridia > Lachnospirales > Lachnospiraceae > Maccoyibacter. The sequence goes on along the minus strand of CAUAFT010000008.1, from coordinate 5,582 downwards.
AAAGACGGTGCTGACCCAGGGCATTGCCAGAGGATTGGGGATTGAGGACCCCATAAGCAGTCCCACCTTTACCATCGTACAGGTCTATGAGGAGGGGCGGATGCCCTTCTATCACTTTGACGTCTATCGGATCGGAGATATCGAGGAGATGGACGAGATCGGCTATGAGGATTATTTTTACGGGGAAGGACTGACTATGATCGAGTGGGCGAACCTGATCCGGGAGCTTCTGCCGGAGCACTATAGGCAGATCACCATTGAAAAGGATCTGGAAAGAGGGTTCGATTACAGGAAGATCACCATAGAAGAGCGATAAAAAATAAAAAAGATTTAGGAGGCGTGAACATGAAAATTTTGGCATTAGACAGTTCCGGACTGGTTGCCAGCGTTGCTATACTGGAAGATGAGAATCTTTTGGGCGAGTTCACCATGAATTATAAAAAGACGCATTCTCAGACCCTGCTGCCCATGTTAGACGAGGTGGCTAAGATGATCGAGCTGGACTTACAGACCATCGACGCCATCGCCGTGGCGTCCGGTCCCGGTTCCTTTACGGGGCTTCGCATCGGTTCCGCTACGGCAAAGGGGTTGGGGCTTGCCTTGAACAAGCCCATAGTCAGCGTGCCCACGGTGGAAGGACTGGCGTATAACCTCTATGGAAACCGTCATCTGGTCTGCCCGCTGATGGATGCGAGACGGAACCAGACCTATACCGGACTCTATGAATTTGGACAGGATGGAATGCAGACCTTAGTGGAACAGTGCGCCGTTGGAATTGAAGAGATCCTGGAAAAAATAAACGGATTCGGACGTCCCGTTGTATTTTTGGGGGACGGCGTTCCGGTATTTCGTGCTATAATAGAAGAAACATGCAGGGTGGAGCACAGCTATGCGCCGCCCCATCTGAATAAACAGAGAGCCGGAGCAGTGGGAGCCCTTGCCATGGAATACTGCCGTCAGGGCAGGATGGAGAGCGCGGCGGAGCACAAGCCGGACTATCTGAGACTTTCCCAGGCAGAGCGGGAGAGACTGGAAAAGGAAAAGAGCTGAGATGACCATTCGTCCCATGGAAGAAAAAGATATATGTGGGATCGCTCGGATCGAGAGAGAGATTTTTTCCACTCCCTGGTCGGAAAAAGCCTTTTTTGAGGCATTGGAAGCGGAATACGCCCTTTTTTTCGCAGCCGAGGAGGACGGTCAGATTGCAGGTTACATCGGGATCTACCTCGCCGCAGACGAAGGGGAGATCACCAATGTGGCGGTGGCGGAAAATTTCCGCAGGCGTCATATCGGGGAACAACTGGTGCATGCAGCCGTATCGGAGGCAGGAAAGAGGGGAGCAGTTTCCATCTTTCTGGAAGTCCGCTACAGCAATCTTCCTGCCATCGCCCTCTATGAAAAAATGGGATTTTCTATCTGCGGAACCAGAAAGGGATTTTATGAAAAACCCAAAGAGGATGCCTATGTTATGGTATTTGCACCAGACATTTCCACTTTTCAGACAGGAAGATAAGATTTTATAATTAGTCTATAAGTGAAGTTCCATTGTCATAAAGATGAATTTTACAGGCTGATCAGCAGCTTTGCTGCGAGTAGTAAGAAGATCCTAGGAGGTTGTGCAAATGAGAAACGAAGCGAAGAAACCGGTCTGCAACTGTTGTGGAAGAGAATTAGTTCAGGAAGAATATGTAAGGATTGAACAGCGCTGGGGCTATTTTTCAAAAAAAGACGGCACCCTGCAAAAAGGAATGATATGTGAGGAATGTTTTGACCGGATTGCAAAGCAATTCCGGATACCATTGGAAGAGGAGATGGTGACAGAACTCCTCTAGAAAAGGAGCTGCTATGTTAGATGTTTGTTTGCTGGGGACAGGCGGAATGATGCCGCTTCCCTATCGAAGGCTGACGTCGCTTATGACGAGATATAACGGGAGCAATCTGCTCATCGACTGCGGGGAGGGAACCCAGGTCGCGGTGAAGGATAAGGGTTGGAGTTTCAAGCCCATTGATGTGATCTGTTTTACCCATTTTCATGCAGATCATATCAGCGGGCTTCCGGGTCTGCTTCTGACGATGGGAAATGCGGAGAGAACGGAGCCGCTGACCATGATCGGACCTAAGGGACTGGAGCGGGTGGTGAACTCCCTGCGGATCATTGCGCCGGAGCTGCCCTTCCCGATCCGGTTTATCGAATTGACAAAACCGGAGGAGACCATAGAGATTTCCGGCTACCGGATCCAGGCTTTTCGGGTAAACCACAATGTCACCTGTTACGGCTACAGCCTGAATATCGACCGGGCGGGGCGGTTCAGCGTGGAGAGAGCGAGGGAACAGGAGATTCCCCAGAAGTACTGGAGCCGTCTGCAAAAAGGGGAGATCATTCAGGAGGAGGGAAGAGTCTATACCCCGGACATGGTGCTGGGACCGCCGAGAAAGGGTATTAAGGTCACTTACTGTACGGATACCAGACCTGTGAACAATATCGCTAAGGCAGCGGAAGACTCAGATCTGTTTATCTGTGAGGGCATGTATGCGGAACCGGAAAAATTGGAAAAAGCCAGACAGTACAAACACATGACCTTCTACGAGGCGGCGCAGCTTGCCAAAAAAGCGAAGCCAGCACAGCTTTGGCTGACACATTTCAGTCCCTCTCTGGTAAAGGCGGAGCGTTACATGGACGAGGTGCGCAAGATCTTTCCGGCGTCTTATCTGGGAAAGGACGGGAAAAGTGTCGAGCTGGATTTTAAGGAGGACGAAAGATGAAAAAATACGTCAAGATCGTTGGAATTTCCGTGCTTTGTATCGCGCTGATCGTGGGATACTATTACTATCTGTCCCACAGGGATAAGAAGGACGTGGAAAATAACACAGAGGTGGGAGAGGTGGAAGAGGTTCTGGCAAAAGATCTGGACAAGGATTATCCGCCGACGCCGAGAGAGGTTGTAAAGTTCTATAATCGGATCCTGACCTGCTTTTACAATGAGGAATATGAGGAAGAGCAGTTGGAAGAACTGGCGGAACAGGCGAGAAAGCTGATGGATCAGGAGCTTTTGAACAACAATCCAAAGGACGTTTATCTATCCTCTCTGAAGGCTGAGATACAGCAGTATCATGAAAGGGAGCAGACCCTTGCGGACACCACCGTCAGCAGCAGCAACGAGGTGGAGTACCGGACTGTGGACGGGCAGGAGTGCGCCTATGTGACAGCCTCTTATTTTGTCAAAGAGGGCAATTCCTATACCCGGAACTATGAGGAGTATGTGCTGCGCAAGGATTCGGACAAGAACTGGAAAATTCTGGGATATCAATTAGTTAAAGGAGATTCTTCTGATGAGTGAGAATGAAGAGATCAAAATACTTGCAATTGAGAGTTCCTGTGATGAGACGGCTGCAGCCGTAGTCGTAAACGGACGGGACGTGCGTTCCAACGTCATTTCGTCACAGATTGCCCTTCACACCCTGTACGGGGGCGTTGTGCCGGAGATTGCATCCAGGAAGCATATTGAAAAGATCAACCAGGTCATCACCCAGGCTCTTAAGGAGGCGGAGTGTACCTTAGAGGAGATCGACGCCATCGGCGTCACCTACGGGCCCGGTCTGGTGGGCGCCCTTCTGGTGGGCGTGGCGGAGGCGAAAGCCATCGCTTACGCGGCGAAAAAACCTCTGATCGGAGTTCATCATATCGAGGGGCATATCTGCGCCAATTATATTGAAAATAAGGAATTAGAACCGCCGTTTTTATGTCTTGTGGCATCCGGCGGTCATACCCATCTGGTAAAAGTGAAGGATCATAACACCTATGAGATCTTAGGCAGGACCAGGGACGACGCCGCGGGGGAAGCCTTTGACAAGGTGGCGAGAGCCATTGGATTAGGTTATCCGGGAGGACCTAAGATTGAAAAAAAAGCCCTGGAGGGCAACGATCAGGCAATCCCTTTTCCGAAAGCAAAAATTGCGGAGAATCCATATGACTTCAGCTTCAGCGGCTTGAAGTCTGCAGTCCTCAATTACATCAACGGGTGTAAGATGAAGAATCAAAAGATCAACGAGGCGGACATTGCGGCGTCCTTCCAGAAAGCGGTAATTGACGTTCTGGTGGAGCATACCATGCACGCTGCGAAAGAATTTGACATTCACAAATTTGCCATTGCAGGCGGGGTCGCCTCCAACCAGACTCTGCGAAAAGCTATGGAGGAGGCGTGCAAGGAACAGGGAGTGGAATTTTATCATCCCTCTCCGATTTTCTGTACCGATAATGCGGCGATGATCGGATCCGCCGCTTATTATGAATATCTGCAGGGCACAAGACACGGCTGGGATCTGAACGCCGTGCCAAATCTGAAATTAGGAGAGCGCTGATGGCGGAAAAATATACGGCAGTAATTTTGGCGGCAGGTCAGGGGAAGCGCATGGGCAGCAGCATTCATAAACAGTATCTGCTCTTGCACGGGAAGCCCATATTGTATTATTCCCTGAAAGCCTTTGAGGAAAGCCCTGTGGATGAAATGATTCTGGTCACAGGCAAAGGGGAAGAGGAATTTTGCCAAAAGGAGATCATAGACAAATATCATCTGAAAAAAATAAGGCGTATTGTGGAAGGCGGGGCAGAGCGGTATGACTCTGTCTATCATGGGCTGTGCGCCATTGACAAAACGGATTATGTCCTGATACACGACGGGGCAAGACCTTTTGTGGACAATGAGATCATCCTGCGGAGCATGGAGGCGGCGAAGGCTTATCAGGCCTGCGTAGTGGGTATGCCGGTAAAAGACACCATAAAGGTGATCGATGAAAAAGAGTTTGCCAAAGAGACTCCGGACAGAGAAACCTTGTGGATGATACAGACGCCCCAGGCATTTTCCTATCCTTTGATCTATGAATCTTATAAGACTCTGCATAATTCTCTGACGGAAGCAAAGCAGAGCATATCCTCAGAGGAGATAAAAGTAACAGATGACGCCATGGTTGTGGAGCTCTTTTCTGACGTTTCCGTGAAGCTGGTCAGGGGAAGTTATCAGAATATCAAGATCACTACGCCTGAGGATTTGAGGGTAGCAGAAGTGTTTAGCGAAAAAAAATAAAAAAATCCTAAAAAGTTATTGACACAATTCTGCAATGATGTTAATATAATATTTGCGTCAATTCAAAAAGCACTTGGAGAGGTATCGAAGTGGTCATAACGAGGCGGTCTTGAAAACCGTTTGTCCGAGAGGGCGCGTGGGTTCGAATCCCACCCTCTCCGTTTAGATCTGATAAATGATATCCGGTCTTATGGGATTGATGTACAATCATAATGAAATAAAAATTATGAATTCGGAGAAGTACCCAAGCTGGCCGAAGGGACACCCCTGGAAAGGGTGCAGGTCGTTAACAGCGGCGCGAGGGTTCAAATCCCTCCTTCTCCGCTAAGCTCGAAAAAATAAATTAAAAAAGTTCAAAAAAGTGTTGACACGAACTTGAACCTGTGATATTATAATCGAGCTGACGCAAGAGCGGGAAACAAAAAACGACAGCGATTGCGGCATGAACCTTGATAACTGAACAGTGAAATAACCTTGAAAGATTCAAAGAGAATAATTCAA
>CAUAFT010000007.1 GCA_958428365.1 uncultured Lachnospiraceae bacterium | reverse complement strand
TCCTGCAAAATCAATACTTTGCAGAAATCAAGAATTCACTTTTTCATTTAACGTTCCAAAAATAGCAAAACAACACCAGACTCAAATCAGCCTGATGTTGTTTCCTTTACCGCTATTTTATTTTCATTTTCTGTTATTCATCCCAATAATCAAGGGACTCCTGAGATATTGAGCTGATACCAAACAGTTTATACATAAAGTCTTCCCTGTCATCAAACATCTCAACAATAATAATCCTGTCCTTTTCTATTCTGTAAAACAAGTAATTATGTCCTACATAAAGGTATCTGTAATCACAGTCAATATCATACATCGAAGATACAGCAACACCTTTTTCTGCAAAATCTTCAAGCCCCCTTGCTGCATCTGTAATCCGCTTCAATGCTTTTCCTGCCACTTCCGAACCAAATTCATCTGTCAACCGCACTCTCAACGCTTTCAATTTGCGCCTTACAATTTGTGAATATTCGAGTTTTTTCAAACCTATACCCCTAATTCTGCTTCCAACTCATCAGCGGATACCGTTCCCTCTTCACGGATGGAAATTTCCGCCTCATTCAATTTGCTCATAAGCTGATAAAGGGCTTTCTGTTTGTCAAGCTCATCTAATTCTTTCATATCTATGATGGCACACTGTCCATGTCCGTTACGGGTTAAATAAACTCTGTTGCCGTATGTGACCTCATTTATGACTGCTGTATAATTCCTCAAATCTGAAATAGGCTTAATATTAGGCATATCAGTTCCTCCTTTTTTCATAATAATCTGCATTTTTTTTGGTAATTATATTATACGCATTTACTGCAAATTATTCAACTTATTTCATGGCAAATTTACAGCAAAATGTGTGATACTTACCAATGACCAACTATATAAGACCGTATCTGCCTCTTTTGGCAGGTACGGTCTTTTCATCCTTTTTCCTTTTTGGCAGATCTTGACTTTAATATACACGCAAAATCCCCAACATAATATCCTCAATGCTCGATCTATCCAGCATCCACCAGCAACCCTTTCAATACAGCAACGCAGCCATCCACTCCCAATACGCCGCTGTCCAGTACAATATCGTAATTACCCCAATTATCCCATTTCTTTCCAGTGTTTGCATAGTAATAATTGGAACGCTTTTTATCAAATCTCTTTGCCGTACTGTCTATATCTGCCGGAGCGATTCCATACTCCGTCTCAATCCTGTTTCTTTTCTGTTCATGATCGCTGCATCGGATAAACACCCTGATGACTTTCCCCTTTTCTTTCAGCGCTTCCGCAGCACAATGCCCCAGGAAAATTGCAGGACCGTTCATAGCAAGATGTTTGATCATCTGCTGCTCTGCAAGATATATATGACCCTCTCCCGTCAGCATATCGGCGTCTCCCGCCGCCGCCTTTGCCATGACATAGAAGGAGTAAAGGAAACTGCTCGTAGCTGTTTCCTCATATTTTTGGATGGCGTCCACTGAGATCCCATATTTTTTTGACACCTCTTCCAGAATCTCATGACCGTAACAGGGTATTCCCGTCTCCTCGGAAAGCAGACGCGCAATCTTCGTTCCGCCGCTTCCATACTCTCTTTCGATCGTAATTGCATTTATCTTCATTTTTCCTGCTCCTTCCATTATACTGCCTTTTCAAACTGACTGTTATAGAGTTCCGCATAAAAACCATTCTTTCCAATCAGCTCCTCATGGGTTCCGCTCTCGATAATATCGCCGTCCTTCAACACAAGGATCAGATCCGCATTCTTAATCGTAGACAGGCGGTGTGCGATCACAAAGGATGTTCTGTTTTCCATCAGCTGGTCCATTGCATTCTGGATCTGCTGCTCGCTGCGGGTATCTACGGAGCTTGTCGCCTCATCCAGAATCAGCATCGGCTTATCGGCAATCATTGCACGGGCAATGGTCAGCTGCTGTTTCTGTCCCTGGGAGAGGTTTAACTGATCGTTTAAGACCGTGTCATATCCCTTTGGCAGGGTACGGATAAAGTGATCCAGACCAACTGCCTTGCAGGCTTCTTCTATCTTTTCATCTGGAATATGATCGGCACAGTAGACCAGATTTTCCCGGATCGTTCCCTCAAACAGCCAGGTATCCTGCAGTACCATGGCAAACTGTTCATGCACATTCTCACGGGTCAGCTCTTTGATCGGAACACCGTCAATACGGATATCTCCGCTTTGGATCTCATGAAAACGCATCAAAAGATTGATCAGCGTAGTCTTTCCGGCTCCAGTAGGCCCCACAATGGCAATCTTCTGTCCCGATTTCGCCTCTGCGGAGAAATCATGGATGATGATACGGTCTGTATTCTCATAGCCAAATTTAACATGCTCAAATGAGACGTTTCCTTCTACCTTTTCAATTTTTACTGTCTTATCACTCTCATCTTCCATCTCTTCCGCTTCCAAAAATTCAAACACACGCTCTCCCGCAGCGGCAGCGGACTGCAGCGATTGTATCGACTGGGCGATCTGTGACAAAGGCTGCGTAAAATAGCGGACGTACATCATAAACGCCACGATCACACCAAAGCCGATCCTTCCGTCCAAAGCCATTGCTCCGCCCACAACGCAGACCGCCACATATCCGAGATTTCCCACAAATCCCATAATCGGCCGCATCAATCCGGCGAGAGACTGTGCTTTAAAAGCGCTCTCACAAAGGTTTTCATTCAATTGGTCAAAGACTTTTTGTGATTTTTCCTCCCCGTTATATGCCTTTACAACCGTATGACCTGCATATATTTCCTCAATATGTCCATTCATTTCACCTAAATGTCTCTGCTGGCGCATAAAATATTTCTGGCTTCTTCCCATGATCGCAAACATGATGACAAATCCCAGAAGACTTGCCAGAACTGCCGTCAGGGTCATCCATCGGTCTGTGATCAGCATCATGATAAAGCTGCCCACAAAAAGCACTACCTGTGAGACGAGCTGTCCGATACTCTGGTTCAAGGACTGTCCAATGGTGTCCACATCATTTGTCACCCTTGACAGGACATCTCCCGTGGTGGTGCGGTTATAAAACCACATTGGAAGCCGGTTGATCTTTCTTGAGATATCGGAGCGGAGCTGTTTGGATACCCGCTGCGTCACCGTCGCCATGATCCAACCCTGAATAGCAGACAATATGTAACTTAACACATACAGAGTAACCAGGAATATTCCAATCTCAAATACTCTGTCCAGATCAATGGAAGGTTCCACCAGACCGCGAACGGAATCCGGGAGACGATCCAGCGCTTCCAGCGCTGCGTCCGTATCTTCCGTATCCAGGTCTGCCAGGACGTTCATCATTTCCTGCTGATCTTTCCCTGTAATCAGGGTATCGTCAACCGTCACATCTGTATACATGGCGTCTTTTACAGACTCCGGCAATTTTTCAAGAATCTCACGCATCGCCCCCTCGTCCGCATTCGACATCTCGTTCATGATCTGAAGCGTCTGCATCTGATCCTGAGCGCCTATCAGCACCCCGTTTACCTCGATGTCATCTGTAGCCCCGGACTGGTTACTGAGATTTCCGGCAATACTGCCTGCAATCATTTCTAAGTTTTCGGAGAGGTTTTCAGAGATACACTCTGTCACTTCCTCCATCTTTTCTGTGTCCGGTGAGATCCCCACTGTAATGCAGTCCGTGATCTCCGAGAGCTTATCCGGTCCTATCAGCGTAAAGACGGTTCCAACTGCCGCACAGACTACTGCCAGCACCAGAACTCCCCAATAATTCCGGCAATACCCCAACAGCTTTTTCCAAGTGCCTGTCAGGTCATTCGCCTTTTCCCCGGTTCCCCTGCGGTTTCCCATTCCTTTATTATCCATTATGCCAGTTCCTCCTTTGAAAGCTGTGATAATGCAATCTGCTGATATACTTTACAGTTTTTCATCAGATCCTCATGTCTGCCTATTCCAGCCATCTTTCCTTCATCCAGGACAATGATCCTGTCCGCATCGCGGATGGTTCCAATACGCTGTGCAACAATGATCCGCGTCGTCTCCTTACACTCTTTGTTCAGTGCCTCCCGCAGTTTGCGGTCAGTCTTATAGTCAAGCGCCGAGAACGAATCGTCAAAGATCAGTATTTCCGGTTTTCTTGCGATGGCGCGGGCAATGGAAATTCTCTGCTTCTGTCCGCCGGAAAAATTAGATCCTCCCTGGGCCACATATCCGTCATAGGTGTCCTCCACACCTTCCACAAAATCCCTGGACTGGGCTGTCGCCACGGCAGATTCCACATTGTCATCCAGCATCTTTTCACCTCTTCCATTATCGCCGAAGGCAACATTAGAACGAATAGTTCCTTTAAAAAGAGTCGCTTTCTGTGAAACATAACCAATTTTATTGCGTAAAGATTTCTGCTTGTATTCTCTGACGTCCACTCCGTCAACCAATACCTGTCCTTCCGTCACGTCATAGAACCGCGGGATCAGATTGATCACCGTACTCTTGCCGCAGCCGGTAGAGCCGATCAACGCAACCGTCTCTCCCTTTTTTGCAGTAAACGTAATATCTTTAATGACACACTCTTCTGCATCCGGATACCGGAAGGACACATTTTTGAATTCCACTTCTCCTGTTTTTCCCTGCTGACCCTCTGTCTTTTCTCCTTCATGGATCGTCGGTTTCGTGTCAAGCACTTCACAGATACGCTTTGCAGAGACAAGAGCTCGCGGCAGCAGCATAAAGATCATGACCAGCATCATGAACGAAATGACTACCTGGATTGCGTACTGGGAAAATACCATCATATCGGAAAAAAGAGTCAGTTTTTGTGCCATTCCCACCTCATTGATCAGAACAGCTCCGATCCAGTAAATTGCAAGGGAAAGTCCGCTCATGATGATCTGTATGCTTGGCATTAGAAAAGACAAGGTGCGCATGGCAAAGAGATTCGTGGAGGTCAGTGCATGATTGGCTTCCTCAAATTTCTTTTCCTGATATCCTTCCGCATTATAAGCACGAACCACACGAAGTCCCGTCAGATTCTCACGGGTAACACGGTTTACATCGTCTGTAAGCTGCTGCATCTTCTTGAATTTAGGCATAGCCAGCAGTAAGCAGATTCCCACAACTGCCAGAAGCACGACAACTGCAACCCCGGTGGCAAGCGTCCACTGCCATTGTTTTCCTGCAATTTTGCAGATTGCCCATACCGCCATGATCGGAGCTTTCAACATTACGTTCAATCCTATAACGATCAGCATCTGTACCTGTGTGACGTCGTTTGTAGAACGTGTGATCAGGCTGGCTGTTGAGAAATGTCCGATTTCTTCCATAGAAAAAGACTGTACCTTCCGAAACAGTTTTTCTCTGAGCGTACCGCTGAAATTTGCGGCAATTTTAGCAGCGCACACAGCGGTAACGACCGTACCAGCCAGACTTCCCAGCGCGCAGAGCAGCATCTTTCCTCCGGCGGTGAGAATCTCCGACATCGTGCTTCCCTCTGTCTGTACTAACCTTGTGATCTCTGCCATATACTCAGGCATGGTAAGCTCCAACCAGACTTCCACCACGATAAAAACAAGAGCCGTAGCCGCTAAAGCCCACTCTTTTTTTGTCAAGTTACGCAAAAGTTTTATCATTCTTATCTGCTCCTTTTCCTTTGAATACTAGCCCCAATCTAACCCAGTTAGCTTTTTGAGTGAAATAACATATTTAAGACTGCTCTTCGTTATAGATCAAAGTCCGGTTTTTTCATAACCGATCGGATCTCTTTGGATGTACGGACAAACTCCAGCATTCGTTCCATCCCCACCTTATCGATCGCCTCGCCAATCTGGGAAAGCGCCGCTTCCTCTCTCTTTCTCGCCATATCCTCACCACGTTCCGTAAGCCGCACGACCGTCACTCTTGCATCACGGGCATGGGGTTCTTTTGTGATAAGCCCTTTCTCCGACATCTTCCGAAGAAGAACTGCCACCCTTGCCGTGCTGACGCCCATCGCCTCGCTGATCATTCCGGCAGTTATGGTTTTCTCAGCTTCATATAACAGAGTCAGGATCGCTCCCATTCCAACCTGTCTTGGATCCGCCATTTTAAAAAACTCCACCGGATTTGATTCCTCCAAACATCCTCTTAACAATTCAATCTGTTCCCTTGTTGCCATTCGTTTCCCTCGCAATGCATTTATCTAACCAGGTTAGTTTTGTATTATAATTTTTTATTTCACATCTGTCAAGGTCAAAATCCAAATTCATAATATGCTCTGATATTCCAACCGGCGGTTACCCCCAACAAGAAAGACAGGAACACTCTGTTCAGAGCGTTCCCGTTTTCTTTTAGAATAAAATATTTTTATCCCTCAATGGCAATATATTTCTTTTCTTCCACAGCCTTACTTGGTTCCTTCTTTGGCACGGACACCTTCAGAACGCCGTCCTCAAATCTTGCCTTTATATCCGTCTGTTCGATATCCTCTCCCACATAGAAGCTTCTGTTGCAGGAGCCATAATATCTTTCCTTACGGATGTACTTGCCATCCTCATCCTTTTCCTCTTTGCTGTTATCGGTGACAGCGCTGATGGTCAGATAACCGTCCTTCAATTCTGCCTGAACATCCTCCTTTTTATAACCCGGAAGTTCAATGTCCAGCTCATATCCTGTGTCGCTCTCTTTCACATCTGTGCGCATCACATTTGCAGTCGGAGCACCATATGCAAGACTTCTGACCGGATGTGTAAAATCATTGAAAAATTCATCCACCAAATTCTCTCCAAAAATACTAGGCATTAACATAAAGCATTCCTCCTTTTCATCTCTTCCTTTGTTCTAACTATGTTATAGCACAATTATTAGCACTCGTCAAGTCTGAGTGCTAATAATTGTGTGAAAATTTTGTGAATTAGAGAAATACACGGAAATCTGGCGCTATTCCTTCATGATTCCATTTTAACGCCGCTTCTCTGTCCAATATAATCTGCCAGTACCTCTGCCGTACCGGGAATCCCCAATCTGCTGCTGTTCATGCAGATATCATAATTCCTCGAATCTCCCCACTTGTGTACACAATAATAATTATGGTAGGATTTCCTCTCCCTGTCCGTGCGCTTCCTCAGCACTTCCGCTTCCATCCTGGAAATGCCGTTGATCCTTGCGATCCGCTCCGTCTTAACCTCCGCATCTGCCAGAATATAGATAGAGACCAGACCCGGATATCCTTTTAAAACCGTCTCGGCACAGCGTCCCACGATCACAAAGGACTCTCCCTGTTTTGCCTTTTTTTGCAGATATTCAAACTGCATTTCCGCAATATTTTCCTCCGGCGAATTATTGTATCCCCGAATAGTTCTGGAAAACAACGGATTTTTTGTCAGCTCATCATACCGCTCCAGCTCCTCTAATTCCGATTTTTTAAAAGCCGGATTCTTTTCCATGATCACTTCTCCAAGCAGATTCCGGTCATAGAGCGGAAGATGGAATGTTTCTGCCAGATACTCCGCAATCTCATGTCCGCCGCTGCCAAATTCCCGTCCTACCGAAATGATTAATTGTTTTTCCATCCTATCCCTCCTAACAATATCTCACAAAAATGCAGATCGTAGATATGAGCAATACCAGCACCGTAGCCGGGATCGACTTTTTACAATATCTTCCCCAACCGATGGGATAACCGCTTCTGGCGGCAACCGACGTTCCCACAACATTGGCGGAGGCTCCAATAGGCGTTGCGCTTCCACCGATGTCCGTTCCCATGGACAATGCCCACGCCAGCACGGAGAGTCCAACTCCCTGAGCAGCGGAGAGACTCCTGATTACCGGGATCATAGTAGCTGCAAAAGGAATATTGTCCACAAAAGCGCTGGCAATCGCCGAGATCCAGATAATAATGGCAACCATCAATTTTACATTTCCACCGCTGATCCTTCCGATAAATTCCGCGATCTGCTCCAGAATACCGGTCTCCTCCAGACCACCTACCACGACAAATAGACCCACAAAAAACAGAAGTGTTTTATAGTCCACACTCTTCATGATTTTTCCAATGTTTTTCCTGGAGGTGAGCAGCGTAAGCGCCCCGATAAAGAGTCCGATGAACGCCACCGTCAATCCGGTCTGTGCGTGGGTGACCAACAGGATCACCGCCGCAAAAAAGATCAGACAGCTGACCACAAAGCCTTTCGGATCCGTGATCGCCTCCTTCGGATCAGGATAATCCGCAGGATCAACACCTTCTCCAGGCTGCACCGCCAATTCCTTCCGAAATACAAGCCAAAAATAAAGCACGACCACTACAAGAGAGATCCCCGCGATCACTCCGGTATTTGCAATAAAATCCCAGAAAGAATATCCCAGGGAAGTTCCGATAATTATATTCGGCGGATCACCGCACATGGTCGCCGAACCGCCGAGGTTGGCGCAAAAGATCTCCGAGAGGATCATGGGAACCGGGTTGAATTTCAACAGCTGCGCCAATTCCACCGTGACTGCCGCAAGAAACAGGATCACTGTGATACTGTCAATAAACATCGCCAGAACCGCCGACATAATCATAAACGTAATGAAGATGGGAATCGTCTGATAATGCACCAGATTGGCGATCCTCATACAGAGCCACCGGAAGAATCCGGCAAGCGCCATTCCCTCCACCATAACCATCATTCCCGCGATGAAAATAATGGTGGACCAGTTGATCCCGGAGGCAGACTCCGTGCTCTCCTTCGCCTGATACCAGAAATCCACCGCAAACATACTGCGGACATTGAGCGTCTCCACCACCGCATCCATACTCCGCATACACACGCCGAACACCAGGATCAACGTCAATAAACCACAGCATAACGTAACTACATGACGTTCATATTTTTCTGTAATAATAAAAACAAACATCACGAGAAAAATAAGAACAGCAAGAATTTGTGCTACCATCACTTACCTCCTTGTCTGGAAATCATCATTACAGAAAAACTTGAAGCATTTCCTTATGAAAAATATTATAATACTTCCCTATTCAACATACAAGCTGAAAAAGCACACGGATCCCTCTAAATTCGCGGCTTTAGAACTTATATCCGCGACAGAAGATCCGTGTGCTTTTTTCATGATACGTTTTAAATTATTAACACAACACCACAATTTTTCCCGGCGTCGTCTGAGGAGGAATACTCCTGGTGGTTGCGGTATAATATACCAGCAATGTCCGATTCCGAAGATTACAGTTTACGCTCTGTCCGTTGATGGTGGTGACCACCGTATTCGGAGCCACATTCAACTGCAGCGACCCATCCGCCGCCACAAGATTTCGGTCAAAGAGCTGCAGCGCCACCTGTTCATTTCTGCCAAGGGCAGTGACGATCTGGGCGCGGTACTGCGGTGGAAAGATCAGCGGTACCGGCAGACTGTCATCATAAAACGCCGCCACCCGCATTCCCACACGGAGCTGTCTGCTGTCGATCACACTGGTCTCCGGTCCTACCGTAAAATTCACAACTCCATTCCCGGCACGAAGGGAGATCATCTGACTGCAGCAATCGTTTCCCCTGGAGATATTCATAATGGTGCCCACCACAGGTACATAATTTGTATATGCCATAAAACAGCCTTTTTATTTAATCTATGCTCTGAGAAAAGATGGGTTCCTGCAGGCGAGAATAAAATATCTTTTTTACAACAAAAAAGCCACAGGCTTTTTCAAGCTCTGTGACTTTTTCATAGGAGTAAGGGTTCTTACTGTTCTTCTGCTCTTGCCATAGCAATCTGGAAATCCTTCTGGTCTGTAAAGATCTCGTTCTTGTATGGGTTCTTCTTCTGCTCGATAGAACGTTTGATAATAACTGTCAATACCACTACGTTAACTACAACTGCAAGAATTGCCATTACACCCTGTGCTGTAGGATCAGCGAAGGTTGGCTGAGCCGCAGTTGACAGTGATAATCCGTCTGTCCAGCCATCACCATAGAGAGATGGGAGTACAGAGAATCTTCCGCTTACCTGGAATAACGGGAATACCTGTGCGAACATACACCAGGTTGCCAGTGTGTTTGCACGGTTCTGAATCCAGCCACCTTTGTTCCAGAACGCTGCTGCAAAGGTAGGTGCCAGTAATAATGCAACACCGCAGTACCATGAATGTGTAGGAAGGTTCAGGTATGTATAAGTGAAGTTCCAAACATCATATGCTAAGATGAACTGCCATGTCATATCCGGCCATAACATATCGTCTTTCTTCTTGGATGTGTAGATTCCCCACCATCCTGTCATACAGAAGATGTTGATCAGACCTGCAATACCATTTACCCAGTTCCACCATCCGCCGTAGAGCCATACGCCCTCGTTGGATAACCAGTATCTGGATCCTGTCTCAGCAAATGCCTGCGCACCTCTGATTGCAGATTCAAAGTCAGAACCAACAGCGATCAGGATGTTGATTGCTACGATAATGAATGGGAAAGGTTTGAACCATTCTTTTTTACCAATACCCCATTTGTACTTGAGCATCATGAAACCGATACATCCTGCTGTTGCAGCGTACAGTTTCGCATAGTGGAACCATCCGTTCATGTACTTATGAGTCTGGTTATTCAGTGCCCATTCTGCTCCGTTTGCTGCTCCCACTGCGATTGCAATGAAGTAAACTGTCAGCGCTAAAGGCAGAATCAGGAAAAAGAATATTCCACCCGCCTTGGAACGACGGGCAATCTCGTTACAGATTACTAATCCGGCAAATACAAGGACCCATCCAAGTAACTGCCACATGGCGTTATCGCCATAGAGGTTAAACAACATAACACATTCTCCTCCTTATGTTTCTATTATATTGTATTATATGTTTCGATTGGTATGACCAATCACTTCATGTAATTTTAATACTTTTTTTATAAAATTACAAGTATTTTAACGATTTTACGTCCTTTTTCACCAGTTTTTCCACTCCATTTTTCTTCTGGCTTGTGGTTGTTCCAATACCATGCAGGGTTTTTCTGGAAAACTTGTTCTTCTTTTCCACAAATAATATTTTCTTCCAGACCATGCAAAAAACACATACCTATTTTATCTCACAGGAACTTTCCTATCAAAAAAGGACTGTCCTAAGAGACAGTCCTTCCTGCTTTTCACAAACTCATTTTATAACGTTTCATCCACCTGGATCCCCTTCAGATCCGCATCCAGCAGCTTCATCTCATATTTCAGATCTTCCAGGCTCTGCTGTACATCGCCTGTATGACGGTAAGAGTCAGCAATTTCCGCCAGGTCGTTTGGATCGACATCCGGCGCTTTGCTCTTTCTTTCCTGCGCCCTGGCTTCCTCCACCGCCTCCTTCGTTCCCAGGATCATGGCTTCCTGTCTTGCACGTTTCAGCTTTACTTCGTCCAGCTGTTCTTCCTCTTCTTTTTTCTCCTCTTTCGCCTTCTCCGCCTTTTCCTCTGCTTCCTCTTTCGCCTCGTCGACATTATCCTTTACCTCGTCCACAAGCATACCGATGATTTCCTTACCTGCGCTCTCTAAGACTTCATCCGCATCCTTCCTGGCATCTGTCATGGTATGATATTTCAGACGCTCCAATTGGATTCCGCGGATACTCTCCTGATCCCCTTTCATCTGCTTTTGTGCCTCTGCCATCTCACTCTTAAAATAAGCGGCTCGCTTATGCAGCTCCAGACCATACTGCTGGTAATCGCTTAAGCCCTCCTTTTCCAGCTGGGCACAGCGCTCCCACTCCTCTTTGGTAAGGGCGGAATCAAAATCTCCCGCCATATAATCCGCTCTTTTACAGAGAAGCTCCAGATCCTTCTGCTCCTGGGAATCAGGTTCCACACCATATGCCTCCTGAATCTCCTGCTTCTTCTGCTCGATCGCATCCACCTCGTCGGCCGCCTCTTTGCACAGCTTCTTCATCTCCTCATAGTGATCCCGGTATTCCTGGAGATTCTCCTCCACAGCCCGGTCGCTCTCCCAGGCATCCTGGATCATCTGCATCGCCTTTTCCTGAGCTTCCCTGCGCTTCTGGGCTATTGGATCCTCACAGAGATTCAGATCTCCCGCAAAAACACTTCCCTGCTCCTTTTCTTTTCCTTTTGCTTCCTCCGTCTGCTCCGCCTGATTTTCTCCGAAAGGGATCCTCTCTGACATGTCTGTCCGACTCTGTCCCAATAAAGATACCGTATTGCTCATGCTGCTCACCTCGTACATTCTCTTTTCCAAAATCCATAATCAGTCCATACTTGTCCATCATTAATGATAAATCATCATTATCGGATCATTTACTTATGTTATCGGTTTTAGGATCCTTTTTCTTTAGTCTTTTTTAATCGCTTACTTTTTTACGAAGCCCTAAGAGGATCTTTTTTTCCATACGGGACACCTGCACCTGGCTGACCCCCAGCTCCTTTGCCGCCTGGGTCTGGGTCTTTTCCTCAAAATAGCGCAGAATCAGCAGCTTTCTCTCCTTTTCTCCCAATTCCTCCAATAATTGTTCCACCAGCATCTTATTGACCACGAACTCTTTTTCATAATCCCCATCCTCCGTCTGACCGCTACCGGCAGGCACGGCGCCTCCCTTCGCGGAGATCTGTTCCTCCAAAGAGATCTCGCTTCCATCCTTCTCATAAATACTCTGAGACAAGGAGGATACCTCCCGGTTTGCCTCGGTGGCTGTGATGATCTCATCCACCCGAAGCCCCGTCGCCCTGGCGATCTCTTCGATGGTGGCGTCCCTTCCCTGCTCCTGCTCGATCTTCTCCCTGGCTTTTGCAATGTGATAGCCCTGTTCCTTCAGTCCTCTGGACACCTTCATCATGGAATTGTCCCGAAAAAAACGTTTTAATTCTCCTGTGATCAGCGGCACGGCGTAGGTGGAAAATGCCACCTCATATTTCGTGTCAAACCGGTCGATGGCTTTCATCAGCCCGATCATTCCGATCTGACACAACTCCTCCCTGTCGTATCCCCGGTATTCAAACCTCTTTACCACCGCATAGACCAGCGGTCTGTTTTCCAAGATCAGCTCTTCCCTGGCCTTTTCATCTCCCGCATGTGCCTTGGCAAGCCTTTCCTGAAAATCATTCATCCCCTGTCCCTATCTCCTTCTCTAAAATCACCCTGGTGCCAAAGCCAACCTCCGACTCCACCTTCACCCTGTCCATAAAGGCTTCCATAAAGGCAAATCCCATGCCGGAACGCTCCTCCTCCGGCTTCGTAGTGTAAAATGGTTTCTTCGCCTGCTCAATGTCCGGGATTCCCTTCCCCGCATCCTTTACCTCGATATGTATCAGCCTGTCCAACAGTACACAGTGAAGTTCCACCATCCCTCCTGTTTCCTCGTAGCCGTGAATGATAGCGTTGGTCACTGCCTCTGAGACGGAAGTACGGATATCCTCGATCTCCTCCATGGTGGGATTGAGCTCCGCCGCAAAGGCCGCCACGGCAACCCTTGCCAGGCTTTCATTGACCGAATCCGCCAAAAAAGTCATATGCATCTCATTTTTTCTCATTCTTCTTTTCCGCCTTCCTCAATTTTTATGATCTTATGAAGTCCCGACAGCAAAAAAATCTTCTGGATCCGTTCATTCATATGTTCTGCCATTACCTCTCCCCCGGTAAAATCCATACTCTTACACCGTCCGATCATCATGCCGATACCCGAACTGTCCATGAACTCCGTATTCTGAAAATCAAACACCAGATTCTTCACAGGATAGGTCCGAAGCAGCATATCCGTCTGGGTCCGCAGATCCAGGGAACTGTGATGATCCAGCTCCCTCGGCACCATGATCCGCAGACTGTTGTCCTTTAATTCATATTGAAAAATCATAATCCATCCTCTCTGTCAAAAAAAGACACCAGCATACGCTGATGTCTTTTGTAATCTCTGTCTCATTTTTTTACTGGTTTGTTCCCTCATCTGCATTGTCCGTTCCGGTGGTATCCTCTTCCCCGGTTCCTTCCTCCGGCTGTGCAGCTCCATACTCATCCAGATACTGCTGCGCCGTTGCCGCCCGCTCTGTATTCGGATACAATTCCACCACCTTCTGATAATAAGGGATCGCACTGTCTAAGTCATTGTTCTTCCGATAGGACTGCGCCAGGTAATAAATGGCATATCCGTCGCGGTAACTCTCGTCCATCTCCACGATCTTCTCGAATCCCACAATGGCCTCCGCATAGTTCAGACTGTTATAGTTCTGATATGCTTCGGAGTACAGGGAAGAGAGATATTCGCTGTTGACTTCCGCATTTACGGTATCATAGATCGCCTTGTACTCCTCATCGAGATATTCCGAGTTGACGTTCGCCAATGCATCTCCCGCCGTGGTCACATCCCCGTCGCGATATGCGGCATAGGCTGATAAGAGCTGCTGGTAAGTAGCCACCTTGCCGTCTGCGCTGTTGGCGCTGTCCTTCTCATCAGAGATCTGTTTTTCCAGTTCTTCCACCTTCGCTTCTAAGGTCTTGATCTCCTGATTTTTCGTGGAGAGAGAATCATTTGCCTCCAACACCTCATTCTTAGCATCGGATTTTGCGCTCTGCCGTACTCCCGGCACCACCAGGAAACAGGTGATCAACACGCCAACGATCAACCCAATGGCGATATTTAAGATCGTGGAGCCCGTACTGCTCTCCCGGAAAGTAGAGGTTGGGCGGATGATGGTGTCATTGCCGCTCTGGTAGGAGACCGTCTTTTTCTCCTTCTCCCTGCCCGCCGAATGACCTCTGCCCTCCAACTCCTTGAGATACCGAAGGGTGGTGGTATTGCCCTCGTCGATCTTTCTGGCATTCTCCAGCGCCTTTTCCGCCTGCTCAGGATTGCCTTCCTCCAGATAGAGCAGACCCAAAAGCTGATGCCCCTTCACCATCTTCGGATTCATGGAGAGAACCTTCTTCAACTGGATCACTGCCATGTCTTTGCTGTCCTGCCTGCAATAGAGCAATGCCTGATTATATTTTTTGATGGTCTGGTTGATGGACTCCAAACGCGCCTTGTTCTGCTGGATCTCATCCAGATATTCCCCGGCAATGTTGTTCTCCGGCTGAAAATTCTTACTGATGACCCATTCCCGCAAAGCCGAGACCATCTCTCCCATCTCATAGTAGACCAGTCCCAGCAGGTTTCTCGCAGGTATGTTCTTCTTATTAAAACGCAGACTCTTTTTCAGACTGTCCGCCGCCCCGGATAGATCCCGGACGCCCGCTCTCGCCAACGCCTGATTGTAATAGGCATTGGAAGTCTGCATAATTTTCTTATATACTTTGACATCCACTCCGCAGCCGGGACAAAAATCCTCTCTGCCAAGGGACGCTCCACAGTGATAGCACTCCATTATACTGTTCCTTTCATATCTTTGAGCATTTCCTTCAAAATGTCTGTCATATCCGTCAGATCCTGATTATAGATCGCTTCCTCCGCTTCTTCCACTTCCAGGCTGGGCTGGAACTTCTTTAACTCTTCTTCAAAATCAATCATGTCTCTTACCTCCTATGATATCTAACAACTCTCCCATAAAATATAGTGAACCCGTACAGAATAGAACCTGTCCGCGCTGTTTCCTCGCCACTGCTGTAAAATACGCTTCCCGGCAGTCGCCCACCGGAACCGCCCTGCGTCCAAAACGGGCAAAAACCTCCGCCAGCTCTTCCGGAGTTATTCCCCTCTCATCGGGAATCTCCGTCACAAAAATCTCTTCCCAGTCCGCCCCCTCTGCTAAAAGCCGGATCGCTTCTTCATAATCCTTATCCCTTACCATGGAAAATAAAAGCAGGGGCTTTTCCGGTCTCATCAACGTTACCGCGTCCAGAAATGCCCGGATTCCCGCAACGTTGTGGGCTCCGTCCAGGTAGATCTCTTCCCGGACCTCCTGCATCCTGCCCTGCCACTTCGTATCTGCAATTCCTTTTAAGACCGCTTCTTTGCCGATTCCGGTCACCGGTTCTAAGAGTCTCATGGTCCGATAGGCAAGCGCCATATTCATCATCTGATAGGGCGCTGTAAAGGGAATGGAAATTTTTGTATCTCCATCATAGTCACAACAAAAATAAAAATCAATACATTTCCCACGAATTTCATGAAATTTTAATGAATTTGAAAAAACCCCGTAACATGGGGCATGACAAGTTCCTGCTCTCCTTTCGATCTGCTCCGCCGCCTCCTGCGACGAGGCGTCATAGACCACAGGCACGCCCTCCTTAATGATCCCCGCTTTTTCCCCGGCGATCCGCGCAATGGTAGTTCCCAGATATTCCGTGTGTTCCAGACTGATGGAGGTGATGACCGTCGCAATGGGATGGGAAAAAATATTCGTACAGTCCAGCCTGCCTCCCAGCCCCGTCTCAAGCACCAGATATTCCACCTCTTCCTCAGAAAAGATCAGCATTCCCATGGCAAACAGGTACTCAAAAAAGGTCGGATGCGCCTTTCCTTCCTCCCTCATCCGCTCCACGACTGCTCCCACCTTGTGGAACGCCTCCAAAAACTGCTGCCGGCTGCATGGCTCGTTGTCGATGCAGAACCGCTCTTCCATTTTGACAAGATGGGGAGAGATAAACATTCCCGTATGCTTTCCATTTTCCACCAGGATCTGATGGATGGCGCTGCAGACACTGCCCTTACCGTTGCTGCCCGCAACGTGGATGATCCGAAACTGTTCTTCTGCGATTCCCAGACGTCTTATGACCTCTCTGGTATGCTCCAATCCATTCTTTTTTGTGAACTTCGGCATGTCATAAAGATATGCCACCGCCTCTTCATAGGTTTTTTCCATCTTCTGTGCCTTTCTGCCCGGAGGGTTTGTTGATATAGGAAATCCAACAGAATTTCCTATGAAATAAAAACAGGAAGCCTGTCTCACAGACTTCCTATATCAT
Source organism: uncultured Lachnospiraceae bacterium (assembly GCA_958428365.1). Classification (GTDB taxonomy): domain Bacteria; phylum Bacillota; class Clostridia; order Lachnospirales; family Lachnospiraceae; genus Maccoyibacter. Next base: position 133,209 of record CAUAFT010000007.1, on the reverse strand, counting down.
ATATTTCTTTCTTTGGTTTTGCAATACCTCCATCGTGAAAACTCATCGCAGGAATCGACTCCATCAGACATCCTCATCCTCCGGGCGCACCATCACGATCTTATCCACACGTTTTATAAATTCCACCCGCTCCTGCTCTTCCATCACATTGATCTTCAGCTCGTCGATGGCTATGGCAACCCCCGGATAGACTTCTTTTTTTACTTTAATGGAAGCCCCTTTGGCGTCTTCGATCTCCTGCCTTAACTCCTCCAGCTCATTCCGGTCGCTGGCGATGGCAGCAGTATCCTGGATCTTGACCCGCAAAAGCTCTACTCTGCGGGGATCATTTTTGTAATTGACGCCCCGTTCCTGTTCCAGTTTATCAAAATTCTTAAGCCCCTCCTCGATCCTTAAGAGGTTCTCCTGCATTACTTCCACCTTTTTCTCAATGAGACTGATCCGCCTTAGGATCTCTTCTCTGACGCCGACTCTGACAAGGGTATTCACCTCGCCCAGACTTCCCAGCACCGAAGCCTCGATCCCCTGAACGGCGTAGACCTCGCCGCCTACGATCTTGCTCTTCTTTCCATTGAGGATGATCCGCTCGCCGCAGGTAATATCACAGCCCACAAAAGCGTCCGCCTCTATTTTCCCTTTCACCTCGATCTTTGTGTATTCCACGAACTTGGCAAAGAGATTGCCCCTGGTGGTAAGCCTTGCCCGGTTGCCTCCTACCATGCCGCTTCGCAGTATGATATCGTGATCCGCTGTGATGTCCGCAGACTCCACAACACCGTCTACGGTCACCGTCCCTGTTGCCTTGATGTAGACGCCGGAGGATACGTTTCCATGGATCAGAACGTCCCCTACAAAGTTAATATTTCCCACCGACAGATCGGCATTGCCATAGATCTCATAGAGAGGAGAGATAATGACCCTGTCGTTTTCCAGATCGATCTTACCGTCGATATTTGCCGTATAGGTAACGCCGTCCTCCTCCCTGGTGAATCCCTTGCCCTTTAAGGGTGACAATGCCCTTGCCTTTTTCACCGGGATGGGCTTTCCCTTTACGGTCATTCCGTCTTCCCCCTCCACCGGAGGCTTGTAGACCACAACCACCTGACCCTTTTCCACCGTCTCTATGGTGTTGATACTCCAGTAGTCCACACTGCCGTCGGGTCTGATCTTCGGCTTTTTACTGAAGTTATGATTAAAAAGATAGTCAAAGTGACCGTCTTTTCCTTCCACCACAGGAGTCCCAACAGCGATACAGACTTCTTTTCCATAAAGTTTTTCCCGAAGCATTTTACGGATCGTCTCCTCCTCAATGCCATGACGGATCTGATTCACTTCCAGAAACGCCAGTATCTCCTCTAAGGTATATTCCTCTCCCTTCTTTGGAGCAGGAAGGACTAAAAAGGCTTCCATTTCATCGTAGGATATCCGTGCTCTCGGCTGTACTTCCCTTTTTGTGATAGTCATAGACGGCCACCTCTTTTCTATTGCAATTTTCGGCTTTTACAACATTATATTAAGATTATAGTATAACAAAACCCGGATTTTTGCAATATTTTTCTCTATTCTATTGTTATTTTCTTGCAATTGTCACTCTATTTCATCTGCGCCAGACGTTCTTCCACCTGCTGCATCATCTGCTCGTACTGAGCCAGCTTCTCCTTTTCCTCCTCTACCTTGGCTTTTGGTGCCTTGCTTAAGAATTTCTCATTGGAAAGCATGCCTCTGGAACGTGCCAGCTCCTTATTCAGCTTCTCCTTTTCCTTCAACAGACGTTCCTTTTCCTTCTGAAGATCCACCAGATCCTCCAGCGGCAGATAGACGGTGGCTCCCGGAATCACAACGGACACAGCGTCCTCTCCGATTCCCGCCTTATCCTGCTGTACCTGGATCTCGCTGGCGCTGATCAGGTTCGTGTAGGCGCTCTTCATATCCCGGAAGATGTTTTTCAATCTCTCTTCCTCCGTGACGATGAATACCTTCGCCTTACGGCTTGGCGGCACGTCCATCTCGGCGCGGGTGTTACGGATGCCTCTGACCAGATCTTTGACATGGGCTACGGCTTCCTCTGCCTCCCCAAAGTTCCAGTCCTCCCTGTAAGTCGGCCACTGGGAAAGCATGATGGTCTCTTCCTCATCCTGTAACGTACAGAAGATCTCTTCCGTGATAAACGGCATATAAGGATGAAGGAGCTTTAACGCCTGGATCAATACTGTTTTCAAGGTCCACATTGCCGTCTTAGCGGACTTTGGATCCTCTTCTTTTTTATAGGTTCTGGTCTTGGTGATTTCGATATACCAGTCGCAAAATTCGTCCCAGATAAAATCGTACACCTTCTGTACGGCGATTCCCAGCTCGAACTTATCCATGTTCTCCGTTACTTCTTTTGCAAGGGAGTTCACTGTAGAGAGGATCCAGCGATCCTCTGTCTCAAGCTCCTCCAGGGAAGGCTCTTCCAGCTTCTCATCCCCAATGTTCATCATAATGAATCGGGACGCATTCCATACCTTATTGGCGAAGTTGCGGGACGCCTCCACTCTCTCCCAGTAGAAACGCATATCATTTCCCGGCGCGTTTCCGGTAATCAGGGTCAGGCGAAGGGCGTCGGCTCCGTATTTATCAATGACCTCCAGCGGATCGATTCCGTTTCCAAGAGATTTGCTCATCTTTCTTCCCTGGGAATCCCGCACCAGACCGTGGAACAGTACGGTGTGGAACGGCGCCTCTCCCATCTGCTCATATCCTGAGAAGATCATGCGGATGACCCAGAAGAAAATGATGTCGTATCCGGTAACCAGAACGTCGTTTGGATAAAAATAATCCAGATCTTCCGTCTTATCCGGCCAGCCCAGGGTGGAGAACGGCCACAGGGCGGAGGAGAACCAGGTATCCAGGGTATCCTCGTCCTGGGTCATGGTGGTACAGCCGCATTTCGGACATTTGCCCGGATTCTCTTTTGCTACCACGAACTCTCCACAGTCTGCGCAGTAGTATGCAGGAATCCGGTGTCCCCACCAGAGCTGTCTGGAAATACACCAGTCGCGAATGTTATCCGTCCAGTTGAAATAGGTCTTGTCCATGCGCTCCGGCAAGAGCTTGATCTCTCCCTCTTTCACCGCTTTTACGGCAGGTTTGATCATCTCATCCATCTTAACGAACCACTGCTGTTTGATCATCGGTTCCACCGTGGTATTACAGCGGTCATGAGTTCCCACGTTGTGAGCGTGAGGTACGACTTTTACCAGAAGTCCCATCTGATCCAGCTCTTCTACCATGGCTTTTCTCGCCTCATAGCGGTCCATGCCCTGATATTTTCCACCGTTGGCATTGATGGTGGCGTCGTCGTTTAACACATTGATCTCAGGAAGGTTGTGGCGTTTTCCCACCTCGAAGTCATTCGGGTCGTGGGCAGGGGTGATCTTCACGCAGCCGGTTCCAAATTCTTTGTCCACATAGGAGTCAGCAACCACCGGGATCTCTCTTCCCACCAGCGGAAGGATCAGGGTCTTTCCGATCAGATCCTGATATCTCTCATCGTCAGGATTCACGGCAACGGCGGTATCTCCTAAGAGGGTCTCCGGTCTGGTGGTGGCGATTTCCACGAATCTGCCCTCCTCCCCTTTTACCGGATAGTTGATATGCCAGAAAAATCCGTCCTGCTCCTCATGCTCTACCTCTGCGTCTGAGATGGAGGTCTTGCAGACCGGGCACCAGTTGACGATACGGGAACCCTTGTAGATATATCCCTTGTCAAATAATTTGATAAAGACATCCTCCACCGCCTTGGAACAGCCCTCGTCCATGGTAAAACGTTCCCTGTCCCAGTCAGCGGAGGAACCGAGTTTTTTCAACTGTTTTAAGATACGTCCGCCGTATTCCTCTTTCCAGTCCCAGGCTTTTTCCAAAAATCCCTCTCTGCCCAGCTCGTTTTTGTCGATTCCCTGCTCCTTTAAGGATTCGATGACCTTTACCTCCGTGGCAATGGAAGCGTGGTCCGTACCCGGCTGCCACAGCGCATTATATCCCTGCATCCTCTTATAGCGGATCAAGATATCCTGCATGGTGTTGTCAAGGGCATGACCCATGTGAAGCTGTCCCGTAATATTTGGCGGCGGCATTACAATGGTAAAAGGCTTCTTACTTCTGTCTACTTCCGCATGGAAATATTTATTTTCTTCCCATTTCTGATAGAGACGATCCTCAATGTCTTTCGGATCGTATGTTTTTGCTAATTCTTTGCTCATTTTCTCTCTCCTTATCTTTATCTTTTCTAAAACTCTAACACAAAGCGGGCGAGCCCACTTCAACTCTCCTTCCCCTCGATGATGAGGGGGCTTGAACACTCCCTGCGCCGATGTGCGGCTGCAAAGCAGCCTTCCCTGACGCATCGTGCGCATCTTGCCCGGCAAGGCTTTTTATGATATGGGAAATTCCAACGGAGTTTTCTATATCATAAAAAACGCCCTCTGCAGTCTGCAAAGGGCGTATGAACGCGGTACCACCTTTATTCACCGATATGATCCTACCGGCAATCTCTATTCCTTAACGCGGATAAAACGTGAGCGCCTACTCTCTTAAGAATTACGATCTGATCCTCCTCATTTCAGCTCTCCGGCTCCAAAGCTACCTTCCACGACGCCTTCTTCAAACAGCCTCTCAGCCGGTGAACTGTTCTCTCTGACAAGGGTGTGCCGTGTACTCCTCTTCTTCATCGCCTTTTCATGTTGAATCTATTTCATCTTAGCGATTCCGTGGAATCTTGTCAAGTCTTTTTCTCTCAGACCTCTTCTTCCTCCACCATGCTCTTGTTTCCATAGAAAATATCGTAGATACATGGAACCACGATCAGGGTCATAAGGGTTCCGTAAATCATTCCTCCAATGGTGACGATCGCCATTGGTCTGGACATATCCGCTCCCATATCCCGGCTGAACGCCATTGCCGCCATGGCAAGGATCGTGGTCAGGGCAGTCATGAAGATCGGACGCATTCTGGTCTTGCCCGCCTCGATGATCGCCTCTCTTTTCTCCATTCCACTCCGACGGAGCTGGTTGATGTAATCCACCATCACGATACCATTATTTACAATGATTCCCACCAGCATAACAAAACCGATCATCGCCATAATGCTGACCTCATTTCCTGAGAAGAAGAGCGCTGCAAATCCTCCGGTCAACGCCAGCGGAATGGTGAAGAGGATAATAAACGGAGCTCTTAAGGACTGGAACTGCGCCACCATAATAAGATAGATAAACGCTGTTCCCAGCAAGAGCATAAGGATCAGCTGCTCCATGGCTTCGGTGATCATCTCATCCTCTCCCGTCATCTCAATGGAATATCCGCTTGGAAGCTCATACTCTTTCACTGCCTCCTCCACCTTATTTCCCACGATTCCCACATTATATCCATCCGCAATCTGCGTCGTGACTTCCAGGTAGCGCTCCTGATTATCTCTGGAAATGGAGCTTAAGCCTTCCTTCTCCTCCATTGTCACGATCTCCGTAAGTGGAATCTCTTCTTTTTCTCCACTCTCCTGATCTGTGTAGGTAAAAGTCATATTTTTAATGCTGTCCAAAGATACGTCCACCGCATCTGCACCCACGAGAAATACCTCATAATCTTTCAGATCTGTGGATATTGTGGCATCGCTGGTCTCATCCTCCATTTTCGCCTGAACAAGCTGGTAGACCTGCGCCACCGTCATGCCATAGGACGCTGCCTTTTCCTTATCCACGGTAATGCGAAGCTCCGGCGTAGTCTCCTCTAATCCATCGGAAACCTCTTTGGTTCCCTCCACATCTTTTACGATCTCTGCAATGTCCTTCGCAATGCTCTGTAACTTATCTGTATCACGGCCTTTGACCTCGATCGTAAGACCATCTCCCAACAAAGCGGCGGTATCCATCTCCGATTCGCTGACGGTAATGGTTCCCTCCATGTCCTTCGTAAGTTTCTTTATCTTAGAAGCAATTTTTTCATTGGACAGCTTCTTATCCTCTTTTAAGATCAGATACAGCTCGATTTCATTGCTGTCGCTGCCGCCTCCCATAAAGGACATGACGGAGCTTCCGCCTGACATAGCGCCCACTGTCTCCACATCCTCTATGGTACGGATCTTCTCTGTTACCTGATCCGCCAATTCACAGGCTTCCTCAAAATCCGCCCCCTCAGCAGGTTCCACCGTAACGGACATCTGCGTACTCTCCATCTCAGGTAAGAACGCCGTTCCCCTTGAAAGCGACGCTTTCACACTCACTACCAAAAGAGCCACCATAACAAGCAATACCAGAATCTTACGGTTCAAAAGCTTCTCCAAAAGCTGTCCATACTTTTCCTGGATCATATCCATCCATGGATGACGGGTTTCCTTCGTCTTAGATAAGGTTCCCGACGCCATCATCGGAACAAAGGTCAAAGCAATCAACAGACTCGCCAACAGCGCATAAGCAATGGTCAGCCCCATGTCCACAAAGAGCTGTCTTGTGATTCCCTCGGTAAAAACAATCGGCACAAAGACACTGACTGTGGTCAGGGTCGACGCTACGATGGCGCTGGTTACCTGTCTGGTTCCCTCAATGGCCGCTTTCTTTGCTGGAACTCCTTCGTTTCTCATGCGATAGATATTCTCGATCACCACGACGGAGTTATCCACCAGCATTCCGATTCCAAGCGCCAGTCCCGACAGGGAGATCATATTCAGCGTGACGCCGCTGAAATACATAAGTACCACTGCAAAGATCACGGAAACAGGGATGGAGCAGGCAATGACCAGGGTCGGACGGATATCCTTTAAGAAAATAATCAGAATGATAACCGCCAGGATCGCTCCTAAGATCATATTGTTAAACACCGAATCCACGATCATGTCAATGTAGATTCCCTGATCCATCAACACCGTGGTGTTCAGGTCTTTATTTTCTTCTTCCAGTTCATCCAGGCGGTCATACACCCGGTCTGTCACATCCCCGGTGGAATACCCGGTCTGCTTTTCCACGGTCAGCATAACTCCCGGATTTCCGTTCACCTTGGCATAGGATTCTCCTGAATTATCGGTTATTACCACATCCGCCACATCGCAGAGACGGACCGCGTCCACGCCTTCCATTCCCAGATCCATGAGTACCAGATCTTCCAGATCCTCCACACTGTCCACAGCATCTCCAACCCGCACCAGATACCGCACGCCATCCTCCGTGATATATCCTGCCGGCATGGAAAAATTCTGCGCCGTTAAAATCCCGGTGAGGGTATCCATGGTCAGAATATTGTCCATATCTGCTTCCTCATACGCGGAATCCTTCGTGCTGTCGAATTCTTCCTGTTTTTCCTGAAGCTGTGCTTCTCCGCTGGCGATTCCCGCAGAAGCCTCCGCCATCTCAATAATTCCCGCCACCTGGCTTGCATTCAGAGTTGCCAGAGCTTCATCGATGGTATTTTTTCCGGCGCTTACATTATCCAGCGCTGTCTGAAGCATTTTGATGGAAGCATTCAGGGAACTCAGATTTGTCTGCAATTCCGTAAGCGTCTCGGTATAAGCCTGGTTGACCTCCTCGTCACTGGCGCTGCTATCAAGTCCCAGAGAAGTCTTAATGAGATCATAACTCTCCTTCACCGTAGTATAATTCTCCTGAAATTCTTCCTTCGTCATTCCGGTCTGCGCCTGGAAGGCGGCGTCATCCATACTGTCCTGTAATGGTTCCAGGGCTGAAAGCGACGCATAGCTGGTCTGTAACGTCTCCAGGGATTCCTTTTCCCCCTCCATCTCTTCTATCGCTTCCTCCAGAACCTCCTTCGCATCATTTGCCTCGGTTAATTTCTGGTTTAAATCGCTCTCGGTCTGGAATATCTCAAGGCGCTTATTGTTCAGCTCATTCTGAGCGTCGCTCAACTGCCCGCTCAACTCGCTCTTTCCGCTCTCCAACTGCTGTTTTCCGCTTTCCAGCTGTCCCTGTGCGGAATCCAGCATTCCCTGTGCGTCCGCAAATTTCTGATCCAGAGAATTTACGATCTGGCTGTTCACCGCATCTATTTTTTCCTGATTTAAAATAACCTGTACCGATTCCTCGGCAGCTCCCACAGAACTTACGGAGGCAACTCCCTCAATTCGCTCAAGCTCCGGGATCAGCTCCTCCTCCGTATAATTGCTCAATTCCAGTGTACCCATGCCCTCTACGTCCATGGCTGCGATCATGATCGGCATCATATCCGGATTGATCTTCATAATGATGGGATTTCCCACCTGATCCGGCCAGGAACTGCTGATCTGATCCAGACTTTCCCGCATTTCCACCGTAACGGAATCCATGTTGGCAGTCTGTTCAAATTCCAGTACCACCAGAGAATAATTCTCCGCCGATATGGAAGTCACATTTTTTATGTTAGAAGTAGTCGCCATAGCCCCTTCGATGGACTCGGTCACATTCTTTTCCACCTGTTCCGGGCTGGCTCCCACATAGGAGGTCATTACGATCGCATAGGGCATATTCATGTTCGGCAGCAGATCCGTACTCATTTTTGAGAGAGAAACCGCTCCCAGAATAATCACCAAAACAATCGCCACAACCACTGTATAGGGTCTCTTTACACTGAACTTTGACACCTCTTTTTCCTCCTGAATTTTTCTTTGGTTCGTCTCGTCTATCCTATAAAAATATTAAAACAAAAAAATGATTATATGACAAGATTTTTTTGTTTTTTCATAATTCTACCTCTTTTTCATGATATAATATCATTAAATATTATATCAAGCCGAATGGCGTCCGCTGAAGGCGCCGCAGCTGCTTACAGCTTCGGCAGAACATATGAAAATATGAAAAAGATGTATAAAGGAGGATCACTACATGGCCATTCAATCACTGAAAGATCTGAACGATCTGCATCTGGACGTATTGACGGAAATCGGCAACATCGGTTCCGGAAATGCCGCCACTGCACTTGCAACACTTTTAAATACTGTTGTTGATATTGAAGTACCCACTATCCGCCTGATTGATTTCTCAGAAGTCTCACAATATCTTGGTGAAAAGACCTCTCTGGCTGTCGGCATGAGTGTTATGCTGGAGGGCGATGTTCAGGGAATGATGCTTCAGGTCATGCAGTTAAATTTTGTTCAAAAACTGGTAAATACTTTTTATCCAAAGGAGCTTCACTCCATCGAGGATATTGCTGAGATGGATATGTCCGTCCTGCGGGAGGCAAGCAATATCACAACTGCGGCTTATGTCAATTCCCTCGCTTCCATGACCGATCTGTTCATCAATATTTCTCCGCCTACGGATTGTGCCGATACCATCGGCAATATTCTGGATCTTCCTGCCGCCGCTTTTTCCTCTCTGGGAAAGCAGGCGCTCTTTATTGATGAAAAATTAAAGGTAGCAGGAACAGAAGTCAAGAGCAGCATGATCCTGGTTTTGGAAGTAAACTCCCTTACAACGCTTTTTGATCGGTTGGGGATCGTTTATTGATTTGACTTTTGAAAAAAGACGATGTTTTTAATGCTTTCACGTAAAAATGTCTGCAAACGTGGCGAAGGGGCAGGATTCCTAAAATCCTGCCCCAACTTTTCTTATAATTGTTGTTTTGAAATGTTCCGTTATAAATAATATAGATCTATTCCTCTTCCTCTTCTTCGTCTGTGATAGCTGCTGCCGCACCTGCTACAGAGGATACCACAGCGATGACTGCAACGATGACCACCAGAAGAATGATCAAGCCCATGAAAATCAGTAATCCGTTTCCTTCTAACATTTGTAATTCCTTTCGCTGTTCTCGCACTGCTCATTGCTTTCCTGTACATTATAGCACAGTTTTTGGGGTAGGGAAAGAGATTTCTTTTCTTTAAGCGGGACCTGTGCCAGAATGACTCCCGCAAAGATCAGGATACAACCTGCGATTTCCCGACGACTCAATGCCTGTCCAAGAAGAATCCAACCCGCCAGTACCGAAAAGACCGACTCAAAACTCATCAGCAAGGAGGCAATGGTTGGATTGAAGTCTCTCTGCCCCAGAATCTGCAGCGTATATGCCACGCCGCAGGAAAGGATTCCGGCATAGAGGAGCGGAGCCCAGGCGCTTAAGATCGCCTCCGGCTTTGGCGTCTCAAAAAAGAACATACAGATTCCAGAAAGTATGCCGCAGACCAGGAACTGGACACAGGATAAGCGGACTCCGTCTAAAAACGGCGCATAATGGTTGACTGTCCAGATATGGAATGGGAAAACCAATGCACAGATCAGGACAAAAAAATCTCCCCGTGAGAGATGAAAACCATCTGTAATGCTCAACAGATAAAATCCAACCAGCGCAATCAATACGCTGATCCAGACATTCCATCTGCATTTCTCTTTCATAAAAATCCCTATGATCGGAACAAAGACAATATACAATGCCGTGATAAATCCCGCTTTTCCCGCAGAAGTGTACTGCAATCCGATCTGCTGTGCGTTTGTGGCTATGAATAGAATGATTCCACAGACGATTCCTGCAAACCAGAGTTTTTTTCGGTTTCTTTGAATCTCTTCTTTTTCTTCCTCACTCTTAAAACGGTCAAAAAAGAAAATGCAGGGCAACAGGAATATGCTTCCGATCAGACAGCGGATTCCATTGAAAGTAAAAGGCTCTACATAATCCATTCCCACGCTTTGGGCGACAAAGGCAACTCCCCAGATGAATGCCGCCAAGAGCAATAAAAAGATATTTTTCCATTTTAGTGTCTGCATTTTTTTGCTCCTTATGAACTTAACTTTCCACTTTCCAGATATTTGATAAATACCACGAAAAATAACAGATGTCAAGTTCTTGAAATTATCATAACGCTAAAAGAGCGCATCCAGCGGATACGCTCTTTTTCACTATTACAGTGTAATTTACGCTTTGTCTACCTGCTTTGTAGCAATGATATCTACGCCAGTTCCTGCAACATCTGAGATGATCACATCACCGATCTTAACCGGAGCTTTTACAGATACGCCCTTTAATGCACTACATACATCAAAGATCTTTCCTTTCGGAATATCTGATTTTGTCTTACAAGATACAGCAGCAATTGTACCGCCTTCGCAGATTACTGAACTTGTAACAATTCTTGTAGGATTTGTTACTTCTTTTCTAGCGTAATCGTCACCACGTTTACAAGTATTTCCTGTTACATCCTTAACTTCGCCATTCTCCATGGTTACAGTAAGAGGACAACCCATCGGACATCCGATACAAATTAAATTTCTTGTTTCCATTCTTACGCCTCCTCAAGTTTTACTGTAATGGTATTCAGACCATCTACGGCTGCAAGCTGATCTTTCTTGAGAACAACGTTCTCCATTTCGCCTGGTGCCATAACCTGTTTCTTTCTATGTAATACACGCTCATCATTTAAGTAAACGCTTACATAGTGGTTTTTGTAGACATCTCCAACACGGAATCTTACGATAGAATCTCCATCCATACGATCAACGTTGATTACGCTTGGTACTGTGTAACGTACGCCGTCTGTAGCAACGATCTTAACGTCCGGTGTATCGGTATCTCTCTTGATCTTGCCAAGAACATAATCTGCTGCTGATTTACCAGCCATTGCAGCTTCCTCAGATACGAAGTCTACCAGGTCATGTACATGGAGTACATTACCGCAGGCAAATACACCTTCAACGCTTGTCTCTAAGCTCTCATTTACGACAGCTCCAGAGGTGATTGGGCTCATCTCTACACCAGAACCTCTAACAATATCGTTCTCCGGAATCAAGCCGCAGGAAAGAAGTAAGGTATCACATGGATAATACTCTTCTGTTCCAGGGATCGGTCTTCTGTCAGGACCAACCTCTGCGATGGTAATTCCTTCTACTCTCTCTTTACCTTTGATGTCGATAACGGTATGGCTCAGTTTCAACGGAATATCGTAGTCATTCAAACACTGAACGATGTTACGTTTTAATCCACCTGAGTATGGCATTAACTCAGCTACAACCTTAACCTTTGCGCCTTCGAATGTCATACGTCTTGCCATGATAAGTCCGATATCACCGGAACCTAAGATGACAACTTCACGTCCTGGTAAAAATCCTTCGATGTTAACCAGTCTCTGTGCTGTACCAGCAGAGTAAATACCAGCCGGTCTGTATCCTGGGATATTTAACGCACCTTTGGAACGCTCTCTACATCCCATTGCTAAGATCACTGCTTTTGCCTGAAGCTCGAACATACCCTCTTCACGGTTCATTGCAGTAATTACTTTGTCTGTGCTGATGTCCATAACCATGGTATTCAACTTGTACTCAATTCCAAGCTCCTCTACCTGGTCAATAAAACGTCTTGCGTACTCCGGTCCTGTTAACTCCTCTTTGAAAGTATGAAGACCGAAACCATTATGGATACACTGATTTAAGATTCCACCTAACTCATGGTCACGCTCTAAAATCAGGATGCTCTCGATTCCATTTTTTCTTGCTGATGCTGCTGCTGCTAAACCTGCAGGACCACCACCAATGATAATCACATCATATGCTTTCATCTGTTCTTCCTCCTTATAATCTGTCTTTCGGGGTTCCAACGATGAACTTGGAATCACGTCCGGATTTTCTAATTTCTGACTGATCTACACCTAATTCTCTTGCAAGAATCTCAATCTGTCTTGGTGAACAGAAACCAGCCTGGCAACGTCCCATACCAGCGCGTGTACGACGTTTGATACCATCTAATGTAGTAGCTCCGATTGGTCTGTGGATTGCATCCAGGATCTCTCCTTCTGTAATCATCTCACAACGGCAAATCATATTTCCATAAGCCGGATTCTCTTTGATCAGGGCATCTCTCTCTTCTTTTGTACAAGAATTCAGATGTGTTACACCTTTTCTTGTTCCAACGAAGGTCGGATCTTCCTGTAAGTTTAATTTATCCTTTAACATTCCTGCAACGAGCACTCCGATAGCCGGTGAGCTTGTCAGACCTGGAGATTCGATACCTGCTGCATCGAAGAATCCCGGCGCTTCATCTACTTCACCGATTACAAATTCATGGTTGTCCTCATGTGCACGAAGTCCTGCAAAGGAAGTGATAACCTGACGAATTGGTAAACCTTTTACAGTTGAACCAGCTTTGTTGATTAATTCGTCGATTCCTTCCTGAGTAGTATTGGTTCCTTCTTTATTTTCAATATCAATAGCAGTCGGTCCTACGATGGTATTGCCATGGATGGTAGGAGAAACTAATACACCTTTACCATATTTACCTGGCAGCTGGAAGATTGTCTTATCTACGAAATCACCTGTAGTCTTGTCTAACAGGCAGTAATCTCCACGTCTTGGTGTGATGTGAATCTTCTTGGAACTCATCATATTATGGAATACATCAGCGTATACACCTGCTGCATTAACGACGCATTTTGTTGCGATCGTTCCATTATTTGTTACTAATTCGAAACTACCGTCTTTTTTCACGATGTCTCTTACTTCTGTGTTAAATCTAAATTCAACACCATTTGTATTTGCATTCTCTGCAAGTGCGATGTTCAATTCGAACGGACATACGATTCCGCCTGTCGGTGCATATAATGCAGCAACAACATCATCTGTTACGTTTGGCTCTAATGCCAGTACTTCATCATGCTCTAAGATCTTAAGATCTTTTACGCCATTTTTCACACCTCTCTCATAGAGAGCTTCCAGATTAGGTCTGTCATCTTCAGAGAGACAAATAACGAGAGAGCCGTTCTTTCTAAAGGAGAAGTCTAATTCCTTAGAAAGATCTTCCATCATAACATTACCCTTGACATTTAAGTCTGCCATTAAAGATCCGTTCTCTGCGTCAAATCCCGCATGAACGATAGCACTGTTTGCCTTTGATGTACCACAACATACATCTTCTGCTTTTTCTACTACGCAAGCATTTACCTGGTAACGTGACAATTCTCTAGCGATTGCTGATCCAGATACCCCTGCTCCAATTATTACGACATCATACATGTCTGTTACTCCTTTCAGAAAAGACGAGCAAATATTCTATCGCCTTTGATGCTAATACAATATTTGCTCGAACTCTTTTTTGTTACCTAAAATTAATCTTCTTTGCTCAACCTCTTACCAAGGAATGATTGCGAAAAGACCTACTGCTAATAATGCACCAATAAGTGGTCCTACAACAGGCACGATTGCGTAACCCCAGTTAGAACCTCCCTTGTGAGGGATTGGTAAGAATGAATGTGCAATACGAGGTCCTAAGTCACGGGCCGGGTTCATAGCGTATCCAGTTGTACCACCTGTAGACATACCACATGCCATGATGATTGTGAATACTGCGATGTTGCCCTGAAGTCCGTTGATACCTACAACGTTGCCCATACCCTTGATTGCGAATACAAGGATAAATGTAGCAATTGCCTCAGATACGATGTTCCATCCCATGCTTGGAATAGAAGGACCTGTGGAGAATACTCCCAAGATTGTTGCTGCGTCTTCCTCTTCGTCAAACTGTTTCTTGAATAACAGCCATACAAGGCAAGCACCAACGATACCGCCGAGCATCTGGCAAACTACATATCCTGGAACCATGTTCCATTCAAAGCTTCCGTCTGCTGCTAAAGCGATTGTTAATACAGGGTTGAAAGATGCACCTGAAGCTGCTCCAAAGATGAATGCAGGAATCATAACTGCTGCTGCCCATCCAAGTGCAATATGAACGGTACCGCCGCCTTTCATACCTGATTTGTTAAGGTTTACGTTGGCACAAACGCCATCACCTAATAAGACTAACATTGCTGTTCCTAAAAATTCTGCCAAATATGGTAACATAAATGTTTCCTCCTCTATACCCTATTTTTTCTAGTCCTCTTTTGCCCAGCCGAAGGAGCATTTAACTGCTTTCTTCCAGCCTTTTACTTTTGCGTCACGCTCTTCAGCGCTGATAGCTGGTGTAAATGTACGATCAAGAGATGTGTTAGCAACAACATCGTTCTTGTCTTTCCAGTATCCAACAGCGATACCTGCTAAGTAAGCAGCACCCATAGCTGTTGTCTCTACGCAAGATGGGCGGTTTACAGGAATACCACTGATATCAGCCTGTGTCTGCATTAAGAAGTTGTTAGCACTAGCGCCACCGTCTACGTTCAATGCAGCTAAGTCGATTCCTGAATCAGCTTTCATAGCCTGTAATACATCATTTACCTGATATGCTAAAGACTCAAGTGTTGCACGGATGATGTGGTTCTTGTTACATCCACGAGTTAAACCAACGATAACACCTCTAGCATACTGATCCCAATACGGAGCTCCCAAACCTGTGAATGCTGGTACAACGTAGCATCCGTTGGTATCTTTTACTTTTGTTGCCATGTACTCTGAATCCGGAGCGGAATCTACGAATTTCAGCTGATCGCGTAACCACTGGATGGAAGCACCTGCAACGAATACAGAACCTTCTAATGCGTACTCAACTTTTCCGTCAAGTCCCCAAGCGATTGTTGTAACAAGACCATTCTTAGAGAATACTGGTTTCTCACCTGTGTTCATAAGTAAGAAGCATCCTGTTCCATATGTATTCTTAGCTTCACCTGGTTTGTAACATGTCTGTCCGAATAAAGCAGACTGCTGGTCACCTGCTGCTCCACCGATCGGGATAGGACCACCGAACAAGCTTGGATCAGCTTCGCCGTATACACAGCTTGAAGGTTTTGCTTCTGGAAGCATACATTTTGGAATGTTCAGCTCTGCTAAGATCTCATCATCCCACTGTAATGTGTTGATGTTGAATAACATCGTACGAGAAGCATTAGAGTAGTCAGTTACATGAGCTTTTCCTTTTGTTAATTTCCAGATCAGCCATGTCTCAACTGTACCGAATAATAATTCGCCCTTTTCTGCTCTCTCTCTGGCACCTGGAACGTTCTCTAAGATCCATCTTACTTTTGTACCTGAGAAGTATGCGTCGATAACAAGACCGGTTTTCTCTCTGATCTTGTCAACCAATCCCTTATCTTTTAAGGAATCGCAGTACTCAGAAGTTCTTCTACACTGCCATACGATTGCGTGATGTACAGGTTCGCCAGTAGCTTTATCCCATACGATTGTTGTTTCACGCTGGTTTGTGATACCGATGGAAGCGATGTCTGCTGCTGTTGCGCCAATGTTTTCCATTGCCTGCTTAGCAACTTCATACTGTGTTGCCCAGATTTCATCTGCATCATGCTCTACCCAGCCTGGTTTTGGGAAGTACTGTGTGAATTCTTTCTGAGCTACTGAGCACATCTCGCCCTTCTCATTGAATAAGATACATCTGTTACTAGTTGTTCCGGCATCAAGTGCCATAACATATTTAGCCATTAAAAAAGCCCTCCTCCTTTTATTGTTGTACTAATAATAGCACACCGGAAATAAAAAGTAATCATACAAACATGTAAAATTGTATAAAATCTTCCCTTTTCCTTTTGGATTATTATATATTATGCATAGGAAATGAAAAACATGTCTCCATTTTTATTGTATTTTTCGGCTAAAAAAAGCTATTGTACAGATTTTCCGTAAATCCGCACAATAGCTGCTTACTTTTTATGCTTTGGCGACTGCCATCTCCGCCCCAAAATTGAATTTGCTCAGAGTCTGGACCGTGAGGGTGATCTGCCTGCTGCGCTCCTCCTCCGTCATATTTTTCTTACTGGTCACAAAATCCAATAAGTAATAGATGATCGAAGTAGAGAAAAAGTCTACCAGAAATTCCCTTTCCTCCGGAGTACTCTTCTGCATAGCGGGCGAATCTCCAAAGAACCGTTCCACCTGCTCGGAAATCGGTGCCTTCGCCTGCGCCGCCATCTGCTTCCATTCTATCTCGTTTGCCAGTTTCTTATAGAAGCAGCGATCCGCCTCAATGGTCTCCATCAGATCCCGCAGCCACTCCTCGAAGCTGGTCTCCTGTTCCACGTCCACCTTATAGATCAATTCCCTGGAACAGATCCACTCTATCACATCATAAATATCCTGAAAATGATAGTAAAAGCTCTGGCGCTTCATTCCGGTCTCGTCCATAATATCCTGCACTGTGATCTTGCGAATGGATTTTTGGCGCATAAGTTCCTTGACAGCTGCTGCAATCTTTTCTTTGGTGTTACAACACATATTCAGTTCCCCCTGTCATATCTTCCAATGTTCCCTACGCATTGAAAAACAAAAAATTAATTATTTATGAACTCCATTCCTTTATTATAACACTTTTCCCAATTTTTTGAAGTCGAATCCCCGATTTTTATGTCGTTTTGTACAAAAAGTGATATTGTTAATTTATTATCTAAGTTTTATGAGCCTTTTTTACAATTTTTAGTTTTCATTTTTATACATTTTATCCAATGATAGGAAAATCTTTTCGCGCAGTAAGGTCCTGCATACTGTTTTATGTCAATCTTAAATACGACACTTCTCTCATTTTGTATGAAAAATACTATTTTACAATGACTGTGCCGTTCTTTAAATTAGCTCCATTGCCCAATTTTGTGATCAACACGGACTTAATTGCGGAATCTCCGATGAAATCCAGCGCCGCCTCGATCTTCGGCTTCATGGTTCCCTCTTCGAACTGTCCTTCTTCCATGTATTTTGCCGCCTGTGCCGTTGTCATGCGGTCGATCTGCTTTTCTGAAGCGGTGCCGTAATCCAGGCAGACCCGCTCCACTCCTGTGAGGATCACCAGCATATCCGCATCCACAAGTTCCGCCAGTTTTCCTGCCGCCAGATCTTTTTCTATCACAGCTGAGGCTCCTTTTAGGTTATTGTCCTGCTGAAGCACCGGGATTCCGCCCCCGCCGCAGGCGATAACCACCTGATCTGCATCTGCCAGCGCCTTGATGGTATCGCTCTCCACAATGTCGATCGGCTTTGGCGCCGCTACGATCCGGCGGTAACCATACCCCGACTCTACGACATAGTTGCCTTTTTTCTCCTCGGCTTCCGCTTCCTCTTTGGTCATGACACGTCCGATGATCTTGGTAGGATGGTAGAATGCGTCGTCGTACGGATCCACGGCAACCTGGGTCAGCACGGTGGCAACCGGCTTATAGATACCTCTGTTCAAAAGTTCCGTACGGATGGCATTTTGCAGGTCGTAACCAATGTATCCCTGACTCATGGCAGAGCAGACAGACATCGGGGTCGCCGTATATTCCGGATAAATGCGGCAAAACTCCGCCATTGCCGTATGGATCATTCCCACCTGGGGTCCGTTACTGTGGGATATGATGATCTGATAATCCTCTTTCACAAAATCAGCGATGGCTTTTGCAGTCCTTCTGGCTGCTTTCTGCTGCTCCGGCAGAGTGGTACCCAGAGCGTCATGTCCAAGCGCGATTACAATTCTTCTTTTTTTCATGGTGTTACCTCCATATTTTTATTCGCTTATCCGCGTTATTTTTTCCAGGAAATATGTTTTATCTTAGCATACTTTCAGAACAAGAACAACCTTATCAGATCTGTTTTTCCAGCTTCATTCGTACCGGCGCCGCTTCCATTACAGAACGTGCATCTAATATAGGAAATCCAAAGGAATTTCCTTAACTAAAAAGCGGGCTGCCCAAAAGGGAGCTGCCCGCTGTCGATACGAATCTGTTCCCCCGCCATAACGGCGGAAATTCTCCCGTATCCGGTATGATTTTATTTTCAGACTATTCCTGTGGCTTTTTGCCTAATTTCACTTCGATCTCTTTTTCCTGGTAACTGCCTCCATCCGCAACCTGGACTTTGAGTTTTATCTTACTTCCTGCCTCGTAATACTTCAATACATCCTGCATATTCTGCATAGAGGTGATCTCTCTGCCGTCAAATTCGGTTATGATATCCCCTTTTGTGATTCCTGCTTTTTCAGCAGCCGAACCCTCTACCACCTGGGTGACGTAGACTCCTCTTGGCATATCGTAGGTATTTGCCACATCCTCCGGAATATCCGCGCCTGCGATTCCCAGATAACCTCCGTCTGACTCATCCACGGCCTCATTATTGATGAGACTGTCAATGATCGGCTGTGCCTGGGAGATCGGAATGGCATAGCCCATTCCTTCCACTGCGGTATCGGAATATTTTGCTGAATTGATACCGATGACCTCTCCGTTGAGATTCAAGAGAGCGCCGCCGCTGTTTCCTGGATTGATCGCCGCATCCGTCTGGATCAGACTGTTGGTGATCGTGGTTCCTGCTGTCTCATCCTCCAGGGTAACTTCACGATCCAGGGCGCTGATCACTCCGGTAGTCACAGATTGTCCATAACCCAGGGCGTTTCCGATGGCAACTACGCTCTGACCCACCTTCGTGGAAGCAGAGTCTCCAATCGTCGCCACCTTAATAGCGTCCATGGTCTCGTCCGGAATATCGGAAAGTTTTACAGCTACCACCGCCAGGTCACTGGAAGAATCCGTTCCCTTCACTTCCGCAGACACTGCCTCATCATCATAGAATCCCACGGTCAATGAAGTTGCACCGGAGACTACATGGTTGTTTGTCACAATGTAGAGATATTCCTGATCCTGACTGATAATGATTCCCGAACCAGCGCTCTCATCTTCATAATTTTCCACCTGTCCAAAGAAATTGCGGTACTGAGTCTCCGATACATTCGTGATCGCCACGATGGATGGCATCACCTCATCCACGATCCCCGATACATCCGTTGCTGCGGCAGTGGAGGCACTGGCGCTGGTCTCCGTAACCTTAGTGGAATCCACAGTCTTGGTACTCACTTTACCGGACGTATCATTCGAGATCCCCAGCGCTTTCGTCCCCACATATCCGGTTCCCACAAAAACGCCTCCCGCCACAAGTCCAAACACCAGACCCAAAGCCGCGCACCGGATCATCCGCTGCTTCATTCCACCTCCGCCATTAGAGCCGGAGGAGCGCTTCTCACCTCTTTTGAACCATCTGCGCTTCTTCTTCGGCGTCTCATACTGTGTATGGCTGTTTCCCGCCTGATTGTAGCTGTAGGTGGTATTGTCCTCCGCCCGCCAGGTTGTATTTTCATTTCCCCCATCTCTCACATAGCTGTAGGAGTAATAAGAATCCTTTTCATTTCTATTTTCCTGATTATCCATATCATTTGCTCCTTTCTGGCACTTATGATTATTCTTCTCTTGTTTTCTTAATTCTAATAAGGATTTTAACCCGTTTTTGTGTTCAGTCTGTGAAGAAAGGCTCAAGAGTTTGTGTTTTTGCAGGGTATAGCTAACGTGACACAAGAATCCAAAAACCCTTCTGCTATAAATGTAAAAACGCCGAAGGAAACAATATAAGGAAGGTTCTGCGACTGGTCAGGGACATTAGACTTTCTTAATGTTCTCTCGTAAAACAGCAATTCCCAGACACGGATGTCTGGGAAAGGCGAATCTGAGCCACGGAGGGCGAATATGAGCCGGTTGCGTCCGTCTCTCTCAGCCTTCCGAGAACATTTTAGAAAGTCTTATGTCCCTGACCGGAACAGAACCTTCCTTATATTGTTTCCACTCAACGTATTTATTTTTCCACTACTCCACCGTCACCGACTTCGCCAGATTCCTCGGCTTATCCACATCACAACCCTTTCCAACAGATACATAATATCCAAACAACTGCAACGGAATGATCGCCAGTGAATTGGTAAAATATTTATTTGTCTGGGGCACATAGACCACATAATCCGCCGCTTTCTCGATCTCAGTATTCCCCTCGTTGGTGACCGCCATCACGAAGGCGCCGCGGGTCTTAACCTCCACCATGTTGCTCACGGTCTTTTTAAAGAGATCCTCCTGGGTTGCCACCGCAACCACCAGGGTGCCATCCTCGATCAGCGAGATGGTTCCGTGCTTTAATTCTCCCGCCGCATATGCCTCGGAGTGAACATAGGAGATTTCCTTCAGCTTCAGGGAACCTTCCATGGAGATGGCATAGTCGATCCCTCTTCCGATAAAAAAGACGTCCTTTGCCGCAATGTAGCGGTTGGCAAACTTCTGAATCCTTTCTTTATTGGAAAGAAGCAGTCCGATCTGATCCGGCAGTCTGCGCAGATCTACCAGCAGTTCCTCCACTTCCTCCTGACTGAGTTTTCCGCGAACCGCCGCAAACTTGATCGCCAGAAGATACTGAGCGATGAGCTGGGCGCTGTATGCCTTGGTGGTGGCCACGGAGATCTCCGGTCCCGCCCAGGTATACATAACCTTATCCGCCTCTCTTGCGATGGAGCTTCCCACCACATTTACGATTCCAAGAGTCTTTACGCCCTGCTCTTTCGCTTCCCTTAAGGCTGCCAGCGAATCTGCGGTCTCTCCCGACTGGCTGATGATGATCACAAGATCTTTTTCATCCAGGATCGGCTGACGGTAACGGAACTCCGACGCCAGATCCACAGCTACCGGGATCCTTGCCATTCCCTCAAAGACGTATTTTGCCGTAACTCCGGTGTGGTAGGCAGAGCCGCAGGCCACGATATGAATCCGGTTGATCTGACGGATCTCCTCGTCGGTCATCCCCAGTTCTTCGATCACGACCTGATTGCCCTTGATCCTTGGACTTAAGGTATCCCGCACGGTCTTTGGCTGTTCGTACATTTCCTTCAACATAAAATGTTCGTAGCCGCCTTTTTCCGCAGCGTTAACGTCCCACTCGATGGTCTTGCTCTCCTTTTGGATCGGCTCTCCATCCACATTGAAAAATTCAATATCGTCTTTGGAGAGACGGGCGATCTCTTCATTCTGAATGAAGAATACTTCTCTGGTATATTTTAAAACCGCCGGAACGTCCGAAGCGATGAGATTTCCGTCAGAACCTTTTCCCACGATCAGCGGGCTGTCTTTTCTGACCGCATAGATCACATCCGGATGGTCGATGAAAATGATACCAAGGGCATAGGAACCCTCTACCCGGTGCATGATCTTGGTGATGGCCTCCAACGGATCTCCTTTATAATAGTAATCCAGAAGATGTGCTAAAACTTCCGTGTCTGTCTCGGACAAGAACTCGTAGCCCTTATCCTGTAGTTTCTTCCGAAGTTTTAAATAGTTTTCAATGATACCGTTATGAACCACTGCGATACTGCCATCCCGGTTGCAATGCGGATGAGCATTGGTATCCGACGGTTCCCCATGGGTTGCCCAGCGGGTGTGTCCGATCCCCACCGTTCCAGGAAGCAGGGTGCCGTCATGGGTAAGTTCGCTTAACACCTTCAATCTTCCCGTCGCTTTTTGTACATGGATCTGCTTTCCGTCAAATACTGCCATGCCGGCAGAATCATATCCACGATATTCCAGTTTTGACAGCCCTTCCAGTAAGACCGGAGCCGCCTGGCTCTCTCCAATATAACCTACGATTCCACACATATTGTTCTCCCATCTTTTCTATCTATATTCGTAACTGCTCAGATCCATTCAAAAAATCGCCGCTTCACAGCTTTTATACAACTCGCCTTCGCTCTGAACAGTTACCTATATTATAAGGATAGGAATATGACTATGCATATTCCTATCACATCGTTGTGCCTGCTTTTTTAATAACCGTCTCCCGCATGTCTGCCCGTATCATTGATGATCTTATCATTGATCTCCTGTACGGTCGCGGAAGCCTCATACTCCGTATCATTATATAAATACTCGTGAAGCTGACTCACATTGGATACCAGATCACATGGAATGACAACACTTCCCTTACTGCCAATGGTATCGGTGTCCTTTTCAAACGGGAATCCCGCGGTCTCAGCCATCTGATACTCAAAGGCTGCTGATGCCAGCGCCAGGATCTCCTTCTGGGTCAGGTTCGTGGATACCTCGTCAAATACCGAGTCAATGACCTTGTTGAGTTTTGAAATGTTGGAGGTCTTTGCCTTTTCAAACATCTGCTCAATAACGATTCTCTGACGCTCCGCACGCTTGAAATCATCGCCGGTAGTATAACGGATTCTCGCATATGCCGTAGCCTGAGTTCCGTCGCAGAGCTGTTTTCCCGTCTGGTTGATGAATTTCGGCGTTGCACCTGTAACGTCTGCCGTGGTCTCAATATAGCTGTTGATCCATTCCAGTTCTTCCTCAGTAATATCCAGTTCCACGCCGCCCAAAGCATCTACGCAGCTGGTCACTGCATTAAAATCCACGGTTACATATTTCTTAATACCCAGATCCAGGTTCTTATTTAACATGGAGATCGCCTGCTCCGGTCCTCCTTTGGAATAAGCTGCATTCGCCTTGCCGTAAGAACTCTCCCCACGGTCCAGATAGGTGTCGCGGTAAACAGAACAGAGCTTCACTTCCTTCGTATCATCATTGATACTTGCGATCATGATCACGTCGCTGTTTCCCTTTTCCAGATCTCCATTGGAACGGTTGTCCAATCCGAAGACCGCAATGGAGGTATAGCCGTCGTCGCTTTGCAGTTCATTGATGATCATCTTGCTTTCATCTAACTTCTTCTGTTCTATTTTACTCAATTTCAGCCAAACGAATACCAATGCGAGCAGGATCAGCAATACCACGATCTCTATGGCAAAAATAATGATCTTTCTCTTACGCCGCTGCTTCTTACTCACACGTCTCTTACCTTTTGTATTTTTTCTTCTCGCTTCTTCTTTGCTCATCTCTATTTCTCCATCAAATTTCTCATAATTTCGCAGAATAAAAGAATCTCGCTTCGCGAGATTCTCCGCCGCAGTGCGATCCTGCCCGGAGGGCTTTTTATTGCATAGGAAATCCAAAATTCCTATGAAATAAAAAACATTCTTTTCCTATAATACAATATATTGACTAAGAGGACAACTGTCATTTTTCTTAAATTTTTATTAAAACTGCTGTCTTCTTTTATGAATTTTGGGCATTCTCTGTAAAAAACGGAAAGAAAAAACGACCCGGTTCCGTATCATTTTGACAACCCCATAGTGGGTCATACCCGAATTATTCTGTCCGTGCCTGCGGTATAGGAGTAACGGTTCCCTGAAAAAACAGGAATCTCCATAACAGTAATCGTTCAAGATTCCAATCCACTGATCATGCATCTCTATATCCTGGGGAATTGGAAGCACCGCTTCTTTCAACTCGGAGGCAAACGCCATGCAGCAGCCGATATAGCTGTTTTTGAAAATATTTTTCCCTACTCCCGGCTTTGCGCCCCGAAATTCCATGAAGGAATCCATCACGATATCTTCCCGGTCTCCCGCCTGAATGACTCTCGCGTCATGGATGACCAGATGGCAGCCCTCCCTCCGAAAGACCTCCAGCACCCGCTCCACCTTATCCGGCATCCAGATATCGTCCTGATCCGCCAGGAAGATGTAAGCTCCTGTGCAATGTCTTATGGCGTGCTCTACGTTTTTTTTAATTCCCTGCCCCGGTCCTTTGAGCAGATGGATCCGGGGATCTTTTTCCCCGTATTCCCGCAGGATCTCAGGGGTATTGTCCTTGGAACCGTCGTCGGATATGATGAGTTCATCCTGCTCTCTTAAATTGCATAAAATAGAATCCAGCTGCTCTTTCAGATACGCCTCTCCATTGTAAGTCGTCAGGGCAACGGATATTTTTTCGTCATCTACCACAATTTCCACCCCCATTTTCTGAAATACGCGCACATGGAACGAATGTGGATCCAGAGAAGTTTTTTGCTCTTCGCCGATCCCTTCTCCCACTTGTGGATGACTGCCGTATCGGGACAGTAGAAAAGCCCTCCCTTCTCATTGACCCTCTTACACAGGTCCGCGTCCTCCATGTAGAGAAAATAGCGGGGATCAAATCCTCCCAGCTCCCGAAAGACCTCCGTGCGGATCAGATAAAAACAGCCGTGGGCAAAGGGCACCGGAAAGACCTTTTCATAATCCATATCCTCCATGGTATGATATGCCTGTCTCCTCTTCGCAAAAGGAAGGGGCAGACGACGGATCAGCATATCCCCCAGGGTGATCTCCCGACGGTAAGATCTCTGCAAGGTTCCGTCCTCATCCAGGATCCTTGGAACCACCATATCCGCTTTCTGATGCCTAAGAAACTCCGCTAAGACAGAAAGACTGTCCTCTTTCAGAATAATGTCAGGGTTGACGATGGCGTGAAATTCCGAATCCAGTTCGGGCAAAACCAGATTATGTCCTGCTCCGAATCCCAGATTCTTTTCCGTCTTGATATAGACTACCTCGTCATCTGCCAGTTCCCTAAGCTGATTTTGGATGGTGCTGTTGTCTATCACATAAATCTTCTTTGTAATTGTTTTTGCGGTATGCTCCCTGATGGAACATACCGCATTTCTTACTTCTTCTTCATTATTATAAGCCACGATGGCAACTGAAATATCTGTCATGACGATCCTTTTCCTGTAAAAACGACCACTACGGTCTTTAATAAAATCCTGATATCCAGTCCAATGGACCAGTTGGCAATGTACTTGGTATCCAGGGCGACCACCTCTTCAAAGTTCTTGATATCGCTGCGGCCGCTGACCTGCCACATTCCGGTCAGTCCCGGTTTGATACCCAGCCTTGCCTTGTGATGACGCTCATATTGCTCAAATTCCTCCTCTGTAGGGGGCCTGGTTCCCACAAGGCTCATATCCCCTTTCAACACGTTCCAGAACTGGGGCAGCTCGTCGATGGAAAACTTCCTCATGAACTTTCCAATGCCAAAGATCCTCGGATCGTCCTCCATCTTGAACATGAGACCCTCCATCTCATTTTGCTCCATGAGTTCTTTTTTCAGTTCATCGGCGTTGACCACCATGGTTCGGAATTTATAGAATTTAAAGCGTCGTCCATTTTTTCCAATTCGAATCTGGGAATAAAAGATCGGTCCCGGCGACTGGATCTTGATGATCGGCGCAAAGATCACAAAGGCGATCCCGGTGAAGATCAACCCCACAATACTTCCCACAATATCCAACAGCCGTTTGAAAAAAAGCTGCTTTTCCGTGGCGATCCGCAGGCTCTCCGTGAGCACCATGTACTTTCCGTAGGATTCCACCATGCGGTTTGACGGCAGTTCCGTGCTTCTTAAGAGATTCCTGTGCACGGTCGCTCCCAGCTCCAGCAATTCCTCCGCCAGTGCCTCCCCCTTGGCTCCCAGATCCAAAAAGACCTCGTCCACCACGTTCGTCCTCATGTATTCCATACAGTCCTCATCGGAGGCGACCACCGGAATCCCATGGATCTGTTCTCCGGTGCGTACCCTGTCCATGATCACCACGCCTGATACTTCAAATTCCTTGTATCTGGTTCCCGTAAAGTCCCGGATACAGTCCTCCGCCCTGCCATCCTCGGTCACGATCACCATTTTAGACAGGCTTCTGCCGGATAACATCTTCTGGCGAATATAGATTTTCAGCGGACATCGGAAAATATATACCAGCACCATGGACAATACCCAGAACACAAAGATCACCTGTCTGGAATAGATGGCCGCCTGCTTGGTTCCCCACATGTAGATCAGTATCGCACCAAAAATAAGGGTACAGTGAATGAACACTGCCTTAAGTTCCTGAATCTTGTTTCTGCGCAGGATTCCTGTGTAAGATTCAAAAAAGAACACGATACAGATATCCACCATAATGATGATGACTGCCATTCTTCCGTAGTATTCATCTGCATAGGGAAGCGGACCAAAGGGCCGTTCCGTGTGGATGAAATATGAAATTATATAGGCTAACTGCAAAGCCAGCATATCGACTAAGGTGAAGTCGATATGCTTGACCCAGCTTCGTTTTTCTTTTTGATACATGGTTATTTTTCCTGATCTGTCTAAGAAAGATCTCAGACATTTTGTCTGTGTAATATTTTATCAGATTGCAGGGACAGACCTGGGAGCCGCCGGCTCCCAGACTCAATCCTTTCACGAACAGTATACCACATCTTCCAGATGTTGGACAATGTAGAGATTCTTAACTTTGTGTGAAATCCCTGTTAATTCTTGTAGGGTTTTAAGGCATAATTGCACTTTTTAAGAGAAAAGTTCGGATTATAGCAGGGATCTCCTGCTTTTAGAAAATCGATCCACCGGGTACGGAAAAATTCGATCTCCTGACCGAAACGACGGATCTTCTCTTTGGTGTCCTCTTTTCCTCTGGATTTGGACTCATAGTGGTATGCCTCCACATACGGGTCATAGACGATGAGATACCCCTCTTTTCCCACCCGCAGGCAGAGATCCACATCGTTAAAAGCAACGGCAAGTCTCTCCTCAAAACCGCCGATCCTGTCAAAGACTTCTCTCTTTATCATGAGAAACGCTGCCGTGACGGCGCTGTAATTGAGCTGTAACGCTGCCTTGTGAAGATAGCCCTCCCGCTCCCTGCGCATTCCCGGATATATATTCGCGGCAATTCCGTCAATGCCCACCACGATTCCGGCATGCTGATAGGTGTTGTCGGGATAGTAGAGTCTTGTTCCAACGATTCCCACCTTTTCCCTCTGACAGTTTCCAAGGAGCTGTTCTATCCAGTCTCCGGTCAGGATCTCAATATCGTTATTGAGAAGAACCAGATATTCTCCTCCGGCAAAGCCCGCTCCGAAATTATTGATGGCTGAATAGTTGAAGTCCCCCTCCCAGGTGACTACCTGTACGCTCTGCCCGCCGGATAGTGTTCCTGAACAGGACAACTGCATACTGCCTTTCCGATAAGGCTCCCCGCAGAGTTCACTGTAATAAGCAAAGGTCTCCTCCTCCACGCTGTTATTTTCCACAATGATGACTTCATAATTCTGATATTCCGTCTGCTGCAAGGATTCCACACAACGTCTTAAGGTCCTGGATTCATCCTTGTTTGGAATGATAATGGAGACAAGGGGAGTTCCTTTCGTCTGATATCTTACCTGATAAAATCCAAAGAATTTTAACTGGGATACGGTTCCCTCCTCGCCGCAGCGCTTCAGATGTTCTTCGATGGCGCGCTGTCCCGCGTCATAGGCGTAACGTTTGCTCAAAGGGTTGTCCGCCGTGGAGCTGCTGTGTAATCTCCAATGGTAGAGAACCCTGGGCACATGGCCGACCTTTTCCGCTTTTTCCGTACATCTTAAGATAAAATCATAGTCCTGGGCACCGTCAAATTCACTGCGGAATCCTCCCTGTTCCTTTACGATGGATTTTTTCACACAGAAAAAATGGGTGATATAGTTATTGGACCGCAGCAGGTCGATGCTGAAATCCGGCTTAAAGTGAGGCTGGGAATGCACCAACGTTCCCCTTTGTTCCTCCACCTTGTCCTCGTCTGTGTAGATTGCTCCATAGGCAGGATCTTCGTTGATTTTTTTTACGATCTCAAATAAGGCGTCCTTTGCCAGTAGATCGTCGTGGTCTAAAAGCGCCACCCAGTCTCCCCCTGCCAGTTCCAGTCCGGCATTGGTATTGCCCGCAATGCCAAGGTTATCTTCCAGATGACGGTAAATAATACGCCTCTCCTCATATTTTTGTACATAAGCGTCGACGACCTTCTCCACCTCGTCCGTAGGAGTGGCGTCGGCAAGACACAGCTCCCAGTCCAGATAGGACTGCTCTCTCACGGAATCCATCATCTCCACCAGATACTGCTCCGGCGTCAGGTAACAGGGTACGATGATACTGATTTTAGGCCGGATCCCGAACTTCTCACTGCATTTTCTCTGTTTTTTCAGTTCTTCCTCCCCCACTCTGTGGTGTTCATACCACGGAGCGTAGGGAACCTCATCCGGCTCCATCTTATCCTCCAGGCGGGCAAAAAATGCCTTCGGTCCATAATGTTTCAAATACCGGATCCCCTTTATGATCTTATACGGTGTAATCTTCATGACACGTTAACTGCCTTTCTTTCGGTTGTGGATATAAAGCCAGCTTTTCACATAATCTTCTCTCTTTTTCTCATCCATCTGCGTATATTCCACATAGGTCAATTTGGAGGCTGTCATCTGTGCACAGCCGCATTTATAGCATTCCACATCTTTTCTTCTCGATACCGTCCGAATCCATCCGCATTCAGGACATATATAGACTCTCATCATGCTAACTTATCTCTCCTCTATAAGTTCCTTAAATTTTTCCAGATCAATCCAAGCTGTATTGCGATCTGTATCAGTAAGGTGCCCACCAACGCCAGGTTCACGCCCTCCATGGAACCTGCCTTTACCACGGTCACGGACAGGATCAGCGCTCCGATGATCCCGGCAAAGCCGATCAGATACTGAGACCTGATCTCACGGATCAGCGTACAGATGCTGAACAGGCTGGCATTGACTGCAATCAGCACCGCGATGAGAACCACCGGAAGAAACAGATGGACATAAGGCTCGATCTCCGTTCCAAACAACAGCACCAGACCCCAGCGCGCCAGCAGTTTTCCCCCCACCAGACAGATCAGGGTGATGGCTCCGATGAGCAGAGCGAACTGCCGGATGATCTTCATAAAATTTTTCTTATTTTTCTGGTTGTATTCCGCGGTCAAAAGCGGAACCAGCGGAGCAAACAGGGTGGTCGCCGCAAGCTGGATCACCATGGTCGGCGAAGACACTGAGGAATAGATTCCCATGATCTCCTCTCCAAAATAACGCTCTAAGAAAAGTTTTGGCACAGAGATGGAGAGATTATTCAAAAACGCCACCACCGCCAATGGAAAGCAGGTCAACAACAGGCTTTTCACCATCGCTCCTGTATCCGCCCGCTTCTCCTTCCTTACATCCGTCACCCTTCTGTCGTAGAAAAAGATGACCAGGAACGAAAAGACGCTCATTGCCGCGATGCTTGCCAGCAGACTCCCGGTAAGCTGAAAGACTGCCACGAAGAGGAACAGGGAACCGACTCCCCGGACGCTTAGGGAGATCCCTGCGTAATCCATCCGCTCTCTCTTCTGATCGATGCCATAGTAGACGTCGGCAAATCCCTCCGCCATCTTAAAGAACATAAATACCATGATGACCAGAGCCTTTTCCAGACTGTAGCCATTGATGAGAACCACTGCAAAACAGATCAGATACGCCAGAATATTGGTGTAGACCCTGGATCTCACATAGACCTCATCCGGATACTGTCCCTCTATGTCGGATACCTGATAGCTTCGGATATTAAAAAGTCCTATGATGGCAGGCGCCGCTGTCACGCTCATTGCCAGAGACAGGATCCCCGCATCGGCAAAACCTGAGATCCGCACAATGAGTACCGACATCAGCCATTGGCAGACATAGTAGATCAGAGAACCTGCCGTGTTAAAAATCATATTCTGTTTTACGGATTTTGTTTTTTTCTCTTCCACGTTCTTCACTCCCTACACCTTCAGCGAAAAGTCCGCCTTATTCAGTGTCAGATTTGGATTGTAATAAGGATCTCCCCGCCTTAAAAGCTCTTCCCAGCGGCTATTAAAAAGATCCACTTCCCGGTGAAACCGCGCCACTTTTTCCGGCGTATCCTCCAGACCTCTGGACTTGGATTCATAGTGATACAACTGTGCATACGGGTTGTAGAGCACCAGCTTGCCCAATCTTCGAACCTTCAGACAGTAATCAATGTCATTGAGGGCGACTACCAGTTCCTCTGTCAGCCCGCCCACAGCCTCAAAGACGCTCTTCTTTGTCATCAGACACGCCGCCGTGACTGCGGACAGATCCTGGGCGCAGACGCTTCGTGAAAAATAACCTGTCTCATATCTGGACTGTCCGATAAAAGCATGACCCGCCATACCGCCAAATCCAATGATGACGCCTCCATGCTGGATGGTATCGTCCTCATAATAGAGTCTTGCTCCCACGACTCCCACATCTTCCCGCATGCAGGGATAGAGCAGTTCTTCCAGACAATCCTCTCCGATCATTTCCGTATCATTATTCAAGAGCAGGAGGTATTCTCCCTTTGCAAAAGCCGCCCCATAATTATTGATTTTGGAAAAATTAAATTCTCCCTCATAGTAGACGATATGCACCTGTTCCGATTCGATCTCCTTATAATACGCAAAGGTCTCCTCCCTGGTACTGTTGTTCTCCACAATGATAAATTCAAAATTCCGATAGGAAGATTCATCCTGAATGGAATCCATGCACTTTTTTAAATCCTCGATGTGATCCTTGTTCGGTATGATGATGGATACGAGGGGCTGCTCTTCCCACTGATATCTGGTCCGAAAGATTCCGTAGGAATCGCTGTGTTCTGCCACTGCCGGGATTCCCGCTCTTCGGTAATGCTCTTCCACAGCCTTTCTGCCAGCCTCAAATGCATAGAGTTTGCTCTCAGGATTGGAGGCGGTGGAATCCAGATGACAGCGCCAGTGATAGAGAACCTTCGGTATGTGGCGAACCTTTTTCGCCTCCTCCACACAACGGAAAATAAAGTCGTGATCCTGCGCCCCGTCAAATTCCCGGCGCAAAAGTCCGCAGGTCTCTGTCAGAGATTTTTTTACCACAAACAAATGACAGATATAGTTCATGCTGCATAAAAGATCCATGTTCAGATCGGATTTAAAATGCGGCTCAAAATATTTTTTTCCATCCATATCGATCTTATCTTCATCGGAATAGAGCACGTCGATCTCTTCATCCTCATTCAGGGCTTTGGCGCACTCATAGAGAGCATCCGGAGACAACAGATCGTCGTGATCCGCCAGCACAAGGTAGTCCCCCTGTGCCATATGGATGGCTGCGTTGGTATTCTCGGAGATTCCCAGATTCTCTTCCAATATCTGATAACGGATCCTCTCATCCCGTTCCCTGTATTCCCTTACCACGCTCTCAAGCAGATGCCCCTCGCCGCTTCCGTCCGCCAGGCAAAGCTCCCAGTTTCTATAGGTCTGCGCCTGTATGGATTCGATCATCTCCCGCAGATACGTTTTTTTTGTGCGGTAAAGCGGAACCACAATGCTGAACTTCGGCTGCCAGGCAAATTCCGTCTGCCTCTGCGCCGCCAGTTCCTCCTCCGTCACTGTATGGCGTTTTCTCCAATAATCGTAGGGTACTTCCTCATTTTTAAAGAGTTTGGAACGGATCCGAAGCAGGGTTGCCTCCATGCCGTGGCGCTCATAGTAAGAAACTGCTTTTTTCAGGATCGAGACTCCGTCCCTGACTCCCCTTCCCTTTTCCAGCCAGCTCCTTTTCAACCGATAAACAGCCTGTTTCCCTCCTGACTGAAAACAGACCTCCAGATATTCTTCCCCTGAGATATCCGCTGTAAGCTGAAAACCAGCCTGATACTCAGCGTCAATTTCCGCAAATAACTCTGCAATATCTTTCCGGTAACTGCGCTCTACCTTAACCGGAAGCTCCCTGTCATTTTTTCCCCGAAGGGTGATCTTCACCGCATTATCTGCAATACACCAGCCGGAGAGCAGCATCTGCTCTCCCTCCAGCTTCTGCATCTCAATGTAATAGTCTACACTGTTTTTTATCTTCTTTAATTTTTTTGTAGATGCACAGTAGGAGACCTTCCGCGTATTTTCTCCGCAGGTATATAAAATGAATTTCTTTCGTTTCGCCCAGGCTGGGGGCAGGTCGATGGTGAGAATATGCTCTTCGTTGACCTCCGCCTGATACTCGGAATATTTCTGCCTTACCTGGGAGCCTTTTATAATTTTTTCCTGGATATCCAGCCTCTCCTGATCCAGATAACATTCCAGTGTGCGGCCCTTAGGATTATCTTCCCGAAACCAGCCGTTGCAGACCACTGTATTCTCTCTGTCCAGTTGAAACCGTACCCGCTCTGTTACAAAGTTATAATTTAACATAAATTACCTCTTTACGAACACAATAGGAATATTATAACACAGGACAGGTTCTAACTCAAATTCTTTATTTCAGGAGGATACTGTTCGGGGCGGTCTCGTAATTCACGATCTCACTTCCCAGTTCCTCCATGATCTCCCTGTTTTTCGGAGTGGTGTAATTACCGGTCTCGTCATAGAAAAGCCAGTTCGGAGCGTCGAAAAAGGAAACCTTTGGAGATACCAGCTCATAAAAATCCTGTTTCAATCCGCCGTTTCCATGGTGTCCCATCTGAAGATAGTCGGATCTTAAGCCTTCTCCATATTTGCCTGCAAGATAATCGCTCATGGATTTTCCCACATCGGCGCAAAAGAGCATACTCTCACTGTTTCCGGTGACACGGAACATCATGGAACCGTCGTTAAGCAGGTCGTTGCTCAGTTCGTCCACCCTGTCCTCATAGGCGCTTAAGACTTCAAATTCCAGATTTTCCACCTTCCAGGTGTCGCCGGGATATACATACTCCAATTCCGGAATCTCCATCTGTAAAAAACGCTCGTAGGTTCCAAATTCATCCCAGGAGGCATTCTCCCTGCAAAGTTCCACCGACGGCAGCTCCACCGTGTAGATCCGGTCGATCTTTAGCTTGCCTGGATCGTCATAAATATCCATAAAAGCAACCATGTGATCCTGATGGGGATGCGTTAAGATCCAGGCGTCCACATGATTTCCCTTCTGTGCAATGAGGCTGCGCAGCTCCTCTGCATTATCCCCCCAGCCGCCGTCCACCACAATGAGATGGCCCTTCTTATCCGTCATGGTGTAACACATGAGCTGGTTTCCCGCAGGATCGCCGTACTGAGTGATCTCCCACTGTCCCTCCTCCTGCTTTGCCAGAAAAATAACTGCCGCCAGAAGCAGGGCGATGACAAACAGCGACAGGATGATGCTGATTCTATTCTTTTTCATATTCTATCCTCCATGATATGGTTTATTCCCGCGGGCAATGAGCCAGGATCCGGCTCACTGCGGGGTATTTGATTGCGTTCTCGTATGAGACTGCTTTTTTTGAGACGGGAAATTGCCCGTATCATCCTCGCGGAACGCTTTTGTGACATAGGAAATTCTATCGGAATTTCCTATATCACAAAAATAAGACAGCAGTATTGCTACTGCTGCCCTCTATTTTACATGGTTTGCATCACTTTTACAATATTCACTAAATTATATCCATAATTTTTAGCCGTCGCCCAGCCCTTTCCATACGGATTTTCCTGGATTCCAAGCCATTCCACATATGGCGCTGTTCCCCTGGTCACATAGGAAAACCGTGTGTCGACACAGGTTTGATTGAGCGGATCTTTTGATGCGTATGCTTTCAAGTGCTGTACCTGGGCGCGGATTCCTGTTCGGACATTCTTAAATGTCTCTCCCGCCACTCCGTTTCCAGTAGCTCCAAGTCCCGCAAAGTTACATTGTTCTGCGCTGACATCCCCGCCGAATTGTAAGAATCCGGTCTCATTACAGATCTGAGCAAATACTACGTCTGCACGAACTCCCTCAGCCGCTGCTTCCTGTACTACAATGTTACAGAATGCCGTAATATTAGCGGCTCCTTTGGAGGAGTAGACAGAAGATGGATATTTCTTTCCGGTGCTGTTGTAGTAAGCCACCATCTGATTGACCGTCACGGTACTGCTTCCCATGATTTTCGTGCCGAAGGTAATGGATTTTGCGGAACAATAGCCGCTGTAACCTTTTTGACCGTTGACGGTATTAAATGACTGGATTCTGTAATAGTAGGTATTTCCGGCTGTCACAGTCTTGTCTTTATACGAGGTAGTGCTGCCGGATGTAATGGTTGCTACTCTGGTATAAGTTCCTGATTCCGAAGCCGCACGTCTTATGATATAACCGCTTGCCCCGCTCACTTTTCCCCACTTTATGGAAACCACGCCGTTGCTTTCTCTCAGAGAGCTGATGACAGGCCTTGCCACCGTCTTTCCATTGACTGCCGTACCGGGACTGCTATAGCCTGTGGAACCATTGACCTTATTTCTGCTCCTTACTTTATAATAATAAGTCTTTCCCGTTTTTAACGAGGAATCCGTATATTGCACCGTACTTCTTCCGCTGACGGTGGCTATCTTTTCGTATCCGCTGTTCTTTTTCGTACTCCGGTAAACATAATAGCCATTGGCCCCGCTGACACTGTTCCAGTTGATCTCCAGCTTTGATGGAGAACGGGAGATGACAGATGTAATTCCCGGATTTTTTACGGTCTTCCCATAGCCAGCCTTGCTTGCGCTGCTGTACCCGGTAACCTTATTCACTTTATTGCGCGTTTTAATCTTATAGTAATACGTCTTTCCGGCGGTGATATCCGTATCTGCGTATTTTGTGGTGGTCTTTCCGCTGACGGTGGCAATCCGTTTATAGCTGCCTGCTGCGCTTGTACTGCGGTAAACATAATAGCCATTGGCTCCGCTGACCGCCTTCCAGGTGACCTCCAGCTTTTTATCTGCCTTTGACTTTACAGATAAAATCGTTGTAGCGCCAACGGTTCTTCCAGAAACTGCCGCGCTGGTGCTGCTGTAGCCCGTGGAACCGTCCACCTTATTTCTGCAACGCAGCTTGTAATAATAGGTGGTTCCCTTTTTAACTCCCGTATCTGTATAGGAAGTGGTCTTTGCTCCGGAAACTGTGGCAATCTTTTTATAGCCGCTGTCTTTCTTTGTGCTTCGATAGATGTAATAGCCGTTGGCTCCTGATCTCGCACTCCAGGTAACTTTCAGTTTTGTACTTCCGACAGACTTCACGGAAGAGATGGAAGTACTCTTAACGGTCTTAGCTGATTTTACGGCGCTGTAACTGCTGTAAGCATTCTGCCCGCCTGCCGTTGCCCGAACCTTTATTTTATAATAATAAGTCTTTCCGGCGCTTACTTTTTTGTTGTCATATGTGGTGGTACTTCCACTGGTGATGGTTGCGATCTTCTCATAACCGCTGTCTTTCTTTGTGCTTCGGTAAATGACATAACCGGAAGCGTTCGCCACCTTATTCCATGAAAGACGAATGGTGGTATTGGCAACGGATTTTGCCGTGGTGATGGTGGTTTTTGCCGGTTTTTTCACTGTCACGGTTCCGCCGCTCTTCTTTTTCAGTCCGAAGTACTGCGCAATTCCCGTAGCGTCCGCAACGCCCAGCTTTTTCAGTTTTGCATCGCTGTTTAAAAAGTTTGCTGCGTCGGAGGAATCCACAAAGGCATGTTCTATGATAATCGCCGGGATTCCCGCTTTTTTACAGTTCTTGATGACTGCATAGTAGTCGGCGAGGCTTCCGTCCGCATAGGTAGTGCCGTCTTCCGAATTACGGATCTTGATTCCTCTGTCCTTCAGTCCCAGCTTTACGAGATTATCCAGAATCTTCTGCGCCAGACTCTTTCCTGCCGCGCTGACCGAAGCATTATAGTTCTGATTCGGATAATAGACCTCCGCGCCGTTTCCGCCTCCGGCATTGTTGTGAATGCTGACATAGACGCTGGCTCCTATGCTCTTAGCATAATCCACACGTCTGGAATTACAGGTTGAAGCGTTGGATGTGCTATAAGGGCAGGCATCTCCGTCTCTCGTCATCTGAACGGTGACTCCCGCATAGGTTTCCAATTCTGCTTTACAGTATTTTGCGATCGCCAGATTCAGATCTTTTTCTACGACTCCGTTTGCCGAGGCGCCCGGATGATTGGCGTCATGTCCCGGATCTAATAACACCAGGACGTTTCCTGACGCTCTCATTGCCGGCAGTCCGAAGGAACCTGCTGTGGACTGTGACTGCGCTTCCCCGATCGCCTCGCCGATACTGCTCTGGGAAGTGGTATTTCCATCTCCGTCAATGGTCACGACATCAATATCAACGTCTTCCTCCCCTTCTACCACCACTGCATCGGGATCGGAATCAACGTCTGTGTTCACTCCAAAGAGCATCTCCATGCCCGCTTCTTTGAAATCCGTCTGATATTCCACACCGTCTATGGTATAACGAATCCCGGATAATTCATAAACGCCTGTCTTCGTCTCATTTTCAAATTCCATGGAAAATATCACGGAATCTTCCAGGATCTCCTGCGCTTCTGCGGTAAAGACTTCCCCGGTGGTTTTGTTCTGATACTCCAACACAGCCTGTTCTATGGTTTTCTCCTGTGCGTCAATACCGACAAGCACTGTCTGCGTTCCCGGAGTCTCTATGTATGGCTGATCCACGACTGCATAAGTTAAAAGCGGTGTCTCTGATGTAATCTCTTCATCTGATGCCGCGCTGTCTCCCTGCTGCTCTGCTGGGTCATTCTCGACATCTCCCTGCTGCACCGTCACATCTTCTGCAGTATTCTGCTGATTCTCCTGCTGCTGATCGTCAGCATCCTCTGTTGTCTCTTCCTGCTGATCGTCAGCATCTTCTGTTGTCTCTTCCTGTTGATCGTCAGCATCTTCTGTTGTCTCTTCCTGTTGCTTTGCAGTATTTTCTATCTCCTCTTCCTGCTGTACATCCTGCTTCTGGCTGTCGGAAGTTCCGATCGCCGCTGCCTGTGAATACAGCGCATCTGATGTACCAAGAAGACAGATACACAAAAATCCTGCTATCCATCTTTTCATCCGCAAAATTCTTTCCTCCAAATTTTTTATAATTCTTTACAGTTCTATTATTTATTTTATAGTTTTTTCCCGATTTGTAAATGTCTTTTTCCTTTTTGCAAGATTTTTCCTACTTCGTCTTTACCTTCAATGCTTCCGAAGAGCTTCCATAGAGATTCTTTCCATTTACACTCCGGTATGCCCTTACCTTATACCGGTAGGTCTTCCCGGATTTCAATTTACTGTTTTTGTACTTTATGGTGGTTCCGCTTTTGATCGTGGCGATCTTTACATATTTTTTCCTGGAGGCATTATATCGGTATATCTGATATCCGCTTGCTCCCGACACTTTCTTCCAGGTGAGTTTTACGGAGGTCTTACTTCTGCCGGACACTTTCAGGGAAGTAACTTTTTTCGGCTTCGTCCCCGTGGTTAAAATCTCCGAATAGCTGCCATAGGTTTTGTACTTCTGGCAGTACGCCCGTATCTTGTATTTGTAGGCCTTACCTGTTTTCACAGAAGTGTCTTTGTATTTTACGGTATTTCCACTGTTGATCCTTTTGATTCTGACGTATTTTTTCTTAGTACTGTCATAACGGTAAATATCATATCTGCTGGCACCATAGATCTTCTTCCATTTCAGTGTGATGGAATCCGTCGTCTGCGAAGCCGCCGATACCTTGACCTTTCCAACCGTAATCTTAAAGGAGGTACTCAGGCTTCCCGTATAATTGGCAGAGTTGAAAGTCACCTTCACCTTATAGGTTCCCGGCGTCTTTCTGCCGCTTGCATAGGTTACCGTATAATTGCCGGAAGAGATCACATTTCCCGCCTTGTCGTAGACCTTCACGGAAGGCTTTTTCGTCTTTCCGTCATAAGTATAGGAAGTGGCTCCTAACGTTATCTTATTCGGTGCCGAAATACTGCTGGTACTTATGGAAGCGCCGCAGCCATCACAGGTTGTAACGATTTTCCCCGCTGTTTTCGTAGTGGCGTCTGCCTTTGTCACCGTGGTGGTCTGGCTGGTATGCAGGCAGTCCTGTGCCCTTGTAAACGCCTTGACTCTGGCGCTGCATGACATGGTATGCAGATCCGTCCAGGAGGAGCTGGTACTGTTCCTCAAAAAACTCTGTCCTGCCGCCGTGCTGTTCACGAATTGGATCCATCCACCGTTCTGTCCCGAAGCATCCACAAATAGATTGATGGAGCTTCCACTGCTCTTTGTCAGCTCAAAGACAACGGAGAACGTATGTCCCGGATCCAATACCACCGGCGTCTGTAATTGGATCGTGTGATACCCAGCCTCGGTGAGCACCCCGCTCTGCGTGGATTTCAGGGTCCCGCTCTTTGGATCCCCCTGTGAAGGATCCAGATAAATACTCAGTTTATAGCTGACATTGGTGTCATAGATTCCGATTGCCGCCGCCTCTAAAAGCTGTCTCCTGCTGGTCTTGACCGTAAACCGGTTCGCCACTTCGCCGCCGCTGTTCACGGCTATCATGGCAAGACTGTTACTTCCATCATACTGATAGTTATAGGTATAATTATCCGCCTGCTCAAACGCAAAGACAAACGCCATGGAATTGGTGTCCACCATGGCTCCGTCCTCATAGGAGATCCAGAAATAACCGCTTTCCCCTGTGGAAGTTCCCCAACTGTTTCTCACCAGCCACGCGCCATCAGCAGAAGGCTCGCCGCTGGCACCCGTAAACTTACTCTTATCATAGGTATCGTCCCAGCCCACGATGGTCACGGCGTGGTTTCCGGTCTGGGCGCTTGCCGAGCTGTCATAGTAGGAGGTCCGGGTACTGTCATAGTTTGCTGAAATATCTCTGTATGCCATGTTGACCGCACCGTAATCCATAACCATCTGCTTCACCTTGGATCGATCCGCCAGGGAAAACCAGTAGGCATTCTGCATATGCGCCGTATCCTCATAAGCTGAGCTGCTGCTCAAAGAACTACTGCTGCTCAGACCGGAATAAGGAAACAACGTTTCTCCCGCCGCCCCCTGCCATCCTGCCAGTGCCCAGGTGGTAAAGGCGGAGTTACCGCCCTGATCCGCAAAGTTACTGGTAAGGGCATAGGTTGCATCCCCTTTTGTATTATCCAGAGGATCGTTGTCGTGATGATAGAAAAAATATGCCAGATGATACTCCGACAGATTCAGAGTACTGGTGGCAAGTCCCTTAGCGATCATGGAAGCCTCCGCTGAGGCTATGGCAGAGAATGCCCAGCAGGTATTATAAATCCCCTGGTCTCTGACTGTTGGAAGCAGGCTTCTGGCGTCATACTTTTGTGGATATTCCTCACTACCGTCGGCGCTGTAGGCCCGCAGCCCGGATCGTTCTGTCTCTGTCTGTAGTGGCTCCAGGTCAACGGGATGATATCCCTTCGCCTCCTCTTCACTGTCCGCATATGCCGTTATGGGTGACATGGTAAACAGCATAGATGCTGCTACGAGGAAAGCTGTAATTCTTTTTTTCATGGGCTTCTCCTTTGTGGCAAACGTTTTCTGAACACAAAAAATCCAGATATTCTATCTACATTATAGTATAAAATATCTGGATTTACAATTTGTTCCTATTCTTTTATGTCAACTTTTGTCTCATCTAATAGACATAGTTCATATCCACATAACCGTTGATTCCCGGCAGGGTTCCCTGACTGGAATACTGCCACATGAACACATTTCCGGCTCCGGTGTAACGGTGTCCCAAAGATGGGTCGCAATATCTGGCGATCCAGATCGGCATTCCGACTAAACGGTTGTTCTCAAAATAATTGTTCAGCCAGTTCAGATTCGCATAGAGTGCATATTTGTATTTGCTGTTCTGCTGGATCGTACTGCAGAAAGTCCACAGGATATCCGTCCGGTCTGCGTTGCTGAGTCCGTTTAGCAGACTTGCATCCTCCATATCAATGGCAACCGGATACTGAAGGCTTCTGCCATTTAAGATGCCAAGTACCGTCATCGCGTCCTGCTGTGCCTGCTGGGCGCTTGTAGCATAGGTGTAATAATACACTCCTATGTTGAGACCTGCCGCCTTCGCCTTCTTATAATTTGTCTCAAAATACGGATCTTCGCTGTATCCGTTGTAAACACGGATCATGACCACATCGACTCCCGCTTTTTTTACTGCGTTAAAGTCAATGTCTCCCTGCCATTTAGACACGTCGATTCCATTCAGCCGTTTTTTCACTTTCACGGTAATCGTCTTGGTAAGTCCGTTTGCCTTCGCATAGATCTTAGCTGTTCCTGCTCCCACTCCGGTAATCGTACCGCCGGATGACACTTTCGCCACCTTCGTATTGGAGGAGGACCATTTTACAGTTGCTTTTGGACTTGCCGTAGCGGTAACCTTTCTCGTGACTCCCTG
Source organism: uncultured Lachnospiraceae bacterium (assembly GCA_958428365.1). Lineage (GTDB taxonomy): Bacteria > Bacillota > Clostridia > Lachnospirales > Lachnospiraceae > Maccoyibacter. The sequence continues at coordinate 92,615 of CAUAFT010000007.1, read as the reverse complement.
CTGGATCGTTACCGAAGTGTCGCTCACGGTCAGCGACGCGGCTTTTGCGGACACATAACTACTCTGCACTCCAATGGTCTTTCCTCTGACCGCCGCAATCTTATAATAATATTTTGTGCCATTTTTTAAACCGGAATTTGTGTAACTGGTCTTAGTACATCCTGTTTTTACGGCTTTATAAGTTCCGTTTTTCGAGGTGCTGCGGTAGATCGTATAGGATTTTGCTCCGCTTACCTTGCTCCAGGTCAGCTTAATCTTATTGGCATTGACAGGCGCTGCCTTTAAGCCAGTGACCTTTGCCGGAATCGGTATTTTCGACTTCACTGCCGAATATTTTCCGTAGACCTTGGATTTTTTTACCGTCTCATAGGCACGGATCTTATAATAATATCTCTTTCCCGTGGTGAGCTTCGTATCCTTATAACTGGTCTTGGATGACTTTAAGGCTGCAACCTTCTTATAGCCGCTGTTTTTCGAGGTGCTGCGGTACAGTACATAGCCATCTGCCCCGCTGACCTTCTTCCACTTCACCGTCAGGGTATTATAATTTGTGGAGGAAACCGAGCTGATTTTTGGTGCCGCCGGAACTACCTTCACTTGGACGGTTTTGGTGACCCCGTTGGCTTTTACCGTAATTTTCGTACTTCCCACCTTCACCCCGGTAATCGTACCTCCGGAGCTGACCTTTGCAATCTTCTTATTGGAAGTAGACCATTTCACGGTTGCTTTCGGGCTTGCCGTTGCCTTGATCTTCTGTTTTGCCCCCTTTTGGATTGTTATGGAAGCATGATCCACACTCAGGGATACTGCTTTTGCGGATACACAGGTATTCAGGTTTCCACTGGTCTTTCCTCTGACTGCTGCAACTTTATAATAATATTTCTTTCCGTTTGTCAGCTTGGAATTTGTGTAACTGGTCTTAGTACATCCTGTTTTTACGGCTTTATAAGTTCCGTTTTTCGAGGTGCTGCGGTAGATCGTATAGGATTTTGCTCCGCTTACTTTATTCCAGGTCAGTTTGATCTTATTGGCATTGACAGGCGCTGCCTTTAAGCCGGTGACCTTTGCCGGAATCGGTACTTTCGACTTCACCGCCGAATATTTTCCGTAGACCTTGGATTTATTCACAGTTCGATAGGCACGAATCTTATAATAATATCTTTTTCCTGTGGTCAGCTTCGTATCCTTATAACTGAGAGTCGAACCGCTCTTAACCATGGCTATCTTCGTATACTTCCCATTCTGCGATGTGCTGCGGTAAATCCCATAGCCGTTTGCTCCGCTGACCTTGCTCCATTTGATCTTCAATGTATTATAATTTACAGAGGATACCGAGACGGTCTTTGGCGCCGCCGGTACTACCTTTGCACTGCAGATATTGGAATAGGAAGAGTATACCTTCGTCTTCCCTGATGAGAAGCAGGCGCGCACTTTATAATAATAGGTCTTTCCTGTAGTCAGCTTTTTGTCGGTATATTTTACCGTCGTGCCGCTTGGAATCGTGGCAAGTTTCGTATACTTACCATTTTTTGAAGTACTGCGGTAGATGTCGTAACTATTTGCTCCGCTCACTTTTCCCCAGCTCACTGTGATACTGGTATAGCTGGCTGACGCCGCTTTCATCGTAGTAATGGTCAACGTGGTCTTCACACTTTTTGCCGATGTATATTCGGAATAGATCGTGCTTCCTCCGGAAAGAGTCTTGACGCTTCTCACTCTGTAATAATACTTCGTTCCTACGGTCAGTGTCTTGTCCGTATAAGATCCCGTCTTTACCGTGGCAATCTTTTGGTAAGAAGATTCTCCATCCGCTTTTCGATATACTTCATAGCCGTCGGGACTGTCATTTGTCGTCTGCCAGGTAATGACCGCCGTATTGTAAGACTGTTCCACCGCTGATTTCATCACCGGCGCCTCAATCTTTGGAGTAGCTGTAACCACATTGGATAAATCTCCTATCTGCTCCTGGGTACTCTTATCCACATAGGCAGCTACCTGAAACTGATAGGTCTTATTATGTACAACATTTTTTTCCTGATAACTCAGTGTGGTGAGATTTCCAACACTTCCGGAAGACTCTGCATTTTTCACCCCATTGGTATATCCATATATGGTATAACCCTGAGCCGTCCGCTCAAATTCTGCAATGATCTTTGCGGTTCCATTCTCAATGCTGTAGATATAGTAACCGCTGTCTTCCTCAGGAAGCTCCAGCGCTTTCCAGCTTAAGTTTACATAATCGTAACGGCAGCCCGTCATCGTAAGAACCGGGGCGACCGGTTTTTCGCTTCCCAGTCTGGATACGTTCTCCGTCTCTATCACCACCGGATCCGCGTCCGACATATCTGTATTCTCCGTTTCAGATTCTGCAGCGCTTTCCGTCTCTTCCGTCTCTTCTTCCTCTGCCACGGACTCTGCCGGATCCTCCGTCTCCTCTTGCAGGGTCTGTTCCTGGTCGGATAACAGCGCAGATTCTTCCCCGGTATCGGAAGGATCCTCCTGTAAATCTTCTGACTCTTCCTCCACCGGATCTGATTCTTCCTGGAAATCCGCTTCCTGTACGGTTCCATCCCCGGCTGTCTCCGCCGCATAGATGATGCCATCTGAACCAAAGAGCATCACGCATGCCAGGGCAAAACTAAAAATCCGCTTTTTCATGTTGCTTTCTCTCCTCCTTTATCCATGCATAAATCCTGTTTCCCATGCCCTTTGTGCTTTTTCTGATGGGAGGATCTGTGAACCAGATTCCCATCCCCAGATAAAAGACCATCCACAAAGGATGTGCAAAAGGCTGTTCTATATTTTGTGTCAACATTACCATCCCAAAGGACAGGGTGGTCGCCATCATCAAATATCCTCCCTCCCGCACTGCGCGGTACAGGCAGAGCAGCAACAACCCTGCATATGGAATCAGTATAAAAATTCCATAGCGGTATGCAATTTCCAAAAAGCCGTTATATGCCATGGTTGTTTTTTCATATACGATCAAACGCTTTTCATTTCCCAATAAATTCAATTTTCTGAGATACTGTTTCCAAATAGCTTTTTTGTGTATCTCCGTAACGGATCTTGTCTTTTTGAGTACGTTTTTATCCAGCTCCTCCGTCTGCAGTTCCTCATAGACCGCGTCATAACGGTCGCTCTTATACACCAGATTTGTATGGAGCAGCGCCGGAAGACCGGATACGCAAAGGTGCACGACGACTGTTACCAATACGGAACAAATGACTGCCGCTATAAGCCTGCTCTTTTTATACTGGATCTTCTTCTCCTTCCACAACATGTAGAAAAAGAACCCCAGGGACAGCGCCCCCGCGACCAGACAAGTCCGCACCTGCGTCTGCCAGAGAAAATAAATACTCAATACCGCTCCGACAATATACAGCGCCACCCATCTTTCCTTCGCCTTTGAGCTGCTGTAAAACATATAATAAATAATCTCAGACAAAAATGCGATCAACATCATCAACGCATATAACGCCATATCCTGCCTGTTGTGATAGACCCCGTTGTAAAAAATTCCATCCATGTTCTGCCTGAAAAACATGCAGTAAATCACAACCACCGGAAACGTACATTCCAGTCCCCGGATCATATCGTTTCGGATCTGCTTTGGTTTTTCCATATGGTTCCAGAGAAAGAAAAAGAATCCGACGCTTAATAAAAATACATATCCTATGAATTTAAACTGTTTGCTGACAGCAAGGTCAGAAATACACACTCCCACCCAAAATACCAGCCAGGTAACCGGAAGGATTCCGCTCCAACGAACATAATGAAGCGTTCTCTCCCAGGAAAACACCCCAATGGCTGCCAGGATCAGAGCGCTGACTAAGATTCCATATTTATAGTGATCGCTGTCCACATACAGATCCAATGCCTGATAGATCATTGTATAGGTAAATAAAAACCAGAATAGCACCTTCCGGACCCTGCTCTTTAACTTCTTATCCAAACCCCTGATCCATTTCTCTCCCAGATAGTTGCCAAGTAAGATGTAGACATACTGCAGGACCTCCACGGGAGCATACCAATCCCACTTTTTCGGACTGATATTTAAAAATACGTTAATCAGCAATGTAAGGAGAACATAGACCAGAAGCGTCTCGCCAAATCCCTGCAAAAAGCTCTTCGCAGAAAAGCCAATCTCAGTATCTTTTAACTGCATGGACTGGATGCGAAAGCTGACTCCCGCCTGATCTCTGACAATCATTTTGATCATCTGAAATTTTTCGGGATATTGGATCGGAATCAGGTTATCGCCAGTTACCAATACATTTTCCTGTTTAAGCAGCATATTTTTATCTTTGTCGTAAAATGCGAAGGAAACCGTGACACTCTCCCGGTTCAGATCAGCAAGGTTCAGACTGATATAGGACCAGGATTTGTACACGCTGATCTTAGGCAGCGTCCTCCTTGCATTGTCTGTCATGATCGTATAGGTTCCCTGCGCATTGTCATAATACCAGACTGCGGAGGACTTCCCAAGGGTTTCAGGTGAAAATTCATAGACCTCGCCCTGGTTGAAAAAGCAATCTGTCTGAAAACTGCCGCTTGTCTTCATCAATCCTATTGCAATTCCCAGCAATATTCCAAAAAATAACCAGATATATAATTTTATTAGTTTCTTTTTTTGCTGTTCCATTTCCTGTTCTGCCTATTAACGATTACTCAAACATGATTATACCAAGCGGTTTTACTCCCTGCTCGGAACATAAGATCAACTGTTTTTCCAGCGTCTCATAGGAAGTACCCTCCGCTTTTTCCACAAGAATCACATTTCCCATCTCCGCCATCTGCTCGAACGCTCTTGCATTGCGGATGATATTTTCTCCAAATACAGCATTCATTCCTGCTTCCTCAAGCTTCTCCACAAAGAAGTACAACTCTTTTTTCTCCTCCTCCTCTAAATGCAGGGATGAGGTAAAAAATACATTTTGAAGATTTTCCTTTTTGCAGGTCACAAGAAGGTTGGTCAGAATTAATTCCCGTTTTTCTTCACTGGTCCAATTTTCTTTTCCCTGTTTTTTTGCCAGCCAGTCATCCACTGAGGATAAGAAACGTTTTTTCTTCTCCTCTCCCATTGAGTTCATACTGCCCAGAATACGAAGTCCGTATAATTGTTGAATCTCCTCCGCATTCTTAATTTTTTTGCTCAGGATATAACACAGCGCTATCCAAAGAGCGCTCAAAAAGATTCCCGCAAAAGCTCCCAGTAAAATATATTTTTTACTGACACTGGCTTTGAGCACAGCGTTCTCCTGCTCCTGCTGTCCGCCTTCCTCCTTGCTTCCACTCAGAATTTGCTTTTGTACCTCGCTGAAGTTGTCCGTTAATGCAGTCAACTGCGTCTTAAAGTCAGAAATAGAAGCGTTCAATTCCTCCTGCTGCCCTGCCAGTTCCTCATTGACAAACGCACTTTCATAACTATCCACCAGCACAAGTTCATGAACCCCAATCTTCTCAGCGAGAAGAGCCTGATACCCTGTCATCGCTTTTTCTACTGCGTCAGACAGTTCCTGTACCATCTCCTGGTCTCTCCCCGTCACACAGACATTAAAGGTATTGGAATCATTTTTTACGTCCTCCGTATTATTTACGGAAATCAATTCTCCGATGTAGACATCCGCTTCTTCCCAGTCCGCCATATCTTTCATATCATTCAGGACACCCTGGGTACTAACATAAGCCGTATAACCATTTAACAGTTCTTTGACATAATCCTCCTCATTTTCTCTGTTCAGACTCCAGGTGTAATTCGTATCCACATAATATTGCAGGATCCTTCTGTTTTGATGATAGGCATCCAGATTCATGAGAATGGATTCCTTCTGATATTTCTCTTTTTCTTCTATCTGCTGCTGTATGTTCTTCGCCTGTTCCACCTCTTTCTGCTCTTCGGTACTCAGGCTTTTTTCCATTTCTTCTATGGAAACATTCTTCTGCTCTCCCGTATTTTTTACATACTCCCGGCTTTTCATGTAAGAGTATCCCCCAAATAACACTGCAAAGACCAAAGCGCTGGCAATTAAAAATCTCCAGCCATATAAGATTTTCCAAAACAGATCCCGAATGCTGATTTCCCGCTCCTGTGAACGGTTCCAGCCATTTACATTCTCACTCATCAATCTCTCCTCATTTCTTAGGTACATAAGTTGGCACGAGCTGCTTTACATATTCCCGGATATCATCTGGCTCATTCTCTACATATTCTTTCAGATTTTCCAGCTGCATCAGAAAATGTTCCTCATCCATTTCAATGGGCTTACCAATATGAATCAGTTTATTCTCCGTCTCCTGCATGCCCTCTTCTTCCATGAGCATCTCTTCATACAGCTTTTCTCCCGGTCTTAAACCGGTAAATGTAATCCTGATATCCTCATCCGGCTTATGTCCTGATAAAAGAATCAGATTTTTTGCAAGATCCAGGATTTTTACAGGTTCTCCCATATCCAGCACAAAGATTTCTCCTCCTCTGGCATAGGCGCCCGCCTGGAGCACCAGCGAGACCGCCTCAGGGATCGTCATAAAATAACGGATAATATCCGGGTGGGTGACGGTCACCGGTCCGCCGGCTTCAATCTGCTTTTTGAAGAGGGGAATGACGCTTCCGTTGCTTCCCAGCACATTTCCAAAACGCACCGCCACAAACTCCGTGGAAGAATGCTTATCATAGGTCTGAATGATCATCTCACAGATACGTTTGGAAGCTCCCATGATATTGGTTGGGTTCACCGCCTTATCTGTGGAGATCATGACAAATCTCTTCACCTTCCACTTATCCGCGGCCTGAACCACCTTCCAGGTTCCCAACACATTGTTTTTCACCGCCTCGTTAGGGCTGTCCTCCATCAACGGCACATGCTTATGCGCCGCTGCATGGTAGACTATATCCGGGCGATATTTTTTGAAGATCAGATCCATCCGTTTCGTGTTGCGGACGGAAGCGATCAAAACCACCAGATTCAGTTCCGGAAACCTCGTCTTTAATTCATTCTGAATATCGTAGGCAGAATTTTCATAAATATCAATAAGGATCAACTGTCTTGGATGGTGACCGGCAATCTGACGGCAGAGTTCGCTTCCGATGGACCCGCCTCCGCCTGTCACAAGTACAATTTTATCGGACACATATCCCATGATGGAATCCAGATCCACTTCTATCGGATCTCTGCCCAGCAGATCATTCACATCCACCTTTTTCAATTTGCTTAGGCTGACTTCCCCATTGACCAACTGATACATACCCGGAAGACGTTTTAACTCGCAGCCCGTATCCTTACAGATATCCAGTATCTCTTTGATCTCTTTCTGGGATACGGAGGGCATAGCGATCATAATCTCATCCACATTGAATTGTTTTACTGCATCCGGAATATCATAACGATTACCTACTATTCGTATTCCTGAGATGTAGTTACCAATTTTATTTCTGGAATCATCAATCACACAGACTACCTTTTTGTCAATATGGCTGCTGTGGGAGATTTCCCGGATCAATGCTGCGCCTGCATTACCGGCGCCGATAATCATCACATTCGTCTTAATGCCCATCTCCACGCGCTTATTTGACACACTCCGCAGGGTCCGGTAAGCAAAACGGCTGATAAATTCCAGTACAAAAAGAACGCCGCCAAATAAAATATAGTAGCTGCGGGGCATGGAATCCCCTTCCGGAGGCAGATAGGTCACAATGATCAGCTGCGCCACCGCCGCCAAAATACACGCTGCCACGATGTTCACCATCTCACTTGCCCCCGCATAACTCCAGAGACTTGAATACATATGACTGAAATAAAAGATCAGAAGCGTTGCCCCTATTATAAAAGGAAGATAGTGATGAAAAGTGTCCAGATATAACTGGGCTCCCTCATTAAATTCCAACTCAAATCGTATAAAAATTGCTATTACTCCTGATAAGTATATAGCTATTACATCATAAACCAATAATATCGTTCTCCGAATTAACAACTGACTTCTGTCTCCCACTATTTTATCCATTGCGTACTTCTCCATCCCTTTCTCTATATCACGTCCGACAGTGTTCCCTCTTCTCTTTCAAACATATAAAATAACATCAAAAAATAGGCAAAAAACCAAAGTCCTAGAACCCAAGGTCTTTCCAGTGTGTCATTCATCGCCAATACCAAAAAAGAAAGGAAAATTAATATCGGCAGGCAGGAATAACTTTTATCTTTTCTCATATAATCCATCGCTTTTTTCAACGAAAACAGCCAAATGCTTAAATAAAATGGAAAAACAAGAATACCATAACGATAAAGCATTTCCAAGAACAGGTTATGTGCAACCTGCCGATTATCTCCTACTTTTGCATTCCCGCTATGTCCTAGTAAGTTTATTCCCCTTAAGTATTCTTTCCAGATAGTAACCCGTCCGGACGAGAACGCATCTAAATTCTTAAGTTTAATGCTATTAAACACCCTCGACTCTGATGCGTACACAATTTTTTTATTTATATTACTTTCCGAGTCCTGAACAAGATTGATATCCGTCTCATAATCTATCACTGTACCAAAGGCTCCCGGTAAGACATTTAGCACCTTCTCTGTCATCATCCATGAAGGCAGAATGCAGATCGCCATAATAACCAGTGTTAATACAAACTGTTTGATTTTTCTCTTCCTTATCAATAAATAGTAGCTTATCAAAACAGCTAAAATACCCACCGTCAATATTGGACCTCTTGCCTGAGCCTTCCATAAAAAGAACAATGTAATCCCCTGTTCTATAGAGAGGAGTACTGTCTTCTTCCATTTCCACTCTCCCTGTATTATGTTTACCATAATAGACAGCTCACATGCGGCTACCAAAATCAGATAATTTGCGAATACATTCGATGCAAAAAAAGGACCATTATAACGATATCCCTCTTTCAGAGGTCTGCAAAACATACAGTATATTGTCAATATGAAAAATGTAATCTGGACTGCATATACAATATCACGGAATATAACCTCTGGATTTTTCATATGTGACCAGGCATATAGCATTAACCCCATAAAAAGCAAAAAAATATATCCGGTAAAACAATATGTCTTACTTACAATAAAATCGGAGATGCAAAGCCAAACCATAAGAAGGAACCATGAACGAAAAAAATCCTTATCCCACTTTCGAACCTTCATCCCATCTTCTACAGAAAAAAGGAAAATTAAAAATATGCACACACTCATAATAAGGGATGTCTGTTTATACCATGAGACATATTTCCCCACATTCCACATAAAAACCATATACAGAATTACAAAACTAAAACAAAAGATCCTGCCAAATCTCTTTGTTCTCTCATTGAAGTTGCATATCTTTCCAACCTTATTATAAATAAAAGCTAAAAATTTTTGATAACCATTCATTAATACATCTATCTTATCACATATTTTTTTCTCGATTCCTTTTTTACGCAATAATACAAAAATAAGATTATAAACAACTGCAAATATCGCTGCAAAAACAAAAAATACCACAAAATTTATACTATGCTCGTCTGCCCTAAACTGTACAGACTTCAATATAAATTCATTTCCCTTTTGATTTCGCGCTAAAATCTTAACAGACTGAAATGCCATTCCATCTGTCTTAATTCGATTATGCCCTAATCCTATCTGTTCCACTCTGCTGAATACGCTGTTTCCATCCTTATCATAGCCAACAATCGTCCATTCCGTCTCAGTACTTTTCAAATGTGTTACCTGAATATCTACCTCTGCCCACCGATGTGAAGATCCAGGCAGCATTTTACTTGCATAATCAGTTAACACTGTCAGATATTTTTCATCACTATTTACATAATCTATCCCGCTGTCTCCCTGTGTCAGCACCATACCATATACATCTGTTACCTTACCGACATCATAGAAACATTTAAGATTAAATGAACCACTCATAATCATTGCAGATATTGCCATGCCTACCACTATACTGGTCGCTATTTGAACAATCCATTTAATTCGTACATTCTTAGTTTTCTCTATTGAAATACTTTCCATAAATTACTCACCGATTATAAATCTTAACTTCGTCTTCCTTAATAAACAGGTTATTCCAATCGCAATCCCTCCCAGTACAATTACATTGAAAAGAACTACAATATAGGCATTGATATCCGGCATATATCTGGCGACAATCCACACCATCGGAGAATGGAATAAATAGAGACCATAACTATTTTTACTTATAAAAGATACAAATCTATTTGATCCTTTCGGCATTACAGCATAAATTCCCAAAACTCCAAATAACGCCGCCGCATAATATATGTAATTACTTTTCCATTTAAAATAAGTACACATAAATACTGCAAATATAACAAGATACCATATAGTTTGTATATAATATTTGTTATTTGATTTTTGAAACTTAAATAAATCATACTTATTGATGATAAATCCCAGATCAAACCAGAACAAATACATAAAAAATCTTTGAAATACTTTATTGAAATCCCCCATCTCCTCTTTTGCGATAATGGAAATAAAAAACAATAAAAAAAGCATTCCGAAGTCAAAGGATTTATCTCCCCATAAATTGCCAAGCACTTTATGCAGAACATACATTACAACAAAAATAGCAAATAAGCATGGCAAATACCACAGATGTCCGCTATCTTCCATCAGGATAATTTTGTGTACGACATTCCATTGAAAAGAATTTCCAAAACTTTTAACTCCGGAAAGCATTCTGGTAGGTAGTAACCATAAACAGCCCACAAAGAAATATGGCAGTAATATTCTCAAGAACTTATTCTTTAAAAATCCCCAAAAATCTGCTCTCTTCTTCATTGAGTACCAAAACACAAACCCGGAAACAGACATAAATAAAGGCATTTCCAAAACATTGATAATATTTCTTATATACTCAACATAACATATTGTGTATTGTGTCTCTATAAAATTAAGCTTTTTTGTATACATAATGATACTATGGCCCAACACAACCAAAAAAATTGCCAAAGCTCTGATATTTTCGATTTTCATGTTTTTATTATCCATGTTTTCCGCCCTCTCTGATGCAGATCATATTAATTACTGCTTGATATAAGATTCATGAATTTTATGTCTTGGTTTCTGTTCCTCTTCTGGCGGCAGCCTCATGTAATCTGCCCCATACAATCTTTTCAAATAAGGTTTTATCTTACCCGGAACCCAAAAACCTTCTCCTTCAAAATTCATAACCTGAAGCGGAAACAAATAACTCTTTGGCATAATTTCCTGTTCATATCCAGCCACACCAAACAGACTGCATATGTAATGACAGTTTTTTTCACTCCATAATGTTATAATTCTTTTGCTGACTTTCATATAAAATGCAAATAATTTATCAGGAGTACATTTAATAATGATCCTTGACAACACTCTGGCTGCTTTCCCTTTATTCTTCACAGGCTTCCGATATATAGAAAGATAGTAAACTAATGAAAACAGCTTTTGAACCTTTCTTAACAATTTACTTTCCGGCACTCCATCTATCGGATGTATGTCAATTTTAGCAGTATTTTCATAACCGTTCTGAACATGAAGGGTATCATACAGATAGGCGATCGGTGCATCCGGCACAATGTGATGTTCCACTGGAGAATATACAAATTCTCCCAACTGATTGTTTCTCTCCTCCATCAGGCGTTCCATCTTTTCAAAATCTGATCGCATCATGGCTATATCTACGTCGTCATCCCAGGGTATAAAACCTCCGTGGCGGTAAGCGCCAAGCGCGCTTCCTCCTACCAAAAAAAATTCTATGTCATTTTCACCTGCAAACCTTGATAAAGTCACCAACATCTCCAATAGCCTGCTCTGCAATTCCTCTAATCCACTGCACATGATGCCAACTCCTATAAAATCCCCTGCTAAATCTTATTCCATGTTATTCTCAATAATAAAATTCATTCTGTCTACCAGCTGCTGACATGCTGTTCCATTCTCTATACAGCCCTTATCAGCCAAAAATTCTTCAATATTCTTTTCCTGTACTGCGTTGTCATACCTCTCAATACACTTCACCAGCTCAAGATTGTTTGAAGCCACATCAAACGGCGCTTCAGAGAGGGAATAATATAGCCCTCTCACAGCCTCATACCGCTCTTCATCCGGTGCATAAATGAATCCTGGTCTTTTTAATAAGCTGTAATCATATATCCAATTCGAATAGTCCGTAATTCCAACATCTGTTGCCAACAGCAATTCCGCCATTTCCGGATAATCACTTACATTGACCACCTCAGGATTATTAAGAATATCCATCTGCTTCTTTCTCTCTGCACTATGGAGTCTGATAAAAATACTCCACTCTCCTCCGAAACGCTTTTTTAATGCTTTTCGAAGATTCTCAAAATCAATTTCCTCCCGTTCGTCCCGCATCATTCTGGACTCTCTGTATGTTGGTGCATAGAGTACGATTTTATTCTGTTCCGGAACTCCATATCGTTCCCTTATTTTCTTCCTGATCGCCGCTTTCTCTTCCTCATTTGCAAAAAGAATATCATTTCTTGGACTTCCCGTCTTTAAGACCTTTTTCTTATCCCAATATGAACTATAGAACACCTCTTCCTGAAAATCACTGTTTGCCACACAATAGTTGACAAGACGTCGACTCCTCTTTCCCTTTTCATTCCGCAAGGCTCTCTTCTTTTTGGAAACTGCATTTTTCCCAATATTTTTTATACCAAGGGAACCGCGCAGGAACTTAAACATCTTTTGCTCCGGATGTTTTTTCACATCCTCTGCCGCAATATTAAATCCGTCATCAATCCAGATCAGCGAACTGTATAATGCTCTATAATAGTCCGGTGTCCCTTTCACAACTACTTTTACATCTTTCAAAAAAGGATCCACCGTATCTGATTCCTGATTTTTAACCCAGACAATTTTCCATTCCGGATGATGATTTAAAATATATTTTGCAAGATATTTTAAATCATCACAATCATCACAATAAACCGGATAGAACAAAATCCGGTCACTTACTAAATCTATTTTTTTATACCAATAATTTTTATTGGATTTTTGACTCATTTCTTCCTGCTCATCCATATAAGCATTATATTGCTCTAAGACATCTTCTGTCTCACCGTCCGCAACGATCTGACCATCATTGAGCCAGATCACCCTGTCACACAGCTTACTTATCGTAGACGAACTATGAGAAACAATAATCACGGTACGATCTGAATGGGAAATCAGTTCCTTCATTTTCGCAAAGCTTTTCTTTTTAAATCGACGATCCCCCACGCTTAACGTCTCATCAACTAACATGATATCCGTCTCTAAGACTGCCGTAATAGAAAAAGCCAGTTTTGAATGCATACCGCTTGAATAAGTCTTTACCGGTGCATTAATAAAATCTCCCAGCTCAGAGAATTTGACGATCTCATCATATTTTTCTGCGATCTGCTGCTTTGTAAATCCCATTAACATTCCGGATAAATAAATATTTTCTTTTCCGGTCAGCTCATTCTGAAACCCTATGCCAATGGCTAACAGCGAAACTTTATTTCCTTTAATATCAATGGTTCCTGAATTTGCCGAAAAGATTCCTGCTATAGATCGCAATAAAGTAGACTTACCACTTCCGTTTTTTCCAACAAGACCTACAATCTCTCCTTTTTTTACATCAAAAGAAACTCCTCTGACTGCTTCAAATTCATCCGTAGTTGACTTTTTCAGAGAAAATATGGTTTTCTTAATAGATTTTGCCTTTACTGTTTTATATGAGATATGTAAATCTCTTACTTCAATCGCATTCATTATATCACCTTAACATAATTATTTTCATGCTTACAAATGGTATGAACCCCTATCACTGATAAAATAATTCCTATCACAAAAAAGATTGCCATCGTTGAATAATGAATTGATCTGGAATAGAGGATACTATCCCTCAATGCATTGATCAAATACGCCATCGGGTTCAAATTCAAAAGAATCGAAGCATAAGGTTCTCCTACTCTCGACGGAATACTGTAAAAAATACCAGACATATAAAAAACCAATCGTAAAAATACTTTTATGAATTTTGCCAGATCCGCAACATAAACTCCGGCATGAAGAATCAGACAGCAACATCCAAAAGTAAAAACAAACATCGTCAAAAATAACGGAATAATGTTCACGACTCTCCATGATAATGGCACTTTATAAACTGGTATCATAATAAAAACAAGTGTAAATGCAACTATCATTTTAAATAAATTTTCAAGCATCCCCACGATAATCAACACATATTTCGGTATATAAACCTTGGAAATTGTGCTCTTATAGGAACGTACCATTTTCACTGACTTATTTATATTTTTACTAAAAAAGTTCCACGCATTTAACCCGATAAAAACAAATATCGGAAAATACGGTTCCCCTTTTCCAAACACAATTAAGGCCACAAATGAATACACCAGCATAAAAAGAAGCGGGTCCAATATCCACCATAGCCAATTCAAATACGATCCGGCAACTTCTGCCTTTAAACTGGCTTTTGCCGCGTATAACATATAGCCTTTATAATGCTTTAAATTCGTTATAAATTTTTTCATTATTCTTACTCTCTGCTTTGCTCAATCCAATGATTACGTCTCTATAATCTCTTTCATCTTCTGGACGATTCTCTCTGACGCATGGCCATCTTCCACGCAGCCCTTATCCTCTAAAAATGCTTCCACATCTTCTAAAAACTGTTCCTGATCAAATTCCTCGATCTTTCTCTTTAATTCTTCATTATTGAGTCCCATCGGAAACGGAGTGGATTCAAGAGAATAATAGAATCCTCTTTGAACATCATAATGATTCAGATCCGGTGCATAGATGAATCCCGGCTTCTTTAAAAGCACATAATCAAAAATCCAGCTGGAATAATCTGTAATTCCAATTTCCACGCCCAAAATCAACTCCTGCATATCCGGATAAGGCGCTCCATCATATACGCCTTCTACGTTCTCGATCGCCTCTCTCTTTCCCACATCTCTTGCATGAGTTCTGCAAATAATTGCCCAATCGCCACCAAATCTGTGGATAAGCGCCTCTCTTAACATTTCAAAATCTATTTCTTCTATCTGCTCTTGTATCTTACGAATCTCTTTTTCCCTGAAAGTAGGTGCATACATCGCCACATTCACATCATCCGCAATGCCAAAATATTCGTGCACCTTTTTTCTGTTTTCTTCTATTGCAGATTCATCTTCTGTCAACAGGAAATCATTTCTGGCATGCCCATATTCCAGAATTTCCGTTTCCGGCCAAAAAGAAGTTCGATAGACATCCGTTTCAAACGCAGAATTGGAAATACAGTAGGTAGCCAGCCTGCCGCATCGGTAGCCACGTCGATTTCTTTTTTCATCGTTGACATCCTCTGGTCCGATTCTCTTAATTCCAAGCGACCCATGCAAAGTCTCTATATATACCTGCTCCGGACGCTTGATCACTTTTTTCCATGTTGCACAAAAGCCATTATCGATCCAAATATGAGCGCTATACAGTTCCCTGTAATACTCCTCTGTGTTCTTCTGTACCAAACGCACTTGGGGCGGAAATTCATCCTTCGGTATATTTTCCAAATCATTTACTGCCCATACCAGATCCCAATCTAATTTCTGACGAATGATTTCATCGCAGATATACTTGGGATTACATGTATATTTCCCCTGGAACGTCAAAAACATCACTTTATCATTCTGCATTTCCGTATGCTTGTACCAGTACTTACAGCTTTTATTCGCTTTTCCCGTCAGCACTCTTATATATCTTTTGATTTTCTTTCTGACTTTACGTCGTAATACTCCCTCTTTTTTCGCTATCAGTACCTTTTTCGCTAAACTCGGCATTGCCTTTATCTCCTCATGCGCTTTTACTTGCTTATTTCAAATTTTTTATCTTTTGGTAAAAACTGATTCATCCATTTATGCACAACATCATAATCTATGGTCACATTTGTCGCAAAATCAGAGTTGATTTTCTCCTTAATTCCCTGAATATCGAACTGATCCATACAGTTGATATGATATTTATCAAACTCTTTCGCACGATTATCCACACTGAGGATGATCGCACGGCGTTTCTGCTGCATTGCATATACGCCTCCATGCAGTCTTGTCCCAACGTAATCCACGTCATTATTCTGCAAAAACAATCGATATTGTTCCAAATCCGGTTCTAACACCTTGATCTTATCAGCATTGTTATAGGATTTAAATGCCACATATCCACCATAGGTCTGACTGTAAAAATATACTTCCTTATAATTATCTAACAGCATATCTATCAATGCCTGGTCATTTTCTTTATGCACGCCGCCAGTGGAACTTAAGGTAAATACCACTTTATCTGCTTTTTTTGTCGGTATCTGGGCACAATGCTCCGGCGTTAACTTCCACAGAGTAGGACACCCTGTATTGATTCCTTTTATTCCAAGCTCCGCCAGGTATTCTACCATCTGATCATCTCGTACGCTATGTACATAATCTTTTGACAGAACTTTCTTCCATACTGCTTTGGAATACGCATCAAAATGTCCTTTACACTGCTCCTCATCATATCCAACACCCAAAAGGACCGAACCCTGTAAAGGCTTACAATTAAAAATGTTAGTATTCAACAATGGATTTGGATGAATCATATTCGTCCAGAACAAATTCGTTCCGCAGATGAATTTATAATTTGCGACCCTGCAAAGTTTTGCCTTACTGGAGGTCATTTGGTGCCCTACCGGAAAAGCAACTGTATGTGTTGGGAAATGATGTACAAAATTTCCTTCGCAGATCGGTCTGATTTCTCTTTTTACAGACTCCATGATGATCTCATCACCTTTATTCTGTGTCGCTATTGATGTGTCAAATAAAATTATTCTTTTCATAAATCTCCTTCCACTCTCTATGCCTGTTTTGTGGTTTCAAAAAATCGTACGGTCCTTTTCATGCCTTCTGCCAATGGTGTAGCAGCCTGCCAGCCCTCATTAATTGCTTTCTCAGAATCTAAAAAGCCCAATTTGTTTGCAAGATATCCCGCTTTTGCCGTGTCGTCCAGAATCTCGAATCTCAAGTGAATATCTTTTTCAGCAAAAAGCTCTGTTAAAATCTCTGCCAATCGCTTTACAGTGACGGTCTCCGTACTATTAGAAATATTATAGACAAAACCGCTAAAATTAAACATAGTCATCAAGATACCCGCAACTACATCTGCAATGTAAGTCAGAGCAAGCGTACCGCTTCCATCACTGTTTAAAACAATATCCTGTCCATCTACGATATTTCCAAGAAAATCTCCAACTACTCTTCCGTCCCGCAGCAGCATTCCGGGTCCATAAGTATGCGCGATACGAACCACTTTGCAATTTATCTGGTACTGCCTACGATAGGCAGCACAAAGCGTCTCTGAAAGTCTTTTCCCTTCCGGATAGCAGGAACGCACCAGGGTTGGATTCACAATACCATAATCTTCCTCTGTCACAAAATCTTTTGCACCGCTTCCATAAATCTCCCGCGTAGAAAGCAGTAAAAAACCATCCACTTCTTTTTCCCTGGCAAATTCCAAAAGATTATTCGTTCCCATCACATTCGCCAATATCGTGTCTACCGGCTCAGACATAAACTGTTTCGGTCCTGTGGGACTCGCAGCATGAACGATAAAATCCACGTTACCTTCAAATTGAATCTTATTACTTACGTCCTGATAAAACACTTCAAAATCATTTCTTTCTAAAAGCGCTCCGTATTTTGATCGTACTTTCTTTTCATTTCTGGCAAGTCCCACAATTTTGATATTCATATGGTACTCATCGTTTAAATACATCAATAAATATGTGAGATATGAAGCGATCAACCCATTGACTCCTGTAATAAGCATGGTCTTATTTTTTAATTTTTCCCAATCAATTTTTCTTTGATAAATATTTTCCAGATCTTCTAAGATTACTTGATTTATTGTTAACATGATTCCTCCTACAACCCGAAGATATCCTGACTCTCGCGCAAATCCACAAGCGCCTTAAAAATATAATAATCTTCTGGTGTTGTAATCTTGATATTTGTTGTTTCACACGGAACCATGTGCAGTTTTTTCCCCAGCTCCGTCATCAGTGAACAAGTATCGATCGTAATTCGATAATCCATGTTTTCTCCTGCAAGATGTGCTTCATAGACATCTTTAAACCGGAAGCTCTGAGGCGCTTTTGCAATATAAAGGGTATTTCTTATGATCGTCTTTTCCGTATACTCTTTGTCATCACTGATAATTCCAGTCTCATTAAAAGGAACTGCTGTTACAGCATTGCCGTACTTCTCAACGCTCTCGATATTATCGTCAATCATTTTCCTGGTGACCAATGGTCTTACAGCATCATGCAGCAATACAATATCATCCTCTTTACAAATACTCTTCAGATAATTTAATGCTATCATTTTTGATTCCTGGGTATCCTTTCCCCCCGTCAGAATCTTATCCACTTTTGTAATACCAAATTTATCAATTAAATCTTTTAAATAGTCTTCCCATCCTGCCACGCACGGTATTACAATTTTATCTATTTTATCATTTTTTTCAAAGACTTCTAATGTATAAATGATAATTGGTTTTCCATATAGTTCCAAAAACTGCTTCGGTTTCGCTGAATTTTTCATTCGCTGACCTGTTCCACCGGCAAACACTAATGCCACATTCATTTTCGTACCTCCATTAATCTCTCTATCCTCTTTGCAATTCTGTTACAGGCATTCCCATTCTCATAACATCCCCGCTGTTTTAAAAAAGTCTCTATTTGATTTTCATATTGTTCCTGTTCAAAAGCCATGATATTTTCCTCCAACTCATCATTGCAATGAGCAATGAGAAATGGCGTCTCCTTCAAAGGATAATAAAAACCTCTTTCCTTATCATATACCTCTTCATCAAATACACATAAAAATGCAGGCTTCCTTAAAAACATATAATCAAAGATCCAGCTGGAATAATCTGTTATCCCAACATCCGCCGCCAGCATGATCTCCTGTATATCTGAATAATCATTTCCATCTATCATATTATGGTCTTCTCTTGCCGCTTTTCCCTTATCTCTGTGATGTTCCCTCCTAATCACCACCCATTCTCCGCCATACTTTTTTTCCAGAGCAATACATAAACGTTCAAAATCCAAATCCTCAACATCCGTTTTCTTGTCTTTAAATGTCGGTGCATACAAAACGATCTTTTTATTTGGAGGGATATGAAAATGTTCCCTCACCTTTATATTAACTTCTTGTCTTTTCTCCTGTGAATTGCTCAAAAGTATATCATTTCGAGCATGTCCCAGCTTCCAGATAGATGTGTCTTTCCAGAAACTTGTCCGATATACCTCTTCCTCAAAAGTACTATTCGCTATGATATAATCTGTCAGGGCTCCGCAGCGATCCCCTCTTTGATTCCTCTTTCTATTACGGACACTACCCGTATCGATCCTCTTGATCCCCAGGGCTCCATGCATGGTTTCTATATAAATCTGTCCCCTTTTCTTCCAGACAAATTCTCTGCTTACGTTAAATGCATTGTCAATCCATATGTTTGCACTATACAAGGCTTTATAGTATTCTCTTGTTCCCCTTTCTACCAATTCCACCTCTTTTGGAAAATGTTCCTTCATTAGTTCCTTTTTGCCATCGATGACCCAGACCAGTCTTCCATGATAATGATTTCGAATTAGTTCATTGCAAATATATTTCGGATTACAGGTATAATCGCCCTGAAAAGTCAAAAATAAAATCTTTCCATTTTCGATCCTATTCGTAAGTCCCCAATAATATCTGCTGACAATAGATAAGTGATACTTTAGTTCAAAACAACACTTATGTAAGATTTTCTCCACTAAATCCCCATTTTCCATCGCAGCTTTTATTTTTTCAATCACCATTTTTCTCCAGACACAAACTTCTATATCCTGACAATATATCCTAAGAAGTATATCACACTTTATTTTATTTGGCAATGAATCCCTTTGTCTCCGCCTTTTTAAGGGTTCAACCTTCTTTGCGCAATACTTTTCCATATACTTTGGTACGCAAACTTACCGGAATAACTGCCACGAATACCTGTCCCATCCCTGATACCAGAAAATCCCCAAAACTGGAAAATCCCGTCTTATGGATCTTCCACCGCGCTCTCAACGCTTGACATGCATAAGAAAAACTGCCGCGTCTCTTATACATTCCGGCATCGGTTCTCATAGAAACCAGGTCCTCCTGTATATTATATCCTTTCATTCCCTGATTTAACATGCGAACCCATAGATAATAATCCTCAAATCCTTTACAGTCCTGATAATTACCGGCTTTTAGCACATCCTCTTTTCGAAACATCACTGACGGATGATTAAAGGGGTTCCGTCTTCGCGCAAATTTTTTTATCTCAGCATTCGTCTTTGGAACGCAACGACGATTCTTTATATTCGACACATTCCCTTCAAATTCTGTGATATTACCACCTACGATCGCAATGTCTTCTCTGTCAAAGATCTGAAGCTGCTTTTCACAGCGATCCGGTGAACTGACATCGTCACTGTCCATGCGTGCTACAAGTTCATATCGGCAATACTGAATCCCCTTTGCCAGCGCCTTTCCCAAACCGCCGCATGTCTCTATTCTCACAATTTGAAAAATTTCAGGATACTGACTTTTCTTCTTTTCTATGACTTCATCCAGCTCCTGCGTCAGCGGACCATCACAGACAATCACAAAATCTTTGGGTGGAATGCTCTGCTGCATCATACTCTTTATGCTCTGTTCAAAATATGCCGCTTTTTCCTTTGCATATACAGACATCAATACAGAATACTCTTTCATTTCTTCGCCGTCCTCTGCTCTTTTCCCACACCCTCGGTGTTCTCCTTCTGGAACATGATCTTAAAAGTCATAAGCATCAGCTTAATATCCAGCCAGACTGAATAATTTTCCACATAGGTCAGATCCAGTTTCAACTTATCATAAGGCGTCGTATTATACTTTCCATAGACCTGGGCATAGCCCGTCAGTCCCGCTTTTACCTTTAGCCGAAAATTAAACTCTGGAATATCCTGAAGATATTCCCTTGCGATCTCCTCCCGCTCCGGTCTCGGTCCCACGAAGGACATGTCTCCTTTTAAGATGTTATAGATCTGGGGAAGCTCGTCCAGATGGGTAGCACGGATGAACTTTCCGATCTTCGTGATCCTGGAATCTCCTTTCGCCGCAAGGCGCGCCCCCTCTTTTTCCGAGTTCACCCTCATACTGCGGAATTTTAAGATCATAAATTTTCTTCCGCCCTCGGTGAGACGCTCCTGGGAGTAGAACACAGGGCCCCCATCCTCCATTTTAATCAAAAGTGCGATTATCAGCACAAAGGGCAGAGATATTACAGTGGCTAACAAAGCCAGCACAATGTCCATGGCGCGCTTCGCAAACCGCTGTTCCGGGTGCAGTCCCTGATTTCTCGCCAGATAAAGAGGCGCGTCAAAGAGATGAATGTTCTCTGACCCTCTGATTAAAATATCTGAGAGCTTCGGCGTCATGTAGATCCTCTTATTCTGCTCAAAACAGTACTTCATGATCTGGTTTCTGTAATGAGCCGGAAGATCGCAGAGCAGCACGGCATCGTATTCCAGAATTTTTTCATAGAGCTTCTCATAGCCCACCAGATAACTCTCCTGTCCGCAGATATTGTACTTATCCTTTCTCGTATTGATCTTGTCGATCAGATCCTTCGGGGAGCGTTCTCCATAGATCACCAGCATATTTCTCGGCGGATAGAGACGCACGAACACGGAACGGATAAAATACACCCAGGGTACAATGAACACGATCTGCGCCAACGCCGCCACTGCCAGAGGCTGCCACGGAAAATAGTCGTTTCCCACCAGACAGATCTGCAGATATTGGACGATGGTACTCAAAAACACTGCCAGGATCTGGGACAGACAGACGTCGGAGATCCGAAGATATCCAGTCTTATAGCCTCCCATGGTCTTGGTGAAGAAAAACGTGATCAGAACAAACATTCCGATCATTGCCCAGTTTCCCCTCCGCCAGAATCCATCCTCCATCATCGGCACATAGTACTGATACCAGAGATAGGTGAATATCAATGTCTGTACGACTAAAATAACCAGATTCGATGTGTAATTTAACAATCTTCTGTGCTTATGCTGCCGCTTCATATTTCCTCCTCTGCCGTGTCATCTATTTTCCCAGCACTGTTTTTATCACACGCTTACACTGATAAACCGGAGACGTTCTCTTTTTCAGCTCTTTTTCCACAAGCTGATCCACGACTCCGTTTAAGATCTCCGCCTTCAATTCATAGGAGTACTCTGCCCGAAAAGTCAGGCTCTTCACCCCCGAAACTCCACTCAGATCCACATACAGCTGGGGATCGTCCTCCAGAAAAACAAATCCATCCGCAAAGGGATAACCGTTGGAAGAATCCGCTTCTCTTCGTATCTGCTCCCCGGTCTCTGTCTCTATCATAACGTTACTGCCCTTTAAAATCAACATTCCGGCTTCCCCCGGATCGATCCGAAGAGAGAGGATCTGCTTCGGAAGTCCCTCTTCCACTGCTGCAAAATAGACCCCGTCCCCGGCGGACGCCCACAGATGAAGGCTGTCCTTTTCATTATAACCGTTTCCCGTATCAAAAAACAACTGCATCCAGAGCTTCTGCCCGCTCTTTGCCTCTCTGGCATGCATGGGGTTCTGTTCTATATATTCCACGATCTTAGAGGCACTTCCCTCCGGCAGGGTCAGGGGCTTTTCATCCAGCTTGCCCAGGATCCGCCTCTTATTCTCCTCCCAGATCTGCATTTCATTTAAGGTCTTGGAATTTTCATAATTCTCCCAGATCCGGTACAGGCTTGTGACCTCCGGCTTATTCGCCACTCCGCAGGCGAGCGCCGCCCGCATCAGAAAATCCCAGTCCTCCGTCACCTCAAAGGTCTCGTCAAAACGGATCCCCATTTTCTGATAGAGACTGGTTGGAAATGCCAGCGAATGGATCGGGCAATAATTTACGCAGAGCTGACGGATAAATTCAAAATCCGTACAGTATTCTTTTTGCAGCTTTCCCTGCGCCGTATAACAACCGCTTCCATAAGGAGTCTCCTCCCTGCTCCACTTCTGCTGGACGCAGTAAGTGTGCAGAATCTTTCCCGGATGCTTCCCTGCCAGCTCATGAAAGGCTTCCACCCAGTGCTCAAATACCAGATCGTCGTCGTCGAACGCCGCCGTGTAACTCCCCCGCGCCGCGGCAAAGCCCTCTGACAATGGAGCGGTCCTTCCGCCGTAGTCCACACGCAGGATCCGAATCCGCTCCCTCAGAGACTCCGGCATGGAGAGAACCACCTCTTCGATCCTCTTTCCCTCTTCCTCCGATATCCGGTGCGCCATCAGACAGACTTCAAAATCCATATCCGTCTGGGCATACAGGCAGAGCAACGCCTCCTGCAATGCCTGGGGACGCTTTCCCTGAGTTCTCATTATGATGCTTAAAAACGGTCTGTTCTCTTCCATTATTTCCATCATCTAATATCCTTTACTCCGATTTTTCCCACTGTCAAAAATCAAATCTGTTTCTCTCAGACTTATACGATATACCGATGCTTTGCATATCTTCCGTCCTCAAAATATCCGACCTTGTGCTCTCCATCCAACTGCTCTGGCAGTCTTCCTTCCCGCCGTCTCTTTTCAAAATCCTCCACGATCTTTGCCAGATCCTCTCTGCCGCTGCTGCGATATTCTTCCAGCCTCTGCTCCAGAAGATCCTCTCTGGACCACTTATACGCCATAAAGATCGCCGCCTGGGCGGAATAGTAGATTTCCGCCTGGGACGGAAGCCACTCTCCGGTGGATGACAAACGCTTTGCGTGATAGACCGTCGCCGCCGGCTGATAGATCAGTTTATAGCCCTTTAGACGGATGCGCCACGCCAGATCCACATCATCGCAGTACATAAAGAAGGACTCGTAGTCATAATAACCCACTTCCCGGAAGACCTCCGTCCTCACCATGGTACAGGCTCCAGTGGTCCAGGGCGTCTCAAAGGTCTCTCTGTCGTATTCCTTGGCGTGTTCCATGGGAATCTGTCTCGCCTCCGCCATCGCGGTCTGCCCATCCTCAAAGGGTTTTAAAATATGTTCAAAAAAATCCGGCGCCAGGATCACATCTGGATTCATGATAAAGACATACTCACAATCCGTCTCTTTTGCAAGCTCGCTCTGCCCCCTAGCGGAACCGGAGTTGAATCCAAAGAAACGGTAACGGAACGTAAAATCCTCCCGGTACCGCTCCCTGATCTCTTCCAGCTCTTCCTCTGTGTAAAGCGGATCCTTCGAGGAGTCCCCATAGGACAGCGTCACCTTGATCTCATGCCCGCGTTCCCCCGCCACGCGCACCGCATTGGCGATGGATTCCATGGTCTTTTGAATACTGTTTTTTTCATTATAATACAGAACCGACTGCATTTGTACTGTCACTGTCATTTCCGCTCTCTCCAATCCCGGTATTTCCGGTATGTCTTCCAGACCTTTGTGCTCTCCATCTGTGCGATCTGCTGCTGCAGCCGCCCGATCTCCTGTTCCTTCTCCCGGAGCTTTTGCTCCACGGTGCTGCAGGGCTTTCCAAAATTCAGATACATCTCATCCAGCGTATGATAATCACGGCTGACATACTGCTGAAAATTCTGCTCCATCACCCGGTACGCTTCCCTGTCCTTTTCGGAGATCGGATAGAGTTCATAGGGATTCAGCAGGGAAGTTCCCCCGGACTCCCTTTCCAGAAACGCCTCAAACGCACGATAGATCACAAAATCCACAGGAATCGGGAAGTCAAAGGTCCATTCGTAATCAATGACATTCCACTGCTCTCCCACTATGATATTTCGGAAAATCAAATCAATATCCGTAACCCTCATGGAACCGGCGTGTTCAAATTCCAGATCTTTTCCAAAAATCTCTTCAAACGCTTCCGTTCTCTCAAAGGGAAGCGCCGCCATCTCCTTTAAGAAACTGACGAACTTTTCCATCACTGCCTTCGCCGCTCCCAGCTCCCCTTTTAAGATCTGTTCTTTGAGCAGTTCATCCAGGGTCTTTCCCTGCAGATATTCAAATTCCAGCCCTTCCTCCATCCGGTGACAGCGGTTCATGGAAAAATCCGTCTCCTCCATCTCCCGCTCCAACTGTCCGTAACAGCGGCAGATCCTCTCGCAATGTTCCTTCGCCTTAGGATGCATCGGCTTTTTCACGACAAGGTATTCCTCTCCCCTCTTCCAGATCTCCGTCTTCATCTGAAATTCCGGTGCCCTATCATTGGCATACTGAACAAATACAGGAAGCTCCCTCCCTTCGTTCCTCTCCGCCACGATCAGGTAGGCATTGGAAAAGACCGGAAAATTTCCTTCCTCTATCACCCGGTTGAAAAAATCTTCCTCCTCCTGAAAACACAGGATCTCCTCCCCAAAATTCCGCATTCTGTTATTGCGAAGCTCTCCCATCTTTGGAAGATAATCCTCCGAATAGATCTTCATGGGGAACTCACAGTTTGGATAGGGAAAATAAAGCCTCTGTCTGCAAAATCCCATTTCTTCTAATATTACCCGCACTTCTCTCAAAGAGGCTTTTGGCGGCTCTCCCGTCCGGTTCCACGCTTCCACGCCAAATGGATTGGAAAAAGCCAGAACGATACGGCCCATTCTCTCTCCCTCTGTCAAAAGACGTTCCCGTACCTGCCGCCTGTTAGTGCGCGCAGGAATTGCCCAGAAGAGATCCTCTTCTTCCAATCCCAGCCATTCCGTAAGATTTTTGCGGATATGGGATGCTTCATATAAAAATCTGCCGTCTCTTTTTTCAAAAATCTGTTGGTTTACTGTCTTTTCCATCTGTGGTCTACTCCATATCCTTACAGTTGTAGATACTGTAGCCGTTTACATCTCCAATCAGGGTATAGCCGCCGCTCTCCAATTCTTCCACGCCGATCCCCGCAGGATATACGAAATAATTGCTCTTCTCTTCTTTTAAAAGCTGTATCATCCGTCCCCAGTCAATATTACCGCTGGTCATCATCTCATAGATCTGGGTCCTCCGCTCTCCCAGCCTCTGTCCCGTCAGGGCATTTCTGCCATAGGGCATCCTGATACTGGCGTCGTACTGACGGATGTAGCAGAGCAGTTCATTGGGAACCGTCACCTTCGCCGTCCCCTCTCCCCTGTCCTGCTCTATCAGTTCGCAGATGTCGATCGCGTTCTGAGGGATCTTATATTCATTCTCCGCCGCAGAGAAATTCTCCTGCGTATAAACCGGAGCTCCTGTTACCACGATCACCACCGCAGCAGCGGCGAAAAACAAGGCAAACTGTCCCCTTCCTCTGGTGGAAAACAGCCATTTCACAAAGACATAGGCGGTCACAATGATGGTGGGCAGGAGCCAGAACATCCTCCAATAGACACTGGTTCCAATACAGTACTCCATAATAATATAGGCAGTCACCGGACAGAGATAGAGGATGGCAAACAGAATACTGTACCCTACGATCAGCTTTCTGCCCCCCTCCTCCTCTTCCCTTTTCACCGCGATCAGATACAACAGCGCCGCGAAAAAGAGAGCCATATGCATACCTGAACCGTTAAAGCCGCCAAAATGCCCTACTGCGGTTCTAAAAATTCCCAACATAAATTCCAACATAGCTTCCTTCCTCCCCTACATCACCAGATATAAGACTGCCAGCAGCAGATTCGGAATACAACAGATCAGTGTATACACCAGATACCGAAACCGCTTTCCGGTAAACGCTCCCACGATCCCGAAAAGTCCCATACTGATGGCTCCTAACATGATTCCCATGGATGAGACCATGCAGCAGGCCCCCATCAAAAACAGACAGAGCAGCCAGTCCCTCCATCCGGCAGCGCTTTTCTGAAACAGGCGAAGAGCCAGATAAAAACATGCAGGCAATAACACTGAGGCGAGCACCGCCTTTCCCTGCCAGATGCGCACCAGATACACCATCCCCTGGGGATGTCTCGTATAGGCGGAAAACATCTGTATCAGCGTACAGAACACCAGAAAATATCCTGTTTTCTTTCTGTCCTGGTCAAACAGCTTCATTCCGATCAGATAATAGACCGCAAAGGCTGCCGCCACCAGGATCACCGGAAGAAAAGTATGGGCAAACATCGTCGGATGTACTGCAAATACCTTACTCAAAAATGCATTCCAGATCGGAAACGGCGACAGCACATACCTGGCGGGAAAGCTCTTATACGCGTCCCCGGTGTATGGATTGACCGCAAACATGGAGTCCTCCTCCAGAGTCGTCACCGCAGTCGCCACATAAAAGGCATCGTCGTCATCAATATGTGTATAGTGCACATACATGAACATTTCAAATAAAATCAACAGGATCGCAATGATGAAAATAACCGGAATCTTCTTCCGTTCCCTGATTTTTTCTCTGAAAAACGCCGGGATCTTTTTACAATTCCATATCAGCGACACTGCACAGAGCAATAAAAGGACTCCCCCGTACAATCCCGCAAACACATGAAATTTCTGATAGGTAAAGATACAGGGAATGGCAAGCGCCTCAAAGATCGCAAATGCCAGGAACAATCCGGCAATAAAATTAAGCGCTATGCCATTCTCCTCTTTCCTCCACTGTGTATAGAGCATCCCCAACAGTTCTAAGACTGCGAATACCACAAGATACACCAGTATCATTTTTCCATACATCATTTATAACCTCTCTACCGTCGTCGTAGAATTCATATCGTAAAAGCCCACCGTATCCTTATCGGAAATGACGGTGACACTGCATACGTCATACAAGCGGTGATACACCTGAAATTCCCCGGAAGCGTCAAATCCGGTACAGCTGATGGAGAGCAGATATTCCCCTCCCTGCAGATACATCTCCTGTTCGAAGGTCGCCGCCATCACATCTCCCGGCCTGACGGTTCCGGTATCGATCTTCTCTATCATGGTATTGCTTCCCGTGACATCCACACCCTTAATCGTCTTAAAAGTAAAGGTAAAGATGGGATTCTGTATCGTCTCGTGAAACTCGACCTTGGATTTGATCTGAAAACGGCTGCCTTTAAAAATGGAGCTGCTCAGCTCCCCGTCTTCATCCACAATGGCAAAGTCCACGATGGTTGCAGCGCCGTTCCCATATTCGGTACAGGAGGGATTCAGCTCAAAATGCGACTTCCAGGTCCCGCCCTCTTCCGCTTTTTCCATTTTCTCTCCCTGTACTGTGATTTTTTCCGCCGGCTTAGCAAGAATCTTTTTATAGAGATTGATCATTTCCTTCGGGTTGCCCTCTGCTACCTTATCGCCTTTATTGAGCAGAACGACCCGGTCGCAGTATCGGTTGATGCTTCCCAGATCGTGGCTTACAAAGATGATCGTCTTGCCAAGGCGCTTAAATTCCTCAAATTTCTTATAGCATTTATTCTGAAAAAAGACGTCTCCCACGGAGAGAGCCTCGTCCACAATCAGGATCTCCGGGTCAATATTAATGGCAACGGCAAAAGCCAGCCGCACGAACATACCGCTGGAATAAGTTTTCACCGGCTGATAGACAAATTCCCCGATATCGGCAAATTCCAGTATCGCATCCAGTCGGCTGTCGATCTCTTCTTTTGTAAAACCGATCATGGAACCGTTCAGGTAGACATTCTCGATTCCCGTATACTCCATATTGAATCCGGCTCCCAGCTCCAGCAGAGCGGAGATGCGTCCGTCGATCTCCACCTCTCCGCTTGTGGGCGTTACGACTCCGGTCATAATCTTCAAAATGGTAGACTTGCCGGAACCATTCGTACCGATGATTCCCACCGTCTCCCCTTTTTCCACTTCAAAACTAACATTCTGTAAAGCATGATGCTCCGTATATCGTTTTTTACGGCTAAGCCCAAGGGCGTCCACCAGACGGTCTGACCTCTTATTGTAGAGCTTATAGACCTTGCTGACGTCCTTTACTTTTATTGCACAATCACTCATCCCATTTTCCTTTCTACAGCACATCGGCAAAATGCGGTTTTAATCTGTGGAAGATCCTCTTTCCGATCATCAGCACCACCAATGTAAATATCCAAAAATACGCTGTCAATTCAGGATGTTCCCAAAATCCCACCTTATTGATGAGAGCGTCCCTGTATCCCTGTACAATGTAGAACATGGGATTGAGCTTTAAAACCTCCATAACCATCGGACTGAAATGAATTGTCTCGTAGTTCCACATAATCGGAGTGATCCAGATCCCAACCTGGAGGCAGATTCCTACGATCTGACTCAGATCCCGGAAAAACACCACGATTGGGCTGGTGATATAGATCAGTCCGCACACCAGTACCGCCATGCAGAACGTATAGTAAACGACCTGCAATACGTAGAGATCCGGGAAATAACCATAACAGGCATACAAAAAAATGGCAAAGCAGACAAAAAACAGGTGGACAAAAGAAGCTGATATCACTTTCACCAAAGGCAGGATATCAATGCGAAATACTACCTTTGTCACCAGGTAATCATAGTCGATCAGCGCATTCGTTCCGCTGCTGAGGGCATCGGAAAAGAAAAACCATGGCACCAAACCTGCCACGAGCCACAGCACAAAGGGTACTGTGATTCCATCCTTGCCGATCTGGCTTCCTGCTCCCAGCGCCTTCTCAAACACAAACCAGTAGACCAGTACCGTAATGACGGGCTGTACAAACGCCCAGATGACTCCCAGATAAGATCCGGCAAACTTCTTCTTAAAATCATCCTTTGCCAGCTTCTTTAGGAGACTTCCCGTTCTCTTTCTCTCTTCTCTTTTTTCCATCGCATTCATTTGTTCTGACATGAAGTCTTCCTCTTATCTTCTAACTGTCTGTTATCTTAACAGTTATTTCTTATTACTGATATAATCCTTAATTCCACCCCAGAGCTTATCCTTATCGGACAAGATCAGATCGGCTTCTGTCATTCCCTCCGGCATCGGCCACTCTACGCCGATCTCCGGGTCGCTCCAGAGAAGTCCACCCTCGTCGTTGGCATGGTAGAAATCGGTACATTTGTAGGCAAATTCTGCGTAATCGGATAACACTACAAATCCATGAGCGAAGTTCTTTGGAATAAAGAACTGCTTTTTATTCTCCGCGGATAGGCGGACTCCATACCACTGACCGAAGGTCTTAGAACCCTCCCGCAGATCCACCGCCACGTCGAATACTTCTCCATTGATAACGCGTACTAACTTGTCCTGCGGATAGTTGATCTGGAAATGAAGTCCCCGCAGGACTCCCTTTCTGGAAGCGGACTGGTTGTCCTGGACGAATTTGCAGTCGATTCCCGCTTCTGCAAAATCGTTGTAGTTGTATGTCTCCATGAAATAGCCCCGCTCATCTCCGTGAACGGTAGGCTCGATAACCTTCAAACCCTCGATGTCTCCGCAATTTGTTACTTTTATCTGACTCATAATTGATTTCCTTCCTTCTTTTGGTATATATCTGAGCAATTATATCACAATTCCCTGTCGGGCGCAATTTTTATATTCACTGGCTTTATGCGCGAATATTGCAGCACAAGTTTCTATATTAGTATCAAAAATTTCTGATTTCATTCTTTCTTTTATATCATGGTATACGCGCCGGTTCCATCTTCTAGATCCAGTGGAATCTTATGATGCACAAATTTCTCCTTATCCAGGAAATCTAATACAACTTCTTTCTCATTCCAATCTTTACATTCTTCCGGCATTCCACCGCATTTTGGCTGATGCATCTGAAAACGCAATTTTGCCGGAT
This sequence comes from uncultured Lachnospiraceae bacterium, assembly GCA_958428365.1. Classification (GTDB taxonomy): domain Bacteria; phylum Bacillota; class Clostridia; order Lachnospirales; family Lachnospiraceae; genus Maccoyibacter. Next base: position 61,842 of record CAUAFT010000007.1, on the reverse strand, counting down.
TGGAATAATCCTTCAGCTTGTCATTCCTGTATACGGAATAGATATGGATATTCTCCATATCCACCTCTATTCCAAGAAAACCGGCAATTGCCAATGCATTCTGCATCGCCCCTTTGAACTGTTCTTTCATATTTAACCAATGTTTCTCTCCTATGGTACGTTTCAATTCAAAGATATGTACCATCCAGTTCCCGTCTTTTTGCTCATACAAGACATAATCCGCACACTTCTTATTCTGAAAATACTCCAGTTTTTTATGTTCTAAATCCTTAAACAGAATACAGGGATTTTGCAGATGCAATGTCAAATCTGCAATTCCCTGTTCACTCTTTTCCTGTAGATGCAGTTGGCTGTCGGAAGTCAAAACCAAATCGTTCTCCAACAAATCCAGTCTCTTTTTTATCTCCCCCTGAAACATTATTCCTCCATATTTTCAATCTCGCAAATCTGTTGATTCAGCTTTTCCAAGGTGTTGTAAAATGTCATTGCTTCAAATCCATAATCGCCACAAGATAACTTTGTCACCTGAGTCTTTTGATTTTCTTTTACATCGAATTGATATACGGCAACCTCGTCACGCTTTAACAGGTCGTCTTTGTCATACTCTGTATTTTTCAAAAACTCTTCTTTGTCAGCCAACTCCGACGCTTTTATCATGTTGTTGATATGCTGCAAAATAATATCGCTGTGAGTTGTCACAAAAACTGGTACGCCTGCGTTTTTTAATCGAATCAATACCCGCGCCATCTGCCATTGCAGCTGGGGATGTAAAGATATCTCCGGTTCCTCTATCAACATGGTTCTGATATTCTGATACTGTAAAAATAAGAGGATTGGCGTTAATTCCGTAACCACACCGGAAGTTACAAACATCGGCAGTTCCTTTTCCGCTCCTTCTGGAACATACAGGATATCATGCGCCGGCAGATCCGAGACAGCAATGTGTCCGTTAATGACATTATTCTCTATAAATTCTACTATGTCCTGATATTCCTCATGCCAGCTCTGGGTTGACATGCTGCTCAATCTCGTTAAGAAATCACTGTTCGGTCTGGTCAGGAGATTCTTTTCGGTCTTATCTCTTTGTACGTTGAATTTATCCTCCATTGCACTGCCTACAAGGGTTTTATAAGTCAGTAAAAATCCGGTTCTTGCTGTTGGAAAATAAACGCTTGAGGATTTTCCCATGCCTTCAAATCCCTTTTTTATCATATACTCCATGATATAAGATAAGAAAAAACGATAGGTCTCCTCCTCTTTTAACCGCTCCATTTCCATTGCGTAACCTGCCATATGTCTTTCTTCCCTGTCACTTCCCCGCAAAGTCACGCTATCTCCACCGATCCCGATCCTATTCATATGTTCTACTTTGAGTTCATAATGACTCTCTTTTGGAAATTCCAGCCATAATCTTCCAATCTGTATTTCACGGTTGAACAGATTTCGCAGAAATCTGTCCTTATTATTTTGCAATATTTGATTCAACAGTTCCTGCAAAGAACTTATCTCTTCTTCACTTAGAGTATAGGTGTTTTCTCCATCCTCATTCAGGCTAAGTACTCTGTCCAAAATCTCACAACAGTTCAAAAATTCAGCAGAGTCTGTGTCTATTTCGTATTTTTGGAAGAAGATTTCCAGATACAGTAAGCCGTAAATTAAGGTCATCATATAACTCTTTCCGCTGTTATTATCACCGACAAAAAGCGTCAACGGCGACACCTGTATATCTGCCTTTTCTATTTTCCCGAAATCTGTCACATGGACTGTCCATTTGTTCATGAATTACCTCCAGAATCTCTCCATATGTCTATAGTATAGCCATTTCTACTGGGAAAAGCAACAAAATAAGAAGCCGGAAGTCCCATCAAAGGACCTCCGGCTTCTCAAATATTCCGAATTATAATTCCCCGTAGTCAAACCCTGTCCGGCCATAATTATACCGCACGTCCTTTGGAATGGAATACCTTGACGGTCTTGATCTTGCACTGGACTTACCTGGAGCAACGGATACGGATTGTGTCGAGGCTCCGGCGGCAGTTGCCGGCTGAGATACAGCACTGCTTTTCAGGTAATCATAGTCCCATCTTGTCAGCCCTGTCTGGCTTTTCACAATCTCTGCTGCTTTCTGCCTGAACTCATCCACTCTTTTGAAATAAATTCTTTTATACCGATAATAATTTCTATAGGTTTCCCCCTCTCCGCTCTTTCTCCTTGCTTCCTTTTCATGCCACATCTGCGCATCTACCTCAACCCGTCCATCAGAATCACCAAAGAAACCGCATAGCTGTACAATCTTATTCGCTGCAACAACTAACATATCCCCACTCTGTCCGTTGCATTCGCTACAGATTGGCGCAATAAAGATTCTGTTTCCTCCTCTGAGATTTCCTGCCTGCTTAGGTGCTGCGCCGCTTCCCGATACCGCATCTGCCTCCGCACCCAGCACGATATGTCCGCCTACCATGACGTGGGGACTTCCCCAGACATCAGTCCATCCATCTTCCCGTCCACAGGTACAACACCGGATCTTTCCATAAATGCTATCATCCCATTTGGTCTCTTTTTTCCACAGACCAAGCCATCCGTGTTTGTTCGACGGTTCAAACGGCAGGGGATCCTTTGCGCTTCCTTCCACATTTCGGATATATTTATTGACAGGTAAATCACAGACAACACCTGCTCCCAATGACATCCTCTCACCGCCTTATATCATGGACTGCTCTAGACTTTGTTATTGATCGGTTCCATGCTCTGGGCAAACAAGGCGGTTAGCTTCGCCATTCCCTCTGACGGCTGCTGCTGTACGGCACGGGCATGAATTGTATAAGTTGCCGTGCTGTCCGTCTGCCTCTTATGTTCCGTATCGGAGGATACATTTCCCGTAATGCTGGCATTCAGTCCAAACCAGGAATTGTATTTTACGGTACTGCTGACATCCGTATGGGTCTTACTGTCCGACATCTCCGTATTTTTCACTTCCATGTTGAAGTCTACTGTCAGTTCGTCCATAGTGAACGCCGGTACAGGAACCAGTGACAGCAGAGGTGCGTCAATGGTACAATCCTGACTGCTCATGGTGCCATCCGGCTGCACGACTGGCCGCTTATAAGAAAATGAAAGTTTATTCGTATTTCCATTTTCATCGTAAGCAAGCTTTTTGATTCCATCAATATAGACTGCGGTCAGCTCCTGCTGTCCCTGTGCCGCTGCGATAATGGGCTTACAGATCAGCGACTCAATGGGAAGTGCTGCAAATTGTTCTGCTCCGCCACCTCCGCCATTACTTGCTGCCATCCCATTCTGCTCTTTGGATTCCACTGTCTGCTTATCTTCCGAAGCGTTGTTCTTTAATTCATCATTACTCATATTTTTACTCCTTTCTTACACCGGACACTCCTGTCTGCTTTTACCTCTTACGGCTACAGCGACTGAATATGCCGGTTTTCCACTCTTGCTGTTCCCTCTGATGGCGGCGAAGTCTTAAACTGCATGGCAAGCTCGCTCACCGAATACATTTCTTTTGCATTTCCTGTAGATTTGACTCTTACCATTACCTCCTCTCCTGTACTCTCTTCCAGTACAAATTTTAATCTGACATCTACTTGTTCCAAAGATAATGTAGTGTGGTTCATCAACGCCGTTGCCGGAACATCCACTGCTTTTTTTCCGCCCGCAGTCGGGATATTCAGCCGGTAAGTTACCGGGTGATATTCCGGTTTTTCATCCGTTCCGTCTATATCCTGTGGTACATATCCCTGGACTAGATAGGCTTCTGCTGCGTATCTTTCAATGGCTGCGTTTGCATTTTGAACCGCCAATCCTACATCGGTGATAAGTTTTGACAATGGTACACCCATATGCACTCCCCCCTTTTTTATTTTTCGAAAATATCTGTCTTTTAGCTTTGTTTTTCTGATATTTTATCACTATTTTTAAATTTTTTCAATAATTAGGCGTTTTTATGTTTCATAAATATATTTTATCAGAGCAAAACCTACAACTTATATAATAATGGTTTGCTGATAAACCTCACTCTGCCTGTGATGTCAGTGGTCCCTTTTTCCCAAGAGTTTCAAATTCTTTTTTCTCTTCCTCTCCTAGTAATTTCTTGAACTTTCTGGTTATACCAAGCTCCTTTACAGTGGCAATCACCCTGCTTTTCAAATTATCGCTTGCAGTGTTCCCATAAATCAGAAGGAGTAACGGGAGCACTTTTTCCTTATCCCTGCCGTTATGCTTTACCTCTTCAATAATTCCATCTAACATTTTTTCATTTTGAGCAACGTTCTGATTTTGTAACAGATATGCATGACAAATCTTGTTCCATCTATTATCATTTTTTGCTGTACTTCCATGCAAAATATCCAACCCAATTTCCAAATCAGATTTCACAAAGGTCTCCGGATTATCAGCGATATAAGTTATCACTTCCTCAAGTGTTCTGGATGTCTCTCCTCCAAACAACAACTCTTTCATGTCATCAATATCTGATTCTCTCACAAGATCAATCATAAGAAGAGATAATTCTTCCATATTTAAGTTATCATAAAATTTACCCATACATTTCTTTGCATCAGGCAATATTTTTGAGTCACTCACTATTTTTTTGCTGAGATTTACAACGCTCTTTGTATTAATCCTTCCATACCGCCAATGTAATGCGTTCAATGCTTCTTTTTTGTCGGTAAGCTCATCCCAATTCCGTTCAATGAAATTCAAAAGCTCCGATAGATTTTGATTACCTTCAATGAATATAGCAGCATTTACAAAATAGAATCTTGCAACGGAATCAATCAGAACCGGCTCGGAGACATCTTTAAATTTTTCTGCCGCATCAACAAGAACGTCTTCACTAACATATTCTCCAATATTGTTAAAGACACGAATCACCTCTGCCGGGAATAATGCATACCTTGACAGAAAGCCATTTGCCGCTTCATCTGCTGTCTCTGTCTCCAAATCCTCTATCACTTCTTCCACTGCAAATATTACAAACTCAAGGTATGGAAGCTTATTCCCATAATCTTCCTGCCAGGTAATCAACTTATCTGACACCAGGGTTACAATTTCATCTGAAAATGCACTTTCTCTGTACAATCGCCGTATTAATTCTTTTTCATAATCATAATCTTTATTGCTTTCAAAAGCAGTCCTTTTCTCAAGCAGTTCCACCAGGAACTTATTCTGGGCAGTTGAATAATGCTTTGACAGTTTGCATAATGCTTCCAATTTTTCCTCTTCTTTTGACGCAGAAATGGACAGGTCTTCTATGGTATCTTTTAATAATTCTATGTTATTGCCATTCGCCACATAATTTTCAATTATGGAAATCAACAAGTCTTCAGACAAATCCGAATTATTTATAAATGGGTCTAAAGTATTTTCATCTTGTTCCTCACTTTCATCCACCACATACGGCAATGCACTGAGTATGCAATATGTTCCCTCTGTACTGTCTTCTACCTCATTTGCTGTGATTTCTTTCAATATTGCCGTCCCGATATCTTTCGGTATCGCCTCGAACATATTTTCCGTGGATAATGTGTCAGCCAAAAGCTTATGTGCTTTCGTATTCGCTGCCATCCTTGTAAGCAAATCCCCATAATCTGAGATATTCTCTTCATCCACATAAATAGAAAAATAACGCAGGAAATCTTTTCCCGTCTCCCCTGATTCTAAATCGGCATGTTCCAGAATATCATCTGCAATCCGTTCAAATACCCCGTCCCCAAAATACTCGGCAACACTCTCATCATCTAAATCCGCACACATCTCATTTATCTGTGCACATCCATATTCTCCTTCATCTACAAAGTTCCGAATATGTCTCCTCAAATCGCTGTCCGTATCCGTTGATAATTCACGACGATGCTTTAGAATGGCCGCCAAAATGGATACTGCATCATCCGCTTTCATTGCATCTGACATATATTTTTTCAAAGCAGTGTCAAAAATCTGCGGTTCTTCTGCCTCTTCCTTAGCAACAAAATAAAGGTCAAAATTCAACCACGAAACACCGGTATCATCAACATATTCAATACAATTACCTAAGCGATTTGAAATCTCAGAGATTAATTCTTTTCGATAAGGCTCTTTTACTATATCAATCACATTGACTGACATATTACAAATCATCATGACTTCGTCCATATCATCGGAAAGCATTAAAAATTGAGACAATTTTTCAGCCAAAACAGGGGTTTCATCCAGCATTTCACGTACCGACTGAACATTTTTGCTCAAGGCAGAAGTTATGAATTCCTGTTGTATTCTGTCACCTGTCAATACACTGATTTTATCCTGTGCCATATACATATAGGACGCTATGGAAGCCGTTCCCCTATACTTCTCAGTATAAATGAGATAATCGATTAGGGATTTATATTTTGATTTTAAATGGACTTCATTATTCTCTTTTCCTATATAAAAATATTCGCTCAAATATTCCGGAACTACATCTGCTTGGTCACGATAAATCGCCAATAGTTCATCCATCGCATTGAAATCCACAAAAAGCAAATCATAAAATTCATTATAATCTGCCTGTAATACGGATATTTTTGCAATGAACTGAAGACTCTCCAGCTCTGTCACAAAACCATCCTGTATCATTCCTCTCTCCTGGCGGTTGTACGCAACCATCAGATTGTTCATAAAATTATTTAACAGTTTTTTCACCTGACGCGGAGTCGTCACATGGTTATGAATAATAACATTGCGGACAATCCGGCATGCATCATCCATGTTATCATTCATATATTCACGGACAAAGTCCGTACAATTTTTCCGGAAAAGTTCGACTGCATATTCCTTAACGTTTATTTTTACAAGTTCCGGTATGTAAATCTTGTATTGGAATAACTTGTCCAAAACAAGTTCGCTGTCAATCTCCGACTCTGTACTGCTTAAGTTTTTAATTCGTTTCTGATCCAACGCCTTCTTTAAAATCGCATCATCAAAGGGAACGATAAAAATACAATTATCTAAGTCCATAAAAACTTTCAGCGCATCTAAGGCCTCGACTATTTTCGCCATATCCAGACGGTCAAGATCATCAATTACGGTTATGATTTTTTTATTCCTGTTTTTCTTTAACGCCGCGCGAAGATATATCTCATAATCATCCCTGGATTCCAACGGCATCGTAACACCTACCTGAAGATTCTGACGTCCTACCATTTTATCCATGTAAATCTTTCCATACCAGACAAACAGCGGGACAATTAATACGACTACAACATTTTTACAGTAACACAATATGGATGCCCGGAGCAGTTCAAGGAAGTTTCCATCAAATGGCGATTTTTGTAATGCAAGTATTTTATATAAAAATACTGCCAAAAATGTTACCAGAAAAAATATTACACCCTTTACAATATACTTTTTCTTTTCATGAAAAAAAGAGCATAAAATTCCCGGCAATTTTTTTACCGAAAATCTATCTGCTCTATTTTCTGCCACGTCCAGGGCTGGTTCTTCCAGATATTTTCCTAACGTATGATCGAACTGCTGCTGTGTGGTAAACTGTTTTCCCTCCACTAATTGCAACAACTGTTTTAAAAACGCTTTTCCAAATTCTTCTTTCTGATATTTCCACGCATTGATTTCCTGCACCAGATATTTATCTGAATTACTTTGCAGAATCTTTTTCACCATATTAATTAAAGATGACTTTCCCATTCCCCATTTTCCAATTATCGCAATGTTGAACGGCGCATCTGTATTGTCAATCATTCTTTGGATATTTTCAGCTATGTCAACATGTCCAAAATAATCATCGTCAGATGTATTAAGTGCTTCATCTTTAATAAAATATTTGTACTTCATACTCTTTCTCCTCCCTGTAAAATGCCTAACTCAAATCCGACAATCAGACCTGATTTTTTCTCCACACCATCTTATTTACAATCCCCACATAACTCTGGATTAACTTCACTACTTTTGTGCTGACATTTTCATCCACATAATTCGGCACGTCAAGTCCATTGTCCCCGTTTTTGACCATTTCCACTGCCGTATCTACCGCCTGTAATACCTGTTCCGTTGTGATTCCGGCAAGAATAAAGTTTCCCTTATCCAATGCCTCCGGTCTCTCTGTGCTCGTACGGATACAGACTGCTGGAAATGGATGTCCCAATGAATTAAAATAACTGGATTCTTCCGGAAGCGTACCGCTGTCACTCACAACTGCAAATGCATTCATCTGAAGATGATTGTAGTCATGAAATCCTAACGGCTCGTGCATCTTTACTCTCTCATCCAGTTGAAAACCTCTCTGTTCTAAGAACTTCTTACTTCTCGGATGACAGGAATAAAGAATTGGCATATCGTATTTCTCTGCCATAGCATTAATTGCTGTAAACAGATGATTGAAGTTCTCCTCTGTGTCAATATTCTCTTCACGATGTGCGGACAGCAGAATATATTTTCCTTTTTCTAACCCCAACTTCTCTAATACATCACTTGCTTCTATCTTGTCCAGATTGTTATGCAGAACCTCCGCCATTGGAGAACCCGTCACATAAGTTCTTTCCTTCGCTGTGCCCTCATAGTTCAAATATCTTCTGGCATGTTCGGAATAACACATATTCACATCTGCAATATGATCCACAATTCTGCGGTTCGTCTCTTCGGGCAGACACTCGTCAAAACAACGGTTTCCTGCCTCCATATGAAAAATTGGAATATGCAGACGTTTTGCACTGATCGCACTCAGACAGCTATTCGTATCGCCAAGAATCAGTAACGCATCTGGCTGAACTTCAGTCATCAGCTTGTAGCTTTTTGCAATAATATTTCCAATAGTCTCTCCTAAATCGGCACCTACGGCATCCAGATAATAGTCCGGCTCCCGCAATCCCAAATCGTCAAAGAATACTTGATTAAGGCAATAGTCATAATTCTGTCCGGTATGTACCAGAATCTGCTCAAAATACTTATCGCATTTTTTCATCACTGCCGCCAACCGGATAATCTCAGGACGTGTTCCTACGATTGTCATTAATTTTAATTTACTCATGATTCCTATTCTCCTGTCTTATATATCTCTTCTTCGTACTTTAGATTTATATATAATTTTCCTTTGTGAGAATCCATATTATCCTCCCCATATTTTAACTGAGGCTGACCTTACACTGTCTGTAATTTTCCAGGATAGTTCTCCTCGTTTACCTTCAGGAAATAAGTATCCGGCTTCTCCGGATTAAAACACTCATTGCACCACATAAAGGTTACTAAATCCGTATCCCCTTCATTAATAATATTATGCGTATAACCTGTCGGGATGTCCACCACCTCAATCTTATCCCCACTTACATGGTAATTGATGATTTCATCGCTGTCAATCTTGCGGAACTGAATCAAACCTTTTCCACTTACCACAACAAACTTCTCATTCTTAGTATGATGCCAGTGTTCCCCCTTCGTAATCCCCGGCTTTGAGATATTAACCGAGAACTGACCTCTGTCGGCTGTCCTGAGAATCTCCGTAAAACTTCCTCTCTCATCCACGTTCATTTTCAATGGATAACTGAATTGATCCGTTGGAAGATAGCTCAAATACGTTGCATAAAGCTTCTTGCTAAATCCATCCTCTGTCATATCCGGCACACTGCGGTCTTCCCTGCTCTTTTTGAACGAATAGATTAAATCCACAATCTCACCCAGGGTAATTGTATGAACCGTCGGAACATAACAATAGCCCTGTTCATCTATATGTGCTTCACCTTTTAATGCCGCAATTAATTCTGCCACTACATCGTCGATATATACCAGATTCATAACGACACTTGGATCATTGACCTGAATCGGCAAATCATTTGCGATGTTATTACAAAACGTTGCCACCGCAGAATTATAATTCGGGCGACACCACTTTCCAAATACATTTGGATAACGATATACATAGACCTTTGCCCCTACTTCTCTTCCATAGGCAAATATCAGGTCTTCTCCTGCCTTCTTACTCTGTCCGTAAGGATTGTCCAATTCTGCCTGAATAGAGGAAGAAATCATGATGGGACAAGTATTTCCATGATTTTTCAGCTTTTCCAAAAGCACGGAGGCAAAACCGAAATTTCCCTCCATAAATTCACTCTGCTCTTTTGGACGGTTCACTCCTGCAAGATTGAACACAAAATCACAGTCAGAACAATAAGCATCTAATAAAGACTCATTAGAATCCACATCATACTCATAGATTGTGATATCTTCCGTCAGACCAAATGATTTATCCTTTCCTGTACGGATATTGTTTAATGTCGCAATTAAATTTTTTCCTATAAACCCCTTTGCTCCGGTTACTAATATTTTCATTTCCTTTCCCTCTTCCACATTCTCAAAAAGTATCACAACAACCCATTTTCTAAGATTCTTTCCATGATTTTAACTCTTCTTTAATGTAATCTAATTCCAGCAATTTTTCCTTTACCTGTTCTACATCTAATAAATCTGTATTATTAGAATTGAATTCCGAGAGCTTTACTCTCTCCTTATCTCCATTCTTAAAATAGTTATCATAATTCAAATCCCGTTTATCACAAGGAACACGATAGAAATCTCCCATATCAATGGCATTTGCACACTCTTCATTTGTGAGCAGCGTCTCATACATTTTCTCTCCATGACGTATTCCAATTACTTTTATCTCATGTCCCGGATCAAACAGCTCTGCCACCGCCTGTGCCAATACTTCAATGGTACAAGCAGGCGCCTTCTGAACCATGATATCACCAGACTCTGCATTCTGGAAAGCAAATACCACTAATTCTACGGCTTCCTCCAGACTCATAATAAATCTTGTCATCGCCGGTTCTGTCACAGTCATTGGATTCCCGGCTTTGATCTGCTCAATAAACAGCGGAATAACCGAGCCTCTGGAACACATCACATTGCCGTATCTTGTACAGCAAATATTCGTCTTATCCGGAGATACCGTTCTGGATTTTGCAACAATTACTTTTTCCATCATCGCCTTTGAGGTTCCCATAGCATTTACCGGATAAGCAGCTTTATCTGTGGAGAGGCAAATAACCTTTTTAACCCCGGCTTCTATCGCCGCCGTCAATACATTCTCTGTTCCCAGCACATTCGTTTTTACTGCCTCAACCGGAAAGAATTCACAGGACGGCACCTGTTTTAAAGCCGCCGCATGGAAAATATAATCGACTCCGTACATTGCATTCTTTACAGATGCCAGGTCTCTCACATCTCCAATAAAAAATTTAATTTTATCACTCACCTCAGGATATCTCACCTGATATTCATGCCGCATATCATCCTGCTTTTTTTCATCTCTGGAAAAAATACGGATTTCTCTGATATCCGTATCTAAAAAACGATTTAATACAGCATTTCCAAATGACCCGGTGCCTCCGGTAATTAATAGTGTTTTTCCTTCAAACATTTTTCCTTTTACCTTTCATTTACTATACTTTTTAAAAATTTCTGAATAGGATACTCTATAAAATTGTATACGAAAAATACCAGTAGACTCGTACCAAATATGGCAATTCCCAAAACGACAGCCGGACCAAATGAAAATTTGTCAATGAAGCCGCAAAAAATCAAGCCTTGTCCCAGATAAATAGTATATGAATATTTATCTAATACAGAGATGATCTGTTTTATCTTCCCCGAAGGTATTTTTACATCCCACGTTGCGATAATGATAATCATGAATAAAAAAGAATATGTGGTACTATCTATGTTTCCAAGTATCAATTTTCCTATCAAAGCCACTGAAGAAAGAAAAATCACAAGAGCCTCTCGCTTTTCTCTCTTCGCAAAAAATACAATTATCCCCTCTGCAAAAAACGGAAGGTATGTAATTGCTGCAAAATTCCCGTTACAAAATATTTTTATCCCCCATGCCAGCAACAAAAGTACTACATAAAGAACCAGGGAACTTTTAAAATCTTTTACTCTTTTAAAAACAAATGGCACACTAAAATAAAAAAGAACAAATACAGGAATTGTCCAGGTGATACCCAAATTACTCCAAAAATAAGTATCACTTTTCACAAATCCAGACAGAAAAAATAAATATCTCATCCAGCCCAGTCCTGTGTCATCCACAGGGATGTCTTTCCAAATAAGGGTTTCAGACAGAAAATAATAAAATATCACAAAATAGTATAATGGCAAAATCCTGACTGCTCTTTTACGCCAATAACTTAGCGCCGTACCCCCCCCCACAAACATTTGTTCTGCGCTTAGAAGACCACTAATAATAAAAAATAACTGTACCCCATACTTCCCAAAATCAGAAATCAGACGGATATATCCTGACAAATTCATTCTTTGCCCAAGATGAACTGCAAAGACGCCTAAACATGCTATAACTCGCCAGATAACTATGCTTTCTATCTTTTTTGATGAATCCATCCTATTTCCCTCTTCCTGATTTTGATTCCTGCATCTTTTCTTATTCAATATCTGTCCGCTTCTAATCGTTAATATGGTAAATCTTCTTTAACTCTCTCGCCTTTTCCTCACCTTTCAAATGTCCCAGATGCAGGGATTCTCCCTTAATCTTTTCCAGATATTCATCTGTGGTTTTCACCACCTTAGCCGGGACTCCTGCCACCACAGAGTTATCCGGTACATCCTTTGTGACAATGGCTCCCGCTGCGATGATACACCGATTCCCAATCGTAACCCCCGGCATGACCATACTGTTCACCCCGAAATAGACATCATTCCCTACTTTTATAGGTTTTGTAATCTCCAAATCCGGTACTTCCTTTCTCAAAATCAAAGTACCTCCATCATGTGTGATAAATCGGACTCCTGATGTAATATAGACATTATCGCCTAAGGTAAGCATCCATGGATCGCTCCCAAAGGTCTTATACGGGTTGGTATATAAGGTGACTGTACCCTCCCCTGCAAAATTTATGCCACTTTTTCTCATATACTTATATGGATTCAAATACGCCTGTAAAATTTTGAATATTAATTTCAGTTTTCTCATTTTGTTTCTTCCATTTCCTTTTTTGCTAATGTATATACATATGGAACAATAATTACTGCATAACAAACAGTTCCCACCATCGGAATCCAGTCTATTCCAAACAGTTCACCTAATGCAAATTTCAACAGAAGGGATATCACTGTATAAATTGAAAATATAAAAATCTGTCTTTTTACAATCCCTCTCGCATTCAAGACCATAAAATAAGGAGCTATTCCCGATAAGAGACATTGCATCAGACACATACTCAACAACATCATATTGCTATATTCCAAAGGTTTTCCAAGCCAGATAGCGAAAATCCATCTTCCCAAGACCATTAAGCCGACGGTTCCTGCCAGCGCGATCAAAAGTGAAAACAGCGCCGTTTTCCTGCTCCTGCTCTTCACCCACTCATAATCCTTCCGCTCCAGCGCTTCCCCAAAAGCTCCCCAAAGAGGTGTAGACAGCATACCGCATCCTACGCTGATCAATCCCGTCGCCCGGTACAGAATAGAATATGTCGCGGATTCGGTTAAATTGCTGACCCTTGCAACAATAAAGCTGTCCAAAGACAATCCCAGATTCGTAAATACAGACAGCAGACAAAAAGCAATGCCGATCTGCAGCATACTCTTTGCAACCTTCGCATCTGCATATTTCAAGCGGGGTGCATATTCTTTCCTCTGTACTCCAAAATAGACGATGAAATTCAAAATGGAAACGATTACCACTGTATAGGTGGAAGCGATGATCAAAGGAATTTTTCCCCCATCCGCAACTACGATTACGATAATTAGTCCAATACTCAGAATATTTGCAACACACTGCCAGATATTTCCCTTATATCCCTCCTGTAATGCGAGCTGGGTACGATTCACCAATGAGAACGGAATATTCAGAAGTTTTGAAATAACAATGATTACTACAACCTTTTCCACCAGCTGCGCCGCAATATCGGATTCTACATTCATGACGCTTCCCCAATCCACAAAACGAAAGAGTACCAGCATCACAAGCAGGATAATGGTGGTCGATATCACCAGTATCAGATAAGTGCTTGCAACTAATTTCCGGCTGTTTTCCTCATCATCCCTTCCCTGACACTGGCTCAGAGAGGTCTGTAATCCGCTTCCCAGACCAAGGTCTGCAAATGCAAACATGGAGAAAAACGACAGAACTGTATTCCACAATCCATAAATTTCCGCTCCCAGATAATCATAAGCATACCTTACCGTAACCAGAGGCACAAGCATTGCCAGGATTTTTGCCAGAATGGCAGTCACTGCCGTATATCTTATTTTTTTTTCTCTTGATTCTATTCTTTCCTGCCCTGTATCCATATTCCAACTTTCCTATCATTTCTAATTCATTTCTTCACAGTAATTGAGTCTTTTATGAAAGACAAGCCAAATGATAAATAAAAAAATAATCCCCAGGGAATCACCCCTGTCCACAAACAACTGATTGTTCGCAGGCACAAAAACATACATAATTACCAACTGAATCAGCATTGCAAAGGACAACGGATTGTTATATAAGATTACTTCTTTCCAACATCTCATAAAAAGATAGGCAGCCAATAGCATTACAACCAAAGCTCCCAAAAATGTAACATCACCTGCAAGCCATGCAAAGATTGTATACCATGCAGCCAGTCCGTCAAAGCCAATCATCTCACCGGTCCTTACAGGATAAGTAGAGGACAGAAAATCCGGTATCTCAGAAAGAACCTGGGATGCAATACTGTTTAATCCTCTGGCTCCACCCAAAAACCAGGTCCACTGGAAAGGCACATCAAAGCACATCGACAGACCATAATATCCTTGAGACGGATAAGATAATAATGTAATAAATGCATATTTCATCTCATCCGGCAGCCATTGAACCAATATATGATTGGGATTGAACTTCATCCCATTTCGAAAGTCCGTACTCATAACACTTCCCCAAAGCGTAAACCTTGCACTTATTATTTTCGTAAATATGAGCACTGCTCCAACTACCGCCACTGCAACGAAGAATACATTTCTTTTTTTAATTCCCTTTCCACTTTTGATGACATGTACAATGTACAACATCCCGGCAAGAACCATATATGTAAATAAGGATCTTTGCGTACCAATATACAAAATATTATACAGAAAATCAAGAATGATTGCCGCACATAACATGATTCTCCCGCTTCGGCTGATTTTTTTCCACATATACATCCCTGAAAAGAATGCGAGAAATGTCAATACCCTTGTGAAGGAATTTATTTTCCGAAAAATATTGACATCTGATTCCGTCAAATGTAAGTCTGAATATACCTCAGCCATGGAAGAAAAGCTCATTCCTGAAACGGGAATCCCATACTGAATCACCTGATAAATGATTAACGACAGTTTAATCAGGAATACGACTACTATCGTGATTTCTATGATAAAAATAAAATTTTTAACCCTTGCATAATTTTTATTTAATGCTGCATCCTTTACCTGTCCGGACATAGACGCGATTTTCATGCCCACATAGGTTACGACCAGAAACATCAAAATATAAATGGTAACTGCCGCTTTTTTTCCCGTAGTATAACCCTGATATTCAACAGGTCCAAACAGATTTAATATCAATGTAATCAGAATATATGCAGCGATTACCATGTATGGATACATCATGTATTTTTTTCTCTTATTCATACTTTCAAGGTGATTATTCATTGATAAACTTATCCATTTCTTTCTCATATACTCTGTAATCAAAACTGCATTCCGCCGTTTTTCTGGCGTTCTTGCGCATCTTTGTATACCGACTCTTCTCCATAGAAATAAGTTCGCGGAACAGCTTTTTTATTTCTTCTCTGTCGTTTTCTACCAGGTAACCATTTTCTCCATTTTCAATATAACAGGAGATATCTCCTGTCTGATTCACCAGGACCGGTGTTCCCGCCGCAAGACTCTCCGCAAGCTTTGTAGGAAAACCCGCTTCTGAAGATCGCCTGTGGGGACGCATAAAAATACTATAATCATGCTCCTGATACACGGAATTCATAATTTCCTGCTTCACTTTTCCCTGAATCTGTATACAATCCCGGACACTGTCCAGAAGACTTTTGTCATTCTCTATATTGTATAGTACCTGTTCTTCATTGACACCATAGATATCAAAACACAACTTCTCACAAAGCTGCTCATCTTCCTGTTTCAAATCGACAATCGCTTCAAATATCTGCTTTAATAATTCTTTCGATTTTCCCGGATTTCCGGCATACATGATTTTTATTTTCTCATTCGCCGTATCCTCGCTATATCCGAACTCTTCCATATCCAGAATGGTAGGAATCCGTATACAAGACACCCCGTATTTTTCATAGTGGTTCTGCAAATATCTGCTGATGGCTATAATTTTATCTTCTTTCACATATCTCTTTTTCAGCGTTTTCTGATTGATACGATAGCGAATATCAGCCTTTCCCAATTTATAATTGGAGGGGTCGAACCACTCGCATAACTCTATGGCATATGGAATCTTTCTATCCGTCATCAGATTCCTCATCTTTTTATAGTCAAACGGAAAAGAACTTGTAATGATATAATCTGCTCCTTTGGTGTCTAAGTACGCCTTTACACATTCATAGCGTTTCTTATTCATCTGCAATCTGTTTTTCATCCCGGAATCCATGGCTAATGCCTGATAGGAACAGAATCCCAAATCTATTACTTTTCCCTCTTTTGCCTCTGTATCCAAAGTATAATCCGTTATTACATGCACCGTATGTCCCATATGATGCAGCATTTTTGCAAAATGCATAACACGGCTTGCATATGCCGCCCCATAGGGAAAGATACTTCTCGATATATATAATATTCTCATCTAAATCACCTGTATAATACGCTTCTGCCTCTATTGGATTCTATACTACATATTCGTCTCTCGGCAATTCAATCAGCTTACCGAGTTCATCGGAAAAACTCCATGGTTCAAATACGCTGGAACTGCCCGCGTGATAAAAAGTCAGCTCGCCAAATACGATTTTCCCATCAATATTATATAAATCCACACGCACAAAAGGAAACGGCTCTGACAGCTTTTCCGCACAGGCTATCATTTCATCATAGTTTTCCGGTTTCGGAACAAGCTCCGGAGCAAAATTCTCCCTGCTCACCTTCACCGGAAGCAGTTCAAAATCCTTCGTATAAACATTTCGTTTTGCATGAACCTTATGGGCGCCGCTCTCATCGCAAGTATCAATATCCACAAAAAGATAATGGCATTTTCCACCAAAGCATAAAAAGCGGTAGTCCACCAATGGTTCCCCTTTTTCACTTTTTAATACTTTTTCTGCAATGATTTTAGGTTCTACATTTTTATACGGCCATTCTCTGGATTGAATATAGTAGTTTTCCTTCAAATTCTCATCCAGTTTTTTTGACACTTCCCTAATTGGAAACTCCGCTTTATTTCTACACCAGAAATTACAGGCGCATCCATGGTTTGTCTTTATAAAGAATTCTTCCGGTAACTGATCAAGTTCAATCTCCGATGCGTTATCGTAGACTCCATACAGCTCATTCAATATGGATTCCAGACCACACTGCTTTACATACTCTCTCACCTTGTATTTGTCTACGCACTGGGTCATTAACGGATTCCTGTAGTGAATTTTCATCCACCACTGTTTTTCATCAAATGACTGGGGATGATCCAGATTCAGTTTTCTCCTGGTCGCATCATAATAATATCGCTGTGCAAATTCTTCATCTGTCAAATTCAATCTGTGCTTGACCTTTTTATTGTGTAACGCAATATACATGTTTTTTATTAAATGACTTTTTTCTGTCAGCGAATAAATCTTACCTTTTATGCCCACTGATTTTCTCCCATCGTTCTGTACTGTTTTTATGATCCGAGATTTGCTTTATACCATTCAATGGCTTCTGCAAGACCTGCTTCAAAATCGTATTCAGGATGATATCCCAACAGCTCCTCTGCCTTCGTAATGTCCGCATTGCTGTGCTTGATATCTCCGGGACGGTCCGGTCCAAAGTTCGGCTCTATCTCTTTTCCCAATGCCTTCGTCAGGGCATAGTAAATGTCTATGAGATATTCTCTTCCGCCATAAGCGATATTGAAAGCCTGTCCTGCCGCCTCATGGGATGCCGCACATGCTTTGAGATTTGCTTCAATTACATTTTCGATATAAGTAAAATCCCTGCTCTGTTTTCCGTCTCCATTGATGGTAGGTGTCTCATCATTCAAAAGCATTTTTATGAACTTCGGTATGACTGCTGCATATGCCCCATTCGGGTCCTGTCTTCTTCCAAAGACATTGAAATACCGGAGTCCGTAAGTATCCAGTCCATACAATTTGGTATATAACCGCCCATATTCTTCATTTACTCTTTTCGTCAGGGCATACGGAGCCAGAAGATTTCCCTCTCTTCCCTCTTTCTTCGGAAGATTCGGCTCATCTCCATAGACAGAACTGGAAGAAGCGTATACAAATTTCTTCACACCGTTCTGTCTCGCAGCTTCCATCATATTCAGTGTTCCTCTTATATTTACCTCTTCATAATAGAGCGGCATCTCGATACTTCTCGGAACACTGCCCCAGGCCGCCTGGTTCATAACATAGGTTACCCCTTTGCATGCCTCCATACAGGTATCTAAATCCGTAATATCTCCCTTTATAAATTCATAATTCGGATTGTCCAAAAACATATCCACATTGCTCTGTTTTCCGGTGGATAAATTATCCAGACAACGTACCTTATGTCCCTTCTTTAATAATGCCTCACAGAGATTCGAGCCGATGAATCCGGCTCCCCCTGTTACAAGAAAAATTGCGTCCTCTTCAAACTTTATATCTGAATATCCCATCTTTTTTTCCTTCCTCGTAAATTAAACCTCGTAAATTAAAGCCTCCAGTAACTATATCCTGCCTCTTCATATGCCTTTCTGTCCAAAAGTCCCTTCACATCCAGCATAATCTTTTTATCTCTGTACAGGTCATCGTATTCTTTCATTGCATAATCTTTGAATTCCTCATGTGCAACTGCCAGAATCACCGCATCTACCTGTCCGATTTCTTCTCTGGAACTGAAGGTAACTCCATATAACCGCTTCGCTTCATCAGCATCCGCGACCGGGTCCATAATCATCGGATGAATTCCATATTCATCTAACTCTTTTACGATATCAATGATTTTTGTATTTCTGGTATCCGGGCAGTTTTCCTTAAAGGTGAATCCAAACAACGCCACCCTGGCTCCCTTTACCGGAACATCATTCTTGATCAACAATTTTACAAGGTTTTCCGCAATATATTTTCCCATATCATCATTGATGCGTCTGCCCGCTAATATAATCTGGGAATGATAGCCCAGCTCCTCCGCTTTATAGGTCAGATAATACGGGTCTACTCCAATACAGTGTCCGCCCACAAGTCCCGGATAAAAGTTCAGGAAGTTCCATTTTGTTCCCGCTGCTTTCAAGACGCTTTGGGTATCGATACCCATCTTGTTAAAAATAATAGATAATTCATTCATAAAGGCAATATTGATATCACGTTGAGAATTTTCTATTACTTTGGCTGCCTCAGCAACCTTAATGCTCTCTGCCCGATGAACCCCTGCCTCAACAACCAGCTCATACACCCTGGCTATAATGTCCAGAGTCTCCTCATCCATTCCCGATACGATCTTAGTGATGGTTTCCAATCGGTGTACCTTATCTCCCGGATTGATTCGTTCCGGTGAGTAGCCAATCTTAAAGTCTTGTCCGCATTTGAGTCCTGATTCCTGCTCTAAAATCGGAATACAGATATCCTCCGTAACCCCTGGATATACAGTTGATTCGTAGACTACGACAGCGCCTTTCGTCAGATTTCTTCCTACTACCCGACTTGCTTCCTCTACCGGGGTCAGGTCCGGTGTGTGGTCCTCATTTACCGGTGTCGGAACTGCCACAATGATAAATTTCGCTTCCTTCAACCGTGTTTCGTCCGCTGTAAAATCCACACTGCAGGATGCGATTGCCTCATCCCCGACTTCGTTTGTCGGATCAATCCCGTTTTTATAAAGCTGAATCTTCTCTTCGTTTACATCGAACCCCAATACCTTCACTTTTTTTGAAAACGCCACTGCAATCGGCATACCTACATAGCCCAATCCAACTAAAGCCAGCTTTTCTTTCTTCTCTAATAAATCCTCAAATAGCATCTCTGTCTCCTCTGTTTATCTCATATCTTCATAGTCTGTTCAAATTACACTTTCGTAAAACCGGGTTAATTCTTCTACCAATGTCTCTATGTCATATCCGGCTTTTTTCATCAAATCCAAGGTGTCCATTCTTCCCGTTTTCTGAGCCTTCAATACTGTTGATGCCCATTCTTCATCACTTCTTTTCAGGGATAACTGCCGTACTGCCGGAGTGATACACACTTCCCTGGTGATTGCATTCGATATAACGCATGGAAGTCCTGAAGCCTGAGCCTCTATCACTGCCCCCGGCATTCCTTCAAAAACGGATGGAAACAGGAATACATCTGCTGCCCACAAAAGTTCATTGATATCTGTCCTTGTACCTAAAAAGAGTACTTTGTCTTCTAACTGCATCTCTTCTGCAAGAACCCGGATATTGGGATTATCCTCTCTTCCCGCCAAAATCAGAACGGCATCGCTGCGCCGGCTGCTTATGGTCTTAAATATTTTAAGAATTCTCTCATGATTTTTCGGCGGTGTGAAATTCCCCACATGTAATATTACCAGCTTATCTTCAACCTTTAATTCTTTTCTTTTTTCTCCCCTTTTCTCTTCATTGAATTTATATTTCTGACACTCTATGGCATTCGGCCAGATTTCCACCCTTCCCTTTTTCATATTTTTTTTGCCAAATAACCATTCTCCTGCCAAATCAGATACTGCAAAAAAATGTGTCGCATACTTTCTGGTAGGAATCCTAATGATATTTTTAACCGTATCGCTGACACTCATAGAAGATATTGCGGTTCGTGAATGAGCAATCCTTATCGGCACATTTGCCAGTTTTGCCCCCTTACAGAATACGGAACACCATGCGTCCTGGTGTGCATGGACAATTTTATACTCTGGATGCTCCCTTAAAAATTTTGCAAAATAATGTACATATCCAAACATGTTTTTCGGTGTTAATGGCTTGTTATAATATATTTTGCAACCATATGATTTTGCCTCTTCATCCATCAGCCCCGGCTCTAATCGATATGTATAGATATCCATTTGAACTCTGCTAAAATCCAAATTTCGGATAATATCCATCAGACGGCTCTCTAAGCCTCCCCGGTTCATTTGACTGACAACCACTAATACATAGATTGGTTCCTTTTGCATAATCTGTTCCCTCATCTTTACTCAACAATATCTTTATATATTTTTTCCATACGTGTTCTCACTACGGTGCTGGAGAATTTCTTTATTCTTTTTTTATTATATTCTCCCATCTGTTTTGCTTTCTCAGGACTTTTCTTTAACATTTTGACTTTTTCGGCAGCTCCTTTGATATCGTTTACTTCTACCAGATAGCCGCCATTTTCATCAATCAAATCCACATTTCCACGGATTCTGGTTCCCACCACCGGAAGACCACTCGCCATTGCCTCCATCAGCGACCTTGGCAATCCCTCCTGCAAGGTTGTAAACAAAAATGCATCTGCTATTTTCAACAGTTCTTTCATATCTGTACGAAATCCCAGGAAATGTATCTGTCTGTCTATCTTAAGTTCTGATGCAAGCTTTTTTAATTTTTCCAGTTCATTCCCCTGACCACAAATCAGTAAATGAACTTTTTTATCATGACACGCTGCCACTACTCGTATTGCCATCTCATAATTCTTACGTGCCACCAAATCTCCGCTGTCAATCAGGACAAAATCATCTTCCGCTAATCCAAGGCTTTCCCTCAACTGCTTTTTGTCTGCTTCAATATTTTCAAAATCTTTTAAATCAATTCCAACTCCCGGTATATAATAGACCTTACCGTTTCTTCTCAACCGGAATTTTTTCGCCCGTCTGTAGTCCTCATGGTTCATGGTAAGAAGCGCATCCGTATTGTGTGCCATGATGCGTTCTATCGGATAATATACGAGCCAGTTTATAAGAGGCGCTCCTTTAAAAAAATGAAATCCATGTGCTGTATAGATTACTTTTTTTACACCGGCACGCCGTCCACAGATTCGTCCCAGCACGCCTCCTATTGGGGTATTGCAATGAATAACCTCAAATCCACCCTCTGACAGCACATTCATTACATTGCGGTAGGATTTATACACTTCTCTGATATGAAAAGGGTTTCTGTATATTTCTACATTCCTCAGTTTTACATTCGGATGGTCACAGGTTATGTTCCGGGCATATCTGGCATTGACTCCCACATATACCTCATATCCCATCTTTTCAGCCGTCTCCACCGGTATATTTATAAAACTGTTTAAAACATATTCCGCTTTTGATTCATAGCGTTCCTGGTCCTTATTCCCATTCGCAAGAAATAAATATTTCGGTTTTTTCGCAACACCACTCATATCTCTTCTTATTCCTTTCTCTTATGGTGCTTTTACCACCGCATATCCTGTAATCACCTTTTCGTCCTTCTGATTATAGGCCTCCGTCAAAAGGCGCAGCACCCTTTTCTCGACGTTGATAATCTCCTCCACCGTTATTTCTGCTGTTACCGTATCTCCAATTCTTACGGGCTTTAAGAATTTCGCATCCTGCTCCATATAGATTGTTCCGGGTCCCGGCAGCTTCATCCCAATAACCGCCGATATCAGTCCGGTCACCAGGATTCCGTGTACAATCCGTTCTCCAAATATTCCTGCTTCTGCCTCCTGCTGATTTACATGGGCGGGATTCAAATCTCCCGTAATCCCTGCGAAAAGGTAGACGTCACTCTCCGATATGGTTTTTGAGAAATGCTCCTTCATTCCAACGGTATATTCCAACATCCTAATCTCCTATATATTTTTGTAATACATACATACTGTCATATACAGTAAAGCCCAGCTTAATCCATGCCTTCTGGACTGCAATGTTATCCAACTGGGTTCCGACAATCACGCCTTTCAAGTCTCCATGTTCCCGGAGCATCCATGAGATTCCCTCATGAATCATACTGGTATATACTCCGATACCGCGATACTTATTTGAGACTGCTGACAATACCAGATGACCATATTCGTCATCCGCATAGGTCTTGCCCGTGGTAAATCCAACCGGTTCTCCGTTATATTCTGCGACAATGACTTTCTCCGCAAAACCATGGTAGGAATTTTCAATCCATTTTTCATAATACAAATCACATAATTTGTTGTCTAAATGCTCATCTGAATGAAAACGATCAATCACAAAAGAATTGCCCGCAATCTCCTTTAATGCAGATAATTCTTCTGCCCTACAGTCATGTAATGTACACTTATGTTCCATCTGTGGCAAATGCGCCTTCTGCATATCAAAAACATATTCTATCAGAGTATCTGCCAGAATATATCCATCCTTAAGCGCCAGATTCAGCACGTCTTTGTCTGTGGATGGAACCTTTAATGTCATATGCGAATAGCCCTCTGTCATTGCAAGGTTTTGTAACTGTGCAAAATCTTCTTTTTTTGTCTCTTCTCCATCTTCCAACAGCACATTTCCCATTTGCATCTGGAAAATCTCACTATTGAACTGATCCTTAACTATCCGCATTTCCTTCTCCTTCATTTCTATAAATATTATCTCTTCTCACTACTGTTTTTATAGTCTGCTCAAGAATACTCATATCCAGCCACAGGGACACATGTTTCGCATAATATACATCCCCTGCAAACCGCTGCTTGAGAGTAGAGGAATTTCTAAAATACGCCTGGCTAAAACCGGTAATCCCCGGAAGGACATCCAGCTTCTGTTTTACTTCATCCGAATATAGCTCCATGGCATCCGGCAGATCCGGTCTCGGACCGACGATACTCATATCCCCTTTCAGCACATTCAGAATCTGCGGTACCTCGTCCAGCGATGTTTTCCGCAGAATTCTTCCTATTCCGGTTACACGAATATCATTCTCCGAATTAAATGTGGACCCATCTTCATTCCGCAGATCCGGAGCATTCACCTTCATGCTTCGAAACTTGTACATCTTAAATACTTTTCCGTCTTTTCCGAGACGTTTTGCATTATAAAATACCGGTCCAAAATCATTGATTACGATACATGGGGCAACCACGATGAAAAGTATTAGAAAAAAAGGCATCATGAGAGCCGAAATGACAATATCCAATCCTCGTTTTATATATTTCTTATACATATACTTCTCCAAATTTTTGAATAATATAATTGATTTCTTCATCCGTTAACTTTGTATGCAGCGGCAAAGTAATCTCATTCTGATACTGCCGATATGCGTTCGGGTAATCTTCTATCCGAAATCCCAGATTCTTATAAGCGGTCATCATCGGCAGAGGTTTATAATGTACATTCGTCGCAATCCCCTGCTCCGCAAGTCTTACGATCAACCCGTTTCTCTGCTCCTCCTCATATCTTGGAATACGCATCAGATACAGATGTCCGCTGGATTCAGTATCTTCTATATTGTGATTCAGGACTCCGAATCCCAATTCTTTAAAATACCTGTCATACTGAAGAATCATTTCTTTTCTTCTGTCCAGCATCTTCGGATACCGCTCAAATTGTACAAGCCCGATGGCAGCCATGATATCCGTCATGTTACATTTATAAGCCGGAGAGACGATGTCGTACTCCCAGGCTCCGAGCTGATTTTTATGAAAGGCATCTTTGGATTGTCCATGAAGAGATAATAACATAAATTGCTTGTAAATCTCCTCCCCATCGACCCCCGGAATCTGTCTCCAGGTCAGGGCTCCTCCCTCGGCTGTGGTCAAATTCTTGACAGCATGAAAAGAAAAGCTGGTAAAATCCGCAACCGAACCGCACATTTTCCCATGATATCCTGCCCCAAAAGCATGGGCTCCATCTGCAACTACTATGACTCTTCCATAGGCTTCCTGCAATTCATTGTCAGCATGGAACAGGCTTTTCTTTCTTTCGACGATTTCAAATATTTTATCATAGTCACACATGACTCCGCCCAAATCTACAGGGATAATGACCTTCGTCTTCTCCGTGATGGCAGATTCCAGCTTATCATAATCCATTTGGAAAGAGTCCTTTGCCGTATCCACTAAAACAAGTTTTGCTCCCACATGAACTACCGGGCTGGCTGATGCCGTATAAGTATAGGCAGAGGTTATGACTTCATCTCCCTCGCCGACTCCCAGCAAGCGAAGAATCGACTCCAGACAGGCTGTTGCCGAACTCAGACAGACCGCCTTTTCCACCTGGCAGTACCCGGCAATCTTTTGTTCAAATAATTTTGTTTTCGGTCCCGTGGTAATCCACCCGCTTCTTAGAGCTTCTGCAGCTGCTTCAATTTCTCTTTCCGATATATCCGGCGGGGAAAACGGAATATTTCTTCTCTCCATTTGTATCTTACTCCTGTGATTTTTTGTATAATAGGCGGCTTACCAGACATTCTTTTCTGAAAAAACAAATCCCATAACAAAGAATATCCTGATATCCTTCCTGCTCTAATTCTTCTCTGTACTTCTGTTCCTCTATCTGCTTTATGGCCGCCTCGCAACCCTTCTCCATATCGTGGTAGCTCTTCACGGTCTTTAGCTCCATGATGATGGCTTTTCCGTTTCGGATCCGCGGAGTTTTTAGGATAATATCCGCTCTTCCCAAGCCCGCCTCCCGATTGGAGATCACACGATATTTTCCGTTATTCCGCAAAAGTCCTGCCAGAAAACCGTGATAATAACTCTCTCCATAGTCAAAGAAACTGATGGTCTCCATCAGGAATCCGGAAACCTCTTCTGCCATCTGCTCCGTATCGCCATTTTCAATCGCCGCATACAATGGCGAGATATTGAGCCCCCTCTTCTTCTTATCAAACCAGTTGCGAATCGTATTCTCATAGATATAGATCACTTCGGTATTTGGAATTGCCATGGTAACGATCTGGTTCGGTTCTTCCAGACGGCTTGAAATCTTTTTTAAATATCCGGTGAAGAACAAAAAATTCCAGAGATTATCCTCCGTATCATGGATGCTGTCATAGGTAATGTCCTCATGCACCGGTTTCTCAATGGTTCCTCCATTGATGAGTTCTTCCAACTCTTCCCTTACCTCTTCACTGGCATTCTCCACCATTTCTCTTACAATGCTATTCGAGCTTGTATTTGCCCAATACGGAGTCGGTATGCTGTCCGGGTTTGTGATAATGTCCTGCATATAATTGATGACACTCCATGGATTATATACTTCTACATCGCCAAAACAGTAACCGTCATACCATTCCTTTACCGTGTCGATGTTCCCTTCCCTGTCATAGGACTTCAGCATCGTTAGCACTTCACCTTCCGTAAAGCCAAAATACTCATCATAATTCTCGCTCAGAATCGAATAGATTCTAAGATTATTCAGTCCCGTAAATATAGATTCCCTCGATATTCTCAGACAGCCTGTAATAACTGCAAACTCCAAGTATGGATTCGTCTTCAATGCCGACTCAAACAAAGAACGGATGAATCCCACCATCTCATCATAGAAGCCTGTAAAATAAGCATTTTCCAGCGGCACATCATATTCATCGATTAATATAATGCATTTTTGTCCATATGCCTGGTAGAGACATTTTGACAGAAAGGCAAGTGAATCTACCACACTTCCCATTTCTGCCTTTTCACTCATAATACGTCTGTAACGTTCCTCTGTTTCAGGCAGTCTGTCAATAATATCTTTATGTCGAAAAAATTCTTCCGCAATCTGCCTCTTCAGCATAAGATATGCCAGTTCCCAGGAAGGCTGTTTTGCAGATTTCAAGGTCAACATAATGACCGGGTACTGCCCCATTTCCTTCGTATACTTCTCTCCTGCATCCGTTATCGCAAGTCCGGAGAAAAGATCCGCATTTTTGTGGTTCTTCTCTTCATCTCCGGTATTCTCAAAGTAGTAACGCAGCATACTCAAATTTAAGGTCTTGCCAAAACGTCTTGGGCGTGTGAACAGATTGACCTCACCCTTTTTATCCAGAAGTTCTTTTATCAAGAGTGTCTTGTCCACATAATAATATTCTTTTGTAATGATTTTTTCAAAATCGTCTACACCGATTGCCAGTGGACGTTTCAGCATATCCCGTCACTCCCTTATAAACCCATGGTATTTCAAAAAAATCTCATAATTCTTACAGCCCATTCGCAACATCCATTAAATACTGACCATACTCTGTTTTCAGCAGAGGTTCTGCCAACTTCTTCAACTGCTCCGCGTCAATAAATCCACGCTTATAAGCGATCTCCTCTATACAGGAGATATAAAGTCCCTGACGCTTCTGGAACGCCGATACGAAATCCGCTGCCGCAAGGAGCATATCATGATTTCCCGTATCCAGCCATGCAAATCCACGTCCCAGGGTCTCAACAGACAGCGTTCCCCTTTGTAAATACTCATTATTCACACTGGTGATCTCGATCTCGCCGCGGGCGGAAGGTTTTACATTCTTTGCAATCTCCACTACGTCGTTATCATAAAAATAAAGTCCCGGAACCGCATAATTAGACTTCGGGTTTTCCGGTTTTTCCTCGATGGACAATGCCTTTCCATTCTCGTCAAACTCCACCACACCGTACTCTCTCGGATCCTTTACATAATAGCCAAAAATCGTCGCTCCCGGCTGACTCTCGGTACGCTCTGCTGCACTCCTAAGTACCTTTGAAAAGCTCTGTCCATAGAAAATATTATCGCCTAACACCAATGCAACCGCATCCTTACCGATGAACTCCTCTCCGATAATAAAGGCGTCCGCCAGTCCTCTCGGCTCCTCCTGGATCGCATATTCAAAACGCATTCCAAGCTGTTCGCCGCTTCCCAATAACTCCTTGAACACCGGAAGATCCCTCGGCGTGGAAATAATCAGCACCTCTCTGATCCCTGCTAACATCAGCGTGGACAGTGGATAATAAATCATCGGTTTGTCATAAACCGGCATAATCTGTTTTGAGATTGCTTTTGTCAACGGATAGAGTCTGGTTCCCGCTCCGCCTGCTAAGATGATTCCTTTCATGAAAATATCCTCCTTTTCACTTTTTCTTTTCACGCAAGAAAGACGAAGTACTGAATCCTTCGCCTTTCTGTCCTTCTATTTGCCGCTGTACATATCCTGATAATATTTCTGGTAATCTCCGCTGGTAACATTCTTCATCCACTCTTCATTCTCGAAGAACCACTGGATCGTCTTTTTGATCCCTTCTTCAAACATGGTCTCCGGATACCAGCCTACCTCTTTTTTGATTTTGTCCGGTGCGATGGCATAACGTCTGTCGTGACCCTTGCGGTCCGTCACATACTTAATCAGCTTCTCGCTTACCAGCTCTTTTCTCG
Organism: uncultured Lachnospiraceae bacterium; assembly: GCA_958428365.1. Classification (GTDB taxonomy): domain Bacteria; phylum Bacillota; class Clostridia; order Lachnospirales; family Lachnospiraceae; genus Maccoyibacter. The sequence goes on along the minus strand of CAUAFT010000007.1, from coordinate 33,432 downwards.
GATCTCCCTCCGGGAGCATCTCCTGAAGCGTATCCAAAATAATATGAATGATCTGAATATTCTGTTTTTCATTGTGACCGCCGATATTGTAGGTCTCAAAGAGTCTGCCCTGCTCCTGTACCATGTCGATTCCCTTGGCATGATCTTCTACATACAGCCAGTCGCGGACGTTCTTTCCATCTCCATATACCGGAAGGTCTTTTCCCTGTAATGCATTGTTGATAATTAATGGAATCAGTTTCTCCGGGAACTGATACGGTCCGTAATTGTTAGAACAGTTCGTGATGTTCGCCGGGAATTTGTAAGTATCCATATAGGACTTCACTAAGAAATCTGAGGAAGCCTTACTTGCGGAATACGGACTGTGGGGATCATATGGGGTCGTCTCATAGAAATAAGTTCCGTCATCCTCCAGAGAACCGTATACCTCATCCGTAGAAACATGTAAGAACTTCTTATCTTCCTTGAAGGTTCCATCCGGTAATTCCCATGCCGCCTTTGCCGCGTTCAGCATTACCAGAGTACCCAGCACGTTCGTCTTTACGAATACATCCGGGTTCTTGATACTTCTGTCCACATGGCTCTCCGCCGCAAAATGAACCACCCGGTCGATGTCGTTCTCCTCAAAGATCCGGTTGATCTTCTCACTGTCACAGATGTCTGCCCTCACGAAGGTGTAGTTCTCTCTGTTTTCTATATCTTTTAAATTCTCAAGATTTCCTGCATAGGTCAATTTATCCACATTGATGATTCTGATCTCATTGTCATATTTTTTGAACATATAATGGATATAATTCGAACCGATGAATCCGGCTCCCCCTGTTACTAAATAGGTTCTCATGGGATGAGTTCCTCCTTTGATTCTTTTTCAATTTTATTTAGGCAATATCTGCCCATTTTCTCGCTTGCACTCATTATATCATGTGCTTCGCACATGACGCTCCGCTTAGGATGCCATTCGGCGGGATATAATGTCTGTCGACATTATATCATCTAAGGTTCATAAATGCAAATTTATTGTTTTACCTTCTTCCTACTTTTCCTTTATTCGTAATGCACCTTATAGATCCGCGTCTTACCGTTCTCGTAGAGCTTTTCAAACCGTACACCGTCCGTATTTTTCAGCCTCTTATCTGAATAAATATATGTGATCTCCAGCTTCTCAAGATCATCCTTCGAGAGCTTTAATTTGATCACATCCACCTGTCCCAGCTTCATCGTGGTCTCGGTATCCACCAGCCTGATATTGATATGGGCATAGCGGTTATACACCTTTTCCTGCTCCCCGGTAGGATCCAGCTTCTCCCACAACTTCATATTTGGAAGATAATTAACGGAGTTCACCGTAGGCGCTCCACAGGCGATAAGGAAATTCGGCGCCACGCTGTTATCCACCGCGATCCACCTTCCATCAGGATCCTCCTGAACGATTTCCTGAACCTTCTTTGCCACCGGTTTACTGTAGATGGCGTCCAGCCCGCACATCAGCGGGTTTACGGATAACCCGGTGACAAGAACCACCAGCGTCAGAGCCACTGCCGCCCACTGGGAACACTTCCATCTGATTTTCTCAAAGTTTGTAATCAGCGGAACGAAGATCACAAAGAGCAGCACTGCCGACAGTAAATAATATTGAAAGTCCAAAAATTCCGAATAATTCACCTGTGTGTACCACAGAGTGCCCGCAAGTACCACTCCGGTGAGCAGAATCCCCGGAACCGGCTTTAGCTTCGCCTTTTCTCCGTACTTAGCCAATAGCACGACCAGGAGCAATACCATGATGTAGCCTAAGACATCCGCAGTACGGTAAGGAGTGGAGTAAGTCAATAACAGTATTTTTGCCAGAAATTTCGGCAGAGGCATGGCACAATAAAGCCCAAATACTGTGGCAATTCCCATCAACGCCCAGAGAAAGATATCTTTTCTCTTCTCTCTGATATTTATAACCAGCATTCTCAAGCCCAGGATATAAGGAATTGGGAACAGGACTAAGAAGCAGCCCATCTCGCTGGGATTGCTGAAGGTACGGTATGGCGTCCACAGGCAGGCAATGCTTCTTAGACCATTTTGCAGCTTCATTCCCCCATAGCTGACCCTTTTTCCCGGATAGACCGTCTTCATGATATCGGTCATATACTCTCTGTAATCCCAGAAATATGCCCCGGCAATACTTGCCAGAAAAACAACGCAGAGGGCTGCTATCGTCCAGTCCTTCCACTGATACGCCTTGATCTTCTCCCAATTTTGCACGATCATCCAGATCAGAATGCAGAGATATACAAAGCCTGCCGGCACCTGCCATGCCGGATAGAGATTGATGACAAAGTCTGCTGCGAAGATAGCGGTCATGATTCCAAAAAGAGCCTTCTTCCACCGCTTCTCTTCCCTCAGAAAATAATAGAAGCAAACCAGAGCCGCCTGCCCTGAGAGGAGCCAGTTCACGGTGGACCACCACATATTGTAACTGGAAAACCAGATCAGCGTTCCTCCCAAAAGGGCCAACAGCGGTTTTCTCTTAGTCAGTATCAGACACAGCTCGAAGGAGAAAAAGAATCCGAATACCATACGGAAACACCACATAAAGGAGACTCCGATCTCAGAGCCAAATAGATAATATCCCCAAAAAGACGGCTCCGCCAGCGCCGAATAACTGCGGTAGAGACCTGAAGCAGACAGATTCGTTGTCTTTTCTGCTCTGACGACCTCATTGTATTCCCCATAATCGCTGTATTCTGCCGACAACCATCTCGGAAGAGATACCATCCACTCATCGCTTCGGATCGGACGGGACGTGCCGAATACGGTTTCAATATACTGTGATCCCTGTCCCTCCTCAATATGTGCGTTGTATTCCGCCAGGGAGGAAAAATTGTATTTATTTGCTACCAGAAAGACAAAGACTGCAAGGGCAATCCAGACTCTCTTCTCAAAGATCCACCGATACATTTTCCTGATATCCAAAAAGCAGTGGAGACCCAAAAAGGCAAAGAGCAGGATCACCAGACTGGATCGATGTACCTTCATCCCCAGGGTATCCACCGGCTCATAGCTGTATACCGTATCAAAGACCAGATCCACCTTCTGCTGCTCATCGTTGATATACAGCGCACCATCCTTATAGTTGTCTTTCTTGGTATTCCAGATCGTAAAATGACTGAAAAAGACCTTCATGTCCGCAGTGATCACAACCCGGTACTGATGAGGTTCTTCCACCTTCACAGTCTCATCGAACATGAAGTAATTCATCACATTATTCTTTATAACGCCCGCATCGTAATCCTTTTCCAGGATCACCTCTCCACTCTCCTCATCCAACAGCTTCAAGTGGATGGTACCGAAGTTTTTTCTGTCATAATTTCCCGCCAAAAACGAAATTCCGCAGAAATCCTGACTTTCCTCAAAAGTCTGGGCTACTTCCCCCACTTCTTCGATCAGCCCTACATTTTCCCCGGAACCCTTTAATTTGTGATTGCTGGTTTTTGCATGAATGGTCTCCTGCTGACAGATAGTCCAGACGTTGGAAGCCATAATTACCATCAATATCACAAATACGATCAGTTTAATTTTCTTTTTCATCGGTCAATTCCTCGATTCGTTTTTCCATAATTGCCATTTCCTGCGTCAGCCTCTTCACCTTATGTACGAGATCTGAAATCGTTTTCGTCAGACCAAACATAATCATAAGTGAAAAGCAAAATCCCAGGAAAAACAGCATATTGATGGGCAGTTCAATTCCCATGAACCCCGTAAGCGCCGTCAGCAGCCTTGGGGAAAAGTCCAGAATGATAATACAGACTCCTACAATGATCCAGATCAGACCATAGCGCAGATCCAGCTTGTTCTTGCGAACCATGTTGCAGATCCCCAACACACAGAGAATTGCCAGGATCCCTATTATTAGCTGTATATTTAAGCTCATAGTACTTCCTCCTCTACTTCCGCACTGCCGCGATCAGGATCGCAATGCTGACCTTTACCATATAATACACTGCTTTTACCGGAGATATGGAGGAGACTCCCTCTTCCCTGGCGTTCATGGTCACCGGGATCTCTTTTACCTTCTTCCCCTTTTTCAGCAGGGTCACAACGCTCTCCGGCTCCGGATAATCCTTCGGATAATCCCCGGCAAACAACCGGATCACTTCTGCATTCACCATCCTCATTCCCGAAGTCGGATCTGTGATCCTCGCTCCCGTCACCAGCTTAATTAAGCCGGTAAAATATTTGATTCCCATTCTTCTCGCGCCGGAAGACTGAAATCCTTCCTTTTGGATATAGCGGGAACCGATCAGCATATCCAGCTCTTCCGCCTCCATTTTTTCCGCCATAGCCTCCAGATAGGCTCCATTGTGCTGTCCATCGCCGTCAAACTGTACCGCAAAATCATATCCGTTTCTCGCTGCATAGAGATATCCGGTCTGAACACCTCCCCCGATCCCCATATTGCAGGGAAGGTTCAGCACCTGATATCCCTGTTCTTTGCAGATCTGCAGCGTATTGTCGGTGGAACAGTCATTTATGATAATATAGTCGAAGCTCGGCGCATGCTTCTGTACATCAGTAACGGTTTTTATAATATTTCCCTCTTCGTTATATGCCGGGATAATTACCAGTCTCTTACTCATCTGTTCTCCTATTTTGCGAAAATTTTCAAATAAATCCCGATCAGGACATTCCGCAATTTTCGTATCAGCATACTCACCTGAATCTCAAAGGCAGACATTTTTACAATCCCTGCTTTCGCATGCTTTTCTAATAATTTTCTGTGTTCCCCATTGTAGACGTCCCTCTTCTCCCCGATCAACATTCCGGTATTGGAATCATTTCGAATCCGAAAACTGTTCAGCTGCTCGTGGATAATATAGACGTCCCCAGTACAGGAGAGCCGCAGCCACATATCAAAATCCAGAATATAAGTAAAGGAGGTATCAAACCCCCCGGTCTTTTTCAGGGCGCTTCTCCGGATCATATTATTCACCGGAGCTCCGTAGAAATTTTTGAGTATCAATGAAATCTTTGCCAGTTTCTTTCCATCCACCACGCCGGATCTGTGATATCTTCGGAACTCTCCCGTCTTTTTTCCATTGATGTCCACCAGTCTCGTATCGCTTTCCACCAAATTCACCGAAGGATGCCTGCTCAGAGCCTTCGCTTCCTTCTCAATGGCATTTTTCGCAATCATATCATCGGCACAGATCAGCTTCACATAATCTCCCGTCGCCAGTTCCAGGCAGCGGTTCCAGTTACCAACCATACCGAGATTTTTTTCATTCTTATGGATTTTTAAACGCTTATCCTGAATACTTTCCAACACCTCCACCGTGTTGTCCGTGGAGTGGTCATCCACCACGATAAGCTCAATATTCTGATAGGTCTGTTTTAACACAGACTGAATGGTATCTTTAATGTAACCCGCATTGTTATAAGCCGGGATACATACGCTCACTAAGGGTTCCATAGCATCTCCTATTTTAACAGTTCTCCCATGTATACATCCAGGGCGTCCTGCCAGTCTGCCATCCGAAAGTCCGTGGTCAGACGCAGCATGTATTTATCCAGTACGGAATAAGCCGGACGATCCGCTGAGTTTGGGTTTAGCTTCTTGTATTCCTCCGTGGTCACATGGTTTACCTTCACTTTTTTTCCGGCACGGGCAAAAATAGCGTCCGCAAAATCCGCCCAACTGCAAATCCCCTCGCAGGTTCCGTGGAAGGTTCCATAGTTCTCTGTTGGCTCCAGATAGTGAATCAGCCTTGCCAGTTCCGCCGCCGAGGTCGGGGAGCCGATCTGATCCTTTACCACATTTAAAGTATCATGGTTCTCAGCCAGCTTTAACATGGTTTTTACAAAGTTGTGTCCGTCGCCGTAGAGCCAGGCGGTACGAATGATAAAATGTTCTTTGACAAATTCCTTTACGAAGTTCTCTCCTTCATATTTTGTCTTTCCGTAAGCGCTCTTTGGCGCCGGCGGGTCAAATTCGGTGATGGGCTGCGTTCCATTTCCCGGAAATACATAATCCGTGGATATCTGGATCATCTTTGCGCCAACGGCATTGGCGGCGATACTCAGGTTTCTTGGACCAATGGCATTGATGCGGTACGCCAGATCCCACTCCTCCTCGCATTTGTCCACGTTGGTATGAGCGGCGCAGTTGATAATGACTTCCGGCTTCTCCTTTGTGACGAGCCCCATCACCTCGTCGATATTGGTGATATCCAGAGCCAGGATCCCCTCCCCTTCTACCACGTCTGTGTTTATGATCTCCACGGCTTCATTGGCATATTCCCGATTCACTGCCCGTCCAAGCTGTCCATTGCAGCCCGTTACTAAAATCTTCTTCATTTTTTCTCCTCGCTATAACATATGATTGGTCAGGAATAATCCTTTTACAATAAGGTTATCCAATTTTTTCTGACGATATATCCCGGAATGGAATAAAATATTCATTTTCCCGCTGAAATTCTCTGTCTCCAGCACCTTCATCAAAAGCCTGTCCTTATTTTCATCCCCGTGATGGAAACGGTGAAATTCCAGAAGCTGGGCTTTCAATCTGCCCCGGCTTTTTTTCAGATAATTCTTTTTCGAGACGGTCTCCTCCGCAAATCCTGCGCTTCCTCCCACCTGATTATCTCCATGCTGTCTGTAAAAAATGTACGGCGTCTCATCATAGACGACTGTTCCGTAGTAGGATGCCGCCAGATAACACCACCAGTCATGAAGGATGGCGTGTTTCGGGATCTCGCGCCGGATCTGTTCCGCCAGTTCTCTATTCAAAAGTATGGTACAGCCTGTTGCAATATTCTCGATCAGCGCATTCCCAAATCCCGGACGGATCTTAGCAGCGTCCGATGTTCCGATCTCCTTTAGTTCCCGGTCCACCAGCATCTTATTCCCACAATACATGGCCGGTCCCTCGATTCCAACCAGAGCACGGAGGGCGCGTTCCACCTTCTGGTGCATCCAGACATCATCCTGATCGCAAAATCCCACATAATCCGCATCGCTCAATTCCAGAAGACGGAAAAAACTGCCTGTTACACCTATGTTTTTCTCTGAGAATACCCGGATATTTTCATGCTGCTTTTCGTATTCTCTCAGCAATTCCAGGGTTCCATCGGTAGAACCGTCATCCCGAATCAGAATCTCCAGATTAGGATGGTTCTGACTTAACAGACTGTCCAACTGCTCTTTTAAGTATTTTTCTCCATTGTAGGCGGACAAAAGGATCTGTACTTTATTCTTATCCTGCTTCTCCATCATTTCCTATTCTCCCAGTCCATTCTCCACCGCAGAGATCACACCCTGCAGCGCTTCTTCCTCATCCTCGCCACTGCAGACAAATTCTATCTCATCGCCGGACTTGATGCAGGCGCCCAATACGCTTAAAACGCTCTTTGCATTTGCCGTATTGTCCCCATACTTAAAGGTAACCAGCGACTTATACTGCATTGCTTCCTTACATAAAACCCCCGCTGGTCTTAAATGTAATCCGGTCGGATTCTTGATTGCTATTTTTTTTGATACCATATTACTCTTCTCCTTTTTTACCCAAACTATTACTTCCCCGGCTTCCCCTAGAGCATGATGTTGGTAATCAGCTCTGCCAGTTTTTTTGCTTCTTCCTCTATGAGCTTCTGATCTTTCCCCTCGATCATCACCCGCACCAGAGGCTCTGTTCCCGAAGGACGGATCAGAACTCTGCCCTCTCCGGCGAATTTCTTCTCCACAGCCTCGATCGCCTCGGCGATCTCCGCATATTCTGCAAAATGTTCCTTTTTATGGTTCGGCACCTTAGCATTCACAAGAGCCTGCGGCAGTACTTCCATAATAGACGCCAGCTCCGAGAGTTTTTTCCCGGTCTCCACCATCACCTGGAGCAGATGCAGGGCGCTGAGCAGTCCATCCCCTGTGGTATTCTCATCCAAAAAGATGATATGACCGGACTGTTCGCCACCGATATTATAGCCGTTCTCCCTCATATTCTCAAGAACATAGCGATCCCCCACCTTTGTCTTTTCAATATGAATGCCTTCCCGTTCCGCCATCAGGAACATGCCAAGATTACTCATGACTGTCGCCACGATGGTATTTTTTTTCAGGGTTCCCTGTTCCTTCATATGATTGCCGCAGATCGCCATCAACTGATCTCCGTCCACCATATTGCCCAGCTCATCCACCGCCAGCATACGGTCCGCATCCCCGTCGAAAGCGAGACCCACGTTGGCTTTTTCATATACCACCCTTGCCCGCAGTTCCTCCATATGGGTGGATCCGCAGTTGGCGTTAATATTCGTTCCGTCCGGGCTGACGTGAAGCGCCACCACCTCGGCCCCTAAATCTTTCAGCGCCTTCACGGAGGTATAATAAGAAGCACCCTCCGCGCAGTCCACAACGATCTTCATGCCTTTCAGATCAATGGGTACGCATTTTTCTATAAATCTTACATATTCCTCCCGGATATCAAAGCGGTAGTCGATCTTTCCCACGCCGGAACCGATAGGCAGTACCACATCCTTCATGTCATTGTTAATGAGTTCCTCAATCTCATCTTCCAGAGCATCGGAGAGCTTATATCCCTCCCCGTTAAAAAACTTGATTCCATTAAATTCCATCGGGTTGTGGGAAGCGGAGATCACCACTCCCGCATCCACCTTATGCTTCCTGGTCAGATACGCCACTGCCGGTGTAGGCAGAACTCCCACATAGACAGCGTTCGCCCCAACGGAACAGATTCCTGCCATCAGCGCATTTGCCAGCATTCCTCCTGAAATTCTTGTGTCGCAGCCCACGATGATCGTGGGCTGATGACTCTTCTCCTTCGTCAGGACATAGGCTCCCGCCTGCCCCAGCTTCGTCGCCAGTTCTATGGTCAGCTCCGAGCCTGCCACTCCGCGCACACCATCCGTTCCAAACATTCTAGCCATAATACAGTTTCCTCCCGTTTTATCATATTCGTCTATTCTTCCTCTTCCGTCGTCGCTGTCGGCTCTTCTTCGGCATTTTTATCTATCAGGTTGATCGTAACCGTTGAATTTTCCACAAGGTTATACTCGCTTCCCATATTCAGAGTCAGCGGAACTTCCATGGTTCCCGGTTCCACATCCGCCACATCGATGGATAACATAATATCCTCCGCGGACAGGCTCTCCAGATCCGATGTGTAGCCTCTTAAGGTGACCGGTATTTTCTCGCCCTGATATTCTATGTCGTAATCCTCCAATAAATTAAAGATTTTTATATTCTCCACCGGAACATTGAAGGTCTTACTCTCCGTCTGCTCGATCACAACGGTAACTTTTACTTTTGCCTGAGAACTGTCCACCAGAGTCACGCCCTCCGGCAGATAGGTGCTGATATCAATTTCCTTTGTGATGGTCTCCTTTGCTCCGGAAATATCCAACGCCTCCTGTGGAATCGTAATCATGGTGAGCTTGTTGAGCTGTTCCGCCGTTCCCTTGACCGTGATCTGCTTCGGATCGCATTCCACGCTTACCTGCTGATATTCCGCTTCCAGCTCTCCCGACGTCTCACAGTTCACCGGAATCTCCTTCACGCTCAGTATCTGGGCGCTGACCGTCACAGTCTCCTGACTGAAAGTCAGCTTCGACGTATCCAGGGTATTTCCATCCTCGTCATAGAGTACCGGAACCACGTCGTCTTCCACGTCCGCAAACATCCCGTCCACATCGATGGTCGCCGCCACCCTGGAGATCTTGCTCACTACGGAGGTCGGGCCCGATATGGTGATAATATTCGGGGCTACCGTAAGCTCTCCGATGGCGCTTCCCTCTGCCGGGGTTCCCGTGGTCTCCGCTGTGATCTTGAACTGATTGCTCTTTAGATCCTCAATGGAGATCTCCAGATTCTTGTTCTTCTTATCAATTTCCACCTGACCGCTATTACGGGTGGCGACGATATCAATGGGAACGATGGCAGTTCCATCCGTTTTCATCTGGATATTTTCCATATCCGCCGTCGCCTTAAAATCCGAGGAAGTCATCCGCTCGATGATGGAACGTTTTGCCGTCACCCGAAAAGTAACCACATTGCTCTCATTTATAATCTCATAGCTCTTGCCCATCTCCGCCATAACATTCTCACTGGTAAGGGTCACATTGGCAGTAAAAGTCCTGGTCTTATCCGGATCGTCAATGCTCACCACCACAAGCCAGAGTATCACCGCCAAAACAATGGACAGAAACTTTAATCCCACATTATTCACCAGAAGGTTTTTTAACTTTTTTAACACTTTGCAGCCTCCTCTTCCAGTCTACAAACTTGCCCTGTTCCATATCCTGACCTCTTGTGTTCAACAGTTTTTCTTTCAAAAAGTCCTCGTCAATATTCCGGTAGAGCCTTCCCTCCACGGCGAGGGATACCTTTCCGGTCTCCTCCGACACTACAATCGTCAAAGAATCGCTGACCTCGCTGATCCCCACCGCCGCGCGGTGTCTCGTCCCCAGCTCCTTGCTCAGGGCAAGATTGTCTGAAAGAGGCAGATAGCAGGTCGCAGCCACAATACGGTTTCCGCGCACAATGATCGCTCCATCGTGCAGCGGAGTATTTTTTTCAAAAATATTAATCAAAAGCTGACGTGTCAAAATGGAATCCAGCTCGATTCCCGTCCTCTCATATTCACCAAGTTCAATCTCATTTTCAATGACGATCAACGCTCCGGTCTTCACCCTGCCCATCTCATAACAGGCCTTGACCATCTCGTTGACGGTCCTCTCGTCACAGCGCTCTTTCGCATCCTTCCCGGTATCAAAGGAGAACAGCGCCGAAATAAAACGCTTTCTTCCCAACTGCTCCAAGGCCTTGCGCATCTCCGGCTGAAAGATCACCAGTATGGCAATGATTCCCACATTGATGGTCTTATCTGCGATCCAGAGTATGGTGTTCATCTGGAAGATGGCTGCGATCATAATAAAGATCAGAATGACCAAAATTCCTTTAAAAAGAGTCCAGGCTCTGGTGGTCTTAAACCAGACCAGTATATGATAGAGCAGAAACGCGATGATCAGAATCTCCACAAGATCCGTCACCGTCATATTCGGACGATTGATCCAGAACATATATTTATCCCAAAACGCGGCGAACACCGCAATCAAATCCTGCACACAGCTCACTTCCTTCCTCACACATTTTTCCATATTACAGGAACCCCTTTGGGAACCCTGTAATCAGATTCACGGTGCATTCTGCACCTTTTATGGGATGCTGCCTTACAATTCCCATAAGCCATACTATGGAATATTTATGAAAAAATTATGTCCTGATTCTTAGACTATTCTTAAGCTGATCTTAATCCAGCATATCTTCATCAATATCCAGCTCCTTCGCCAACTGCTTTTTTGTTATTCTCTCCCCTTCTCTTTTTCCGCCTTTTTTTCCGGAGATCTTCTTCACCTGCTTCTCACCGGAAGACAGATTGATTTTCGGCACCGCCTTAACGTAATAGTAATATTCATCATCCTCGAACTGTACCCTCTCTGTCCTGCTGTAATCCAGATTAAAAAAGAAAAATTCGATCAGCATACTGATGACGCCCGACAAAGCCATTCCAAACACCAGCCAGAGAATCCTCCCCTGAAGCCCCATGATCAGATATCCGGCGCAGAGGATCACAAACTGAATCAAAAGCCCCGCCCCGATGGCAATGGTCCAGGCATGGTCGATAAACTGCCGTCGGATAATATAGACTACCAAAGTCGCCAGCACGAAAGCCGCGAGCACCAGATACATCTCCTTATTGCCCAGAAGCTGGTTTAACGCTACCACAAACTTACTCACAGTCTCTTCCTGTCCCGACATATCATCCAGCAAAGCCGCATTGTTGTGGACGCCATTCAGAAAATAATACAGCATTGTGCCGAAGATCACGGAGATAATGGAGTAACCCTCCCCCAAAAGACCCGTCGCAATGGGCATCACATAAGGAATCCGAAGAGCAAAGGCCAGAGGCGTCACCACCACACAGCCTCCGCTTTTCGGTGTGAATCTGAAATATAAAAAGAACATGATCAGGAAAAACAACAGAGCGATGACTGCCCCTTCCATGGAGAGGGCATACAGATGTATCACGATCATTACCGCCCCGATGAAGAGCGTCATGCCCATAGGCAGAAACGCACAGATCACCGCAAAAAGCAATGCCACATAGATATGGTCCAGTACGCTGGCATAGCCCACATAGTGATTTATATTCAAAAACGTAAATAGAGCCAGGGCAAACTTCGCCGCCGCCATCAGCAGTCTGCTATGCCTGCCGTAGAGCCTGCGAACCCACTCTCTTAGTTCAATCAATCTCGTCATTTTTTCCTCCTGGTCTGTTCTGCTCAGAGCCATTCCTCCGGCGTCTTTGCAGCCTCCTCCTGTTCGTACAGCTCATTGACCTTCTTAAGCGTATGATAATATTCTCTGGCTTCCCGCCGTCCCCTCTCATATCTCGCACTGTAGATCATATAGGTCAGAGCCAGATAAACTCCTATAAAAATCACATATAGTACCGCTAACAGAATCAGCAGATAAAAAAAACGCGATGTGCTGATGGTGTCACCCTCCATAAGATAGATCCCCAGCATCAGTATACCCAATAAAAAGGCGGCGCTGCCATAAAAAAAGCTTTTGATCATTTCAAACGCCATATAGTCCCGCCTGTAATACTGTCCCGGTCTCTTCTCTTTTTTACTTTTCTTTTCATCATAGACCGCCAGTTTTGTCATCTGACGCACTCTCGTTTCATGAATCATTTCTTCTAATCACTTCACTCAGCTTTGCATATCCCGCGTGTATCCATAGTTATTTTTTATTATAGCATACCTCCCTGTGAATGAAAAGTTTTTCCCGAAGAATTTCCAATGTAAAAAGATCAGATAAAGATTCCCGGTAAATCAACGCTTCCCGGAATATCCTCATCCGATCTTCTTCGCTTACTTATCCAGATAACGCATACGGTTCTTATCGTCAAAAGCGATGCCGCCGCTTCTTCCCGTCTCCGGCTTTTTCAATACGCTCTGGAGCTTATTGGTCATCTTACCGCGGCACTCATTACAGAACCGTCCGCTTTTGATGATCTTTCCACAGTTCTCACACTCAATTCCATAGGGCGAATCCTCCGAAAAATAGAGCCGCTCTTCTCTGACCCACTGTTCAATCTGTCTTCTGGACACTTCGTTATCTATGGAAATATCATTGATCGTAGCCTTCGGATGTTCATCCAGGTATTCCTTTACCTGATGAAATTTCTTCTCCAGCTTATCGATACACGCCGGACAAAGCTGCGGACCATTCAGATAGTTAAACAGCCTTCTGCATCCTCTACAGTTCTTTACTTCCATTGTATCCCTCCTAATACCCCTTCCCGATCGCTATGGTCAGGACGTATATCTCTTCCACTCCTGCCTCTCTCAGCGCCGACGCTGCCGCATCCACTGTGCTCCCGGTGGTGTAAATATCATCTACCAGTAATACTTTCTTCCATTGTACACTATCCGACTTTATTTTTAAAGCCTTTTTTAGATTGTTTTTCCGCTGTCTGTCATCCAGCTTTTTCTGCGGAACCGTATCCACGGTGCGAATCAAAGTTACATCGTCCACAGGTAATTTCAGCAATTTTCCAAGCTCTCTTGCATAGATCTGCGCCTGGTTATAGCCCCGCTTCTTTTTTCTGTTTTTATGAATGGGAATCGGCAGGATCGCCTCGATATCCTTACTTTTTATCCAGTCCCCGTAGAGCCTTGCGCTCTCCTTTGCATAGAATACCGCATACTCTCTGCGTCCGCCGTCTTTAAAGCGGTAAATGGACTGTTTCATCTCACCCCGATAGTTCCAGACACTCTTCCCCTGGGCATAGGCGTGCCTTGTTTTTTCGCAGTCATAGCAATATTCCCTGCGCTCTTCCTCCATGGGCTGCCCGCATTTTTTACAGACGGGTTCTGACACATAGATTAATTGTTTTCCACATCGGGTACATACACCGGAATCCGGTGTATCCAGAACCCCGTCGCAGAGAATACAGCGGCGGGGATATAGGATATCCAGAATTGTATTTAGAATTAAGATAAGATCATTCGGTCATTTGCAAATTCTCCGCCGCTGACTTCTTCGAATTTTGCCAGCAGATCGGACACCCTGAGGTTTTTCTTTTCCTCACCGCTTACATCGTAAATGACTTTTCCTTCATGCATCATAATCAGACGGTTGCCCAGCCGGATCGCGTCCTTCATATTATGCGTAATCATCAGCGTGGTAAGGTGATCCTTCTCCACGATCTCTTCCGTCAGCTCCAGCACCTTTTTCGCCGTTTTCGGGTCGAGAGCCGCCGTGTGTTCATCCAGAAGCAAAAGCTTCGGCTTTTTCAGGGAAGCCATCAGAAGAGTCACCGCCTGACGCTGTCCGCCGGATAGAAGCCCCACCTTGGAGGTCATGCGTTCTTCCAGACCAAGTCCCAGGGAGGCGAGACGCTCCTTATATTCCTCCCTCTCCTTCGCGGTGATTCCCCATCCCAGGAAACGCGTCTTTCCCCGGCGCGCCGCAAGGGCGAGATTCTCTTCGATATTCATGTCCGCCGCCGTTCCGTTCATAGGATCCTGGAACACGCGTCCCAGATATTTTGCCCGTTTGTGTTCCGGGAGCTTTGTGACGTCCACATCATCCACCATAATGGTACCGCTGTCCACCGGATAGACTCCGGCGATCATATTCAAAACCGTGGATTTTCCGGCTCCGTTTCCTCCGATGACGGTCACGAAATCGCCCTCATTCAGGATCAGATCCACTCCGTCCAGAGCTTTTTTCTCATTGATGGTTCCCGGATTAAAGGTCTTGTGCACATTCTGAATTTTAAGCATCTGCCTTTCCTCCCTTCTTACCTGTCTGAACAAAATATTTGCTCTTCAAATAAGGAATCGCAAGGAACAATGCCACGATCAGAGCCGAAAACAGTTTCAGGTCCGTAGTCTCCAATCCAAGTTGAAGCACAATAGCAATGACCACGAAATAGATGATCGCTCCGATCACGGCGCCCACCATATGTAAGGCAAAGTTGTGGAAGATCTTTCCAAAAATCACCTCTCCGATGATCACGGCCGCCAGACCGATCACGATAGCGCCTCGTCCCATATTGATATCCGAGGAACCCTGATACTGTGCATAGAGGGCGCCTGAAAGACCCACCAGTCCGTTGGAAAGCATCAGTCCCAGCACCTTCATGGCGTTGGTATTGATTCCCTGGGCTCTCGCCATATTCGGATTACAGCCGGTGGCGCGCACCCCTGCTCCCAGCTCCGTTCCAAAGAACCAATAAAGCAACGCGATGATCACGACACAGAATCCAATGGTCACAATGCAGGCATGGGGGATATAGCGCAGGCTGACGATCAGATCATATTGCATAACGCTGATCGCCTGATTCGCCTTCCCCATGATCCGCATATTGATGGAATAGAGTCCCAACTGCGTTAGAATGCCTGCCAGGATCGGCGGGATTCCAAGAGCGGTATGGAACAAGCCTGTCACCAGTCCCGCCAGAAGTCCTGCGCCAAATGCCAGTGCCAACGCCAGATAGGGATTCATCCCGTTTAACATACACATGACAGCGACGGCGCCGCCTGTTGCCAGGCTGCCGTCCACTGTCAGATCTGCAAAATCTAATACTTTATAGGTGAGATACACTCCAATCGCCAGAATACCCCAGATCAGTCCCTGGGCTACAGATCCCGGCAGAGCGCTCATCAATGATGCTGCCATTCTTATTCTTCCTCATTTTCAATTGCTACCATGTCATCCGGAATCTCAATGCCCAGATCGGAAGCAATTTCTGCATTATATTTTAAAGTTACTTCGTCTGCATACTGGATCGGCATCTCTGCTGGATCCTTGCCGTTTTCCAGAATATCATATGCCATCAGTCCCGCATTGTAACCGATGCTGTAGTAAGAGATACTTAAGGTCGCAAGTCCTCCTACGGCGCACATATTTTCTTCTCCAGCGATTACCGGAATTTTTGCCGGTACGGTTATATTTTTAACGATCTCCATGTTGGATGCCAAGGTGTTGTCTGTCGGGATGTAGATCGCGTCGCTCTCATCCGCCGCCTTCGTTACCACCTGCTGAATATCGTTGGAATCCGCTACGGTATAAGTCTTAACCGTCATGCCTGCTTTTTCCAGATATTTCTGAGCCTCCTCTGCCTGATATACGGAGTTTGCCTCAGAAGAGCAGTAGATGATACCTACATTTTTTGCATCCGGCACTAACTTCTGTAATAATTCTACCTGCTGGTCGATGGGAGCCAGATCAGAGGTTCCGGTCACATTTGCGCCAGGAGCGTCGTTGGACGCTACCGTTCCCGTGGTCACATAGTCTGTGACAGAAGTTCCCACGATCGGAATATCTGCCGTTGCTGTAGCGGAAGAAATCACTGCCTGAGTCGCATTTGCCATGATCAGATCCACGCCATCGTTCACAAATTTTGTGGAGATAGTTGCGCAGTTCGTCTCCTCGCCCTGCGCGTTCTGAAGATCAAATTTCACTCTGTCTCCGAGCTTTTCTTTCAATGCATCCTGAAAACCTTCCGTTGCTGCATCCAGCGCCTGATGTTCTACCAACTGTATAATACCGATCTGGTATACATCATCCTTGGAATCGCTCTCTGTTGAAGAAGTCTTCGTTTCCTTGCTGTCATTTTCTTTTCCTGATGTGCCGCAGCCTGCAAGCGTTGCAGCCGCCAAAGACATGGTCAGGAGTAATGCCATCATCTTTTTCATTTTCTTTCCTCCAATGTTAATTTTCTTGTATCTACGTTAACACGTCAAAGTAATAAACATCGACATTATAGCACTTATAGCCGTTTTTATCAAGGTTCTATTCCACCCCAGCCCTCATTTCCACCTCACGTTCATCCGCCTCCCATATCCGGTCTTTTAAAGCGCTGTAGCGCACCTGCTCCGTTACATTGTGCTGCATCTGGAAAAACACATTCTCATCTCCCACCAGGGTCACGCATTTTCTCGCCCTGGTCACCGCCGTATAGAGCAGGTTGCGGTTCATCAGCATTCTTGGACCGCTTAACAGTGGGATGACCACCGCAGGATACTCGCTTCCCTGGGATTTGTGGATGGTGATCGCGTAGGCAAGTTCCAGTTCCTCCAGATTTTTAAAGGAATATTCCACGATCCTGCTCTCCTCGAACTCCACCGTGACAGTCTGCGCATACTCATTGATCTGTCTTATCACGCCCATATCGCCGTTGAACACGCCCAGCCCCTTGTCAATTGGCAGCCCGTATTTGCTTTTGATCTCCCACGCAAGCTGATAGTTGTTTTTGGTCTGCATGACCTTATCGCCCTCCCGGAACAGGCGGTCTCCCACCTCTTTCTCCGCCTTACTCTCAGATTTTGGATTCAAATACTGCTGCAGGATCTTATTGAGACGTTCCACGCCCAAAAGCCCCTTTCGCATCGGCGTTAAAACCTGGATATCAAAGGGCTTTGCATCCACATATTTCGGCAGTTTCTGCCCGATCAACTGAATCACAACATGAATGATCACATCCGCCTCATAGCGTTTTAAAAAGAAGAAATCCCTGCTCTTGTTATCCAGGATCACCTCCTGCCCCTCATTGATCTTATGGGCGTTGACCACGATATCGCTCTGGCTCGCCTGACGGAAGATCTTATTCAGACGCACCACCTGAAATTTTCCGCTCTCTATGATATCCCGCAGCACGCTGCCCGGTCCTACGCTGGGAAGCTGGTTGGCGTCTCCCACCAGGATCAGTCTGGTTCCCGGAACAATGGCTTTTAACAGGGAATACATCAGGCTGATGTCCACCATGGACATCTCGTCTATAATGACCACATCCGCTTCCAGAGGATTGGTCTCGTTCCTCTCAAACCCTGCGTTTCCCTCCACTGCTCCATTCAATTCCAGCATCCGATGGATGGTCTTTGCCTCGTAACCCGTGGTTTCGCTCATTCTCTTCGCCGCCCGTCCCGTGGGAGCCGCAAGACAGATATCCATCCCCTCCAGTTCAAAGTAACGGATGATCGTATTGATGGTAGTGGTCTTTCCGGTTCCCGGTCCTCCGGTCAAAACAAACAGTCCATTCTGTACCGCTTCCTCCACCGCTCTTTTTTGCAGCTCATCCAGCTCCATTCCGCTCTGATCCTCGATCCGGCGTATACGGTCCTCCATCTCCCTTTTTGGCACCTCATATCGAAGATCCAGATCCTGCAGCATCGCCGCGGTATTCGCTTCCATCATATAATAGGAAGAGGCGAATACCTTCATCTCCCCCTCTTTCTCCTTCAGGATCAGCTTGCGCTCCATCGCCAGATCCATATAATGCTTTTCTATGTATTCCGGCTCTATCCCCAAAAGCTCCGCCGTCCTCTGTGTCAATTCCTCCCTGGGCAGATAGGTATGCCCCTCCCCGGAGGCCTGCAAGAGCGCATACAGGATCCCGCTTCGGATCCGAAAATCCGAATCCGTCCGAATCCCCGCCTTCGCCGCGATTTCATCCGCGATCTTAAATCCCACTCCCTGAATATCATCCGCCAGCCGATAAGGGTTCTCCTTCAAGATCCCATAAATCTCCATCCCATACTGCCGATAGATCTTCACCGCCAGATTCAAAGAGATCCCATACCCCTGCAAAAAGATCATAGCCTGCCGCAGCTCTCTCTTCTCCTCCACCTGGGAAGAGATCTCCATCGCCTTCCTCTCACTGATCCCCTTGATCTCCGCCAGCCTCTCAGGCTCCTCCTCAATGATCCGAAAAGTCTCCTCACCGAACTTCTTCACGATCCTCGCCGCCAAAGCCGCTCCCACTCCCTTGACAGCTCCCGATCCCAAATACCTCTCAATAGACCGTACATCCTCCGGCGCCCGCTCCTCAAAAGACTCCACCTTCAACTGCACTCCATACGTGGGATGATCGATATACTCCCCCCTCAATTTCAAATACATCCCCTCGCTAACCACAGAAAACGTCCCCACACAGGTAATCTCATCCTCCTCCCCCGCAAAATTCATCACCGTATACCCATTCTCAGCATTGCGGAACACAATATGCTCCACATACCCCGTAACCTCTTCCATCTCATCCTCCTGATCCTATATCCTATAGTCCACACCATCTCTATCATCCAGCATCCTCAACACCAGACACCCCAACCATCCATCATTTCACCCCCACTACTTCTAACATAAAGCACTTTTAATACACCAAACATTTTAACACAACCCGAGTCCCCAAAAGCGTATATGCATGCGGCACAAACAGTAGTGTGATTTTGTGACTTTTGGAAAGGAATTAGAACTTCTTAATAGCCTTGCCCATACCCAGCAATCATCAGACACGACGTCTGATGAAGGCGGCACCGAGCCACGGATGGCGAGTTGACGCCGTTTGCGTCCACCTCCACAGCATAGCCCCAAGGATATTTAGAAGTTCTTATTCCTGGACAAGGTCACAAAATCACACTACTGTTTGTGCCGCATGCCTCATAACCTTTTCCCCTCTCCACTCAAAAAAAGACCGCCCCCGGCAGCCTTTTTTTACTCGCTCTTTTATAAATTATAATTCCGCTTCATCTGCTCATACAGCGTCTGCGCAATCCCAAAATCCATACTATCGACTGCTTCCTCCGCATACTGCTGAATCATCTCTTCCTCAAAATAATCCCGAAGCTGTCCCATAGAAGCATCTTCATCCTCGGATTCCGGAATCATCTTCTTCATTTCCTTCATGACCTGTTCCACAAAATACGCTTCAAAATCCTTGCAGACATCCATCAATTCCTCATCCGAAGCATTGGACAGATCCCCGGAGAGCGTGTCGTTCAAACGGTTTGCCGATGCACCGGAAGCCGAAGCCGTCGCCTGATTATAATAGCTGCTCATTGTATCGATCGATATGCTCATGGATCATCACTCCTTATATTTATCTTCTCAACTGATTCGCCTGCTCTAACATGGAATCCGCCGCCTGAATCGCCTTGGAATTTAATTCATACGCTCTCTGTGCCACGATCAGATTGACCATCTCGTCCGCCACCTGTACGTTGGAACCCTCCAGATACCCCTGGCGCACATTGGATCTCTGCAAGCCTCCCGTGGTTGCCTCATTCAACGGATTTCCAGAAGCGGCTGTCACCTCCAAAAGAGAATCTGACAATTTTTCCAATCCCGCCGGATTGTTGAACTGATAGATTCCAAAGCTCTGGTTCATATCCACGGCATTTCCCGTATCATCCAGATAATAGAATTGTCCCGTACCAGTCGCCTTCACTCTCTCCGCCACTACGCCGTCCGGCACACGGATCTCATTGCCGTTGGAGTCCAGAACCGGATAACCGCTGCTGGTGGTCAGCACCACGCCGCCGTCTGCCGCCATACTCCAGTTAAAGTTACCATTTCTCGTATAATAGATCTCTCCGTCTGCTCCCCGCACCGCAAAGAAGCCCTCTCCGTCAATGGCAAAAGCGGTATCACTCTCGCTGTCCAGAAGCGCCCCCTGTGTAAACATGGACGTATTGGACGCCACTCTGGTTCCCAGTCCCACCTGAGCCGGAACCGGTTTGTTGGCTCCATTTGCCGTAGTGGTCCTCGCCTGAATATTTTGATACAAGAGAGATTTAAACTCTGTCTTTTCCGTCTTATATCCGGTTGTATTTACATTTGCAATATTGTTAGATATCGTATCTACATTTGTCTGCTGTGCAATCATTCCCGATGCTGCACTCCATAGGGCTCTCATCATAATTAAAACACCTCTCTTCTCCTCAGATTAAAGCTTTCCTACCTGATTAACTGCCTTATCCAGCATGGTGTCAATCGTCTGAACGATCTTCTGATTTGCCTCATAGGCTCTGGTTATAGTAATCATATCGACCATTTCGGTCACAACATTAACATTTGACGCCTCGATCGTTCCCTGTTCAATAGTACCCTCTGCCGCTATGACCTGCGCTCCGTCTACCGTCTGATACAGGTTCTCTCCGTATTTTTCCAGATAATTATAATCCGCAAAATCCACCAGACCAATCTGCCCCGCAAGGACATTGTTCTGCCAGATATTTCCCTGTTCATCAATGGTGAACTCCTGATTCGGATCAATGCGGATATAGTTGGCCGCCCCCGGATCGCCGTTCATGGCTCCGTTTTGGTTCAACACATAATCTCCATCTTTGGTCACCAGATATCCTTCTTTATTCACGGTAAAAGCTCCATCCCTTGTATATTTGATGGAAGTCTCCCCCTGCTTATTGGTATAGGATATGGCGAAAAAACCATTTCCTGCGATCCCCAGATCATAAGGGCTGTCCGTCACCTGAAAAGAACCCTGGCTGTAATCCCTGTAGGTCTCTCCAATATGTACTCCCAGGCTGACCTCTCCCAAAGTCCTTGGGATATTGCAAGCCGAGGTATCCTTGATCTTGATAGCATAGGTGTCGGCAAAAGTCTGGGAAGTGCTTCCCTCCTTTTTAAAACCGTTGGTATCGGCATTCGCCAGATTGTTGGTCATGATGTCCATACGGTTCTGTTCATTGACCATTCCCGTATACGCTGTGTAGAGTCCTTTTACCATGTATAATCTCCTTTCAGATAAGGGCAATGACACCGCAAAAATACGATGTCATCACTTATACACTTCCTGTGTTTTGTTCTATTCATCCCTGATTCAGTCCGCCAGAATTCACCGGTCTATTTCGGCTCCTCATGGTTTCCTGATAAAAATTCCACAAATTTTCCTGTACCGATCGCCACGCAGGTCATCGGTTCCTCTGCCGTCATGGTATTGATGCCTGTGCGATCCTCGATCAGCTCCTCCAGTCCACGGAGCAGCGCGCCGCCTCCTGTCAGAACGATGCCCCGGTCGGCAACATCCGCTGCCAGCTCCGGCGGGGTCTTCTCCAATACGCTGTGTACAGCTTCCACGATCTGAAGTGTTGCCTCCCGAAGAGCTTCTTCCGTCTCCTCGGAGCTTACCTGTACGGTCTTTGGAAGTCCCGTCACCAGATTACGTCCCCGCACATCCATAACCTCCGGCTGTGCCAGCGGGAAACAGGTTCCTATCTTGATCTTAATATCCTCTGCGGTTCTCTCACCGATCAGAAGGTTGTGTTTCTTTCTCATATAACGAACGATCGCCTCGTCAAAGTCGTCCCCAGCTATTTTTATAGAAGTACTAACTACAGAACCTCCCAGGGAGATGACTGCAATATCCGAAGTTCCTCCTCCGATATCCACGATCATGTTTCCACAAGGTCTTGCAATGTCGATTCCGGCTCCAATCGCCGCCGCAATCGGTTCTTCTATAATAGAGACTTCTCTGGCGCCTGCCTGATAAGTCGCATCCTCTACCGCCTTTTTCTCCACCTCTGTAACGCCGCTTGGCACACAGACGGAAATACGCGGTTTGCGGAAGCTCTTCTTACCCATTGCCTTCTGAATAAAATACTTGATCATTTTTTCCGTTACGGTATAATCGGAAATAACACCCTGACGCAGAGGTCTGACCGCTACGATATTTCCCGGTGTTCTTCCCAGCATCAGTCTCGCTTCCTCACCGATGGCTTTGATCTTATTTGTGTCGCGGTCAAAAGCCACTACGGACGGCTCCTTTAACACAACACCCTTTCCTTTAATATATACCAAGATACTGGCTGTACCTAAATCAATTCCAATGTCTGTTGAAACCATTGCAACGTTTCTCCTTTCCTGCTTCTCCTACCTATATCTTATCATGACCGATGTACGGTCATTATCATCCATTAAAAAGCCTATGATACACATTTTTCCATATTTATTCTTATTATATACAATGATGAAACGTTTTTAAAGTGTTTTTTTCGATTTTGTCAAATTTAAGGTTTTCTTAAAAACCTTTTTGATGTTTCACATATTATTTACTTTTCGTTCATGATTTATTCACAAAATCACGGTATATTATAGAAGTACTAGCTAAGGCTAATATAATTTTTCATAACTCATACTGCTCAGGCTCCTAGAGCCTGGGCAGTACTCCCCGAAATTTAGCTCCCAGAGATGGGAGCTTTTTTATGCTATAGTCTCATCAAAAGTCGCTATGTCACTTCTCTCCTGGCATATTGCGCAACTCCAAAGTAGAGAAGAAAATACTGCTTCATAGCCTGTCATTTAACATCCTAAGCAAATACTCTTTATGTGCTTCGGATATATCAAGGGTTTTAAGATCGCTGATTAAACTTTCTATTACTTTTCTCTTTGTATCAACATCGTCCAAGAGCAATAAATCGTAATCTATTACTTTCTTCTTGCTTTTTTCAGCTTCAATCTCTTCTTCTGTAAGTATTGCAGGAACAATGTCCCGACATATGACTGCGTACTCCCTGTAACTGCGAGCCAGGCTTAGGGCTCCCCATCTGCTTGGAACCAATATATTTATCAGAGGGATGGGAGCTTGCGCATAATTTGTATTATCCACTGTCAGGATCGCACTGTATTCTTCACTTTTATTTATTTTATATGCTGCCATATCAATCCAATCAGCCAGCCTGAAAACAGGTTTTACACAGAAAATATTCTCGTCCTTTGCAGCGAAAGCCGAGGACTCTTCTGTAAGATTTACATTGATACATGCTATTTTACTATATGTTTGAGGATATTTTTTCACAAGCATATCTGCCACGTCTATGTCGTCTGTGAATGAATAGATGACCCGCCTGGCACTCGCTTGAGACAATTTATGAGAGGGGATAATATGACTATATACTTCATCTAAAATAATGAGATTAGGATTCATACTATCAGCCTGAAATGCGCGCTCATCACTATTTAATTCATTTTCATCTTTTGGCAAAGCTCTAAACAGCTTCATCTTATCTCCCCTTCCCTATATACATCTTACAAAATAGACAGACACCTCCTCTGGAAGTCTCTGTCTATTACATATTCGTTCTATTTCTTTTTCAAATATTTCTTAAGATATTGTCCCGTGTAGGATTCCGGCACCTGCGCAACCTCTTCCGGCGTTCCCTGAGCAATAACGGTTCCGCCGCCGTCTCCGCCCTCCGGTCCCATATCAATAATATAGTCGGCTGTCTTGATCACATCCAGATTGTGCTCGATGACTACAACCGTGTTGCCTCCCTCGGAAAGCCTGCGAAGGATCTCGATCAGCTTATGGACGTCAGCGAAGTGAAGTCCTGTGGTAGGCTCATCCAGGATGTAGATGGTTTTTCCGGTACTTCGCTTACTCAGCTCCGTCGCCAGCTTGATCCGCTGCGCCTCGCCGCCGGACAGGGTCGTGGATGGCTGCCCCAGTTTTACATAGGAGAGCCCCACATCATAGAGGGTCTGGATCTTCCGGTGAATGGAAGGAACGTTCTCAAAGAAGGTCAGCGCCTCCTCCACCGTCATATCCAAAACGTCGTAGATACTCTTTCCCTTATATTTTACATCCAGAGTCTCCCGGTTGTAGCGTTTTCCCTGGCATACCTCGCAGGGTACATAGACGTCCGGCAGAAAGTGCATCTCTATTTTCAGGATACCGTCTCCCGCACATGCCTCACATCTGCCTCCCTTTACATTGAAGCTGAATCTTCCCTTTTTATATCCCTTTGCCTTGGCGTCCGGCGTCGCCGCAAAAAGATCCCGTATCATATCAAAGACTCCCGTATAGGTAGCCGGATTGGAACGGGGCGTTCTTCCGATCGGGGACTGGTCGATGTCGATGACCTTATCCAGCAGTTCCACACCCTCGATCTTACTATGAGCTCCGGGTATCGTTCTGGCACGGTTTAATTTTTTCGCCAGAGTCTTGTAGAGAATCTCATTCGTAAGGGAGCTCTTTCCCGAACCGGAGACTCCAGTAATACAAGTCATGACTCCCAGCGGAACCTCCACATCGATATTTTTCAGGTTGTTTTCCCTGGCTCCTTTGATCTTCAAAAATCCGGTGGGTTTTCTGCGCTCCGTCGGAATCGGTATCTGTATCCTTCCGCTTAGGTAGGCTCCGGTGATGGAATCCTCATTTTTCATGATCTCTTCCGCCGTACCTGCCGCCACGACTTCCCCGCCGTGTTCCCCGGCTCCCGGTCCGATATCCACCACATAGTCCGCCGCCAGCATGGTATCCTCGTCGTGTTCCACCACGATCAGGGTATTGCCCAGATCCGTCAGATTTCTAAGCGTATTTAAAAGTTTATCGTTATCCCGCTGATGCAGTCCGATACTCGGCTCGTCCAGAATATAGGCGACCCCCACCAGCCCGGAGCCGATCTGTGTGGCAAGGCGGATGCGCTGCGCTTCTCCGCCGGAAAGTGTTCCCGTCGCACGGGCAAGGGTCAGGTAATCCAGACCCACGTCCATCAAAAATCCCACTCTCGCCCGGACTTCTTTGATTATCTGATCTCCGATCAACTGCTGTTGCCTGGTCAGATCCATATGGTTTACAAATTCATGAAGGTTCTTTATGGACATGGTGGTGATCTCATGGATATTTTTATCGCAGACGGTTACGGCAAGGGATTCTTTTTTCAATCGCTGTCCTTTGCAGACCTTGCAGGGGGTGATCCGCATAAAGGTCTCGTATTCCTGTTTTGTCGTCTCGGAACCAGTCTCCCGATAACGCCTCTGTACATTTTTTATCAACCCTTCAAAGGCAACGTCATAGACTCCTTCTCCGCGCTGTCCCTTATAGTAGACTTTTACAGAGGTTCCATCCGTTCCGTGGATCAGCATTTTTCGGATATCCTCCGGCAGATCCTGATAAGGGGTGTCCAGGTCAAAATCATACTCCTCTGCCAACGCCTTTAAGATGGCATACGTATAACTGGAGGGATCCGTACAGGACTGCCAGCCCAGAACCTGGATCGCTCCCTCGGAAATAGCAAGACTCTTATCCGGTATCATTAGATCCTCATCAAATTCCATCTTGTATCCCAATCCGAAGCACTCCGGGCAGGCGCCAAACGGATTGTTAAATGAAAAACTTCTCGGCTCGATCTCATCAATGCTGACGCCGCAGTCCGGGCAGGAGAAACTCTGGGAAAATTGCAGGGTCTCGCCTCCGATGATATCCACCATCATTAATCCGTCCGCCAGTTCCAGGACATTTTCAATGGAATCCGTCAGACGTTTTTCAATGCCCTCTTTTACCACCAGGCGGTCCACTACGATCTCAATATTGTGCTTGATGTTTTTATCCAGGGTAATCTCTTCTGTCAGCTCATAGATGTTTCCATCCACCTGAACACGAACATAACCGCTGCGCTTTGCTTTTTCAAACAGCTTCTGGTGCATTCCTTTCCGTCCACGGACTACCGGAGCTAAAAGCTGGATCTTCGTTTTTTCCGGCAGCTCCATGATATGATCTACCATCTGATCCACGGTCTGTTTTTTGATCTCTTTTCCGCAGACAGGACAGTGCGGGATCCCTATGCGGGCGTAGAGCAGACGCAGGTAATCGTAGATCTCCGTGACCGTTCCCACTGTGGAACGGGGATTGCGGTTGGTGGACTTCTGGTCTATGGATATCGCAGGGGAGAGTCCCTCGATCTTATCCACATTCGGTTTTTCCATCTGCCCTAAAAACTGCCTTGCATAGGAAGAAAGAGATTCCATGTAGCGTCTCTGTCCCTCGGCATAGATGGTGTCAAATGCCAGAGAGGATTTTCCGGAACCGCTGAGTCCTGTCAAAACCACGAACTCATTCCGGGGAATGTCGATATCCAAATGCTTTAGATTGTGCTCGTTTGCTCCTCTTATTTTGATATATTTCCTTTCCTTCATTTGTTCCTCCGTTTAGTTTCTATCTATTTCTTTTCAGCATTTCCTTTTATTTCTTCTACCATCCGGCGTAATTCCAGCATTTTATCACGCAGCTCTGCCGCCGCCTCGAAGTTCAGATCCGCCGCCGCACGGTCCATCTGTTTTTTGATGTCTTTGATGAGCTTTTCCAGCTCCTCTCTGCTCATGGATTCCGGGTCTTTCTTGAAGTCGATTTCTTCCTTTGCCACCTTCTTGGAGATACTGATTAAGTCCCGGACGGATTTTTCAATGGTTTTCGGCGTAATTCCGTGTTCTCTGTTATACTGCATCTGGATGTCGCGTCTTCTCTTCGTCTCATCGATCGCCAGACGCATGGAATCCGTAATCGTATCCGCATACATGATAACGTGTCCGCTCTGGTTACGAGCCGCCCTTCCAATGGTCTGGATCAGGGAGGTATGGGAACGCAGAAAACCTTCTTTGTCTGCGTCGAGAATTGCCACAAGGGTGATCTCCGGGATATCCAGTCCCTCCCTTAAAAGGTTGATACCCACGAGAACGTCGAAGACATCCAGACGCAGATCCCGGATGATCTCGGCTCTTTCCAGGGTGTCCACATCGGAGTGGAGATATTTTACCCGGATCCCCACCTCGCGCATATAATCGGTAAGATCCTCCGCCATACGTTTGGTCAGGGTGGTGACCAACACCTTGTTATGGTTCGCCGTCTCTTTTTTCACCTCCGCCAGCAGATCGTCGATCTGACCCTCCACGGGTCGGACGTCCACCTCAGGATCCAGAAGTCCCGTCGGACGGATGATCTGTTCTGTCCGAAGCAGCTCATGTTCCTCTTCATAGACATTCGGGGTTGCCGATACGAACAGCATCTGATCTATTTTACTCTCAAATTCTTCAAAATTCAAAGGGCGGTTATCTTTTGCCGATGGAAGGCGGAACCCATAATCCACAAGGGTGGTCTTTCTCGCCTGGTCTCCGGCATACATTCCACGCACCTGGGGGATGGTGATATGGGACTCGTCCACAATAATCAGAAAGTCATCCTTGAAGTAATCCATCAGGGTATGAGGCGTAGCCCCCTCCGGCATCCCGGAGAGATGTCTTGAATAGTTCTCTATTCCACTGCAAAATCCCGTTTCCTTTAACATCTCAATGTCAAAGTTAGTTCTCTCCGCAATCCGCTGCGCTTCTAACAGCTTGTCCTCCCCTTTGAAGTATTTTACCCGCTCTTCCAATTCCTGTTCAATGTTGTCACAGGCGCGGTTGATCTTCTCCTGAGGCACTACATAGTGGGAAGCCGGAAAAATAGAGATGTGTTCCAGCCTGCTTTTGATTTCTCCCGTCAGAACGTCCACTTCGGTGATCCTGTCAATCTCGTCTCCGAAAAATTCTACCCGGACCGCCGTATCACTGTTGTTTGCCGGGAAGATCTCCACCACATCGCCGTGGACACGGAAGGTTCCCCGCTCAAAATCCATCTCATTTCGTGTATACTGAATATCAATAAGGGAGCGGATGACCTCATCCCTGTCCTTTTCCATGCCGGGGCGCAGGGATACCATCATACCCATGTAATCTTCCGGGCTTCCCAAACCGTAGATACAGGAAACGCTGGCGATGACGATAACGTCTTTTCTCTCCACCAGCGCCGCAGTCGCGGAGAGCCGCAGCTTGTCGATCTCTTCGTTGATGGAAGAATCCTTTGCGATATAGGTGTCGGTGGATGGCACATAGGCCTCCGGCTGATAGTAGTCGTAGTAGGAAACAAAGTATTCCACCGCATTCTCCGGGAAAAATTCTTTGAACTCGCCGTAGAGCTGCCCTGCCAGAGTCTTATTGTGGGATATGATCAGGGTTGGTTTATTTAATCTGGCGATGACATTCGCCATGGTAAAGGTCTTACCGGAGCCGGTGACACCGAGGAGGGTCTGGAACTGATTGCCCTCCTCAAAACCGCGTACCAGATCTTCAATCGCCTGGGGCTGGTCGCCTGTAGGCTGGTATGGGGCATGTAATTTGAATTTATTCATCAATCCACCTCCATTTGTGACCCAATAAAAGTTTGTCTATTCGCCCAAAATTCGTGTGATTTGGATTTCAATTCGTGTAAAATGTCCTTTTAAGGCTGGTGAATAGTAGTTAAAATGCCAATTACACGAATGAAGGTCACAAAACCGTATTTTTGAAACTAAATAACACTACAAAACACGAGATAACACGGTTAGTATTTACCAGTTACTCGGATTTCAATTATATCATATACAATAACAAAAGTACAGAGAAAATCGAACTTTTGTTCTGCGCCTGCAAATCTTTTACTTTCACATTTGCATAGACTACATATGTGCCGGAATACAATTATGCAAATAGGAAATATCCCGCAATTCAAAATCATTAAATGCGTCATACAGTGTCTTGCTAATCTCAAATTCATGCAACGCTCCCTGCCCGTCTTTAAATGAAATATAATAATGCCTTCCAGTTCGTTGGCTCATAGTTTTTCAGATACGTCAGCAAGTCCATTCGCTTCGCTTCCCGCACAACTTCCGGTGCGATATATGGCATAAATTTCACTTCCTTTCCTGTCCATGAGTAGATATTGCCTGCGGCATTTTTAAATATCCGGTCATAAAAATAGCCGACTGATTCTCATTTTGAAAACCAATCAGCTATGTAAATTTACGATTTTATTTTTATGTTTCTTCTTCTGACAGGCGCTGTGCCTCCCGCTCAAATACATGGGAAATATCATATAATTCGGGTACATCTGAAATCGTACACACGCTCACACAATAATTTAACCACGGAAATTCTTTGGTCATCTGATAAATAACAGCCATTGCACGTGCCTCTGTCATAATCTCAACAGAATGATAACCGGAACCTTGTATATGCTCAAATCCGTTTCTTTCAAAATACGCCCGCACATCATAATAGGCATTATGCCAGTCTCCTTTTGGATAATGCTCCTTTAAAGCCTCGGTATCCAAATCAAAATTGATACCTTTCCTCTGCGTGCTGTCCATCAGTTTAGTTCCTCATAAATTCAGTAATCAGATTTTCTTTTTCATTTCCATTGTACCAGAAACATTCCTGCAAATGCTTTGAAATCCCCGCCGCATTTTTCAATGCAAAGATCGCTGCCCAGAATCTTCCATAATCCTGCTTGCGTCCCCGGTCAAGGTATACCCTCATTCCTGGCTCCCTGCCTGCACAATCCAAATCTTCTTCCTCGAAAATCCGGTCTGTCTGCTCACAGATTTTTTCCATATCGTCAGGCGTCAGGTTGTTAGAATCAAATTTAATCTCTACTTTATACATTACATTCATCCTTTCAAACAATGAAATGTGGTGTCTGTTTCTTTTTATTATCTCCATTCTAACACAGAGATTCATAAATGTCATTTTCTTTTTTACCTGTCTGCTGTCCGCAATGGAATACATACTGGAAAATACGCTATATCTCCCACCAAGTGAAAACTATAGTAAATCTTGATTTCCTGTTTCACTGTCCCGTCTGCTGATTTTTCACGCTCCGAAACAAGTATCTTATATCTTTTATAGTAATATAAAAGAGGAACAATATAAGCAAATGTCTTCCCGATTCCAACACCTGCTTCCACCAGAATATGTTGCCGATTCTTCATAGCATCGACTATTTCAAAAGACATATCCCATTGTCCCTCTCGATTTTCAAACCCCTTTTCTATTGCAGTATTCATAAAAAAGAATATACATCTTGCCTAATACTTTGAAAATCCTGTTTCCACTTTTTTCTTCGTTCTATTTTTTCCGATTCACTAATCCAAAACTCCAATACTTCCTAATCTCCTTATTTCTTTTACCATATAAATATTAAGATCTCGTTTTTCTATCTAGTGTTATCCCGTCCATTACACGAATACAGGTCACAAATTCCACCCGTCCATCCAGTGTTATTTAGTCCATATTAACTTTTTTGTCCACAAAATATGGACGAATCAGCACCAAATAACACTAAATAAGGCAATTTTCTCTATCCACGTAAACTAGGAAACAAAGTATTCCACCGCATTCTCCGGGAAAATTCTTTGAACTCGCCGTAGAACTGCCCTGCCAGAGTCTTATTGTGGGATATGATCAGGGTTGGTTTATTTAATCTGGCGATGACATTCGCCATGGTAAAGGTCTTACCGGAGCCTGTGATGCCAAGAAGGGTCTGGAACTGGTTGCCCTCCTCAAAACCGCGTACCAGATCTTCAATCGCCTGAGGCTGGTCGCCGGTTGGTTTGTATTCTGAATGTAATACGAAATGATCCACGAAATCGTCCTCCTCATTTGAACTGTCCAGACTTCTCATCCTATCCGTTAGTTCAATAATAATCCGCTTACTTTTTCATTAAGTTTCATCTCAATTTTCTGCAATTCTCTTTCATCGTCCTTCGCCGCCATGTGAGCCATTTGGGACAAAGTTGCAATTTCATTATGAATTATATCTTTCTCACAGTATTTTGGTATATTTAGTCTTTCCAGAATATGCCCTGATATAAACCAGGCAACATAGGCATTTACAAATCTCGAAACAATATCCGCATTTAAAATCCCCGTCAAATAATATGCCTCCGCTTCATTCTCCAGTGGAACCATTAATAAATTATGGTCAGGTATAAGCATACGTCCTTCATCCTGCGAAATGGTGACCGCAGCAACATCTTTCGCCAAAGCCTTCCATACAACCTTATACGGAGAAAATGTGTATTCCCCTATGTTATATAACGAATATTCCGGTGCCCTCTCATCCCGTCTTAAAATAAACTTTTTATATGTAGCCCTCTCCCTCAGGATGGGAATAAATCCATTTCTATCTTCATAAAAGTAGTCAAATGTATTTGGGCACTGTGTTAGCAGCTCCTCCTTAGCCACAACTTTTCCATCATCAGTGTACGGAAGCACAATGGAATATTCCAACTGATATTTCCACTTTTTTACATCTTTTCCTCTTAACAACGGATATAAGAAATCCGTTTCCATTGGATAATTGGAAATTTTAGAAATGTTTTTCCGACTATTTTCCGGTGAATTATCCACATATATTAAATTCGAATTGATTTTTTTCTTTTCTTTCACCCAGAAAATAGCATTTGCGCTGGTATCTACACCTTTTCTTGCACGGTAGGCCAATTTCCCTTTTTTATTTATCATTTTTTCAAATACTTTTTTATCCTCCTGCGTAGTAATCATCCATGGAGAATTATACTCGTTAATCGGTGAAGCATACAGTTCTTTACACCTTATTTCCTTTGTAAAAATCACTTCTTTTCTCTCGTTAGCATGAACTGCTTTTTTTCCACATTTATACCACTTCTTATAAACAACCGGGTACTTATTCATCTCATTTTTTTGCAGCACGACTGTGGCGGTTTTATTATTCACTCCCAGACTTTTAAATGGTTCAACATCCACAAAATCATTTACCGTTTTCACACTTACCGGGATTTTTTCTTTTATACTGAACTTTCTGAAGCCATCACCCCCGCCAGATGCCTGCAATAGATTCTGATTGATTACAAACGCCAGCCTTCCTCCATCTTTCAGAAAATTGTCCATAATGACATATGTCATAAGTACGGAGATATCATCATGCGCACTACCTAATTGCGCTTTTTGACCTTTGTGGTCAAAAACATGATAGTCGTACCAATATTTTTGTATGGAATCTCTATAATTTTCCGGCAGATTCTGCCAGTCTATCCATGGAGGATTTCCTATGATATAATCCACTTTTTTCTGGAACACCGGTGCAAAAGCATTTTTTATAACATTCGCCCAGACTCCATCTAATTTTCTTTCATTCAAATCTTCCATCTGCTGATAAAAATCCAGAAGCATCTGATATTCTTTTTCTGATAACTGCCCGCCTAATTCCGGCAAACTTTTCTTTAATGATATTTCAAATGATTTTTTCTCAAGACCTCGATGAATGCATTTATTTACAATATCGAGTACACTGTTTACTTTTCTTAAATCAACAAGTTTTTTAGGAACCGTGAATATTCCTGCTTTCGTCGGAATAATATAACATCCTTTCCCTTCTTCATATCCTTCCAAAACCGTTAACATTACATCACATAAATACACAGGAATCTCAACAGAAGTCTCCAGCTCGGACAATAAATCTCCTAACGCAATAATATAGTTGGCGCGTGCACATATAACTGCCAACGGATTCAGATCATATCCCTTCACATTATCAGTAATGATTTTCAAAAGTTCTTTTGATGAAAGATCCGTTCCATAATGATTGATAAACTTCTTAATAAGTATGACCAAAAACGTACCGGAACCACATGTAGGGTCTAGAAATGCTTTATCCGCACTGATTTCAGGCTGTAAATCTTCCACTAAAAATTCTGCCAGCCAGTCAGGTGTATAAAATTCTCCCAGATTTTTACGCAATACAGCCGGTAATAGCTCGTAATATAAATTTTTCAGAAGATCTCTGGCAACATCCCGTTCCAAAACAATTATGGAATAGTCGTATTTTTCAAAAGCTTCAATCAATGTCTGTAAAAAAACACTTATATCTTCATCCCAGAGATAGAGATACCAGCTAAAAAAATCTGAGACCGTTTCAAGTTTTGTGTAAACGTCAAAAACTGATATAAGATTTGTGAA